>NZ_CP053921.1:0-1200000 GCF_013260645.1 Erythrobacter mangrovi | reverse complement strand
GCTTTCGAGCGTCTCGATGCCATCGTGCAGCGCGCCGGCGGCCCCGAGGCGATCATGGAAGACCCGGATAAGATCCCGCAGGTACACATCCGTGGCGACGTGAATGCACCCTGGGGCTGCGTGGCTGGCGCGATCTACAACGTCCAGGCGGCGGGCTATCCCACCGTCGGCTTCATCTCGAACCCGGTCGACCCCAACGGTTGACCGACCGGTTCGACAGAGCAGATTAGGGAGTAACCCACTATGGCAATGTCAGGCGGCAAGGATGATGGCGCGCCGATGATGGAAATGAACATGACGCCGTTGATCGACGTCCTGCTCGTTCTCCTTATCATGTTCATCATCACGATTCCGGTCGCGACACACTCGGTCGACATCGACCTGCCCCAGCCGAACCCAGTTCCGCCCGACGTGATTGTCGAGCCGATCAAGAACAAGCTGGTGCTGACCGTGGACAATCAGATTCTCTGGAACGGGGAACCGATCGACACGGGCCAGCTGCGTACGCTGCTGGAAGAGTCGAAGAACATCGATCCAGAGCCCGAGCTGCAGTTCGAACCCGAACAGCTCGCCAGTTACGATCTGGCAGCCAAGGTTCTGCAGATCATCAAGGGCAGCGGCGTGACCAAGTTCGGTTTCGTCGGCAACGAACGCTACCGCGTCTTCGGGAATTAAACTTCCCAAGTCCGTTAGATCGGAACAAGGTAAGAGAAGGGGCGGAGCGATCCGCCCCTTTTTGCGTTCAAGAACAACGCCAACTCCCCTTGCATCGATCAGAATAATGTGATGTTATGTCATGACATAGAAAGAGGGAGTCGCCATGCCTTATACCCACCGCCGCAGCGCTTCGATGGCGCGTCCCATGTCCGAGATGAACATCACCCCGCTGATCGATGTGATGCTGGTGCTGCTGATCATGTTCATCATGGTCATCCCGATCGCTACGCACTCGCTGGCCATTCCCCTGCCCAATGGCACTGGCACCTTCACCATCCAGGCAACCAATACGGTCCATATCGACGCGCAGGATCGGCTCTATTGGAACGGGCAGGAGCTCGACCGCCAAGCATTGCTCAACCAGCTGGCGACCGCTGCTAATATGGCCGAACAACCTGTCGTCCGCTTCGAGCCCGATCCCCTGGCCAGCTACGATCGCTCCTCAAAGACGATCGCCCTGATCAAGGACTCGGGCGTCGAGAAATTCGCCTTCGTCGGCAACGAGAAATACCGAACCTTCGGTGCCGATTAGCCAAGGTCTCGCTCTGCCGGTTCGTCGACCCACATAGCAGCACCCGCAAGGGTCTCGGCCTCGAGCAACAGTTCATCGTCGACAGAACCCTGCGGGGTTGCTTCGCGCCCAATCATCACCATGACCGGCACCGCCAGCGGGCTAACCCTATCAAGTTCGACATGAACGAGTTGCTCGGCCGAGCGTTCGAGCAGGCTCGTGAGGCGCCCGATATCAGTCAACCGGTTCCGGGCATCCGCCCAGGCCGCCTCGAGCAGCACGTGATCGGGCTCATACTTGCGCAGGACATCGTAGATCAGGTCGGTCGAAAAAGTGACCTGCTTGCCCGTCTTGCGCTTGCCCGGATGCTGGCGTTCGACAAGCCCGCCGATCACCGCGACCTCACGGAATGCTCGGCGCAGCAGGTGCGAGTTCTGCAGCCATTCGACGAACTCATCCTGCAGGATGTCAGGCGATAAGAGCGGGCGATAATCCGCGACCGGCTTCAGGCCCCATACGGCCAGGCTGTAGTCATTGGCGACGAAGCCGCCCGGCATCAGCCCGCGATCTTCCATCCGCCTGGTGATCAGCATGCCGAGGCTCTGGTTCGCGTTCCACCCTTCGAAGGTGTAATAGACGCTGTAGTGGCGCTTGGCATGCGGGAAGCTTTCGACCAGCAGATCCCCCGGCCCAGGCATCTGCGAACGCCAATCCTGGACCTCGAGCCATTCGCGCACATCATCGGGAAATCGGGCCCATCCTGCGCGATCGACCAGCATGGCGCGCACACGCTCTGCAAGGTGCGTGGTCAGGGGCATGCGCGCCCCGCCATAGCTCGGGATCATGGCACTGGCCTTGGCGGCCTTCACCACCACCTCCATGTCCTGCACCTTGATCACTTCGAGGCTCATCCCGGCAAAGGTGAAGGTGTCCCCCGGGCTGAGCGCAGCGGCGAAGCGCTCCTCGACCTTGCCCAAGCTGCGTCCACCACGCCCCCGCCCGGCGTTAATGCGCACATCGAGCATTTCGGAATCGATGATGATCCCCGCATTCATCCGGTGCCGATGCGCCTGTTCCGGATGTGTCAGCCGCCAAACGCCGTCACGGCCGCGGATGATGCGCTTGAACTTGTCATAGGCCTTGAGCGCATAGCCGCCGGTGGCGACGAAGGAGAGCACGCGCTCCCATGCCACGGCATCGACCCACGCATAGGCAAGGCTCGATCGCACTTCGCCCAGCAAAGCATCCTCGTGGAATGGCCCGGCGCAGGCGCAGGCCATCACATGCTGGGCCAGCACATCGAGGCCGCCGGGGCGGAAATCTTCACCGTCCCGCTCGCCCTCGTCGACCGCCTCCTTGGCGGCGGTCGCCTCCAGGAATTCGAAGCGGTTCCCCGGCACCAGCAAGGCCCGGCTCGGCTGGTCGAGTCGGTGGTTGGCGCGGCCGATGCGCTGGAGCAGACGCGATGAGCCCTTGGGTGCCCCCATCTGGACCACCAAGTCGATGTCACCCCAGTCGACGCCCAGATCAAGGCTGGCGGTCGCCACCAGGGCACGAAGTTCTCCCCGTGCCATGGCGCCTTCCACTTTGCGCCTGGCCTCCTTGCTCAGCGATCCGTGATGGATACCGATGGGCAGATTGCTCTCGTTCACATCCCATAGGTTCTGGAAGATGTACTCCGCCAGGAAACGCGTGTTGGTGAAGATCAGCGTGGTGCGGTTGGCGCAGATTTGGTCATAGAGTTGCGGGATCGCCCAGGTCGCGGCATGCCCGCCCCAGGGGACGCGCTCCTCCTCGGGCAACAGGATTTCGACCTCGGCCGCAGCACCTACTTCGCCTTCGACCAACTCGACCGCATCGATTTCGTCCCACGGCGCGAGCCATTCGCGAAACCCCTCGGGATTGGCGAGGGTGGCGGATAGCGCCACTCGGCGCATGTCCGGCGCGATCGCTTGCAGGCGCGAAAGTGCCAATGCCAACAGGTCGCCGCGCTTCCCGGTGGCAAAGGCGTGAACCTCGTCGATGACGATACGCTTCAGGCCACGGAACAGTTCGAAGCTGTCGGGATAGGACAACAGCAGCGAGAGGCTTTCGGGCGTGGTCAGCAGGACATGCGGCGGGCGCGTGCGCTGGCGCTTCTTGCGTTCGGACGGCGTATCCCCGCTGCGCGTCTCGATCCGGATCGGCAGCCCCATTTCCTCGACCGGGGCAAGCAAATTACGCTGCACATCATGCGCCAGCGCCTTCAGGGGCGAGACATAGAGCGTGTGCAGTCCTTCGGGCAGTTCGCTGCCGCCCAATCGCGACGGGGTGAAATCGGCCAGCGTCGGCAGGAAGCCCGCAAGGGTCTTGCCTGCCCCAGTATCCGCGACAAGCAGCGCATGCCGCCCAGCATCGCTGGCAGCGAGCATATCCGCCTGATGCCGCCGAACACGCCACCCACGCCCGGCGAACCAGGCGTCGATTTCAGGTGGGACCGTAAGGCTTTCCATGCGGCAACAACCTAGCGCTTCGCCACGCATCATCGCCAGCGTTCATCACGCCCGCCTGTTCGTTCATCGCGTCATCAGACAGAGTCTGCCCGTTAAACCTAATGCCCCACGCTCTCGCCGCGTTCGAGCCCGCTCAGCGCGAGCTGCTCGTCAATCTGCGCGACGAGCCGATCGAGCCCCTCCTGCTTATCGCTCTCCGCGCGGGCGACCAGCACGTCCTGCGTGTTCGAGGCGCGCAGCAGCCACCAGCCGTCATCGGTGGTGACCCGTACGCCGTCGGTAGTATTGGCCACCGCGTCGCTCGCAGCGATGCGTGCGGCGATTTCTTCGATCGCCGCAAACTTGCGGCTCTCATCGACCTGGAAACGCAGCTCGGGCGTGTTGACCATCGCCGGCATCGCTCCGCGCAGCTCGGTGACCGACCTGCCCAGTCGCGCCGAGGCGGCGATGAGCCGCACCCCAGCATAGAGCGCGTCGTCGAAGCCATAATACTCGTCGGCGAAAAACACGTGCCCACTCATCTCGCCCGCCAGCGGCGAGGAGACTTCCTTCATCTTGGATTTGATCAGCGAATGGCCGGTCTTCCACATCAGCGGCTGCCCGCCATGCGCGGCCACGTGATCGAACAGTGCCCGGCTCGCCTTCACGTCAGCGATAATCGTTGCGCCCTTGCGCTTTGCCAGCAGGTCCTCGGCATAGATCATCAGCAGCTGGTCGCCCCAGATGACCCGCCCTTCGCCGTCGATCGCGCCGATGCGGTCCCCGTCACCGTCGAAGGCGATCCCGAAGTCGAGCGATTTCTCAGCGACCAGCGCGCGCAAGTCCGCGAGATTCGCTTCAACCGTTGGATCGGGATGGTGGTTGGGGAAGTTACCGTCGACTTCGGTGTAGAGCAGGTGATGTTCGCCCGGCAGGTCAGCAACGAGCCGTTCCAACGCCGGGCCAGCGGCGCCATTCCCCGCATCCCAACCAATCCGCACCCCCTCGAGCCTGGCCGGATCGATCCCGTCGAGCGCCGCCAGCATCTTGGCGACATAGGCCTCCATGACATCGCGCGCTTCGACCGAACCCGTCCCATCACGCCATTCACCGGCCGCGCTGCGTCGGCCAAGCTCCTGGATATCCGCGCCGAAGAACGGTCGCCCCTGGAACACCATCTTGAAGCCGTTGTAATTGGCCGGGTTGTGGCTGCCCGTGATCTGGATACCGCCGTCGACATCGTCGGCAGAGGCTTCCGCGTAATAGAGCATCGGGGTTGGCCCCATGCCGACCCGCACGACATCCAGCCCTACAGCGCTCAGTCCTTCGACCAAGGCATGCTCGAGCATCGGCGAAGACACTCGCCCATCATAGCCCACTGCGACCCGCTTGCCCCCCGCCTCGGCCAGCATCGAGCCGAACACCTTTCCGATCGCACGCGCATCGTCGGGCCCCAGCGTTTCGCCGATGATCCCGCGAATGTCGTATTCGCGCAGGATCGTGGGGTTGAAACTGTGACTCATTCACTACTCTCCGGGGCTTCGTAGGGCAGTTCATTGAGCAGGAGGTCACGCGCAGCGTTGACCTCCTGCATTTCCTGACTGCTCCCGCCCCTGTCGGGATGGATAATTGCAACAATACGACGATGTGCGTCGCGGATTTCCTGCGCGTCGGCTCGCTCGCTGACGCCGAGCAGCTTGCGCGCCTTGGACAAAGCCTGCTGACGCGTGTCAGGCGCCTTGAGGTATTCCCACGGCCATTTTCCGAAGATCCAGCGACATGCGACGGAAACCAGAATGGCCAAGGCAATAAGGCGTATCATCAGGCAACATCCTCCTCGTCCCGGGCTGCGCTGGTCCCCGGGAGACGCAGTCCCGCGATGAGCCCACGCAGTTCCTGCCTCGCGACCAGGTGGCTGGTGCCGAGGTCGCCAAGGTGGCCCTTGTCGAGCAGCGTAAGGCCCGACGGAAACAATTCGCGATAGATGACGCGTTCGGACAAGCCACGCGCCACGCGGAAACCGACGCGGCGCGACATCTCGGTCAGCGCTTGTTCGATGCGCGCCATGTTGCGTGCTTCGGTGTGGCTGGTGCGGTTGCGCACCACCACCCAGTCCATCTGGCGACGGCTCTGCTCCACCGTCGCGCGGCTGCGCTTGATCCGCGCTTCCCAGATCAGTTCGGCGTAGAAGGAAAGTTTCTTGACGCGAAAGCTTTCGCCTTCGACCTGGCCGATGAGGTCGAAGTCGACGAAG
This sequence comes from Erythrobacter mangrovi, assembly GCF_013260645.1. Lineage (NCBI taxonomy): Bacteria > Pseudomonadati > Pseudomonadota > Alphaproteobacteria > Sphingomonadales > Erythrobacteraceae > Erythrobacter > Erythrobacter mangrovi. Next base: position 1,194,047 of record NZ_CP053921.1, on the reverse strand, counting down.
CTGTCGTTCATCGGCGTGACCAGCGTGTCGGCCGTGGTTGCGGCATGGCGCGCCAGGGGATCGTCGCGACCGGGCGTATCGATCACCACGAAGTCCACCCCAATCGCTTGTTCCGCGATGAACGCCTCGAACTGCGATTCGTCCATGCCCTCGACAACATGGGATTCGGCCATCGGCAGCTCGATCCCGCGGCGCTCCATCGTTTCGGCACGGTTCTCGAAATAGCGGCACATGGTGCGCTGGCGATAGTCGAGGTCGAAGGCCACCACGCGTGCGCCACCAAAGGCCAGCGCCACCGCGATGTGCACCGCCGTAGTGGATTTACCGGTCCCGCCCTTCTCATTGGCGAAGACGATACGGTGCGGCGCAGACGACATCGGAAGGTTCTACTCGAAAATAGGGCTGAGCGCGCCTCCCTATCCAAGGTCGCCAGCCCGGGCAACGCAATGGCACTGGGAAGTACCAAAATTCCTTGCGGTGGCGTCCGTTGCAGCGCCGTCCGAAGCGCTGTAGCCACAGGCACCGGGGGCGATTAGAGGGGCGGAGCGACAATGGTCGCCTTACCTTGTCATTGGGAGTGGATCTGGTGAAGACGGTTACGACGCTGGTCGCGCTCCGCACCGAGACCGAGCGCTTGCGGCAAGGTGGATCGCTGGCCCTGGTGCCGACCATGGGCGCCCTCCACGAGGGGCACCTGACACTTGTGCGCAAGGCGCGTTCGCAGGCCGATCACGTCGCTGTCTCGATCTTCGTCAATCCGAAGCAGTTCGGCCCCAACGAGGATCTCGACGCCTACCCCCGCCAGCTCGCGCGCGACAGCGAATTGCTCGAAGCCGAAGGAGTTGCCTTGCTGTGGGCGCCGACGCCGGGCGAGATGTATCCTGCGGGCTATGCCACGAGCATCTCGGTTGAGGGTGTCAGCGCGGGCCTGTGCGGGGCCGACCGCCCCGGACATTTCGACGGCGTCGCGACGGTAGTCTGCAAATTATTCAACCAGGTTCGGCCCGACATGGCGTTCTTCGGTGAGAAGGACTGGCAGCAGCTGGCCGTGATCCGTCGCATGGCGCGCGACCTCGACCTGCTGTTCCCGCCAGCCGATGCGATCTACGGCGTACCCATCGTGCGCGAAGGCGATGGGCTCGCCATGTCGAGCCGCAATGCCTACCTCTCGGTCGAGCAACGCAAGCAGGCAACCGCGCTCCCTGCCTCCATGCGCCGTGCAATCGCAGCCCTCGCAAAGGGGGCGGGCGTTCCCGGCGTGCTGGAGCAATTGACCGGCGACATCCTCGCCGCGGGCTTCGACTCGGTCGATTATGCTGAGTTGCGCGATGCCGAAAGCCTCGCCCCGCCGGGCCCGGCATCGGGCAATCTGCGGCTCTTCGTTGCTGCGCGGATCGGCGGGACACGCCTGATCGACAACATGCCGCTCGCCTAGGGCGTCCCCTCGCAGGGGGACTGTTACAGTTCGGTTGCAATGCCTAGGGCATGGACTTGTCGAGGATGGCGTTAGGCGCTGATCCCTTCGGAGTCGTATTGGTCGGATGCGTCGCGCCAGTGTGGTGCGATGCATCCGGCTTTTTCATTTCCGGCAGCTCGCTTTCTCGCGAGAGGGAATGGAGCGGGTAAGGGGAATCGAACCCCTCTAGCCAGCTTGGAAGGCTGGAGCATTACCACTATGCTATACCCGCTTGTCGGGGCTCCATACGGAAGCCCCGTGAACAGGACCCGCCCATGCCATCACCGCAGCGGGCTCGTCAACACGCCTTTGCCGGGATCGTGCTATTCGGAGGGGGCCACGCTAGCTTCCCGTTCCGCTGCCGCCGAAAGTGTTTCGGCTAGGGTGGGCTCCTTGCTTTTGGGAACAGGAGCAGGAGTGTCGATGTGAAGGTCGACCCGGCGATTGCGCGCGCGCCCCTCTTCGTTGGGCGTCCCGTCGGGCAAGGCATTCGGCGCAATCGGATTCTGCTCACCGAAGGCGATCACGCTGATGCGCGCCTCATCGATGCCGTTGTCGACAAGGAATGAGCGCACGGCTTCGGCGCGCTCGCGCGATATCCGAAGGTTGGCCGCATCGTTGCCGCCCGCGTCGGCATGGCCACGCAGGACGATTGGCCCGCCGGCCGCTGCCTGCTGCGAATTGACGACCGTGGCGAGTTCGGCACGGGCGGCCTCTGTCAGCTCGCTACCTTCAGGGAAGAAAATGCGTGTATCGAGCGGCTGGGGCGGACGTTCCTTTGCGATCGGCTCGATCTGGAACTCGGGCCTGAAGATCGACTTGGCATCCCCCGTCGGCTTGGGTTGCGGGGTTTGAGGTGTCGTCTCCCCGCACGCGGCTAGTGCACCAAGCAGGGCAAGACCAAGTCCGGCCGTAAGGCTTCGTTTCACAGTCATGCCCCTTGCTCCGCCGCAGTTGTCTTCTGGCGCCTGCTCGCCCGCTTTGCGGCCACCTCTTCCGGGCTACGTTGCTGGGGCGGGGAAAAGCTGATTATCGTATCCCCCGGTTGCGGTTCGGGTCGAACCGCGTGGGTAAAGAAGCGCAGCGTTCCGTCCTCGCGTACGAGGAGGAGCATGTTGGCCGCCTCCGGCAGGCGCTGCTGGGCAGCCTCGAAGCGGAAGGCTTCGGAAAGCTTCGTCTTGCGGAACACCCACCCCTGGGCCTGGCGCTCGTTGACGTCCTCAACCCCGAAACCCGATTCGAACAAGGCCCGGCCACGCAGCCCCGGCGGCAAGGCATAGCGATCGCCCTCCTCGGCCGATTCGCCCAGCTGGAACACCTTGTCGCGACCGATCTCATGCGCGAATTCGTTGCACACCAGAGCGTTGTAGGCCTCATTCTCGGTCGCGGCGACCAGCACCGAGTAGGGCGAGAGATCGAGATTGTGCTCGGTCGCTTCATTGAGGATTTCGCCGTGATAGGCTGGCAGGCCTTTCTGGCGCGCCAGCGTCAGGCGCTGCCAGCTTGAATCCACTACCATGACCGGGGTCTTGAGCTCGTGCAGATGCTGCGCCAGCGCGATGGTCCAGGGCGTGCTGCCAACGATGAGCAGGCCCGGGCGATTGCTCCCCTTGATCCCCAGCAGGCGGGCGACAAGGTCGATGGTGAAGCCGTGGGCGACGATGGTGGTCACCACTACCGCGAAACTCAGGCCGATCAGCGCGGTCCCGTCATACCCGATATCCTTGAGTCGAAGCGCGAAGAGTCCCGAGATCGCCACGAGTACAATCCCGCGGGGTGCGATCCAGGCGAGGAACAATCGCTCGTTCCAGGGCACCGAACTGCCCAGCAGGCTCAGCAGGATAGTGGCAGGGCGGACCAGGAACAGCAGCGCCAGAAGGAAGAGGCCGAAGCTCCAATTGAGATAGGCCAGTTCCTCGAACTTGAGGCTGGCCGACAGGATGATGAAGAGGCCCGAAATGAGCAGCACTGCGACGTTCTGCTTGAAGGGGTGGATGCTGCGCAGCGAGGAGACGTTCATGTTCGCAAGCGCGATGCCCATCACGGTGACGGCGACAAGGCCCGCCTCATGCTCGATCGTGTTCGACAAGACGAAGACGACGATCACCGCAGTGAGCAGGACAGGGACCTTGAGGTATTCGGGTACGGCGCCGCGCGGAAAGGACCAGGCGATGGCAGCTGCCGCGACATAGCCGATCAGGCCGGCGATGATCGCGGCGAAGATCAGGGGAGGGACGACCTCCACCAACGAGGCATCGGGAAACTCGGCGACCCGACGGAAGTATTCATAGGCGATCACGGCGCAAAGCGCACCGAGGGGGTCGTTGACGATCGCTTCCCATTTGAGGATCGCGGCCGGGCGAGGGTTGACCGAAGACTGGCGCAGCAGCGGCATCACCACGGTAGGGCCCGTGACTACGAGGATGCCGGCGAAGAGCACTGCGACGGGCCATTCCAATCCACCAATCGAGTGGGCGGCTATCGCGCCAAAGGTCCAACCGAGGGGCACACCGAGGACTACCAGTCTGAGAACGCCCGAGCCGGCATGCCTCAGCTCGCGAAAATCCAGGCTGAGCCCACCTTCGAAGAGGATGAGCGCGACGCCGATCGATATCATCGGTTCGAGCAAGGGGCCGAAGGCGTGCTCAGGATCGAACAGGCCGAGAATGGGGCCCGCAAGGAAACCGGCGGCAAGCATCAGGACGAGGGCAGGCCAGCCCGTACGCCATGCCAGCCACTGGGCGCCGATGCCCAGCATGCCAACCATTGCGATGACCAGTGTCTGTTCCATACCCCTCGCGAGAACTCAGGCGTTCCTGTCGATCCCCCACAAGGGAAAGCTTCCCTCGTTCAATGCCCGAAGCCCCGAAAATATCCAAACAGGGGCGAGAAAGTCAGTCGCCCTCAAAGGACATCAGGCTATCGACCTTAACGTCGACCTCTGCAAGTCGCCGGCCTCCGCCCAGGTCGGGGAGGTCGATCACAAAGGCCGCACGGGAGACCGCGGCACCTGCCTGACGCAGCAGCTTAGTCGCCGCCAGCGCAGTACCGCCGGTTGCCAGTAGATCGTCGACGATGGCGACCGGTTGGCCAGGAGTCACCGCCAAGGGGTCCATCTCAAGCCGATCGAGTCCGTATTCGAGCTCGTAGTCGACGCCAATGGTGTTGCAGGGCAGCTTGCCGGGCTTGCGGATGGGCAGGAATGGCAGGCCCAGATGGGCTGCGACCGCCGCGCCGAAGATGAAGCCGCGCGCCTCCATGCCCGCGATCGCCTGGCTGCCCTCTACGCGTTCCGCCAGCCACTCAACCGAGGCGGAAAATCCGCGCCCATTGCCGATCAGGGTGGTGATATCGCGGAACTGGATACCGCGCTTGGGGAAATCAGGGATGGTGCGGACCAGCGCCTTGAGCTCGTCGGGGGTCATGTATCTCTCCGGCAGAACGAAGGCGCCCCTCGCATCCCGTTGGATGGAGGGGCGCCTTGCATTCGGTTGTCAGACTGGCTCAGCCGTGCTTCTTCGGCTTCACCGCTGCCCAGATCTGCTGCTTCGACAGGTATGCGAGGACCGTGGCGAACAGCAGGAAGATCAGAACCGGCCAACCCGTCTGCTTGCGCTTGTCCAGCGTCGGTTCGGCGGTCCAGGTGAGGAAGGCTGCGACATCCTTCGACATCTGCTCGACCGTCGCTTCGGTACCGTCGTCGTAGGTGACCTGGCCGTCAGCCAGCGGGGCCGGCATGGCCAGCGCCAGGTTGGCGAAATAGGGGTTGTAGTAACCCGTTGCCGGGATCGCGAAGTCGGGGAATTCCTCGGTCACCTCGGCCGGCATCTCGGTATAACCGGTCAGCAGCGAAGCGATGTAATTGGTCCCGTCGTGGCGAGCCTTGGCCATGAGCGAGAGGTCCGGCGGATTGCCTGCGCCAGCATAGGCGACATGCGGGAAATAGTCGGTCGGCAGGCCCGGGCGGGTGGTCGGCTCCTGCGTCACGGGATCGACGTCAGGCACCTGCTTTGATGCGGCGAAGGCCTTCACCTGGCCTTCGTCATAGCCGAGCTGTTCGAGATCGCGGAAAGCCACGAACTTGAGGCTGTGGCACGCAGCACAAACCTCATCGTAAACCTTGAAGCCGCGCTGGAGCTGCTGCTGGTCGAAGCGGCCGAAGGGGCCATCGAACGACCAGGCATACTGGTTCGGGGTCTTGTGAAACTCGTGCTCGGCGGTGGCCGGCTTGAGCTGGCCTTCGCTGATCACCGTGTAGGCGCCATTGCCGAAGGCCCACAGCACGGCAACGGTAAAGCCGAGGCCGATCAGGATGCCGATGAAGCGGATGCTGAAGAGTTGGCTCATTGTCTCAAGTCTCTCTTTCTCGCTCAGACGGCCGGCTTGGCGCTGTCACCGAGGACGGCCTTGTCGTCCGAACCGAGAACGGCTTCGGTAATCGAATAGGGCAGCGGCTCCGGCTTCTCGATCTGCGAGACGATCGGCAGGATCACCAGGAAGTGCAGGAAGTAGTATGCCGTCGCGATCTGGCTGAGCATCACGAAGGGCTCTTCGGCCGGGGCACCACCGCAGTAGAACAGCACCGCCATCGACGGAATCAGGCCGTACCAGAAGAACTTGCGGAACAGCGGACGGTAGTGGCCGCTGCGAACCGGCGACTTGTCGAGCCAGGGCAGGAAGAACCACACCAGGATCGCACTGAACATCGCCAGGACGCCCATCAGCTTCGCCGGAATGAAGAAGAAGTCCGCCGTGAAGGCGCGCAGGATCGCGTAGAACGGCCAGAAGTACCATTCAGGCACGATGTGCGCCGGGGTCGAGAGCGGGTTCGCTTCGATGTAGTTGTCCGGGTGGCCGAGGTAGTTCGGCAGGAAGAACACCAGAGCGAAGTAGAACAACAGCGCCACGCCGAGGCCGAAGCCGTCCTTCGCAGTGAAGTACGGGTGGAACGGAAGCGTGTCGCTTTCCTGCTTCACTTCGACGCCCGTCGGGTTCGAGGAACCCGGGATGTGCAGCGCCCAGATGTGCAGGATGACCACCGCTGCGATTACAAAGGGCAGTAGGAAGTGCAGCGAGAAGAAGCGGTTGAGCGCGGCGTTGTCGGGCGCATAGCCGCCCAACAGCCAGACCTGGATCGGTTCGCCAACCAGCGGGATCGCGCCGAACAGGCCGGTGATGACCTTGGCACCCCAGAAGCTCATCTGGCCCCAGGGCAGAACGTAACCCATGAAGGCGGTCGCCATCATCAGCAGGAAGATGACCACGCCGAGCAGCCAGATCATCTCACGCGGGGCCTTGTACGAGCTGTAGAAGAAACCGCGGAAGATGTGCAGGTAGACGACGATGAAGAAGAAGCTCGCGCCATTGGCGTGCGCGTAGCGCATCAGCCAGCCCCAGTTGACGTCGCGCATGATGTGCTCGGTCGTGGCGAAGGCCACCGATGCGTTCGCCGCATAATGCATCGCCAGAACCACGCCGGTGACGATCTGCAGCACCAGGAAGAACCCGGCGAGCACGCCGAAGTTCCAGAAGTACGACAGGTTGCGCGGAACCGGGTAACCGGCGCCGACGGCGTTATAGACCAGGCGCGGCAGCGGCAGCTTTTCGTCCATGAACTTCATGAACGAATTGGTCGGGGTATATTCCTTGGCCCAGGGAAAGCTCATGGTGTCTCTCTCGTCTTTCAGGCTCAGCCGACGCGCACGACGGTGTCGGAGGTGAACTCGTATTCCGGCACTTCGAGGTTCTTCGGCGCCGGGCCTTTGCGGATGCGGCCAGCGGTGTCGTAGTGCGAACCGTGGCAGGGGCAGAAATAGCCGCCGAACTCGCCCTTCACCTCGCCTTCGGCTGCACCCAGCGGGACGCAGCCGAGGTGCGTACAGACACCCATGGTGATCAGCATGTCGCCGTGACCTTCCTTCGTCCGCTCTTCGAGCGTCTGCGGGTCACGCAGCGAGGACACGTCGACGTCGTTCGCCTCCTGCACCTCGGTCGGCGTCAGGCGACGCACGAACAGTGGCTGCTTGCGGAACACGGCCTTGATCGCCTGGCCCGGCTCGATTGCCGACACGTCGACCTCGGTCGAGCTGGCGGCGAGCACGTCCTTCGAAGGCGCCATCTGGCTAACCAGCGGATAGACGACAGCGAGGCCGCCGATACCGGCCGCGCTGACGGCGGCGATGTCGAGGAAGTCACGCCGACGGATACCGTCGTCGGTCGCGCCAGCCGTTTCGGGAGTTGCGGTTGCAGCGGTGTCTGCCATCAGCGCCTTGCCTTACCTGCCTTGTTCCGGCGCCAGGACCCGGGATCGGACTGGCGCAATTTTCGATCTCGTAACCGGACGGGGACGGACCACGAATGCCTGCACGAAGCCTACGCGAAAGCCCCCGGAATCCCGGTTTGGTGGCGCCTCTAGCGGCTATGCGACAGGTTGCCAACAGCCATTTTGGCGGCTGTCCTCCATCATGCGCGCCATCAATTGCGCAGCCCGATCACACTCAACTGCCGGCCGCCCGTATCTTCGCCGCGATGGGTGGAGCGGCGAAATGAAAAGAACTTGGTCGCACCAGCGTAGGTGTCCTGCGCAAGGTCATCGATCTTGGTCACGCCAGCCTGCTGCAATCGGTGGACGACATAGGCGGGGAGATCGAACTGCCAATGATCGGCGCGTCCCGCCACGAAGAAGATCGCATCGTCGGGGCCGAATTGCGCCCGAAAGCCTTCGTCGACCTCGTAGCTCGCCTGCGCGATGGTCGGCCCGATGGCAGCCCGAATCCGGTCTGCTTGCGCACCAAGCTCGACCATCGCGGCCAGCGTGTTCTCGATCACCCCGCCATGCGCTCCGCGCCATCCCGCATGTGCCGCGCCCACAACGTGGGCTTCCGGGTCATGGAACAACACTGGGGCACAATCGGCAGTGACGATCCCGAGGAGCAGCCCAGGCCGGTCGGTGACCATCGCATCGGCCGTTGGCGGCGTATCCCAGATATCGCGCAGGATCAGCGCATCGGGCGAATGGACCTGATTGACGCGGACCAACGGGGCCCCCGGTAGTACATCGTCGGCAGCGAGCCCCACCCGCGTCGAGAACCCATGAGGGACCGCATCCAGGAGTCCGGAGCGCAGCAACTCAATCAAGCGAACGGGTAACCTGTTCGAAGGTGTCGCGCGACAGGTGTGGCGCAGCCGCGACGCGTTCCAGCTCGGAGCGCATCAGCGCCGCTCGGCCCGGCTCGATCCGCCGCCAGCGCCCGAGCGACGGCACAAAGCGTGCCGCGGTCTGCGGGTTGATCGGATCGAGCGCGAGGATCAGGTCGGCAACCATCCGGTACCCCTCACCGTCTGCCGCATGGAATGCCGACGGGTTGCCGGCAAAGGCCATGTAGAGCGAGCGCACGCGATTGGGGTTGCGGAGGGTGAAGTCCGGATGATCGGCCAGCGCCTTGACGTGCTCGATCGCCTGCGGGTGAAGCGAGGACGCCTGCAGCGCAAACCACTTGTCGATCACCAGGGCATTGCCCTGATAGCGGTTGTAGAAGTCGATCAGCCGCGCGGTCCGTTCCGCGGTACCAAGACCGGCCAGCACCATGAGCGCACCCTGTCGATCGGTCATGTTGTCGGCAGAATCGTATTGTGACGCAGCCAGCGCCGAAGCGCGCTCCGGATCGGCGCCCGCGAGATAGGTTAGCGCGATGGTCTTGACCTTGCGTGCGCCCTTGCCTGCCGCATCCATGGTGAAGGGCAATGTCGAGGCCCGCGCATGCATCGCAACGAGATCTTCGGCCAGAACAGCTCCGACCGCAGCCTTCAACGCCTCGCGCTCTGCGTGGATACGACCCGGATCGGCCACCAGCATCTGCTCGGCAATATGGGTTTGGCCGGGCATCAACAGCAGCTCGCCACGCATCAGGTCGTCAAGCGTCGCATCGGCGATCACCGCACCCAGGGCCCGCGCGATATCGGCCCGTGCAGCCGCGCGGTCATTGTCGCCCAGCGATCCCGACACCGCCGCGACCAAATGGCCGGTCATCAACTCCTGCATCGCTTCGTAGCGCGCAAAGGGATCGTCGTCTTTGGCGGCGAGGAAAACGAGATCCTCGCGCGGCACGTCCCGTTCGATCGTCACCGGCGCGGAGAAAGTCCGATTGATCGACAGTACCGGCTTCTCGGCAAAACCATCGAAAGTGAACGTGTCTGCCGCCTTATCGAGCACCACCAATTGCTCGCCACCATGCTTTCCGCTGGCGCGATCGAACAGGGCGAGCTTGAGCGGGATCGGCATCGGCTGCTTGTCCAGCTGGCCGGGGGTGGATGGGACCACCTGTCCCAGCCGCAGCGTAGCGGTGTTGCCTTCGTGCTCGAGCGACACCGAGACCTTCGGCGTTCCTGCCTGCGAGTACCACAGGCGGAACTGCTTGAGGTCGAGCCCCGCACCGTCCTCGATCGCCTCTACGAAATCCTCGCAGGTCGCCGCCTCGCCATCGTGGCGATCGAAATAAAGGTCGGTCCCGGCACGGAATCGCTCTTCGCCCGCCATGGTCCGCATCATGCGGATCACCTCGGCCCCCTTGTTGTAGACGGTCGCCGTATAGAAGTTGTTGATCTCGCGATAGGAATCTGGGCGAATCGGGTGTGCCAGCGGGCCCGAATCCTCAGGGAACTGGGCCATGCGCAGGATGCGTACATCCTCGATCCGCTTGACCGGTGCGCTACCCATGTCCTGGCTGAACAGCTGGTCGCGCAACACGGTGAAGCCCTCCTTGAGGCTCAGCTGGAACCAGTCCCGGCAGGTTATGCGATTGCCCGACCAGTTGTGGAAGTATTCATGGCCGATGACGCCTTCGATCCCGTCATAATCGGCATCGGTGGCGGTTTCGGGATCGGCGAGGACGAACTTGGTGTTGAAGACGTTGAGCCCCTTGTTCTCCATCGCCCCCATGTTGAAGTCGGACACGGCAACGATGTTGAAGAGGTCGAGGTCGTATTCGCGTCCGAAGACCTCCTCGTCCCACTTCATCGAACGCTTGAGGCTTTCCATCGCGTGCTCGGTCCGGTCGAGATCGCCTTCGCGGACATAGACGTTGAGTTCAACCTTGCGCCCGCTCATCGTAGTGAAGCTGTCGTTGCGCGCGACCAGATCGCCTGCAACCAGCGCGAAGAGGTAGGAGGGCTTGGGCCAGGGGTCATGCCATTCGGCCCAATGGCTGTCGCCACCCTCACCCACAGCGATACGGTTGCCATTGCACAATAGGACCGGGAATTGCGCCTTCGGTCCGCTCATCCGCACGGTATAGGTGCTGAGCACGTCAGGGCGGTCGGGGAAGAAGGTTATGCGGCGAAAACCCTCTGCTTCGCACTGGGTGCAAAGCATCCCGTTCGAGGCATAGAGCCCCATCAGCTGGGAGTTGGTCGACGGTTGGATTGTAGTGGCGATACGGATCTCATGCGCTTCGCCCGTCAGCGGCAGCATCAGATCGCCTTCGTCCATAGTCCAGTTCGTCGCGGGCACGCCGTCGACCAGCACGCTCTCGGGCTCAAGTCCATCACCGTTGAGGCGGATTACCGGCGCGGGGTCGGCCTTGGCATTGCGCGCCACGGTCAATGTCGCGGTAACATGCGTGCTTTCGAGACCGAGCTCGAAGTCGAGCTTCGTTTCGGGGACCAGCCAGCCAAACGGGCGATAGTCGTCGCGCCGGATCATCGGCGGAGCCTTTGGCTGCGGCGCGGCGTCAGCCATTTCCACGTTGCCACCGGGGGTTTCAGGGGTACGAGCGATGTCCATTTCTCTCCTGTCGCGCTGCTGCGCAGTTTCCTCTGTCACTTCATGCAACGCCCGTCGAGCCTTCGCGTTCACCGGTCGGCAAGAGAAGGTCGACGGATTGACAGATTCACCCAATGGCCGCAGCCCGGTAACCAGAGAGGGAGGAATGCAATGATCATCGACCTTCTGGCCGCGGCCAATTCGGGATTCGATGTCGAAGCGGCGACGCGCGCCTATCTCGACACGCTGCAAGGCCCCGCGCGAGCGCAATCCGATGCCTATTTCGAGGGCGGCTATTGGCTGATCCTGTGGGGCACCGTGGCGAGCGTGCTGGCCGACTGGCTGCTGCTCCGCTTCCGCCTGGCCAGCGCCTTTCGCAATTTCGGCGAACGCGTGAGCAAGCGCCGCTGGGTAGTCACCGGCATCACTGCGCTGCTCTATTCGGTGGTCGGCTCGATCCTGCTGCTGCCATGGACGCTATACACCGGCTATTTCCGCGAAAAGCAGTATAGCCTGCTCGACCAGGATTTTGCCGGCTGGGCGGGGGAACAGCTGACCGGTTTCGCCATCGGTCTGATTGCTGCGCCGTTGCTGGTCATCATGATCTACGCTCTCATCCGTCGCGCACCGCGCAGCTGATGGCTGTGGGCAACGGGGGTGATCGGCGCGTTCTTGATGCTCGGCATGGTCCTTGCCCCGGTATTCATTGCCCCCCTGTTCAATGAGTATACGGAGATGGAGTCCGGTCCACTGCGTGACAGGATCGAAGGAATCGCGGCGAAATACGACATTCCTGCCGAGCATATTTACGTCTTCGACCAGTCGAAGCAGCACAAGCGGATCTCGGCCAATGTCTCGGGCCTCGGCCCGACGATCCGCATTTCCCTCAATGACAATTTACTCGAGCGCACCAGCGAGCCCGAGATCCTTGCCGTGATGGGCCACGAAATGGGCCACTACAAGCTCGCCCATGTCTGGTGGATCGTGGGGATCTACCTGCTGATCTTCGGGCTGGGACTGTTCGTCACCAGCCGCGTGGCACCCCGCCTGATCGCACGCTACGGCGAGCGGTGGGGCGTGCGCGACGTGGCGGACCCCGCTTCACTGCCGGTACTGGCCATCTGCTTCAGCGTGTGGATGTTCCTGATGACCCCAGCGACCAATTCGCTGGTACGGATTGCCGAAAGCGAGGCCGACGCCTTCGGACTCGACGCCGCTCAGGAGCCCGATGGCTTCGCCAAGGTCGCCATGCGCCTGTCCGAATATCGCAAGATCGAGCCGGGGCCGATCGAGGAACTGCTGTTTTTCGATCATCCCAGCGGCGCGGCCCGCGTGCGCATGTCGATGGAGTGGAAGGCCCGGCATGTGAAGGATCCACAAATCGTGGTGCCCGAAGAGGGCTATCTCGACGCCAAGTGAGCAGGCTGCTGATCTTTGGCCTCGGCTACACCGCCGAACGCATCGCTGCCGCGCTGCGCGCGCAAGGGTGGCGGGTCGATGCAACCGGCAGTGCGGGCAATCTTGCCTTCGGAGATCGAGCGGCGGTTGCAGCGGCGCTGGCCGATGCGACCCAAGTGTTGAGTTCGGTGCCGCCCGCAGAGGGCAGCGATCCGGTGCTCGATGCCTTTGGTGACGGCCTCGCGGGCAAGTGGCTAGGCTACCTTTCCTCGACCGGAGTCTATGGCGATGCGCAAGGCGCCTGGGTCGATGAAGCTTCGCCCACCGGCGGCGGACGCCGCTCCGCCCGTGCCGAAAGCGACGCGCGCTGGCTGGACCTTGGTGCCCGAGTCTTTCGCCTACCGGGCATCTACGGTCCGGGCCGCAGCGCGCTCGAACGCGTCCGCACGGGCAAGGCCAACCGCATCGACCTGCCTGGGCAGGTGTTCAGCCGCATCCATGTCGACGACATCGTCAGCGGAGTAGTCGCTGGCATCGAGCGCAATGCCCCATCGGGGGCTTACAATCTCGCCGACGACCTGCCGTGCAGCCAGAATGCGGTGATCGAGGAAGCGGCGCGGTTGTTGGGCCTCGAGCCTCCACCAATGCTGACGCTCGAGGAAGCTGACCTGTCGCCCATGGCGCGTGGATTTTATGCCGAGAACCGCCGCGTCGCGAATGGCAAGGCCAAGCGGCTGCTCGACTGGCGGCCGCTCTATCCGACCTATCGCGAAGGCCTGGCCGCGATCATGGCTCGGGCGTAGCGCGGCGCGGCGGCGGCGCGCTGCGGGTGCGCATGGCGACGAGCATGCCCGCCACCGTCACCACCGCCCCGGCAATCGGCAACGGACCCCACACGAAGCCTTCGAACAGCGTCGACAGGATCATCGCCACCACCGGCACCACGACCGAGGAATAGGCCGCCCGCCCCGCCCCAACCTTGCGCACCAACCCATAGTATAGCGGGAAGGTGACCACCGAACCCATCAGCCCGAGATAAAGCACGCCGAGGGCATAACTCGGACGCGGATCAAACTGCGGCGGACCTTCGACCACCAGCGCATAGGCGACATTGATCGCCACCCCGCACAGCATCGACCAGGCGAGCAGGGTCAGCAGCGGCTGGCGCTTGGCGCCTTCCGTCGCCTGGAGGATGTTGGCCATGCTGGCCGAAAGGATACCGCCGACGCACAGCAATGCACCGGTCACGACTTCCCCCAGCGTCGCGGGGGAGGCGCGGTATTCCTGCGCAAACAGCATCGCCACGCCCAGCGCGGCAATGCTCGATCCGATCACGAATTCGCTGCGGATGGGCTGCTTGAGCACGATCCGCCCGAGGACCGCATTGGGCACCACAAGCAATGCGAAAATCACCGCAACGAGGCCCGAGGTGACGTAGCCTTCGGCGTGATAGACGAAGGTGAAATTGAGCGAGAACTGGAAGATCCCGAGCGCGAGGACAAAGGGCCAGCCGCCGGGCGCGAGCCGGAATGGTTCGCCACGCAGGCGCGCTAGCGCGAACATGCCCAGCGACGCGACCATGAAGCGATAGGCGATCGACCAGCCGGCCGGGACCGATGATATCTGGTCGCGAATCACCAGCCAGGTGCCGCCCCAGATCAGACTGACAAGCAGGAATGCTGCCAGGTTGCGGGGGGCGAGGAGGCTATGCTCCTCGGGATGCATGCTCATAGGCCTGCAATCGCCTGCGCCAGTGCGCGCGCATGCTCTTCGCGCGTGTTCCATGCGGTCACGAAACGCGCGGCGTCCGCACCCCAGTCATAGAAGCCGAAACCCTGGGCGCGCAGTGCTTCACGTTCGGCCGCAGTGCAGTGCACGAACAGTTCGTTCGCCTCGACCGCGTGCATCAGGCGCTCGCCGCAGGCACTCGCGATCTCCGCTGCCGCCGCATTGGCATTGCGCGCATTGGCCAGCCACACATCACCGTCGAGCATGGCGTGAATCTGGGCCGCGAGGTAGCGCCCCTTGGACTGCAGGTGTCCTGCACGCTTGCGGCGGTAGCGCGCGACATCGGCCAGTGCGGGATCGAAGAACACGATCGCCTCGGCGCTCATCCCGCCGTTCTTGACGAAGCCGAAACTCAGCGCATCGACCGGCCCCGCGGCTTCACTTGGCGAGCAGTCGAGAAAGGCCACTGCGTTGGCAAAACGTGCGCCGTCCATATGCAGGCCCAGCCCACGGTGCTTGGCCAGCGTGGCAATCGCAGCAACCTCTTCGGGGCGATAGCTGCGACCGTACTCGCTCGCCTGCGTAATCGAGATCGCATGCGGCTGGACCTGGTGGACGTCATCACGAATCGGATCGATCACGGCGCGAATGGCATCGGGGGCCAGCTTCGCCCCATCGCCATGCGCTAGCAGCAGCTTGGCCCCATGGAGGTAGAAGCCGGGCGCGCCACCCTCATCCACCTCGATGTGCGCTTCCTCATGGCAAACCACGCCGCCGTGTGGCTGGACCATGGTGGCAAGCGCAAGGCAATTCGCCGCCGTCCCGGTCGCCACCCACAGCACTGCGCATTCGCGTCCGAACAGCGCCGATACCTTGTCGTCGAGGCCGGCGCTGATCGCATCGCCGTCATAGGGCGCGTCGGGAGTGTCGGCGGCACGCAGTGCATCCCACACTGCGGGATGGACGCTGGCGGCATTGTCGGACAGGAACTGCATCGGAACGCGCATAACCGCCGGTGCATTGGTTGCACAGAAAGGAATTCTGCATGAGCGACAGCAAGGCCATCAGCGTGGAGCGCCGCGAACACGGAGCGCGCGGGACCTATGTCATCCGCGTCCCGGGCATGACGCGTCATGCCACACTGACTTGGACCGAAGGCGAAGGCGTGCGGCACGCCACGCACACATTCGTGCCCGACGAATTGCGCGGCCAGGGCCTCGCAGGCAAGCTGGTCGATGCACTGGTTGCTGATGCGCGCGAGCAGGGCTTTCGCATTCTGCCTGAGTGTTCCTATGTCGTCGCGGCGTTCAAACGCCACCCTGAATGGGCAGACCTGCGCGCCTAATCGTTCATGCCGGGACGGAGAGTTCGGAAAAGTCGGTCCCGGCGATCGAATCGAGCACTCCTGCACGAATACGCCGTGCCTGTTCCAGTGGGACTCCGCGCATCCGCAACCTGCCGCCGGCCAGCCCGAAGTGAAGGTCGGCATAGCCGCGTAGTCTAGCCAGCGGACCACGGACGATCTCGACTGACTGGAGCTTGACCCGCGATGCGATGGAAAGGCTGGGTGCGAGCCAGCCATGCCGCGAATAGAGCTGTTTTGCATCAATCGCGTAGCGATCGAAGCGCCAGCGCAGATACTCGTGCAGCGGGATCCAGACGAAGCCGATCAGAGCGGCGCCGAGTGCGATCGGCCAATGACCGAATACCAGATTCCCGATGGCGACGAGACCCAGCGCCGCGGCTCCGAGCATCGCGCGATCGAAACGATAGGCTTGAGCGGACGGATGCCATTCGACCTCGGCGGACGGCAGCGTAAAGCCGGTTTCGGCGACCACCGGGGCGATCTCTTCCAACCGGCCGAAGGGTACCGCATCGTGATTGGTCGAACCGCTATCGCTGGCCAGGCTGACGACCTTGAGCGAATGCCAGCCAAACCGTCGCCGCAATATGCCGGTGCCCAGCCGCAGAGCCTGCACGCGATGAAGCGGCATGACCACGTCCGTGCGGGTCATCAATCCGCGGCGGCGGCGCAGGCCCTTCTCCCCGCGCTCGAGACGAAAACCCCATTCGCGCAAGGCCGTGCGGGCAAGTCCGGTAACCGTTCCCACCAGCAACAGGGAGCCGAGCGCAAGCAGGATCGCAATGCCCTGCGCAAGGACGCCGAGTTCGAACAGCCAGTGCCCCGGCCCCGAGAGCGCCGTGTACCATTTGCGCACATCCCACCATTCGAAGGGCAACAGGTAGTCGAACTGCTGCGCGGCACCGGCGACGGCGGCGACGACCGCCAGCGAGAACTCGAACAGCCCGAAAACCAGCACGCGCTGCGGGCCCATGGCAAACAGCAAGCTATCGGGCGCTTCCTCGATTTCGCCGTGCTCCGGAAGCACCACTTCCGCCCCATCACGGCGGGCGCGAACGAGCTGGCGGAGCCGTTCCCCCTCTTCTTCGGAAAGGAAGGAGAGCTTGAGGTCCTCACCGCCACCCGCACCGGTCTCGAACTTGACCTCGGTCAGGCCGAAGAGGCGTGGGAGGAACTTCTGCTCGAGGCTGACGTCCTGGATCCGTTCATAGGGCACCGAACGCGCGGACCGCGATAGCAGGCCGCTCTCGACCTTGATGTCGCTATCACGCACTTCATAGGTCAGCCGAAGCCAGCGCATATAGGCCAGCGCGAAGTTGATCGCGATTACCATCAGCACGAAGGGCAAAGCATAGACTAGCTTGCCGCGGTCACCCGCCTTGTCGAAAATCGTCGCGCCAGCGATCACCAGCGGCACGACAAGTTGCCCCATCATCGCCATCGCCTTGACCGCAAAGGTGCGCGGATCGGTCCGCTGCGGCATATGGAGCGAGGTTTCGGTCATTGCGTGTCGCGACGGATTGCGGCGCGGATATCCTCGCGGATCGCCCCGGCATCCGCCTGCGCGAGACCCGGCAGTGAAACCGAGGCATTGTGCGTGCCGGCGGTGTGCACCGTCAACGTCGCCAGGCCGAAGGCACGCTCGAGCGGCCCCTGATCGACGTCGATATGCTGGACCCGACCGAAGGGCACGACCGAATCCGAGCGGAACAGGATGCCGCGCACCACACGCAGCCGTTCGCCCTCGAGCGAATAGCCGCGCGCAGCGTAGCGCCGCATCGGCATGCGGATGAGCAGCCACAGGGCGAACAGTCCCACAGGCAGCCATACCGCGCCGGTATACCCCGGTATCGCGATCTCCGCGACAGACGCCCCGGCGAGCAGCACGGCGGCGACAATTCCGAACTTGACCCGCAGCATGCTGGCGTAGGCCGGGTCGAGCGGGGTCAGGTCTTCTGGATCCATGCCGTTCTAGCTAGGCAATACACTGGCACGATTCAATCTGGTTTCGACACCCGCCTGCGCTATGCCATCGAGAGAGAGGGAGAGGGCCATGGACATTTCGAAGCTGATGTTTCGCGAAGGGCTGATGGAAGGCGAGCGGATCCTGGTCACTGGCGGTGGCACCGGCCTGGGGCGTGAGATGAGCGAAGCTTTCCTGAAGCTGGGCGCCGAGGTTCACATCTGCGGCCGGCGGCAAGGCAAGCTCGACGAGACCGCCGAAGAGCTGATGGCGGCACTTGGCGGCAAGGTTGTGGGCCATGCCTGCGACATCCGTTCGCCTGAAGCGATCAAGGCAATGGTCGACGCGATCTGGACGCATGGCCCGCTGACCGGCGTGGTCAATAATGCCGCGGGCAATTTCATCAGCCGCACCGAAGACCTGTCGATCAACGGTTTCAACGCCATCAGCGACATCGTCTTTCGCGGGACCTTCTATGTCACGCATGAGATCGGCACCCGATTGATCGCCGAGGGACGCAAGGCGAGCTTCCTCGCCATCCTGACCACCTGGGTGTGGAATGGTGGCGCCTTCGTGGTGCCGAGCGCGATGAGCAAGGCGGGGATCAACATCATGACCCAGAGCCTGGCGGTCGAATGGGGACGCTATGGCCTGCGCTTCAATGCCATTGCACCCGGCCTATTCCCGACCAAGGGCATGAGCGCGCGGCTTGCGCCCGGCGGGCATGGCGACAATTCACGGCACGACATGAATCCGATGGGCCGCCATGGCGAGATGCACGAACTCGCCAACCTTGCCGTATTCCTGATGGGGCCGGGTGCCGAATGGGTGAACGGCCAGACCATCGCGATTGATGGTGCCGGCTATCAGGCGACCGGCGGGACCTTCTGGGGTGCACTCCACGGCCTCGGCGATGCCGAGTGGGAGCAGATGCGGGCGATGATCAAGAACACCAACGCCGCCGACAAGGCGGAGCGGACGACTTAACCCGGAATCACGGCCTGCGCGCTGGCACCGTCGCCCTCAGGGGCTGCGATGATGTCGCGAGTGACCGAACCCTTGGCAACGGTCGCAGTGCCGGGATCGCCGACGTTGGAGCGGATGCCGGGATCCGCCGCACCGGCGCGGTCGAGCACGCTGGTTTCGACCCGCGAACGCGGAGCCGGCCCGCCGAACAGCGCGTCGAGCGCCTGCTCGGCCGCGGTGCCTTCACCCGGGCGCGGCGCGCCAGGGGCGGGCGGGGTCAGGTTGAAATCGGGCGGGACCACCAGCGGGGCCTGCCGCTGCACCGCCATCTCGTCGGGCCGGTCGCGATTGAAGATGCCGCCGCCACCGCAGGCCGCGGTCATGGCGGCGAGGCCGGCAGCGAGGGCGAAACGGGCAAGCTTGTTCATCAGATGGTCTCCGCGGCGCCAGGCGCCTCTGGGGTCTCGGTATCGCTGTCCTTGTCGCGCATGAAGAGTGCCCGCGCAAGAACGATGAGAACGCCGATGGTGATAGCCGCATCGGCAACGTTGAAGATCAGGAACGGGCGCCAGGTACCGAAGTGCAGATCGGCGAAATCGACGACATAGCCGAACTCGTAACGGTCCCGGATATTGCCCAGCGCCCCACCAAGGATCAGCGCCAGCGCAAGGATATCGCCCAGCAATTTCTCGCGCAGCATCCAGATGGTCACAGTGAGCGCGATCAGTCCGGTGACGAGCACCAGGCCCCAGCGCATTTCCGGGCTGGTCGCTTCGAACATGCCGAGCGAGACACCGAAATTGCGGGTGAAGCGCAGATCGAAGATCGAGACGATCTGCATCGAATCGCCTACTTCATCGATGCTCAACGGCCCGGTGACGTACCACTTGGTCCACTGGTCGATGGCCAGGACCAGCAGCGCCAAGGCACAGCCGATCAGGCGATAGCGCAGCACTGCGGTCATACGGCCGCATCCATGCCCGCGACCATCGGCTCGCAGCGGTCGCAAAGCGCGCCGTCTTCGGGCACGCTGGGGAGCAGGCGCCAGCAGCGCCCGCACTTGTGTTCGGATGTCCGGCCCACACTCACGCCCTCGCTATCGCCGCGCGTCACTGACGCGGTGATGAACAGCTCGGCAAGATCGGCATCGCTGAAGCCCGTGGGGACGCGCGCGGCGGGCACGGCCACTTCGGCCTCGAGGCTGGAGCGGATGGTCTTGTCGCGGCGCAGCGGCTCGATCGCTTCGGTCACTTCCTCACGCAGTGCGCGCAGGGCAGCGAAGCGGGTGGCCAGGGCCGGGTCGCTCCATTCGGCGGGTAACTCGTGCACTTCGAGCAGGTGGACGCTGCCGCGATCGGGAAAACGCGTCCCCCATACCTCTTCGGCGGTGAACACCAGCACCGGCGCGGCATAGCGGACCAGCGCCTGGAACAGGATATCGAGCACGGTGCGATAGGCGCGCCGTTCGGTTCCCGCCGGATCGTCGCAATAGAGCCGGTCCTTGCGGATATCGAAGAAGAAGGCGGAGAGGTCTTCGTTGCAGAAGTCGATCAGCGCGCGGGTGTATTCGTTGAAGTCGTAGTCGACGATCGCGCGGCGGATCGTCGCATCGAGCGCTACCAGCCGGTCGAGCATGTACCGCTCGAGCTCGGGCATTTCGGCAAACCCGACATGCTCGCTCTCATAGTCGAACCCGTCGAGCGCACCGAGCAGGTAACGGAAGGTGTTGCGCAGCTTGCGGTACTGGTCGGCGACGCCCTTGAGGATCTCGTCACCGATGCGGTGATCCTCGGTGAAATCGACGCTCAGCGCCCACAGGCGGATGATGTCCGCGCCATAGGTTTCCATCACCTTGATCGGGTCTACAGTGTTGCCGAGGCTCTTCGACATCTTCCGCCCATCGCTCGCCATGGTGAAGCCATGGGTGAGGATCTGGTCGTAGGGCGCGCGGCCGCGCGTGGCGCAGCTTTCGAGCAGCGAGGACTGGAACCAGCCGCGATGCTGGTCGCTGCCTTCGAGGTAGAGGTCGGCGGGCCATTGCACATCGCCCCAGCGTCCGCTTTCGAGCACGAAGGCGTGGGTACAGCCCGAATCGAACCATACGTCGAGAATGTCGGTGACCATCTCGAATTCGTTGGGGTCGTAATCCGGGCCGAGGAAGGCGGCCTTGTTGCCGTCGTTCCAGGCGTCCATGCCCTCGTCGCGCACCGCCGCGATCACGCGCGCGTTGACGCCGGGGTCCTGCAGATAGCTGCCGTCGGAGCGCACGAAGAGCGTGATCGGCACGCCCCAGGCGCGCTGGCGGCTGAGCACCCAGTCGGGCCGCCCTTCGACCATGCTGCCAAGACGGTTCCGGCCCTTTTCGGGCACGAAGCGCGTATCGGCGATGGCCTGCATCGCGCGTTCGCGCAGCGTCGAATGGTCGTGACTGACGAAGGGTGCGATCGCCCCGCCGAAAGGACTACCCGGGGCGACGTCGAAATCACCCACGCCCAACGGCTTGTCCATCGGCACGAACCATTGCGGGGTGCAGCGGAAGATGACCTTGGCCTTCGAACGCCAGCTATGCGGGTATGAGTGCTGGTAATCCTCGGACGCGGCGAGCAGAGCGCCGGCTTCGCGCAGGTCCGAACAGATCGGTCCCTCGGGCGCATTGAAGGGCTTGTTGATGACGCTGCGGCGGCGCTCGTCGCTCCCGCCCAACCAGGGCCAGTCATCGCGATAGCGCCCGTCGTTCATCACCGCGAATTGCGGCTCGATCCCGTTCGCCTTGCACAGCTCGAAATCGTCCTCGCCATGGTCAGGCGACATGTGGACGAGGCCGGTGCCGCTGTCGGTGGTGACGAAATCACCCGGTAGGAAGGGACGCGGCTTGGCATAGAACCCGCCGAGATGGTGCATCGGGTGGCGGGCGACGGTGCCGGCGAGGTCAGAGCCTTTGCCACGCCAGACGATCTCGTAATGGGCTGGCGAAATGCCCACGCGAACCGAGAATTGCTCGACGAGTGCTTCTGCAATGAGGACGTCGGAAACCTTGGCGGTCTTCGCTACTTCGTTTTCAGGCTGAGTGTGAACATGCAGGATGACATATTCGACCTCGGGCCCGTAGGCGATCGCTTGATTGACCGGAATCGTCCACGGCGTCGTCGTCCAGATGACCGCGTGAGTTCCAGCGATGTTGGGGAGCGGGCCGTCAATGATCTCGAACGCCACGTCAATCTGAGTCGAAACGATGTCCTCGTACTCGACCTCGGCTTCGGCCAGCGCGGTTTCCTCGACCGGGGACCACATCACCGGCTTCGAACCGCGATAGAGATTGCCCGCCTCGGCCAGCTTCATCAGCTCGGCGACGATGATCGCTTCGCTTTCCTTCTGCATGGTGAGGTAGGGATTGTCCCAATCGGCCATTACGCCGAGGCGCTTCAGCTGCTCACGCTGGACGTCGACCCAGTGCTGGGCATAGGCGCGGCATTCATCGCGGAAGGCCTTGACCTCAGCCTCGTTGCGGCCGTTGCCCGACAGCACCGGCTTGGCCTTCTTGTCCTTGCGATATTGCTCTTCGACCTTCCATTCGATCGGCAGGCCGTGGCAGTCCCAGCCCGGAACGTAGGGCGCATCCTTGCCCAGCAGGTTCTGCGTGCGACAGACCATGTCCTTGAGCGTGTGGTTGAGCGCATGGCCGATGTGCATGTCGCCATTGGCGTAGGGCGGGCCATCGTGGAAGATGAACTTCTCGCGCCCCTTGCGCGCTGCTCGCAGCGCTTCATAGAGCTTCTCGTCCTGCCAGCGCGCAGCAATCGTCGGCTCCTTCTGCGGGAGTCCGGCCTTCATGGGGAAATCGGTCTTCGGCAGGAAGACCGTGTCTCTGTAGTCGCGCTGTTCTGACATAGAGGCGAGCCGTTAGGGGATTTGGCGTCGGCTTTAAAGCGTCAATCGCCGCGCCGCAGCCGGCGAGCTTCGAGCCCGCGATAGACCGTGTCGATTTCTTCCTGGCTGCGATCGTCGAAGCGCTGGATCAGGGCGGGGATCACCGCGAACCCGTCATCGACCATGGCATAGCCGTTGAAGGTGTTGGGAATCTCGCCAAGCTGTTCGGGGAGGTCGAGCCCCGCAGGGCCGTTCTCGCCCGACGAGCGCACCACCACAATGTGCGTACCGTGCGCCTCCATCCGCGCGATCATGCGGTTGGGCCAACCCCACATCGCCCATTGGGAATCGAGCGGGACGAAGATCGTCCCGCCACGGCAGCTTTCGGGCACATAGCCGCTCCAGCCGAGCGCGACATAGGCGCGGGTACAGGCCTCGCCCTCCTCGACGGTATAGGCCCAGGCATCGGGCAGTAGCTCCCGAATGCGCTCGATCGGCGCACTCGGACCGACGAAGGCATCGCCGCGCGGTCCGACATTGCGCCCGGACGCCTTGAGCGCAGCGGCGAGCAGCTCGGCCTCTCTCGGGTCATCGCTGGTGAAGCGGTAGAGCAGGCGCGCCCGCCCGGTGACCGCCAGCGCTTCTTCGAGCGAGGGGATCGCGCCCACGCCCTTGCCGCGGAACGGGTAGGTCTTGCCGCCATCGGCAGTATAGCCATGCCCCGCATCGAGCGCCTTCAGCTCGGCCAGTGTCTTGCCGCGCGTTGCGCCCGTGCCGTCAGTGCGGCAATCGAGCGTCGCATCCTGGAACAGTGCGACCTGCCCGTCGCTGGTCGGCATGACATCCACTTCGACCAGCGTTGCCCCCAGCTTCGCCGCCCGGGCGATCGAACGGGTGGAGTTCTCGAGATAGTCGTGGATCGGCTCTTCAATTCGGGTGACGGTACAGCTGTCGAAACCAGCCGCCTCGCTGTCGGAAAGCTGGGCGAGCCCACGATGTGCTACCAGCTTGACCGCGCCTTTCGGCTGCGGCGCCAGCCAGCTGGCGTTGAGCACGGTCAGCGCAAGGAACCCCACCGCCGCAGCGGTGCCGAGGCGCATCAGCCATTTCTTCACGAAAGCAGGTCTCTCGCCTGGTCGCAGTCGCGGGCCATTTGTTCGGTCAGCGCATCGAGCGAATCGAACTTCGCCTCGCCACGCAGGAAGTGGTGGAAGGCCACCTCGAGTTCCTGGCCATAGAGGTCGCCGGAGAAATCGAAGAAATAAGGCTCTAGCAGCTCCTTGGGTGGGTCGAACTGTGGGCGCACGCCGATATTGGCCGCGCCCTTGAGCAGCTGTCCGGTCGCAAGGATGCGGCCGGTCACGGCATAGATCCCATATCGGGGGCGCAGGTAATGTTCGACCGGGAGATTGGCAGTGGGATAGCCGATTTCACGCCCGCGCTTGTCGCCGTGCTGGACCACGCCGCGGATGGCGAAGGGGCGGGTAAGCAGCCGCGCCGCTTCCTGCGGATCGCCCGCTACCAGGGCATCGCGCACCCGACTCGACGAGACGGGCTCACCCCCTTCCATGACGGGCGGGACGGCGCGCGCTTCGATCCCGACCTCGCGGCCGAGCTCGACCAGCTTCTCGAAATTGCCGCCGCGCGCCTTGCCGAAGGTAAAATCCTCGCCAGTTACCACTCCGGCCACGCCGAGGTGTTCGGCGAGCAGGCGCTTGACGAAATCCTCCGCCGTGGTGCCCGCCAGTTCACCGTCGAAATGGAACACCAGCATCGCGGTGGCCCCGGCGGCGAGGTAGAGTTCCTGCCGCTGCTCGAGCGTGGTCAGGCGAAAAGGTGCGGTATCGGGCTTGAAGTGGCGCACCGGATGGGGATCGAAGGTGGCGATGATCGCCGGGCGGCCCTCGGCGCGGGCCCAACGGATCGCTTCGCCCGCCACGGCCTGGTGGCCAAGGTGGAACCCATCGAAATTGCCCAGCGCGACGATCGCTCCGCGCAGGCTCTCCGGCAGGGGATCACGGTGGTCGAGGAATCTCATTGCGCGGTCCCTTGCGGCACCAGTCCGGCGCGGATCACCCGCAGCGCATTACCCCCCATGGCCGCACGGGTCTCTTCCGGCGAGAAGCCTTCGTCGATCAGCGCCTGCGTCACCTGCACCAGCTGCGAGGTGTCGAAGCGTACGGTGGTCGCTCCATCGTAATCGCTGCCCAGCGCGACATGTTCAATCCCCACGAGATCGCGCACATGCTTCATCGCCTTGGCCGCAGCGCGCGGGCTGGTATCGCAGATGGCCGCATCCCAGTAGCCGATCCCCACCACCCCTCCGGTGGCGGCAACGCCGCGGATCTCTTCGTCGGTGAGGTTGCGATTGACCTTGCAGGTCGCCTGCACCCCGCCGTGGCTCGAAACGACCGGACGCTGTGCCATGGCGAGGATGTCGGCGACGCATTTGTGGCTGCAATGCGCGATATCGACGATCATGCCCATCCGCTCCATCCGCCGCACCGCCTCGCGCCCCTTGTCGGTCAGCCCGCCCTTCTCCAGCCCGTGCATCGAACCGGCGAGGTCGTTGTCGAAGAAATGCGTCAGCCCCGCCATGCGCATCCCCGCACTATAGAGCGTGTCGAGATTGTCGAGATTGCCTTCGAGGCTTTGCAGGCCCTCTGCGCTGAACAGCGCGCCGACCGGCTTGACCGCATCCTCCCGCGCTTTCAGCAGCCTGTCGACATCCGCCGGAGTCCAGACCTGATACATCTCGAAGCGCGCGGTCTCGATCGCTGTTTCCAGCTTTTTCGCGTGCCACAGCGAACGTTCGAGCAGGCTGGTCCATGTCCGCATCGGCTGGAGCTGCGCAAAGGTCAGCAAGGTTATGTTGTCGGTGTCGGCGCCATTGGCATCGTAGTTCTGGCCTTTGGGCGTCTTGGTCACGCTGGAGAAGACCTGCAGCGCGACATTGCCTTCGCGCAGACGCGGAAGATCCATGTGGCCGCGATCCGAGCGCTCGAGCAGGTCGCGCTTCCACAGCAACGTGTCCGAATGCAAATCGACGATCTCGAGCGTCGCATGCAACGCCTTCGCCTCGTCCGAAACCTCGATCAGCGGTTGTCCGTCGATCTTGTTCATGTCGCGCTCGATCATGCCGGGCGCGAACAGGAAGAAGCCGAAGATTGCCGCGAGCAACACGCCACCCAGGCCGATCAGGATCTTGCGTTTCATCGTGTTCGCTCCAGCGTCAGGAAACTGTGGGCAGGCGCCTCACCCTGTGCATCATGATCTTCGCGCGCGGCAATTGTCCATTCGGGACCGAGCTCACCCATGAAAGTGTCGCCGGGATAGTCGGCATGAATCTGTGTGAGTTCGATGCGCTCCGCATGCGGCAGGAACAGCTCGAAGACCGCCGCCCCGCCAATTACCGCGGCGTCGCCGCCGCCCGCACGCTCAATCGCGTCGTCGATCGTGCCAACGACTTCGGCGCCGTCCGCCTGCCAGCCCGCGCTGCGGGTCAGCACGATGTGGCGGCGCCCGGGAAGCAGGCCGGGCAGGCTCTCGAAAGTCTTGCGGCCCATGATCATCGGCTTGCCCAGCGTCAGCGCCTTGAAGTGCTTGAGGTCGGCAGGAAGATGCCAGGGCAAGCCACCGTCCTTGCCGATGCTGCCGTTGGCGGCGCGGGCATAGATCAGGAACAGTCCCATCAGCGCTCAAGCTGGGTGACGTGGCCCATCTTGCGCCCCTCGCGCACTTCCGCCTTGCCGTAGTCGTGCAAATGCGTGTCGGGCAGCGACAGGCACTGCTGCGCACCCAGAATATCGTCGCCGACGATATTGGTCATCACCACCTTGCTGGCCACGGTATGGGTGTCCCCCAAGGGCAGCCCCGCAACTGCGCGGATGTGGTTCTCGAACTGGCTCGTCGCGGCACCCTCGATCGTCCAGTGACCCGAATTGTGGACGCGCGGCGCCATCTCGTTGAAGATCGGCCCTTCGCGCGTGGCGAAGAACTCGAGCGTCAGCACGCCGACATAGTCGAGCGCGCTCGCAACCTTTTCAGCCAGCCTGCGCGCTTCGGCCACCTGCGCTTCGATGACGGAGCCTGCAGGGAGCGCGGAGGTGGCAAGAATGCCTTCTGCATGCGTGTTGCGCGGCGAATCCCACACGCGCATCTCGCCATCGCGGCCCCGCACCAGGATGACCGAGAACTCGGCTTCGAATTCGACGAAACCCTCGTAGATCAGCGGTACGTCGGGCAGGCGCAATGCGTCGGCATCGCGTGCCGACATGATCCGCCACTGGCCCTTGCCATCGTAACCGTCGCGCCGTGTCTTGAGGATACCCGGCGCACCCAGACGGTCGACCGCTGCCGCGAGTTCCGCTGCAGAGTCGACGCGCGCATAGGCCGCAGGCCTTCCGCCAAGATCCTCGATGAAGCGTTTCTCGGTCAGCCGGTCCTGCGCAGTCTCGAGCGCGCGCGGGTGGGGGAAGACGCGATCGGCGGGGATGGCCTGGGCGGTGGCAACGGGGACGTTCTCGAACTCCCAGGTCACCACGTCACATTGCGCGGCGAATTCCGCCAGCGCGGCGTGATCGTCCCAGGCATTGGTGAAGAAGCCGTCGCACAGCTGTTCGGCGACCGCCTCGCCCTGCGGTGCATAGCCGATGCAGCGGTAACCGAGCTGGGCAGCCGCGACCGCCATCATCCGGCCAAGCTGGCCGCCGCCCAACATGCCGATCGTGCCCCCTCTCGCCAGCATCAGTCTTCTGGGCGCTCCGTCACCGCGGCGCTGCGTGCCGCGCGCCAATCCTGCAGTCGCTGCGACAGTGCGGCGTCGTGATTGGCGAGGATTGCCGCCGCGAGCAGGCCCGCATTGGTCGCCCCCGGTTTGCCGATGGCAAGCGTTCCGACCGGCACCCCCGCGGGCATCTGGACGATCGAGAGCAGGCTGTCCTGCCCCGAAAGCGCCTTGGACTGGACCGGCACGCCGAGCACCGGAACATGGGTCAGTGCCGCAATCATGCCGGGCAGATGCGCCGCACCACCGGCCCCGGCAATGATCACTTCGATCCCTGCATTCACCGCGCCCTTGGCGAAGTCATACATGCGATCGGGCGTGCGATGGGCCGAGACGATCCTGACGTCGGTGTCGACACCCAGCTCGTCGAGGACCTCCGCAGCACAGGCCATGGTCTCCCAGTCAGACTGGCTCCCCATGACGATGGCGACCTTTGCAGCCATATCACGCGTCCTTCAGGTAATAGCGCTCGCCCGCCACCTGCGTGCCGTCGAATTCATAGACGATCGGCTGGCCGGTAGGGATTTCGAGCCCGGTGATCTCCTCATCGGAAATGCCCGAGAGGTGCTTGACCAATGCGCGCAGCGAATTGCCGTGGGCCGAGATGATGACCGTTTCGCCTTTGCCGAGCTGCGGCAGGATCGTCTCTTCCCAATAGGGCAGCACGCGTTCGATCGTCAGTTTGAGGCTCTCGGTGCGCGGCACATCGATCCCGGCATAGCGCGGGTCGGTGGAGAGATCGAATTCACTGCCCGGCTCGAGCTCAGGCGGCGGCACGTCGAAACTGCGCCGCCAGATATGCACCTGCTCATCGCCGTGGCGCTCACGCGTCTGCTGCTTGTCGAGACCGGTCAGCCCACCGTAGTGACGCTCGTTCAGGCGCCAGTCCTTGGTCTCCGGGATCCATAGGCGCCCACAGCCTTCGAGCGCGAAATGCAGCGTCCTGATCGCGCGGGTTTGCAGCGAGGTGAAGGCCACCGTCGGCAATACGCCCTTTTCCGCCAGCAGGTCGCCCGCGGCCCGCGCCTCGGCTTCGCCTTGTGCGGTCAGGTCGACGTCCCACCAACCGGTGAAACGGTTGGCGAGGTTCCACTCGCTCTGGCCGTGGCGGACAAGGACAAGCTTGGACAATGGGAGGCTCCCGTTATTCCCCTAGGAGCAAGGCGCGTTAGCCGCCCACATCGCCCTTGGGAAGGCTTGTCGCTTGTGATTCGCGCATTTCCCGTCCCTGCTCCTTGCGACGGCGCAGGTTCTCACGGAGTTTCGCAGCGAGCCGTTCTTCACGGCTCATCGGTTCGTTCGCAGCGGACATCGCGCAACCTTTCGCCAAAATCGCGCTGTGCCGCAAGCTGCAGGTTGACATTCGCGCCCGTCCTGCCAATAGCGCGCGCCTCCACCCCGCGAGCGTCTCGCGGAGGATCCGTGCTGCTGTAGCTCAGTGGTAGAGCGCACCCTTGGTAAGGGTGAGGCCGGGAGTTCAATCCTCCCCAGCAGCACCATTCCCCTCATGGCAAACCGCACCGATCATCGATCAGTGCGCCCCTTGCGGCTAAGCCTCGTCAGCGACGCGCTCGCCGCTCACTTGCGACACCAGCAGCTTGTCGATCCGGCGGCCATCCATGTCGACCACCTCGAAACGCCAGCCCTGATCATGGAAGTGCTCGCCTTCCTTCGGCAAGCGCTTGAGCACATGGAGGGCATAGCCCGCAGCCGTGCCGAACTCACGGTCGTCGCCGTATTCCAGAGCCAGGCGATCGGCGAGCACGTCGGCCGAGAGCGAGCCGGCAACCAGCAGGCTGCCGTCTTCGCGTTCAATGATTCCCGGAGCGTCGCCCGGGTCCTGGTCGCTGACGAAATCACCGACCAGTGCGGTCAACAAGTCGACCGGAGTGACGATCCCGTCGAGATGGCCGTATTCATCGTGGACCATGGCCATGGCGACTTCGGCCTGCTGCAGCACCCGAAGGGCGTCGACCGCATCGAGCTGGTCCGGGACCACCTCTGCCTTTTTCATCAGCGCGGCGAGATCGATGGCTTCACCCGTCACCAGTCGCGACAGGATGTCGCGCACCTTGACCACGCCAAGCACCTTGTCTGGCGAACCTTCGGCGACCGGCAGCAGCGAGTGCGGGCTGGCATCGATGGCTTCGCGGATCGCTGCCGTATCGGCGCCGCTGTCGATCCAGTCGACCGCGGTGCGCGGCGTCATCAGTTCGCGCACCGGACGCTGGGCCAGGCGCACCACGCCTTGCAGCATCTGGTGCTGTTCGTGCTCGATCACGCCGGTGCGGGTGGCTTCGGCAAACAGCATGTGGAGTTCTTCGGCGGTTACCGAACCTTGCCCAGCCGGGCGCACGCCAAGCAGGCGAATGAGCAAGCCGGACGAAGCATCGAGCAGCCAAACCAGCGGCGCAGCGACACGGGCCAGAAAGGCCATCGGGCGCGCCATGTAGATGGCGATCGGCACAGCCGCGCGCAGCGCGACCTGCTTGGGCACGAGTTCGCCAACAACCAGGCTGAGATAGGTGGTGATGGCAATGACCAGTGCGAAACCGACCTCTTCGGCCCATTGCGCAGGAAAGCCGGCAGCCGAGAGGCGCGCGGCGACGGGAGGCCCGAGGCTCGATCCCGAATAGGCGCCGGCAATAATCCCGATCAGGGTAATGCCGATCTGGACGGTCGAGAGGAACTTGCCCGGCTCCGCGGCGAGCGACAGTGCCACGCGCGCGCCGCGGACGCCTTTCTGCGCGGCTCCTCGCAGCCGCGCAGTGCGCGCGGATACGATGGCCAGTTCGCTCATTGCGAACACGCCATTGAGCACGATGAGCCCGGCGATGATCAGCAGGTCGGTCCAGGGGAAGGGTGTCACGTCTCTCAGCTAGCACAATTGCACCGTCGCGCCAGCGCCTCCAGCAACTTATCTGTCACTCGTTCAGGAACGGGCTAGGCTTTGAGCGGTTTAGAACATCAGAGAGAGGTAGGGTTACTCCCCCGGATCCCCACTGGGGCAGTTCGGCGATGGCCCAAGCCCGCTGCAGATAGAGGAAAGTCCTTATGAAAAAGTCGCGTATCCTGACCGCAAGCCTCGCCAGCATTTCGCTGCTGACCGTCTCAGCCTGCGTTACCGACCCCAACACCGGCGAGAAGAAGGTCTCGCGCACCGTGCTCGGCGGCGCAGGCGGGGCTATCGTTGGTGGCCTTCTGGGCGGGGTGATCGGCGGCAAGACCGGCCGCATCATTGGCGCCGTGGGTGGTGCCGCCGCCGGCGGCTACGTCGGCTATCGCATGGACCAGCAGATCAAGGAACTGAAGGAACAGACCGCCGGTTCCGGCGTGGACGTTACCGAGGTCGACGGCGGGGACGCGATTCTGGTGAACCTGCCCGATGGCGTGACCTTCTCGACCGGCAGCTACACGATCTCGCCCGGCTTCCGCGACGTGCTCGACCGTGTGGCGGCGAGCCTGGTCCAGTATCCCAACAGCCTGGTCGACGTGTACGGCCACACCGACACCACCGGTTCGATGGAATCGAACCAGCGCCTGTCGGAACAACGCGCGCAGGCGGTGGCTAATTACCTGATCAGCCGCGGAGTCAGCTCTTCGCGCATTCGCTGGATGGGCTTCGGTGAAACCCGGCTGAAGATCCAGACGGGTGACGGCGTCAATGAGCCGCTCAACCGTCGTGTCGAGATCAAGATTATCCCGTTCGACCAGCAGGACGTGGAAGCCGCGCAGAGTACGCAAGGCTACTGACACTAAGGCCGTTTGGCCATGCAATCGAAGGGGTCGGCCGCCAGGTCGGCCCCTTCCTACATTCTAGGCATCGAGTTCGGCCGCGCGGGGGGCGAGACGGGCAACCGCCGCGTCGTGGATGAGCGGCGCGCAAGCCAGGACCCCGAAGGCGCGCGGATCGCGCTTGTTGTAGTCCAGCTTGTTGCCATAGGCGTCGGTTACTGCCGCTCCCGCTTCGCGTGCGATCATACCGGCGGCCGCGATGTCCCATTCAAAGCCCCAGCGCAGCGTGGCGACCAGATCGGCTTCATCCGCCGCCACCATCGCAATGCGCAATGCAATCGAATTGGGCTGGTCGACGGTCACCAGGTCACTGTCGGTCTTGGGCAGCGATACGGCGGGGACGCGCGAACCTGGAAACTCCGAACGGGTCGAGGCAACGAGCCGCTGGCCATTGCGCCAGGCCCCCTGCCCGGCAACGGCCTGCCATATCTCGCCACGCGCGGGGGCCGAAAGGATCCCGATCAAG
Organism: Erythrobacter mangrovi; assembly: GCF_013260645.1. Classification (NCBI taxonomy): domain Bacteria; kingdom Pseudomonadati; phylum Pseudomonadota; class Alphaproteobacteria; order Sphingomonadales; family Erythrobacteraceae; genus Erythrobacter; species Erythrobacter mangrovi. Next base: position 1,162,499 of record NZ_CP053921.1, on the reverse strand, counting down.
GGCCGGCCTGCGCTGATCAACGCGACCGACACGGCCCAGCCGCTGCGCCCCCTGATGAAATCGCGCGTCCCGTCGACCGGGTCGACCAGCCAGATGAGGTCGCGTCCCAGGCGCGCAGGATCATCGGCAGTCTCTTCGCTGAGCCACCCGGCCGCGGGCAACAGGGCACCCAGTTCGCGCTTGAGGAAAGTGTCGACCGCGATGTCGGCTTCGGACACGGGGTTGTTCGGCGATTTGTCCCAGCTGCGCAGCGCATTGCCCGCGCCCGGCCAGAGACCATGGGCGATCCGCCCCGCTTCGGAGACAATCGATTCGAGGCGAGCACTATCTATCATGGGAAGGCAGCGCGCCCTGCACGCGAACGACGCACTTTTCAAGCGGGCCCAGACATGCTTATGCGGCGCGCGACTCCCATTCCCTCCCAGACGCGCAATACGCGAAGGATACGCCCACCGATGAACATCCACGAATACCAGGCCAAGGAATTGCTCGCCAAGTTCGGCATCGCGGTGCCCGCGGGCCATGCCGCGCTTAACGTCGAAGAAGCGGTTGCCGCAGCGAAGCAGCTCCCCGGCCCGCTCTACGTGGTCAAGGCGCAGATCCACGCCGGCGGCCGCGGCAAGGGCAAGTTCAAGGAACTCAGCCCCGACGCCAAGGGCGGTGTCCGCCTCGCCAAGACGCTCGAAGAGGTCGAAGCGAATGCCAAGGAAATGCTCGGCAATACGCTGGTGACCGTTCAGACCGGAGAGGCCGGCAAGCAGGTCAACCGCCTCTATGTCACCGATGGCGTCGATATCGCCAAGGAATACTACCTGTCGCTGCTGGTCGACCGTGCCACCGGCCGCGTCGCCTTTGTCGTGTCGACCGAAGGCGGAATGGATATCGAGGCCGTCGCCCACGACACGCCCGAAAAGATCACCACCTTCACCATCGACCCGGCGCAGGGCTTCATGCCGCACCATGGCCGCGCGGTGGCCTTCGCGCTCAAGCTGACCGGTGACCTCAACAAGCAGGCGCAGGTGCTGGCCAAGCAGCTCTACGAAGCCTTCATGGCGACCGACTGCTCGATGCTCGAGATCAACCCGCTGGTCGAAAGCACCGATGGCAAGCTGATGGTGCTCGACGCCAAGATGAGCTTCGATTCGAACGCGCTCTATCGCCACAAGGACATCGAAGCGCTGCGCGACGAGACCGAGGAAGACCCGGCCGAAGTCGAAGCGAGCGAATACGATCTCGCCTACATCAAGCTCGACGGCAATATCGGCTGCATGGTCAACGGCGCGGGCTTGGCCATGGCGACGATGGACATCATCAAGCTCAACGGTGCCTTCCCCGCCAACTTCCTCGACGTGGGCGGCGGCGCCACCACCGAGAAGGTGACCGCGGCCTTCAAGATCATCCTCAAGGACCCGGCGGTCGAGGGCATCCTCGTCAATATCTTCGGCGGGATCATGAAGTGCGACGTGATCGCCAACGGCATCATCCAGGCGGCCAAGGACGTGAACCTGTCGGTTCCGCTGGTAGTCCGGCTCGAAGGCACCAACGTCAACGAAGGCAAGGCGATCCTCGACAGTTCGGGCCTCGCCATCGTCAGCGCCGACGATCTCGGCGATGCCGCGCGCAAGATCGTGGCCGAGGTGAAGAAGGCGGCGTGAAGGGTAAGGCTATAAATGAGCTGGGTCGACGATTACAATGTATGCATCCGCCAGGAGCTACTTAAGTGGCTAGCGGCGAAGGGTCCTGCTGATTGGGACAAAGTCGCCAAGGAAAAGAACTGGGATAGCGGCGTTGAAGAGCTTAGCTGGATCGTCTCTCAGGACGAGTGCGATGCTGGAACAGCGCAGTATCTCTTCTGGCTCGCCGGGCCGAGTTACTTTACCGACGAGCAGTTGGGTGCGCGAGACTCAGGTCGCTATTTCCCCCAAGCCAATTATCATATGATTTTGACTATCGCCGAACGCTGGGCCGCAGGGAAATACAAGACTCAAGACTTCGGAGAGTATGCCCATCTCTCAGGGAGCGGCCTAATAAACCTGGGAGCCGGCACGCGGGTGAACCGTGAATTGGTCATTCCTCAAGGCATCGATTCGCCGACAACAGGTGAATCCTCCAATTTTGAGTATGATCCGAAGCGGATCATGGAAGAGATGCTGGCAGCCGAGAACGGCCAGTTCGAGGAAGGCATTCCGTACGAAGTTCTTGACCTTTGCGCGAGCCGACACCGCCCTTCGGATTGACGTTTACGTAAACGCAAGCTAGGCGGGCGTCACATTCATTCGAGAGGAAGGAATCCCCATGAAGATCCTCGTGCCCGTCAAGCGGGTGATCGACTACAACGTCAAGCCGCGCGTGAAGGCGGATGGTACCGGTGTCGACCTCGCCAACGTCAAGATGAGCATGAACCCCTTCGACGAAATCGCCGTCGAAGAGGCCATTCGCATCAAGGAAGCGGGTAAGGCGACCGAAATCGTCGCCGTCAGCATTGGCCCGGCAAAGGCGCAGGAAACGCTGCGCACTGCGCTGGCCATGGGTGCCGATCGCGCGATCCTGGTCCAGACCGACGACGAAGTCGAGCCGCTGGCCGTCGCCAAGATCCTCAAGGCAATCGCCGAGGCGGAAGAGCCTGGCCTGATCCTGCTGGGCAAGCAGGCCATCGACGACGATTCGAACCAGACCGGCCAGATGCTCGCCGCCCTCATGAGCCGTCCGCAGGGCACCTTCGCCAACACGGTCGAAGTCGACGGCGACAGCGTTATCGTGAAGCGCGAAGTCGATGGCGGCCTCGAGACCGTGAAGCTCTCGCTGCCCGCGATCGTCACCACCGACCTGCGCCTCAATGAACCGCGCTATGCTTCGCTGCCGAACATCATGAAGGCCAAGTCCAAGCCGCTCGATACCAAGAGCCCGGCCGACTACGGCGTCGACACCGCGCCGCGCCTCAAGACGCTCAAGGTCACCGAGCCGCCCGTGCGCCAGGCCGGCATCAAGGTTGCCGACGTCGACGAGCTGGTTGCCAAGATCAAAGCCCTCGGCATCGCCTAAGCAACCCGGACACGAAAGGAATCACGACATGAAAACTCTCGTCTGGGTGGAACACGACAACGCCCACATGAAGGACGCCACACTGGCTGCGGTCACCGCCGCCTCGAAGCTTGGCGAAGTGCACCTGCTGGTCGCCGGCAAGGGCTGCCGCGGCGTCGCCGAAGAGGCCGCCAAGGTCGCCGGCGTCAGCACCGTACACTGTGCCGACGATGCGGCCTACGAGCACGGCCTCGCTGAAAACGTCGCGCCGCTGGTGGCCTCGCTGATGGCCAGCCACGACGCCTTCGTCTCGCCCGCCACCACCACCGGCAAGAACATCGCACCGCGCGTCGCCGCGCAGCTCGATGTCATGCAGATTTCGGACATCCTTTCGGTCGAAGGCGACAAGACCTTCACCCGTCCGATCTATGCCGGCAATGCGATTGCCACGGTCGAATCTTCCGATGCGCAACTGGTCATCACGGTGCGCGGCACGGCGTTCGAGAAGGCAGCAACCGAGGGTGGCTCCGCCACCATCGAAGACGTCGCGGCGACCGGCGATGTCGGCACTTCGAGCTTCATCTCGGCCGAGATCGCCAAGAGCGAGCGTCCGGAACTGACCAGCGCCAAGGTAATCGTATCGGGCGGCCGCGCGCTGAAAGATTCGGAGACGTTCCAGGAAGTGATTATCCCGCTCGCCGACAAGCTCGGTGCGGGCGTCGGCGCCAGCCGCGCGGCGGTCGACGCGGGCTACGTCCCGAACGATTACCAGGTCGGCCAGACCGGCAAGATCGTTGCCCCCGAAGTCTACATCGCGATCGGCATCTCGGGTGCGATCCAGCACTTGGCCGGCATGAAAGACTCGAAGACTATCATTGCGATCAACAAGGACGAGGACGCCCCGATCTTCCAGGTCGCGGACATCGGGTTGGTTGGCGATCTCTTCAAGATCGTGCCGGAATTGACGCAAAAGCTCTGAATTCACGCAAAATTTGCAAGTGATCTTGCATAGGGAGGCCCGGGTATTCCGCCCGGGCCTTTTTCGTTGCATGAGGGATGCATGAGCGATCACCTGCCGTCCTATTCGCAGGGAGATGTGAAGCAGGCGCTGTTCGCCGCCGGCGCGTCGGGCACGATCTATTCGCTGGTCATGCCTGAAAGCGAGGCCATGCTGGCCGCGGTGATGGATGGTGGCACTGCGGGCCGCGAAGCAGGGTTGTTCGACCACTACCGCGAGGCGTGGACGCAGAAACAGGATACGCTCCACGAAAGCTATTTCGAGCGCTGGATCGCCTGGTCTTCGCCGGTCGTGAAGTTCGACGCCACCGCCTTCCCCCACCACTATCCGACCGCCGGTGCAAGCGAAGGCATATTCAAGCTGATGGCCGAATATGCTGCCAGCGCGCAGCGCAGGGGCTTCGAGCCTTCGATCCATATCTTCGACGGCGAGTATGAGGGCTTTTCGGCTTATGCGGCGAGCCTTGGATTGCCCTTAAGGCGCCATGCTCGCTCGGATTGGCAAGCCGTGTCGGAATTCGCCGACCGGCACGCCCAGTTCTGGATCAGCCAGCCCTCGGCAATCGATGGCGCGGTGTGGCCGCATTTCGATGCCTTCGCGCGTGAGCTCGCCGAAATGCGGCCCGACATCGCGCTGGTTCCGGACCTGACTTATGTCGGAAATGTAGCGCGCGCATTCGAAGTCGCGATCGACTTGCCCAACGTCGCACATTTCGTCTTCAGCCACTCCAAGCCCTTCGGAGGCTACTATCATCGGGTAGGCGGCGTTTTCGCGCGCGAGGAATGCCCTTCACTCGTCGGCAACAAATGGTTCAAGAACTTGCTAAGCCTCGCTTGGGGTAGCGCTATGATGGACCACTTTTCAGTTCATGAGCTGCCCAGCCGCTATGCCGAGGCACAGGCGGAGGCAGCCCGTCGTATTGGACATTGCCTGGGAATTGCAGCACTGGCGCCAGCCCAGGTTAACCTGCTTGTGACGGCTCCGGCAAGCGCAGGCGATGCGCCGTTTATTCAGGCAGTTCATCGCGGCTGCGAAGACGAGCGCATCATCCGAATCTGCGCCACGCCCTCGATGGCAGCACTGATCGATCCAAAGTTGGCGGCAAGCACAGCGCCACGTCTGCTCGCGCGATGGCAAGCAGAAGGCCTCACATGAAAATAGATAGTATCGACCTGTTAGTCGATCGAGGTTCGATCCACGACTACGTCATGAACCTGTGGGCCGACGGCCCGATCGCCGAATCTCATCGCAAGGGCGGCATGGTCCACGATATTGTCGATCGCTTCGGGAAGGTACCCCGGTTCTTTTATGAACCATCCGAACCGCATATCGAATGGACCCACTTTTCGAGCTGGTGGGGCGGCATTTTGTTATGCGACTACGACAACCCGTACATTCGCGACCTGCGCTACCTGCACGAGATTTACCACGCAGCTACCCTGCCCTATCTTCGCGGTTGCAGCATCGGGATGCTCGAATCAAAGAACTTCGCCAATGAGAGACAGGCATCAACGCTCACCGAAATGGCCATCTATCTCGAGATGCCCGGGCTGCGTGCGCTGACCTTCGACCATCCCATCTTCATGGACCGGTTCCTCTATCCCTCAGGCGATTTCGCGAGGCCCGACACACAACTACTCGACCATTGGAAGGCAGACAGCCGGACGACTTTTGATTTCCTGCTGGAACAGCGTCGTCGGGTGATCGAAGCCCCCGCCAGCAAGATCGATGCGGATGATCCGCAGGTTGTATGGCTGCGACGGTATGGTGAGCAGGGCAAGAACTGGGTCCGCATCTGGAGCCATCGCTACGGCGAGGTGGAGGATGCCATGCTTACCCTCATCGAACGTAGTGCCGCTGGCGAGCGCACTGAAGCCGGCCACGACCACCTCGCGTGGCTCTTGTCCGATGCTGTCAGCGGGGGGACCGGGATCCCCTTTCATGGCGAAGCACGTGCCTTTCGAAATGCGTTCGATGCCTTGGTCGCAGCCTACGACCGAGCAATGACCGACAGCGGCGAGGTCGCCGTAAGGGGCAAGGCGCCTGCCTAGTTCAGATCACATAGACATCCAGCGCATGGATGGTGGTGCCGACCAGCCCGCCCACCAGCGTACCGTTGATGCGGATGAACTGGAGGTCCCGGCCCACGGCGGACTCCACCCGGTCGGTAATCGTCTGCGCATCCCAACGGCGCACGGTTTCGGAAACCAGGCGCACGATTTGGTCGCCGTAGCGCGTGGCGATACCTACAGCGGTTCGGCGGGCAAAGCGGTTGACCTGTGCCTGCAGGCGCTCGTCGTCGCGCAGTGCGGCTCCCAGCTCGCCCAGCGTCTCGCCGATATAGGCCCCGCCGACACCACCCGATGAACGGATGCTGTCGATCAGATTGCCGCGCAGGCGCTCCCACACGCCCTGCCACCAATCGCTGATGGCCGGGTTGTTGAGGAGTTCGCGCTTGAGCTTCTCCACCCGCGCCTGCAGCTCGGGGTCTTCACGCAAGCCACGTGCGAATTCCTCCAGCCCTTCCTCGATCTTGGCGCGGATGGGATGTTCGGGATCGACCAGCACTTCGGCGAGCAACTTGTAGAGCCCGTCGATCACCGAATTGGCGAGCCGCTCGTCGAGCCCCGTGAAACGCAGAACGGCATTGGCGCGACGATGGACGATATCGCGCACCATCTCCTCATTGTCCTCGAGCACGAGGCCGGTCCAGCGGATGATCTTGTCGATCAGCGGCTTGTGCCGCCCGTCGGCAATCATCGCCGAGAGCATTCCACCGAGCAACGGGGCAATGTCGAGCTTTTCAAGCTGGGTCTTGATGCCACTGCGGACCTGCCCGCCAAGGCGGTCGGGATCGAGCGATTCGAGGACCTCGACCGCGAGTTCGCCCGCCCCCGCGCGGATGCGCGAGTCCTTCACGGCCTTCGGGTCTGCGAGATAGGTGCCGAGCGCCTTGGCGAGGTTCATCGCTCCCATGCGCCGACCAACCACCGCCGGAGTGAGGAAGTTGTCGCGCAGGAACCCCGCCATCGTCTCCGCGATCCGATCCTTGTTGACAGGGATGATCGCCGTGTGCGGGATCGGCAGGCCGAGCGGGCGACGGAACAGTGCGGTCACTGCAAACCAGTCGGCAAGGCCGCCGACCATGGCAGCCTCAGCAAACGCGTGGACGTAGCCGATGGAAGGATGCAATCCGAGATAGCGGCCCGAAACAAGGAACACCGCCGCCATCAGGACGATCAGTCCCGTCGCGGTGCGGCGCATGGCGCGCGCGCGGTCTGGCGTTACCGGCGGCCGCACATGCGTGCGGCCAGCTGGATGGAGACCCGTCACTCGGCCGGCTCGGCCTCCGGCGGCACGTCGACACGCCCGCGCGTATCATCGCCGTCTTTGTAGGTGAGCAGCCGGTTGCGCAGCCAGGGGCCCGCGCGCTTCTCGAAGCCATCGGCGAGACTGAAGCCTGCAGGCACAATCAGCAACGTCAGCAGTGTCGAGAGGATCAGGCCCCCGATCACTACGGTGCCCATGGGCGCGCGCCAGGCGCCGTCACCCGAGCCGAGGATGCCCGACAGGGCGGTGGGCACCATGCCGGCGGTCATCGCAACTGTGGTCATCACAATCGGCTGCGCGCGCTTGTGGCCCGCATCGATGATCGCGTGGAGTTTGCGCGTGCCCTTGTCCATCTCTTCGATGGCGAAGTCGATCAGCAGGATCGAGTTTTTCGAGACGATGCCCAGCAGCAGCAGGATACCGATGTAGACCGGCATCGACTGCGGCTGACCAAACAGCCAGACAAGTAGGATGCCACCCAGCGGCGCCAGGGCCAGGCTGGTCATATTGACCAGCGGGCTCATCAACCGCTTATAGAGCAGCACCAGCACCGCGAACACCAGCAGCACGCCCGAGATGATCGCGATCAGCAGGCTGGTCATAAGCTCGGCCTGCCACTCGTCTTCGCCAACTACGTCGCGGATCACGCCCTGCGGCAGGTCCTGCAGGATCGGCAGCGCGTCGATCTTGGCCTGCGCCTCGCCCTTGACCACACCCTGGGCGAGGTCCGCGCCCACCAGCACTCGGCGGTTCTGGTTGTAGCGCTGGATGCTCGTCGGGCCTGAGCCGAACGAAACATTCGCGACGCGCGACAGCGGCACCGAACCTCCGTTTGCGGTCTGGACGGGCAGGTTCTTGATCGTCTCTAGGCTCTCACGCGACCGCTCGGGCAGCTTGACCCGGATCGGGATCTGCCGATCGGAGAGCGAGAACTTCGCTGCATTCTGTTCGATCTCGCCCATGGTAGCGATGCGGATCGTCTGGCTGAGCGCAACAGTCGTGACGCCGAGTTCCGCGGCGAGATCCTCACGCGGTTCGATGATCAATTCAGGCCGGTTGATGTCAGCGCTGATGCGCGGCGCGACCAGCATGTCGATGCCCTTCATCTGCTCGACCAGCGTTGCCGCCGTCTGGTTGAGCAATTCGGGATCCGAGCCCGCCAGCATGATCGTCATGTCTCGACCCGAACCGAAGCCGCCCGATTGCGAGGCGAACCGCACACGGGCGTCCGCAATCTGGGCAAAGCGCGGAGCCAGGCCACGTTCGAACTCGATCGAAGTCCGTTCACGATCGGGGCGGAGCGTAATGTAGATCGTCGCCTGTCCTTCGCGCACGCGCTCGAGGGCGCGTTCGACTTCCTGTTGTTCGTAGAGGATCGCAGCGACCTCATCTGCAACGCGCTCCGTCGTTTCGAGCGTCGTGCCGGGCACCATCTCGATCTCTACCCGGCTGTTGTCATCATCGATAACCGGCTGGAACTGAGCCGGGACGACGCCGAATAGCAGGATCGTCAGCAGCAGCGAGAAATAGCCGACGCCGAGCATCCACACACGGTGGTCGAGGAAGCGCGCAAAGAGGTACCGCCACGCCTGGCGCATGTGATCGCCAAGGCTGCTTGATATGACGGCGAGTAACTTGAAGAATACGAACAGTGCCAAGGCGCCAGCAGCCAGCGCGATCGCCAGTTGGGCGACGCCGATGATCTTGGCGACAATTTCGGCGGGAAGGCTCGCATCGGGCCCAGCAATCATTGCTGGAATGCCGAAGCCTTGAATGATCCCCGATGCCGCGAATGTGGCTACCGCGGACAGTCCAAGCGCACCCAAGACCACAAGGAGCAACGAGATGACATAGAGCCAGCGGTGGCGTGGCCCCTCAATACCTTCGCGCGCAGCGTACATCTTTCCGCGGTCGAGCGACCACGCGAGGATTTCCATATAACGGTCCATCAAGCGGCCTTCGCCGTGCGCGGCGACGCCCTTCGCCTTGAGGAAATAGGCCGCCAGCATCGGCGTGATCATACGTGCGACGGCGAGCGACATAAGCACCGCGACCACCACGGTGAACCCGAAGTTCTTGAAGAACTGGCCCGAGATACCGGGCATTGCGCCAACCGGGAAGAACACGGCGACGATACAGAAGCTGGTCGCGACCACTGGCAGGCCGATCTCGTCGGCCGCGTCGATGGATGCCTGATAGGCGGTCTTGCCCATGCGCATGTGGCGCACGATGTTCTCGATCTCCACGATCGCGTCATCGACTAGCACGCCCGCGACCAGCGCGAGCGCCAGCAGCGACAGCTGGTTGAGGTTGAAGCCGAGCAAATCCATGAACCAGAAGGTCGGGATGGCCGAAAGCGGGATGGCGACTGCCGAGATTGCGGTCGCGCGCCAGTCGCGCAGGAAGAAGAACACCACGACAACAGCGAGGATCGCGCCCTCGATCATCGCCGCCATGGCGCTTTCGTATTGCTGCTTGGTGTATTTGACCGTGTTGAACAGCGGAATGAACTTCACCCCGGGATTCTCAGCCTCGATCTGCTCGATCTTCTTGAGCGCCTCTTCGTAGACGGTGACGTCGGAAGCGCCCTTGGCGCGGCTCATGGCGAAGTTGACGACTTCCTTGTCGCGCACCTTGCTGATCGACGTACGTTCCGAATAGCCGTCGCGGACCTTTGCGACCTCGGCGAGCTTGACCGTGCGTCCGCCGCCGAGCTGGATCTGCCGTTGACTGAGAGCATAGGCGTCTTCGCTGTTACCGAGAACGCGCACAGATTGCCTGGTTCCGCCGACTTCGGCCGCACCGCCGGCGGCATCGATGTTGCTCTGCCGCAGTAAGTTATTGATCTGGCTCGCGGTTACTCCCAGCGCCTGCATCTTGGGCAGATCGAGGATGACCTCGATTTCTCGGTCCACGCCGCCGAAGCGGTTGACCTCCGCCATCCCCTCGATACCGAGCAATTGCTTGGCGACCGTGTCGTCGATAAACCAGCTCAGTCCTTCGATCGTCATGTCATCGGCTTCAACTGCGTAGATCGCAAGGAAGCCGCCGGAGATTTCCTCCTTGGTTACGCGGGGCTCGATGATCCCGTCGGGCAGTGAGCCGCGGATCTGATCGACCGCGTTCTTGACCTCCGCCACTGCATCGTTCGGATCGGTCCCGATCTCGAACTCGATGAAGGTGTTCGAATTGCCTTCCCTGGCGGTCGAGTTGATTGAATTCACGCCATTGATGGAGCGGACCGCCGCTTCCACGCGCTGCGTGATCTGGTTCTCGATCTCGGTGGGCGCTGCGCCCGGCTGCGAAATCGATACGTTGACTGCCGGGAATTCGATGTCCGGGTTGTTGACCACATCCATCCGGGCAAAACTGATCAGCCCTGCAAGCAGAAGCGCAGCGAAGGCTACCAGTGGTATGACCGGGTTGCGGATCGACCAGGCAGAAATATTACGGAAGTTCATCAGGTTGCCCCTGCTCAGTCGATGGTCGTCATTTGGGCCTTGACGGTCTCACCCGGCGTCAGGAAGCCGCCAGCGCGCAGCACCACTTTCTCTGAACCTGTAAGGCCCTCGGTGATGACAATGCCCTTGGCGGTAACCGCACCGGTCGTGACGGCGCGGCGCTGCGCCTTGTTCTCGCTATCGATGATGAGAACAAAGGCACCCTCGCGATCGGACAGGACGGCGCTCTCAGGCAGAATCGGAGCCACCACCGTGCCGCTGCGGATGCGTGCCGTGGCGAAGCCGCCCGGACGCAGTTCAGGCGCATAGGAGAGCGCAATCCGGACCGTTCCCTGACGATCCTGGGTATTGATCGTGGGCGAAAGCTGCCAGACTTTCCCGGTAAACGTCTTGCCTCCGTCGATCGGGCTGACTTCGGCCGTTACGCCAGCCGAAAGGTTTGCCAGTTCGACCTCGCCCACACGCGCGAGCATCTCCATCTCACCGTTGCGCGCAATGCGGAACAAGGACTGTGCGCCACCCGAGACGGTCTGGCCGATCTCGACGTTGCGTTCGAGCAGCAGTCCCGAAGCGGGCGCGACGATGTTGAGGCGGGCGTTGCGGGCCTGGAGTTCGCGCAACTGGGCTTGTGCCACACGTACGCGGGCATCGGCGGCATCGCGCGTCGCGGTCAGGCGGTCGATGTCAGCGGCCGAGACGAAACCCCGTTCGACCAGCTGGAGCGCGCGGTCTAGGTTCGCCTGTGCAAGGTTGGCATCGGCTTGCGCGACTTGAACCTGGGCCGCGGCGCTTTGCGCCTGTTGGGTCTGGACTGATCGGTCGATGACCGCGAGCACCTGGCCCTGGCGGACCCAGTCGCCGGCCTCGACCGGAATGGCAATGACCCGGCCACCCTCGCCGACCGCACCGACCGGCATGTCGCGCCGGGCTGCAATCGCACCGGTTGCAACAATCTCGCCCTCGACCGTCGTACGGCCGGGCGCCACCACTGAGACGGTTGGCAGTTGAGCAGATTCGTCGGGCACCGCGTCGCCGCCGGAACTCAGCGCGAAGAAAGCCGCGAGGGCAACTACGAGGCCAACCAGGGCAATTACGATGATCCGGCGTCGGATGGTGGCAGAACCACCCACTCCGATCGAGTCGTCGTCACCGACGGACTCCAGCACCTGCGCCCGTTGGGCTTCGAAACCTGACTCGTACTTCATTGCCATAATGCCCCGATATGCGACTTCGGACCCGAGTGTGTTACATGACTAGGTCACTAAGCGCAAGAAATAAGCAAAGGGCGAATAGGCCCCGTGTAGATTGGGAGCAATGCAGCTATCGACCGGGGTCTCCCAGCAACGGACGAACGTCGGCGAATATCCGCGTCATCCTTCGCAAGGTAAAGGTAAAATGGCAGTGCCCGGGATCACGCGATCCCGGGCACTGCCATCGAGTAGTAGCTAGTTTCTAGCGCACCCGCCCGCGCTGGATGAGGTTCGCGATTGCCAGAAGGACAATCGCGCCGAGGATGGCGATCACGAATCCAGCGGCATTGAAGCTCTGGATGCTGCCGCCAAAGCCGAGGAGCGGGGCGATGAAGGCATTGCCCAGCAAGGCGCCCACAATGCCGACCACGACGTTCATGAAAATTCCCATAGAGGCGTCCCGGCGCATGACCAGACTCGCCAGCCAGCCAGCGACGCCGCCGACAATAATTGCGACAATCCATTCCATTGAACTTCTCCTCTTTAACCGTCCACCCGATGTCCGACAAACGGGCGATCACGACCAACGGTTCCCCCACCGGAACGCGGAGGCTGAGAAGTTTATGAATTTATTGTAGGATTTCAGCGCCTACTGCAGCTGAGATCAGTATTTCAACTGGCGCTCATAGAGGTCACGATAGTGCTGGATGCGCGTCACGCGAAGGCCTTGCATGCCTGACCGGTCGACGGCGCGTTGCCAAGACGCGAATTCCTCGAGGCTGAGGCTATAGCGCTCCAGCACTTCGTCGATCGTCAGCAGGCCACCATTGACCGCCGCGACGACCTCGGCCTTGCGGCGAACAACCCAGCGCTTGGTTTTGGGCGAAGGCAGGTCGTCAAGCGTCAGCGGCTCCCCAAGGGGGCCGATCACCTGTGCAGGGCGGATATCCTGGTTTTCAATCATTCTGTCTCTCGATCGCCTTGCACCGCGTCATTGGCGGCTGTTCCGAGGCCTAGCTTACCCGCTTTGCCATGTCCTGAACCATCATGGTAAACAGCGTCTTTACCTTTTTCGCCACCCTCCCGGCGGACTTCTGCAAAGGCACCGAAACCACCCTCGACCCGCGCGATTTCATCGCGCAAATCGCGAGTCGCAGCGAGTCGTGCGACCAGGTCCGTCCAACGGAAACGCTGCAAATCCGCGGATTCGCGCGTTTCAGGGACGCCTGTCCTGTTGAATTGCCCCTCGAACATGAGATTGTGGATAGTGCAGCATGGTAAACGTTCCGTGAAACATCGATAGCGGGTCCATACGGGGGCTACTGGTGGCAAGCCCCACTTGCGTGTAAAGGGCCCGCCATGCCCGACAGCATTACTCTTTCTCCGGCTGCCGCCGCTGGCTTGTTCGACCTGCCGAGGCCTGCAGGCGAATGCCGCATCGTCGTCGCCATGTCGGGCGGGGTCGACAGTTCCGTCGTCGCCGCACTGGCGGCGCGGAGTGGTGCGGAAGTAATCGGGGTCACCCTTCAGCTCTATGATTATGGCGCAGCCAGCGGTCGCAAGGGGGCGTGCTGCGCAGGGGACGACATACGCGATGCCCGTGCCGTGGCTGACCGGCTGGGGATCGCACATTACGTGCACGACCATGAAAGTGCCTTTCGCGAGGAGGTGGTCGAAGCTTTCGCCGACGCTTACCTTGCGGGCCAGACGCCGGTGCCCTGCATCCGCTGCAATATGGGGCCCAAGTTTACCGACCTGTTCGCCATGGCCCGCGAACTCGAGGCGGATTGCCTCGCGACTGGACATTACGTGCGGCGCGTAATGGGAGCCGCCGGCCCCGAACTGCACCGCGCACTCGATCCGGCGCGCGACCAGTCCTATTTCCTGTTCGCCACTACCGAAGAGCAGCTCGCCTACCTCCGCTTCCCGCTGGGCGGGATGCCCAAGAGCGAGGTTCGTCGGCTCGCCGAAGAAGCCGGCCTGCGCAATGCGGCAAAGCCGGACAGCCAGGATATCTGCTTCGTTCCCGATGGCGACTATGCAAAGATCGTCCGGAAGCTGCGGCCCGAGGGCGCGCGCGAAGGCGCGATCGTCCATGCAGCAACCGGCGAAGAGCTCGGCAAGCACCGCGGAATCATCCATTATACCGTCGGCCAGCGACGCGGACTCGACATCGGGGGGCAGCCCGAGCCGCTTTATGTTGTGGGCATCGACGCCGAACGCGGCGAAGTACGAGTCGGTCCGCGGGCAATGCTGGCGGTAACGGCCGCTAGACTGGTCGAGACCAATCGGATCGGTCCACTACCTGACGCTCCCTTGGCCGCGAAAGTGCGCAGCCTTGCGCGACCGGTACCGGTGGTGCTCGACGGACCCCTTGGCGAAGGGCGGACGACACTCATCCGCTTCGCGCAGCCCGAGCTGGGTGTCGCCCCGGGCCAGGCGGCGGTGCTCTATGCAGGCGAGCGCGTGGTCGGCGGCGGCTGGATTGCCGATACCGAAAGAGAAATCCCCTAAAACCGGGCATTCCCCATCCATTGGCCTTGCTTCGCGGCAGTGATTGACGGAATCGTCGACGCAAAGAAATAACGAGGTCGACGTGCCGACGAAGCGGGCGCTTATTACCGGTGTAACAGGACAGGACGGCGCTTATCTGGCGCGCCTGCTTCTGGAAAAGGGCTATGAGGTCCACGGCGTGAAGCGCCGGTCCTCGTCATTCAACACCGGTCGAATCGAGGACATCTACGAGGATCCCCACAATCCCGATCCGCGGATGTACCTGCATTTTGGCGATGCTACCGACGCCACGAATCTCATCCGCGTGGTGCAGGAAGTCCAGCCGCACGAAATCTACAATCTGGCGGCGCAAAGCCATGTTCAGGTCAGCTTCGAGACCCCCGAATACACCGCCAATGCCGATGGCCTGGGGACGCTTCGCCTACTCGAGGCGATCCGCATCCTGGGGCTTACCGATAAGACGCGGTTCTTCCAGGCATCGACCAGCGAGATGTTCGGCCTGGTGCACGAGTGCCCGCAGAACGAAAGCACCCCGTTCTATCCGCGCAGTCCCTATGCCGCCGCGAAGCTCTATGCGCACTGGATTACGGTCAATTATCGCGAAGCCTATGGGCTGCATGCGAGCTGCGGGATCATGTTCAATCACGAAAGCCCAGTGCGCGGCGAAACCTTCGTAACCCGCAAGATTACCCGCGCAGCGGCAGCGATTTCGCTCGGGCAACAGGACCGGCTATGGCTCGGCAATCTCGAAGCAAGTCGCGATTGGGGCCATGCCCGCGAATATGCCGAAGGCATGTGGCTCATGCTGCAGCAGGAGCAGCCTGAAGACTACGTCCTCGCGACCGGCGTCTCCACCAGTGTCCGCGAATTTACTGCATGGGCCTTTGAGGATGCGAGCATCACGCTCGAGTTCCGCGGCAAAGGCGCGGCTGAGAAGGGTTATTGTCGCGAGACGGGTCGCTGCCTTGTCGAGATCGATCCGCGCTATTTCCGGCCGACCGAAGTCGATTACCTGCGCGGCGATGCCAGCAAGGCGCGCGACAGGCTTGGTTGGTCGACGACCCTGCCCGTGCGCGAGCTCGCCCGCGAGATGGTCGAAGCCGACATGAACCTGCTTCGACGCCCGTGATTATGCCGCGATTCGCGCTCGAAGGGAAAACCGTCTGGGTCGCAGGCCATGGCGGAATGGTAGGCCAGTCGCTACTCCGCCGCCTCAAGAGCGAGGCCTGCACGATCGTGACCGCCCCGCGGTCTGTCGATTTGCGCAATCAGGCGGAGGTCGACGTTTGGTTCGCGCAGCACCGCCCGGACGCGGTGATCCTGGCAGCGGCTCGGGTGGGCGGGATCATGGCCAACGCCACGCGCCCTGCCGAATTCCTTCATGACAACCTCGCCATCGCCACGACGGTGATCGATGCGGCACATCGGCATGGCACCGGCAAGCTGCTGTACCTCGGGTCGTCCTGCATCTACCCGAAACACGCCGAACAGCCGATCCGTGAAGCCGCCTTGCTGACCGGCGTGCTCGAACCCACCAACGAGGCCTATGCGATCGCCAAGATCGCCGGGCTCAAATTGGCGGCGGCCTATCGCCGACAATATGGCTGCGACTTCATCTCCGCCATGCCGACCAATCTTTATGGTCCGGGCGACAATTGGGACCCTGAGGGCAGTCATGTCGTCCCCGCACTGATCCGCAAGGCGCATGAGGCGAAGCTTGCCGGGTGTGCCACGATGACGGTGTGGGGCAGCGGTTCACCACGGCGCGAGTTTCTTCATGTCGACGACCTTGCCGATGCCTGCGTGAAGTTGCTGGTCGAGTATTCGGACGAGGATCCGGTCAACGTGGGTTATGGCGAGGACATCGCAATTGCGGATCTCGCCGAACTGATCGCCGGGATCGTGGGCTTCAATGGCCGGATCCTGTTCGACACGAGCATGCCCGATGGCACGCTGCGCAAGCTGCTCGATTCTTCACGCATGAAGGCACTTGGCTGGTTACCGCGGATCACGCTCGAAGATGGTTTGCGCGGGGCCTATGCGGACTTCCTGCGCGAAGGCGCCTAGCTTTCCCATTCCTTGAGCACACAGCCATAACCGTCGCGCCACGTCGCCGTGTCGCTGGCGACGAAGGGAACCATGGCGGTAATGCTCTTGGCTTCCGGATCCTCGCTGAAACGCACGAATTCCATGCCGTCGAGCTTGTCTTTCGCGCAGTCTTCCAGGCTGCGCCCTTCGATGTAGCGGCACGAGCAAGTGACATGGGCACCATAGGCAGTCGCAGCCGCGGCATTGCGGCGCACTCCCTCGCCCCAGGCAGCCCAGACTGCCGCCAGCGCGGCGAAGAGGAGCACCAGGAGCCACAGTCTGCGGCGCAAATTCGAAGAGCGGGTTTTGGCCGTTGCCAAGCGGGATTCCTTCATGCGAGTGACGCCGCATGCTTTCGCGGCCTGCACCCCTTATCGCGCTTCTTCTTTCCGCCACAAGCCTCGCGTCCTGCGGTCCATCAGGCCCACCCGAGCCGCCGCCGCTGAGCGAAGAAGCACTCGCCGCCATCGGCGAAGATCCAGGTGCGCCGACCAAGGCGCTCGCGCGGGAAACAGACGAACTGTTTACGCTCGACGGGCTGGGCGAGACGCGGGCACTGGTCGTAATGCACGGCGGCAAGATCGCGGCTGAACGCTACGCTCCCGGCTATAGCGAGAGGACCCGCTTCGTCAGCTGGTCGATGGCGAAGACCGTCACCGCAGTGATGATCGGCATGTTGGTGGCAGACGGGCAGCTGCGGCTAGACGCACCCGCGCCGGTTCCACGATGGCAGCGGCCCGGCGACCCTCGCGCAGAGATCACTCTACGCCAACTCCTCCAGATGCGCTCGGGCCTCGAGCATACCGAGGCAGGCGACCCGCCTTACGAGAGCGATGAGGTGCGCATGCTGTTCCTCGATGGGCGCGACGACATGGTGGACTATGCCACTGCGCAGCCGCTCGAGGCCGAACCCGGTACGAAGTTCGAATACTCTTCGAGTACCTCGGTCATCTTGGCGGACATCGCCGCGCGGGCGCTGACCGACAGCCGCAGCCCCGACGCGCGGCGCAAGGCCGTGGCGGATTATCTCCATGCTCGGCTATTCGGGCCGCTGGGCATGACATCGGCCGTGCCCGAATTCGACCGCTCGGGCACGCTGATCGGGGGAAGCCTGATCCACGCCACGGCACGCGATTGGGCCCGGTTCGGTGAGCTGTTGCGCAACAAGGGGTCCGTCCGCGGCGAGCAGCTTGTTCCGCGCCAATGGGTCGAGGAAATGGTCAAACCCAGCCCCAGGAGCCCGCAATACGGCCTGCAAACCTGGCTCAACCGGCCAGTGCCCGAGGGGATGGAACAGCCATTGTTTCCCAACCGCGCGCCACACAGTGCTTTCTCGGCGATCGGGCATATGGGGCAATATGTCTACGTCTCGCCAAGCCAGAAGCTGACGGTAGTGCGGCTGGGCCATTCCAACGCGGAAGAGCGCAGGGCCATGCTTGAGCAGCTGGCCGATGTGATCGAGCTATATCCCGCCAGCTAGGCGAGGAAAAAACTCCCCTCGACCACCGACACGCAGGGGCCACCCAGCCAGACCCGATCGCCATCCCGGCGGCAGGTCAACGCCCCCCCGCGCGGCGAAGCCTGATGCGCGGTGAAATCGTCCCGGCCCAGCCGTGGGCACCAGAAGTGCGCCAGCACCGCATGGGCCGAGCCGGTCACGCTGTCTTCATCCACCCCGACACCCGGCACGAAGACACGGCTGACGATATCGGTAGCGACGCCGGGTGCCGTGCAGATGAACTGGTCGTCGCCCAGCGCGCCCAGGCCGCGCAGGTCCGGCGCAAGTGCATGCACGGCAGCTTCGTCGCGAAAGAGGAAGACGTTGTAGCGTGAATCGTTGCGCCACACCTCCAGCGGCTCAGCGCCCAGCAGCACGGCCGCTTCCGGCCAGGGCCGCGGCGCGGTCTCGATCACCGGCAAGGCCAGTTCGTAGCCCGCACCGTTCCGGCGCACTTCGAGCACGCCTGCCTGCCGCGTGCGGAAGGTGACCCGATCCCCGCCGTCGTGGCTCAGGATGACATGTCCGCTGGCCAAGGTCGCATGCCCGCACAGCCGCACTTCCGCCACCGGCGAGAACCAGCGCAAATCCCAATCGGCCTCGCCTGCCTCGCTGCGAACCAGGAAGGCGGTTTCGGCAAAGGCGTTCTCCTCTGCAATGGCGCACAGGGTCGTATCATCGAGCCATTCTTCGAGCAGGATCACGGCTGCCTGGTTGCCGGCAAAGGGGCGTTCGGCGAAAGCGTCCACGTGCCAGTACGGAAGGGCGAGCGTCACGCCTGGTCCTTGAGCTCGGGCAGCAATTCCTCGGCGGCATCGCCTACTTCATTGACCAGCCCTTCGGGGTCGGGGTGGATGAGCACTTCGACACCGGGAAACTCGGCCTCGATCCGCGCCTCAAGCTCGTCCATGATCTGGTGCACTTCGCGCAACGGCTTCGATCCGTCCATGGCGGCATGGAACTGGACGAAGTCGATGGCACCGCTGGTGCGGGTACGCAGGTCGTGCACGCCGCGCAGTTCGGGATGGCGTGCCAGCACGGCAAGGAATTCCTCGCGCCGCTCCTCCGGCCACTCCTTGTCCATCAGGTGGTCGACCGCTTCGCTCGCCGCATTGAACGCGCCCCATGCCAGCCAAGCAGCGATGCCGAGGCCGAACAGCGGATCGGCCTCCGAAAACCCAAGGTACTGATCGACCACCAGCGCGGCGATGACCGCGAGATTGAGCAGGAGGTCGGACTGGTAGTGGATGTTGTCGGTCTTGATCGCCACCGAGCCGGTGCGGGAAATGACATGGCGCTGCCAGGCCACCAGAGCCAGCGTGGCGAGGATGGCGATCACCGAAACGCCGATGCCCTCGGCTGCTGCAGTGGTTTCGCTGCCCGACATCAACTGGCCAATGGCTCGCACCGCAATTCCAAAGGCGGAAACCGAGATGAGCATGACCTGGACGATCGCGGCGAGCGCCTCGGCCTTGCCATGCCCGAAACGATGCTCGGAGTCCGCAGGCATCGCAGCGATCCAGACGCCCACCAGCGTGGCAAGGCTGGCAATGAGGTCGAGCCCGGAATCGGCCAGGCTGCCGAGCATGGCGGTGGAGCCCGTCTTCCATGTGGCCCAGGTCTTCAAGGTGACCAGGAACACCGCCATGGTGATCGACGCGAGTGCCGCCGAGCGCGTCAGCCGAGCGCGTTCGATGCTCACGGATACAAAAGCGTGTTGGACCACGCCTCCTCTTCCTTGTCGCGAGTGAACAGGCGACGGTCGTGCAGGCGGAACTCGCGATCGCGCCAGAATTCGATTCGCCGCGGGCTCAGGCGGAAGCCGGTCCAATGCGGCGGTCGCGGGATGTCGCCTTCGGGAAAGCGGGCCTCGAGCGCGGCGACACGATCAAGGTAGATTTGTCGCTCAGGCAGGGGTCGCGACTGGTCCGACGCAGCCGAACCAATCTGCGAAACGCGCGGGCGGGAATGGAAATAGGCGTCGGCCTCAGCCTCGCTCACTTCGCTGAGCGGGCCTTCGATACGGATCTGGCGCCGCAGGCTCTTCCAGTGGAACAGCAAGGCTGCGCGCATGTTGGCGCGAATCTGTTCGCCCTTGCGGCTTTCGGCATTGGTGTAGAACACGAACCCGTCGGGCCCATGGCCCTTGAGCAGCACCATTCGGACCGAGGGAAACCCGCCGGGTGCCGCCGTTGCCAGCGCCATGGCGTTGGCATCGTTGGGCTCGCTCGCCTTCGCTTCGCCGAACCATGCTTCGAACAGGGCGAAGGGATCGGTCTCGGGAATGGCGCTCTGTTCAGCTTGCATCGCTCGATCCTGAAACATGGAACACATGGAACACTGTCCTGCCGATAAATACCGCAGCAGTAACGGTAGCCGCATGGCAGGATCGCAGACAGGGAGCAACGCCCGACATTTCCTTCACCTAGCTCTCGACAGTAACGTAGGAAACTGCGGACGCTTGCGCGCAAGAAGCGTTACACCTAGCTAACACGCCATGGCCGATCCCTATTCCACCCTTGGCGTTGCCCGCACCGCGTCCGAGAAGGATATCAAGAGCGCCTATCGCAAGCTGGCGAAGGAGCTCCATCCCGATCGTAACAAGGACAACCCCAAGGCCGCCGAGCGTTTTTCCGAGGTGACCCAGGCTTACGACCTGCTGTCGGACGCGGACAAGCGTGCGCGCTTCGACCGCGGCGAGATCGACGCGGACGGCAATCCGGCCAATCCCTTTGCCGGGATGGGCGGCGGCTTCGGCGGCGGGGGTTTCCGTGGCGGCGGATCGGGGCGTGGCGCACGGCCTGAGGATTTCCAGGGCTTCGGCGGCGAGGAAGTCGACCTCGGCGACATCTTCGACGGGCTTTTCGGCGGAGGCACGCGGCGTGGCGGCAGCCCGTTCGGCAATGCTGGACGCAGGCCGCCCCCACCGAGGAAAGGTGCCGATATCGCGTATCGCCTGCGCGTGCCCTTCATCGATGCAGCAACGCTCAAGGACCAGCGAATCACGTTGGCCGATGGCAAGACGATCGACCTCAAGCTGCCCAAGGGGGTCGAGAACGGCACGCAGATGCGGCTCAAGGGCAAGGGAGAGCAGGGCCCTGGTGGCGCGGGCGACGGGCTGGTCACGATCGATATCGAGAAGCACAAGCTTTACCGCCGCGATGGCGACGACGTGCGCTTCGACCTGCCGATTACGCTCGATGAAGCGGTCAACGGGGCCAAGATTCGCGTGCCGACGGTCGACGGCCCGGTGATGATGACGCTCAAGGCCGGCACCCATGGCGGGACCGTACTGCGACTCAAGGGCAAGGGCTTTAGCAAGAAGGACGGCAGCAGGGGCGACCAGCTCGTCGCGCTGCAGATCCAGCTCCCGGCAGACCTCGAGGCGCTTGCCAAGCGGCTCGAAGGGTGGAAGGACGAAAGCGACCCAAGGGCCGATCTCGGGGTGTAGCCATTTGACTAAGCACGACCATTCGGTGGTGGAAGAGCACGAGATCGTATCGCTCTCCCCCGAGGCTCGTCGCAAGGCTGCACAGGACCTGCGTGGGCGGATCGAATACCACCTCGGTCCAGGTACGCGCGCCTGGCAAGTGGCCAAGCGCACAGCGATCGGCGCGTGGCACGATGGCTTCATCCACGCCGGCAATCTTGCCTATCTTGCCATGCTGTCGATCTTCCCCTTTTTCATCCTCGGGGCGGCGGTGTTTTCGCTGTTTGGCGAACAGGCCGAACGCGCGGCGGCAATCAACACGGTGCTCTTGGCGGTTCCGCCGATGGTCGCCAATGTGATCCAGCCGGTGGCCCTGAATGTCGTCGATGCGCGCAGCGGTTGGTTGCTCTGGGTCGGCGCCCTGGTCGCACTCTGGACCGTCGGCAGTCTCGTCGAGACCATCCGCGACATCCTGCGGCGAGCCTATGGTACGGTACCAACCCGGGCATTCTGGAAGAATCGCCTGCTTTCGACCCTCGCGATCTTGGGCACTGTCCTGCTGCTGATGCTGGCGCTGATCGCGCAGGTCACGATCGGTGCTGCGCAGCAGATGATTTCCGCTTATTTCCCGCAATTGCTCGACCGGATTGCCGAACTGCGACTGAGCCAGGCCATCCCGGCGCTTGTCGTGTTCGGTTCGCTCTACGCGACCTTCCTGGGCCTGACGCCGACACGCTATCGCCGCCGGCGCTATCCCAAATGGCCCGGAGCGTTGATCACGACCCTGTGGTGGATGGCCGCCACGACGCTGATGCCTCCCCTGGTCCGCCAGTTCTTCACCTATGACCTGACCTATGGCGGCTTGGCTGGGGTCATGATCGCCATGTTCTTTTTCTGGCTTGTCGGGCTCGGTGTCGTTATCGGCGCGGAACTCAACGCAGCCTTGGCGGAATCGCCCGAGGAAGAACTGAGCCACATCGGGCAGGACGACGAGCCGAGGCGGGCGGCGTTGACGAAGGAAATGGAAGAAGAGGAGCACGCTGCATGAGCGGGTTGATGGCAGGCAAGCGCGGGCTGATCATGGGCCTCGCCAATGACAAGTCTCTGGCCTGGGGCATTGCCAAAAAGCTTGCCGACGAAGGCGCCGAACTGGCGTTCTCCTACCAGGGCGAGGCGCTCAAGCGGCGCGTGGAGCCGCTGGCGGCAGAGCTGGGCAGCGACTTCACCTTCGACTGCGACGTCTCCGACATGGCCGCGCTCGACCGCGCCTTCGAGACGCTCAAGGCGCGGTGGGACACGATCGATTTCGTCGTCCATGCCATCGGCTTCTCGGACAAGAACGAGTTGCGCGGGAAATATGTCGACACCAGCCTCGACAACTTCCTGATGACCATGAATATCTCCGCCTACAGCCTCGTCGCTGTGGCGCAACGCGCGTCGGCGATGATGCCACCGCTGCAGGAAGACGGTTCGGGCGGCGGCTCGATCCTGACGCTGACCTATTACGGCGCAGAAAAGGTGATCCCGCACTACAATGTGATGGGCGTGGCCAAGGCGGCGTTGGAAACCAGCGTGAAATACCTGGCCAACGACCTTGGCCCTCGGGGTATCCGCGTCAATGCAATCAGCGCGGGGCCGATCAAGACGCTGGCCGCCAGCGGGATCGGCGACTTCCGCTACATCCTCAAGTGGAACGAATACAATTCGCCACTGCGTCGCAACGTCACCATCGAGGACGTGGGCGGATCGGGTCTCTATTTCCTCTCGGACCTGTCGAGCGGCGTGACCGGCGAAACGCACCACGTCGATGCGGGCTATCACGTCGTTGGCATGAAGCAGGAAGACGCGCCCGACATCGCGCTCGACAAGGCTTAGGCTTCAGGCAACCTTCGATCAGGCAGCGCGGGTCGGCATGTTCAGCGGCACTGCCATTTACTAACCTGCGAGGAGGTCGGCGATGCGCGCCGCCGAATGCCCATCGCCGAAAGGATTGTGCGCCCGTGCCATCGCCGCGTAGGTGGCATCGTCATCGAGCAGGCGCATGGTCTCCCGCACGATTGCATCGGCATCGGTTCCCACCAGCCTGGCGGTCCCGGCCGAGACCCCCTCGGGTCGTTCGGTGGTCTGACGCATCACCAGCACCGGCTTGCCCAACGCGGGCGCCTCTTCCTGAACCCCACCGCTATCGGTCAACATGAGGTGCGAGATAGAGAGCAGGCGGGCGAAATTCGGATAGTCGAGCGGTTCGAGCAGAGCGACATTGTCGAGACCGGCCAGAATCTCTTTCATCACGGCGCGCACATTGGGGTTCAGGTGGATAGGGAAGATCACCGCCACATCGGGACGCGCAGCGATCCGTTTCACTGCCTTGGCAATGCTTTGCATGCCCGTACCGAAGTTCTCGCGGCGATGGCTGGTCATGCCGATGATCCGTTTGCCCGCGAAGCGCGCTTCGAGTTCGGCAAGGCCGGACGCCAGCGGAGGATCTTGCTCGATCCGTCGAGTCACCCAGTGCAGCGCATCGATCACCGTATTGCCCGTGACATGGACGGTCGCCGGATCGACGTTCTCGCGCAGCAGGGCCTCGCGCGCGGTTCCAGTCGGCGCGCAATGGAGCGCTGCAAAGCCGCCCACGACACGGCGGTTGACCTCTTCCGGCCAGGGATGATGGATGTCGCCGCTGCGCAGTCCGGCTTCCACATGGCAGACCGGGATCTTGCGATAATAGGCGGCGATGGCACCGGCCATCACCGTCGTGGTATCGCCCTGTACCACCACCCAATCGGGCTGCTCCGCGTCGAGCACCTTGCCGATCTCGACCAGGGCCCGTGCAGTCAGCGCATCGAGCGTCTGGCCGGGCGTCATCAGGTCGAGGTCATGATCGGGTACGATCCCCGCGATTGCGAGTACCTGGTCGAGCATCTCGCGATGCTGCGCGGAGATGCACACGCGACTGTCGAACCGATCGTCCGCCGCCAGGGCATGCACCAGCGGGAACAGCTTGATCGCCTCCGGACGGGTGCCGAACACGGTAAGGATCTTGCGCTTGGCGGCCATGCCGCCCTCGTAACCGTAAATGGTTAAGCTGCGATAGAGGCTGCTTAGCCTTCGGGCTGGGGCAATTCCTCGGCGGTTTCGGCCGGGCCTTCACCGTCACGTTCGCGTTCCAGCCGCTCCTGGTATTCGCGCTCGATCATTTCTACGCGCTCCTGCTCGGCAGCCGCCTCGGCATCGATGGTTGAAAGGCGTTCGGCCCGCGCCTCGGCAACCAGCTGGCCGAAGCGAACCTCCGAGCTGTTTTCCTTGTCGGCATAGGCGGCATCGATCAATTGCTGGGTGCAGCCGGTGAAGCCGCCCGCACCGGTCGGCGAACAGGACAGGGCGCCGAAGCTGCCAATTGTCTCGAACCGCTCGACCCGTTCTGCCCAGGCCTGGTTCTCGGGGCTGTCGGAAAGGCGCAGGCGTTCGGGAATCCGGTATCGTTCGCTTTCGGCCTTGCGCGCACAAACGACGATCTGATCGACCGTCGACTGCGGGCACGTGTCATCGCCATAGACGATGACCATGTTGTAGCTGTCATCACCGGTATCGACGGTTTCCTGTGCCGAAGCAGGAACGGCAAACGCAGTGCTGGCGAGTGCTGCAAGCAGCGGGAGAGTCCTGGTCATCGAAAGCTCGTCCTTATCTGGTTGGCGCATTACGCCTGTGCGCCGGTGAACCACCCATGAAGCGCGCACGAATGCGGCTTAATCCCCTCAAACGCGTTCCGAAAGCCTGATCGCGGCCCGGCAGCCGAGCCTGATCAGTCCGGATAGCAGCGGATAGGCCGGTGCGCGTTCCGCCCCGGCAGCAAGCGCCGCATCGCGATGTTCGCGTTCGTCTTCGCGGAACTCTTCGATCAATCCGGCCAGTTCGGGATCTTCGCCGCTGGCGTGAAGCTCGTCGAGCTGGCGGGTGTAGTGATTGTCGATCTCGGTCTCGATCGCCGCAGTGCAGGCCATCGCCGCCTCGGGCCCGATCAGCGCAGTGACTGCGCCCAGCGCGAAGCCCGCGCGGTCCCAGAACGGCTGCAACGCGGTTGGCCGAACGCCACGCCGAGCCATGAGTGCATCGAACTTCGCGCGATGATCGGCCTCCTGTTCGGCCATTCCGGCGATTGCCGTGGCGTGCGGGCCGCGATTGCCCAGGACGGCAAGCTGCCCGGCATAGATGCGCGTCGCACCGAATTCGCCGGCCTGATCGACCCGGATCATGCGCGCGATATGGTCGGGCACCTTGCTCACGCAGCGCGATCCTTGCCCAGCAGCACGAGGATCGCGAGCCCTGCGGCGGTCGAAATGAGGAAGTTGAACCCGGCCAGGCTAATGCCGAACAACGTCCAGGCCGGTTCGTCGCAGCGCACCAGCGGGGTGTTCATGATGTCCTCCAGCGCATTGCCCGTCCCTTCGGAGAATATGGCTGCACAGGAGGTGATACCGGGCCACCAATCATATTCGACCCCGGCGTGGAACAGCCCGATCACGCCTGAGACCAGCACGGCCAATGCCGCGAGTGCCACCCATAGCCGTTGCGGTGCGATGACGAAGCCGAGCAGGGCAAGCGCCACGGCGGCAAAGTGCGGGTAGCGTTGCCACCAGCACATCTCGCAGGGGTAAAGGCCGAAGCCATATTGCGAGACATAGGCGCCGGCGAGCAGCAGGGCGGGGACAGCCAGTGCGAGAGCACGCGCGGTCCGGAAGGGGGGCGACACATCCATCACTCGGCGGTTTACCCTATCGGGAGCGTGCGGCAACCTTGTTCGGCGCGGTGCGGCGTAAGGTTTCCAGCGCATAGTGGAGCTGGAAGTCCTTGATCCCCTTCTTCTCGAGCTGCTCGGCCGTCAGCTGGAAGCGCGGATCTTCACGCTGATCCTTCTCGAACGCCTCGTCAGCCAACCCTGCTTCGTTGATCAGATGGCCCCGCAGATCGGATTCGCGCAGGGTGAACTTGGCCTTCTTGGCCAGATCCGGGTCGCTAAGCTGCGGCACCGCGATGTCAGGCTTGATCCCACCTTCCTGCACCGAATGTCCCGAAGGCGTGTAGTAACGCGCCGTGGTGAGCTTGAGCGCGGCATCCCGGCCCAGCGGCAGCAGCGACTGGACGCTGCCCTTGCCGAAGCTGCGTTCGCCCATGACGACCGCGCGGCGGTGGTCCTGCAGCGCACCTGCGACGATTTCGGAGGCCGAGGCCGAGCCGGAATCGATCAGCACGATAATCGGCAAGCCTTCGGCGATGTCACCGCGGAAAACGGTCTCCGCATCGTAGGTGATATTCTCGCCCCGCGCGCGTCCGCGCTGCGAAACGATGCGTCCATCGGACAGGAACAGGTCGGACAGAGCGACGGCCTCGTCGAGGCTTCCGCCGGGGTTCGAGCGCAGGTCAAGCACCAGCCCATTTATCCGCCCGGTGGCCTTTTCGCGCAGCTCCTGCCACGCGGAAAACACATCGCTGCCGACGTCGCGCGAGAACTCGTTGATCATGATGTGGCCGATATTGCCGTCCTCGAGTTCCCCGGTGACGGGTTCGAGTTCGATCACCCCTCGGGTCACGGTCACGTCGAAGGGCTCTTCTCGCCCCGTGCGGAATACGGTCAGTTGTATCTGCGTGCCCTCCTTGCCGCGCATCTGCGCCACCGCTTCGTCGAGGCTACCGCCGTAGATCAGCTTGCCATCGAGATGGGTGATGAAGTCGCCCGCCTTAAGACCCGCCTTCTCCGCAGGGCTGCCGCGGAACGGGGAGATTATCTTCACCGCACCATCTTCCATGACGACGGATAGGCCAAGGCCCGAATAGTTTCCGTCGATCATGGTTTCGAGCCGCTGGAGGTCGCCACCGTCGAGATAGGCGGAATGCGGATCGAGTGCGGTAAGCATGCCATCGATCATCCCGCGCATCAGCACGTCGTCTTCGACCGTCTCGACATAGCTCGCCTTGATCCGCTGGTAGACAGCGAGAACTTTCGCGAATTCAGGACCTGCGCGGCCTTCGACCTGTGCGACCCCCGCAGTCGTGGCGGGAATGATCGCCACGGCTGTGACAAGGGCGGCCGAACGAAGCAGGGCGGCGATTTTCATCGGCAGTAACTCTCCAATACGCGAACGCAGTTTATCGCGAGAGCGCGCTGAACACCAGATGAGCATTGGAGGGACGTCCCGAAAGGGGAAATCGACGGAGCGATTACTGGAGATAGTCGAGCGGGTTCACCGGGGTGCGCTGCCGGCGCAACTCGAGCGTGATTGCGGGGGCCCTTGCCCCTGCCAGGCCAAGGGGCGAGCCCGCTGTCACTGCCTGCCCGACCTCGGCATCGAGCGAGCCAAGGCCGGTGATAAGGCTCGTCCACCCATTCTCGTGCTCGACGATCACGATCTTTCCATAGCCACGATAGGGGCCGGCAAAGGCCACCCGGCCAGCGGCGGGAGCGACAACCTGTGCACTGGGTCGGGGATACAGTTCGATGCCCGCCTCGCGTGAGCCACCGGTGCCGCTTTCCCTAAAACCACGGGTAACCCGTCCATTGACGGGCAGTTGGTAGCGCGCAGGTGGCGCGGTCTCGCTCGGCGTCGGGATGGGTATCGCCGCAACGGTGGCGGCCGCCGGATCCTCAGGCCGGATGATCGGGCCCGGCAGTGCCGCCAACTGTGTTCGCAGCGATCCGGCGGATTCAAGCTGATCGACCAGACCATCGAGGTCGCGCGCCTGCTCCGCCAGGACCAGTGCCCGTTGCGCCTCGCGATTGGCGCCGCCGGATGCGCGCTGGGCCACCAGTCGCTGGCGTGCCGCAGCCGCGATCAACTGCTTGCGACGCTCGCCAAGCACTCTCTCGCTTTCACGGCGGTCGGAGAGGGCCGCGCTCGCTTCAGCCTCGAGCGCCCGGGCGCGTGCCAGCTCGCCGCGCAGGGCTGCGGTTCGGCTGCGCACCAGCGGTATCGTGCTGTCGAGAACGGCGCGGGTATGTACGAGGTCGCGCAAGGAACCTGGCTGCAGCGCCGACAGCGTCAGCGGGCGGCGGGCCATGCTTTGGAGCGCGCCTGTGAGCCGGACGAGCGGCTCCCGGCGCTGCGCCAACTGGCGATCGAGCGCCTGGCGCTGGCGACTGGCGAGGTCGAAGCGCGCTTCCGCTGCAGCGATCCCCGCTTCGGCCTGCTGCACGCGCGCGGCAAGTGCGGCGGCCTGCTGCACCGCTTTCTCTTCGGCCTCGCGAGCGGCCGCGGCCTGCTTCTCGAGGCGTTCGCCGCGTGCCCGGGCGTTACGTTGCTGCTGGCGGGCCGCATCGAGCGCCTCCCGTGCTTCGTTGGCACTGGAAAACTGCGCCGGGCCCTGCGCATCGAGCGGGGTCAGGGCAAGCGCGAAGGCCGCAAGGCTGGCAGTGCAAAAGGCGGGGGCAACGAGCCAACGGACCATGGCGTCATTCCTGCCCGATTATCCGCTGCGATGATAGGGGTGGCCGGCGAGGATCGTCGTCGCCCGGTAGAGCTGTTCGGCAAGCATGGCGCGGGCCAGCAGATGAGGCCAGGTCGCCTGGCCGAATGCGAGAAGCAGTTCGGCCTCGCGACGCTCGGCTTCCGAATGTCCATCTGCGGCACCCAGCACGAACCGGCATTCGCGCATACCGTCGTCGCGCCAGCGGCCGAGGATTGCAGCGAGGTCTTCCGAGGAGAGATCCTTGCCGCGTTCGTCGAGCAAGACGGTCTTGCCGGGTGTCTGGGAGTCGGGAATGCGACCGCCAGTTTCGGGCAGTTCGGTGAACTTGATCGGCCAGGTAATGCGCTTCTCATAGCGCGCGACCAGCTCAGCCTCCGGCGAGCGGGCGATCTTTCCACGTGCAATGACATGCAGGAGCATGCCGCACGCTGTATGGCGATGCTCCGTCTGCGTCCAGTCGACTGCAGAGCAGCCGCGCGACGCACGGCCGAGGGTCGGCTCCAGGCGCGCAGCCTCAGTTCCGGCTGCGCGAGGCAGAAACGGTTATGCCGTGCCCGCTACCGGCGGTGCATCGCCGAAGGCCCACATGCGCTCGAGGTTGTAGAAACTACGCACCTCGGGGCGGAACAGGTGGACCACCACGTCGCCTGCATCGATCAGCACCCAGTCTGCCGCGGGAAGCCCTTCGAGCTTCACCGAACCGAACCCATCGTGTTTGATCTTCTCGGCCAGTTTCTGCGCCATTGCAGCGACCTGGCGGGTAGAGCGACCCGAAGCGATGACCATGTGATCTGCAATCGAGCTTTTCCCTTCGAGCGGGATGCTGACCACGTCCTGCGCCTGGTCGTCGTCGAGTTGCTGCAGCACCAGGGCGAGCAGCGCGTCAGTGTCACCCTTGGCCAAGCGGATCACCTGTGCCGAGGTCTGTCCGGCTGTGGCCGGGGCGGTATGCGCCTGTGTCATAGGCGGGTATCGTACTCCTGGATCGAGAGGCGTGGGCCGTTGGAGAAACAAGGCGCATCATGGCGCGGTCGTTTCCTCCCCCGCCACTATTCGCCGATGTGTCAGCTGGTCCCTCGGAGGCGGCCCGGCGAAGCGTGCGGCCCAATCGGGATCGGCGCGGCGAATGGCCGTGGCCGATCTTGGATCGGGATCGAAACGCAAAGTCACCAGTGCCGGTGCACTCCATGCGCCCCCATTAACAAAGCTGGCCAGCGGCACGCGATAGCGCCTAAGCCAGGCCATCGCGGGGCTTGCGACGACAGCATCATCATAGCCCGGCCGGGCTATGACTGCAATCGGCATGGTGCGTGCGATGTCGCGCCATTCACGCCAGCGATGGAATTGCGCAAGATTATCCGCACCCATCAGCCACACGAACTCGTACCTCGCATAACGCCGACACAGCTCGCGCAGCGTATCGATCGTGTAGCGCGTTCCGAGTTGGCGCTCGATCGCGGTGACGCGGATCGGCGCCACTCGCGCCTGCCGCACGGCCGAGGCAAATCGCGCCTCGAGCGGGGCCATGTCGCTGGATGGCTTGAGTGGATTGCCGGGCGAGACCAGCCACCAGACCTCGTCCAGCCCGAGCGCCCTCTGCGCGAACAGCGAAACGCGGCGGTGGCCACGGTGTGCCGGGTTGAAGCTACCGCCGAGCAGCCCGATTCGTGGGCGCCGCCCGGTCAAATTAGGCCTTCCCAAGTTTTGTCGTATATATACAATGGGTTGCTCGCCCGCTCCGGTGCGAATCGCAAGTTATTGGTAAACTTGGACTTAATGATTGGTTCCTGCCCGCGAACGAAAATTCTCAACATCTGAAACGGTTCATCGCATCGCTGCTTCGTCTCATGGATTCCACGGGAACTGCGATTCGATTTCAACACAAAGCTTTGTTAGCTCGCTTGGACAGGGACGAAAGACCATAAAGGGACGGGTCGTTTGCGAAAATTGATTGCCAACACCGGCTGGGGGAGCCGCGTGCTTAGCTGGTTCCCGGATCGCGAGTTCTTCATGCGGTCCGAAGGCCAGGTTCGTTTCATCACGATTTCGTCGCGCGTCCAGATGACGGCCGCCGCGATTACCCTTGCCGCCCTCATTGTCTGGACGCTTTCGGTCGCCATCGCCGGCTGGGCCCAGTATCGCGCGACGGCCGACCGGCTCTCGCTGCTCGATCGCGAAGCCAAGGTGGCTACCGCTGAAGAGCGGGTCGATGCCTATCGCGATGATATCGATGCGGTCGCCAGCGACCTGGTGAAGCGCCAGGAGTTCATCGAAGACATGGTCACCTCGCTTCCGGCAGACGCCAAAGGCATGACCAATGTCAGTGATTCCAGCGGCGAAGCGGCGAAGACTGTCGACAAGGTCAGCGTATCTATTCCCGAGGCAGCTGCACTCGCCCGGATCGAAGCACGTCAGCTCGCTTTCGTTGAGGGCCTCACCCGCTATGCCGACTGGCGCGCCCAGCGTGCCGCAAGTGCCCTCAAACAACTCGGCATCGACCCCCGATTGATGCTGAGCCGTGCCGACCGCACCGCAGTGGGTGGTCCGCTGGAGAAGCTGGCCACGTCGCGCGATGGCTCAATCGATCCGCGCTTCGAGCGCCTCGGGCTTTCGATCGCACGCATGGCAGCACTGGAGAACGGCCTGGCCGGCGTCCCGCAGGTCGAACCGGCAGCGCTTGAATACATATCATCGGGCTTCGGCTATCGCCGCGATCCCTTCACCGGCGTTGCAGCAATGCACAAGGGTCTCGATTTCCGCGGCCCGACCGGCACACCGATCTACGCTGCCGCCAACGGGGTAGTAAGCTTCGTCGGGCGCAAGTCGGGCTTCGGCAAGGTGGTCGAGATCAACCACGGGAACGGCCTGATGACCCGCTATGCGCATATGTCGGCCTTCAACTCCAAGGTCGGCCAGAAGGTCGTTGCCGGAGAAACCATCGGTGCTATCGGAAGCACCGGTCGTTCGACCGGCCCGCACCTCCACTTCGAAGTGCGCATCAATGATCGCGCGGTGAACCCGCGCACCTTCCTGGAGACCGCTCCGCATGTTCTCGAAGAAATCCGTCGAGCCCCCCAGCTCGCCCACGCCGAATAACACAGGGCGCACCATGGCCACCAAGAACAGCTCGACCTTCTCCGTCCTAGGTTCGGACCTTGCCATCAAGGGCGATATTCAGGCCTCGGCCGACCTCCATATCGACGGTTCGGTAGAGGGTGACATCGCCTGCGCCAGTCTGGT
Source organism: Erythrobacter mangrovi (assembly GCF_013260645.1). NCBI lineage: Bacteria > Pseudomonadati > Pseudomonadota > Alphaproteobacteria > Sphingomonadales > Erythrobacteraceae > Erythrobacter > Erythrobacter mangrovi. The sequence goes on along the minus strand of NZ_CP053921.1, from coordinate 1,130,248 downwards.
ACAGGGCGAGACCAGCACGATTACCGGCGCGGTCAAGGCCGAGAGCGCCCGCTTTGCCGGAACCGTCGATGGTTCGATCACTGCCCGTGAGCTGGTCATCCTGAAAACTGCCAAGATCACCGGTGACGTATTCTACGATGCGCTCACAATCGAACAGGGCGCACAAGTCGAGGGCCGCTTCGCGCATCGCGATGCGCGCAAAACTGGCGCAGTCCCGACACAGCCCGCGAAGACCGAGATTCCGGTCGCCAACTGAGTTCAAGCTTTGGGAAAGTTGCGGGCCGTTCGCGTATTGATGCGAGCGGCCCGTGCCTGTTGGTTCAACCCAGAACTTCGGCCCGCAGCGCCTTGCGATCGAGTTTGCCGATCATCGTTTTGGGCAGCGCCTCCCGTACCACCAGTTCTTCAACGCGCTCATGCTTGCCAACCTTTGCGTTGAGCCAAGCCTTGAGCTCGTCACCCGAAACGCTCTCGCCCTCGTTGAGCGTGACATAGGCAGCCGGCGCTTCACCACGGTAGGCATCCGGTCGGCCGATCACCAGTGCTTCCTTGATCGCCGGGTGCTCAAGCAGCACTGCTTCGACCTGGCTCGGAAACACCTTGAAGCCGCCCACCGCAATCATGTCTTTGATCCGGTCAACGATCGTGAGGAATCCGTCATCGTCGATCGTCGCAACGTCGCCGGTGCGCAGCCATGCCTCGCCATTGTGTTCCGCAAAGGTAGTCGCCTGCGCCTCGGGTAAGTTCCAATAGCCTTGCATCACCTGCGGGCCGCGTACCGCGAGCTCGCCCGGCTCGCCGTCGGGTGCCAGACTCTCGGGATCTTCCTTATCGAGCAGCAGCACCTGGGTCGCGGGGATCGGCTGGCCGATCGTGCCCGGCTTGCGTAGCCCCTGGTAGGGGTTGGTCGAGACCACCCCCGAACTCTCCGTGAGCCCATAGCCTTCGATCAAGCGCACGCCGGTCGACGACTCGAACTTCTCGCGCAGAGGCCCCGGCATCGGCGCGCCACCGGAGATGCAAACGCGCAAGGCCGACCAGTCGGTCCTGGTGAAATCGGGATGATCGAGGAGCGCCTGAAACATGGTCGGGACGCCGGGAAAGGCGCGCGGTTGCGTCCGCGTAATGGTCTTGAGCACCTGCCCCGCCTCAAAGCGCGGCAACATCACGATGCACCCGCCCCGAACCACCGTGCGATTGAGCACGCAGGTATTGGCGAAGACATGGAACAGCGGCAGCGCGCCGAGCACAATGTCGGACTCGGCGCGATCGAAGGGGTCGAGCATATCGACCTGGATCGCATTGCTCGACAAGTTGCCGTGGGTCAGCATCGCACCCTTCGGCGTACCCGTAGTGCCGCCGGTATACTGCAGCAGTGCGAGGTCTGTTACCGTCCCCACCCGCAAGTCGGGCTCCTTCCCATCCAGCCAGCGCACCCAGTTCCATTCGGCGAGCACATCGCTCCATTCGAGCACGTCGGAGCGTTGGGGGACGGGGGCGAGTTGGCGCCGCCCAAGCGTGCGCAGTGCCAACGACTTGAGGCGTGGCAATGAATCGGCGAGCCGCGCAACTATCAGGTGCTGGAGCGAGGATGCGTCTAGTACCTTGGTTGCCGTTGGCAGGAGCAGCGGCGAGTCGAGTGTGACCAGCAGCTTGGTGCCCGAGTCCTCGACCTGGTGGCTAAGCTCTTCGACAGTATAGAGCGGCGAGAAATTGACCACGACCGCCCCGGCCATCATCGCTCCATAATAGGCCGCGACGTAGGTCGGAACATTGGGCAAGAAGAGGCCGACACGGTCACCCTTGCTGATCCCTCGCTCGGCCAGCCCCGCAGCGAAACGCCGAGCCTCCGAATACAACTGGCGGTAAGTAAAGCTCCGGCCAAGGAATTCGACCAGTGGGGCATCAGGAACTTCCCGCGCCTGCCGCGCGAATATAACATGGAGGAGCTCCGGCTTTATGCTGGAGTTCCAGGGCCTTGCATGACCGTAGACCGATGGCGGTGGGGGGAAGCGCTTATTGACAGCCATGTCAGTAACATGGCGCGCAGTTACAAATCGCGCAAGAAAAAAGCGGGCGGAGCGCCTGCTCCACCCGCTTCAATTCATGGAGTCGGCGCGACTATTCTTCGTCGGCTTCTTCGGAAGCGCGCTTGGCCTCCAGCCAGGCCGCGGCTTCCGCTTCCTGCACTGCCTCGGCGGCGGCCTTTTCATTCGCATCGCGCTCGGCACGCAGCTCCTCGATCAAGCGCTCGCGATCGGTCCCGCCAGTGACTTCGACCGGGGCGGCCTCGCCCTCGAGCCCGGCCTTCTTGGCAGCCTTGGCGACCACCGCGTCGAGTTCGCGCTGCGAACACAGGCCCAGCGTCACTGGATCCTTCGGCTGGATGTTCTGGATGTTCCAGTGGCTCCGTTCGCGGATCGCGGTAATTGTGTTGCGGGTGGTGCCGATCAGCTTCGAGATCTGCGCGTCCGAAATCTCGGGATGGTTGCGGATCAGCCAGGCGATGCCGTCCGGCTTGTCCTGGCGCTTCGAGACCGGGGTGTAGCGCGGCCCCTTCGTGCGGCTGACCGCAACCGGTGCGCGCTGCATCTTGAGCTTGTATTCCGGATCGACCTGGCCCTTTTCGATCTCGGCCAGCGTCAGCTCGCCCGAATGGACCGGATCGCGACCGGTATATTTGCTGCCCGCAAGATCGTCTGCCATCGCCTGCACTTCGAGGATGTGCAGGCCGCAAAATTCGGCGATCTGCTCGAACGACAGCCCGGTATTGTCGACCAGCCAGGTAGCGGTCGCATGCGGCATGAGCGGTTTGGGTTGGTCGGCCATGGAAGTGCCTTTTCTCAGCTCTGAAAATAGAAGGGCCGCCCCTCGCGGAGCGGCCATTGCAGCCGTCATGTAGGCCAGCTGCGGGGATTCGGCAAGCTAAAGGCTAGGTGGCCGGCAACGCCTCGCTGTCGAGGGCCGAAAGACCGCTCAGGAACTGGCCGGTCGCCGCCTCCCAGCTGAATCCGGACCCATACGCCGAGCATGTGCTACGCTCGCAAAACAGGGCCGCGGCTATGGCGCGATCAAGATCGTCGCACAGTGCCCCGACATCTTCGGTCACGATATCGCGCGGGCCGGCTACGGGGAACGCTGCGACCGGCGTGCCGCATGCGAGCGCTTCGATCATCACCAGCCCGAAAGTATCGGTCCGGCTCGGAAAGACGAAAACATCCGCACCGGCATAGCAGCCCGCCAGTTCGCGACCTGAACGGCGACCGAGAAAACGGACGTCGGTGAAGCGCGCCCTGAGTTCCGCCAGCGCGGGACCGTCGCCCACCACCACCTTGGTGCCAGGATATTCAGAGGCAAGGAAAGCCTCGATGTTCTTTTCGACCGCTACCCGGCCAACGTAAAGCTGGATCGGGCGCAGCAGGCCGTCATACTCCGGCGGCGGCGGTGCATCGGGCGTGAAACAGGACAGATCGACGCCGCGGCTCCAGTGATGCAGCCGATGCAGACCATGCGCCCGCAGCTCTTCGCGGATACTCTCGGTGGCGACCAGCACGCGCTCGGCCGGGGCATGGAACCAGCGAATGTAGCGCCAGAACCATTCAGCCGGCAGGTGCGTGCGGCGTGCGACATACTCAGGGAACTGGGTGTGGTACGCGGTAGTGAAGGGCACACCGTTGCGGGCGCAGTAGCGCCGTGCCGTCATTCCCAGCGGACCCTCGGTGGCGATATGGATGGCATCGGGAGCGAAGTCCCGCAGCAGGTGGGCGACTTCGCCCGGCGGTGCCAGAGCCAGCCGTATTTCGGGGTAGGTCGGACAGGGAAAGTTGGTGAACCGGTCGGGCGATATTACCAGCACTTCGTGGCCCTTCGCGTTCAGGATATCGCGGGTAGTGTAGAGCGTACGAACCACTCCGTTGACCTGCGGCATCCAGGCATCAGTGGCGATCGCGATGCGCTGCGGAAGGCCGTTCGCGGAGTGCTCGAGCGGGCGCATGGGCTGTGCCGTCACGCCGCCTGCAGCTCCTGCGCAGGGTCCTCGCACTTGTCGCGCCGCGCAACTTCGTCGGCCCAGTGGAGAATTTCCATGCGCCCATCGAAATGCTCGACCAGCGCATTGCAGCCCTCCACCCAGTCGCCATCGTTCCAATATTCGACCGCCTTGCCCTCGTGCATGAAAGGCCGGAACTCGGCGGTATGGATATGGCCGCAGACCACGCCATCCACCCCACGCTCACCGGCCGCGCGGGCGACCACTTCCTCATACTTGGAGATGAACTCGACCGCATTCTTGACCTTGTGCTTGGCCGCCTTGGAGATCGACCAATACGGCAGGCCAAGGGCCGACCGCACCCGGCTGACCCAATTGTTGAGCTTCATCATCAGGTGGTAGGCAGCGTCGCCGACGAAGGCGAGCCAGCGGTGCGCCAGCATGACCGTATCGAACTCGTCACCATGCAGGACTATCAACCGGCGACCATCGGCGGTATCGTGGAAGGCAGCGCGGCGGATCTGGACCCCGCCGAAATCCATCCCGCAGAAAGGCCGCACCATTTCATCGTGGTTGCCCGGGATGTAGACGATGCGCGTGCCGCGCCTGGCGCGTTTGAGAATGCGCCAAACGATATCGTTGTGTTCGGCCGGCCAGTAAAACTTCTTCTTCAGCCGCCAGCCGTCGATGATATCGCCGACGAGGTACATCGTTTCGCTGTCTGTATGGTCGAGGAAGTCGATCAGCAGCTCGTGATTGCAGCCCTTGGTGCCCAGGTGGACATCGCTGATCCAGATCGTCCGAAAGCGACGCCGCTCACCTACGATGCGTTCGGGCACGGCGGGCTTTACCGACGGAAAATTGGCGACGTTGTGAAGCGCTTCGAAGCCGCTGGGCAGTTCGGTCATGGATGGAATCCCCGCTGCATGACGGGGACTTCCATGACGCAGGATTGTTACGTGCGTCGCACGGTCCGGTTACCGAACGGGGACTTTGCTACGATTGCGGGTCAGCTCATCGCGACGTAGCGGGGCAGCGCCGCGACCCGCGCCAGCCAGGCCTCGACCGCCGGATAATCGGCTAGCCCGAAGCCCCCTTCTTCAGCCACATGGGTGTAGGCATAGAGCGCGATGTCGGCGAGCGTGGGGCCGCCTCCCACGAACCAGTCGCGCCCGGCAAGGTGCCGGTCCATCAAGGAAAGTGCGTCGCAACCGGCAATCCGCTTGGCCATCAGCTGTGCCCGCTGCTGTTTGGACAGGTTGGCCTCGCCCACGAAGTGCAGCCAGAACCGCAAGGTCGCGACATTGGGTTCGTGGTTATATTGCTCGAAGAACATCCAGCGCAGCATATCCGCGCGGTCGAAGCGATCGTTCGGGATCAGCGCGCTGTCTTCGGCCAGGTACCAGCACGCGGCATTGCTTTCCGGGAGGAAGCGGTCGTCGATCTGGAGGACCGGAATCCGTCCATTCGCATTGACGTTGCCGAGGAATTCGGGAGTGCGGGTCTCGCCTGCCATGATGTCGTACTGGCGGACTTCGAGTGGAATCCCCACCAGCGCGGCAGTCAGCTTGATCTTGTAGCAATTGCCGCTGCGCGGATCTTCGTGAAGAATGTACCTAGCCACCGGCCACCTCCAAAACGATCTTGCCGATATGGTCGCCCGCTTCCATGCGGGCATGGGCTGCAGCGACATCGGCCAAGGGAAAGGCCTTGTCCATCACCGGACGGATCGTTCCGTCCTCGAACAGCGGCCAGGCGTGATTGTAGATTTCGTCGGCAAGCAATGCCTTGAACCCGTCCGATCGCGGGCGGAGCGTCGAACCGGTCAGGGTCAACCGCTTGCGCATCACCGTAGCCATGTTGATTTCGGCCTTGAGCCCACCGAGCACGGCGATCGTCACGTGCCTCCCGTCTTCGGCCAGGCATTCGATATTGCGCGCGACATAGCGGCCGGAGACCATGTCGAGTACGATGTCCACACCCTTCCCGCCTGTGAACTCACGAACCGCGTCGACGAAATCGACGTCCCGATAGTTGATCGCCAGATCGGCGCCGAGGCCGCGAGCAGCCTCGCACTTGTCCTCGCTTCCGGCAGTGGTGATGACTGTCAATCCGAAAGCCTTGCCGAGCATGATCGCCATCGTCCCGATGCCGGACGTGCCGCCGTGCACCAGCAATGTTTCACCATCGCGGGCGAAACCGCGTTCGAAGACATTGTGCCACACAGTGAACAGGGTTTCGGGGATTGCAGCAGCTTCGGATATGTCCATGTGGTGGGGGACATGCAGGCAATGGCCCGCATGGGCGAGGCAATATTCGGCATAGCCGCCGCCGGACACCAGCGCACAAACCCTCCGGTTGAGCATTTCGGGCCCGACCCCCGAACCCACCGCCACAACCGTGCCGGAAACCTCAAGACCCGGGATCGGCGAAGCACCGGGCGGGGGTGGGTAGAAACCCTGCCGCTGAATCACGTCTGGTCGATTGATCCCCGCCCAAGTGACCTTGATCAACAACTCGCCTTCGCCGGGGGTGGGCACGGGCAGCCGTTCTGAGCGGAAGACCTCGGGGCCCCCGGGCGCGTCGAAGCCCATGGCAATCATCGTCTCAGGTATTTGTGTAGCCACGAATTTCCCCTGTCGCGCGCTTTGCCAGCGTGGCTCCGCCGCCACGCTGCGGTGCATTAACGCGCGGCCCCGTTGACAGCAACCACCGAGAATTGCGAGATTGCCACCAATGGATGAAGACGACCGTCCGCGCCCCCGGGGCGACGCAGCCGACCGGCTCGCGACAGAAGATCTCGCCCCCTATTCGCAGGACGAACTCGCCGAGCGGATTGCCCTGCTCGAAGCCGAGATAGCACGCGTAGAGAGACATCGCTCCAAGGCAGCCGCCCACCGCGACGCGGCCGAGGCCTTGTTCGGGCGAAAGGATTAGTTGGTGATGCGGGGGCTGCACTTTCCTCGCGAGGCACCCATATCGACTGTCTATACAGCTTCGGCTAACCTTCTGCCGATAGTCTGTCCCCAATTCGCCTTTGGCGAGTCCCTTGGAAAGACCACCTGAATGCCCAGTTTCGCAGCCAATCTCGAAAAGACCCTCCACGCAGCGCTTAGCGATGCAGGCCAGCGACGGCATGAGTATGCCACGCTCGAGCACCTGCTGCTGGCGCTGATCGAAGACGAGGATGCGGCCCAGGTGATGACCGCCTGCGGCGTCGATCTCGACGAACTCGGCAATGTGGTGCGCCAGTACCTCGAGCAGGAGTACCAATCGCTCAAGTCGGACGACAGCTCCGACCCGCAGCCGACTGCAGGATTCCAGCGGGTAATCCAGCGCGCGATCCTGCACGTGCAATCCTCGGGCAAGGATACGGTCACGGGCGCGAACGTGCTGGTGGCGCTGTTTTCCGAGCGCGACAGCTACGCGGTCTACTTCCTCCAGCAGCAGGACATGAGCCGGCTCGACGCTGTGAGCTTCATCAGCCACGGCATCGGCAAGGGCGGCAAGCAGATCGAAAGCCGTCCGCCGCAGGGCGCGGAGGAAAGCGAAGCGCAGGGCGAAGATAAGGCTGAAGCCAAAGGCAAGAAAGAAACCGCGCTCGATCAGTTCACGGTCAACCTCAACCAGAAGGCGGAAGACGGGAAGGTCGACCCGCTGATCGGCCGCGGGCCCGAAGTCGACCGGACGATCCAGATCCTGTGCCGCCGATCGAAGAACAACCCGCTTTATGTCGGCGATCCGGGCGTGGGCAAGACCGCCATCGCCGAGGGCCTGGCGCGCAAGATCGTCGAAGGCGACGTGCCCGAAGTCCTGCAGGACGCGGTGATCTACTCGCTCGACATGGGTGCGCTGCTCGCCGGAACGCGTTATCGCGGCGACTTCGAGGAACGGCTCAAGCAGGTCGTCAACGAACTCGAGGGCATGCCCGACGCGGTCCTGTTTATCGATGAAATTCATACAGTTATCGGGGCTGGCGCCACTAGCGGCGGGGCGATGGACGCTTCGAACCTGCTCAAGCCGGCGCTATCGAGCGGTGCGATCCGCTGCATCGGTTCGACCACCTACAAGGAGTTCCGCAACCACTTCGAGAAGGATCGCGCGCTACTGCGCCGTTTCCAGAAGATCGACGTGAACGAACCCACGGTGGAAGACACGATCAAGATCCTCAAGGGCCTCAAGAGCGCCTTCGAGAACCACCACAAGGTCACCTACACCGCAGATGCGTTGAAGACCGCGGTGGAGTTGTCGGCACGCTACATCAACGACCGCAAGCTGCCCGACAAGGCGATCGACGTGATCGACGAAGTTGGCGCGATGCAGATGCTGGTGCCGCCGAGCCGCCGCAAGAAGAAGATTACCGCACGCGAGATCGAGGCGGTGATCGCGACCATGGCGCGCATCCCGCCCAAGACGGTGTCCAGCGACGACAAAAAGGCTCTCGAGAATCTCGAACGCGACCTCAAGCATGTCGTGTTCGGCCAGGACGCCGCGGTGGAGAAGCTGTCGACCGCGATGAAGCTCAGCCGCGCAGGCCTGCGCGATCCGGACAAGCCGATCGGCTCGTTCCTGTTTTCGGGTCCGACCGGCGTCGGCAAGACCGAGGTTGCGCGGCAGCTCGCCAGCATCATGGGCATCGAGCTCAAGCGCTTCGACATGTCCGAATACATGGAGCGCCACAGCGTCAGTCGCCTGATCGGCGCGCCCCCGGGCTACGTAGGCTACGATCAGGGCGGCCTGCTGACCGACGCAGTCGACCAGAATCCGCATTGTGTGCTGCTGCTCGACGAAATCGAGAAGGCGCACCCCGACCTGTTCAATATCCTGCTGCAGGTGATGGATAATGGCCGCCTGACCGACCACCACGGCAAGACAGTCGACTTCCGCAACGTCGTATTGATCATGACCACCAATGCCGGCGCAGCCGACATGGCGCGCCAGGGCATCGGTTTCGGCGATGTGAGCAAGGAGGACGCGAGCGAAGAGGCGGTGAAGCGCATGTTCACCCCCGAGTTCCGCAACCGCCTCGATGCGATCGTGCCGTTCAGTTATCTTGGCAAGGAGACGGTCGCCCGCGTGGTCGACAAGTTCATCCTCCAGCTCGAACTGCAACTCGCCGAACAGGATGTCGATATCCAGTTCGACATGGAAGCGCGCGCCTGGCTGGGCGACAAGGGCTACGACCGCCTCTATGGCGCGCGTCCCATGGCCCGCTTGATCCAGGAGAAGATCAAGCAACCGCTGGCGGAGGAGCTGCTGTTCGGTAAGCTCGCGGACGGCGGCGAGGTGCAGGTGTCGATCAAGGACGGCAAGCCCGCTTTCGAACTTACGCCAGCCCCACCGAAGGGCGGCCCGAAGCGCAAGAAGCCGGCCGCCGCGAAGAAGGCGGCGCCGAAGAAGCCCGGCGCCAAGGCGAACAAGGGCGCAGGTGAAAGCTGACAGCTGACTTGCGGATAGTCCGTTGAGCACCGGGCCGGCTCAGGCCGCGCCCCGGCGCATCGCGCTCGTCTGGGAGCAGTTCGCGCCCTACCATGTCGATCGCTGCGAGGCGGTCGCGCGGCGGCTGCGGGGCCGGGCGCTTGTCACTGGCGTGGAAGTCGCCTCGGGCTCGCGCCGCTACGCATGGGCGCCATCCGGCCCGATCGACGGGGTAACCAAGCAGACCCTCGTTCCCGGTGTGGATGCAGAGGATATTCCCCGGCGCCGACGGCATCGCGCGCTTCGTGACGCACTGCCGGGGCACGATGTCGTGATCCTTGGTCTGGCCAGTAGCGATCCCGGCACCGCCCTGCTTGCTTGGCAGCTCAGGCGTCGCGGCGCGGCGGTGTTCTTTTGCTCCGATTCCAAGGCCGACGATTATCGGCGGCACGGCGCAGCCGAATGGCTCAAGCGCACCCTCCTCCGCGCCTATTACGGTGGCATTCTCGCCGGGCCGCGCAGTCACGCCTACTATCGCAGCCTCGGGCTGCCGGCGAAGCGCCTGTGGCCGGGCTATGATACGCTTTCCAATGCGCGGTTGCGGCACTTGGCCGCTGGTAGTGAGGAACCCGACTTCGAGCGGCGGCCGTTCCTGTTCCTCGGACGCTTCGTGCCCAAGAAGGGCCTCCATCTCCTGCTCGATGCCTATACGCGCTATTGTGCTTCCGTCCCGCGGCCGCGAGGCCTGGTGCTGGCCGGGGCAGGACCGTTGCAGGCGGAACTGGAAGCGCAGGCGAAAGACCTTGGCGTCGAACAGCGCATTCGCTGGACGGGATTCCTCGGACCACAGGAAAGTGCGCGCGAAATGAACGCTGCATTCGCGCTGGTACTTCCGAGCGTCGAGGAGCAGTGGGGCCTGGTGGTCAACGAGGCCGTCGCATTGGGCCTGCCCACAATCGTCAGCATGCAGGTCGGTGCCCGCGATCTGCTGATCCGCGATGGCCACAATGGTTTTGTCGTCCCCACCGGCGCCAGCCATGCCCTGGCCGACGCAATGACTCGCATGGACGGCCCCGCCGCGAAATGGCTCGCAATGCGCGACGCCTGTGCCGAGCTGGCGTGGTTCGGCGACAGCGAGCGCTTTGCCGACACGATCGAGGCTATCGCCTTTCCGGGAAATCCGGAAGTCGAGGCGCGGATCGAGCGGCTGCGCGCGGGAGAGGCCGGTTAACCACACTGGAACCCGGTCATTGTTCGGTTTGATCGGGAGGGATCGTTGATACTGGCGCGGCCGCTCCCTAACTCACCGGGATCATTCCAGGAGAGAGCCCTATGTCTTACGCCACTGCCACGCTTGCCACTTTCACCAACATGCTTGGAACGCTCGATCATCTGGTCGGCAAGGCAAGCGAGCATGCAAAGGGCGATGCCTTGTTGCAGGCGCAACTGGCGGAAGACATGTTCCCGCTGGCCACGCAGATCCGCTTCACCACCGCACAGGTGGTGATTGCGCTCAATCGCCTGGGAAATCTCGAGCTTGAGCTCGATGAGAGCGACATCACCGACCTGACCGATGCCAAGGCGCGGATCGCCAAGGTCAAGGAGTTGGTTGTTGCGACCGATCCCGCCAGTTGGCCCGCCGCCGACGCGACCGTGGAGTTCGACCTGCCCAACGGCATGGCCTTCGCGATGCAGGCACATGAATATGTTCGCGACTGGGTTCTGCCGCAGTTCTACTTCCACCTGATGGCAACCTATGCCCTGCTGCGGATGGAAGGCCTAGCAGTCGGGAAGGCCGATTACGTCCCGTTCATGATGAAGTACCTGAAGGCCCCCGCGGCCGCCTAGGTCGCAATCCGCAACAGTTTCTCGCGCGAAGTTGCGCCGCGCAACAATTCGACGCGCGACGGGGCGAGGTTCAGTGCCTGTGCAACGAGGCGGATCACCGCCTCGTTCGCCGCCCCGTCCTGCGGCTTGGCACGAACCTTCACCAATACCCGTCCGTCCTCGATCCGCAGGGCTTCGCTGCGCGCTCCGGGCGTGGCGCGAACCGCCAGCCACCCCGCCTTGTCGATCAGGGCACGCAAGGCATCGGCATCGGGCAGTTCAGCCCTTGAGCGCTTCATCTACCGCCGCTGCATGGTGCTTCGCGTTGTCGGCATAGTGCGCGACGCCCATCCGCATGCCCATGATCGCCATTTCGTCGAGATCGCGCATCTTGCGGGCCGGGCGACCGCCCCACAGTTCGCGCGCGCCGATCGCCTTGCCTTCGGTCAACATCGCGCCGGCCGCGAGCATGGCATCCGAACCGATCACCGCCTTGTTCATGGCGATTGCACCGAGACCCACGAAGCCGCGGTCTTCTATGGTACAGCCGTGGATCATGGCCATGTGCCCGACCAGCACGTCGTCACCGATGATCAGCGGCGAGCCCTCGGGATCGCCCGGGCGTTCCGGGTCGCAGTGACACACGCTGCCGTCCTGGATGTTCGAGCGCTGGCCGATCACGATACGACTTACATCTGCGCGGAGTACGCAATTGTACCAGATCGAGCTGTCCGCGCCGATCTCGACATCACCAACGATTACGCAGCCAGGAGCGACAAATGCGCTATCGTGGATACGCGGCGCCTTTCCATGGATCGGGATGGTGGTCACGCCGGGGCGAGTCGCGGTCATCGGGCATTCTCCCACTGCTCTTTGGTGAGTGAATAGAGGATCGTGGTGCGATCTTCCGGCGGAAAGGCCGGATCTTCGAAATCGAGGTCTTTGCGGCGCATCATGCCAAGCTTTTCCATTAGCTTCCAGCTGCCGACATTGAGCTCGCTGGTCAGTGCGACGACATGCGGCGCGCACACCCGACCGAACGCCCAATCGAGAACCGCACGCATGGCCTCCTCAGCATAGCCGCGCCGCCAGCGGTCCTCGCGCACCAGCCAGCCGACCTCGTGATCGCCCTGGTTCTTGGCTAATGGGTGATCGACCCGCTTGATGCCGCAATGGCCGACCAATTCGCCGGTCGCCTTTTCGATCATGAACAGGAAGCTGAAGCCTTCCTGGGCATAGAGCGCGCGCGACGTGGCGTGCTTGGCCTCGATCTCATGCAACTCCTTCACGCCGCCCAGCCGTGCCATGACCCTTGGCGTGTTGAGCACGCGGTCCTGCTCGAGTGCATCGCCCTCGTCTATAGTTCGCAGGATCAGGCGATCGGTTTCGGCAATTATGTCAGCCATCGCGGCGCTCCCATGTAGTGCGATCGATCGAGTAGACCACCGTATCGCGCCAGGGGTGATCATAGCGTTCATCAGGATAATCCAGCTCTTCACGCCGGCGCATTCCCAGCTTGAGCATCAGGCCCCAACTTGCCGTATTGTCGGCAACGGTGAGCGCAACGACTTCCTTGGCACCGAACTCGCCGAAGGCAGCAGCCAGCGCGGCATTGGCGGCTTCCTTGGCATACCCCCTGCCCCAGGCATCTTCGCGCAAGCGCCAGCCGATCTCCATTTGTCCGGTCACTGTCGAACCCAGCGCATCAGCGCGCTTCAATCCGCAAAACCCCAGCAGCGCGCCGTCTTCCTTGCGCTCCAGTGCCCAGAAGCAGAAGCCATTGCGCAAGCGGCAAGCTTCCACCCGCTCGCGTTGCTTCAAGCACCCAGCCTCGTCGAAACATCCGCCCAGCCAACGCATAACTTCGGGGGTATTGGTAACCAGGAAGAACTCTTCCCAATCGAAATCGCCCCGCCAATCGCGCAGGATGAGGCGATCGGATTCTCGACGGTACTCAGCCATTGAGGAGGCGTGCAGCAACCGGTGCGTGGTAGGTGAGAACCCCGGAGCAGCCGGCTCGCTTGAATGCCAGCAGCTTCTCCATCAGCAACGCCTCGCGATCGGCGATGCCCGAAGCGGCACCGGCCTCGATCAGCGCGTATTCGCCGCTCACCTGATAGGCAAATACCGGCACGCCGAAACGCTGCTTGGCCCGCCAAATGATGTCGAGGTAGGCAAGGCCGGGCTTGACCATGACGCTATCGGCGCCTTCGGCGATATCGAGTGCGATCTCGCGCATCGCCTCGTCGCCATTCGCTGGGTCCATCTGGTAGCTCTTTTTGTCACCCTTGAGCAGGCCGCCCGACCCCACGGCATCGCGGAACGGGCCGTAGAAGGCAGAGGCGTATTTCGCTGAATAGGCCATGATCTGGACATTGGGATGGTTGCTCATCTCAAGCGCCATGCGGATCGCCCGCACACGGCCATCCATCATGTCGGAAGGCGCAATGATGTCGGCGCCGGCATTGGCTTGGTTGACCGCCTGGTCGACCAGGACCGCTACCGTGTCGTCGTTGACCACATAACCGCTCGTGTCGAGCAGACCGTCCTGGCCATGGCTGGTATAGGGATCGAGCGCCACGTCGGTGAGGATCCCGACGTCTCCGCCGCATGCGTCGCGGACCGCCCTGATCGCCTGGCACATGAGATTATCGGGATTGAGCGCCTCGGCCCCATCATCGCTGCGCCTTTCGGGCTGGGTGTTGGGAAACAGCGCAATGCACGGGATACCCAGTTCGACAGCTTCCTTCGCTCGCTTGGCGATTCCGTCTACTGACCATCGCGATACGCCGGGCAGGCTCGCGATCGGTTCCTCGATGCCCGAGCCTCCGGTCACGAATAGGGGCCAGATCAGGTCGGCAGGAGTCATCACCGTTTCACGGTGCATCGCGCGGCTCCAGCCGCTGACACGAGTGCGGCGCAGACGCGTCGCGGGGTAGCTTGCATCACTCATGGGAAGGCGCTGTGCCGCAAGGAATTGCAAGGCGCAATCTCAGCGGAGCGGTTTGGGCACGTCGAGCTTGTCGATTTCACGCTTTGGTGCTTCTTCGGCAACTTCGCTGGAGGTGGGAACCAGGTCGGCGAGGGCAGCACCTACTTCGACCTGGCGCAGGGTCGACAGCGTCTGCCGGAACCGCTGCAGCTCAGTGCCCGACAGCTGCGCGCGCGTGACATACTTGACCGAGGCAGGGTCGACCGCGCGGCCGTTGCGATACATTTCATAATGCAGGTGCGCACCGGTCGAGAGGCCTGTCGAACCGACATAGCCGATCACCTGCCCACGGCGTACGCGCTGGCCACCGCTCACGGCCATGCGGCTCATGTGGCAATAGCGCGTCTGCAGCCCGCCCCCATGGCTCAGCTTCACCGCGTTGCCGCAACCGCCCGCGCGACCGGCGGACAGCACGACGCCATCGGTCACGGCGACGATCGGCGCACCGTAGCCAGCCTTGTAGTCGAGGCCCGAATGCATGCGGGTATAGCCGAGGATCGGGTGCCGCCGCATGCCATAGCGCGAGCCCACCCGGCCGCTGACCGGGGCCATCAAACCCCCACGCTGCTCGCCCACGCCCGATGCCTCGTAGAATTCGCCATCGCGCCCCCAGCGCATCAGCTGGACCTTCGGCTTCTCACCGCGATCGATGCCGGCGAATAGGAGCTGGCCAGCCTGGCGTTCGCCGGTCGCTGCCCGACGATGTGCAATGATCAGGTCAAATGTATCCGTCGCACGCAGGTCGCGGTCCAAATCGACTTGTTGGCTAAGGGTCTTGAGATAGGACTGTACGGCACTGGCCGGGGCGCCGGCGGCTCGTGCCGAACGGTAGAGGCTGCTGCCCACGGTACCGCGAATCCTCAGGGGCGTGTCGTCGACGCGGATCGGCTTCTTCACGAGAGCCAGGGGGCCGGAATCCTCGAAGCGGCCAACTTCGAGTTCGAGGTCGAACCGCGCACGGAAGGCCAGTTTCTCGAGGGGGCGCGGCGCCCCAGGGGCTGGCCGGCGACCGAGTATAATATCGACCTGTGTTCCCGGCTCGATTTCAGCCAGGGGAAGAGCGCCGCCAATCATGTCGAGGACCCTCTGGGTGTCTCCCGTTCCGACCCCTGCGCGGCGCAGCATCCGATCGAAATTATCGCCCTGGCCCAGCGTCGCCAGAAGCTCGATCCGCGGGCGTTCAGGAGCCTCGCTCAATGGCTCGACCAACGAAGTCGCGCCCATGTGGCGGCCGCTATCCGCGCCAAGCGCAAGCGGGAGGATCATCTGGCTGCGATATTCATCGCGTACAGCATCGTCGATCCGCTCCATCGGAGCGGCTTCGAGCGGGGCAAAGCTGGGCCAGAAAGAGAGTGCGAAGGCAGAGAGGCCGATGAAGGTGCCGAGACCGCGAAACCAACGCTTGCTGCCGATTTCGGACCCTAGATCGGGTGCGAGGTCCAAGGCCTGAAGGCGTTGAGAAACCTGAATGCGCAGGTGGTCCCACGAAGCAGCGGTAGTCGGGCGAATGGGTAGCACTTGGTCGTGCGCAAGCGCGGCGGCTGGCTGGCCAGGTCCGCCCGTGATGCCGTTTTCGGTGCTTTCGCTGATGTCCCCATGGGACGTGTACACGCCTCACCCTCCGTCCATGGCCGCCCGCGCGTGAACGGGAAGGCCCGATCCCTGCACGTCCCTTGCCTGCTTTTCCTGCCAAAACAAAGTAAAGACGGGCTTAACTTGCGACCATGCGAGTCCGGCATGCGATGAAACGAGTCTGCCTCTCGGCAGGCTGTTGCAGCCCGCGGGCGTCGCTGCCACAGGGGCGAGGTGCAGGATAGCGCGATCAAGGCGGTTCTCGGACCCACAAACACCGGCAAGACGCATCTCGCGATCGAGCGCATGGTAGCGCATTCGAGCGGCTGCATGGGCTTCCCACTGCGCCTGCTGGCTCGGGAGGTTTACGATCGCGTCCGGGCAATCAAGGGTGACAGCCAGGTCGCATTGATCACCGGTGAAGAGCGGATCGAACCGAACACCGCACGGTATCTGTGCTGCACGGTCGAGGCGATGCCGCGCGATGGTGCCGGATCGGCCTTCGTCGCGCTCGATGAAGCCCAGCTCGCCGCCGATCGTGAGCGTGGCCACATTTTCACCGATCGCCTGCTCAACACACGCGGGCGCGAGGAAACCATGCTGCTGGGTTCGGCGACGGTCGAGCCGCTGGTCCGCCAACTCATCCCCAAGGCGGAGATCTCGGACCGGCCGCGATTCTCGACGCTCAAGCATATCGGCCCACGCAAGTTATCCCGCCTACCCCCGCGCAGCGCGATTGTCGCTTTCAGTGCGGAGCAGGTCTACGCGGTGGCGGAAATGCTGCGCCGTTTTCGCGGCGGTGCCGCTGTAGTCATGGGCGCGTTAAGCCCGGAGACCCGCAACAAGCAGGTAGCGCTCTTCCAGAGCGGAGAGGTCGACTATATCGTCGCTACCGATGCGATCGGGATGGGGCTCAACCTCGATGTAAACCACGTCGCTTTCGCCGGGCTTACCAAGTTCGATGGGGTCCGTATGCGGCGCCTTTTGCCGGCCGAGATGGCTCAGATCGCCGGGCGGGCAGGCCGCCACCAGCGCGACGGCACATTCGGCACCCTGGCTGGGCAACGCAGCGAAGCGCCCGAGTTCACCGATGAAGAGGTCTACGCGATCGAAGAGCATCGCTTCGCGCCGCTCACGCACCTGTTCTGGCGGGAGCCTGAGCCTCGTTTCGATTCGCTGCAGCGGCTGATCGACGATCTTGAAGCAACGCCGGAAGATCCCGCGCTGCGCCTTGCCCCCGAAGCGATCGACCTGACGA
Source organism: Erythrobacter mangrovi (assembly GCF_013260645.1). Taxonomy (NCBI): domain Bacteria; kingdom Pseudomonadati; phylum Pseudomonadota; class Alphaproteobacteria; order Sphingomonadales; family Erythrobacteraceae; genus Erythrobacter; species Erythrobacter mangrovi. The sequence continues at coordinate 1,113,193 of NZ_CP053921.1, read as the reverse complement.
CACTCAAAACCCTCGCCGAAGATGCGGTCGCGATCAATGTGCGCAGTCCCGGCATGGTGCGGCGATTCTGGGAAGCCTGTTCTCTGCCTGATTTTCGCCAGCGCGGCCCGGACGTGCACGCCCGCTTCGTTGCGCGGCTGTGGCAGGATCTCAGCGAAGGTTATCTTGGCGCGGATTATGTCGCAGCGAGAATCAGCGAACTCGCCAATATGGCGGGCGACATCGATACGCTGCAGGGGCGGATCGCGGCGATTCGCAGCTGGGCCTATATCTGCCAGCGACCCGATTGGGTGCTGGCGCGTGACGAAATGGCGTCGCGGGCGCGCGGCGTCGAGGCCAAACTGTCGGACGCGTTGCATGCGCGACTGACTGAGAGATTCGTTAACCGGAGGACCGCAATCCTGATGAAATCGCTGGGTGAAGACACCGGCATGCTGCCTATTACGTTGAGCGAGGACGGTAGCGTGACCGTAGAGGATGAGCAGCTCGGCACGGTCACGGGCTTCCGCTTCGCGGTTGACCCCGGTGCTCGCCATGAGGATCGCCGGATGCTGCTGGCTGCAGCCGAAAAGGCGCTTCCGCGCTTGCTCGGCCAAAGGGCGGAAGCGCTGGCTGCGTCCGATTTGGCAGAAATAGAGCTCGGCAGGGGTACGCTTCGCTGGAAAGGCGAGGAGCTGGCACGGCTCGAGGTCCGCGACGGCACCGTGACGCCGGTGTTGCATCCCTCGCGTGAGGTCGCCGCCTTGCCCAATCGGGCAAGCGAGGCGCTGCTCTCTGCACTGACGCGCTGGCTCGAAGCCAAACTCGCCCCGCTCGAGCCGCTGGAGCGGCTTCACATGGCGGCGAGGGATCCCGAGGCCGGCTCGCAGGCGCGTGCGCTGCTGCTCAACCTCATCGCCGGCCACGGCTACACCAGCCGCGAGCGAGCGGGAATCGAGCACCTGCCCAAGGAAATGCGGCCGTTTCTCAGGAAGATCGGGGTGACCTTCGGGGCGCTCGACATCTTCGCACCGGCACTACTCAAACCGGCCCCGCGCCAGCTGTTGAGTGCCCTTGGGATCGATCGAAGGCCGTTGCAGGAGGCGATGCTACCGGTCATTGCCGGGGGCAAGAAGCTCCCATCGGGGTATCGTCCGGCTGGTGAGCAGGCGATCCGCATCGATCTGGCCGAGAAGATCCTGCGCGCCGCACACGAAGCCCGCGCCAAGGCGCAGGCCAAGGACCGGCGGCGCAAGTTCGTGGTCGACCTGGCCCTGCCGATATCGATCGGCCTCGAACAGGATAGTGTCATCCGGTTGCTGGGAGGCGCGGGTTTCCGGATCCAGCGCGCAAGGCCGTTGGCGGAAGGCGTGTGCGGCCCTCCGCGGCCGGACCTGTGGGAATGGCGTCCTTCGCGCCGCAAGCAGGAACGCGCTGCGCCTGCCCAGCCGCGTGAAGGCAGCGCCTTTGCTGCATTGGCAGACTTGATTCGCTGAGATGGCGCGTCCGTGAGGATCGACCGTTTGCTGTGTACCTTGCGTTTCGTGCGCACACGCAGCGCGGCGCAAAAGCTGGTCGAACAGGGCCTGATCCGGCGCAATGGGGAACGCGTCACCCGTGGCTCGCAGGACGTACGCGTCGGCGACATCCTGACGATCCCACTCGGCAAGTTTGTCCGCCTAGTAGAAATACTCGCCCTGCCCGAACGGCGTGGCCCGCCGCGTGAGGCGCAGGCCTGCTATCGGGAGCTTGACCCAAAGCAATAATCGGCCCTAGCAGCAGGATTCAGGGAAACACTTCGCAAGGGATCCGACTACCCATGACCTATGTCGTCACCGACGCCTGCATCAAGTGCAAGTACACCGACTGCGTCGAGGTCTGCCCGGTCGACTGCTTCTACGAAGGCGAGAACATGCTCGTCATCAACCCCAGCGAATGCATCGACTGCGGCGTGTGCGAGCCGGAATGCCCCGCCGAAGCGATTCTCCCCGACACGGAGGATGGGCTGGAGAAGTGGCTCGAGCTCAACACCAAGTTCTCCGCCGAATGGCCGAACATCACGCAGAGCAAGGATGCGCCTGCGGATGCTGACGAGCACAAGGGCGAAGATGACAAGTACGACAAGTACTTCTCTCCCGAGCCCGGCGAAGGCGACTGATTCCTCCGCGCGCAGGGCGCGCCGCCATGCCACTTCCGGTCGATGTGAATTGCGATTCGCAATTTTCTTGCGACTGTGCTATATAATGCAACAACTGCACCGGTTTGCTCCCGGTCAGGTGTGAAGAATTGGAAGGGCAGGCCACCCAAGCAACGACACCGAAGGTTCCACACCGCGCTCCGCTCCATGGATCGCGGTACGGTCTCTTGGTGACGCTGCAGCCCCTCAGCGGCCGCGCCCGGACGAAAGGATGGATTGCATGGCAAGCCAGGCGAATGCCTTCGACGTTGGCGATTACGTTGTTTACCCCAAGCACGGCGTGGGACGCGTCGTGGAGCTGCAAAGCGAAGAAATCGCAGGCATGCAGCTCGATCTCTACGTCCTCCGTTTCGAGAAGGAGCGCATGACGCTCCGCGTTCCCGTCAACAAGGTTGAATCGATTGGCATGCGTAAGCTGTCGAGCGACAAGACGCTGAAGGAAGCGATGGAAACGCTCAAGGGCAAGCCCAAGGTCAAGCGTACCATGTGGTCGCGCCGCGCGCAGGAATACGAAGCCAAGATCAATTCGGGCGACCTCGTGTCGATCGCCGAGGTGACCCGCGACCTGTTCCGCCCCGAAGACCAGCCAGAACAGAGCTATTCGGAACGCCAGATCTTCGAAGCGGCTTCGAGCCGCCTGGCCCGCGAACTGGCGGCGATGGAGAAGACCGACGAGCCGACCGCGCTCGGCAAGATCCTCGACGTGCTGCGCGAACACGCGCCGCAGTATTACGAGAACACCGAAGAGGCCTGATCGACCGGCGCCTTCCCAGCTTCGACGAAAATAGCGTTTGGGGCCGCTCCGCAAGGGGCGGCCCCTTTCGTTTGGCTTGAATGCTGGCACTCGCTGTATTATAACGGCAACACGGACTATCGGCATACAAGGAACTGCTTCGATGATGATCCACAAGATACTCAAAGGCCTCGCCCCGGTCGCCGCGCTCGCTGGCGCTGTCCTGGTTTCGGGTTGCGACGGCATGCAAGTGCGCATCGGTGACGAAGACGCCGTGCCGCTGTCCGAACTCGACATGAGCGGAAAGGCGCCGACCGAACTGGTGCTCGCCAGCCCCGACCGGGTCATAGTCAGCGACGGGGATACCCTCGATATCGATGTCTCAGGCGATCAGGACGCTGTAGACGCGCTGCGCTTCTCGCTGGATGGCGACACGCTGGGCATCGTTCGCGGCAAGGATGGCTGGAAGGACAAGGGCACCGCTACGATCCGCGTGACGCTGCCCGGCCTCACCGGGATCGTACTTGCCGGATCAGGCTCAATCGAGGCCGCCTCGCTATCTGGCAAGGCAGACGTAACCATTGCCGGATCGGGCAAGGCAAGCGTTGCCAAGGTCACCGCCGAAGCGCTCGACTTGACGATCGCCGGATCGGGCGATTTCGAGGCCTCGGGCAGCGCCGACAAGCTCGACATGACCGTGGCCGGCTCGGGTCGAGCACGCATGGCGGGGCTCAAGGTGGATACCGCCGACATTTCGGTCGCCGGTTCGGGCGACACCGAGTTTTCTTCCGACGGCACGGTTGATGCGAGCATCATGGGATCGGGCACCGTGACCGTCCATGGCCGCGCCAATTGCACCGTCAGCGCCATGGGTTCGGGCAAGCTCAACTGCAAGTCTGCACAGGGCACAACTGAGGCTCCTGTGGCTACGGAGGCTCCCGAACCCCCTACTGCACCGGAGGCCCCGGAGGCACCTGAAGCCTGAGTTCATCGACGGCTCACAACAATCCAGCTAGGCGGCGCATGGAAGGAATTGCCATGCGCCGCCTAGTCTTATCTGCCTCCCTACCTGCAGCCCTGCTTCTACAGGGCTGTATCGCGAAGGCGGCTTATGATGTGGCGACCGCGCCAGTCCGTGTCGCCAGCAAGGGAGTTGACCTCGCAACGACAAGCCAATCGGAAGCGGACCAGAAGCGCGGACGAGAGATCCGCCAGCGCGAAGCGCGGCTCGCCAAGCTCCAACGGCAATACGAAAAGCAGCTCGACGAATGCCAGGAAGGCAACCGCCGCGCCTGCGACAATGCAGTGACAACCTATGCCGAAATCCAGCAGATCCTGCCGACAATACCGGTGGAGCCCGTCGAGCGCTGATCAAGCAGGCGGCGTCGCTGCGCGGCGCAACCTGTCGTTGATCGCAATGCCGATACCGCTCTCTGGAACCGGTGCGACCGCGATGCGTGGCTTTTCCGACCGCGCCCCCTCATGCAGGCAGGCATAGAGCCGTGACGCCGCCTCGTTGAGATTGCCGGAAGCGGAAAGTGTACAGTCGCCGCGCACGGCACCGAAACCGATCACGAAGTCGTCTGGCGCAACTTCCGACACATTGAGGCGAACGGGTTTCCCGGGGGCATAGTGGCTGGCCAGCTGGCCGGGCGCTTCGATCCCGGATCCGCGAGAGATTTGCCCCAGATTGATAGGACCTGGGCGCAGGACTTCAATCGACCCATCCGCACGGACCGCGGCGATCGTCGACTCTACGCCAGCCCGACATGCGCCGCCATCGATGACGGCCTCGATCCGCCCGTCGAGTGAAGCAAGGACATGTGCTGCGGTAGTGGGACTGATAAAGCCGCTGCGATTGGCCGAGGGTGCCGCGAGGGGAAAATCGACAGCTTCCAATAGCGAACACATAACGGGATGATCAGGCATGCGCAGTGCCACCGTATCGAGCCCGGCGGTCACCGCTTCTGCCAGTGTGGCGTCGCGACGGCGAGGAAGAACAAGGGTCAGCGGCCCCGGCCAATGCGTCGCGGCGAGGTGCTCTGCCTCAGGCGAAAGCTCGGCCAGGCGCCGAGCCTGGTCCAGCGTCGCAACATGCACGATGAGCGGGTTGAAACTTGGTCGTCCCTTGGCTTCGTAGATTCGTGCCACAGCGGCGCCACTATCGGCGCGGGCAGCTAGGCCATAGACAGTCTCCGTCGGCACCGCGACAAGCCCACCGGCCCGCAAAATCTTCGCCGCATGTGCGATTCCCTCAGCATCTGGCTGGAGCATTTCCGTAGCGTATTTGCGGCTCATGCCTGCGCGCTATATCTGGACGTGCGCAAAGCCAAGAGGAATGCCTGTGACCTACGCCGCCGCTACCCAAGACCAACTGCTCGCCATCCGTGTCAACGCGGGTATTGGCGATCTTGCCCAAAGCGCCCGCTTCGCCTCAGCAGAGCCCGACATGGTCGAAGCGATCGTCGAAGGTATTGGCCAGTTCGCGGCGGGCGAGTGGGCGCCGCTCAATCGGCTAGGCGATCTGGAGGGCTCGAAACTGGCCAATGGCGTGGTACGTCTGCCTGAGGGCTTTGCGGAGGCCTACCAGGCCTATGTGGAGCAGGGCTGGAATGCGATTGCCGGACCTGTCGACTTCGGCGGCCAGGGCCTGCCGTTCACGCTGGCCTGCAATGTGCTCGAAAACCTCGGCACGGCGAACATGGCCTTCAATCTCCTGCCCATGCTCAGTGTCGGTGCAATCGAGGCGCTTGAGCACCATGGGGCGCCGGAACTTCAGCAGAAATACCTGCCCAAGCTGGTGAGTGGCGAATGGTCGGGAACGATGAACCTGACCGAGCCGCAGGCGGGTTCGGACCTCGGCGCACTGCGCTCGACCGCCGTGCCCATTGCCGAGGGCGAGCATGCCGGCAAGTACCGCATCACCGGCACGAAGATCTTCATAACCTGGGGCGAACACGAACTGTCGCGAAACATCATACACCTAGTGCTTGCGCGGCTCCCCGACGCGCCGGAGGGGAGCCGGGGAATCTCGCTGTTCATCGTCCCCAAGTATCATGTGAACACCGACGGTTCACTCGGTTCGAGGAACGACCTTCGCTGTGTCAGTATCGAACACAAGCTCGGTATCAACGCGTCGCCGACCTGCGTGATGAGCTACGGCGACAATGGCGAATGCATCGGCGAGCTGGTCGGTGTGCCAAACCGCGGACTCGCGGCGATGTTCACGATGATGAACAATGCGCGCATCAATGTCGGAAACCAGGGAGTTCAGATCGGCGAACGCGCGACCCAGCAAGCCTTGACCTATGCCCGGGACCGGATTCAGTCCGCGCGGGCCGGATCGCCCGGTCGTGCTCCGGTGGCAATCATTGAACATCCGGATGTCCGCCGGATGCTGCTGCGCATGAAAGCGCTGACCGAAGGAGCCCGCGCGCTGCTCTATTACACCGCTGGTCAGGTGGACCGCGGGACACTCGGCGATACTGGCGCCGCGGCGCGCGCCGAGGTTCTCACCCCACTTATCAAGGCCTGGGGTACGGATGTGGGGATCGAGGTCGCCAGCCTTGGCGTGCAGATCCATGGCGGCATGGGCTTTATCGAGGAAACCGGTGCAGCCCAGCATTGGCGCGATTCGCGGATTGCACCGATCTACGAAGGGACCAACGGCATCCAAGCAGCCGACCTCGTGACGCGGAAGCTGGGTCTTGAGGATGGGCAAGCGCTGCTTGGCCTAATTGCCGATATCTTGCGCGATGGCGGGGACGAGCCGAGCTTGGCGGCGCTGGCCCAGGATTGCACCGCAGTGGCCGACTGGCTCCGATCGGATGCCAGTCTGGATGATCGCCTGGCAGGCTCCGTGCCGTTCTGCACCATGCTCGCCGTGGCGGTCGCTGGATGGCAGATGTTGCGCCAGCTCCGTGCGGTCGAAGCCGAAGATAACCCTGCGAACGCCGCGGCGAAGCGTGCCAGCGTCCGCTTCTTCCTCGACCGGATCGTACCAGAGGCTACGGGCCTGCGCGCCTCGGCAATTGCCGGAGCAGCTGACCTCTACGCGCTCGACACGGCCCAGCTAGCGGGCTGAGAAGTCGCGCGGCGCGACTTACTCAGCCGTAACGCTACGTGCAAAATCATCGGCACCGAAGGTCGCGGACTGCCCGCGAAGCTCCCGCTGCGGCGGGAGACGCTTGCCCGTGATACGCGCAATGCCTGCCTGTGGCTTGGCACCTGGTGCAATCACCCGCCAGATAATGCCGGCCGTATCATCGCTCACTAGCAAGGCGCCATCTCCCGCCCATTCCACCCAGGTCGGCCGCCCGTGGGTCTTGCCATCGCCCGTCAGGAAACCGGAGAGGACCGGAACAGGTTTGCCCATGGGGTTTCCGCGCGCGTCGAAAGCCACGTAGACGACATCGTAGCCCGAAGGCGGTTTGCGGTTCCACGATCCATGCTGAGCGACAAAGGCTCCATTCGCAAACTTGTCGCCCAAGCGGGCGCCTTCCTTGCTGAACACCAGGCCCAGTGCGGCAACATGGGGACCCATGGCATATTCGGGAGTGCGAACGTAGCTGATGAAGGACGGGATGGGGTATTTGACCCGCTTGTCGTAATTGTCGCGCCAATAGACCCATGGCCAGCCATAATGGGCACCGACAGGCACATTGGTAAGATAGTCCGGGACGAGGTCCGACCCGAGCATGTCGCGCTCATTGACGGTAGTCCACAACTCCCCGGACCACGGGCTGAAGTCGAGTCCGTTGGCGTTGCGCAATCCTGCGCCAAAGACCCGCTGCCGACCGGTAGCCACGTCGATTTCCCAGATGAGTGCGCGGCCCTCCTCAACTTCGAGCCCGCGCTCGGCGATATTGCTGGCCGAACCGACTGCGGCATAGAGCTTGGTCCCATCGGGATTCAGCGCCAGGTTGCGCATCCAGTGATTACCGCCGGGCGCCAGATCGGCGATCTTTCGGGCTGCTCCAGAAACCTTGGCCGCACCGAGTTCGTAGGGATAAGCCAGTACGGCATTATGGTTGGCCACATAGAGCACGCCATCGCCCCATGCGAGGCCAGAGGGAGAGTCCAGCCCGTCGAGCAGGACCTGCTTCACATCCGCCTTCCCGTCGTTGTCGGTGTCGCGCAGGAGCAGCACCTGGTTGGGCGAGGGACCGGTTGCCCCAGCCTTTGCCATGAGCCTTTCGGCGATCCAGGCCTCGAAACCGCTACCCTTTTCTTGGGGTGCGCGGCTTAGGGCCACCAGGATATCGCCGTTGGGCAGCGCCTGCAGCGTACGTGGGTGCTCAAGCCCGTCCGCGAAGCGGGAGACGACGAGACCCTCGGCCGCGATCGGGGTTTCATCCGCGCCCCAACCAATAGGGTCCGCGATGGCCACCGTCGGGATCGCTTCTTCGGAAGGCTCCTCGAGCTGCGGCTCAGTGCCAGTGACTTCGGCCCAGGGCATCGTCGCCGTATCGCCGCGGGTGATGAACCATAGGCCCGCGGCAATGACCAACAGGGCGATGACAAGGCCGATGCCGACTTTCTTGAGAGTGCTCATGACTCATCGGATAGGCGAGACCTCTGGAGGCGGCAATGGGGGTTGCAGCAGGCTCCGGCCGCACTAGATCGGCGCGATGTATGATTTTCGCCCTGCGCCGGATTGCCCCAAGCCCGAAGCATATCGCCAGCTGATCGACGCGGCATCGGCCCTCACCGATGGTGAACCCGATGCGGTAGCCAATATGGCCAACATTGCCGCTTTGCTGTGGGACTTCCTTCCCGATCTCAACTGGGCAGGCTTCTACCGGATGGTGGGGGGTGAACTGGTGCTGGGTCCATTCTGCGGTCGCCCGGCTTGCATCCGGATCCCTCCGGGCAAGGGCGTTTGCGGCGTGGCCGCCAGCGAAGGCCTGACCCAGCTGGTAGAAGATGTGCACGCCTTTCCTGGGCACATCGCCTGCGATTCGGTGACCAATTCGGAACTGGTGGTACCGATCATCCGCAACGATGTAGTCGTTGCGGTGATCGATCTGGATAGCCCGAAGCCAGCGCGGTTCGATGAGGAAGACCAAGCGGGCATCGAGGCATTGGCTGCCTTGCTGGCGAATCGCATCTAGAGCCGGCTGACCCGCTGCGGGGCAGGCCCACGGGCACAATTTTGTCGGATCAAACGGCGGTGTTAACACTGGGCCACGATCGATCCGCCCACGGGACTGGGATTCGTCGCAGGAGTCGGCCCATGCAATTGCGATCCCGCTTAAGCATCGCTTCCTTCATGCTGGCAATGATACCGGGTGTCGCTTTGGCGCAGGATCCGATCGACTACGCATCCGGCGAATACCAATTTCGCCGATGAGCAGAGCGAAGTCGATCAGATTGAGGGTACGGCAGAGCCCGGTGAAGAGAGTGTGGCGACACGCGCAATTCCCTCACGACTGGATGGGACAGTCATCTTTGTTTCAGAGCCGGTAGTGCAAACAATCCCGTCGGTGGAACCAGACGATTATGCCTACACGGCCTGTGAGGTCGAGACTGCGATGGAGTATGGCGGCACGGTGCCGGGATGGCCCCCGCCTGAAGGAACGCGGCCGCACCAGGACCCGGCGGTTCATAGGATTGTGCGCAGGGTTGAGTATGCAACTGTTCCCGAAGGGTCAGTGTTCTACGCGTATCCTGCTATTTACGGTCACCCTGCCGCACCGGGTGGTGCTTCGCGAGTGATCCACCGCAGTAGCAGGGCCGCAGCGGCCAATATATCTATATCTATCAAGGTGATGAGCCCGTTTTATCGCCGGGTGGGCGGCTGGTGCAGTTTGATCGCGCTGGCTGGCTCGCGGAGTGTAGCCGACGCTTGAGCCCCGAAGTCGTCGAAGAAGACGAGTCCGCAGCCGTCGATGCCAGCTACGAAGTTCGGGCAACGTGCGAAGACTATCTCGATAGTTACATGGAAAGCGCCCGCAGTGGGGCGTTCCACGCGCAGTATTCGGACAGTGGGCAATACATGCTCGTGCCGGTGATGGTCATGGTGCCGCAGCGCGCAGTTTACCGTGAAGACATTGCAGTCGATCGATAAACCGGTCGGACCACAAGAGCTGTCGTAAATAACTGATAATTATTAGATATCTCCGCCCGTCAGGCGTTGGCAGATCAGGTCGAGCTGGTCGAGAGTGCGATAGCGTATCGTGACCGTACCAGTGTTGGGCGATGCTTCGATCTTGATGCGCACCTGCATCCCCAAAAACTCTTCGAGATGGCCCTGAACCGCCGTGATGTCCGCGTCCTCGGTTGCCCCGTGCGGTGACGGTCTCTTCGCCTTTCTTTCACCGGCTTTTGACGGTGCGCGAGAGAGTTTTTCGATCTCACGGACCGAGAGCTTCTCGCTAACCGCCCGTCGGGCGAGCGCAGACGCATCCTCGCGTCCGATCAAGGCGCGTGCGTGTCCCATCGACAACGACCCCTCGGCCAGGAAGGCAAGTACGTCGTCCGGCAAGGCAAGCAGGCGCTGGAAGTTGGCGACATGGCTACGCGACTTGTCGACCAGCTTGGCGATCTCCGCCTGGGTCATCCCCTCGTCGTCTGCAAGCTTTTGATATGCGCGGGCTTCTTCCAGGGGATTGAGATCTTCGCGCTGGAGGTTCTCGATCAGCGCCAGTGCCATTACCTCGCGCTGTTCAAGCTCCCGCACCAGGGCTGGAATCTCATGCAGCCGCGCGCGCTGGGCTGCACGCCAGCGGCGTTCACCCGCGACCAGCTGGTAGCGCCCGCCATCCAGCGGACGGACAATGATCGGCTGGATCACCCCGCGTGCCGCGATGGAGGAGGCCAGTTCATCGAGTGCCTCCTCGTTAAAGTGGGTCCGCGGCTGCCCCGGCAGCGGCTCGATCCGGGCAACCGGGATCGATGCGAGGCCGCTGGTTATAGCGGTGGCGGACTTCGGCTCGGTTGCCTCCCCCTGGTCAGAATCGTCAGTAGCTTCCCGGCGGACCAGTGGCTCTTCGCGACGCGTCTCTCCGAGCAGCGCACCGAGCCCACGGCCGAGCTTCTTCTTGCGATCGATCGGACGGGCGGCGGGCGTGGTCTCGCTCATGCGGCTTTCCTTGTTTCGGGCAGGCGACCAATCAATTCTCGAGCCAAGCCAATATAGGCGCGGCTACCCGGACACTGGTGGTCGTAAACCAGAGCGGGCATGCCGTGGCTCGGCGCCTCCGAGAGGCGAACATTGCGCGGTATGACATTCTCGAACACCAATCCGCCCAGGCAATCGCGTACGTCGTCGGCGACCTGATCGGTTAGACGGTTACGGCGATCGAACATGGTCAGGACGACCCCCACGATACCAAGATCGGGGTTGAAACCCTGCTGGATACGCTCGACGGTCTGGAGCAGCTGGCTAAGGCCCTCGAGGGCGAAGAACTCGCACTGCAACGGCACAAGCAATGTGTCCGCCGCACATAGTGCATTGAGCGTCAGCAACCCCAGTGAAGGCGGGCAGTCGATGAAACAGACTTCGTAGGCGTGCGCATGCTGCGCCAATGCCTGTGTCAACCGACCCGTGCGATCCTCTACCGAAACCAGTTCAACTTCGGCGCCGGACAGGTCTTGCGTCGCCGGGACGATGTCGAGACCGGGAATGTCTGTTGGCAAAACACATTCGGGTAGCGTCGCCTGCTCGAGCAGGAGGTCGTAGCTGGTGTTTTCGCGCGCGGCCGCCTCGATTCCGAGGCCGGTCGAGGCGTTTCCCTGGGGATCGAGGTCGATCAGCAGCGTCTTCCACCCGGTCGCGGCCATCGCCGTCGCAATATTGATCGCCGTGGTGGTCTTGCCCACCCCGCCCTTCTGGTTCGCGATCGCGATGGTGATCATGCCGTTTCCTTCCATTGGCCGCAGCCAATTACGATTCCTGCCTCGGGATCGGTGAGCGAGTGTTCCACGTGAAACATTTGCCGTAGTGATTCTGTGAGGCCCTGCACTTCTTGCTCTGCCGAACGCCCCTTGGGCAACAGCCACCGGGTGTCGCTTGTGGAGAAGCGTGCGGATAAGCGGAGCAAACGATCGAGTGGAGCGAAGGCCCGCGCGGAGATCACCCGGGCAGGAAAGGACTCGACCAATTCGAGTCGCCTACCTTCGATCCGGCACTCACCGAGCCCAAGCAGCTGCACACAGTGGGCCAGCCACTCGATGCGCCGCTTGCGTGATTCCACCAGAATTACAGGAAGTTCCGGACGCATTGCGGCGATGACAAGCCCTGGAAAGCCCGCTCCGCTACCCAGGTCAAGCCAAGGGCCCACACCGAGATCGTCCCGGTTCAGGAGTTGCGCGGAATCGGCGATGTGCCTCTGCCACACCATGGACAGAGAATTTCGCGCAACCAGGTTCTGGCGTTCGTTCTCTTCGCCCAGCGCCGTGACGAGACGCTCGAGGCGCACCATCGCGCGCCCATCGCAGAGCCCGGCGACATAGGCACGCGCCTGTTCTTCGGTTTCGATCATGCGGCCAGCTGACCCACCCTACGGGCGTGTACCAACAGCGCCGCCAAAGCTGCCGGTGTAACCCCCTGGACCCGCGAGGCCGCAGCCATATCTGCAGGGCGCGCCAGGGAAAGCCGTTCGACCATTTCGTTCGAAAGTCCCGGGACGTCGCGATAGGGAAAGTCCGCCGGCAGGCGGAGAGCCTCGCTTGCCCGCAAATCGCTCAATTCCGCCTGCTGTCGCGCCAGATAGGGAGCATAGAAGGCGTCCTCCGCCATTTCCACCGCGAGCTCGTCGAAGGGATCGATCGCATCGAATATTGTCGCCAGTCCGTTGAGGTCGACATGGCCAGCCGACAACCAATCACGAACGGGCCGTGCCCCAGCATCGCGTTTCACGTGGAACCCTGCCTCAGCCAGTTCGCGCGCATGGAGGGGACCATCGAACACTACGTCCAGCCTTGCCCGCCGCGCTGTCCTGCATTCGAACCACGTGCGACGCTCTTCGCCGATCAGGCCAGCCAACATGCCAAGCGGGGTCAGGCGCGTGTCGGCATTGCTAGCCCGCAGGCGAAGCCGATACTCCGCTCGCGCGGTGAGCATACGATAGGGTTCGGTGATCCCATGCAGTGTCAGATCGTCCACCATCACCGCCAGATAGGAATTGGCCCGGTCGAGGGCGGCCGGTTCCTTACCGAGGACCTGGGCGGCGGCCTGCATCCCAGCAACCAGTCCTTGGGCGGCCGCTTCTTCGTAACCGGTGGTGCCGTTGATCTGTCCCGCGCAATATAGCCCTGGAATTGCGTGGAGCTCGAGGCCCGAACTTAGCGCGCGAGGATCAACATGGTCGTACTCGACTGCGTAGCCAGGAACGACTATCTCGACCTTCTCCAAGCCTGTCATGCTCCGCAGCATTGCCAGCTGGACGTCTGCAGGAAGCGAAGTCGATATGCCGTTGGGATAGACCAGATGCGTATCGAGTCCCTCAGGCTCGAGGAAGACCTGATGCCCATCGCGATCGCCGAAGCGATGGATCTTGTCTTCGATCGACGGGCAATAGCGCGGACCAGCAGCGCCAATAGCACCCGAGAACAGTGGTGAGCGATCGAGATTGGCGCGAATGATGTCATGCGCACGAGCATTGGTCCGCGTGACCGCACAGAAGACCTGCGGGTTAATCCGACCCTGCGTCAGTGAGGACATGGTCCACGCTTCGTGATCGGAAGCCTGCTCCTCGAGTACACCCCAGTCGATCGTGCGCCCGTCGAGCCTGGGTGGGGTCCCCGTCTTGAGGCGCCCCATCGGCAGGTCCGCTGCACGCAACTGCTTGGCCAGTCGATGTGCGGCATTCTCGCCCACCCGCCCACCGATGAAGCGCTCCTCTCCGCGAAACAGCACGCCCCCAAGAAAAGTGCCAGTGCACAAGATCACTGCTTGTGCCGAAAGCTGGGTTCCATCGGCCAGTTCCACACCAGCCGCGCGCTGCCCCGAGAAGCGCAGAGCGGCCACCTCCCCCGCGATCAATGAGAGGCCGTCCTGAGCAGCGATCATCGACTGCACAGCCGCTTTGAACAGGCGCCGGTCCGCCTGGACCCTGGGGCCCCATACGGCACTACCCTTCGATCGGTTGAGCATGCGATAGTGAATCGCGGCCGCGTCGGCCGCGCGACCGATAATGCCATCGAGCGCATCCACCTCGCGAACAAGGTGACCCTTGCCCAAACCACCAATGGCTGGATTGCAGCTCATCGCCCCGATGGCATCGAGGTCGAAACTCACCAGCGCTGTCCGCGCGCCCATCCGCGCGGCGGCGCAAGCCGCCTCGACGCCGGCGTGTCCGCCGCCGACTACGAGGATGTCGAAATCATGCATAAGCGGGCCTCTAACGTCGCGACGCCGGAAATCAAAGCACAGTGTGTTCCACGTGAAACATCATTTGCCGATGCAGAAGCGACCAAACAACGCATCGAGCATCTCTTCGGTCGAGTTTCTTCCGCTCAAAGCGTCGAACGCAGCACGTGCAGCCCGCAGCTCTTCCGCAACCAGCAAGGGGTCCCGGATCTCGCCCGCCCGCTTGAGACACTCTAGCGCCTGAGTCGCCACCGCCTTTTGCCGCCGGTTGAACGCGATATTGCCACGCGGCGGCAAAGCCACCTTGCCCAGCCGAATTATCTCTTCGACCAAGACTGGAAGACCTTCCCCAGTAACTGCGGAAACCCGAAAGGCACCATCGACCTCAGCCATCCCCAGATCGCATTTGGTTTGCACCAGGATCGATCCTTCAGGGCGGTCCTCAGGGTCTCCAAGCCACAGCACAATCTGTGCCCGAACCAGCTGCTCGCGCGCCCGCTCAATCCCGATTGCCTCGATCTCTCCCGCACCTGCCTCACGCAAACCCGCCGTGTCGACGAGGGTGAAGGGTACGCCATCCAGCGAAACCGGTCGCTCGATCACATCCCTGGTTGTGCCCGCTTCAGCCGAGACAATCGCCACGCCTTCTTCAAGTAATGCATTGAAAAGAGATGATTTCCCGGCATTCGGCGGTCCAGCGAATACCACGCGTATCCCCTCACGCAAGCGATCGGCCGATGGGCGCGCCAGAACGCGCTCCACCGTGCCAGCGACAAAGGCAACCGACTCCCCAAAATCGCCAGGAAGCTCACCCACATCATCCTCGTCGCCAAAATCGATCGCAGCCTCGACCTCGGCTGACAAACCCAGGACCAACTCGCGCCAGATCTCGATTCGCTTTGACAGCGCACCACCAGCGGCAACCAATGCTCCAAGCCGTTGCCACTCGGTCTCTGCCGCCAGCAGATCAGCCAATCCTTCGGCTTCGGTGAGATCAATCCGTCCGTTCATAAAGGCCCGACGGGTAAATTCGCCTGGCTGTGCCTCGCGTAGGCCGGGCATCGCCTCGAGCGCCCCCAGAACCGCCGCAACGACCGCCCTGCCCCCATGGCAATGCAGTTCCACCAGGTCCTCGCCTGTGGCAGTGGCGGGCCCGGGAAACCATGTCACGAGCGCCTTGTCGAGAAAGCCACCCAGGCGACTGTGCAGCACCCGCAAGGACGGGCGTCGCGCGGGCGGGCAAGGCCCTGAAAGTGCAGACAGCGTCGATTCCGCTTCCGGCCCACTGATCCGGATAACCGCAATCCCAGCCGGCGGCGCGCCGCTCGACAGGGCAAAAATCGTATCAATCATTGTCTCAGGCCGGTTCAGTCCTCGTCGGGGGGCTTGCCACGGCCCGAACCGCTGCGGGCGGCGTTGGCACCCTCCATGAAGCTCTGGAACAGCTTGAAGCCCGCCTGCCCCATCGGAGCGAGCTGCTTGGCATATTCCTGTAGCTGGTCGGTATTCGACACGCCCTTCATGGCCTTGGCCATCATGTCGACATAGATATCATTAGCTTTGCCGACATCGGGCAGGCCCATGAAGGTCCGCGCCTCCTCGGGCGTGCAGTCGATTTCGATATGGACCTTCATGGCGCTTCCTCCGTTGTGGCGCTGTACGCCTTATCTGGGTTTGCCAAAGCTTCGCCGCAAGCGCTAGGCCCCGCAGCGCAACAGGAGATCGACTCTATGACCGAGACCGCCACAATTCCCACCCTCTCGGGTCAGGATAGCTTCACAGCCTACGTTGCACGCCCGTCAGGCGCGCCCAGGGCCGCGATAATCGTGATCCAGGAGATCTTCGGCGTGAATGCCGGAATCCGCCGCAAATGCGACAGGCTGGCCGAAGAGGGCTATCTTACAGTTGCACCAGACCTGTTCTGGCGGCTTGAACCCGGGGTCGAGCTCGATCCCGATGTCGAACCCGAGTTCCAGCGTGCACTCACCCTCATGGGTCAGTTCAACCAGGACCAGGGCATCCGCGACATCGAGGCGACCATCCACCACATTCGCCGAACCGAGGGTGTGCCCAAGGTCGGTTGCGTCGGCTACTGCCTTGGCGGGCGACTGGCCTATATGACCGCCGCGCGGACCGATATCGACGCGTCCGTCGGCTATTACGGGGTCGGTATCGATGGATTGCTGGGCGAGAAGCACGCGATCGCCCACCCGTTGATGCTGCACATCCCGACCGAGGACGGCTTCGTCGACAAGGTCACACAGCAAGCCATGCACGCAGGCCTGGACGACCACCCAAAGGTTACCCTGCACGACTACGAAGGGCTCGATCACGGCTTCGCCACCGAGTTCGGCAAGCGTCGCGCCGAGGAAGCCGCGCAACTCGCGGATCAGCGAACATCGACATTCTTCGCCCAGCACCTTGGCTGAAGCGGGCTGGACCAGCCCTTCAATTCGCGCCATCGTTCCAGCTCAAACGAGGAGAGAGATTCTATGTCCGCACGTGAGGGCCTGAAGCGCTGGCACGAAGTGATCGAAGCGGGCAGCTCGCCCGCAGCACTTTCGGCGATCATCCACCCCGATGCAGTGTTCCACTCACCGGTGGTGCACACCCCCCAGGTCGGCCGCCCGATTGTCGTCGCCTACCTCTCCGCTGCGGGGCAGACGCTGGGCAACGACAGCTTCGAATATGTCCGCGAGCTGGTCGACGGCGAAAACGCGATGATCGAGTTCCAGACCACCATGGATGGGATCCACGTCAACGGCATCGACCTGATCCGCTTCGATCAGGATGGCAAGATCGTCGATTTCAAGGTCATGGTTCGGCCGCTCAAGGCGGTGAACAAGGTATGGGAGCAGATGGCCGCCCAGCTGGAGCGGCAGAAAGCCGGCTGACCCACCCGCCTCCAATGCAAGAAGGGCCGCTTCCTCATTCGGGAAGCGGCCCTTTTGCTTACTGGTTCATATTCGCGAAGAAGTCTTCGTTGGTCTTGGAATCCTTCATCTTGTCGAGAAGGAATTCCATCGCGTCGACCGTGCCCATCTGCATGAGGATCCGGCGCAAGACCCACATCTTGGAGAGCTTGTCCTTCTCGACCAGCAGCTCTTCCTTGCGGGTACCGCTCTTGCCCACATCGAGCGCGGGGAAGATGCGCTTGTCGGCGACCTTGCGATCGAGCACGATTTCCGAGTTACCGGTGCCCTTGAACTCTTCGAAGATGACTTCGTCCATGCGGCTGCCGGTATCGATCAGCGCGGTGGCGATGATCGAGAGCGAACCGCCCTCTTCGATGTTGCGCGCGGCACCGAAAAAGCGCTTCGGGCGCTGCAACGCATTGGCATCGACACCGCCGGTCAGGACCTTGCCCGAGCTCGGCACCACGGTGTTGTAGGCACGGCCGAGGCGGGTGATCGAGTCGAGCAGGATGACCACGTCATGCTTGTGTTCGACCAGGCGTTTGGCCTTCTCGATCACCATTTCGGCGACTTGGACGTGGCGGTTGGCCGGCTCGTCGAAGGTCGATGAAATCACTTCACCCTTCACGCTGCGCTGCATGTCCGTGACTTCTTCCGGGCGCTCGTCGACGAGCAGCACCAGCAGGAACACCTCGGGGTGGTTGTCGGTGATCGCCTTGGCGATGTTCTGCAGCAGCACGGTCTTGCCCGTGCGCGGCGGCGCCACGATCAGCGCGCGCTGGCCCTTACCCTGCGGCGAGATGATGTCGATCACGCGCGCCGACTTGTCCTTCACCGTCGGATCGACCGTGTCGAGCGTCAGCTTCGAATCGGGGTAGAGTGGTGTGAGGTTGTCGAAATTCGTGCGGTGGCGCACGGCATCGGGATCGTCGAAGTTGACCGTCTTGAGACTGGTCAGCGCAAAGTAGCGTTCGCCTTCGCGCGGCGCGCGGATCTCGCCCTCGACCGTATCGCCGGTACGCAGGCCCCATTTGCGGACCTGGTTGGGCGAAACGTAGATATCGTCGGGGCCGGCGAGGTAGTTCGCCTCGGGGCTGCGGAGGAAGCCGAAACCGTCCTGCAGCACCTCGATCGTGCCGATCCCCATGATCGGTTCGTCGTATTCCTCGTCCTCGGCCAGTTCGCGCAGGATGCAGAACATGAGGTCCTGCCGGCGCATCGTCGAAGCGCCTTCGACCCCGAGTTCTTCGGCCATCGAGACCAGTTCGGCTGGGGGTTTTGCTTTCAAATCTTTGAGATGCATAGAAATTCTCTGAGTATTCTGGTTGATGGCCGGCAGGTCGTATGGGCTTGGAGAAAGCGGACCTGGCCCCATCTGGATGCGGGACCTCTAGCCGGTCGGTGATGTGCAATTACGACCGCGCCCGATGTGCGTCAATCGACAATCCAATGATCCGTGATTCGCCCGACACAGCGCGGGTCAGAAGGGTTTGACCACCACCAGGATCACGATGACGGCAAGCGCGATGCCGGGAAATTCGCCCCACATGCGCAATTGCTTCTCGGTCAACGGCCGTTCGCCGGCAACCATCTTCTTCGATTGGGCCACCATGTAACCATGGAACCCGCTGAGGGCGGCGACGAACAGCAATTTGGCATGGAACCAGCCCTGGCTCCATGCTCCGATATGCCATGCCAGCAGCAAGCCCAGGATCCAGACGACCGCGATGCTTGGCGAAAGGATGACCTTGCGCAGCAGGCCCATCCGCTTGGCCCATGATGCCGCTTCATCGGATCCGGCGGCGGCTGAGTGCAGGTAGATCATCTGGCGCGGGAGCATGAACAGCCCCGCCATCCAGAAAACCATGAAAATGATGTGCCCGGCCTTGAGCCAGTAGTAAGTCATGGCGAGGACATCCTGCATCTGCTGGTTATGTAGGATCGCAGCATCCCTGCGTCACCCCTCAAATCCGCGAACAACCGCGATCACTCGCTCGACATGCTCGATCGGGGTGCGCCGGTCGATGCCGTGGCCGAGGTTGAACACGTGAGGACGGTCAGCAAAGCTGCGCAGGATCGCGGTCACACGCCGCTCCAACTCGGGTGAACCGGCCAGCAGTAGCAGTGGATCGAGATTGCCCTGCACAGGCAGGCCTTCGGGCAATTCGCGGGCAACCCAGGCGGGATCCAAAGTTTCGTCGACACCAACCGCCTGTACCCCCGTCTCCCGGGCATAGGCAGGAAGCTTCTCGCCCGAACCCTTGGGAAAACCGATGATCGGTACGTCAGGGTGCTGTTCGCGCAGCGCCGCGACGATCGCGGCATTGGGCGCGATGACCCAACGCTCGAACTCGCACGGCGCAAGGCTTCCTGCCCAGCTGTCAAACAACTGAACTGCTTCGGCCCCTGCAACGATCTGACCCGAAAGGTATTCGATCGACTGCGCCACGATCGCGTCGATGATCGCCTGGAGCGCAGCCGGGTCGCGATAGGCAAGCGCGCGGGCTTCGTGTTGGTCGCGGCTCCCCTCACCGGCCACCATATAGGTCGCCACGGTCCAGGGACTGCCGGCAAAGCCCAGCATGGTCACGCCTTCGGGCAGGCGCTGGCGGCACAGGCGCACCGTCTGGTAGATCGGTTCGTACCGCGAAGGATCGGGCGTGAGGCTTTCCAGCGCTGCTTCGACCAGTCGCGGCGAAAGATGCGGGCCTTCCCCGGCGAGGAACTGCAAGTCCTGGCCCATCGCGTGGGGCACGATCAGGATATCGGAGAACAGGATTGCCCCATCGAACCCGAAGCGATCGATCGGCTGCAGCGTGATCTCGCATGCTGCTTCGCTGTCATAGGCAAGCGCGAGGAACCCGCCCTTCTGCTCCCTCAGCGCGCGATATTCGGGCAGGTATCGACCCGCCTGGCGCATGAGCCAGAGGGGCACATTGGCGCCTCGCTGGCCGTTGAGAGTATCGAGCAGGAGACCGGGCATCGTGCGAGTCCAATCCAAATAATATATATATTGATTAGGTTTGATGGAGTCTGTTGGCCCTGTGGATTTCAGGGATAAAGCGCCCCTGCCCGATTTCTCCCGCGATGCAAAGGGTGCCGGTTGGCCGCGACTCGTGGTTCGCGGTGAGTCGAGTCAAAGTTATCCCGGCTGTCCCCAGCCTGTCCAAAACCTTGCCGGCCTGTGCGGAAGTCGGTCCTTGGCGGACTCGCAGTGGGGAGCGAATTCGCACCCGAACTTGTCGCCAGCTTTCTCCCGTGGTTTATGCGGGAGGTTCTCCACAGGGTGCCGGAGCCTCCCATTTCCAACCGCGTCCACCTCCACTTGCTGTCCGATTCCACCGGCGAAACGCTCGAGATGCTTGCCAAGGCAGCGCTCGCGCAGTTCGAGAATGCCGACGTCATTCGTCATTTCTGGCCGATGGTCCGCAGCCGCCAGCACCTTGAGCGGATCGTTCCCGAACTCAAGGCCAATCCAGGCCTGGTGTTGTTCACGCTGGTCAATCCGGAAACCCGCAGCCGGCTGGAAGAGGTGTGTAGCCAGCAGGGCCTGCCTGCGGTGCCAATCCTCGACCGGGTTACCGAGGCGCTCGAGAAGGCGCTGGGCCAGGAAGCTCATGGCAGGCCGGGCCGCCAGCATGCAATGGACCAGGCCTACTTCCAACGCGTCGAAGCGATCCAGTTCACGATCGCCCATGACGATGGCATCGGCTGGGAGGATTGGGAGCAGGCCGACATCGTCCTTGCCGGCGTGTCGCGCAGCTCGAAGACGCCGACCAGCATCTACCTTGCCAATCGCGGCTACAAGGTTGCGAATATCCCGCTGGTGGTGGAAAGCCCGCCGCCGCCGATGCTTTACAAACTCAAGAACCCGATGGTGGTCGGCCTGACCACCGCACCCGAACGGCTGGTGCAGGTGCGCCGCAACCGGCTGCTCAGTCTGAACGAGGAACGCCAGACTGACTATGCTGACCAGGAAAAGGTCAAGGCGGAAGTCGCCTTTGCCCGCCGCATGTTCGCCGATAATGGCTGGGCAGTCATCGACGTGACGCGCCGTTCGATCGAAGAAACCGCGGCCGCCGTGATCCGCCTTTACAATGAGCGCGAGTTGCGCGGGACCACCCAGGGAGCCAAGCCGATATGAGCGGGATCGCCGGAACGGGCCTGATACTCGGTTCGAACAGTGCGTCGCGGAAGGCGATGCTGACCGCTGCCGGGCTCACTTTCGAAGCGATCGGCGCCGAGATCGATGAACGGGCCCTCGAAGCAGAAATGGAGGATGTCGAACCGGTCGAGATCGCGCAGGCGCTCGCAGCGGCCAAGGCTGCTGACGTTTCAGCACGCCATCCCGAGGCTCTGGTGCTCGGCTCGGATTCGCTGGTTGAAGTCGATGGACGCCGGTTCGACAAACCGACCAGTCGCGAGAATGCCGCCGAACACCTGCGCGCGTTCTCGGGCAGGACGATGACCCTGCATAGTGCAGCGGCACTGGCGCGGGGTGGTCAGATCCTGTGGGTTGGTTCGGATTTTGCGCGACTGCATGTGCGTGAACTCAGCGACGAGTTCATTGCGGCCTATCTCGACGCCGAATGGCCACAGGTTAGCTATTGCGTAGGCGTGTTTCGTATCGAAGGGCCCGGTGTGCAGCTGTTCGAAGGTATAGTGGGCGACCAGTTCACCGTCCTTGGCATGCCCTTGTTGCAGGTACTCGACGCGCTTCGCGAAGAAGGCGCCTTGCTCGCATGACTTGCTACGCGGAAGTCATTGGCGATCCGATCGTTCAATCGAAATCACCCGCAATCCATGGCTTCTGGATCGAGAAACTGGGGCTGGATGCGACCTATCGTGCTCACCATGTCCTGCCAGCTGATGTGAAATCCTACCTCGCCGCGCTTCGTGGTGACGAGGCATGGCGCGGCTGCAACGTGACCATGCCGCACAAACAGGCAGTGATCCCCTTTCTCGATCGGATCGACCCGCTTGCGACCAAGGTTGCTGCGGTGAATACCATTGTGCGCGAATCCGACGGCTCGCTGGTGGGCTACAACACGGATGTTGCGGGCTTCCTCGAGCCTTTGCGCGGCCAACTGGCCCAACAACACTATTTCCGCATGGCGCGGATCCTTGGGACCGGCGGTGCGGCGCGGGCGATCATCGCCGGGCTTGCGGGCGAGGGATTCACCCTGGTGCTTGCCGGACGCAATCCGGACAAGGCGCGCGCCTTGCTGGACGAACTCGATCCGGGCGGAGAACATCACGCCGCTCCACTCGATCATTTTGCCGAAGCAACCGATTTTGCCTTCGACGACCGTGAGGGATGCTGCGACCTCGTCGTCAATGCCTCGCCGCTGGGCATGCGCGGCCAGTCGCCGCTCGCCTTCGACTGGAGCCACGCGCCTCCGGGGTCGATTGCCTATGATATCGTGACCGATCCGGTAGAGACCGACTTCCTCAGGAATGCGCGGGCAGCCGGCTTTGCGACCGTGGATGGGCTGGCCATGCTGATCGGGCAGGCGGCTGCGGCCTTCACCCACTTCTTCGATGTCGAGCCGCCGCGCGAATTCGATCCCGATCTGCGCGAAAGGCTGACAGCATGACCCGCCCGCTTATCGTCGGCCTCACCGGTTCCATCGGAATGGGCAAGTCGACCGTTGCGACCATGTTCGAAGCAGCGGGAGTACCGGTCTTCGATGCCGATGCGGAAGTCCGCGCGATGCAAGGTCCGGACGGCGAGTTACTACCTGCGATCGAGGCCGAATTTCCCGGGTCGACCGGCCCGCAAGGTGTGCTGCGGGAGAAGCTGGGCGAACAGGTATTCGGCGACAAGGCTGCGCTCGCGCGGCTCGAGGCCATCGTGCACCCCGCCGTGGCGAAGAAGCGCGAAGCCTTCCTGATCGAACATGTGGGGGCTCCCGTGGTGGTCTTCGACATTCCCCTGTTGTTCGAGAAGGGTGGCGTGGCCGCGGTGGACCGCGTGGTGGTCGTCTCCGCCCCGGCCGAGGCGCAGCGCAAGCGCGTGCTCGCCCGCCCCGGGATGACCGAGGACAAGTTCGCTCACATCCTTTCGCTGCAGGTGCCCGACGCGGACAAGCGCGCCCGCGCCGACCACATTATCGACACCGGGACCTCGATCGAGCTGACCGAAGACGAGGTGATCGACCTCATTGGGGAGTTGAAGCAAGCCAGTGCCGCGCGCTAGCCGGCTGCGCCCCCTTGAAATCCGCGCAACCGAGGCCGATAGGGTAAGCAATGCGTGAGATCGTGTTCGATACCGAGACCACCGGACTCGACCCCAAGACGGGGGACCGGATGGTCGAGATTGGATGCATCGAGATGGTCAATCTCGTACCCACTGGCGCGACCTTTCACGCCTACTTCAACCCGGAACGCGACATGCCCGCGGGGGCGGAGGCCGTGCATGGCCTGTCGGCAGCGTTCCTGGCTGACAAACCGCTGTTCCGCGAATTGGCCGATGAACTGCTCGCTTTCGTCGCCGATGCCCCGCTGGTGGCGCACAATGCGGGATTCGACTTCGGATTCCTCAACAACGAGCTCGCGCTGTGCGAACGCGATCCGATCTGCACCAGCCGGATGGTCGATACCGTCGCGCTAGCGAAGAGGCGCCACCCCGGCGCCAAGCTTTCACTCGACGCCCTGTGCACCCGCTACGGGATTGATCGCAGCCACCGGGTCAAGCACGGCGCGCTGCTCGATGCCGAATTGTTGGCGCAGGTCTATGTCGAGCTGAAGGGCGGGCGGCAGATCGGGCTCGAGCTCGCCGCGACGCGCCATGTCGAGATCGTGACCGAGGTGACCGAGATTATCGCGGTTCGCCAGTCTTCAGGGCCGCGCCGCGAACCACGGCCGCATGCTGCTTCAGCGGAGGAATTGGAACGGCACAGGAAATTCGTCGCCGAGCTCGAAAACCCCTTGTGGGGCTAGGGTTCGACACGATCCGGCGGACGGGCCGGATCAAGGGATCGTAGGGCAGACAAAGGAGAACACAACAACATGGACATCCGCGTCTCTGGCCACCAGATCGATACCGGCGCCGCCTTGCAGGAGCATGTCTCCGAACGCATGAACGCCATCGTCGAGAAGTATTTCAACCGAGCGATCTCCTCGCACGTAACTTTCGGCAAGGGCCCGGGTGGCGCCTTCACCTCCGACATTGTCACCCATGTGATGCAGGGCCTGATCCTCAAGGGTCATGCCGAGGCGCACGATGTCCACCAGGCTTTCGACGCCGCCGCCGGCAAGATCGAAAAGCAGCTGCGCCGCTACAAGCGACGTATCAAGGATCGCCATGAGCAGGCCGACCACGCGCTGCGCGAGGAAGAAGCTGCCTACACGATCCTTGCTGCTCCCGAGCCTGACGACGAGGAAGAGATTACTGCGGATAGCCCGCCGGTGATTGCTGAAACCCGCGCGGTGATCCCCGAATGCAGTGTCGCCGATGCGGTGATGATGCTCGACCTGCAGAACGCCAACGCGCTGCTGTTCAAGAACGCCGGCAGCGAGCAGCACAACATGGTTTATCGTCGCCACGACGGGTCGATCGGCTGGGTCGAACCGCGCTAGGCTGAAAGGCGGACATGACTGGAGCTGAGCGCCATTATCGCGCCCTCGAGAGCCTGTATGCATCGGCTCCGGTCAACGCCCTGTACGAATCGCGGCTCGAGATCCCTGGCGAGGGCCGCTCTCGCATCACCTTCACCGTGACCGAAGCGAGTTACCATGCGGCAGGGGCGGCGCATGGGACGATCTATTTCAAGATGCTCGACGACGCGGCCTTCTATGCCGCCAACACCTTCGTCACCGATCGTTTCCTGCTGACCACTTCGTTCAACCTGCATTTCACCAAGCCGGTCCGTGCGGGCGAGGTAGTGGCAGAAGGACGTTGGGTCAGCGGGCGCAAGCGGGTATTTGTCGCCGAAGCGCGGCTGGTCGATGCCGACGGGGACGAGATAGGCCGCGGCACTGGCACCTTCATGCGTTCCCGCATCGCGCTGTCTGGCCTGCCGGGGTATCAGGTGAAGGAACAGGATTAATGGAAGGTCGCCTGCCTGCCCACCTGGAAGCCAGCGCCCTGGTTCGCACAGCCGAAGCCTCGGGAGGATTCGCGGCTATTGTGCAGCGCGGCGAAAAAGATGCAGGCGTAATTCTTCTCGTCACCATGACGCGCGGAGCCAACGCACGTCTATGGGAGCGGATGCCGCAGCTCGATGGCTCGCGCAAATTCGTCCTGACGAAGGAAGAAAATGCTGAAGATAAAGACGAATTTACGCAGTATATCGAACGGCGACGACGTTCGGATCCCGATTGTTGGGTGGTCGAACTGGACCTTCCCGATCCGGAACACTTCATCGATTCCGCACTGCAATAGGTTGACACCGTATCAATTGCGACTATTTGGCCGCCAACCTTACGAGGCGTAGGCGGTGCCCGCGACAATACGGTCGTAGCACAAGCACGCAGACGGGGGGTGGCCGGCAGGCCCGTTAACGGACCCGATTAAACGACGCAGGAAAACGCGCGTGGGTCCCAGCCTGTGTCAGTCCGCCAACCGCCGATTGTTTCGGAATCATGGTTCGCAAGTTCACCGGTTTAACCGCGCTCTTCGCGGTGGCCGCCACTATTACCCTTGCCGGGGCAGAAAGTTCCGGCGCCAACGCCCAGGTCGCGGCGCAGGCGACCCAAACCACCGCTGTTGCGGCACAATTGACCGAAGAGGTCGTGCCGGTCTTCGTCGAGAAGGAAGTGGTGCAGCAGCTTCCCGCTGAGGAAGCGCAATCCGACATAGAGGAAACGACCGAAGCACCGCGGGCCCAGAGCCTGCGCGAGCTGGTCAACGCCATGCCCGCCAGTGGCGAACTCTCACCCGAGCTCCAGTGCCTGGCTGGTGCGATCTATTTCGAGGCCCGCGGCGAACCGCTCGATGGCCAGCTGGCCGTGGCGCAGGTGATCGTCAACCGCGCAGAAGACCGGCGCTTCCCGGAAAGCTATTGCGGCGTCGTCTACCAGCGCTCGCAGTTCTCGTTCATCAAGAACGGCAACATGCCGCGGATTCGCACCGCGTCGAAGGCCTGGGCCAATGCCAGGGCAATCGCGCGCATCGCGCATCGCGGGCTGTGGGACAGCAAGGCGAGTGAAGCGCTTTATTTCCACGCCACATATGTTCGACCCGGCTGGAGCCGCCGCAAGGTCGCGCTCGCCACGATCGATACGCACATCTTCTATCGTTGAGATAGGGATGGCCGAACTAACAGGGCCGTCGCAGCACTGCGGCGGCCCTTCTTCGTGTCAGTCGCGGATCTCGACCCACACCGGGGCGTGATCGCTCGCCTTCTCCCGCCCGCGATGGGCCTTGTCGACGCCCGCAGCGACCATGCGGTCGGCCAGTTCGGGGGACAGGAGCAGATGATCGATGCGAAAGCCATGATCGCGCTGCCAGGCCCCGGCCTGGTAGTCCCAATAGGTCCAAACTCCGCCGCGTGGGTTGAGTGTGGCTAGGGCGTCGGTCCAACCATCACCGAGCATCCGCTTGTAGGCGTCGCGCGATTCGGGCTGCATCAGCGCATCGTCTTCCATCGCCTTGACCGCCCACACGTCCCGATCATTGGGAATGACGTTGTAGTCGCCGACCAAGGCGGTGGGGATCTCTTGCGCCCACAGCGAGGCGGCGTGCGCACGCAGTCGCTCCATCCAGCGTAGCTTGTAGTCAAACTTGGGTCCCGGCTGAGGGTTGCCGTTGGGAAGATAGATCGAAGCGACGCGGACGCCGTTGACCTCGGCTTCGAGGTAACGCGCCTGTTCGTCATCCGGATCTCCCGGTAAGCCACGCTTTGTCTCGACCGGCTCGACCCCATCGGCGAGGATGGCGACCCCGTTGAAGCTTTTCTGCCCGTGCCAGATAGCCTTGTAGCCGATCGCCTCGAACTCGTCGGCCGGAAAGCCTTCATCCATCGTCTTGATTTCCTGGAGGCAGGCGACGGTGGGTCGGGTCTCTTCGAGCCATTCCTTCAGGCGCGGAAGCCGCGCCTTGATCCCGTTGATGTTGAAGCTGGCGATTTTCATCGCCCGGACACTAAATGCCGAAGCTGGAACCGCAACCGCAACCTGCTGCCGCCTGCGGGTTTTCGACCCGGAAGGCCGCGCCACCCAGCGATTCGACAAAATCCACGGTGCTCCCGGATACGAGATCGAGGCTCACTGCATCGACCACCAGGCGGACTCCGCCGGTCTCGCTCACCGTGTCGTCACCTTCGGGCGCAGCGGCAAGGTCGAACTTGTACTGAAACCCGGAACAGCCACCCCCCTCGACCGAAAGGCGCAAGATAGCCGGCTTGGCCTGCTTTTGCGCAATCGCGGCAACGCGGGCGGCGGCAGCTTCGGTGAGGGTTGGGGCAATGCTCATGCGCATGGATGTAGGAATGCGCGCCGTTCCACTCAAGCGGTCTGGATATATTCGCGCATCGCCTCGGCTTCGTGCTGGATCTGGTCGAGCCGCGCCTTGACGAGATCGCCGATCGAAATGAAGCCGCACATTGCCTCGCCATCGACCACCGGCAAGTGGCGGATGCGGCGACGGGTCATCAGCGCCAGGGCATCGAGTACGGTGGTGCGCGGATCGACCGTAATCGCGGGCGAGGTCATAACTTCTCCAACGGGTCGGTCGAGGCAAGCGTCGCCTTCGGCGGCCAGTCGATAGATCACGTCGCGCTCGGAAAAAATCCCCGCCACCCTTCCGTTCTCGAGAATCGGCACCGCGCCGATGCGTCGTTCTGCCAGCAATGCGATCACCTCGCGTACCGGCGTGTCTACGGTGGATGCGACGATTTCCGAACTTGCCCGACCTTCGATCAGCCTGCTTATCATGCCCGACCTCCTGTACCACTCCTGGCTAGGGAGAATGCCACTTTCCGGGCTCAAAAGCGAATCGGTTAGGGATTGGCATTGAATCGCCGGGCGCGAGCCTCCAGATGGGCCGCGATGGCCAGGAAGTCCCCCCTCGACGATCCGGAACAGGCGGCTTTTGCATGGGCGCGGTTCCGCCGGATCATGCGCTTCATGCTGCTGCTGACTGTGGGTGTCGTCGCGATCTCGCTCGCGCTGCTCTACAAGTTCGGCAGCACCGAGGTTTCCATTCACTACTATATCGCCGCAGCGCTGGGGATCGGCTTCACCATGCTGATGGCGAGTGCGCTGATGGGGCTGGTATTCCTGTCATCGGGTACTGGCCACGACGAAGCGATCGAGGATCCGCTGGCGGACGACTAGTTTGCGGGACGCAGCCGGTATTCCTCGACCGGAACGCCGCCGATCAGGTGGCGCTGGATAATCGCCTCGAGCACGTCTTCACGACAGGAATGGTACCAGACGTTGTCGGGCCAGACGACGGCAATCGGCCCGGCTTCGCAGACCTGCAGGCAGTCGGCCTTGGTCCGCTGCACCGTTCCACCCGGTCCAACCAGGCCGAGTTCCTTCATCCGCCGCTTGAGGTATTTCCACGCAGCTTCGCCCTCTTCGCGACGGCAGCATTTCTGCTTTTCCGACATGGCGCAGAGGAAGATCTGTCGTTCGATCGTGGCCCCACCAATCTTGGCCAGCGCGGCACGAGCCTTGTCGAGATCTGCCGGGGTGTTGCTCATTCTGCCGGCTTCAGCCACCTGCCCAGCCAATTGAACACGGTCTGGTGCCATTGCAGCGAGTTCTTGGGCTTCAGTACCCAGTGGTTTTCGTCGGGAAAGACCAGCAGCTGGCTGGGTATGCCGCGCATCTGCAGCGCAGTGAAGGACGCGATGCCCTGGGTGTAGGGGATACGGAAGTCCCTCTCGCCGGTGATCACCAGCATCGGGGTTTGCCATTTGTCGACGTGATTCACGGGATTCCACCGTTCGTAGGCGGCAGGGTCTTCGTAGTACCTCTTGCCGCCGTGTTCCCAGATGTCGAACCACAGCTCCTCGGTTTCGTAGGCCATGGCGCGTGCGTCGAACACGCCGTCATGCTGGACGAGGCACTTGAACCGGTCGGGCCATAGCCCGGCGATCCAGTTCATCATGTAGCCGCCATAACTGGCGCCCATCGCGCAGGCCCGGCTCCCGTCGATCTGCGGATCGACCGTGAGCGCATGGGCGAGGCCCTTCTGCAGGTCCTCCAGCGGCTTGCCACCCCAGTCGTTGTTGATCGCGTCGGTGAAGGCCTGCCCGTATCCGGTGGATCCATGGAAGTCGACCGAGATCACCGCGTAGCCCTGACTCGCGACGACGCGCGGATTCCAGCGGTTCGACCAGCTGTCGTTGAAGGTGCCTTGCGGCCCGCCATGGACATAAAGGATTGCGGGAAGCTTGCCCGTCGCGCCCTCGGGCTTGGTAATCTGCCCCCACACGGTATCGCCGTCGGCGCCAGTGAAGTTGAAGCGCTGGACCGAGACCGGAGCCAGCTTGCCAATTCGCGTCGTCACTGCGTCGGTTAGCGGCTTTGCCTGTCCCCATGCCTGGGCAAGGTAGAGTTCGGGGGGAGCGCCGATCGAATCGCGGGTGAACACCAGCCTGCCAGCGCGCAACGGAACGACATTGGCGATGTGCGCCTCGTTCCCGGCCATGAGGTCGAGCCGTTCGACCTTGCCGCTGTGCGGATCGATACGGAAGGCTGGCGTGTCGAGCACGTCTTGCGCAGTGGCGACGATCCAGCGCCCATCGGGCGTCCAGGCGAGCGAGCCGAAGCTACGGTCGAAATCCTGCGTCAGCGCGCGCGTGGCGCCGGTCTTGAGGTCGCGCAGCATCACGACCTGGCGATCTGCTTCGTATGTCGGCCGTTCCATCGCGACATAGGCTAGGTGGCGCCCGTCTGGCGAAGGGGCGGGCAGCATGTCCATCGCTGCGTTGGCCCTGGTCATATTGACGGGAACGCCACCCGAAAGGTCGGTCCACCAGATATCGAGATTGGTCGAGAAGGGTTCCCGCGCGTCGGCTTCACGCGCCACGAACCACGCCCCCTTGCCGTCGGGGGCGAAGGCAAAGTCTTCATTGCCACCGAACGGCATGGTCGGCGTATCGCCGCTGGGCCCACCGGCGCCTGCCGGCCCGTCCACCGCAACGCCCGTGCCGTGCGCCTTGCCGTTCTCGAGATTGAAGGTGAAGACGCGGTTATACGTGCCTGGCGTTTCCCAATGGTCCCAATGGCGGACGAAGCCACCGTCGCCTTGGTACAGCCGCCCCGTGCCCGGCCCGGGCGCGTAGGGTTTGGCGCTGTCGTCGCAGTCGAGTGCCGCGCAATTGCGTGAGATTTCGACGAATACGGCAATCTTCGTGCCGTCCTTCGATACGGCGAAACCATTGACTGCGCGTGGCAGGTTGGTGACCCGCATCACGTCGGAAACGCTGCCGTCTTCACCGATCCGCGCGCGCCAGACCTGGCTGGTGGCATCCTCACCCCCCTCGGCACTGTCGGCCAGGTAATAGAGCCAGCCATCGCCGCCGAACTGCGCGTCGCTCCCATCGATCTCCAGCCGCAACGATGCAGCACCCATCACATTGAGCAGGCGCATGTGCAGCACGCTTTTGCGTGCATAGCTTTCGGGATCGGTCTCGGTCACCGTGTAGACCGCCATGCGTTCCGCGGGATCGACGCTCGGCGCGCCGAGGCGCGGCATGGTGACGAGGTCTTTCGCGCTCATCGCCGTACGGCCGTCCGGCGTGGCGGCGAGAGGGGCGGCGAAAAGCGCGAGCGCGCTGGCGATAGGGAATGCGACCCGATTGCGTGCAGTCATGCGCGCGGACCTAGCCCCGCAGCGCGCCGATGCCAAGATTGGGATCAGGAGCGCTTGCCGGCGATCCGGGCGATTTCCGCCTTGACCATTTCCTCGACCATTGCGGGAAGGTTTTCATCGAGCCACTTGGCGAGCATCGGGCGGAGCATTTCACGGACCAGCCCTTCGAGCGAGGTCTCGCCCGACCGAACGATCTGCGGCGCCTTGCCCGGCTGGGACAGCATGGCCAGTGCGGCGAAGTTCTCACGCATTGCGTTGCGGGTTTCGTCGCGGATCAGCGCCTCGGCGGCCTCGCCCGCCTCTTCTTCGGCCGTCTCCATGGCAAAGTCGGCATCGAGCTCGAGTACTTCCTCGACCGTTTCTTCGGTTTCGACCTGGTGCGTTTCGGGTTCCGGAGTCGGCCCGATCTTGCGCCGGCGTTCGGCGATCATGCCCTCGCGATTGTCGCGCGCGATAACCTTCTTGATCGAGTCCAGGATCTCTTCGACCGATGGTTCGCCCGGTTGCTGCATTGCGTCCCTGCCCCTGCTTCGAATCGGCACTCCGATTCGGCTACCGGACCTTAGTACTCACTTTTGGAAGCGGTTTCATCCACTTCGGTAACTTCGGCAGTCGGGGGGGGGATATCCACGGTGCGGGTCGCGCTGGCGACGGGCTCCGGATCGCGATTCCAGTCCCAGATCCGCCCATGGACACGCTGGTAGTTTTCAACCGGATCGTAGAGCGTGCCCTCGTCACCGAGGCCAAGGTCGCGCGCCTCTGCGCGGCCCATCGCGGCGAGCAAGCTGAAGCCCGCGACATAGGCATTGCGCCGAGCCGTCACCAGCTGGACGCGTGCAGAGAGCAGTTCCTGCTCAGCGTTGAGCACGTCCAGGATGTCGCGATTCCCGATGGTGTTCTCGGCCTTCACGCCCTCGAGGCTCAGCGCGGCTGCTTCGACTGCAAGCTGGCTGCTTTCGATCACGGCCAGCGAAGCCTGCCAGCTCGACCACGCCGATCGGACTTGCACGATCACGTTGCGCTCAGCTGCGATGACCTGCTCCAATGCCGCGGTTTCGCGAGCCTGCGCCTGGCGTTGACGGGCTGCCGGAAGGCCACCTTGGAAGATCGGAACGGTCAGCCTGACACCTGCGTTGGCGGTTGTTTCGCGCTGGGCCAGCGCCGAGGAACCCCCTGCCAAGGTATTGAAGTAATTGGTGTAAGTTGCGCCGCTGAAGAGGGCTAGGTTCGGCAAGCGACCCGAACCAGCCACTTCCGTGTCGAATCCAGCCGCCTTGGCGCGATCCTTGGCGGCGATCAGGTCGGGATTGTTGTCCAGTGCGAAATCGACGGCGTCGTTTACGTCCTGCGGCAGGTTCGGCAGCGGCGGCGGCGGCTGGAGGCTGTCGGGTTCGTCGCCGACCAGTGAGATATAGGTTTCCCTGGCCGAGATGAGGTTGGATTGCGCGCCTTGCAGATTGCCCTGGGCGGTGGCGAGGCGGGACTGCGACTGGGCCACGTCGGTGCGAGTGAGGTCACCGATCTCGAACCGGTCGCTGGTGGCCTGCAGGTTCACCTTGAGGACTTCGACCTGGTTCGCATTGAGTGCCACGATGGCTTCATTGCGCAGCACGTCCATATAGGCGGCGACAACCTGGCTGAAGATCGAGCTTTCCGTTGCACGCAGATCCGCACGACCCGCAGTCACCCGTTCCTCCGCGGCCTTGACCGAGTTGCGGACCGCACCGCCTGAATAGATCGGCACAGTCAGCTGCGGATTGACTTGCAGCGTGCGGTCGGGGGCATTGAAGCTGTTCTGCGACTTCTGGATCGATTCTACATAGGTCGCGGTGGTGTTGATCCCCGGTAACCCCTGGGCCCGTTGGATCGGCACGTTCTCGTCATTCGCGCGCTGGTTCGCGCGAGCGGCGAGCAGCGTCGGATTGGAGAGATAGGCTTCGGTCAGCGCTTCCTGAAGCGTGTCGGCACTGGCAGGTGCGGCGACGGTCAGCGCGACGAGCGCAGTGGTGTAAGCGAACTTTCTCGCAGGGGCGGTTGACCGCATTCAGAAGCTCCAGCTGGTGGGCCTGTCAAACTGGTGGAGGCGCGGGACACCGATTTCCGCCAGCGGCAGGAGTGCGAGCGAGCCCGCAGCCTTGCGCCCGGTGGCAAGACGGGTGACCCCGCGGTCGACCAGGCCGGTCACGATCCGGCCGCCTTCGGCCACCAGCTTCGCGAGTTCGGCGGGAACGTGCTCGATGGCACCGTCGACAAGGACGAGGGTATAGGCACCCTTCTTCTTGGCACTCAGGGCCTCGTCGGACGAGAGCGTCTTGAGCGAACCGACCAGCGGCTCGACCAGCGCAGCGAGGTAGCCGCTGCCACCGTCGACCACGAGAGCGGTGTCATCGGCTTTCGGCTGGGCTTCCGCCAGCATCATGCCGTGAAACAGCGGTGCAGCGAGCGCTTTGCCCTCGCCCAATCGGATTGCGCGATCGGTATAGGCCGCGGCGCGCATCTCTTCAGGCACGAAATCCTCACGAGCAACCGCTTGCATGCGATCGAGAACGAAGGCCTCGTTTACGCCGCTGGTGCGCAACTGGCTGTCGATCATCGCGCGGCGGGCGGCGGCAAAGTCGTTCGAAGGGGATAGGGTCGTGGTCATGGCAATTGCTACTGTATTACTCTAATAACACGCTAGGTCAAGCAGGCTTGCTTTAGGCGCAAGAGAAGATGTGTCCAAGCGCTTTGACCGATGGCCGCAAACGCGCCTATCGGAGAGCGCAATTCTGCAACATGGGAACTCGCGGCGATGAGCGACATGACCGTCATCAAGGAAACCGACCTGATCGAGAGCGTGGCCGACGCGCTTCAGTACATCTCCTACTACCATCCGATGGACTATATCCGCGCGCTGGGCGAAGCCTATGAGGCGGAAAAGGGCCCCGCCGCGAAGGATGCGATCGCGCAGATCCTGACCAACAGCCGGATGTGTGCCGAGGGACACCGGCCGATCTGCCAGGATACCGGCATCGTCAACGTCTTCGTCAAATGGGGCATGGATTGTCGACTCGATTCGCGGTTGAGCCTGCAGGACGTCGTCGATGAAGGCGTGCGCCGTGGCTACAACAACCCCGACAACAAGCTGCGTGCGTCGATCCTTGCCGATCCGGCCTTCACCCGCCGCAACACGCGCGATAATACGCCGTGTGTCCTGTCGGTCGAGATGGTGCCGGGCAATACGGTGAGCGTGGATGTCGCGGCCAAGGGCGGTGGCAGCGAGAACAAGTCCAAGTTCAAGATGATGAATCCCAGCGACAATATCGTCGACTGGGTAATTGAGCAGATTCCCTCTATGGGTGCGGGTTGGTGCCCGCCGGGCATGCTCGGCATCGGCATCGGTGGTACGGCGGAGCATTGCGTGAAGCTTGCCAAGATGAGCCTGATGGATCCGATCGACATGGGCCAGCTGAAAGCGCGCGGGCCGCAGAACGATATCGAGAAGCTGCGGATCGAGATTTTCGACGCGGTCAATGCGATGGGTGTGGGTGCACAGGGCTTGGGCGGGTTGTCGACCGTGCTCGACGTCAAGATCCTCGACTGGCCCTGCCATGCCGCGGGCAAGCCGGTGGCGATGATCCCGAACTGCGCGGCGACGCGCCATGCGCACTTCACGCTCGATGGCTCTGGTCCCGCCTTCCTCGAGCCGCCCAAGCTCGACGATTACCCGCAAGTCACCTGGCAGCCCGACAGTGCAGCGAAGCGCGTAAATCTCGATGCGCTGACACCAGAGGAAGTGGCGAGCTGGAACCATGGCGATCGCTTGTTGCTCTCCGGCAAGATGCTTACCGGGCGGGATGCCGCGCACAAGCGGATCAAGGATATGCTTGATGCGGGTGAGGAGCTCCCGGTCGATTTCAAGGGACGCGCTATTTACTACGTCGGGCCGGTTGATCCAGTGATGGGTGAAGTCGTTGGCCCGGCTGGTCCGACCACTGCTACCCGCATGGACAAGTTCACCGAGATGATGCTCGACCTTGGACTCCTGGCGATGATCGGCAAGGCCGAGCGCGGGCACAATGCGGTCGAGGTGATCAGTCGTTTCAAGGTTGCCTATCTGATGGCGACAGGCGGGGCAGCCTATCTCGTCAGCCGGGCGATCAAGGGCGCGCGGGTTGTTGCCTTCGAGGATCTCGGCATGGAAGCGATCTACGAATTCGAGGTGCAGGACATGCCGGTGACGGTCGCGGTCGACGCGGCGGGCAACAACGTTCACACGCTTGCCCCGGCTGAATGGCGCAAGCGGATCGCCGAAGGTAATTTCGAGCCCGCCGAATAGCATCCGCCTCGACTAACGTGTGAACCATATCGACCGCCGTGCTGGCTTTTGCACGCCTTCGGGGCCACACGTCGGCATGTTTTGCAGCATGAACGCCAGATGAACTCGGAAACCCCGCATCTCTCGACGCGAGTCGTGATGGGCTCGATCGTGAGCGTATGGGTGATCTATTTCACCCTCGCGACCATTCGGGGCGAATTGTCAGGATTCGGTCTCGAATGGGAAATGCTCTGGCGCCGCAGCGTCGTTGTGCTGGTCGGCATCGCCATGACGAGCGTCATGTGGTTGGTGTTGCGATTGTTCGATCGCCGCTCGATCGGGGTCAAGATTGCGGTCGCCGCGGTAATCGCCACGCCAGCTTCTCTGGTTATTGCCCAGGTCAATCAGTGGATGTTCGAGCCTGTCCAGGCCCAGATCGAGAAGCGGATCGGCGCCGAGCGCGGCATTGCCATCCGTCGCGACGAATCGGGCAACTTGCTTGTCGACGTCCCACGCGCGCCGATCGACAATGATGTCAGTCAAGCCGAGACGGCCGAACCGGAAAGCGTGTTGATTGCCCCGGCTCCGACGCTGATGGATCAGTGGCGGATGACCTTCGACATCGCACTTGGCCGCTACTTCCTGCTGCTGGCCTGGGCGGCTCTCTACATTGCTATCCAGGCGCGCGCGCAGGCGCTGGCCGCCGAGCGAGAGGGTGAGCGGTTCCGTACCGCGGCCAAGGCAGCCGAACTGCGCTCGCTCCGTTACCAGGTGAACCCGCATTTCCTGTTCAACACGCTCAACTCGCTCAGCGCACTGGTGATGACAGGCAAGGCCGAACAGGCCGAGCAGATGATCCAGACGATTTCCCGCTTCTACCGCCACAGCCTGGCCGAAGACTCCACCGGCGACGTGACCCTGGCCGACGAGATCGACCTGCAGGAACACTATCTCGAGATCGAAGCGGTGCGCTTTCCGGAGCGGCTGCGCGTCCGGGTCGACCTGCCTTCGGCGCTGGCAAACTACAAGGTGCCGGGGATGATCCTGCAGCCGCTGGTCGAGAACTCGGTCAAATACGGCGTTTCCGCCAGCTCGCGCCCGGTGACGGTTTCGATCGCCGCGCGCGAGGAGTATGGGCGACTGGTGGTGACGGTCTGCGATGATGGGCCGGGCATGCCAGCAGGTCATTCGGGCGGCTTCGGCATCGGTCTCGCCAATGTTCGTGATCGTCTCGAGGCGCGCTTTGGCAACGAAGCGACCGTAACCTCGGGCCCGGCGTTGCAGGGCTATGAAACCGAACTCAGGCTCCCCATGGTGAAGCATGGCTGAAGACACACCGCAGAAACTGCGCACACTGATTGTCGACGACGAACCGCTCGCAATCGAGCGGATGCAGGTGATCTGCGCAAAGATGGATGACCTAGCGGTGATTGGCACCGCCAGCGATGGCGGCCAGGCACTGCGGCTGATCGAAGCACTCAAGCCCGATCTCGTGCTGCTCGACATGACAATGCCTGAGGTTGATGGACTTTCGGTTGCCAAGGAATTGGCCAAGTCCGCGACTCGTCCGGCCGTGATTTTCGTCACCGCGCATGACAATTACGCGGTCGAGGCCTTCGATCTCGATGCGGTCGATTACGTGCTCAAACCGGTTAAGCCCGAGCGGTTGGAACGCGCCATAAAGCGCGCGCTCGCCCGGCAGGGAGATGCCGAGCGCGGTGACAGCCGCTGGCTGGAAGAACTGTGGATCCCGCATCGTTCCGAGCTGATCCGGATCGCTACGTCGGAAGTGGGCCGGATCGATGCCGAGCGTGATTATGTGCGCCTGTATGTCGGTGAAGGCGACGAAGCGCGCACCTATTTGCTGCTGCAAACCATTGCCGGCCTCGAGAAGCGGTTAGATCCGGCGCGTTTCATCCGTATCCACCGTTCGACCATCCTGCGCCGCGACCGGATCGCAGGCCTCAGGCACGACGGTCTGGGTGTGTGGTCGGTGGAACTCGATGACGGTGAGGCGCTGCGGATCGGGCGGACCTACCTGCCCAAGGTCAAGGCGATGGCCGGGCGCTGATACGCCGCGCTTTTCCGAACCCTGCAGTCCTGCGATAAAGTTGACCCCGACCGAGGGACTGCATTCGGCCGGGGTCTAGTTCTGTGGGTTTGGCTGGGGGTGCAGCCACCCTGTTCTGCGCTGCTCTGAGACAGCTGCAAATCAATCAGCCGCCGCGCGCCTGCTCATCACGAACGGCTGCGATGTGGGCCATGGCCTTGGCCTTGACCTTGTCGCGGCAGGCATTGATTTCCGAGCTGCGGATGCGGGTACCAGTGACCACGCGTTGGAAGCCGCATACCTCGCGAGACGCCGTGTCGATTCGGCGCTCAAGACGGGCAAGGCCTTCGGGTGTGTCGAGGTTGAGGTCAGAATACTTCACACTTACGCTGTAGGGGACGGCGTCGGCGGGCATGGCGGCGGCCGGTACGGCCAGACCGGCAGCGGCGATTAGGGCGAGGGTCGTTTTCATAAGGGTTTCCTCCGGGTCTGCGGAGGGCCCCGGTTTTGGGGGACTGACTTGGGGGAGGACCCTCCGCATGACCTGTATTACCCAGCTACAACTGTAGTCGCACGTGCTGCTCGACGAGCGACCGGGTCTTTGGATCGGCGGTGCTAGGCAGCCGACGAACCGCGATTGGCAATCCACCGACGACAAGCCTATGCCGTCCGTCGATGCTGTTGGCGCTACTCTTCATTTGCGGTGTGCTGAACTTCGCCCTCGGAAAGGCGATGCTCGAAAGTGGCAACCCGATCCTCGATTCGCTCCCGCCAGCCCTGCGTCGCGGTGGGGGGAGAGTTTCGCTGATGCTTGAGTTCCTTATCCTCCTTGCCGCCATGTTCCTGGCGGCGAGTGGCTGGAAGGCCGCCGCTTGGCTCTATGGCGCGTATACCGCGGTGAACGGGACGTTCTGCTGGCTGCTAATCAAAGGTCGCATCTAAGCAATAGGCCCGACATTCCTGTGGCAGCCGCGCTGCGCGATCTGCTAGCGAGCGAACATGGCACCCGAACTCCGGCGCATCTTCCATCTCTCCGATATCCACTTCGGGCTCGAGAACCCCCACGCACTCGATTGGGTGAAGCGGGAAATTGCAGTGCAGCGCCCCGATGCAGTCGCGATCACTGGCGACCTGACGATGCGTGCGCGCCATCGCGAGTTTGCCGCTGCTACGGCATGGATCAACTCGCTCGACGTGCCCGTTACAGTCGAAGTGGGCAATCACGACATGCCCTATTTCAACCCTATCGAACGCTTCTTCGCGCCCTATCGACGGTTCAGCGGGATGAAGGGGAAGGTGGAGCGTGACCTCGATCTGGGCACGCTGGCGATCATTCCACTCAAGACCGCGGTGCCCGCACAGCCACGCCTCAACTGGTCCAAGGGTTGGGTCAGCCGAGCTGCGCTGGAGAACTGCTTGGCGCTTGTCGATGCCTTGCCGTCGGGCACCCGTGCCCTCATCGCCGTCCACCACCCACTGAGGGAAGTGGGGACAAAGGGCACGGCCCTGACCAAGCACGGCGAACGCGCGTTGGCCGAACTGGCAAGGCGCAATGTCGTGGGGGTCCTTTCGGGTCATGTCCATGACGCCTTCGATATCATGGAGGCCACACCCGCCGGCCCCGTGCGGATGATCGGGGCCGGGACCCTGTCGCACCGCACCCGTTCGACGCCACCCAGCTTCAACGAGATAAGCTGGAATGGGAGCACACTCTCGGTAACGGTGCGCAATCTCGAGCATATCGATACTCCCGACATGCAGATCGATGACGTACCCGAGAACGCCCTGCCACCGCGTGAGCCCGGCGAGCCGGTTGCACCCGTGCGGCAGATTCCACCGGTGGACCCGCCTATCCATTAACCGCGAACGGCAACCGCCTTCGCAAACCGATTTTGGCACCCGATTCCGAAACCAAGCCGTGGCATTTCGCTTCCTGATCCAGGCGGAGAATGGCGATGGAACTGGTCAAGGCGATCCCACTCGGAGCGATATTGTCGGGCGTGATCTCGCTGATAATCGGATCGCAAGGCAGCCATGGTGGCCAGATGGCGATCTACATGGCCGAAGTCGTCGATTATCGGTTCTGGTGGTCGTGGCCGTTGTTCTTTGCCGGCTCCGGGCTCGCCTGGGGGATCATGATGCTGCAGCGCTGATTGCAGCATAGCCTATCTGCAAAAGAAAAGGGCGGCTCCCTGCGGAGCCGCCCTTCCCATTGATCCTGGAGATCCAGCCTTAGCGCTTCGAGAACTGGAAGCTGCGGCGAGCCTTGGCGCGGCCGTACTTCTTACGCTCGACCACGCGGCTGTCGCGGGTCAGGAAGCCGGCCGCCTTGACGGTCCCGCGCAGCGCAGGTTCGTACTTGGACAGTGCCTGCGCGATCCCGTGCTTGACCGCGCCGGCCTGACCCGAAAGGCCACCACCCTTGACGGTGGCGACGACGTCGTACTGGCCCTGGCGATCGGTGATCGCGAAGGGCTGGTCGATGACGAGGCGCAGCGTCGGACGTGCGAAATAGACTTCCTGGTCGCGACCGTTGACGGTGACCTTGCCGGTGCCGGGCTTCAGCCAGACGCGCGCGGTGGCGTCCTTGCGGCGGCCGGTGGCATAGGCGCGGCCCTGCTTGTCGAGTTCCTGCTCACGCAGGGGGACCTCGGCGGTCTTGGCGATGTCGGCCGCGTCGCCCTGAGGCGCGTCGCCGGCAATGTCCTTCAGATCGGCGAGATCGGTGACGGTGTCGTTGGTGTCAGCCATTATGCGGCAACCTTGTTCTTGCGGTTCATCGAGGCAACGTCGAGCACTTCGGGCTTCTGGCCGTCATGCGGGTGCTCGGTGCCGGCATAGATATGCAGCGCTCGCATCTGCGCACGGCCCAGCGGGCCGCGGGGGATCATGCGCTCAACAGCCTTTTCTAGCACGCGCTCGGGGAAGCGACCGCCCAGCACCTTGGCTGGGGTGGTTTCCTTGATGCCGCCGGGGTGACCGGTGTGCTTGTAGTAGACCTTGTCGGTCATCTTCTTGCCGGTGAACTTCACCTTGTCGGCATTGATGATGATGACGTGGTCGCCGCAATCGACGTGCGGGGTGTAGCTGGGCTTGTGCTTGCCGCGCAGGTGGTTGGCGACGATCGCAGCGAGGCGGCCGACGACGAGGCCGTCGGCGTCGACGATGTGCCACTTCTTTTCGACCTCGG
Organism: Erythrobacter mangrovi; assembly: GCF_013260645.1. NCBI lineage: Bacteria > Pseudomonadati > Pseudomonadota > Alphaproteobacteria > Sphingomonadales > Erythrobacteraceae > Erythrobacter > Erythrobacter mangrovi. The sequence goes on along the minus strand of NZ_CP053921.1, from coordinate 1,072,747 downwards.
CCGGCTTGATCGACCGGGTCACCTTGGTGAGAGCCTTCATGGCTGTTTTCCGTTCCTAGTGTTCGTGCCGCCCGCGTTAGCGGCGGCGTCCATTCGGCGAATCCGGCCCGAAGCCGCATCCGCGAAGCGGGCGGCAAATGGCGAGGGATGCCGCGCAAGTCAAGCAAATCCGGGCCTCTGCGGAGCGGTAAAATAACACCCCACTTGCGCTGCGCTGCGGTGCTAGCGGTTCAGCGCGCCGAGCCAGGCCTGTGTTGCAGATCCCGCAGCATCCGCTTTCCAGCCGATTACTGCCGGTGCTTCGTATGGGTGCAGAACTTCGAGCCGGGCAACCGCACGCTCGAGCAGGGCGGCGGCGGTCTTGATGAGCGCGGGCACTTCCTCGCTTTCACCCCGTTCGCCCTGCCAGGCGAACAGCGAGCGGATCGGAGCGCCGATATTGATGCAGCCGATCAGCCCCTCATCGAGCATTGCGGCGCCGATCCGCTCCGCGCTCGCGGCGTCCGGAAAGGGGCAGTAGATAAGTGCGGTCACGCGGTCCTGCGCCCCAGTACATGCGCACCCCAGGCGAAGCTGGCGACAAGTAGTGCTCCCACGACCTGGTGCGATACCGCAATCCACAGCGCGACGCCGGTCATTACAGTGGCGATGCCCAACACGATCTGCGTCCCGAAGGCTGAATGGATGGCAACCGAGGCCCTGCGGTCGATCGGTTTGAGCTTGCGTGCCATCACCACCAGGGCTGCCACAGCGACCCAGGCCCACCAGCGATGCAGGAAGTGGACGAGGAAGGGATCGTGGGCCATCGCGTAGAACAGCCCGCGGCTGCCGTCGAATTCAGGAACCACACGCCCCTGCATAAGGGGCCAGGTGTCACTGGCGAGCCCGGCATTGAGCCCGGCCACCCACGCGCCGAGCAGGAGCTGCACGAACAGGATTGCGCCAACCCAGCTTGCGGTCGCTGTCCAGCGCGCCGCCTTGGCATTGCCACGCGCCAGCTCCCGCAGGTCGAGGGCGGTCCATACCAAACCCGCCAGCGTCACCAGCGCGGTCAGGAGGTGGATCGAAAGCCAGAAATGACTGACGTCGGTCATCGTCCCGGCCAATCCACTTCGAACCATGAACCAGCCGAACACGCCTTGCAGCCCGCCCAATGCGAGCAAGGCGAGCAGGCGCGGCTTGTAGCCTTGCGGGATCGCCTGCTTTGCCCAGAACCACGCCAACGGCACCGCGAAAGCCAGTCCGATGAGCCTGCCCAGCAGCCGGTGGAACCACTCCCAGAAGAAGATGAACTTGAACGCTGCGAGATCCATTCCCGCAGGCCCGGTAACGTTCAGATACTCGCCGGTCTGCTTGTATAGTTCGAACTCGGCCTGCCAGTCCGCCTGGCTCAGCGGTGGGATCGCCCCGGTGATCGGCTTCCATTGGGTGATCGACAGCCCGCTTTCGGTCAGGCGCGTGATCCCCCCGACAGAGACCATCAGCACCACCATCGCCGCAACGATCAGCAACCAGGTGGCCAGGGCTTTGGGGCGGATAGTCGCAGGAGAGGTCATCATCGGCGCCGATGTGCGACCGCCAGCATCGTTACGCAAGCGCAATCCGCTGCTGCAAAGCGGTATCGCTCCGCGACAATTCGCACCTGTGTAGCCCCTCTCGCCCTTGAATTATGTTACATCGTCACATAAGTCGCGTTTCGCAATGGTTGTACGTGCCATCTCTCCGATTCGCCGCAGGCTCGACCGCGCCGGGATTTTCCTCTCGGGCGCTTGCGCCATGCATTGCCTGCTCTCGATCGTGCTGGTTTCCGGCCTGGGTATCGGGGGCGAGTTCTTCCTTTCGCCCGACATCCACCGCGTGGGCCTGGTGATCGCCACCTTGATCGCGGCCGTCGCGATCGGCTGGGGTGCACTGCGCCATCGGGTTGCCGCGCCCTTTGTCGTGGCGATGACCGGGCTGACCTTCATGGGTGGCGCGCTCGCGGTCCCGCATGGGTATAAGGAAGCGGTGCTGACCATCATCGGCGTAGCACTGGTGTCGCTCGGACACGTCCTCAACCTGCGCCACACGCATTCCGCGACTTGCAAGGAGCGCTGCGGCGACTAAGTCGGGCCGCATGATTGCCCTTACCGTCAATGGCGAACTGCGCCGCACCGCTGCCACCACCATCGCCGACCTCGTGCGCGAGCTCGAACTCGATCCCACCAAGGTCGCGGTCGAGCGCAATGGCACCATCGCACCGCGGAGCGAGCTGGCGAGCCACAAGCTGGCCGAGGGCGACGTGCTGGAGATCGTCCATTTCGTCGGCGGCGGCCAGGATGACACCTGGACCGTTGCCGGGCGAACATTCCGCAGCCGCCTCATCGTCGGCACTGGGAAGTACAAGGATTTCGCGCAGAACGCTGCCGCGCTGGAAGCGTCGGGCGCTGAAATCGTCACGGTGGCGGTGCGCCGGGTCAATGTCAGCGATCCCAAGGCACCGATGTTGACCGATTTTATCGATCCCAAGAAGGTCACATACCTCCCGAACACCGCCGGCTGTTTTACCGCCGACGAAGCCATTCGCACGCTGCGCCTTGCGCGCGAGGCGGGCGGCTGGGATCTGGTCAAGCTCGAGGTGCTGGGCGAAGCGCGCACGCTCTATCCCGATATGCGCGAGACGCTGAAGGCGACCGAGATCCTGGCCCAGGAAGGTTTCCTGCCCATGGTCTACTGTGTCGACGATCCAATCGCGGCAAAGCAGCTCGAAGATGCCGGTGCGGTTGCGGTCATGCCGCTCGGTGCGCCGATCGGATCGGGTCTGGGCATCCAGAACCGCGTGACCATCCGCCTGATCGTGGAGGGAGCCAAGGTGCCCGTACTGGTCGATGCGGGAGTCGGTACGGCCTCCGACGCGGCAGTGGCGATGGAGCTGGGCTGTGACGGTGTGCTGATGAACACAGCGATTGCCGAAGCCAAGGATCCGCTGCGCATGGCCCGCGCGATGAAGCTGGCGGTAGAGGCCGGGCGCGATGCCTATCTCGCCGGCCGCATGGCCACGCGCAAGTACGCCGACCCGTCGAGCCCACTGGCCGGTTTGATCTGACCTTCGCTCGCTTACGACTTATTAACCATCTTCGGTGAGATTCGCCCTGTACAACGGGGGCACCGATCATGGCCGTTACGAATACCGCTACGCTGACCATCGCAGAGATGCGCGAATTCGCCGGGTTCACCGCAGCCGAGCAGCGCTATATCCGGCGCAGCCTCGATATCGGGCTCAGCCGTTGCGACGCCTTCCGCATCTGGGGCCGTAGCGCGGGAGAGAACGCCGCAATCCGCAGCCAGTATGTCGCCTACCAGGAACTGAAGGCGCTGCGCCATTCGGTTCCGCAGACCTCGGGTTTCGATGCGATCGAGGGCTTTGTCGGCAAACTGACCCGCGTTGCTGCCTTCGATCTCGCGCAGGAACGGATCGAGAGCTTCTCGGCCTTTCGTTTCCTCTATGAGCGTTTGCTCTCCGCCGACGTCCGCCCGTGGCTGCCGAGTGCCTTCTGCGCCGCGGCGGCCCTGCCGCAGATCCGTCCGGAGCGCCGCAAGATGCTGCTCCAGTCGCTGAGCGAAGCCGCCGCGACCGCCCCAGGCTGGTCCGACCGCGCGCCGAGCTTCTACCCAGAATTCATCGAGAGCGAAGCGGCCTGACCCTAGTCCGGCGGATTGTGCTTCTCGACGAAACTGACTGCTGCCTTCAGCATCTGCAGGCGGGTTGATCCGAGCGAGAGCCAGTGGTCTTCGCCCTTCAACTCAAGCAGTTCATAGGGCTTGCCGGCATCCTTCAGGGCGTCGGCCATTTTCTCGCTTTGAAGGTACGGCACGACTGTGTCGTCGCGGCCGTGAATGAGCAAAACCGGCGCGTCGGCCTGCGCGGCATTAAAGCGGGGCGAAACCGCCCGCAGGCCAGATTTCGGACCCAGCTCCTCCTCCAGCGAGCGCGTGAAGATCCGGCTGTCACCAGATTCACGCCTCTCGATACGCGACATGAGACTGAGATCGGCCACTCCCGCAACTGAAACTGCACAGCGATAAAGGCCGTTCTGCAGCGTTACACCTGCTAGTGCCGCATATCCGCCGTAGCTGGCGCCCACAATGCAGGCGCGGGTGGGATCGATCGTCCCGTCGGCTGCCAACTTGGCCACGCCGTCGGAAATATCGGTCTGCATCTTCTTGCCCCATTCACCGTAGCCGGCGCGCTCAAAATCGACTCCGCGGCCGGTCGAGCCGCGAAAATTGGGCTGGAACACGGCATAACCGCGTGAAGCAAAGGCCTGTGCCCACCAATCGAAGCCTGCGATATCCCGAGCGTGGGGGCCGCCATGTGGCAATACCACCAGCGGCAGCTGTCTGGCCTCGCGTCCGGGCGGGAGGGTCAGGATACCCTCGATCTCCAATCCATCGCTTGCCTGGTAGGTAACTGTCGAGATCGGCCCGACGTCGCCCGGTTCGATCTGCGGTCGCTCAAGCCCCACGGAATCAGCGCGCATTGCAGCAAGGTCGACGATGAAGAAGCTGCCGCTGTCCTCATTGCCGTGGGTGTTAACGAGCACCCGTCCCAGCCCAGAAGTCCAATCCAACATCGAGGGATTGAGCCCCGCAAAGGCCTTGCGAACTGCCCGCGCGCGGCTGGTCGAAGTAGATTGGAAGAAATGCGGATCCTCTCCCAAGGGGCGATAACCGATCAGCTGACCGGTCAGGCTGTCCTTGTAGAGCCGTTCGATACCGACCCCTGGAAGAAACTCGCTTTCGCTACCCGATCCGTCGAGCGCGATTTCGATCCAACGCGGAGCCTCGTCTGCTTCACCCTGCACCCTGTAGATGACGGTTCTTCCGCCTGGCCCCGTAGCGACAAGGCCTGCAGCACCATTGTGGCTTTCGCCCCGGGCAATGATTGTGTCGGCCCCATTCCTGACGACCCATTCGCCGTTCGCGTCCCGCACATCGATCAGGGCTAAAACACTACCGTCGGGTCCGACGATCCACCTGCGATAGAACCCTTCAGGCGCAGGACTATCGACCAATTTGCTACGATTGGTCCGAAGATCGACCTCATAGAGGCCAGGGCGCCCATGATCGAAATAATAGCCTCCGTCGAAGCTACCGCTCTTGAGCTTTATGCCGCCGAAGTAAGCTTTGGGCTGACCGTCGACTATGCGGGTGCCGTAGTAACCGAAAGTGGCATTGAGGACGTCGGCGCGATCTTTGAAGATTACTGCAGGTTCGGTGGCACTGAGCGGAATGACCAGCGACTGCACCAGTTCGACCTTGTCCTGTGCGAAGCCGGCATCGAGTTCCTGGGTCATGCTGTGTCGCAGAAGCAGCAGGTCCTCGGTTGCAAACTCGACGCTGCGCACCTTTACGTCGCCTATCGTTACCCGCTTGATCAGGGTGAGTCTCGTGTCGAATACCGCGACCACCCGCTGCCCGTTGAGGGTCGTAATCGCCGCAAAGAGTCCGCCCTGGGGTGATAGGGCCATCTGTTCTATTACGGGCAGTTCGCCATAGGCTTCGATAGGCGGGGTGGCGATCAGTGGCTGAGTAAATGCGGCAAGCGCAACAGCGGCCGCCATCCCGGCAGCACGTATTCGAAACATTGCGGACCCCTTGGACGAATTTTTCAAGCAGTCGGCAGGTTATGGGATTGTTGGGAAACTACAACGCCAAACTGATGCGAGTACTAGCTCTTGTACAGCCCATCAATCCGATCCGTGTAGCGTTCTTTGATCTTGTGGCGGCGGATCGATTGCTTCGGGGTTAGCTCTTCATTGTCGATGGTGAAGGCCTCGTCGGCGAAGGCGAACTGGCGGATCTTCTCTACTACCGACAGGTCCTTGTTCACTCGGTCGACCGCCGTACGCACCGCGGCGCGGAACTCGGGATCGTCCTGCAATGTCTTGAGGTCGAATTTCTTGCCCTGTGCCTTGGCCCATTCGAGCGCCCATTCGGCATCGGGGACCAGTAGCCCGACGATGTAGGGCCGCTTGTCACCCGCGACCATTGCCTGCGCGATCTCTGGTTGCAGCGTCAGCATGCCTTCGAGCTTCTGCGGCGCGACATTGTCGCCCTTGTCGTTGACGATCATGTCCTTCTTGCGGTCGGTGATCACGATCCGGCCCTTGTCATCGAGATGGCCGATGTCACCCGTGTGAAGCCAGCCATCGACAATCGTCCGCGCGGTTTCGGGCTCGTTGCGCCAATAGCCATGCATCACCAGCTCGCCGCGACAGAGGATCTCGCCGTCCTCGGCGATCTTGATCTCGACCCCGCGCATTGGCGGACCGACCGTGTCCATCTTGAGTCCGGCCTTGGGGCGGTTGCAGCTGATCACCGGCCCCGCCTCTGTCTGGCCATATCCCTGCAGCATGGTCAGCCCCATCGACTGGAAGAACACGCCGACATCGGGGTTGAGCGGTGCGCCGCCCGAAACCATCGCCTTGATGCGTCCGCCGAAGCGTTGGCGGATCTTGGGCTTGAGCAACCGACCGACCACGAGATCTTTGGCGCCGTCGCCGAACTTGCGGGCGCCTGCAGCCTTGCGCTCGCCCACATCGAGCGCGGTGTTCATCAGCTTTTCGGCAAGGCCGCCCTGCTTCTCGATCTGCTTCATGATCCGGGCCCGCAGCACTTCGAACAGGCGCGGCACCACGACCATGATCGTCGGGCGGGTTTCTTCGATGTTGCTGGCGAGCTTCTCCAGCCCTTCGGCGTAGTAGATCTGCGCCCCGACCGCGATCGGCAGGAACTGCCCGCCGGTGTGTTCATAGGCGTGGCTCAGCGGCAGGAAGGAGAGGAAGCGCTCGTCATCGGCAATGCCAAAATCCTCGATCAGGATATCGGCTGCGCCCGCCACGTTGCACAGGATTGCGCCGTGATGCTGCAGCACGCCTCGCGGGGCCCCGCCGGTGCCGCTGGTGTAGATGATGCAGGCAGTGTCTTCGCGCTTGATCTCCGCCATGCGGGCTTCGACCGCAGCCCGTGCCGCCGCGACATCCCCTTGCAGCATCGTCGCCCAGTCGTGAAACTCGAAGCTGCCGGACTGATGCCGGTTGAGATTGTCGATGCCGATGACGTGCTCGGCGACTCCCGAGGCTTGCAGCGCGCCATGGAGCGGCTTCAACAGCTTCTCATTCGCCACGATCACTGCCCGTGCCCCCGAATTGTCGAGGATGTGGACGTGGTCGCGCTCGGTATTGGTGACGTAGGCGGGCACCGTGATGCAGCCGGCCGCCATGATTGCCAGGTCGGCCAGGCACCATTCAGGACGGTTCTCCGAAACGAGGCACACACGGTCGCCGTCCTTGAGGCCCAGCCCACGCAGGCTTTCCGCCAGCAGACAAACTCGGGCAACGGCTTCGCCCCAACTGATGGTTTCCCACTGCCCGCCGATGCGCGCCCCGAGAAACGGTTGGTCGTGTCGGGCATCGGCCCGCTTCAGGAACAGTTCGACGAGATTGTTGGCCGAGTCGATATCGGTCAGCACGGCAGGCTCCTCAACGCGATTTGTGTTCTGTATTCAGATCTTGTCGCGAGGCTTAGGTCGCCTGCGCCGCAGCGGCAAGCACCTTGGTGACCCGGCCGCACGGCGTTGCCAGCGACCGGGGGGCTGCCTAAGGATGGCGCCCATGACCCCGATCCGCTTCTGCGCCGCCCTGGTTTCGCTCGCCCTCGTCTCCTGCGCTCCGCTGGACCCACCCGTTGCGAGCACCCCGCCGGCGTCGGTCGTTCAGACGCGGGTTGAGCCCTTCGTGATTGCGGCCAATCCACTCGCGGCGCAGGCAGGGATGGAAGTGCTCGAACGCGGCGGCAGTGCCCCCGATGCCGCACTGGCCGTCCAGGCGATGCTGTCCTTGGTCGAGCCGCAATCTTCGGGGATGGGTGGTGGTGCCTTCCTCAACTATTTCGATGCTTCCACCGGCAAGGTAACCATCTACGATGGCCGCGAAACCGCGCCTGCCCAGGCCACCCGCGCGCTGTTCCTCGACAACGCAGGACAGCCGTTGGGCTTCCGCGAAGCGGTCGTCAGCGGGCGCGCCACTGGCGTACCCGGCGCGGTAGCGGCGCTGGCCCTGCTTCACAGCGAACACGGCAGCCTGCCCTGGGGCGGCCTGTTCTCCGCTGCGATCGCCACGGCGGAGGAGGGCTTCATCGTCAGCCCACGTCTCGGCAAGTTCCTGCAGGCCCCGTTTCCGCAATTGTCTGTACCCGATGCGCAGGCTTATTTCTCGCGCCCGGACGGCACCAGGCTGCAGGTCGGCGACCGGCTGAAGAATCCAGACTATGCCGACTTCCTGCGCCGCCTTTCGCGCAGCGGGACTGACGCGCTCTATCGCGGCAGCACTGCGGCGGAAATCGTCCAGCGAACCCGGGCTGCACCGCTCGGTGGATCGATGACGATGGAAGATCTTGCCGCTTATCGTCCGGTCAAGCGTGAACCGGTCTGCCACTCCTGGCGCAGCTACAAGGTATGCGCCCCGCCTCCACCGTCGAGCGGGGCGGCGCTGCTCGAACTGCTGGCACTGCTGGAGCGCACCGATATCGCGGCGCGCGGCCCCGGCGATCCGCAGGCCTGGTTCCTGTTCACCGAGGCCAGCCGCCTGATGTATGCTGATCGTGATGCCTATTTCGGTGATGGCGATTTCGTCGATGTCCCCGTGGCGGGCCTGCTCGATGGCGACTATCTCGACCGCCGCGCGGCGCTGATCGGCGACACTGCGGCCGCAACGGTTGCGCCTGGCAAGCCGGCTGGTGCACCGCTGGCGATGGCCGACCTGACGCAGGAGCCCGCAGGCACATCGCACTTCATCGTCCGCGATGTGAAGGGCAATGTGCTGTCGATCACCACCACGGTCGAATCGATCTTCGGGACCGGCCGGATGGTCGACGGTTTCTTCCTCAACAACCAGCTGACCGATTTTGCCTTCAACCCGCTGCAGCCCAACGGGTCTGCGGCGCCCAATGCTGTGGCACCGGGCAAGCGCCCGCGATCATCGATGACCCCGCTGGTCTTGATCGACGGCCAGGGGAATTTCGCCGGGGCGATCGGATCGGCGGGGGGCAATTCGATCCTGGCCTATGTGGCTAAGTCGCTGGTTGCGGCGGTTGATTGGGGCCTCCCCATGCAGGATGCGCTGGCGCAGCCCAATCTTGTCGCCCGCGGCGACCGGCCGATGGGTGAGGTCAGCAAGTTCCCGACCGCCGTTCTCGGAGGGCTCCGGGCGCGAGGCGTGACCCTTGCCCCGGGACAGGGCGAGGATTCAGGGGTCCACGGCGTACTGATCCGCGATGGCAGAGTAGACGGTGGCTACGATCCGCGTCGCGAGGGCGTGGTACTGGTCGGGAAGCCCTAGGCCTCGGTTCCAACCGCCTCGGCTATCGAGGTGTAGCCGTCGCGGCGCATCAACCGTTCCAGCCCACGCAGGATGCGGCTGGGCAGGGCGGGGCCTTCGAAGACCATCGCGCTGTAAAGTTGCACGAGGCTGGCTCCGGCACGGATGCGCGCCCAGGCATCGTCGGCCGAACCGATGCCGCCCACGCCAACCAGGGGAATTCCCCCACCGGTTGCCTGGTGGAAATCGCGGATGCGTTGCTGGGCGAGCTCGCGCAAGGGCGCGCCCGACAACCCGCCCGCCTCGTCACGCTTGTCCGAACGCAGGTCCGGGCGCGAGATGGTGGTGTTCGATACGATGAGCGCCCCGAGTTGCTTGTCGAGCGCGATGCGGGCGATCGCATCGATGTCGGCAGGTTCGAGATCGGGGGCAACCTTGAGGAACACGGGCGGGCCTTGCACTCCGCGGGCCTCGAGTACGGCATCGAGCAGGCCGGTGAGTGCCGCTTCGTCCTGCAATGCGCGCAGGCCGGGGGTGTTGGGGCTGGAAATGTTGACCGCGAGATAGGAGGCGAGCGGAGCCATGATCCGGGTCATGGTGGCATAATCGGCGATTCGATCTGCGCTGTCCTTGTTGGCCCCGATATTGATACCGACCACGCCAGGGCGCCCGGCGCGAGCTGCGAGCCGCCGCCGCGCAACATCGGCCCCACCATTGTTGAAGCCCATGCGGTTGATGACGCCGCGATCCTCGATCAGGCGGAACAGCCGCGGCTTGGGATTGCCTGCCTGCGGCAGCGGAGTGATCGACCCGACCTCGGCGAAGCCGAAGCCGAGCCCAAGCAGCTGGTCGGGGACTTCTGCGTCCTTGTCGAAGCCAGCGGCCATGCCGAGGGGGTTAGGAAAAGCAATTCCTGCGACCTCAGTTGCCAGGGCGCCAGCGGTAGCGGGGCCGCGCAGCGGGGACAGCGCCAAGGTGCGTACGGTCAGGCGGTGGGCGCGCTCTGGATCGAGTGCGAAAAGGGCCGGACGGGCAAGGTCGAACAGCATGTTGCGGCCTATGGCGGAGCGCCTCCAAACTGTCGAGGCAGGGCGCTACTGTCCCAATCTGGGAGTGTTGTTGCACTGCAACACTAGCGGAATTTCCGAAAGTGTCGCTTGCATACAATCAACTGTAACAGACTCGGACTATCACGGTTTTGCGACCCGAAGGGCTCGGAGCAGTCTTGCGACGAGTTCTCGACTTCAAAGGGCGGCTCTCTATGGGCCGCCCTTTTTTTATTCCGCTCCCCATTTGCTTGCCGTCACTTTTTGCTGGTTGTATCGCGGCGATGGCGTATTTGTACAATCCGCATGCCAGAACACAATAGGGGTGGTGATTTGTCTGGATTGCCAGAGGGCGACGATCCTCATTCCTTCAGGTTTATTGCGGCGCCGAGCGATCTCGAGCCCTACCTCAACTCGCTTTACGTCTGGCGGAGCGAGCCTGCGGAGCTGGACGACTACCTGCCCGCCTATTCGGGCCAGATGACGGCCTTCGTCCAGGGATCCGGGCGGATGACCTTCGACGATGGCGAGGTTGGCGAGACTTGTGATGCCTTTTTCCTCGCCCCGCTGTGCGAAGCGAGGGAGTTCAAGGTCAGCGGCCCGGCGCAAATGTTCGGGGTATCGCTGAACTTCCGCGGCTGGGCAGCCCTCAGCGGATTGCCGGTCAACGAACACCACGATCGCTTCCTGGCTCCCGAGATGGTTCTGGGCGATGCTCTGGCAGAGGAGTTTCGTGGCCTGGCGCCCCGCTGGCGCGCGGGCGAACTCGACGACTCGCAGCTGCTTGACGCGATGGCCAACATCGTGCGGCGTGGCCTCTCGCAATTGCCGCCGGCGCATGCGCAGGTGATCGACCGCACGCTCGATTGGCTGTCGGGTTCGTTCAGGCCCGATCTCGAGGAACTGTACGAAACGTTGCCCTATTCGCGGCGGCAAGTGCAGCGGCTGGTGGCGCAGTTCTTCGGCCAGTCGCCGGTCAGGCTGGTCCGCCGATATCGCGCTGTGCGTGCGGCGACGCTTTTGTCGCTGCCGGAACTGCCCGAGGAAATCGAAGCCGACATCCGCGAGGCGTTCTATGATCAGGCGCATCTGATCAAGGAAATCCGTTTCTTCACCGGACGAACGCCGCGCCGCCTGCTGCCCGCGGCCCACTCACCGATCACCGACATGCTTGGCCCCGAGGGTTACGGCTCGGTCGACCTGTTCGGAGGCGGCGAAGCCCAACAGCTCGGCAGGGATCCGCTACCGGACTGACCTGCTAACGACTCGCAATAAGGCGAATCCCGTTGAAATGGCAGTTTCGCACGCCTAGCTGACTAATCGGAATGAATTGGTCTGATTAGAGCATGCGCCTATCCAACCTCGCCGATTACGCCGTCGTCACGATGAGCGCTGCGGCCCGCCATTGCGGCGGGGGGCGGACCAGTGCGGCCGAGCTGGCGGCGGAAACCGGCCTGCCCGTCCCGACGGTCCAGAAACTGGTGAGCAAGCTTTCCGCAGCGGGCCTGCTGCGCTCGACCCGCGGGACCGGCGGTGGGTTGCAGCTGGCGCGACCGGCTGCGGCCATCACCGTCGCGGATATCGTCGAGGCGGTCGAAGGACCGATCGCGCTGACCGCCTGCGTCGAAGGTGCGGAGTGCTCGGTCGAGCACGATTGTTCGGTGCGGCCGCATTGGCCGTTGGTGAATGCAGCGCTGCGCGGCGCATTGGCGGCGATCCCGCTGACTCAGCTCGCGCGCCCCGAAACGCTAGAGCAAGAAGTGGCATGAGCGAAGAAATCGACATCCAGGCTAAACCGGACATGGACGCGGACGCCCGTGAAGCCGCTGCCAAGGCGGCCGAGTACGAGCATGGCTGGTCGGCGGATATCGAAACCGAGTTCGCCGAGAAGGGTCTTTCCGAAGACACCGTCCGCTTCATCAGCGCCAAGAAGGACGAGCCCGAGTGGATGCTCGAATGGCGACTCAAGGCCTTCCGCCTGTGGCTGGACATGGAAGAGCCCGATTGGGCCAAGCTCGGCTACCCGCCGATTGATTACCAGGGTGCCTATTACTACGCCGCGCCCAAGAGGAAGCCGACGCTGGCGAGCCTCGACGAGCTCGATCCCGACATCAAGGCGGTCTACGACAAGCTCGGCATTCCCGTGGCGGAGCAGGAAGTGCTCGCCGGGGTGGAAGGCGCGCGCAAGGTTGCGGTGGATGCGGTGTTCGACAGCGTCAGCGTCGCCACCACCTTCCGTGAGGAGCTCAAGCGCGCAGGCGTGATCTTCCTGTCGATCAGCGAGGCGGTGAAGGAATATCCCGAGCTGGTGAAGAAGTGGCTCGGCAAGGTGGTGCCGCCGCACGACAACTTCTTTGCGACGCTCAACAGTGCGGTCTTTTCCGACGGTACCTTCGTCTACGTGCCCGAGGGCGTGCGCTGCCCGATGGAGCTGAGTACCTACTTCCGCATCAATGCCGAGAATACCGGCCAGTTCGAGCGCACGCTGATCATTGCCGAGAAGGGCAGTTACGTTTCGTATCTCGAAGGCTGCACCGCGCCGATGCGCGACGAGAACCAGCTCCACGCCGCGGTGGTCGAGCTGGTCGCGCTTGAGGATGCCGAGATCAAGTATTCAACGGTGCAGAACTGGTACCCCGGCAATGCCGAGGGTGTCGGCGGGATCTACAATTTCGTCACCAAGCGTGGCCTCTGCCAGGGCGCGCGCAGCAAGATCAGCTGGACCCAGGTCGAAACCGGCAGCGCGGTGACCTGGAAATACCCCAGCTGCGTGCTCAACGGCGAAGACAGCGTAGGCGAATTCTACTCGGTCGCGGTGACCAACAATTTCCAGCAGGCCGATACCGGCACCAAGATGATCCACAACGGCAAGGGCAGCCGCTCGACGATCATCTCCAAGGGCATTTCGGCAGGCAAGAGCAACAACACCTATCGCGGGCTGGTGCGTGTCGCCGCCAATGCCGATGGCGTGCGCAATTTCACCCAGTGCGACAGCCTGCTGCTGGGCGACAAATGCGGCGCGCACACCGTGCCCTATATCGAAGTGAAGAACCCCAGCGCGCAGATCGAGCACGAGGCCACCACCAGCAAGATCAGCGACGACCAGCTGTTCTACGCCATGCAGCGCGGATTGCCCGAAGAGGAGGCGGTGGCGCTGATCGTCAACGGCTTCGCCAAGGACGTGCTGAAGGAATTGCCGATGGAGTTTGCTGTTGAAGCGCAGAAGCTGCTGGCGATCAGCCTGGAAGGATCAGTCGGGTGAGCGGAAAGAAGACTCTTAAGCTCAAGGCTCCCTCGGAGACTGCCGAAGACACGCCCGCGCTCAAGAAGAAGGGTCGCGGGTGGGAGATCTCGGAGAAGCGGCTCGACGCGCTGCATGAGCGGGCGCGCGACATGCGGCGGCATTCGACCCCGGCGCATAAGGCGCTGGCGAAGAAGTTCGCCGATGCCGACATGGGCCGCTACAAGTTCACGCGCCATGCGGTGGTCGGTAGCGCAATCGTCGACTTCAACAGTCACGCGCTCGGTATGGCGATCATGATCGACGAGGACGGCCAGGACGAAACCCTGGCCAAGCGCCGCGACAAGAGCCTTGAAGCAGTCGGGATCCGTGTGATGCGCATCCCCGCATCGGACATCCTCGAGAGCATGGACGACGTACTCAAGCGCCTCACCATCGCGATGCGCGAGTGCATCGCTGAACGCAAAGAGAAGGCCCGCGCTCACGCCGCGGCCAATCCCAACCAGCACTATTCGCGGCCCAACCGCGGTGCCGGACCGCGCAGGAAAGACTGATGCTCGAAATTACCGATCTCCACGCCACCGTTGCCGACAAGCCGATCCTCAAGGGCCTCTCGCTCACCGTTGCCGCGGGCGAAGTGCATGCGATCATGGGCCCCAATGGGGCGGGCAAGTCGACGCTGGCCTATGTGCTAGGCGGTCGCCCCGGCTACGAAGTGACCCATGGCAGCGTGACATTCAACGGCGTGGACCTGTTCGAGATGGACCCGCACGAGCGCGCCGCTGCGGGCCTGTTCCTCGGCTTCCAGTACCCGGTAGAGATTCCCGGCGTGTCCAACTTGCAGTTTTTGCGCGAGGCGCTCAATTCGCAGCGCAAGCAACGTGGGGAAGAGCCGCTGACCGGCGGCGAATTCCTCAAGCTCGCGCGTGAGAAGGCCGCGCTGCTTAAACTCGACCCCGAGATGCTCAAGCGCCACGTCAACGTCGGCTTTTCCGGCGGCGAGAAGAAGCGTGCCGAGATGGTCCAGATGGGCATCCTCGATCCGAAACTCGCGGTCCTCGACGAAACCGACTCCGGCCTCGACATCGATGCACTGCGCATCGTCGGCGAAGGGATCAACGCGATCATGCGCGATCCTGCAAAGGGCGTGTTGCTGATCACCCACTACCAGCGACTGCTCGACGTGGTGAAGCCCGACCGGGTTAGCGTGCTCGCCGGCGGGCGCATCGTCCAGACCGGCGGCCCCGAACTCGCGCTCCGGCTGGAGAGCGAAGGCTACGACGCGGTGATGGCCGATGCCTGAGGCGGCCGAACTTCCCACGCGGCGTGAGGAGGCGTGGCGCTACTCCGCGGTCGACCGGCTGCGCGGCGTGGCGCTCGACGATTGGCGCGCGATCGAGATCAGCGCGGGCGAGACCTTCCGTGACTGCCTGGTCATTGCCGATGGGCCGGAAACCAGGCCGACCGAACTTCATCGCTGGCGGGTCAGCGTGGGCGAGGGTGCACGTTGCGAACTGTTCGCCGTGCTTTCTTCCGCCGAATATGCGCGGCTCGAGATCGAGGTCACCTTGGCCAAGGGGGCCCATTTCGAGCTGGGCGGGATCACCGTAGGCGGACGCGAGACGGTGCGCGAATTCGTCACCCGTGTGGTTCATGCGGAACCCCATGCCACGAGCAACCAGACCGTCCGCGCGGTCCACTGGGGCCACGGCACGGGCAATTTCCTGGGCAATATCGATGTCGTGCGCGACGCGCAGAAGACCGATGCGGCGCAGGACTTCAAGGGCCTGTTGCTTGAGAAGGGTGCGAGCGTGAACGCCGTACCGCAGCTCGAGATCTTCGCTGACGACGTGAAGTGTGCGCATGGCGCCAGTATCGGCCAGCTCGATGAAACGGCGCGTTTCTACATGGCTGCGCGGGGGCTCGCGCCCGATCTCGCCCGGCGACTGCTGGTCCAGGCTTTCCTCGGCGATGCGCTGGTTGCGCTCGACGATGAGGAACGGCGCGATGCGATGATGCAGGTCGCGCTCGACAAGGTGGACAAGGCGCTGTGAGCGGTACTGCCACCCTGACCCGCAAGGCGGATTTCCCCGGCCTGCTGATGCCGGATGGTGCCCCGTGGCATTATCTGGATACGGCGGCGACGGCGCAGAAGCCGCAGGCGGTGATCGACGCGATGACCCACGCCCTGGGTCGCGATTATGCCACCGTGCACCGCGGGGTCTATTCGCGTTCGGCGCAGATGACGCTCGCCTATGAAGCGGCGCGCAAGCGCGTTGCCGATTTCATCGGCGCGAAGAGCGAGAACGAGGTGGTCTTCGTGCGCGGCGCGACCGAGGCGATCAATCTCGTCGCGCAGACCTGGGGCGTGACGCAAATCGGCCCGGGCGATCGTATCCTCCTCTCGACGCTGGAGCACCACTCGAACATCGTTCCCTGGCAGATGCTGGCAGAACGCACCGGGGCGCAGATCGATATCTGCCCGCTGACCGAGGATCACCGTATCGACCTCGGTGCGCTCGAGGCGCTGCTGACGCCGCGCACCAGGCTGGTCGCGCTGGCGCACGTCTCGAACGTGCTCGGCAGCGTGCTCGATGCGCGCGCGGCGGCAGACCTTGCCCATTCGGTCGGTGCGAAACTGCTGCTCGACGGCTGCCAGGCCGCGCCGCGGATGACGCTCGACATGGCGGCGCTCGATTGCGATTTCTACGCCTTCTCGGGCCACAAGCTCTACGGGCCGACCGGGGTTGGTGTGTTGTGGGCGCGCGAGGAGATTCTCGATGCCATGCCCCCGTGGCAGGGCGGCGGTTCGATGATCGAACGTGTGACTTTCGAGAAAACTACCTATGCCCCGCCGCCGCAGCGCTTCGAGGCGGGAACCCCGATGATCACCGAGGTGATCGCGCTCCATGCAGCGATCGACTATGTCGATGCGCTGGACCCCGAGGCGCTGTTCGCGCATGAGGTGGCCTTGGCGAAGACACTGCGTGACGAACTGCGCAATCTCAATTCGGTGACACTGTTTGGACCCGAGGATAGCGCCGGAATCGTGAGTTTCGCCATGCAAGGCGTGCATCCGCACGACCTCGGCACCATATTGGACGAAGAGAATGTGGCGATCCGCGCAGGGCACCATTGCGCGCAGCCGCTGATGGACCATCTCGGCGTCCCCGCCACTGCCCGGGCCAGTTTCGGGCTCTATTCGGACGAAAGCGATATCGCCGCACTGCTGCGCGGCATCGAACGTACCCAGAGGATCTTCGGATGAGCGAGGATATGGACAGCAAGGATTTCACCACCGTCGCCGCGGAAGATGCAGTGGCGGCCAAGCCGCCGCGCGCCCGTGTCGAAGATGCGGTCGACCCCAAAGAGACGCCGCGCGAGACGATGGAGCGCAAGCGCGACTACCTCGAGGGTTTCCTGCAAAAGAAGCCGGAGAACCTGCCTGCAGGCGTTCCCGGGGGCGAACTGTATGAAGCCGTGGTCGCGGCGCTCAAGGAGATCTACGATCCGGAAATCCCGGTGAACATTTACGATCTCGGGCTGATCTACGGGGTCGAGGTGACCGCCGACGCAGACGTGTCGATCACCATGACACTGACCACACCGCACTGTCCGGTCGCCGAGAGCATGCCGGGCGAAGTCGAGTTGCGCGCGGCGAGCGTGCCCGGCGTGCGTGATGCAGAGGTCAATCTGGTCTGGGACCCGCCATGGGGCCCGGACAAGATGACCGATGAGGCCCGCCTCGAACTGGGAATGCTATGAACCTTCTCGCGCCTTCGCTCACGGTTTCGCTGGCCGATTACTCCGACCCTTTGGACGGTGCGACCATCGTCGCGCTGCTCGATGCCTATGCCCGCGACCCGATGGGAGGCGGAGAACCGCTGCCCGAGCATACACGCGCCGGATTGGTCACCGGACTGGCCGCGGCGCCCGGTGCCTTCACCCTCATCGCCCGGCTCGATGGGGAGCCGGTCGGCCTGGCCAACTGCTTCACCGGATTCTCGACCTTCGCGGCCGCGCCGCTGGTGAATATCCATGACATGGTGGTGTTGCCCGTCCATCGCGGGGCGGGCATCGGCCGCGCCTTGATGCAAGCGGTCGAGACCGAAACCTTGAAGCGCGGCGCCTGCAAGATCACATTGGAGGTGCTCAGCGGCAACGAAACCGCCAAGGGCCTCTATCGCTCGTGCGGGTTTGACGACTACGCGCTCGACCCTGAACAGGGCCATGCATTGTTCTGGCAGAAGAAGCTGACATGACCGAAACGAAGACCAGGCGTCCAATTCCGGCGGCCGTCATCCTGACGGAGCGTGCCGAGGCTCGCGTTGCCGAGCTGATGGCCAAATCCCCGGCAGACGCGATCGGTGTGAAGCTGTCGACCCCGCGTCGCGGCTGTTCGGGCCTCGCCTATTCGGTCGATTACGTCAGCGAGGAAGCCAAGTTCGACGAGAAGATCGAGACACCGGGAGGCACCTTCTACATCGACGGTGCCAGCGTGCTCTATCTTGTCGGCAGCACGATGGACTGGGTCGAAGACGATTTCACCGCCGGCTTCGTATTCGACAACCCCAACGCCAAGGGCGCATGCGGTTGCGGCGAATCCTTTATGGTCTGAGCGCGTCGCTGCTCTGACTTATTCCTCGGCAAGGAAATCCAGTAGCGCCAGTTCGAACTCGTCAACCTGGCCATCTGCCTCAATCTGCGCGTCGAGCCATTCGCGTTCCGAATGCGTAACCTCATGCGCTGCCGCGACCTCAGCTTCGCGTGTGGTACCCGAGTCTTTGCGCCCGAACACCACGCCAAACGTATTAGGTGAACCCTTAGCCATCCGGCCAAGGAAGCGGCCGAAGCTGACCGACGTGTCGTTCATGAAGGTCTGCAATTCCTGCGCGCGCTCGCGGCTGATCTGCGCATCGGGATCGCTGTAACCCTGCAGGTAATTGGCAATGCCCTGCACGAACAGCTGCTTCCATTCGGGAGCATTGTCGGCGCCTAGAGTTGCATCCTTCAGGCGAAACAGCATTTCGGCCTCGTTGCGCCCGACTGCGGCCGGCCGCTCGCTCGCTGGCGCAAAGATGGCGCGACGCAGTAGCCTAGCCTCGGTGGCGTTCACATTGCCAGCCTCGAGCGCACCGCCATCGCGCGTGGGTCCGACGCCTTCGAGCACAGCACGTTCGACCTGGTGCAGTGCATAATCCTTGAGCGCGACCGGCACGTTCTGGGCGCGTTCGAATACGCGGACCAGCAGTTCAAGTTCGGCCATCGAACAAAGCAGGCCATCGGAGTCGATCTGGCCCATCAGCCAGTTCGCATTCTCGGCATCGACGAACCCTTTCGGCGCACGCTGGTTGACAACATATTCGACCAGGGCCTCGACGAAGAAATCGACCCATTCGGTCGTCTTCGACAGAATGGTATCGTTGAGCGCGAAGATCGCTTCAGCTTCGCTCTGCGAAATGTGCCCGTCCGGCCACGCCTCACGCCGCAATGCAAGTACTTCGTCGCTCGTTATTACGCCGTCTGCGCCGACTTTCTTCGCCAGCTCGCTGAAATGCACGCTCATTGTCGCCAAGTCCCGAATTGTAGGTCGGAAAGGCGTAGAACAGCAAGCTTAAGAGCGCCCTAACGCCGTCGCAGCGCGGCAACGCAGGCCGCCCGATCAACATCGAGCCCATCGCTGGCCCGTCGGGCATCGACATAGGTCGCGCTGGGTTCAGCCTTGGGTGCCAGGGGGTAGAGGAAGACGTCGAGCACGCAGGCCTCGCCCGCGAACTGAAGCTTGCGTGCATCGCCCTCTTTCACCGACAACCGCGGGGGCCCGAAGATATTGGCGAGTGCGGTCTCATTCTTTCCGATCACTCCTTCGAGCCCGGGCATTGCCATGACCCGCGGGGCGCGGAAGGCTCCGCTCGATGGGGCCGGGCGGACCACCTGTGGCGGCGGGGTTGCTGGCCGCCCCACGGAACCTTGCGGCGGCGGGCGAGTGGGCGCGGGAATGGGTGAGGTTACGCAGGCAGCCAGTAGCGGCAGCACCAGCACGATTGCGCTACGCATCGATCGGCTCCCTCTTGGCGCGATGCACAAGGTGTGTTGCGCTGGCTGCCCCGATAATGGGCGCCAGGAGATTGACCAACGGTACCGCCAGCAGCGCGGCAACGATCCCCCCAAGCGCAAAACGGGTCGGACCGCCGATCGGCGCGATCTCACCGGCGCCCTGGCGATGGCGCAACCACACCATGTCCTGCAACTCGCGCCCAAGCAGGAAGGCGTTGGCCGCCCAGAACACCAGGGCTGTCCCGACCCCGGTGATGAGCAGCGCCAGCGCCACCGGCAGCACGAGGAGGTTGACGAGCAAGGCGCGCCCGGTCGCCCGGAAGCTGTTCGAGAACTCCTCGGCGAAGGGCAGTTCACGAGCATTGGCAGCGTGCAGCGGATAGTGGCGCTGTTCGACCGCGCGGACTACCTCGTCGGCGAAGAATTGCAGCACCGCCAGCGCGACGAAACGGAACAGCAGCCAACCGCCCACCAGCGCTATCGCAAGGGCAACGATCCCTGCAGCGGCGGTACCGTAGTCATCCGGCAATGCCGTGGTCAGCCAAGCGCCGATGGCGGCATTGAGGCCCCACCATAGGATAGCTCCTGCAATGACGAAGATCGCCGCGGTCACTGCCATGCTCTTCCCGAGCACCCGCAGGATCGCCGGATCGCCAAGCTGGCCGATGGCAAGGCCGAGGGCGCGGAAAAGCGTCATCATAGGCGGCGGGCCTTGCGCGGGCCGATGGGCCAAGTCAACGCCGCCCTTGGCCAACACTCGTTGAACGGGTAACGGCGCCCGACACACCGAGAATCCCCCCTCCCTGGAGTACCCATGACCGAACCCCGCTACGACGTCATCGCCATCGGCAACGCAATCGTCGACGTGATGTCCCCCTGTACAGACGATTTGATCGAGGAACTCGGCCTCGCCAAGGGCGGGATGACGCTTGTCGACGAGGACGGCGCCCGCAGACTCTATGAAGCGATGGGTCCGGCTCGGGAAATTTCGGGCGGTTCGGCGGCCAACACACTCGCCGGCATGTCGGCCCTTGGTGCGCAATGCGCCTTTGTGGGCCAGGTGGCCAAGGACCAGTTGGGCGATGTGTTCAGCCACGATATCCGCGCTGTCGGGATCGACTTCGACACGCCCGCCCGCGAAGGCCAGCCTTCCACGGCGCGCTGCCTGATCTTCGTCACCCCCGACGGCGAACGCACGATGAACACATTTCTCGGCGCCAGTCAGTTCCTGCCGCCGGCCGCACTGGATGATGAACTGATCGCGAGCGCCAGCATCCTCTACCTCGAAGGCTATCTGTGGGATCCCGAGGAGCCACGCAGCGCCATGCGCCGGGCGATCGAAGTGGCGCGGGCTGCCGGACGCAAGGTTGCCTTCACTTCCAGCGAAAGCTTCGTGATCGATCGCCATGGCGACGATTTCCGCGCGCTGATCGAAGAAGGGCAGATTGATATCCTCTTCGTCAATGAACACGAACTCGCCTCGCTGACTGGCGAGAGCGACTTCGAGGCGGGCGTTGCGGCAGTCGCGGGCAAGGTCCCGGTTCTCGTCGCGACGCGCAGCGCCAAGGGCGCCATCGCGATCGCCTGTGGCGAACGGGCCGAAGTGGAAGCCGAACCGGTCGAGAAGGTGGTCGATACGACTGGCGCGGGCGACCTCTTCGCTGCCGGCTTCCTCACCGGCCATGCGCGTGGCGAAACCCTCGAGCGCTGCTTGCGTATGGGTGCGATCTGCGCGGCGGAGATCATCAGCCACTACGGTGCGCGCAGCGAGGTCGACTTGAAGGCGCTGGTCGTGGAGAAGTTGGGTTGATCCTTACACGTCCCGGATTCGATCCGGGGCGCAGCTTCTCCTTGCGGTGTTGTGCCGGGTTTCAAGCGGACGGAATCCCGGCTCAGGGGTCGAGGTGGCGAGAAGGATACTTACGCGCAGGCTCCTAGAACTGTCGTTCATTTAGCCCTAGGGCCCGAGCTATAACCAGCATCGGTGGCCTGTTGTAGTCTTCGCTATCGATGGTTTTTTTGCGCAGAAAGTCGAACACACATTCCCATTTCGAGACGCTGCTAACCAACCCGCAACCGGCGATCGGCATCGGCAACCAACGAAGTGGTTTGACCCTCAGAGAATGCAACTCACCTCGCGATCCGTCAGGGGACGTAATCGACAAGGTTTGGGTCTCTGTGTTGACGATGCCCTTGGTTTCGACCTGTCTGGCTACCTCGATCTGCATGATCCTCCGGGTCGGCTCACGCTTCCCGGAGTAGAGGCACAGGCCCGGGATCGTTCTGCGAGGCGAGCTCGGATCTGTTGAGTGGGCGTATACACTCGTGAATGATTGGGAGGTGTTGCTCCATGGATCGGGGCGTCTAGAGTCCCAACGTCCGGTCGGAGGGCAGCTATGATCCTCCATCCAGTTTGCGTGGGTTTCCAAGACACCGTGGGGCCGCTCGTAGGAAATGAATGCCCGTGGTAAGTCGTAGTCACGGACCAGTTCGCGAACCTGATAGTCCTCCCCGCGCAGGAACACCGCGTCCATACGTTCAGCATCGAAGGCAAAGCGTTGCGAAGCATTCTCGGTGTCGACCTGCTCGACAAGCCGGCTCGCCTCGTAGTGGCTATAGATGGCGGCGATCATGTATCCGCCGAACCAAAGCATGGGGAAGGCGGAGGCCCATCGCGGTGCTCGCCCTTCCCAGACTTCCTTGATCAGGAGAATGAAGCCTAGATTCACGAGTATTATCGACCAAGTCATGGCCAGAAAAATCATCAGGAATACCCCCGTCAGGGGGAATAACTGAAGTAGGATGACGAAAATTGCTGCCAGGAAGGATTTGGTAGAGCCAAGCATAGAGCGCTCTGTGTCACAGATATAACTCTAAACTACCTTAATTTAAAGTCGAGCATCTTACGATTTGTTGCTACCCCCGCTCCCGCCGAACTTCGCGCTGGCCGATATCGCGGCGGCAGAAGCCTTCGGGGAAGGTAATCGCGTCGACCGCGGTATAGGCCTTGCGCTGCGCCTCGGTCGCGCTGGCGCCCTTGGCTGTGACGTTGAGGACGCGCCCGCCGCTGGCGACCAGCTTCCCGTCGCCCAGGGCGGTGCCTGCGTGGAAAACCTTGGCGCCCGCAGCCTCGGCATCGCCAAGATCGATCGCGCCACCCTTTTTCGGCGTGCCGGGATATCCTTCTGCCGCCATGACCACGGTCAGCGCGAACTCATCGGCGAGCTTGGGCGGAGCAATCTCGTCCAACCGCCCCTGCGCACAGGCGAGCATCAACTCGACGAGGTCGCTTTCGAGCCGCATCATCAGCACCTGGCATTCGGGATCGCCGAAGCGCGCGTTGTACTCGATCAGTTGCGGGCCGTCCTTGGTCAGCATCAACCCGGCGTAGAGGACACCCGAATAGGGCATGCCCTCCTCGCGCATCGTGCGCACGGTCGGCTCCACGATTTCGCGCATGACTCGCGCCTGGAGCGCCTCGCTGAGCACCGGTGCGGGGGAATAGGCACCCATGCCCCCGGTGTTGGGACCGGTATCGCCTTCTCCCACGCGCTTGTGGTCCTGCGCGGTGCCGATGGGGACGATCGAGCTGCCGTCGGTCAGCGCGAAGAAGCTCGCTTCCTCGCCGACCAGGAATTGTTCGATTACCACCTCGCTGCCGGCGCTGCCGAACTGGCCCCCGAACATGTCGTTCAGGGCCTCCTGCGCCTCCTCGCGGGTTTCGGCGATCACTACGCCCTTGCCCGCTGCCAGGCCGTCGGCCTTGAGCACGAAAGGCGGGTCGAAGCGCTTGAGCTTGCCCCAGGCCTGCTCGAGCGAGGTGCAGCGTTCGTAGCGCGCCGTCGGGATATTCGCGCGCTTGCACAGCTCCTTGGTGAAGCCCTTGCTGCCTTCGAGCTGCGCAGCCTGCTTCGACGGCCCGAAGGTATCCAGTCCCGCAGCGCGAAGCGAATCGGCCAATCCGTCGACCAGCGGTGCCTCAGGGCCGATAACCACGAGGTCGATCGATTGGGCGCGGCAGAATTCGATGACCGCCGCGTGGTCGGTTGCATCGAGCCCGATGCACTCCGCTTCCTGCGCGATGCCGGGATTGCCAGGGGCCGCCCACAGCTTGTCGCACAGTGGTGATTGCGCCAGTTTCCATGCCAGCGCATGTTCGCGCCCGCCGCTGCCGAGCAGAAGGATATTCATGGCCGACGTTCCCACCCCTTACGATGACGATATTGATGACGGTGAGGGGCTGGTAGCGAAGGGCCGCGCCGGGGACAACGCCGCGCCGCTAACGATCAGCGAAATCTCCCAAATGCTCAAGCGTACGGTCGAGGAGCGTTTCGGCTTCGTCCGACTGCGTGGCGAGCTCTCGGGTGTCAAACGCGCAGCTTCGGGCCATTTCTACTGTGCATTGAAGGATGAGGGCGCAGTGCTCGACGGCGTCATGTGGCGCGGCAATGCCGAGCGCCTGCCTTTCCGGCCAGAAGACGGGCTTGAGGTGGTCGCGACAGGCAAGCTGACGACCTATCCGGGGCGCTCGAAGTACCAGATCGTTATCGATCGGATGGAGCTGGCAGGCGAAGGCGCGCTGCTGGCGCTGCTCGAGAAGACCAAGGCGCGACTGGCGGCGGAGGGGCTGTTCTCCCCCGAACGCAAGCGCCCGCCGCCTTACCTGCCGCGCACCATCGGCGTGGTCACATCACCCACCGGTGCGGTGATTCGCGATATCCTCCATCGCCTTGCCGACCGCTTTCCCAGCCGGGTGATCGTCTGGCCGGTGCTGGTGCAGGGACAAGGCGCGGCAGAGCAAGTGGCGGGCGCGGTGCGGGGCTTTTCCGCGCTGCCTGCGGGGCACCCCGACCGGCCCGACCTCGTCATAGTCGCACGGGGCGGCGGTTCGATCGAGGATTTGTGGAGCTTCAACGAGGAAGTCGTCGTGCGTGCGATCGCCGAGTGCTCGATCCCCACGATCAGCGCGGTGGGGCACGAGACCGACACAACCCTGGCCGATTTCGCCGCCGACCGTCGCGCCCCGACGCCGACCGCTGCGGCGGAGATGGCGGTGCCCGTGCGCGCCGAGCTCGTCGCCACGCTCAAGGATTTCGGGGCGCGCAAGGAGCGGGCGATCCTGCGCCCGGTGCAGCTCGGGCGCGAGCGGCTGGAGGCGCGCGTGCAACGCCTGCCCGCGCCCGAGGCGCTGCTCCAGCCGCCCGCCCAGGCGCTCGACGAGGCTGCCGAACGACTCAGGCGCGGGTTGATGGACCGCGCGGCGCAGGGACGCGAGCGGCTCGGCCAGCTACGCCTCTCGCCCTCCGTACTCGAGCGCGGTCTGCGTGATGCGACGCGGGCATTGGCGGGGCAAAGGCTCATTCCAGCCCTTGTGGAGCGGCCGCTGGCGGAACGTCGCGAGCGGCTCGCCGCATTGGCGCGGCTGGCAGATACACTCCATCCCGACCGGCCGCTTGAGCGCGGATATGTTCGGGTGGTTGCGCCCGATGGGCGAACGCTGACGGACAAGGCCGATGCGGCGAAGGAGCCGGCGCTTACGCTCAAGTTCCGCGACGGCGATCTTGCGGTTTCAACCGGTAGTACTCCGCCGCCTGCCGCCCCGCGCAGGCCCCGCTCGACCGGAACACCGCCGCGCCAGGACGATTTGTTCGGCTGAGCCGTAGGTGCTAGGATAGCCCCATGCTGATGAACAAGAATTCGACACCCTCGGGTGGTGAGGCACGGTTGCACTATGGACCCGGCGGCTTCCGCGTGCTGCGCGCGGGCCAATACGTTGTCTGCGCGATGAGCGGGGTGCCGATTGCCCTCGAAGAATTGCGCTACTGGTCGGTCGAGTACCAGGAGCCCTATGCCACGCCGGTACTTGCGACCGAGCGACTGAAACCGTGAACTGGGGCCGGGTCGCGCCGCTCCTCACCATGATCGCTACGCTGGGCTGCGCACCTTCGCCCGATCAGGTCGAGTCGGCGGCGGAACGCGTGGTGGCAACCGTGGTCCAGCCGGGAACCGCGTCGCCTTCCGAGAGTCGGCCTGCTGCCTTTGCGATCGAGGGCGAAGTGACACAAGGAGGCTGGATTCGCGGCACAGCACCGGCGGGCACTGTTTCATTGACGCTGGACGGCCAGCCATTGGCGTTCGATGAAGCGGGGCGATTCTTTGCTGCGTTCGATCGCGATGCGACGAGCTCGGCTACCCTGTCGGCGACGCTCGATGACGGTCGCGTGATCAGCAATCCGCTCGACGTGTCACCGCGTGCCTGGCAAATCGAGAGAGTCAACATCGCGCGTCGTCCCGGCGGGGCGTCCGAAGCCTTTATGAAGGCCCGCCAACCTGAACTGGATGCGATCTGGAGCGCCCGCCAGAAGCTGACTGACGCGCAAGGGTGGCGCCAGCCTTTCATCTGGCCGGTTGCGGGGCGGATCTCGGGCCGCTTCGGCTCGCAGCGCATCTACCGCGGCGAACCGGGCAGCTATCATTCGGGGATCGACATCACCACCGGCACCAGCGGCACACCCTATGTCGCGCCCGCCGATGGCGTGGTGGTTCTGGCGGTGCAGGGCTACAGCCTTGAAGGGAACCTGTTGATCATCGATCACGGCAACGGGCTCAATAGCGCGTTCCTCCATTCTTCTCGGCTTTACGTGAAGGAGGGCGATGCGGTGAAGCAGGGCCAGCATGTCGGCGATATCGGCTCATCCGGACGGGCAACTGGCCCGCACCTGCATTGGAGCCTCAAATGGCACGAGGCGCGGCTCGACCCGCTGC
This sequence comes from Erythrobacter mangrovi, assembly GCF_013260645.1. Classification (NCBI taxonomy): domain Bacteria; kingdom Pseudomonadati; phylum Pseudomonadota; class Alphaproteobacteria; order Sphingomonadales; family Erythrobacteraceae; genus Erythrobacter; species Erythrobacter mangrovi. Next base: position 1,046,279 of record NZ_CP053921.1, on the reverse strand, counting down.
TGTTCACTGGGCCGATGCGCTAGCCGCGTCCACGCTAGGCTTCTACTATCCGCCATGTGTCGCACGCGCCTTGCCCTCAGTCTCGCCGTCTTAGCCGCCGCTGCGCCCGTCACCTGGATACATACCTCGCCACCCAATCCGGTCGTTGCCCCTCATGCGGCGATCAAGCCGATCCCTTTCCAGGCGCAGCGCTTCGGCCCCCTCGAGCTTGTCGGCGCCTGGCAAATTGCCGGGGCCGATTCGGGGTTCGGAGGATTCTCCGCGCTGATCACACTTGCTGATGATCGGTTTGTCGCCGGCAGTGACAGCGGGCGAAAGCTGGTCTTCCGGCGGCCCGACCGTGGAAGCGGCCTGGCGCTGCTCAGCCACCTCGGCCCAAGGCGCAAGGTAGAGAAGGCGAATCTCGATCTCGAATCGCTAACCCGCGATCCTGCAACCGGAACGGTTTGGGCCGGGTACGAAGGCAAGAACCGCATCGTGCGCTTCGGTCCCGACCTCAAGGTTTCAGGCCGTGTCCGCCCTGCCGCGATGCGTGATTGGGGCGCCAATAGTGGTCCCGAAGCCTTTGCAAGGCTGGCCGACGGTCGATTCCTGGTCATCGAAGAGGGAACCGGAAGCTGGTTTTCGGACAAGCATCAGGCGTTTGTCTTCTCGAGGGACCCGGTCGAGGACGAAAAGCCGCTCGAGCTATCCTTTGTTGCACCTGACGGATATCGACCGGTCGACCTTGCGCCGCTCGACAACGGCCGGGCCCTCATTCTCTTCCGCAAGCTGGAGATTGGGTTTCCACCTGGCTTTGGAACCGCGATTGGCGTGGTGGATATCGATCGGACTTCGGACGATGGGATACTAACGTCGCGTGTGCTGGCGCGCTTCACTGCCCCAATCCCGCAAGACAATTACGAGGGCATGGCGGTTACCGACGATCCCGATGGCAGGCATGTCTGGCTGATCTCCGATGACAACTTCGTGCACTATCAGCGTACCTTGCTGCTCAAGCTGAGCTGGGACCAACGGCAAAAAGCGCGCGAGTGACCCCGCGCGCTCTTGCGTTAGCTATTAAGACAGCACCGAAGTGCTGCGGCCTTAGGCGGCTGCAGCAGCCTTCTTCAGCTCGCGCTTCACCTTGAGGGCGCGCGCCGACAGCTTCGTGTCGCTGGTCTTGAGCAGCCAGTTGTCGAGACCGCCGTTGTGTTCGACCGAGCGCAGGCCCTGGGTCGACACGCGGAACTTGTAGCTGCGATCGAGCTTCTCGCTCATCAGCGTGACGTTCTGCAGGTTCGGCAGGAAGACCTTCTTGGTCTTGTTGTTGGCGTGGCTCACATTGTGGCCAACCTGGCGGCCCTTGCCGGTGAGTTCGCAAATGCGCGACATGATCGTCTCTCGTTCAAATGGCTGGGCGAGTTCCCTTATCCGCTTTCGGCGGGGGGCCTCGATTTGTCCCGGAAAGCGGCGCGCATAGCGGCGGCCTCCCGAATCGTCAAGCACGTTGCGCCCTCCGGCACAGCAGTCTAGCGCGCTTGCACCATGACCGGCTGGACCCTCCCACACCCCATGCAGCGCGCCCTCGCGCTTGCGGAAGAATCGGCGGCAGCCGGTGAAGTGCCAGTTGGCGCCGTGGTTGTACATGCCGGGGCGATTATTGCCGAGGCCCATAATGCCCCGCGAGCAAACCTCGATCCCACCGCTCACGCAGAGATCCTCGCGATTCGCCGGGCGGCGGAGGTCCTGGGTAGCGACCGGCTGGTCGATTGCGAGCTCTGGGTCACGCTCGAGCCCTGCGCGATGTGCGCAGGGGCTATCGTCCATGCACGGATCGGCAAGCTCTACTACGCCGCCAGCGACCCCAAGGGTGGTGCGGTGGAGCATGGCGCGCGGGTTTTCGACCAGCCGCAATGCCTGCACCATCCGGAGGTTTATTCTGGCATGGGCGAGGCGAAGGCGGGTGATCTCTTGCGCGAGTTCTTCCGCGGCCGTCGCTAAAACCCGCGCCAGATCTTGGCGGGAGCATCATCACTTTCGCCACGGCGGCCGCGGTCACAGGCGGTCGGCATGAAGCGCCTGTCGTAACAGAGCTGGATCTCCTCGAGCCAGCCGCGTCGATTGAGATGCACACCCACAGCTTCGGAACGCCATCCCGGATTGGCATCGGTGAAGCGAGTACGGATTGTTCCGGCAGTCAGGCCTTCTTCGCGCGAGATTCGGTCGAAATCGGGCATGCGTAGGCCGCTCCACAGGATGCGGGTCACGCGGAAGTATGTTTCGGGGCGCCGGGTCATGCAGCTGCCGTGTTTGGCCCACTGGTTCACCACCAATGAGGTCGACGGCGAAAGGCACAGATTGGGGCGAACTGCTTCTACCGACAGGGGCGATTGAATGGGGCACCACTGCGGCCAACTGCGCCCACTTTCGGGCCAAAGCCCATGCACGACCATCCCGAAGCGCCCCGCGCGACCTGAGCACTGCCGCTTGTGGCGCACCTCGTTTTCGCGCCCGCGGCAAAACTCCGGGCTCCAGCTGAGCGCCAACGTATAGCCGGTGACTGGAAGGCGGCGAACCGGACCATCGGGCGATAGCTGCGGCAGCTCGACACTTGCGGGCAGGCGACACTGATAGGACTGCGCGCCAGCTGAACCCGCCGGAGACGCCAGCAGCGCGGCGAGGGCGCAGCCCTTAAGCCAGTTAGCCGCCCCGCTTTTCAGCAAACCAGGCCTTCGCGTCAGGCTGGAACAGGAAGAATATCGCAGCAATGCTCAGCAACGTGCTCAGAGTGTTGAAGGCCTGCGTTGTTCCGGTAGCCAATTCGCTGCCCAGCCCGACAAACAGTCCAAGGATACCGAAGGCAGCAATGATGGCCAATATCCATTTCATCAGTTCGATCCGCAGAACCGAGATGAGGAACCATAGCGCAAGGCTGATGGCAGTGCCAACTACCAGGCCAATGATTAGGCCACCAGATACCAAACCACCCGCGCCGGCCTCAGGCAGTTCTGCGCTCACTTGTTCAACGGCTGCACCGTAACTGAAGAAGAATCCAATCAGGCCGACAACAATCGAACCGATGTAAAGTCTATCGAAATTCTTAATAGACGAAGGTTTCATTGCATGCTCCCCAATAACATTGTTGGAGATGCCGCAAAATTACAGTGGCGTAAAGTCCAGACCGATATCGGCCGCAGGCGCGCTTTGGGTCAGGCGGCCGACGGATACGAAATCGACTCCGGTTGTAGCCTTAGCTCCGATGGTGTCGAGATTGATGCCCCCGCTCGCTTCTGTCGGCACCCGGCCGGCGATCAGTGCCACGGCCTCGCGCAGCACTTCAGGTTCCATGTTGTCGAGCAGCAGCCGCGTTGCACCGGCGATCAGTGCGGGTTCGATCTGGTCGATCCGGTCCACTTCGCAGATGATTTCCTTCACCCCCGCATCCACGGCGCGGCGGACGGCTTCCCCAACCGAGCCGGCGACGAGCACGTGGTTGTCCTTGATCATCGCAGCGTCCCACAGGCCCATGCGGTGGTTCGCCGCGCCACCCATGCGCGTGGCGTATTTCTCGAGCACCCGCAGGCCGGGAATGGTCTTGCGGGTATCAAGCAGCGTGCAGGCGGGGTTGTCCATTGCCTGGACATACTGCCGGGTCAGCGTGGCAATACCCGAGAGGTGCTGGACTGTGTTGAGGGCACTGCGTTCTGCGGTGAGCATTGCTCGCGCATTTCCCTCCAGCCGCATCAGATCGGTACCTGCCGGGACATATGCCCCTTCCTCGACCAGGATCTCAATTGCCATTAGGGGATCGAGTGCGCGGAAGAACGCCAACGCGATCGGTAATCCTGCGACACAAATGGCATCGCGTGTGTCCATGACGCCGGCAAAACGCGCGTCGATGGGGATCACGCTCTCGCTGGTTACGTCCCGTCCGCCACCAGCTAAGCCTTCGCCGAGGTCTTCTGCTAGTGTGTCGTGGACGAAACGGTCGAGATCGAAACCGGGGAGCGAGAAGTTCATGCAGGCCTGTCTCGCGATTCGGGTTGGCTTTGTCGAGGGGCCTTTGCCTCGCCTCAGGCCCGGGTGCGGTGGAAAGGCAGGCGGGTCGAGCGCGCAACGTCGGCCAGCGAGCGATTGTCGAGCACTTGCAGAAACGCGTCCACGGCTTCGCCAAGCGTCGGGGTCAGCCCACAAGAAGGGGCAAGGATACAGTTCGCGCAATCGGCCGAGCTCAGGCTCGGTTCGGTCAGGCGGACGACCTCACCAATGCTGATCTCATTCGCCGGTTGGCCCAACCGGAATCCGCCGTTACGTCCCCGAGTGGTTTCCAGCAGGCCCGCATTTGCCAGCTGGTTGACGACCTTCATCGCGTGATTGCGCGAAATTTCTTGCTCCTGAGCGACTTGCGCAATCGACAGCAGGCGATCCGGTTCTATCGCCGCCTGTAGCAGGATGCGTAGCGCATAGTCCGAGTGGGTTGTGAGGCGCATTGCCTTTCTCCGGAAAGATACAGTTGACATGCATCATTTATCTGGCGATGAATAGATGCATATTCAAAGCATCATAAAGGAAACGACTTTGGCCAATCCCTTGAGTCCTTCGGTCATTGCCACTGTCAAAGCGACGGCCCCGGCGTTGCGTGACCACGGATTCGCGATCACCCAGCGCATGTACGAGCGCCTGTTCGTCGATCCGGACGTGAAGGCACTGTTCGACCAGGCTGCGCAGGAATCGGGCGAGCAGCCGAGGCGGCTTGCCGCGGCAATCCTTGCCTATGCCGAGAATGTCGACAAGCTCGAGGCCCTTGCGAAGCCGGTCGAACGGATGGTTGCCCGCCACGTCGAAACCGGGGTCAGGCGCGAGCACTACCCGCTGGTTGCGGACGCGCTGCTCCCGGCTATCGCCGACGTACTGGGTGACGCCGCGACACCGGAAGTTCTCGCCGCCTGGGGCGAGGCCTACTGGTTCCTTGCCGACCTGCTGATCGGCCTTGAGGAAGCGCGCTACCGCGAGCCCGCAGAATAGGCTGCCGAGGTTCGCGAACCTCGCGCAATTGCCGGCTACGGCAATCGCGCGGGATCAATGCACGAAGCGGGCCACGACGTCGCGATAGGAGCGCGAGACCTTTACCTCCGCCCCGCTGTCGAGCACCAGGAAACATTCTCCATTGGTGTGCGGCTTGACCTGCCTGACCTGGTCGAGATTGACGATAGTCGAGCGGTGCACGCGCTGGAACTTGCGCGGGTCGAGCCGGCGTTCGAGATCCTTCATCGTCTCGCGCAGGATCAGCGAATTGTCGCCGGTATAGATGCACATATAGTCGCCGGCGGCCTCGATATGCTCGATCGTATCGACCTCGACACGAAAGATCTGGCCGCGGTCCTTGACGTTTATGAGTCTCTCGAATCGGCTCGCCGCTTCGGCATCGTCGCTCGCCAGCTCCTCGGCTGCTTCGGGCGCGACTTCGGAGAGCACGCTCTTGAGTTTCTCCGCCTCCTCGCTCGATTTCTTCTCGGCCAAGCGTACCCGCACCCGTTCGATGGTATCGGCTAGCTTGTCCTCATCGACCGGCTTCATGAGGTAGTTGACCGCATTGGCCTCGAATGCGCGGATCGCGTGCTCCTGAAATGCAGTGACAAACACGAACAGCGGTGGCTCGATCTCCATCACGCCCTGGACGACGCTGAAACCGTCGAAGCCCGGCATCTGGATGTCGAGGAAGACGAGGTCGGGCTTGAGCGTCTTGATCGCGCGGATCGCTTCGCGCCCGTTCTGGCAGGTTTCAATGATCTCGACATCGTCGAACGGCTCCAGCCGAAGCTGGAGGCCCTGGATGGCGAGTTTCTCGTCGTCGACGAGGATGGTGCGAATGGTCATGACGTTGGCTGTGCTTTCCGGGGAGGTTGCAGCGTATGAACGGACGAGGCGCCCGTAGGTTTCTGGATCGCTGCGGTTTGCCGCGCCTTGGCTGGCGCTGCGGTGAACGGGACCTTCGCTTCGTCGGCCTCATAGGGCAGTTCGATGAGAACGCTGAAGCCGCCGGTTTCGGGTGACCGGATTTCGAACCGATGTTCTTCGCCATAGGCCTGCGCAAGGCGGTCGCGGATATTGGCCAGGCCAACCCCGGTCGAATCGCGCCGTGCGTGGGTGGGGCGAACGGCAGGCAGTCCTTCGATAATGGTGTTGGAGGCCATGCCCGGACCGGTATCGGAGACGATCACCCGGAGGCGCGGCCCAACGACCTGCGCGCTCACGCTGATCTCCGCGCCATCCTCCATCGGGCTGACACCGTACTTGATCGCATTCTCGACCAGTGGCTGGAGGAGCATGGACGGAAGTTGTGCCTTGGCCGCTTCGGGATCGATGCGGAATTCGGTGCGCAGCCGCTCCTCGAAGCGCATGCGTTCGATATCGAGGTAGAGTTTCAGCGTTTCGACTTCCTGCGCGACCGTGACCTTGCCACCAGGCTGGGTGACCAGTGTATGTCGCAGGAAGCTCGACAACCGGGTGAGCATGGCATTGGCGGTTTCGGTCTGCTTCAGCAGCACCAGCGTGCTGATCGAATTGAGGGTGTTGAACAGGAAGTGCGGGTTGAGCTGGTAGCGAAGCATGGCGAGTTGCGCGCTTGTCGCCTGCGCTTCGAGCCGTTCGAGCCGATCGGTCTGCGCCTCGACCTGGAGGAAGTAATTGATGGCGTAATAGAGCGCCGACCAGGCGCCCAACAAGGTTAGGTCATACGAATAGAGGCCGAGGAAAAGGCGCACGAAGCCGCCATCATTCGATGGCCTGGTCAATTGCAGCACCCAACTGTCGATGAAGGCGAAGACGCCGACAGCCAGCGCTAGCACCACGGCTGTTCCCCCCCACATCACCAGTGGGCGGCGGTTCATCAGCGCGCCATAGATCACTGCAAGGATCAGGCTGAGCGAGAATCCGGTGATCGTCGCTATAACGATGATGACCAAGGCGTCGATCGGTTGGCCATTGGCGACTGCCGACATGGCGCGCAGCATCGCGGTCCCGCCCCAGCCGGCGAGCTGGAGGTTCCAGAACGCCTGGTTCTTGTTGGCGAAGAACGGCGTCGGGCGAATGGGCAACACGGCCATGCGCGCCTCCTCTAGCCCAATTGCGACGAATTGCGCCAGTCGCTACACTCATTCCCGCTGACGAAGTGAGGGAGAGACGCGATGGGCGTGCACGAAACAATCGACCACGAAAGCCGTGAACGGGCCAAGTTCCGCGAAATGAAGGAAGGAACGGCGGAAGACTGGGCGATCATCGGAGGCGAGTATCGTGCCTTCGCCAAGGGCTTGCCCGACCGTGTGCTCGACCACCTCAAGCTGCTCGATGGCGATTTTGGAGGTTTCCCCGTCGATCGGCTGGAGCATTCATTACAGACCGCGACCCGGGCCCACCGCGACGGCCGCGACGAGCAATATGTGGTGATGGCCCTGCTCCACGACATCGGTGATACGCTGGGTAGCTACAACCATCCCGAAGTTGCGGCTTCGATCATCAAGCCTTTCGTCAGCGAGGAAGTGCACTGGATCTGCCAGAATCACGGCGCTTTCCAGGGCTATTATTACTTCCACTTCCTCGGCATGGACCAGAATGCGCGCGACCAGTTCCGCGATAATCCGTATTTCGAGGCATGCCGCGAATTCTGCGAGAAGTACGACCAGGCGGCATTCGATCCTGACTACGACAGCGAGCCGCTCGAGTTCTTCGAACCCATGGTTCGCCGCGTGATGGAGCGTCCGCTAGCCTCGATGTATGCAAAGGCAGTCGCCGAAGAGTAAGGTCTCAGCCTTCGGCGTCGAGCGCTTCCGCCAGCCTTTCGTAAGGTACCAGCCCTTCGATCACTTCGCTGCCCGCAACCCAGCTCGGCGTACCGGTAAAGCCAAGCGTGCGTGCGAACGACATGGTGCGCGCGATCTCCTCCGTGGCCTCATCCGATTGGGCAAAGGCTTCCGCTGCCGCCATGTCGAGGCCGGCGGCCTGCGCAGCCTGGGCAATACTCGCCTCGCTCGGTGGACCGAGCTTGAACATGGCGTGGTAGAAGGCCGCAAACTTGCCCTGCTTTGCTGCTGCGAGGCCCATTCGAGCAGCGGCTTCGCTGCCTTCGAAAATAGGCCATTCGCGGACAACCACTTTCACCTCGGAATCGGTGGCAATCAGCTTGTCGATCTCAGCGATGCTCTGCCGGCAATATGTGCAACCATAGTCGGTGAACTTGACCAGCACCTTGCTGCCCTGCGGATTGCCGAGCACGGCGCCGGGGAAGGGGACGCCAACTTCGCCCGCGATGCCTGCCAACCGTTGCTGGGCTTGGTCGCGCTGGTAGGCCTCCGCCATCTCCGGCAGAATCTCGGGGTGCGACAGCATGTATTCGCGGACCTGGCTGTCGCCTAGTCCACTGACCGACCACAGGCCAGCGCCTGAGAAGCCGAAGACGAGCGCGATCAGCGCGGTAAGGATGTGGTTCTTCATATCTGCCCTTTGGCGCCGATCAGCGCCGCTCGCAACTGCGGCCCCGTTCCAATTCGCACTGCCGTTCCAACAAGGCACGTGCTTCGAACCCGATGTCCTGCGCCCGTAGCCAATCTGGCGTGCCGGTTTCCAGCCCCGCTTCCGCCGCCTGTGCGCTCCTGATGGCGAGCGCATAGGCACCGCTCAGCACCTGCTGTTCGGCGCTCGCCAAGCGCGCGCGGGGGATGTCGCCCCGGGCGGCATAGACCACGCCAAGCTGGTACCAGGCGAAAGGGTTATAGCGATCGCGTCCAACCGCAGCGCGAAGCACCCGTTCCGCTTCCTCGAAGTTTGCGGCATCTTCGGTCGCAATCAGGGCATGGCCGAACAAGCCGGCAATCAGCGGTTCCGCATTGGTGAGCTGAGTCGCCCGGCGCAACGGTTCAAGCGCTTCGGTCGGGCGACCAGATTCGAGCAGCACCTGACCCTTGAGTTCGAGGAAATAAGGATCGTCGGGATTGCGCGCGAGCAACGCGTCGGTGGTCGCCAATGCGCGGTCGACATGGGCCGACTTGTGATAGGCATAGGCGCGGGCATAGAGCGCCGGGACTGTCTGGCTACTTTCGGGATAATCGCGCAAGGTTGCGGCGGGCTTGGCGATATAGCCGGTCAGTTTCGCCTTGACCCTTTCGAAACCTGCCTGCTGCCGGGCGTTGGCCGACGCGTTCCAGGCAGGGTCCCTTTCAAAGACCTCCTTCAGCCGCGCGATGCGATCTCCGGACAGCGGGTGCGTGCGATAGAAGCCGGCCTCGTCCGACTGGCTGTAGCCATAGCGGAACTCCTGGTTGAGCAACTTGCCGAAGAATGCCAGCGACCCGCGCCCCGAAATGCCTGCCTTGGACAGGAAATCGGCACCGGCGAAGTCGGCCGAAGACTCCTGGGTACGACTGAACGAGAGGAAGTTGCCGAGGGCCGCCTGCTGGCCAAGTCCGAGCAGCCCGATGGCGGCATCACCGGATCCGGCCAATGCGGCGCCGACCCCGGCGATCAGGCTGAGGATCGAGATCTTGGTGGCCGCCGCCGCGCCGTCGCTATAGCGCAGCACGTGGCCGCCCGTGATATGTCCCAGTTCGTGGGCGATCACACCCTGGACTTCCTCCGCCGTATCAGCAGCTTCGATCAGGCCGGAGTGGATGTAGACCGCCTGGCCGCCGGCAACGAAGGCGTTGATCGAGGGATCGTTTATCAGCACGATCTCGACATTGCCGGGTTCCAGCCCGGCCGCGGCGATCAGCGGGGCGGAGATATCATCGAGGAATGCTTCGGTCTCGGCATCGCGCAGCACACTTTGCGCGGCGACAGGCTGGGTTGCCAGCATGGTGGCAGCAAGGGCGACAAGCAGGCGACCGGGAAAGCGCATTACTGCCTGCTAAGGCCTTTCGGCCTGAACCGGAACTGAAACGTCCGTTACCCGACGCGCGAATGTCGCAATGCGTGCGGCGACATCGCGGCGATGACGCCATGGGGCAGCCAGCGAGATCAGCGGTGCATTGTGATCCATGGCAGGGTAGAATGCCGTCTCGACCTGCGCCGTTTTGGTACCGAGAGCCGCGGCGAGGGCCCGCGTATTGCGCGGCTTGACCAGCGTATCCTCTTCGCCATGGACCAGCAGCATCGCTGGTGCGTCGCCACGCGCATGGTTGACCGGCTGGCTTTCAGGTCCGGCGCCAACGGTTTCGAAAGTCAGCTTCGCCGAGTCATTGGTAAAAGGGTGGAAATCGTAGGGGCCAGACAGCCCTGCAACGCCCTTGATGGCGGATTGCGGGACCCCTGCTTCAGCCAGCCAGCGCTGTTCGAGCACCACTTGCACGGCGTTGTAGGCCCCTGCCGAGTGGCCGGAAAGCACGATCCGATCGGGGTCGCCGCCGAATTTGCGGACATCGGCACGAGCCTGCGCAATGGCCCGGGCAGCATCCTGGAGCATGGCGGGGTAGCGCCCCTCTTGGCCAAGTCGATAGCCAGCCAGCACGACGACGAAGCCTTCGGGCGCCAGCGCCCTTGCGACGAAGCCGTAATCGTCGGGATCTCCCGACTGCCAGCCGCCGCCATGGAAGAAGATGAGGGCCGGCAGATCGTGGCCAGGGGCTGCTGGTACATAGTATCGCAGCTTCTGCGCGGGCTGTTCGCCGTAGCTGGCGTGCGCCACCAGTCGTACACCACGATCGCCGCTCGCAAGACGATCGATGGCATCGAGTACCGCGGGACCGTTGACGAGGATCGCTACCCACAAGGTGGCTGCGACCAGGACAAGCAGGGCGATGTACATGCCGAAGACCGGGAGCATGCGTTTCACCTTGTCGAGCGGATGGGCGGGGAAAAGGACATCGCCCGGGCGCTAGCCAAGGCAGCACCCGGGCGACAAGCCCTATTTGCGCGAAGCGAGCCGCTCAGCCAAGCAGCTTGCGGGCTGCGCGCTCTACCAGCGGGATGTCTTCCGGAACCTCGCCCAGGATGACGATCTTCCCGTCGAGCGTGCGGCGCACCATGACCAGCGCGAACTCCGGCCCTTCGGATTCGAGATCAGCCAGTTCGAGCGAATCGAGCCGGCGCAGCTGCTTCGCAAGAGCCTTGCGGACACCGTCAGTGTCGTCGACCGGCTTGCCCTGCTCTTCCTTGCGCGCACGGCGTTCGGCATTGACCACGGCCTTGAGGCCGCCCTCGGCCTCGTCGAGGTAGCGCGCCAGCGTGCCGCGCTGCACGCCGATGCGGTGCGCATGCATCAGCACTGCAGCGTATTCGGTCAAGCGGGTTTTGTCGTAGTCGGCGCCGAACACGAGCTTGACCACCGGGGTCATCGGCGCGCGATCCTGCACCGTGAGACCGTTGTCTTCGAGCAGCTCCGCGAAGCCGTCGGGGTCCGATTCGGTCTCGAGACTGAAGTCGTAGGCGAGGCTGACTGCCTGGTAGAGCGCCTTGCGGCTGCGATCCTCGGTATTCTGCGCCGCCTGGGCCAATTCGCGCGCGGCAGCGAGGCAATCGTAGAGGCCTTCCGGTGTTTCCTGCTCGATCTCGAGCGGTGTATCGGCATCTGCAATAGCAGGCTCGATCTGTGAGGCCTGTTCCTCGAACTCGTCCTCGTCCGGGTCTGCGAAATCTTGCGTGGCCAATTCCACTCCAGTGAGGGATTCCGCTTCGAACTCCGGAGCGAAGTCTTCGTCGTCTTCCTCGTCCTCGAGCATCGCGTCGCCAAAGTCGACCGACACGGGCTCGGTGGCGATTTCCTCCGCGTACTCCTCCTCCGCCTCGTCTTCGGGCCGGTAAGCCTGGAACGGCTCGGGCATCGAGAAGGTGATGGTCGGAGGTTCGGGCACGAAGGCCGGAACCGTCGGATCGGGCGAGTAAGCCTGCGGTACCGGCGGCGGCGTTTCATTGCCCGTCAGGTCGACGGACTTCTTGTTCCGGTTACCGCGGCTAACCAGCGACATGAGGCTGCTCGACGATTCATCGTCGGCAAGTGGATCGACGAGGTCGTCGACGTCGTCTTCCTCTTCGTCTTCGTCCCAATCGGGCAGGCCATAGTCAGCGGCAGTCTTTATGCCGCTGTCGAAGTCGCCGTATCCATCCTCTTCGTCGAATCCGTCTTCGTCGCTGTGGCCGTGCCCCCCGATTGGATTGCCAAGCGCATCGAAACCGCGATGCGCCTTGCTCACCGGGGTTGCGGCGAAGGATTCCTGCCCGAAGGCGGGCTGGGGAAGGTCAGGGTCGGATTCGTGCTCGAAAATGTGGGTATTCCCCAGTTCGAACACGTCGTCGCCTTCTTCATCCATCGCAGTTTCGCCCTGTGCAGTCAGACTTTCCGCAGTCTCGATCGCCTCGCCCGTACCGTCGGCATCCTCACCGTCGTCATACTCGCCAAGCGATTGTCCGATTTCGAGCAACAGCTCGTCGGCGGTCCCCTGATCGGCCATTTCCTTCCAGTTGATCACCCCATAGATGAAGTCGATCGTGTGGTTGTCGGACGAATAGGGAAGCAGGATCCCGCGATAGAGCACGGCCAACCCGCGATCGTTGACGAACTCGGCCTCGAATCCGATCGGCGCCTGGTTGGCCAGGATCTGCATGTAGTGATCGGTTATGCGGCTGAGTACCGAACGGCTGGGTACGTCTGAGAGCTTGTTCAGGACTGCGTCTTCGCCGCATTCGGCAGCCAATTCGGCGCCGACGAAGCGAACCGTCGGATCCTCGATGCCGTTGGAGAAATCGAGGAGTACCGAATAGGGGCCGAAATCGTCGAGGGTGTGTGGCTCGAGATCATCGATTGCGGGGTATATCCGGTCGCCCAGCAGGCTTGCCCAGTGGTTGTAGGCGCGTACCTGCATGCGCCTCTCGTCCTGACCGACCGGTGAGGGCGGCGGTTCGGGCAGGGCGTCAGCCTCGCCGACGAAATCGTCGAGCGGTTCATCCGCTTCATGCGTGCCGAAATAGCCGCCAAGCCTGTCCATGAATCCTTAAGCCCCTGGAAGAGATCTGCTCATTCGACATTGGTATGAGCCCTGCGTGGTAAACATATGGTTAAACATATTAACCAACCTTGCCACTGCTGGCCGAAGGCGGGGTCAGAGCAGGTAGCGCATGCGGATGGTAAGATCGCGGTCTTCCTCGCCGATATCGATCGCTGCGTCGGCAAAGCTGGGCGGACCCATCTGGACCTTGGCATCGCGTGAGAAGCCGAAGCCCTCCTTGGGCATCATCCCGAGGACCCGGTCCGCCTTACCATTGCTGTTCTCGTCATGCAGGAGCGCAATCGCATATCGCCCCGGCTTCACCCCGGTGAAGGTGAAGGTCACTGTGCCTTCTTGCGCATCGGCGGTTGCGGCATAGGCCCCGGGCACCCCACGGCAGCGCGGGAACTTGTCGGCATCGGTCGTCATGCAGGCGCGCACGATACCCTTGGCATTGCGCAGGTCGGTGACGGACACGGTGATCGTCGCCCCGTCGCCGGGGGCGGCTGCGCCAAGCAGGAGCGCGAAGGGCAACAGCGCAAGGGCGGAGAGGCCTCTCACAGGGTTTCGCTCAGCCCCCGGTCGGTTCCGCACAAGCGATCCCAGAAACGGAAATAGAGGCCGTAGTTGCATCGATACTCTTCATGGTGACGCTGATGGTGGCTGGCGGTTATCAGCCAGCCCCCTAACGCCGAGTGAACCAGTTTCCGCGGGAACATCTCCCAGCCCATGTGGTTGGTGACGCCCATGACGGTCATCACCAGCAGCACCAGGCCTAGCATCGCGACATGGATCGGCACCATGAGCACGAGAGCCGGGATCACCACCGCGCCCGTGAGCGCTTCCCACGGGTGGAAGCTCATCGCCGCCCAGGCAGTGGGTGGCCGGCTGGCGTGATGCACCGCGTGGGCGATCCGGAACGGCCTCGGCCGGTGCATCCAGCGATGGGTCCAGTAGAACCAGCTGTCGTGTGCCAGCAGGTAGATGAATGGCGCAAGCGGCAGGTACCATAAGGGGTAGTCGTTCCATCCCGTATAGATCAGCGTCCAGCCACGTTGCTGCCAGCCCCACGCCACCACGCCCGCCGGGATGCCGTAGATGGCTGCAGAAGCAAGCGACCAGGCTATCTCGCGACGGATCTGCCCGCTCAGCTTGGCATGATAGCCTGGCCTGACGCGATTGGTGACGAGTGCAAACAGGCCGCTGCTGGCGAGATAGCGCCCGGCGATGATTGCGGTCATGGCCAGGGCGGAAAGGAGGATGCCGGTCCACATGCTTGACGGCTCCTATGCCGTATTCGCCGGGGGAGCCACAAGAACTGTGGCTAGCGACCCGTACCCCACGGCGCGCAGTGCGGGTCTCCCGCCACCGTCATCCGGCGAAGCGAAGCGCGCGCTAGCCGCTCGATCTCGACCTTGCGCCGCGCAGCCGCCAGCGGCTGCAATGGCGCCGGCCTGACGATCTCGCCATCGTAGCCGTCGGCGACGATGATTCCGCAGATGTCGGGGCGGTAATCGGGTCCCTCGAGCGCTGACCGGTCGAGGCCTGGCGGGACCCCCCAGAAGAAGCGATCGCAGAATTCGAGGTAGTCGGGCCATTTGCCATCGCCCAGCAGGTCGCCACGCTGGACCTTGATTTCGACGATGATCAGGCGACCCTTTGGGTCGACCCCCATCAGGTCCGCGCGGCGCCCATTGCGCAGCGGCATTTCCGGAATGCACCAGATATCGTTGCGCGCGAACAGTCGCGCGATTCCGCGCGCCACCATCGCTGCCGTCTCGGGCAGGCCTTGTACCGATTCCGTCATGAAGACGGATTGGAACAGATGGCGAACGCCGTCAACCGACTTGATGCGCCGGGAGGATCAGATGAGCGAGAGGATAGCGCTGCGTGAAGTATGGAATTCGTGCCAAAGAGTCAGCGCCGCGGCGGTGGTGTCCTGGCCCTGCGCGGTGAGCGAAAGCAGCGCGCGCAAGCCCGGCTGCATGATTGCGGCAAGATCGTCGACCCCGCGAGCAACCATTTCATAGTGCCAGCCGCCCTTTTCTGCCGCCCGCAGGGGCAGGCCTACGACCTCGTCGCCCACGACTTCGCGGCCAAGCTGGGCCAGATGCCCGACTGCCGCCGCAGCTTCGTGGACGGCTTCCCACTGGTTCGCCAGTGTCGCCACATCGGGCGTTTCGCGCGGGCCCGTCTCCGCGGGCGGAAGCATGGTGGCCTGGCTCAGGTCGAATTCGTGGGAGATTGCGCTCATGCCGGTCAGGATTAAGCCGCGCATCTTGCCAAATCTCTAACGCCGGACGCTAGATCGGGGGTGCGATTTGCACTGGCGAGTGGCGACCCGCTTTGCTAAGCGCCGCCCTCGCTGCACGGCCCGCAAGGGCCATGGGCACCCGTAGCTCAGCTGGATAGAGCGCTGCCCTCCGAAGGCAGAGGTCACAGGTTCGAATCCTGTCGGGTGCGCCAAGGCGTTTCCGCGATTGGCTTTTTGCCCCCGCGCCGTTTCATTATGGCACGAAATCGCTACATAGCGCCGCTCAATTTCGGCTAAGGCATCTGCGCAATGGATCGGGTAGTCTATAATTTCGAGACCCTAGCGGTCCAGGCGCATGCGGCAGCCCAGCCGTCGCAGCCGCGCACCACGCGCGATTTTCGCGCGCCGAATCCCCGGATCGGTGTGATCTACAATCCGCGCAGCCACCGCAACAAAGGCCAGGATCTTGCCTGCACGGCGCGTGCGAGCATTACCGTTGCCCAACCTCGCACGCGCGAGGACATTGCTGGCGCGCTGGCCGATTTTGCCGCGCGAGGAATCGATTACTTGATCATCAATGGCGGTGACGGGACCGTGCGCGACGTCCTGACCATGGGGCAGGGCGTGTTCGGTGACAACTGGCCGGCGCTCGCGATCCTGCCGAAGGGCAAGACCAACGCGCTCAATGTCGATCTCGGCGCTCCAAGCGGCTGGAACCTGCCCGAGGCGATCGCCGCCTACGCGGACGGTCACAGGATAGTCCGTCGCCCGCTGGTCGTAGCGCGCGAGGGCGCGGAAGAGCCGGCGATGCTCGGATTCATTTTCGGTGCCGGCGCCTTCACCCTGGGGATCGAGGCCGGGCAGGATGCGCACCAGCTGGGTTTCTTCAACAGCCTGGCGGTAGGCGCCACCAGCGTGTGGGGTGTGATGCAGGCGCTGTTCGGCAGCGATGCCAATGTCTGGCGCCGCGGAACCCAGATGCAGCTAGTGTGCCAGCCTTCCGGCACGCCGCTACCCCATTCCGGCCATGGCGATCTCGCTCGCCGCAACATCATCCTGGTGAGCACGCTCAAGAAGCTGCCGATGGGGATCAAGTTGTTCGGTGCCGAACGCGAGGGGCTGAAGCTGGCGGTGCTCGACAAGCCGCGTCGGCGCGTCCTGTTGGCGCTTCCCGCGATCCTGCTCGGCTGGCAACCCAAGTGGCTTGCCGCGGCAGGCCTCCACCAACTCGATGCCACTTCGTTTACGCTCGACGTGGCCGAGCCGGTCATTCTGGACGGTGAAGCCTTCCCCGCAGGGCGTTATGCAATCGGTCAGGGCCCCGAGCTGACCTTCGTCACGCCGTGACGGCAACTCTCACCGCTCGTATCCGCGAAAACCTGGACCGCGAGGTGCGGCCCGAAGTCGCTGCCTATGCCGGCATGCTGGGCAAGGAAGCGGGCGCTCTCGGCGTGCTGTTCTATGGTTCTAACCTGCGCACCGGCTTGCTTGAGGGCGTACTGGATTTCTATGTGCTGCTACCCGGCCCACAGCGCGAACGCATCTGGCCGCGCGTGAGTTATCGCGAGTGGACTTTTGGTAGCGAGATTCTGCGCGCAAAGATTGCGACCATGTCGCTCGACCAGTTCGCCCGCGCGGCTTCAGGGAACTCACGTGATACGACAATCTGGGCGCGTTTCGTCCAACCTTGTGCCCTGGTCTGGGCCCACGATGAGGTCTCGCACTCTACGATCACCGAGGCGGTGGAAGGCGCTGCGAGAACGGCGGCCCGGCTGGCGGCGACCCTGGGGCCGGACAAGGGCAAGGCCGAAGATTATTGGCGGGCGCTGTTCCGGGCGACCTACCGGGCCGAGTTCCGGATCGAGAAAGCAGGCCGTGAAGACTCGATACTCGAGGTCAACAGGTCGCATTTCGAAGGACTGCTGCCGCTAGCGTGGGAGGCAGAAGGGCTTGCCTTCATGCGCGAAGGCGACTTGCTCGTGCCAGCCATGGCCGCCGCTTCGCGCAAGCAACTCCTAGATTGGTGGAACAAGCGCGCCCGACTGGGCAAGGCGCTGAACCTGCTTCGCCTCGCAAAGGCGACCACGACCTTCGAGGGTGCTGCCGACTATGCTGCGTGGAAGCTCCATCGGCATACCGGGATCACGCTTGCGGTTACGCCGTTCCGGGCCAAGCACCCGTTGCTGGCGGCCCCGGGCGCAGCGCTGGAATTGTGGCGCAAGCGTCGCGCTCAACGATAGCGCATATTGATCGTGATTGCCTCGACCCCGCTCTCCACGGTGAAGCCGACCTTCTTGTAGCTGGGCTTCCCGAGATTGAAGATGTTGATGCTGGGGTTGTTCGACATTGCCCCGCCGTCGGAAAAGATGTCGGTCTTGCCATTGCCGTTCAGGTCATGGCGCACAGCTATCCCATAGGTCCCCGCCGCCGGTAGCGGCATGCAGAAGGACATGGTGCCGGCCTTGGCCGGTGCCTCCATGCGATTGATCCAGCGCCCCTTCTCGAGCCAGTCTTCCTTGGTCGCGCGATAGCTTTGCACGCGGATCGTGCCGCGCGATTCCTTGATGCCCATGATCGTCACGCGCACGGCGGGGCCTGCGCCAGGCGCGCATTTCGCGGGGTTCTCGGTAATGGTCTGGCGGTACTGCGCCTGTGCTGGAATGCTGAGTGTTGCGGCGGCAAGGGCGAGGCCGGTCATCCCGGCGAGGGTGGTGAAACTGCGCGTCATCTAATTCCCTGTTCTAGTCGATCACATGGCCCTGCAGTGCAGGGCCGGCCTGCCCAACCGGGCGCGATATGGGGAGCGATCTAGCAATTTGCACTGAATTCTGGCTGAATTTGCGCGGCAACGGCGGTTCATGCTTGGACCAGCCGCCCGCTATCAAGGCTGATCCGCCGGTCTGCGCTGTCGACCAGTGCGCCACGGTGCCCAATGACAAGGATGGTGCAACTGCCCGCGAGCCTACGGACCGCCGAGGTGATCGCCAGTTCGCTCTCCGGATCGACCGCGCTGGTCGCCTCGTCGAGGATCAGCAGGTCGGGGTCGCGCAACAGGGCGCGCGCCAGTGCGATGCGTTGCCGCTCGCCTCCTGACAAGCTGCGTCCGCCCTCGTTCAATTGGCAGTCGAGCCCGCCGGGCAGTTCCTCCACGAATTGTGCTGCGGCGCTTGTCAGGGCGTGGTGGAGTTGCGCTTCACTTGCATCCGGTTGAGCCCAAAGCAGGTTCTGGCGGACGGAACCGCCGAACAGCATGGCCTCCTGCTGGACGTAGGCGACGCGCTGCCGCCACGCGTTTCGGTGCCCCCCGGCAAGCGACAAGCCATCGACAATGATCTGGCCCTCATCCGGCGAAAGCAGGCCGCCGAGCAAGTCGGCCAGGGTGCTCTTGCCCGACCCTGAGGGGCCGACCAGCGCCGCAATCGTTCCGGCTTCAAGTTCGAACGAGACATCGCTCACACCGGCCCTCTCGACCGTGTGGCGATAGGTGACCCGATCAAGAACCAAGGCCCTGCGAAGGCGGGGCTGGACCCCTGCCGGCGGAACCTCCGCCACCGCCTCGGCCCGGGCAATCAACCTCTGGGCATCATCGAATGCGGGAGCCGCATGGGCCCAGCCTTGCCCTGCCGATTGCAGGGCCTCGACAAGCGGGACCGCGCGGACCGCGATGGCGGTCATGGCGAGCAGGACCGGCGCAGGTACCTGCCACAGCACGACCGACATCCATACCGCCAATGCCAGGGCCAGTGCCGCCCCGGATTGCAGCGCGGCGCGCGCCAGCGAAGTGCCAACCAGGTAGCGGCGCTCGGCCTTGCGCATGCTGTTGAATTCGTCGGCGAGGCTCTGGGCTTCGGCCCTTTCGCGACTAAAGCTCTTCACCAGCCGCAGCGCCGACAGAGTTGCTTCGAGCCGGGCATAAATCGCTTCGTAGCGGCGGGAGAGCGCATCGCCGAGCATCCGTGCCTTGCGCCGCAGTCCGCCCAGCGCGGCCAGCGCGAACAGGCCTGCGAGCATGCATCCCATCGCCAGCGCCGGAGAAAGCGCGAGCGCCGCCAAGCCCAGCGCGAGGAGCGAAACAAGCGCGCGGGTCAGGGTCGAGACATGCTGCACGGCCTCTCCGACCCGGTCGACCGAGGTTACCAACAGTGCACGGTTGGCGCTTTGCTGCATGGTAGAGAGCGTACGCCACTCGGCACCGAGCAGGGCCGCCACAGCCCGTCGGCGCAACTCGTCCACCACCGCGACTTCGAGCCGTTGGGCAGACAGGGCGCGGGCCATGTCGACCAACGAGCGCAAGACGACCAGCGCCATGAATAACGCGAGCAGCGTGGCCAGCGACCAATGTGGTAGCGGAAACGGAAGATCGACCAGCGCCAGGCCGCCGGTGAGCGTCCCCACCATCGGTACCAGCAGGACCAGCCCGAACCCTTCGGTAATTGCGCCGATTGCCGACAGGAGAACCAGCGCGGCCAGCCGGTGCGCACCGGCCAGGTCAAGGAAGGATCTGAACGCTTGGGTCATGGGTGTACCACGCTTGCCCGCCGCGAGGCGCCGCTGTCAAAGGGCGTTGCGACCTTCCACCTGCGCCACGAAGCGGGCGATTGCCGCGGTCCCGACTATCCCGAACTGCAGGGGCCACGCAGTCGCAGGGTCCAGCGGTGTGCGGTTCGGCAAGGCGTCAAGCAAACCGCGTGCCCGTTCGACATCGATCCACTCCCCCAGCCAGGGGTGGGTCGATAGGCCATCGAAGGTTTCGAGCAGCTCCTCGCGCCTCGCGACGAGATAGCTGTGCCAGTCGACATTATGCCCGCCGTAACGGGTTTCGCGCCGCTGGCTTTCCGGCATGATTCCGCGTGCGAGCTCGCGCGCGAGCCAGCGATCAGTCCCATCCCGTAAGAATGCCTCATCGGGCAACGACAGGCAGAATTCGATCAACGGTCGATAGGCGAGCAGGTCCCGGCGGCGCAGGCCGGTGAGCTGTTCGCGCCCAAGTTCGAGATCAGCCATGCCCGAATCGCTTGCTGCCCACGCCAGCTCAATCATCCGGCGGCGCCCGGTCGCGGTCTGGCGCTGGCTTGCGGCTGTCGCCAGCCCGAAATCAGCAATGACCGCCCGCTTGAGCAAGGAAGACCTGTCGGCAACCGACCCGGCGCCGCGCGAGAAACGGACCTTTAGGGTGTTGCGGGCTCCGACCGGAAGGTGCGGCATCAGCGCCAGCGAGACGAATTTGCGGGCCAGGCCTCGCGGGTCGTTCGATCGCTGCCGGAGTGCGGCCAGCAACTGCCGCCACCGGCCTGAAGCGAGCATGGCGGGATAGGCCCAATGGCCTTCGGCACTGATTGTGTCGTTTCCCGAGACGGCATCGAAGAACCAGTCCGCGCCCGCGGCAGCGGCCGCGCGATAGGCTGCCATGATCATCCCCCCATTACCAATGAAAGGGGAAGTGATGGCGCTTGCACGATGCAAGTCCTGCAGGTCGAGATCGAAGCCGCCTTCGTGAGTGAACACGGCCGTCAGTCCGTGCATGGCGCAGAATTCTTCGGCCCGGGATCCCTCATCGCCGAACTTGCCCGGTTCGGTCACCATGTCCCATGACCGGGATGGTCGGACGGAGATGACGCTCAAGGGGGCAGTCGCCGGTTTCGTCCTGAGCAGGGCTGCGGCTGCGATCGGTGAATCGAGCCCGCCGGACAGCGAAATCGCCGGATGTTGCGAGCGGCTCGCTGCCAGTCGCGCATGATCGTCGATCAGGGACCGTGCCTCGGCGACCCACTGTGCAGGGTCTTTCCCTACATCCACGTATGCGCGGAAGGGATCGTATTGGCGCTGGATCTCGACGGATCCATCCGGACTCACGATCAGCGAAGTGCCCAAAGGGACGCTCCTGACACCGCAATACCAGCCCGCAGTCGGGTCTCCGGCGCCATCGAGATAAAGCGCATTGAGAACGCGCGTCCGGTCGAGCGTGCGAGGAATACCGAAGGCAAAGAGCGCGCGCAGGACCGAACTGGCGATGACTTCGCCCAGATGGGCCGCATAGTGAAGCGGGGGCGCCTGCCAGGGCGAGCGCGACAGGCGCAGGCGACCGTCGGGATAGAGCGTCGCTGCGGCATAGGCGCCGCTCAGGCGATCATCGGCGTCGGAGCCGTATCGCTCGAGGGCTTGCGCGTAGCATTGTGTATCGGTTTGGTGCCTGTCCGGGGCGCGGTCCAGCCAGCCGGTGAAGGCAAGGATACCATCTGCGTAGGGCGTAGGGGCATCGACCGGGGGCGATCGCTGACCGGGCCGACAGGTGGCAATGGAGCCGAAGCTATCCGCGACCAGCGCTGGTCGGTCGCCGGAATAGGCAGAGAGCGCCGCAAGGATCGGTTGACGACGGACCGCTCCGCCCCGGTTGCTCCATGCAGCAAGCAAGGGGTGTCAGCGACAGTCGGTCAGGACCGAAGCTGGACCGGCGACTGCCGACCTGCACCGATGTTGCCCGCAATGTCGCGGATGGTTCCCAGCCGAACCAGGACCGGCGCCGTCCATTCGCGCTTCTGCGGAGCAGTACGGGTTGCCTTGTCGCTCATCGGTCTCATCCTCAAATCGGCTTCGGTAGATAGCGCAGTGGCCGGAAAAATCTAGGCGAGCGAAACCAGCGCCGCATCGACCAGTTCGTTGATCAGCGCTGCGGTATCGCCCGCGATCCGATCTTCGGGCGCGTCATATTCCCCGGCAAGCGACGCAACGATCTCGTCCAGGCTTCGCTGGCCATCGATAAGCCGCCAGGTATCGCGTGCCGTCCCACGCAATGAGAACAGCTCGCCTCCTTCAAGGTCGACGATCAGCACCTCGTCATCGACGTCGGTTTCCACGAAGTTTCCCGCCAATTTGCGAACCGCGCTCATGGGGCATTCCTAATCGAGCCGGTCCATGTGGAAAAGGCGTTCGCGCAAGCTTGTTAACCGTCCTTTCGCGCGCGTAGGGCTGGGCCAGGCTAGAAGCTACAAGGCCACTGCGCACAAATGGCGACACCCCTGATTTCCCCCTCGATCCTGTCAGCCGATTTCGCCCGGCTGGGTGAAGAGGTGCGCGCCATCGATGCGGCTGGCGCCGATTGGATCCATGTCGATGTGATGGATGGGCATTTCGTCCCGAATATCACCATCGGCCCAGCGGTGGTGAAGGCCTTGCGCCCGCACACGGACAAACCGTTCGATGTGCACCTGATGATCGCTCCGATCGATCCCTACCTTGAGGCATTCGCCGATGCGGGGGCCGACATCATTACTGTGCATCCCGAAGCCGGGCCGCACATCCACCGCACCGTGCAGGCGATCAAAGGTCTGGGCAAGAAGGCCGGGGTGGTGCTCAACCCCGCGACCCCGGCGAAGATGCTCGACTATCTCATCGATGACGTCGACCTGGTGCTGGTCATGAGCGTCAATCCCGGCTTCGGGGGGCAAAGCTTCATCTACAGCCAGCTCAAGAAGATCGAAGCGATCCGCAAGATGATCGAAAAGACCGGGCGCCCGATCCACCTTGAAGTCGACGGCGGGGTCAATGTCGAGACCGCCCGTCAATGTGTTGAGGCAGGGGCCGATGTGCTGGTTGCCGGCTCGGCGACCTTTAAGGGCGGGCCAGCGCAATATGCTGCCAACATTGCCGCGTTGAAGGGCGGGCAATGACCGACGCAGCGCGGACCCTGCTGCGGCCTTTCGGGGACGACAGGGCTGCGGAAGAAGTCAGCGCGCTGCCGCTCACCGCTGGCGATGAGCCCTTGGTCGTCGCCAATGCGCCAGCCAGTCAGCCCGAAGCGATCCCGCTGGAACCCGGGCACGCGCTGGTTCTGTCGGATTTCCAGCCGCCGCGTGCCGGCCCGGTCGATTCGGTCCTGCGCTGGGCTTACCGGATGGGCGTTCCCGGCTCGGTCCTCTCCGCGCCACTGCGCAAGCCCAGTGCACCGCGCCTGCTCGGCACGGTGTCGCGCCCCCTGCAGGGCGAACGTGCGGCGGGCATGGCGCTGAGGGCGGGGCAGTTCCTCGTCTATGGACTCAAGGCCCCGATCGAGAAGGTCGATTTTGCCAGTGGGGCGCCGCTGACGCCGCCCTTCCTTCGCACGGTTCATGGGTTCACCTGGCTGCGTGATCTTGCCGCCTGCGCCCCGCGTGAGGAGTGCACCGGCGTGGGTGAAGCGCTCCTGGCGAAATGGCTCATCGCCAATCCGACGCCGGCCAAGGGGGCGGCCTGGACGGTCGAGCATGCTGGCCTGCGCCTGCTCGCCTGGCTGGTTCATGCGCCGCTTATCCTGTCCGGCGAGGCCAAGTTGCGCAGCCGCGCGCTGGAGGCGATGGAAGCGACCGCGCGCTGGCTCGATCGCCAGGTGGCACGGGCGGAAGATCGGCTGGGGCAGGTTGCGGGCTGGGCTGCCGTGGTTGCCGCCGGGTTGCTCCTGCCTGATGGGCGTCCGCGCCGCCTCTATGGAGAGGCCGGCCTCATTCGTGCTCTGGGCGAATTGGTCAGCGATGATGGCGGGGTGCTCTCGCGCAGCCCCCTGGCGCAGATCGAGGCAATCGGCCTGCTGGTCGATCTCAAGGCCTGCTATGCCGCCGTCGATCGCGATCCGCCTGCGGCGCTCGAAACGATGATTACCTTGCTGGTGCCGCCGCTGCTATCCCTGCGGATGGGCGATCGGGGGCTTGGAAGCTGGCAGGGTTCGGGCGCCACCTCGGCGGCGCAGCTCGATGCCGTGATTGCCGCCAGCGGCGTTCGCGCGCGGCCGGGCAAGGACATGCGCCACTGGGGCTACCAGCGAATCGATGCGGGCAAGAGCATCCTCGTTATGGACTCCGCCCCGCCGCCGCGCGCCCGCCACGCGCGGTTTGGTTGCGCCTCGACGCTGGCCTTCGAGCTGTCGAACGGCGAGCAGCGAATCATCGTCAATTGCGGCGGGTCGGAACTCGCCGGCGGGCAGACGCCCGTGCGGATCGAACAGGGGTTGCGCGGCACGGCGGCGCATTCGACGCTGGTGCTCGACGATGCCAATTCCACTGCGGTCCTGATCAAGGGGCAGATCGGCAAGGGTGTCGAGGAAGTCGACATTGCCCGATCCACCGTCAAGCAGCGCGGCCGCGACGCGACGCGTCTGGAGGCCGTGCACAACGGATACGCCGCGCGTCACGGGTTGCTGCACCGCCGCATCTTGCTGCTGTCGGCCGACGGTGAGGAACTCCGCGGCGAAGACGTGCTCGAGCCTTCGGGGCGCAAGGGTCAGCGCGGCAAGATAGGTTTCGCGATCCGTTTCCATCTCGGTCACGGGATCGAGGCAGGGCTGTCCGAGGACAGGCGCGGGGCTGGCCTGGCATTGCCTGACGGAAGCTACTGGCAATTCCGGCTTGGAGGCGATAGCGGCGAGGCCACGATCGGACTCGAGGACAGCCTCTGGGTCGATGGTCACGGGCGCCCGCGCGCGACGCGGCAACTCGTGGTCGAAGGACTGACCGTACGCAGCGGGGGACGCTTCCCCTGGCTGCTCAGACGAATGGGATAGAATTCATGTCGGATGTGGCGATCAAGCGGGCACTGCTCTCGGTGTCCGACAAGACCGGCTTGGTAGAAGTGGGCCAGGCGCTGGCGGCGAAAGGCGTGGAGCTGGTGTCGACCGGTGGCACCGCCAAGGCGCTGCGTGAGGCCGGGCTCGAGGTGCGTGACGTATCCGACCTTACCGGCTTTCCCGAGATGATGGATGGGCGGGTCAAGACGCTCCATCCGATGGTTCATGGCGGCCTGCTCGCCGTCCGTGACAACCCTGAACACGTCGCGGCAATGGAAGCGCATGCGATCGGCGCGATCGACCTTGTGGTGGTCAATCTCTATCCCTTCGCCCAGACCGTGATGCGCGGCGCCTCGCGTGACGAGATCATTGAGAATATCGATATCGGCGGACCCAGCATGGTGCGCAGCGCCGCCAAGAACCACCAGTTTGTGACCATCGTCACCGACCCGGCCGATTATCCCACGCTGGTTGCAGAGCTAGATGCGACCGGCGCGACCACGCTCGATTTCCGGCGCAAATGCGCTGCCAAGGCTTTCAGCGCCACCGCCGCCTATGATTCGATGATCAGCCAGTGGTTCGCCTTCGCCGACCAGCAACAGCTGTTTCCCGACATGCTAGCGGTCAACGGCAACCGCGTGACCGAGCTGCGCTATGGCGAGAACCCGCACCAGAAGGCGGCGCTTTACACCCCGGTCGGCCCGCATGGGCGCGGGATTGCGCACGCCGAACAGCTGCAGGGCAAGGAACTCAGCTACAACAATTACAACGACGCCGATGCCGCGCTCGAACTGTGCGCGGAATTCCGCGGGCAGGATCCAGCGGTCGTGATCGTCAAGCACGCCAATCCCTGCGGCGTCGCACAGGCTTCCACCCTGCTCGCTGCATGGGATGAAGCGCTTCATTGCGACAGCGTTTCGGCCTTTGGCGGGATCGTCGCGGTGAACACCGAGCTCGATGGACCGACCGCCGAAGCGATCTGCCAGATCTTTACCGAGGTAGTGATTGCACCTTCGGTGAGCGAAGAAGCCAAGGCGGCCTTTGCAAAGAAGAAGAACCTGCGCCTACTGGTCACCGGTGAGCTGCCCGATCCGCGCCGCGACGGGCTTGCGATCAAGCCGATCACCGGTGGGCTACTGGTCCAGTCTCGCGATAATGGCGCGATCACCGAGGCGGATCTCAAGGTCGTTACCAAGCGCCAGCCGACCGAACAGGAGCTCAAGGATTGCCTGTTCGCCTGGACTGTGGCGCGTCACGTCAAGTCGAACGCCATCGTCTATGCCAAGGATGGCGCTACCGCTGGGATCGGGGCCGGGCAGATGAACCGCCGCGATTCTTCGCGTATCGCTGCGATGAAGGCGGCAGAGGCCGCGGAAACCTATGGTTGGGCGCAGAGCCGGACCGTGGGCAGCGCGGTGGCCTCGGATGCCTTCTTTCCCTTCGCCGACGGGCTACTCGCCGCGGCCGAGGCCGGGGCGACCGCCATCATCCAGCCCGGCGGTTCGATCCGGGACGACGAAGTCATCGCCGCTGCGGACGAGGCCGGCCTCGCGATGGTCTTCACCGGGATGCGCCATTTCCGACATTGACCCGGCAACCATCGGCTGAACCGTTCACAACAATCGCATTAAGCGCGTTGCAATCGCGGCGTTTGTAACCACGTGGAGACAGCCCACGAAAGACCCCCCGTAATGACACTCCTCTCCCCAGACCTCTATCGCAGTTTCGGTATCGGCTTCGGTGTTGGTGCCGTGCTCGTCCTCCTCTCCAACGCCGATGGTCTCTTCGCCGTCGTGCCCCAGCTAGTGGCTTCGATCCTGTAATGCGCCGTTCCGCTTTCATCTTCGCTGCAACGCTCGCACTGGGCGCTGCCGCATGCCAGCAACCCGCCCTCGCCGCAGAAAGCGTCGTCACGGCGCCGCAGGCAAAGCGCATCGCCAAGGAAGGCGAAGGGCTCAAAACGGCTATCTTCGCAGGTGGCTGCTTCTGGGGCGTCGAAGGCGTCTTCAGCCATGTGAAGGGTGTAACCAGCGCGGTTTCGGGCTATCATGGCGGGACAGAGCGTTCGGCCAGGTATGATATCGTATCCAGCGGCATCACCGACCATGCCGAAGCGGTGAAGGTCACCTACGACCCCTCCGTGATCCGTTACGACCAGTTGTTGCGCATCTTCTTCTCGGTGGTGACGGATCCAACCCAGCTCAACCGTCAGGGCCCGGATACCGGCCCGCAATATCGCAATGCCTTGATCCCGACCTCGGCCGAACAGCTTGCGGTGGCAAAGGCCTATCTGGCCCAGCTGACTGCGGCGAAGCTGTGGGACCGGCCGATAGTGACCAAGATCGAACGCGCGCAGGCGTTTTATCCGGCCGAAGGCTACCATCAGGACTTCATGCTGAACAATCCGCGCCATGGCTACATCGTGCGGTGGGACGCGCCCAAGGTTGCGGCGCTGAAGCAGCTCTATCCCGGCGTCTATACGGCCAGTTTCCAACGCAATTAGGGCTGCGGGTGCACGCCCTAGCTTGAACCCGTCGCGCGGGGGGCTTAACTCTCGCGCATGGCAGGGCATACGCACAAGGAACACAAGGGTGAGGCGCTGGTTGAAGCGGCGCGTCTCACGCTGACCGATCATGGCGAACAATGGACGGGCATGCGCCAGTCGGTGTTCGAGGAACTGGCGGCGCATGACAGGCCTGTTTCAGCCTATGACATCGCCGACAATCTCTCCGCATCACGCGGCAAGCGGGTCGCGCCCAACAGCGTCTATCGCATTCTCGACCTGTTCGTGCGGACGAATCTGGCCAACCGGATCGAGAGCGCCAACGCCTATCTCGTCAACACCCACCCCGGTTGCCGCCACGATTGCATCTTCCTGATTTGCGATGACTGCGGCAAGGCCTCTCACCTCGACGATGAACGGGTGACGGGAGCATTGCGCGCCGCGGGCAAGGACGCCGGCTTCACCGATGTTCGCCCGGTGGTCGAACTGCGCGGTTTGTGCGACGATTGCGCCGCGTGAGGGCCAACGCCGAGTCGTTCCCTTTCGTCGATGAGCCGTTCATCGACAGGCATGAATTCAACGTGTAGAGCGGCACCCCATGACGACGCGACCCCACACGCCGCTCCTCGATACAGTCGACACGCCTGGCGACCTGCGCAAACTCGACAAGAGCGAGTTGCGCCAGCTGTCTGACGAATTGCGCGCCGAGATGATCGATGCTGTGGGCACGACCGGCGGACACCTGGGTTCAGGGCTCGGCGTGGTCGAACTTACAGTGGCGATCCACTATGTCTTCGACACCCCCACCGACAAGCTGGTGTGGGACGTGGGCCACCAGTGCTATCCGCACAAAATCATCACCGGCCGGCGCGACCGCATCCGCACGCTGCGCCAGGGTGGCGGTCTGTCGGGCTTCACCAAGCGGACCGAGAGCGAATACGATCCGTTCGGCGCGGCGCATTCCTCGACCTCGATTTCGGCCGCACTGGGCTTTGCGGTGGCCAACAAGCTGCAGGATCGCCCTGGTCGCGGCATTGCGGTGATCGGCGATGGCGCGATGAGCGCAGGCATGGCCTATGAGGCGATGAACAACGCCGAACAGGCGGGCAATCGCCTGATCGTTATCCTCAACGACAATGACATGTCGATCGCGCCGCCGGTGGGCGGACTCTCGGCCTATCTCGCCCGCATGGTGTCGAGCAGCGAGTATCTCGGCCTGCGTTCGATGGCCTCCAAGATCGCCAAGAAGCTTGGCCGCCGGGTTTGGGGCGGGCTCGAGAAGGCGGAGGAATATGCCCGTGGGATGGCGACCGGCGGGACCTTGTTCGAGGAACTCGGCTTCTACTACGTTGGCCCGATCGACGGGCACAATCTCGACCATCTCATCCCGGTGCTTGAGAATGTCCGCGACAGCGAGCAGGGGCCAGTGCTGATCCATGTCGTGACGCAGAAGGGCAAGGGCTATGCCCCGGCCGAGAACAGCGCCGACAAGTATCATGGCGTGGCTAAGTTCGACGTCGTTACCGGCGAGCAGAAGAAGGCGAGCGGCGGCCCCCCGGCGTACCAGAATGTCTTCGGCGATACGCTCGCGAAGCTGGCCGATGGCGATCCGCGTATCTGCGCCATTACCGCGGCGATGCCCAGCGGGACCGGCGTCGATCGCTTCGCCAAGGCCCATCCTGCCAGAGCATTTGACGTTGGCATCGCCGAACAGCACGCCGTGACCTTCGCCGCCGGCCTTGCCGCCGAGGGCATGCGTCCGTTCTGTGCGATTTATTCGACCTTCCTCCAGCGCGCCTACGACCAGGTGGTGCATGACGTGGCGATCCAGAACCTGCCGGTGCGCTTTGCCATCGATCGCGCGGGCCTGGTCGGCGCCGACGGCTGCACCCATGCCGGCAGCTTCGACGTCACCTATCTTGCGACGCTGCCCAACATGGTGGTGATGGCTGCAGCGGACGAAGCGGAGCTGGTCCATATGACCTATACCGCTGCCGAGCATGATGCGGGCCCGATCGCGTTCCGCTATCCGCGTGGCAATGGCGTCGGCGTCGAGCTTCCTCAGACTCCGCAGAAGCTCGAGATCGGCAAGGGGCGCATCGTGCGCGAGGGTTCGAAGGTAGCGATCCTGTCGCTTGGCGCACGCCTGGCCGAAGCGCTCAAGGCGGCCGACCAGCTCGAGGCCAAGGGCCTTTCAACCACGGTCGCCGACATGCGCTTTGCCAAGCCGCTCGACACTGCACTGATCGAGCAGCTGATGCGCAGCCACGAAGTCGTGGTCACCGTCGAGGAAGCTGCCATTGGCGGCCTGGGCGCGCATGTGTTGACCTTTGCCAGCGACAGTGGGCTGACCGACAACGGCCTGAAGGTTCGCACGATGCGCTTGCCCGATGTCTTCCAGGATCACGACGATCCGGCGAAGCAGTATGACGAAGCGGGCCTCAACGCCCCGCATATCGTCGATACCGTGCTCACGGCGCTTCGGCACAATAGCGCTGGCGTGGCGGAGGCGCGCGCCTAGGCCGCGCTGGCGGCGGTTTCCTTCGAGGTAGCAATCCCGGTGGGCACGATCGTTGCCTGGGCGACGGCGACCAGGACGGGATCGACCCCGTCGTCTTCCGCCCAAACATCGGCGCGAACAACGACCTGGCGCTTGCCGGCCTTGATCACAGTGCCCTTCGACCGCAGCCGCGCTCCCTTGGCGGGAGCCAGAAGGTTGATCGTGTAGCTCCCGGTCACCACGTCGCCGACGGCCGAGCCGGCAGCCCAGGCGCAGGCATTGTCCGCCATCATCCCCACCAGCGCTCCGTGAGCGAAGCCGTGGTGCTGGGTCATCTCGGGGCGAATCTCCATCACGATCTCGGCCTCACCGTCCCAGCAACGCACGGGGTCGAGCTGCAGGAAGCTGTTGAAGCCCGACCGGCCGATGGCGACCTTGCGCATGTAGTCGATGAGTTGTTCTTCATTGTCGAAACCGGCCCGCGCCATGTGGAACTCCCCAAAGTCTGGATTGCAGACTATCCCATCGGACTTGCCTTCGCCTCGGTCAAGTCTAAATTCCAGACCATGAAGCAGTTCGAATCCTCGCGCTCGCCATGCCCGGTTGGCCGCGCCTCGCGGATCCTGGGTGACCGTTGGGTCATGCTGATCCTGCGCGAGGCCTTCCTTGGCGCCACAAGGTTCGAGGAGTTCCTGCCCAACACCGGGATCAACCGCGCAGCCCTAACGTCCCGCCTCGCTGCGCTGGTCGAGTTCGGGATCATGGAACGGGTCCCGCCGGAAGGGCATCGGGCCGAGTATCGCCTCACCGAAGCCGGGCGCGCGCTCCATCCAATGATGGCCGAAATTCGCGACTGGGGCAGCAAATGGCTACTCGACGGGTCGGGCTGGCCATCCTAGCATCGGCGCATGAGCCTGCTTGAGATCACTCGCCGCGACCACGTCACCACGCTGACGATCAACCGCCCCGAAACGATGAACCCCTTGGGAGCAAAAGGCGATGGCGATGCCTTTGCCGCCGCCTGCGATGCAATCAACCTCGACCTAGGCGTGCGCTGCGTGGTCCTGACGGGTGCGGGCCGGGCATTCAGCGCCGGCGGCGACATCAAGGCGATGAAAGAGCGGACGGGCACCTTCGGGGGTACGCCGCCGGGTATCTCGGATGGCTATCGTGACAACATCCATAAGGTGCTGCGTGCGCTCTATGGCTTGCGGGTGCCGCTGATCGCAGCGGTCAACGGCCCGGCGATCGGGCTGGGCTGCGACCTCGCCTGTCTCGCGGACATGCGTCTTGCGAGCGACCGGGCCAAGTTCGGCGTCACCTTCCTCAAGCTCGGCATCATCCCGGGTGACGGCGGTACATGGATCCTCCCGCGCATCATTGGCGAAGCCCGGGCGGCAGAGCTGTTCTACACCGGCGACGTGATCGATGCGCAGACTGCGCTCGACTGGGGCCTGGTCAGCCGTGTTGTCACTGGGGACGCCTTGCTCGACGAAGCCAATGCGCTGGCTGACAAGGTGGCGGCCATGCCGCCGCATGCGCTGCGCCATGCCAAGAACCTGATGCGGCAGGGCCGCTCGACCTCCTACGACACGGCGCTGGAAATGGCGGCGAATACGCAGGCACTGATGCACCTGACCGACGACCATATGGAAGGGATCGACGCCCTGCTGGAAAAACGCGCGGCGGTATTCAAGGGCAGCTAGCCGACTCGCTGCCTTGGCGCGCTAGACTCGGACGCTCAGCCGAACCACTTCCAGATTCCGGCAGGAATGCCGTTTGCGTGAATATGGGCGTAGGTGAACAGCAGCCAGCCGATAGCACCTGCGATCCATGGCATAGCACCCGCCTTGCCTAGCTTGCCGAGGCGCGGCCAATAGCTGGTCTGGCTTTCCCAGTCCGCCCAGGCCGTGCCCATCAGCAATTCCTTCTTGCGGTCCTGCATGCGTGCGCCGACCAGTGCCAGGAAACCGAGCGCGCCGGCCAGAACGATCTGGCGCGCGGTCGGGCTCAGCACGATGTGCACCGCGGCCCACAGCGCGAAGGACCACATCATCGGGTGGCGGGTCACATGAAAGACGCCGTGCGGTCCCGCTGCGGCGAGGCGCGCGGCGCGCGGATCGGGCAACGCGGGATTACCGGCGAAGGAACCGGCGAACAGCACCGATGCCACCAGCATGACAACCGTCGCGATCACCCAGGGCACATCGCCCATGCCATCCCACAGCTGCGCACCGCCCGGACCGACCGTGCGGAACGCCATCACCGCCCATGCAAATGTGCCCAGCGCGACGAGCGAATACAGGCCCATGAAGCCCTTGTCCCCGAGCCGAGCCACCAAACCGGCACGCAACGGATGCGACAAAGCGAAATGCGTACCGACGAATGCAATCGAAGCTGCAATCAGAGAAACTAGTGCCTGGTCCATGAATCGCCCCCATGTTCACGCCGTAAACATGATAACAGGTGCGGTGACGGACGCAAGGCCCCGAATTCGTGCCTTATTCGGCGCGCTCGAACCCCAGCAATTGGACCTTGAACAGCAGAGTCGCTCCTCCGGGAATTGGCCCCTTGCCACTCGTCCCATAGGCCAGCTCGGCCGGGATCGCGATTTCGATGGTATCCCCCACGCCCATCTGCGGGATGGCCAGCTGCCAACCCTTGATCAGCCGCCCCAAGGGAAAGGTCGCGGGTTCGCCGCGATCGAAACTACTGTCGAAGGTCTGCCCGTCGATGAAGGTCCCAGCGTAGTGCACCGTCACCGTGTCAGCGACGCGGGGCTTGTCCTGGCTGCCCTTGTACTCGACGTACCGCCAGCGCAGCCCGCCATCGATGTAGCGCCAGCCATCGACCGGTTTCAGTCCGCCAAGATAGGCCTGCTGCGCACTCATCCAGGCCAGGTCCTGCGATCGGTCCGGCGGAGACTCCTCTGCCGCAACAGCATGGAAGCCGATTGCCGCGGCAGCCGCGCCCAAGGCGAGCAAAGTCATTCGCATGTCGCGCGTATCCTTACCAGTCATAGGCCTCGGGCAGGGCGGTCTCGTCGAGGTCCTTGTAGCGATCGCGCAGTCGCGTCTGGTGGCTGTCGAGTGGTTGCTTCACGCCCTCGATGAAGACCATGGTCGGGACCGATCCCAGTTCCAGCGGGTCATTGTCCCACACCACCACGTCTGCCAGCGCTCCAGGCGCAAGTACGCCCGCCAGGCCCTTCAGCCCACTGATCTCCGCGGGGACCGAAGTGATCGTCGCCAGCGCCTGGCCCCAACTCAACCCACTGGCTCCGGGCACCTTTGCAAGCGCGACGAGGTTGCCGGCATATTGATTGAGATTGCGCGGGTTCTCCATGGCAGCCGCGTTGATCGCGACGCGTACACCCGCCTTGACCATGCGACCGATATTGCTCTGCGTAGCGGCCAGTTCCTCGAAAGCCGCCGGCAGATCGTCTAGCCCATCGGCGATGACCGGAACGCCTGAGGTGGCGATCTCGGAGGCGACGATCCAACCCTCGCTAGCGCCGAGTAGCACTAGGTCGAGCTTGGGATAGCTTGCCTTGAGGCCGAGAACGGCGCGGATATCGGATGCGCGCTCGACACCCACGTAGAGTTTCTGCGAACCGTTCAGCACCGGCCCCAGGGCCTCGGCGTCGGCGCGTGGCAAGACCGCGTCTGCCCCGTCCCACTTGCCCTTGGCATAGGCATCGGCCTCATGCAGCGCATTGGCGAGGTCGACGAAGCTGGCCACCCGGCTGCCACCCGAAATCCGCGCACCCGTTTCGCCCAGGGCGACAAGCTGGAACGCGCGCGGCGTGGTTATGGGGCTGCCATCGACGCCAAGGTCGATGATCGCGCCCTGTCCGCCGAAGATGCCCGCGCTCGGCAGGGTGTCGGTTGCCGCGCGGGTGATACCGGCTGCGCGGTGGACCGTGATGTGCTCGGATGAGGGATTGATCGCCGGCGAAACATCGAGCGCGGCCCCGAAGCGCGAGCCCCCAGCCCGTGTATCGTTCGATTCGCTTACTCCCGCGACGTCGGACAGACCGAGCTGCGTCAGCGTGGCGACGAGGCCAGGTGTTACCCAACGCCCTGCTACGTCATAGACCGTTGCGGTCTCGAATGACCCGGCGCCCGATTGCGGTCCGGCATAGACTACGCGGTTGTCATCGACGATGACCACGCCTTGCTGGATCGGATCGCCGCCATCCCCCTTGGCGAGGGTGGCATTGACGATCACGAAATCCTCTGCAGCGGCGGGGGTGGCGAGCGCCAGAGCGCTCGCCGCGAGAAGGGTTGCGCGGATCATTTCACGTCTCCTTCACCGGGTTGGCCGAGCTCGAAATCGGTCACCGGGCGACGCTTGCGATCGAGTGCGTCAAACAGAAGTGCGCCGTCGACCCAGACCTTTTCCGGGCGGGAGTAGACCGACAGGGGGTCGCCGTTCCACAGCACGACATCGGCCATCTTGCCCGGCTCCAGGCTGCCCGTCCGCTCGTCGATGCCCATCGCCTTGGCGGCGTTATAGGTGAACCAGCGGACCACCTCGGCATCGGGGATATCGATCCCGATCCTATGTCCGGCTGCCTGCGCCTTGGCCGCCTCCTGGTTGAGGCGCTGGATGCCATTAGCATCGTCCGAATGGATCACCACGCACGCCCCCTCCTTGAACAGGAGCGAGGCGTTCTCGAGGATGCCGTCATAGCTTTCCATCTTGAAGCCATACCAGTCGGCCCAGATCGCCGAGCAGATGTCGTTTTCCTTGAGCAGGTCGCCGATCTTGTAGGCTTCGACCGCGTGGTGGAAGGCGGCGACCTTATAGCCCATCTCATTGGCCATATCGATCACCAGCGCCATTTCATCCGCGCGGTAGCAGTGGTTCTGGATCAGGATCGCGCCGTCGAGCACGCCCTTCAGCGTCTCCTTGGCAAGATCGCGTTTCTTGCCGTCATAGGCCTTGGCATCGAGCCAGGTCTGCCGATTGACCGCGAAATTGCCCATCCGGGTCGAAGGCATGCGGCCCTTCCCGCCATAGACGCGCTTGGGGTTCTCGCCGCAGGCCATCTTGAGGCTGTAGGGCGCGCCGGGAAACTTCATCCCCTGCACAGTGCGACTGGGCACATTCTTGAGCGTGACGGCTCGCCCGCCCATCAGATTGGCGGACCCAGGCAGGATCTGCAGCGAGGTGACCCCGCCATTGGCCAGAGCGCGGGTGAAACCCGGGTCCTGCGGCCAGACCGAGTGCTCGGCCCAGACTTCGGGGGTGGTCGGGCTGGTGGCCTCATTGCCGTCCGAGTGCGCATCGACTGCCGGCGTCGGGTAGTCGCCGAGGTGCGAATGAATGTCGATCACGCCCGGGGTGACGAACTTGCCGGTTCCATCGATCCGGTCATACCCTTCGATTGAAAGCGATGCGTCGCCGATCTCCACCACCTTGCCATTGCGGAACAGCACCGTGCCATTGTCGATCCGCCCGCCTTTGCCGTCATAGACGGTGGCGCCGACCAGCGCGGTGGGTCGGCCCGGGTAAGGCTTATAGGTCGACGGGAAGGGCGCTTTTCCGTCTTCACCGACAGGCGCGGTCCAGTCTTCCGAGGAAGCGGACTTTGGCCGCCCTGCCTCGCCTGCGGCTGAACATCCTACCAGGGCCAGTGCGGTGGCACAGGCAAGCAAGGCACGTATTTTCATGGTTCCCCCAGATGCAGTCCGGCCAGAGCATTGCTGCCCCGGCCGGTACGGTCAAATGCGCTTGTCGGGTCGATCCCGCCTTTCGCAGAACGGTCGGCGGTCAGCCCGCCGGGCGCGTTTCGGGATGAGTTCCCGCGCCCTGTGCTTCGCCCGGACCTTCTTTCGCACCGAGCAGGCCGTCGGTGCGGTCCTCGAGAGTGTCGAGATGCATCCACCGCTTGACGATTGGGCTGACCAGCAGGACGGCTACCGCCGCGCCAATCGCCACCCAACCGAACATCTCGTAGATCTCGAGCAGCTTGGCCTTGCTCAGCTCGCCGCCGTGGCCACCGGTGGCTTCACCGATCTTGCCTGCCACGAAATTGCCGACCGCAGTCATGTAGAACCACGCGCCCATGATCAGCGACGCGAGGAAGGGCGGTGCCAGCCGGTTCATGGCCGAGAGCCCAACGGGCGAAAGGCACAGTTCGCCGGTGGTGGCGAGGAGGTAGTAGAGGAATACGAAGATGACCGGGGTCATCGCCTCGATACCATAGGCCTGGGCGCCCCATACCAGCACGAGGTTCCCGAGGCCCATCTGCGCCAGGGCAAGGCCGAACTTGGCCGGCGCGGACGGTTCCTTGCCCCGCTTGCCCAGCCACTGCCACAGCGCAGCGAAGATCGGCGCCATCAGGATGATGTAGATCGGGTTGATCGACTGGAAGATCGATGCCGGCACTGCGCCACGATCGACGAAGCGGTCGGTGAACAGGTTCATCGATCCGCCGGCCTGTTCGAACAGGCCCCAGAACAGCGGGTTGAGGCTGATCAGGAACAGGATGGCGAACATGCGTTCGCGCGGTTCCTTCTCGAGCTTGAAGCTCTCGTACAGCACGTAGCCGAGCAGCGCGACGCCCGAGACGGCGAGCAGCGACTGGATCACGTCCTGGTACTGGACCAGCGCCCAGATCACCGCGACGGCTGCCAGGCCGATGCCGTAGAGCGTCCATTCGCGGCTCTTGCTGAGGACCACCGGCGCCTCGCCTGCGCCCTTCAACGCTTTCTTGCCGAGCACGAAGACCACGAGGCCCGCGAGCATGCCGATGCCAGCAAGGCCGAAACCGAAGCCCCAGCCGATGGTCTGGCCGAGGTAGCCGACGAGGATCGTACCGATCGCCGCACCGACGTTAATGCCCATGTAGAAGATGGTGTAGGCGCCATCGCGGCGGATGTCGGTGAGCTTGTAAAGCTGCCCGACCATCACCGAGATATTGGCCTTGAGGAAGCCCGAGCCGACGATGATGAAGGCCAGGGCGGCCCAGAAGACGTTGATCGTTGGATCATCCTGCCCGCCAACGCCCTCGACTGCCATCAACGAGTGACCCGCTGCGAGCAGCAGGCCGCCGAACAGCACCGCCTTGCGCTGGCCTAGGTAGCGGTCGGCGAGATAGCCGCCCAGCACCGGGGTAATGTAGACCAATGAGGTATAGGCACCGTAGATCAGGCTCGATTTGGAGTCCGAGAACAGCCAGTGCTGTGTCAGGTAGAAGATCAGGATGGCGCGCATGCCGTAATAGGAGAAGCGCTCCCACATCTCGGCGAAGAACAGCATGTAGAGGCCCTTGGGGTGGCCGGCGAACTCCGGTTCCTTCTGGATCGCGATCTTGCCGCCGATCGCCAGGAATAGTGCGAGCACGACGACCGCGATGACCGCAATCCAGTCGCCCTCGTTCCACAACGCCAATTCTTTCATTACAGGTCTTCCCCCTGAATTTCGCTTGCGACCGCTTGCAGGTCCCGATGGCGCGGCACCCTAGCGGCTCGAACGCGCATGTGAAGCCTTAGTTACAGACGAGACCGCCTTGCGCGTGGGTGAACGGCAAAGATGCGCCGATGGGGCGAAGCCTTGTGCGCAGCGCTGTATTATGGCACTGTATCAGCAGCTCTCGGGGAATCGCCATGAATAATCAAACCAAGCCCGTCTATCTCAAGCTGCGCGACATGATCGCCGCAGCCATTATCGATGGGCGCTACGCCGAAGGGGAGATGCTTCCTTCGGTCCGGGCACTCGCAGCTGAGCAGGGCGCAAACCCGCTGACAGTGGCCAAGGCCTACCAGCAGTTCCAGAACGATGGCCTGGTCGAGGTCCAGCGCGGCGTCGGCATGTACGTCGTGCCAGGTGCGGCCGATCGTCTGCGCGCAAGCGAGCGCAAGCTCTTCCTCGACCGGGAATGGCCGGAGATCCGCGCGCGCATGGACCGGCTCGGCGTCGATGCGGCCGACCTCCTGTCCAACGCCTGACGGGGGAAGCAATTGTTTTCTTGCGAGGACGCGGGGCTTCTGCCACTATAGTTTACCTCGGCGAAACCGCCCATGCGGTGATCCGGGAGGGTTGCGAAAACGAAAACAGTTGTCTGGCTGGCCCGGGAGGGCGGCCGGGAGAGCTCTTATGATCCGATCTGAACTGCTGGCCGTTCTCGCACAGGAAAACCCCGGATTGCGGGCCGAAGAGGTCGAACAGGTAGTCGACATCTTCTTTGAAGAAATCGCCCAGCGCCTGGCCGAAGGCGGCCGAGTGGAACTGCGCGGTTTCGGGGCCTTCTCGACGCGCGAGCGCGAGGCGCGCAAGGGGCGCAATCCGCGCACTGGCGATACCGTCGACGTGCCCGCGAAGAAGGTGCCTTATTTCAAGCCCGGCAAGGAAATGCGTCGCCGCCTCAACGCGGACTGATTGCGCCCGGCCCTTACCTGCCCAATTGCGCGCTGGGCGCCAAACCCCTAACGCTGCCGACCGCTGCGGGCGTGGCGGAATGGTAGACGCCGGGGACTTAAAATCCCCTGAGCTTTGCTCGTGTGGGTTCGAGTCCCACCGCCCGCACCATCCCACTGCCCGCATCAATTGTCGGATTATCTGACAAAACCCACCCCGGCTTTGACTCCGTGTTAACGCTTAGTGGCCCATTGAATGGTCGAGAAAAGCTTTCGATCCATAAGAGTTTGTGCTCGCCAGAAGGGGCGAGGCGTCGAACAGGGATTAGGGTAGATGGAATTCGCGACGGCCTACGCGATGAATGAATCGAGCTCCGCAACGGCCTCCGATCAGCGGGGCGCGCCACGCTTTACCTCCTTGATTCGGGCGGCAAAACTCGTCTGCGGACAGGGCGAATTCGTTTGCGTGGTCCGCGATGTTTCAGCCACCGGGGTCAGCCTGCGGACCTTTCACGGGCTTCCGACTGACCAGCAGATTGCGCTCGAACTGCAGAACGGTGAAATCTACGAGATGACCCAGGTGCGGGCCGATGGGTTCGATGGCAGCTACCGCTTCGAGAGCGTCGTTCCCGTCGAACGCCTGGTTCACGAAAACTGGGCCTTCCCCAAGCGCCAGCTGCGCCTCAACCTCGCGATGCCGCTGACCGTTTCGACGCTGAGCCAGAAGGCCAACGCCTACATGCTCAACCTGTCGCAGCAAGGCGCTCGGATCGAGTGCGAAAGCGTCTTCGCCATCGACCAGACGGTCCGCATCGAAAACGAGTTCATGCCCGAGATTCGCGCCAAGGTCCGCTGGCGCCGGGACGCCAACTATGGCCTGGCTTTCGATACCTTCTTCAGCCTGCGCGAATTCGCTTTGCTCGCGGCACGCGTCCAGTGCCCGCTCCTGCTGAACCCTGAAGATCGCCGTTAAAAACGGTTAGTCCAGATGGCCCCGCTCCCCCATCGATTGGGGAGGCGCCCCAAAACTTAGGCCGGGATGAAATCCAGCGCTACGCCGTTGATGCAGTGGCGTTTGCCGGTCGGGCGCGGTCCATCGTCGAAGATGTGGCCGAGATGCCCGCCGCATGTCGCGCAATGCACTTCAGTCCGCGGATAACCGAGCTTGTAGTCGGTGCTGGTCCCGACGCCGCCTGGCAGCGCCTGCCAGAAGCTCGGCCAACCAGTGTGCGAGTCATACTTCACCTTCGACGAATAGACCGGCGTGGCGCAACCGGCGCAAACGAAAGTGCCCTCGCGGTATTCCTTGTTCAGCGGTGAGCTAAAGGGACGCTCGGTCCCCTCCTGGCGCAACACCCAATATTCGGTCTTGGTCAGCTTCTGGCGCCATTCGGCGTCGCTAAGCGTCAGGGGGAAGGTCTTCGCTTCGGCTCGGCCTGAGCCGCACGCGGCCAGTGCCGCAAAGCTGGCGGAGGCGCCGATCCAGCCGAGAAGGCTGCGGCGGTCGAGAACGGTTTTGGTCATCGCTCGCATATCCTTGGCGTGGGGCATGGACGCCCCACGCTGAACATACGCTTTAGCAGGTCGAAAAGTTACCCGATCGGCGTCAGAACGCCGTGATTTCGACCTCAAGCTTGCGGAACCCGTGAACGAAGTTCGCGCGCACCCGCTCGACATCGCCGGCCACGTGCACCCGCATGCGGCGCTTATGCATTTCCTCAAGCAGGACCCGCAACTGGAGCTCTGCCAGGCGTGCCCCGACACAGCGGTGGATGCCATAACCGAAGGCGAGGTGGCGCCGGGCATTCTCGCGTTCGATGTCGAGCTTGTCGGGGTTCTCGAACACCTCCTCGTCGCGATTGGCCGAGATGTACCACAGCACGACCTTATCGCCCTTCTTGATCTGCTGGCCGAAGACTTCGGTGTCCTCGGTGCAGGTCCGGCGCATATGCGCGAGCGGGGTCTGGTAGCGGATGCACTCCTGTACCGCATTGGGGATCAGTTCGGGATGTTCCTCGAACAGTTTGCGCTGGTCGGGGAACTTGTCGAACGCGTGGATGATCCCGCTCATCGTGTTGCGGGTGGTGTCGTTGCCGCCGACGATCAGCAGCACCAAATTGCCCATGAATTCTTCCGGGCTCATCTGGTTCATCGCCGGCGAGTGGATCATCATCGAGATCAGGTCGTCGCTCGGCTCCTTCGCCATGGTCCGCTCGATCCACAGCGACTGGAAGTAGGCGCCCATCTCGCGCAGGATGCCCTGACGCATCTGGTCGAGATCACGCACAGTGGCGAGTTCGGTATCGCCTGACCAGTCAGACCAGTAAGTCAGCAGGCGGCGGTCTTCCCAGGGGAAGCCGAATAGGATTGCGAGCATCCCGGTGGTCAGTTCGATCGAGACCGTATCGACCCAGTCGAACACCTTGCCGCGCGGAAGCGTATCGAGCAGCTCGCCGGTCCGCTGGCGGATCTCTTCCTCCATCTCGGTCATGCCGCTGGGGGTGAACTTAGGCGCGACCGTGCGGCGCTGGCCGGTGTGCTGCGGGCGGTCCATCGCGATGAACATCGGCAGCTCGAACTTCTCGCGGCCCATTTCGGCAAGCTGTTCGTCACTCAGCCGTTCGAGGATGGTGATGCCCCCCTTCTCCCAGCTCGACGAGAAGATATCGGGCAGCGCCTCGATATGTTGGATCGCCTTGTGCTGGACCACCGCCCAATAGGGACCGAATGGGCTCTCATCGATGTAGTGAAGCGGGCCGGCCTCGCGCATTTCCTTGAAGATCGGCTGCCACGTGTCGTTGTAATAAATGTCCGACCGGCTGACGTCCCACTTGTGCGGATGCTGCAGCCGTTCCTCCGGATGCTCCGCAAGGTACTCCTTGAGTGCCTGGAAGGCGGTCGGCGAAGTGCGGCATTGGGGGCGTTCAATAGCGGCGGTGGCCATATCTCTCTCCATGTCGGGGCGACTCTAGGCGCCGCACCCGCTCTCTCATCCCCCATCCTGCCGCAACTGACACACGTGTCAATAGTGCGTTTCAAAACGGAACCTAATTTTTTGACTTCTGCGCAGGCGGATGTCGAGGCGTTGCCGGACGATCAGGTCACGGCAGCGGCACCGCCCGCAGACTTCTTCGCCCGGCCGCCCTTGCCCGACTTCATCACCCGCCGCTTGAACAGCAGCGCGCCGAAGCGGACGAACAGCACGACGCACAGACCCTGCCAGGCAAGCGCAAGTGCATGCGGCCAGAGTGCCTCAGACTGTGCCGCGCGGGCGAGCATCGCGAAGGGGGAGGATAACGGGAAGGCTGCGGCCGCGAGTTCGAGTGCGGATCCCGGCCGGGTAATCGCCGAGGCGGCGAGGAAGAACACCAGAAGCTGCATCATGGTGACCGGCATCGACAGCGTCTGCACCTCACGCACGGTCGCGGCCATTCCACCGATCGTGAGGAACAGCGAGCCGAGCAGAAGGTAACCCATGGCGAAATAGGCGATGCCGAATGCAATGAAGAGCGGCCACCCGAGCGCGGGCTCGGGAAGTTGAGGCAATTGCTCGCCAGCCACCAATCCCACCACACCGCCAAACCCCGCCCACACGGCAATGCCGACGAAGCTCACTCCAAGCATGGCGAACAGCTTGCCCAGGAACACTGCATCCATCGGGATCGCGGCGGCGAGCACTTCGATCACCTTGTTGGCCTTCTCCTCGACGAGGTTGGAGAGGACCATGCCTGCGAGCAGCATCATCAGCAGGAACAGCAACAGCTGGCCTGCCTGAGCGGTGCGGATCCGGTCGGTGCGCGCGGCGGCTGCGCTGGTCGCCACCGGTTCGGCGGCAATCTCTGGAAAGGTGTTGGGCGAGCTTCCTGATGCGGTCGCCGCGATCAGTCCGACCGGCCCCTTCCAACGGTCAATCTGGTCCTCTGGTGCGGTCAGGCGCGGTTCTGCCAGCGTGCCGCTGACCACGGCGGCGTAGTTGGCACCTGGTCGCTTCAGGATCTCGGCGGGCGGATCGCCGCTGTCGTCCACGACGAATTGCGGCAGCACATAGCCGACCTGGGGCGCGAGGGTCTGGTTGGCCGAAATCATCGCGGCGCTGTCCTCCGCGCTCATCGAAAGCGCTACCAGATTGGTCACCGCTTCGCGCTGTACCTGTCCGCCGATCCCGCCCGCAAGCGTCCCAATGATCAGCGGGAACAGGGGACCCAGCAGGAAGAAGAAGAATGCGCGGCTGAACAGGATCGCGTGAAAATCGCGCCGGGCGACGACGCGTGCTGCCTGGAACAGTGAAAGGCGGGTGGTGTCGCTCATTTTCCCTGCTCCTCAACATTGTCGGCCTCGAGCGCGCGCGCCGCTGCCTCGCCTGCGATCTCGACAAAGGCATCGTGCAGCCCGGCGCGTTCGATCGACAGCGAAAGGATGCCGGCTTCACCATCGAGCAGCCGCTTGAGCAGCGCTTCGATCCCGCTGTCGGGCACAGGGAAATACCAGAAATGCCCGCCGCCAGCCTTGGCGTCGTGGCGCGCGTCAGCCGGAAGCGCGCTGCGCCACGCGCCGCCTTCGGCACGCGTTTCGAGCCGTACCTGGGCAGGGATACGGTCGCGGGCGACATCGACCGACCCTGCATAGGGCACCTTGCCGCCGGCGATGATCGCGACCTCGTCGCACAGCCGTTCGGCATGGTGGATCACGTGGGTCGAGAAGATCACGGTGGTCCCGGCGCTGGCGAGTTCGCGGATCATCACTTCGAGCTTGCCCTGGTTGATCGCGTCGAGCCCGCTGAACGGCTCATCGAACACGACCAGCTTCGGGCGGTGGACCAGCGTACCGAGCAGCTGCACGGTCTGCGCCATGCCCTTGGAGAGCTGGCGAATCTGCCGGTCGACGGCATAGCCAAGCCCGTGCCGTTCGAGCAGTTCACGCCCCCGTGCCCGGCCTTGATCCAGCGGCAGGCCGCGCAGCGCGCCCATGAACGCGATGGCTTCGTCGCATTTCATCGCGGGATAGAGCCCGCGTTCCTCTGGCAGGTAGCCGATCAACTTGGCGACTTCGTGCGGACGGTCGTTGCCGAATACGCGTCTCACGCCTTCGTCGGGATCGATGATGCCCAGCAGCATGCGCAGGGTTGTTGTCTTGCCCGCGCCATTGGGACCAAGGATCCCGTAGATTGCGCCCTCGGGCACGGAGATATCGACCCCGTCCACCGCCAGCGTATCGTCGAACCGCTTGACCAACCCGCGCGCCTCGATAGCGAGCGGTCTTGTATCGGCAGCGGAGGGTCGCGTCATCGCACCTGTCTCGGTAAGCATGCGTGCTCGATTAACCGCTGCCAGTGAACGGGAGCCCACGCAAGATTGGTTAACAACGCTCTACCCGACGGCTTGCAGGATGCCCTGCGCGCAGAGGCGGCAAGGCTTGGCTTCGTAGCCTGCGGCTTCGCGTCTGCGGGGCACGATACCCTGCGCGCTGCACGGCTGGAGCAGTGGCTTGGCCAAGGGAGCCATGGATCGATGGAATGGATGGAGGCCCGCAAGGACCAGCGCGCCTCGCCCCAGGGCCTGTGGCCCGAGGCACGCAGCGTCATCGCGCTGGGGATGAGCTATGCACCCGAGGGCGACCCGCTGGCGCTGGAAGGGCGGCCCGAGAAGGCCCGCGTCTCGGTCTATGCGCAGGGTCGTGACTATCACGATGTGGTCAAAAAGGCGCTGAAGGCGCTGGCGCGCTGGCTGATCGAACGCGCGCCCGAGAGCGAGCTCAAGGTCTTCGTCGATACCGCGCCGGTGATGGAAAAGCCGCTGGGTGCAGCCGCTGGGATCGGCTGGCAGGGCAAGCACACCAATCTCGTCAGCCGCAAACACGGGTCATGGCTCTTCCTCGGGGCGATCTATTCGACCCTGGACTTCGCACCCGATGAGCCGGGCAAGGATCGTTGTGGCTCGTGCCGTGCATGCCAGGACGCCTGCCCGACAGATGCCTTCCCGGCGCCCTACAGGCTCGATGCGCGGCGCTGCATTTCCTACCTGACCATCGAACACAAGGGCCCGATTCCCGAAGAATTCCGCACCGCCTTGGGCAATCGCATCTACGGTTGCGACGATTGCCTGGCCGTGTGTCCGTGGAACAAGTTCGCCGACACCGCGCATCGTCACTTGAAGCTGGCGCCCCGCGCGGAACTCGTCGCGCCCGACCTCGCGAGCTTCCTTGCTTTCGATGATGCGGGCTTCCGGGAGTTCTTTTCCGGCTCTCCGATCAAGCGGGTCGGCCGCGATCGGTTTGTGCGCAATTGCCTCTATGCGGCGGGCAACAGCAGCGCGCCCGAATTGCTACCCCGTGTGGAAGCGTTACGCAGAGATTCCGATCCCGCAGTCGCCGAGGCCGCGGAT
This sequence comes from Erythrobacter mangrovi, assembly GCF_013260645.1. Taxonomy (NCBI): domain Bacteria; kingdom Pseudomonadati; phylum Pseudomonadota; class Alphaproteobacteria; order Sphingomonadales; family Erythrobacteraceae; genus Erythrobacter; species Erythrobacter mangrovi. The sequence goes on along the minus strand of NZ_CP053921.1, from coordinate 1,001,791 downwards.
TGGGCAGCGGCTAGGCTGCGTCCATTTCCTTGAGCTGGATCTCGGAATTGGCCAGCAGCGCCGGATCGATCACCGCCTTGTCCATCACCAGCTTGCGGCCCTGGACGTAGTCTTTCACCGCGTTCACGCAATCGAGCGCGATGATGCGGCCTTCCTTGAGATAGACCACGCTGAATTTCGTTTCGGCCGGGTCGCCGCGCACGACGGTGGCGTCATAGCCGGATGAAATCCCGACGGTCTGCAGCTTGAGGTCATACTGGTTCGACCAGAACCATGGGACCGCGTCGTAAGCCTGCTTGTCGCCCATGATGGCCTTAGCAACGCAGGTCGCCATGTCATTGGCATTCTGTACCGACTCCAGCCGGATCACCGCATTGTCGGCATAGGGATTGGCATGCACCGCGCAGTCCCCGATCGCGTAGATATCGTCGAGCGTCGTGCGGCAGAAGCTGTCGACGTCGACCCCGTTGGTTCCCGCCGCGCCTGCCGCGATCAGCGGACCGACCGAAGGCACGATGCCGATCCCGACGATGACGATGTCGCAAGCGATGGTCTCGCTGGCATCGGTCACCACTGCGGCTACGCGCCCGTCCCTGCCTTCGATCTTCTCGACCCCGGTGGACAGGCGTAAGTCGACGCCATGGGCGCGATGCTGGTCGGCGTAGAAATCGGACAGGTCGGGTCCGGCGACGCGCGCCAGAACCCGGTCCTGCATCTCGATCACGGTTACTTCGCAGTCGAGCTTGCGTAGCACTGCGGCGGCTTCGAGCCCGATATAGCCCGCGCCGATGATCACTGCCCGCTTGGCACCCGCGGCCAGCTCCTCACGCAGCGAGTCGACGTCACGCTTCGACCGCACGTAGTGGACACCGCCGAGATCGCTGCCCGGGCAGGCCAGCCGACGCGGGTCGCCGCCGCCCGCCCAGATGAGTCTGCGATAGGACAGTCGCGACTCGTCCGACAGGGTCAGCTCATGCCCGATCGGGTCGACCGCATTGACGTTGCAGCCGAGGCGCAGGCCGATGTTCTTGTCGACCCAGAACTTTTCGGGACGGATCATGATCCGGTCGAACGGCTTGTCGCCCGCGAGATACTCCTTGGAGAGCGGCGGGCGTTCGTAAGGCGGATTGCGGTCGCGGCTGACCATGAGGATCGAATCCTCGTGACCGTTCTGGCGCAGCGCGATCGCGGCCTGCGCCGCACCATGGCCGGAGCCGACTATGACGACGTCGTAATGGTCCATTGCCGCGGTGGCTGGCGGGAAAACGCGCGCCGGTCAAGCACCGGCGCGCGACCCGGTCAGCGCCCCAGCATGTTGCGCGCCATGCTGGCGATCTGTGCCAGCATCGCCGGCGCCACCGGAGATTGCGCCTGCGCACGCGAAATCATGCTGCGGAAGCCGCGCACGGCAACCGCCTGTTCCTCGGCCCAACTCGCGACGGCGCCCGGCATGTCCTTCTTGGCATCCTTGCGCCGCGCCAGCCGTCGCAGGAGGTCGAGCCGCATCTGCTGGAAATCGCGGGCAAGGCCCGAAACCAGCAGGCGTTCCCACACGTCGGACGGGCTCATCAGCGCCGCGGTCGACTGCGCCCAGTCGAGGCCGAGTCGCTGGCCGACGTCGGTGAAGCCGCGGGTAAGTCCATTGGGATCGATCCCGGTCTCGCTCGCCAGGCGCGCCAGCCCGACAGACCCGTCGAGGTCGAACAGGTGAGTGACACGGGCCGCTAGCTTCTCGGGCGCCCCGGCGTCGACCAGCTGGGCGAGCAGGCGCGACGATTGCGTGCGCGATTCCATCGAAAGAAGCTCGCCGGTGGCGTCGGAAAGGAATTTCACGCCCTTGCCGAGTTCTGCCACGAGCGTGCTAGGCTCGATCCTGCCAGAGGCACTGCGCAAGACATCGGACATGAGGTTGCCGACCGCAGCCGCCAGTCGGTCGAACAGCAGCAGGCGCGCCCTTTCCGGCATGGGCGCCGAGTCGAGATCGGCCCACAGCTGGGGCAGGTTGAACAGCTTCTCCGCACAGACAAAGGCCGCTGCGACCTCGGCCAGCTGGACACCCTCCTCTTCCGCCAGTTCGAACGGGTGGATGGTGCCAAGCCGGTTGATGATCCGGTTGGCGAGCTTGGTGGCGATGATCTCGCGGCGCAGGCGGTGACCCGCAATCTGCGCCTTGAACTTGGTGCGCATCGCCGTCGGGAAGGCGTTGAACAGCGTTTCCACGAGCAGCGCGTCATCGGCCAGCACACTGTGTTCGATGGCATCCTGCAACACCAGCTTGCTCGAGGACAGCAGCACCGCGAGCTCGGGCCGCGTAAGCCCATGCCCGTCGGCCGCACGGCGCGACAGCGCCTGGTCGTCGGCGAGGCCTTCGGTGCGCCGGTCGAGCTTGCCCCCGGTTTCGAGCGTTTCGATTATGTGCCGCTGGGATGCCATCGCCCGCGCGCCGCCGATTTCGGCGATCGAGAGCGCCAGCGCCTGCAGGCGATTGTCCTCCAGCACGATCATACCGACCTCGTCGGTCATCGCGGACAGCAGTTCGACCCGCTTCGGTTCGGACAGCTTGCCGGCTCGCTTGGCCGCCGCGAGCGCGATCTTGATGTTGACCTCGTTGTCCGAGCAATCGACGCCTGCCGAATTGTCGATGAAGTCGGTGTTGCTGCGCCCACCACGCTGGCCGAACTCGATACGTGCGGCCTGGGTGATGCCCAGGTTGGCGCCCTCGCCAATGACCTTGGCGCGTAGCTCGGTTGCATCGACACGGAGCGTATCGTTGGCAGGATCGCCCACCTGGACGTTGTTCTCGGTCGAAGCCTTTACGTAGGTACCGATGCCGCCGAACCAGATCAGGTCGACCGGCGCCTTGAGGATTGCCGATATCAGCGCCTCGGGCTCGAATTCGGCCTGATCGACACCGAGCTTGGCCTGCATCGCCGCCGACAGCTTGATGACCTTGGCATCGCGCGAGAACACGCCGCCGCCCTTGGAGATCAGTGCCTTGTCGTAATCGTCCCAGCTCGAGCGCGGCAGGCCGAACATGCGCTTGCGTTCCTTCCAACTGGTCGCTGGATCGGGATCGGGATCGAAGAAGATGTGGCGATGGTCGTAGGCGGCGACCAGCTTGATCGCTTTCGACAGCAACATGCCGTTGCCGAATACGTCGCCCGACATGTCGCCGCAGCCGACGACTTCGATGGACTCGCTTTGGACATCGACGCCCATTTCGAGGAAGTGCCGCTGGACCGAGACCCATGCGCCCTTGGCGGTGATGCCCATGGCTTTGTGGTCATAGCCCTTCGAGCCGCCGCTGGCGAAAGCGTCGTCGAGCCAGAAGTCCTTCGCCTCGGCAATCGCGTTGGCGACGTCCGAGAAGGTGGCGGTGCCCTTGTCGGCCGCAACCACGAAATAGGGATCTTCGCCATCGGTGATGACCACGCCTTCGGGATGGACCACCTTGTCCTTGACGATGTTGTCGGTGACCGAAAGCAGCGTGCGGATGAAGACTTCGTAGCTGGCGCGGCCCTCGGCGGCCCAGCCTTCCCGGTCGAGCGCGGGATTGGGCAATTGCTTGGGATAGAAGCCGCCCTTCGCGCCGGTCGGCACTATCACCGCATTCTTCACCCGCTGCGCCTTCATCAGGCCGAGGATTTCGGTGCGGAAGTCGTCGCGCCGGTCGGACCAGCGCAGCCCGCCGCGAGCGACCGGCCCGGCGCGCAAGTGGATGCCCTCGACCCGACGCGAATAGACGAAGATCTCGCGATAGGGGATTGGCTTGGGCAGGCCAGGAACCTTGGCGCTGTCGATCTTGAATGCCAGCGCTTCGTGCGCCGCCGGGGCGAAGGCATTGGTGCGTAGCACCGCATCGATCAGTGCATTGTAGAGGCGGAGCAGGCGGTCGTCGTTGATCGCCTTGACCTTGGCCAACCCGCGCTTGATGGCCGACCGGGCCTCCTCGATCGCCTTTTCGCGACTGCCCTTGAAGGCCGGATCGTGGCGCGCGACGAACAGTGCCACGAGGGCGCGAGTCACATCGGGTGCGGCGGCGAGGGCATCGACCGCGGTATAGATGGTGAAGCTCATGCCGATCTGCCGCAGGTAGCGATAGAAGGCGCGCAGCCAATCGGCCTCATGGGCCGACAGCCCTGCTTCGGGTACCAGCCGGTTGAACGGATCGTTCTCCGCTTCACCGTTGAGTACGGCGGCGATCGCTTCCTCGATCGCCGATGCGCGCTCGACCAGCAGCTTGGCATCGCTGCCGGGCTTCAGCTCGAGACGGAAATCGTGGATTGTCCCTAGGCGGCCGTCGTCGAGCACGGTCGGCATTTCCGACTGCACGTGGAAGCCGAAGTTCTCCAGCACCGGCACGCCTTCGGACAGCGGCAGGCTGCCCTCGGACTGATACAGCTTCAAGCGCAGGCAGCCGTCGGCCTGGCGCTCGCAATAGTACATCCGGGCCCCGCGTTCGACGGCCTCGCTCTCGAGGCTCGCCCCCAGCCGGTGCAGGCGCGATATGTCGAGTGCCGCGTCGCGCGCGCCGAAGCGGCCGCGAAACGGAGTCGGGAAGGCTTCGGCGAAGCGCAGGGCCAGCGCGGCGGCGCGGGCCGGTTCCTCGATCTTGGCAAGCTCGGCCTCGACCGCTTCGCTCCACCCGCGCAGCAGGGTCTGCATGCGCTCTTCCAGTGCCGCCTCGTCGGGTGCGCTCTCGCCGTCGCGGATGTCGAGCACGAAGCGCAGCATGGCAAGATTGCCACCCTCCACCACCAGGCTCCAGTCGAGCAGGCGCGCAGATGCGCCATCTTCGAGCAAGGCCTGGATTTCGAGGCGGACCTGCGTCGCCAGCATGTCGCGCGGCAGCCAGACGAAGGCGAAGAGATGGCGGGCCAGAGGGGCCTCGACCACCGCCAGACGCGGGCGAGGGCGGTCGACCAGGCTCATCATGGTCGTCGCGACGCGTTCCACGTCTTCCTCGGAGAAGCCGATCAGCAGGTCGTGCGGCAGGGCGGTCAGCGCATGAACCAGCGCTTTGCCGGCATGGCCGGTGTCGTCGAAGCCGTGCCGGTCGCGAAGTTCGTCGACCTGGCGGCGCATGCGCGGCACATTGCGCGGCGATGCGGCCAATGCGGCGCTGGTCCAGACCCCCGCGTGAACCGAGAGCGCGACCAGTTCGCCACCTTCCCTGATCGGCACGATGAACAGGTCGAGCGGAACGCGGCGGTGAACGTTGCTGAGGTGGTTGGCCTTGATGATCAGTGGAATGCGAGTGTTCGCCGTGTCCTCGAACCAGGCGAAGGCGCGCTGGTAGGATGCATCGGCGAGCAGTTCTCGCGCGCTCTTGCGGCAGATGCCCAGCGGCTTGTCCTGCGTCCCGTCGCGGTGGCGGGTGACGTGGCCGAGCTGGGTCAGCATGCCCGAATTGAGCCATTCGAGCAGCGCCGCGCCTTCGCTGTCGGCATCGGCAATCCGCTTGGCGTCAGCGGCCATGGCCTGCTGCAGCTTGGGCCAATCGGTCACAGAAGCACGGACATCGCCCAGCGTCTCGCGAATCGTATGTTCAAGCGCACGGCGCGTGCGGGCATCGACCCTGGTGGTCTCGATATAGATCATCGATTCCCATGCGGCGTCCTCGGGATCGCCGGCGGGAATTGCGGTGAGCACGAGGTTCTTGTTGCGCTCGACCGGGAGCACGGGATGGACCAGACGGTCGATCGAGAGACCCAGCGCTGCGATGGCCGCCGCCACCGAATCGACCAGGAAAGGCATGTCGTCGTTGACGATGGCGATGCGGGTAAAGCGCCTGTCGTCAGTGGCGCTTTCCACCTGCATGGCCGAGCGGCCGACTTCGCGATGGATCGCGGTCGCTGCGACGAAATGGGCCGCTTCGGCGAGCTTGTCGCGGGCGAAGGGTATGTCGCCGCGTAGTAGCGAATGCTGCATCCGCTCGGCGATATCGCTTAGGAGCTTCTTGGAAATCTTGGCTGGCTTGGCGGTGGTTTCGCTGTTCGAACCCATGGGGGCCTCTCGTTTCGCGGAGAACGATCATTTCGCTGTCGCGTAATTTCCGAGTCGTGCGGCAGCAGTGTCAGAAGGCGCGCCTAGGCCTCTTGCGGGACCTCCGCAAGGTGCCGCGCACGTCACCATGCAATCCTATGCGCCCCAGGCTGACGTTACGGCATCTGCACCCGCAAGCAGCGGCATGGTCAACTCGAGCGAACGAATTCGTGCGGCCGGATCGAAGGTGCTGCCGCCAAAGATGATCTCGTCGGCTCCGGTGCGCTGGATAAATGCCATGATCGAATCACGGGCCGTTTCGGCGGTACCGATCGCGCTGGCCTGTCCGATATGCGCGAGCATGGCCTGGAACGAGGCCGGCAGGGTGGCCCGGTATCCCTCGATCGGTGGCGGCAGCTCGCCCGGCTGGCCGGTGCGGAGCGACACGAAGGCCTGCAATTGCGAGCTGGCGATGAACTCTGCCTCGTCCTCGGTCTCGGCGACGAAGAGGTTCATCGCGGCCATGACATGTGGCCTTTCCAGCATCGGAGAGGGTTGGAACTGGCGGCGGTAGAGCTCGAGCGCGGCATCGAGGTGGTCGGGCGCAAAATGGCTGGCAAAGGCGTAGGGCAAGCCCAGCCTGGCGGCCAGCTGGGCGCCGAACAGGCTCGATCCCAGCATCCAGAACTCCGGCTTCGCGCCGAGCCCGGGGGTGGGATGGATGGTGGTTTCCCCAGCCATCAGCGCGATCAGTTCGACCACGTCCTGCGGGAACATCTCCGCCGCGCGATGGAGGTCCTTGCGCAATGCGCGCTGCAATTCGGGCCCCGCACCGGGCGCGCGGCCGAGGCCGAGATCGACCCGCCCGGGGAACAGCGCATCGAGCGTACCGAACTGCTCGGCAATCTGGAACGGGGTATGGTTGGGCAGCATGATCCCGCCCGAACCGATGCGGATCGTCGAAGTCACATTTCCGACATGCGCCAGCACGACCGCAGTCGCGCCGCCTGCAATGCCGGCCATGGCGTGGTGTTCGGCCACCCAAAAGCGCTTGCAGCCGACCCGTTCGGCCGCCCGAGCAAGTTCGGTAGCATCGGCCAAGGCCTCGCCGACACTTCCGCCTTCGCGGACGGGGACCAGGTCGAGAATCGAAAAAGCCGTCATTTCGCTAGCTGCTCCAGATAGGCGGTGGCCCGCATCGCTTCTTCGCTTTCCGGAGCGACGGCGATAACCGATTCGAAGCTTTTGCGTGCGTCCTCGTCGCGCCCGGCGAGCGCGGCGATGACTCCAGCCTCAAGCCCGATCGCAGGATCGCGGGGATCTAGCGTGGCAGCTTGTTCGATTTGCTGCTGGGCCTCGTCGAGCCGTTCGAGACGACGGGAAAGCGTCGCCGAAAGCAGCCAGGCCCGTACATTGGCCGGTTCGATCGCGCGCGCGGTGGCGAGCGCGCCGATGGCGTCTTCGGGGCGGCCGGATGCGACCAGTGCGCGCGCACGATCGATCTGGAGGCTGGCCTGCAGCGCGGCATCGGCAGCCAGATCGGCTTCGGTCAATGCCTGCGCGAACAGTGGCTCGGCAGTCGCCGGCTTGCCGTCGGCGAGCGCGGCATTGCCTGCCATCCCCGCAAGCCGCGCGCGATAGGCGGGCAGTTCGCTAGGTGCTTCGGCGCTGGCCACCTCGAAGATCTCACGAGCCTCCTCGAACCGGTCGAGACGCACCAGTGCCAGGCCGAGGCAATGCGACGACTGGGCAAGCTCGAGATCATCCTCCACCGCCAAGCGCCAGGTGTTGGCGAAATCGAGGGCCTGTTCCGGCTCGCTGGCGGCCAGGTTGAGGCAACGGCGCAGATAGTCCTCGCGGGGTCTGGGCGCCGTTTCGGGAGCGGCAATGATGCCCGTGTCGCGCGGCGGGCGATCGCGCAACTCGTCTGGAACGCCGGGGATCGCTCCGCGGGCGGGGTCGAAACCCACCTGCATCAGCAGCAGGGCAAGAAGCGAAGCGATCACGTGAGGCTCTCCGAAAGGTCGGCGACGATGCGCAGTAGCAAGGCGATGTCCTGCTCGCGCGACAGGCGGTGGTCGCCATCCTTTACCAGCGTGACCTGTACCGTGCCCGAACGCAAAGCCTGCGCAAGCTGAATGCTGATGTCCCATGGCACATCGGCGTCACGCTGTCCGTGAATCAACCGTACCGGCACGTCGATGGGGATCGTGCCGCCAAGTTGCAGCAGCGCCTGCCCGTCGGCGAAGAAGCCGGGATGCATTGGCGTGGGGTCGGTCCCATAGGGGTTTTCGTCATAGACGGTTTCACCTGCCGCGAACTTCGCCTTGTCGGCTGCGCTGCGGCCCCATTCGGTGAAGTCGGGTGCTGCGGCGATGCCGACAAGCCCAGCAAGCCGATCGCCGAGAGCCTGGGCTGCCAGCAGCATCAGCCATCCCCCCATCGACGAACCGATCACGACTACCGGTCCCTCGACCAGCCCGTCGATCAGCGCCAGCACCTCGTCCCGCCAGCGTGACAGCTTGCCATCGGCGAAGCTGCCCGAACTGAGACCGCAGCCCGAATAGTCGAGCAGCAGGCAGGCCTGGCCGCGTTCCTGCGCGTCGGCGAACAGGGCAGTCGCCTTGCCGCCCGCCATGTCGGACATGTAGCCGGGAAGGAATACCAGCGTGGGTCCGCGGCCGGGGGTGAAGCGATAGGCTATGCTTCGTCCGTCGCGCAGGCTGTGGAACTGCACTTCGCTCATGGCGTCACGCTGTCGAGGGTCGGGTCCGCAATTGCAAGGGGGCGCGGGTCAGAACAGGTCGAACGGTTCGACGTCCTTATCGTCCTTGCACATCGACTTCAGCGCGGCGAATTCCCGGTCGCTCAGCACCGGTCGGTAGTCCGCGCCCTTCTTCGCCGCGGCTCGGAAAGCCTTGGCCCGTTCAAGCGCTGCAGGGTGGCTGGCGAGCCAGCCGATCACCGCATTGTCCTCTTTGCCCTCGCCGCTTCTCTCGGCCATGCGTTCGAAGAAGCCGGCGGTGGCCACCGGTGAGACGTGACTGCTTGCCATGCTGGAACGCGCATAGGCGTCAGCCTCGCGCTCGGCGTCGCGCGAATAGCCCATCGAAGCGATGCCGGCTGCGGTATTTCCCACGCCCGAATTAGCCCCCGCGAGCAGGACCGAAAGTCCGAACTGGCGCAGCAAGGCGGTCATTACGTGGCGTTCGCGTACATGGCCCACCTCGTGGCCCAGCACGCCAGCGAGTTCTTCGGGGCTCTCGGCCTGCTGGATGATCCCGTCGAACAGCAACACCTGCCCGCCGGGAAGCGCGACGGCATTGATCATGTCGATATTGGCGACCCCGGCGCGAACCTTGACCGCCCCCGGATCGACCTTGGCGAGCAGCTTGTTCAACGCCGCGTCGCCAGCGGGCGTGTGACAGATCCGGCCACCCAGATCGCCAACCATCGCTTCACCGATCTTGCGTTCCCAGCTTTCGGGTACACGCGGGCCGAGCCAGTCGGGCGCGGTCAGGAAAAGCGTCACCGCTGCCGCGCTGGCGACGGCAAATATGGCCGCGGCCCGGCCCAGGCCTAGTCGGTCGATCCAGGCCCCGTACTCGCTCTTTCCCGGCAAACGGACGGCCAGTCCGGCAGGCATGTCGATTGGCAGGGTGAGGCGAAATCCGTCTTCACCCGCACGCCGATAGGTGCGCGATTCCCCCCGGACTTCGCCGAAGCGCAGTTCGGTCAGTGGCACATCGAGGCGCGATGTAGCGGCTTCGAGGTAAAGCGTGTCGCGCCCGTCCCAGCGCGCCGTGCCGTGGTGGCGCAACGCGTTGTGCCCATCGTACCAGCTGGCAGGGACAGAGAAGCTTTCGTCCATGATCCTAGAACGCGCCGACGTCGAATGCGTCGAGCAGCCCCTCGCCGTGCTTCGCCATGGTCGTTGTCGACTGGGTCAGCTCGTCCAGCAGGATCTCGCCCTGGGCTTCGAGGTGGGTGACGAAGAACTTCCAGTGGCGGTATGACAGGAAGATGGCGCCTATGCCGAACGTGAACACGACAAGGACCACGTCGACCAGCAGCAGCTTGACCCATTCCTTGGTGCTGGCATTGAATTCGAACTCGAGGTTGCGCCAGCGCAGTGCACCGATCGCGACGCGATAGAACTTGGCGTAGAAGGCAACGGCGATCAGGCCCAGGCCGAGGTAGAAGAACAGGAATGCGCCGAAGATGCCGAGGACGATCGTCTCCATCGCACCCGTAGTCTGCCCTTCGCTAAACCCTGCGGCGACGCCCATGACCGCCAGGACCACCCCCGCACCGAACATGATGAAGGGCGCAAGGTAGAACAGCAGGAAGCGCGCGAAGACTTCGCCTGGATCGGCATCCGATTCGAAGGCGAAGGGGCCGAAGCTCATCTTCCGCCAGCGCTCGTTCCACAGGCTCGTCATCGACCAGGGGATCAGCAGGCCCGCGGGGATCCAGCCGACCACGGTCTTCCACATATAGGACAGCGCGAAGACCAGGCCCTGGTCGTCGCTGCCGCCGCGAATGCCGCGCCAATGGGTGCGCGACAGGCGATAGCGCAAGGCGCGGAAGCGGGCGACGCCGCCAAGGTAGAAGATCATGACGAAGGCGACCAGGATAAGTGCGCCGCCAAGCGCCTCCTGCCCCCGTGCGATCAGCGCCTGCGCCACGAAGGTCAGCACGAAATAGGGAAGGGCAAACAGCAGCAAGACCATCACGAAGCCGAGGAACAGTTCCTTGCCCGTGCCCGACCATTCGAGGGTCTCGTCGACGAAGCGGGTTTGCGACCAGAGGTAGCGCCGCTCGCGAGCGGTAGCCCAGAAGCGGTAAATTCCCAGCGTCACGATCGTAAGCAGAAGATTCGTGAAAGCGATTGGAGCGAATTCGCGCCAGTTGCCCGTGAACACGAAGGCGCTTTCCCCGCCTTCGTGATGGAAACTGTCATGCATGATAAGGAAAAGTCCTCTCGATCCCGAAGCGTTGATGCTCTTGGATCGAAAGGACAATGTCAATCGCGGATCGGGTTATGACAGTAGATTTGAACAAGAGGCTTTGGTTGTTGCAGCGCGACTTCCAGGACAGGAAATTTATCAAGGAAAACCGCGAATTTGACTGCGCAGCCAGGCATGGCCTGATCAAGAAGTGCGCCTAATCGCGCAAGAAGATCTCTTCGATCGGGAGGGAGAAAGTATCCGCGATGCGGAAAGCCAGGGGCAGCGACGGGTCGTACCGTCCCGTCTCGATCGCGTTGACGCTCTGGCGACTGACCTCGAGCCGGTCGGCCAGATCCTGTTGGCTCCAGTCACGCTCTGCGCGCAGGACCTTGAGGCGATTCCTCACGAGCAGCCTCCGTCGCTACCCGAAGTGACCTTATTGGCGATCTCGCCAACGGCGAGGCCAAGGCACCAGATCGGGAAGACAAAGAACATCGGCAGGCGCGGCACTTGTGCGAAAAGCTCGACCAGGCCCCAGCCACCGCATATCGCCAGGGTGAGCCCGGTGGCGATGAGTGCCTTGCGCGTCTCGAGCATGCGCAGATACTCGTCTTCCATCTCGAGCAGGTAGCGACCCATGTTCCAGATCCACCCGACGATCACGAGTCCGGGAAGCAGCCCCCACAGGATTACCCCCGGCGTCGGCGCGGCATCGTCGGGAACGAAGTATGAGGCGAGCGCGACCAACGCCAGATAGAGCACCGAGAGGGCGATATGCGTGCGCAGGTAGCGCATCTTGGCGGTCGGTTTGCTCGCCATCTCAGCAACCCCTGGCGCAGCGGCTGGACCTGCCAAGCCAGATCCCCGGGAACATGGCCAGCAAGGCCATGGGCCCGAACTGGGCAAACTGTTCGGGAATAATCTCGAAAACTGCAAGCACGGCGATGCCGATCATCAGGGCGGCCAATGCGACAGCCTTCTGGGTGGTGGTCATGACAAATCTCCTTTTCTCGATGTAAAGGATGTTTGTCATTTGATTCGTGAATTGTCAAGTAAACTTGACTAAACGCACAGTGTGCTTTCCTCCGGCATGTTTGCGCTTGTCTTTCCCCTGTCATCGGGAGCAGGCATCTCCGCCGAGAAGGAGACGCCTACATGACCGCAACCGAGCCACCGCAAGCCCCGCGCCTGCCCGCCGTTGATCGTCGAACCCTACTGAAGGGCGGCCTGCTGGGGGGTGGCCTCCTTACCGCGCCCTTGGCTGCCCACAGCGAAGCGGGGTTCACGCATGGCGTCGCCAGTGGTGAGCCGGGAAGTGGCAGGGTGCTGCTTTGGACCCGCTACGTTGCGAGCCAATCCACCACGCTCGAATGGCAGGTCTCGGGAACCAGCGATTTCACCAACACCGTGGCGGCGGGCAGTGCTTCGGCGCAGCCCGAGAATGACTGGTGCACCAAGGACTGGGCCGAAGGCCTGACCCCTGGAACCTGGTATTACTATCGCTTCGTCGCGCCTGATGGCTCGGTGTCCGATGTCGGGCGCACCAAGACGCTGCCCGAAGGACCAACCGAACGCTTCCGCATGGCGGTGTTCAGCTGCTCGAATATCGGCTTCGGCTGGTTCAATGCCTATGCGCATGCTGCTGCTGCCGACGAGTTCGACTGTGCGCTGCATCTCGGCGACTATCTCTATGAGTATCCGAGCGGCACCTACCCGTCGGCTGCCCAGACCGTGCACGGCCGCAGCATCTGGCCGGCGCAGGAGCTGGTTGCGCTGGCGGATTATCGCGAGCGTTATGCAGCCTATCGCCGAGACCCGGATCTGCGCCGCCTGCACCAACTCTATCCGATGATCTCGGTATGGGACGATCACGAAAGCGCAAACGATTCGTGGAAGGATGGCGCCGAGAACCACCAGTCCGAGACCGAGGGCGATTGGGGTGCTCGAAAGTCAGCCGCAATGAAGGCCTATCGTGAATGGATGCCCGTCTCCGATGAGAACTGGGCCTCCTATGAGATCGGGGACCTCGCCACACTCTTCCGGTTGGAGACGCGCCTTACCGGGCGCGCCAAGCAGTTCAGCCTTGCCGAGATCCTGTCGAGCGGTGGCGGCGACCCGGACAAGTCCAGGGCCGCGCTCGCAGCCTTTCGCGATGGCGCCTGGCTCGATTCCTCGCGCGAGATGATCGGCGCGGACCAGCAGGCCTGGCTGGTCGAAGGCTTCAAGCGATCCAAGGGGGCCGGCAAGACCTGGCAGGTGCTGGTGCAGCAGGTGCTGATGGGGCGGATCGTATCTTCGCCGACGATTGCCGAGGCCTTACCCAAGGACGTGCCCGATTATGTCCGCCGCCGTGTCCTTTCGGGCGCGATGGCAGGGGCCGAAGGCGTGCCGTTCAATATGGATGCATGGGATGGCTACCCCGCTGCGCGCGCGCGGGTGTTCGAAGCAGCCCTGACAGCCGATGCCAACCTCATCAGCCTGGCGGGCGATACGCACAATGCCTGGGCCTTCGACCTCGACCTCGACGGCGCTCCCGTGGGCATCGAATTCGGTGTCCAGTCGGTGGCGTCGCCCGGCCTCGAAAGCAGTCTCCCGCAAATTCCGGCCGAAACGCTTGTGCGCAGCACGGTGGAGGGCAATTCGCAGCTCAAGTGGATGGACGCCTCACAGCGCGGCTACATGGCGGTCGAACTGCGTCCGGGCAGTGCGACCAGCGAGTATCGCTTCCTCACCAGCGTGCACGAAAAGGGCGCAGGTCTGGCCGGCACCAAGCGCATCACCACGCTGGCCGGCAGCAACCGGCTTGCCTAGCTCTCCTCAGGCCGAAGCGCTTGGCCGTGCCGCCACCCGCTCGAACCAGGCGCCAACATTGGCGAACTTGGGATCGAGCGGCTGGCCGACGACGTTACCGAAGGCCTGGAAGCAATAGAGCATGATATCGGCCAGTCCGAAGCTATCGCCACCGACATAATCCTGCGTCGCAAGGCGATCGTCGAGCCAGCCAAGCTTGTCCTGTACGCAAGCCTTCAGCCCCGGCGCGGCCTCAGGCAGGCAGCGCATGCGGCTTTCGAACATCGGCAGCCCTTCGGAAAAGCGGAACCCGTTGGCCATCGGCTCGCACACGTTGAGATCGACCCACCGCGTCCACCGCCGCGATTGCGCCCGCGCTTCCGGCGTTTCGCCCAACAAGGGCGTGCCCGGCTGGGTCTCATCGAGATATTCGCAGATCGCGGTGATTTCGGTCACCACATTGCCATCGTCGAGTACCAGCGCGGGCGACTGGCCTGCAGGATTGACCTTGAGGAATGCCTCGGCGCGGTTCTCGCCGCTCCTCAAGTCCACGGTCTCGCTCGGAAGTTCGATCCCGCGTTCTGCCATGAACATGCGCACGACATGGGGGTTGGGGCCAATGCTGGTGATGATCTTCATGTGTTTTTCCTCGGTTTCGGTGACCACCGTTGTCTGTTGCGCGCGGCGCGTCAATCGTCTCCATCGACAATTAACTGCTGCTGCGTTATCTGAACTGCATGCAGTACGCATGTGCCTTGACGACAACTACTACCACCCCGGGTGCCCGGGGGCGGTCGGTCGCGCGCTAAGCGTACCGCCGCCGCCCGGTTTCGGGCGGTGGGCGTTTCCTCCCGAAATCGCGATTAAAGCCAAACGCCGCTTCAAGCGCGCGCTCGCCTGTGCCATGGGCGCGCCAAGCGAAACGGTAAGAGACGATGACGGAACTTCTCAAGATCAGCCTGCCCGACGGTTCGGTGCGCGAAATGCCCCGCGGGAGCACCCCGGCAGATGTTGCCGCGGCCATCGGTCCCGGCCTGGCCAAGGCGGCGATCGCCGCACGCGTCGATGGCGAGCTGCGCGATATCAACCGCCCCTTCGACGGCGACGTCCAACTGGCGCTGGTGACCAGTCGCGACGAGGCGGATGCGCTGGAGCTGGCGCGGCACGATTTCGCGCATGTGCTGGCCGAGGCGGTACAGGCGCTGTGGCCGGGCACGCAGATCACTTTCGGTCCGGCAACCGATGATGGCTTCTACTATGACGTGAAGGCCCCGAGCGACCGCGACCCGTTCAGCATGGACGACCTGCCGGCTATCGAGGAGAAGATGCGCGAGATCATTCGCGCCGACAAGCCGCTGCGCCGGGAAGTGTGGAGCCGCCAGCAGCTGATCGACAAATGGCAGGCCGAAGGCGAGACGTTCAAGGCCGAGTGGGCGCAGGAACTGCCCGAGGGTGAGGAACTGACGGTCTATTGGTCGGGTGACGACTGGCTCGACATGTGTCGTGGCCCACACCTTCCCAGCACCGGCAAGCTTGATCCGCAGGCCTTCAAGCTGATGCGCGTTGCCGGGGCCTATTGGCGCGGTGACCAACGCAACGAGCAGCTCACGCGTATCTATGGCACCGGCTGGCTCAACAAGAAGCAGCTCGATGCACATCTGCACCGGTTGGAGGAGGCCGCCAAGCGCGACCATCGCCGCCTGGGCCGCGAGATGAACCTGTTCCACCTGCAGGAAGAGGCGCATGGGTCAGTGTTCTGGCACCCGCAGGGCTATGTCATCTACCGCATGCTCGAGGATTATATCCGCCGTGCGGTGCAGGGCGCCGATTGCCGTGAGGTGAAGACGCCACAGGTTATGGACGCACGCCAGTGGGAGCGTTCCGGCCACTGGGGTAAGTATCGCGAAAACATGTTCGTCATCCCGGACGAGGTGCCCAACATCGAGGATGAGGGGCCGCTGGTGTCGGATGCGGCCGACTGGATGGCGCTCAAGCCGATGAACTGCCCGGCGCATGTGCTGATCTTCAAGCAGGGCATCAAGAGCTATCGTGACCTGCCACTGCGGCTGGTCGAAAACGGCTGCTGCCACCGCAACGAGCCGCATGGCGCGTTGCACGGTTTGATGCGCGTGCGCCAGTTCACGCAGGACGATGGCCACATCTTCTGCCGCGAGGACCAGATCGTCGACGAGGTGCGCAATTTCTGCGAGCTCGCCGACCGGGTCTACAAGGACTTCGGCTTTACCTATGCGGTCAAGCTGGCGCTGCGCCCCGACCAGCGCTTCGGCTCCGACGAGGATTGGGACAAGGCCGAGGAAGAACTGCGCCAGGCGGTGATCGATGCCGGCATGGCGACCGAGGAATATGGCTGGGAGGAGCTTCCCGGAGAGGGCGCGTTCTATGCCCCCAAGCTCGAGTGGCACCTGACCGATGCGATCGGCCGTACCTGGCAGGTCGGCACGATCCAGTCGGACCGCGTGCTGCCCGAACGGCTCGACGCGAGTTACATCGGCGAAGATGGCGAACGCCACCGCCCGGTGATGCTGCACCGAGCGATTTTTGGCTCATATGAGCGCTTCATTGGCATCCTGATCGAGCATTTTGCCGGCAAGCTGCCCGTCTGGCTCGCGCCGACGCAGGCGGTAGTGGCGACGATCGTGTCGGATGCCGACGGCTATGCGAACGAGGTTGTGGCCAGGCTCGAAGCGGCCGGCATCCGTGTCGAAGGCGACCTGCGCAACGAGAAGATCAACTATAAGGTGCGCGAACACTCGCTCGCCAAGGTTCCGCACTTGCTGGTGGTCGGCAAGCGTGAGGCCGAGGAGGGCACCGTTGCGGTCCGTACGCTGGGCGAACAGCACCAGAAGATGATGACCCTCGACGAAGCGATCATCATGCTGCTGGCGGGGGCAACCCCGCCCGACCTGCGCTGAAGGTCCCAGGCTGAGTGGAGATCGCGGGCTTTGCCCTGTGGCAAGTAGGGATCGCGCTCGTCGCGACCCTCGCCTCGGCCTATGTCCGTGGCCTTGCCGGCTTCGGGTTGGCCATCTTGCTGGTCCCGGTTCTCGCCCTGGCGCTGAAGCCGGTCGAAGCGGTGCTGATCGCCAGTATGCTGGGCCTGATGATCGGGCTGACCGAGATTCGCTGGTTGATCAACCAGGCAGAACGATCGGCCTGGCACATTGGGGGGATGGTTGTGCTGACCACCGCGCCAGGCATGGCACTGCTCGCGATTACGCCTGCGCCCGTGGCCCGGCTCCTGATCGCCCTGGTGGCGCTTTCGGCCTTCGTCGCAGTACTGATCCCGCCTCGCGAACCTGAGATACCAGGCAGGCTGAACACGCTGCTTACCGGGGCGGCCAGCGGAGTGCTTACAGGCTTCGCCGGCATGCCCGGTCCGCCCGTGGTCCCCTATTATGTCGGGCGTTCAATCCCGCGCGAGGTCGCCAAGGCTTCGATGGTGCTGGTGTTCACCATTGCATCGACCACTGGCATTGCTTCGGGCCTGGCCCTGGGCATGATGCACTGGCGCCTGTTGTTGCTGGCACTGGCGCTGTTCCCGGTCGTGCTGATCGGCAATGCGCTGGGGCACCGCGCATTGGGTAAGATCAGCGATCGCGCCTGGCGTATTTTCGCCGCGACCGTGCTCGGCGCGGCATCGTTCGCGGCGCTGTTGAAGCTGCTTTAGCTCACCAGCTGCGCGGCCAGCACAGGCCCGGCGTTCTTCGCACGCAGGACCAGTGCATAGGCATCGGCCCCCGGCACGGCGAGCTGCGCGGGCGTTACGCGGATGCCCTGTTCGCCCCCAGTCCACTCGGCGATCGGGCGCTCGTCGACCACGACATTCGTATAGCCGATCGCCCGATTGCCATTCTCGCCCGCCGCAATCCGCACCGTAACGTGCCGCTTGAGGGCGATCAGCATCAGCTCCGCCTTGGCCGGTGTTTCCCCGGCGAGCCCGACCGCGAGCCCGCCATCCCTCAGCCGCTTCGTCGAGATTGCCGCCGGGCCCGGAGCCTCTTGCGCGACCATCTGTCGGATGACTGCTTCATTGGAGCCAACCGTACCGCGTCGGCCATCGACCACGATCTGTGGTGTGTAAACGCCATTCTCTCCGGCAAGCTTCCGGGTCGCATAGGCGCGTTGGAGCCGAGTGTTCTCTTCCCGTGCCAGCGTGTCCTTCCAGCCCAGGCGATCCCAATAGGTCACCGGGCGCGAGATCACCACGAGGCCTTCCTCGCGCGCGAGCTTCTCGGCAAGGCGGTCGGCGGGCGGGCAGCTACTGCAACCCTGGCTGGTGAACAGCTCGAGCAGGACTGGCCGCGCCGGGCCTTCGACTGCCGCAATCGCGGGCGACCCGCCCTGCATGAACACGGACAAAGCGGTTCCGACAACGGCAGCGGCAAGGGCGGCGGGCACGAGCTTCATGGCAAAGATCTCCTCTGCGCCATGGTTCGGCGCAGCGAAGTCATTGGTTACTGTGCGAAAGACCGCTGGTTCAGAAGGGTAGTGCCGGACCGGCGAGGACCAGCGCGAGGCCGCAACCGCACACGATCAGTGCCCGCGCGGTATCTGCCAGCTGGAGCTGGGCGACATGAATGCGGGCGCGGGCGATTGCCTGGGTCATGCGGATATTGTCCGGTGGAATCCCTAACGAAGCGTTAAGCTTCCCAGCCAGCGGCCGGCATTTGCTGACTGGCGCAATGGAACCCGCCACCACCGGCCAGTACGGCGTCGCCCGGCAGACCTACCGTCGCCCGGTCGGGGAACAGCTCGGCAATTGCGGCGACGCCTTCCTCGTCGAAAGGTGAACCGAAGGTCGGGACTACGACCAGATGGGTGGTGATCGCGAAATTGGCATAGCTTGCCGGTTCGATCCGCCCGTCGCTGGCGATGCGTCCGGGGGAAGGTATTTCCTTCACGATCACCCCGGCGGCTTGGGCTCGCGCTTTGGCATCGGCATAGATTGCGGCGTTGGGATCGTCGTTCCCGGTCGCGCGCGGCAGGCACAGTGTGTTTGGTGCGACGAACCGCGCAAGGTTGTCGACGTGCCCGTCGGTGTGGTCATTGATCAGGCCGTCACCTAGCCACAGCACGCGGGTGAAACCAAGGTCACGCTTGAGCCGCTCCTCGATCTGCGCCTGTGTCAAACGAGGGTTGCGATTGGGGTTGAGCAGGCACTGCTCGGTCGTGGCGACCAGCCCGGTGCCGTCTCCGTCGATCGCCCCGCCTTCGAGGATCCAGTCGCCTGTGACAATCTCCAGGTCGGCATCCTGCGCCAGCTCCGCCCCGATGGTCTGGTCGCCATCCATCAGGTACTTGCCGCCCCAGCCGTTGAAACCGAAGCGCCTTGCGCTGCGGCGGCCGGTCCTGCCGCACAGGACCAGCGGACCGGTGTCACGTAGCCAAACGTCGCCGTAATGGCGCCGCTCGAGCCGCACCGCAGAGCTGACCAGCGATCTCGCACGCGCCTCGTTCGCTGCATCGCGGACCAGCAATCGGACCTCCTGCCCGCTATCGGCAACCGCGCTGGCGAAGGCTGCGATCTGCTCCTGCGCGCGCGGAAGCACATCGGGCCATTCATCGGCGTCGTGCGGGAAGCCGATCCACAGCCAGTCCTGGGGCGCCCACTCTGGGGGCATCGTAAAGGGCATCGGTCGGCTCTCCGTCGCGATGGGGATCAGCAGCCCTTGTCCGCGGCGACGCAGCTTTCATCGCGCGTCGCCTTGAACTCGTCGCCCTCGACCCAATTGGGCCAGCCGTTCGACATCGCCATGCTGCGGCCGATCCGGTAGTAAAGCTGCAACTGCTGCATCAGGCCCGAGAAGTCCCAGCCCGCGTCATACTCGTCGCTCGGTTGATGGTAGCGGTTGACCGTATAGTCCTCCGCCAGCTTCGCCCCTGCTTCCTTGCCACCCTGCTCCAGGTCTTCGCCGGCGTCGATGTAGAGCATCGGTACGCCGCGCTTGGCCATGCTGAAGTGGTCCGAGCGGTAGTAATAGCCCTTCTCGGGCGTCGGTTCGGGCGTGCCGGTGCGCTTCTCTGCAGAGAGCGCCCAGTCGAGGAAGCGGTCGAGTTCGCTCTTGCCGCCGCCGACGATGGTCACATCCTTCGCGCGCCCTCCGGGAAGCAAGCCGTCGATGTTGAGCCCGCCGACCGTCTGCACCAGCGGGAAAACGGGGTTTGCGGCGTAATATTCGCTGCCCAGCAGGCCCGATTCCTCCGCAGTCACGGCAAGGAACACCTGGCTGCGTCGGGTGGGCCCGGCCTTGGCGCTGGCCTCGGCCAGGGCGACAAGCGCAGCCGAGCCAGTCGCATTGTCGACGGCCCCGTTGCAGATGCCATCGCCGCTTGCATCGGGCTTGCAGCGGCCGAGATGGTCCCAATGCGCCGAATAGAGAACGTATTCCTCGGGGGCCTCGGTGCCCTTGAGCAGGCCGACGACATTCTGCGATTCGAAGGTACGGATCGAATTGGTGAAGTGGGTTGAGGCGGTCATGCCGAGCGGAACGGCCTTGAAGCCCTTTTGCTTTGCCGCTGCGGTGAGTTTCGCCAGATCCTGCCCCGCCGCATTGAAGATGCGTTCGGCGGCAGGCATCTGGACCCACCCGTTGACCAGCGTCTGGTCCGCACCCTTGTCGCTGCGTTGTGCATAGACCTGCGGCCCCGTCCAGGAGGACTCGACCACGTTCCAGCCATAGGCCGCCGGGAAGGTGTCGTGGATGATGATTGCGGCGGCTGCACCCTGCCTCGCCGCTTCTTCGTATTTGTAGGTCCAGCGTCCGTAATAGGTCATCGCGCGACCATTGAAGGTGCCTTCGAGGCCCTCGGTCTCATAATCGGGGTCGTTGACCAGGATGACTGCGGTCTTCCCCTTCATGTCGAGCCCGGCATAATCGTTCCAGCCCCGCTCCGGCGCATTGATGCCGAAGCCGACGAACACCAGTTCGCTCTTCTCGAGCCTGGTTTCGGCATCCTCGCGATAGGTCGCGCCGACCCAATCCTTGCCATATTGGAAGCGCATCGGGGCGCCCTCGCCGCCCGCTATGGTCAAAGGCGCGAAGTCCTTGCCGCCGATCTCGACCAGCGGAACCTTCTGTACCCAGCTGCCATTATTGCCCGGTTCGAGCCCGGCCTTCTGGAATTCCTCGATCAGGTAGGCGACGGTCTTTTCTTCGCCCGGCGTGCCCGGTGCACGGCCTTCGAACTCGTCGGAGGAGAGCTGCTCGACCACGCGCCGCATCGTGTCTTCGGACAAATCGCCCGCCGCGATCTCGGGAACATCGAATACTCCTGCGCCGGTATCGGCATCGCTCGCGTCCATCGAGCAAGCGGAAATCAGCAGCGCCAGCGTGGCAGCGAGCGGGAGGCGTTTCATGGGGATCCCCTTGGATTTCGTCGTGTCGGGCGGGCTTGTGTCAGCATGACTGCGGGAGGGCAAGCTTGCGCATATGCGAGCGCGGCGGCAGGACGGCGTGCGATGGTTGCCGACTGGTCTTCTGCCCTCGCCCGCGCCCGGGCCCACGCACCATTCCTTGCGCGCGCGCTGCAGCGACGCCCGGAACTGGTTGCGCTGATGGAGCGCGGCGAAGGCGAGGAAGCGCTCGGACTGGCGAAGGCGGTGCAACAGGGTGACGTGGCGACTGCGCTGCGGCGTGAGCGCCTCTCCCTTGCCCTGGTGCTGGCGATTGGCGACCTCGCCGGAGCCTTCCCCCTTGCCAAGGTCATGCGCGAACTGTCCGCCTTCGCTGATCGCGCCCTGCATGAAGCGATCGGCGCGGCTATCGCGGGGCGGGTTGAGGGCGCGCCGAATACCGGGATGATCGGCCTGGCCCTGGGCAAGCACGGCGCCGGCGAACTCAACTACTCCTCGGATATCGATCCGATCCTGCTCTACGATCCGACGCAGCTGCCCCGGCGCGAACGCGACGAGCCAGGAGAAGCGGCCCAGCGTTACGCGCGCGAAATCGTACGGCTGCTCTCGGAAGTGACGCATGAAGGTTATGTCTTCCGGGTCGACCTGAGATTGCGCCCTGCATCCGAAGTCAGTCCCTTGGCGCTTTCGCTCAACGCCGCGACGGCGCACTACGAAAGTTCGGCACTGGCATGGGAGCGAGCGGCGTTCATCCGCGCGCGTGCTTGTGCCGGCAATATCGCTGCGGGTGAAGCTTTCCTCGATCATATCCGACCCTTTGTCTGGCGGCGTAGCCTCGATTTTGGGGCGATCGACGAGATTCGGCGATTGACCCGACGCATTCGAGAGCAGCAGAGCGGGCCAAGCGAGCCTGCCCCGGGATACAATCTCAAGCTGGGGCGCGGGGGCATTCGCGAGATCGAGTTTTTCGCCCAGACGCATCAGTTGATTCACGGCGGCCGCGATCCGAGCCTTCGTCACCGGGGTACACGGGCGACGCTCGATGCCCTGGCGGCAACGGGCCGAATTGCGCCTGACGATGCGCGCGTCTTGGGCGAAAGCTACGATGCGCTTCGCGTGATCGAGCACCGCCTGCAGATGGTCGAGGACCACCAGACCCATACGCTTCCTGCAGGCGATGCGCTCGACAATGTTGCGCGGCTCCATGGGATGGCCGACGGCGGAGCTCTGCTCGCCCATTTGCACGAAGTCACCGCGCCTGTCGGGGCGAGGTTTGACGCGCTTCTGGCTGAAGATGGCAAGACGGTCGCGACGGTTCCGGTCGGAAGCAAAGACCCAGGGGTGTCGCGTGAGGCGAACGAACGCGTGGCCTCCTGGACCGACGGCCGCTTCTCGGCCTTGCGCAGCCAGGCGGCCCTGGCGGCCTTCGATACGATCCGACCCGCGCTACTCGCCTCCGTCGCTGCTTCCGACGAACCCGATCGCACGCTGGCGCGTTGGGAAACCATGCTTGCGCGCCTGCCGAGCGCGATAAACCTGTTCCGCCTGCTCGAGGCGCGACCGGGTCTGTTCGACCTCGTCGCCGATTGTCTGACGCTTGCGCCGCCGCTGGCCGATGAACTGGCACGCAAGCCCGACCTGCTCGATGCGCTGATAGACCGAAGCTCGGTCGACCTCGCGGCCGATGTCGACGATCTTGCCGGCGCAATGCGCCAGCGCGAGCGCGGCGATGACTATGAGAAGCGGCTCGACCGGATTCGCATCGTAACCGGTGAGGCGCGCTTCGCGCTGGGCGTGCGGCTGATCGAAGGGGTGCAGGACCCTCTCGAAATTGCCGCCGCACTGTCACGGGTTGCCGAAGGCGCGTTGCAGGTTGCGCTGGAGGAGGCGCAGGCCGAATTCGCCTTGCGCCACGGCGTCATCCAAGGAAGCGAGTTGATCGTGGTGGGGTTGGGCCGTCTGGGAGGAGGGCTGCTGACTCATGCTTCGGACCTCGACATCATCTATCTCTTCACCGGCTCGCATGACGCCGAATCCGACGGGGACCGACCACTTGGGGCCACGCTCTACTACAATCGGCTGGCGCAACGGGTGACGGCGGCCTTGAGCGTGCCCACCGCGCAGGGCGCGCTCTACGAGGTCGACACGCGCTTGCGACCGCAAGGCAATCAGGGCCCGCTGGCGGTGAGTATCGAGGGCTTCGCCCGCTACCAGCGCGAGGATGCGTGGACATGGGAGCATATGGCACTGCAGCGCGCGCGAGTGCTGGTTGCCAGCGAGGCTGCGCGGCGTGACGTCGAAGCGGTCGTAGCCTCGATCCTGACGCAGGAACGCGACCCGGAGAAGCTCAAGGCGGATGTCCTCGAAATGCGAGGTGAGATGGCGCGGCACAAGGCGCCGAAGGGCCCGCTCGACGCCAAGCTGCTACGCGGCGGCCTGGTCGATATCGAGTTCCTCGTTCACTTCCTGCAATTGCGCCATCGGATCGCACTGACGCCCAACTTGCGTGACGCGATTGCAGAGCTGGTAACTGCGGGTCACCTGCGGTCAGAGTTGCGTGAAGCGCGCGACCTGATGACGCGGTTGCTGGTGGGAACAAGGCTGTTGGCGCCTGACCTCGATCGCCCCAATGACGCCGCAGCGGCAATCCTGGCGCGCCAATGCATGTGCAAGGATTATGCGGGATTGCTTGCCCGGCTGGAAGCGTCGCGGCGTGACGTCGCGGCGGCCTGGCTGGATGTGTTTGATGAGGGACTGGAGATAGGTTGATGAGCAAGAACGCGCCTGGCGTGGGTGACCCGATGCCCGACATCGCGATGGAGAAGCCGGACGGTGGCACGGTACGCCCTTCCGACTTCAGGGGGCGCAAGGCGGTGGTCTACTTCTACCCCAAGGACGATACGCCCGGTTGCACCACCGAGGCGAAGGACTTTTCGGCACTCAAGGCCGAATTCGACAAGGTGGGCGTGGCGCTATTGGGAGTGAGCAAGGATCCACCGAAGAAGCACCAGAAGTTCATCGACAAGCACGGCCTGTCGATCGACCTCGCCACCGATGCCGAAGATGGCGGCCTTTCGGATGCGCTGGGGGTCTGGGCCGAAAAGCAGATGTACGGGCGGACTTACATGGGCATGGTCCGCGCGACCTATCTGATCGCCGAAGACGGAACGATCGCGCAGGTGTGGCCCAAGGTGAAGGTCAAAGGTCACGCCGAGGAAGTGCTGGCGGCGGCACGCGGCGCATGACGTCGGGGCGGCGCAGCATCGCGGCAGCGATCCGTGCTGCGCTGCTCACTGGCGATCCGACCGCCAAGGTCTTCGCTGCGCGCCAGGTTGCGCGCGATTGGCGGCTCGGGCGGCTCGATTTCACCTTTGATGTGGAGATGCCGGCGCGTCCCGCATGGCCCGGGAACCTCGAATTGCTGCCGCCCGGACGGATGCCCAAGCGCGGTAAGATGGGGTCGGAACGGAACCGGATCGCGCTGTGGCATGCACTCGCGCACATCGAATTCGTCGCGATCGACCTTGCCCTCGATATGGCCGGGCGATTCGGCGATTCGATGGGGCAAGCCTTTGTTTCCGAATTTCTTTCTGTCGCAGCCGATGAAGCGATGCACTTTGCGCTGCTGGCGCGGAAACTCGATTCGCTGGGTTCCTGCTACGGAGCGTTGCCTGCGCACGACGGGCTGTGGAGCGCGGCGCGCGACACCTCGCACGATGTTGCCGCGCGGCTTGCGATCGTTCCCATGGTGCTGGAGGCGCGTGGACTCGATGTAACCCCGGCCACGCTCGACCGGGTGCGCGTGCAAGGTGATGAAAACGGGGCGAAAATTCTGAAACGAATCCTTGACGACGAAATTCGTCATGTCGCCATCGGCTCCAAGCATTTTCACGCGGTGGCCGCCCGTCGTGGCGAGAACGCGCGGGAATTGTGGCGGAAACTGGTGGAAACGCACTTTTCCGGGGGGCTCAAAGGGCCGTTCAACGACTCAGCGCGTTTGGCAGGCGGCTTACCGCGCAGCTACTACGCGGCTATTGCCTGATTAACTTTTTCACCGATAACCCAAATCCACGAGACGCCGGGGGGTTCCGGCAGTGTTGAATGATTTCGGTGGCGCGGGCAGGGGAAGTCCAGGTCGTCGGGAAGCGAACGGGCGCAAGAGCGCCGGATGGACGGGTTTGCAATGGCTTCCAAGCGTAACTCGCTTGTAATCGCGATTATCGCCGCAGGGCTTTCGATCGCTGCCGCACCGGCACATGCTGGCGACACCAACACCGCTGCTGCGGTCGGAACGATCGACGTAAGCCGCGTCGCCGGCACGATCGAAGACGGTGATGACGCGCAGTTCCAGCAACTCTTCGCAAACTGGGAAGAAGTTGGCCGTCCGGCAGGTATTCCGGCTCATGCGCTGGTTGCCGTGCCTTCGCGCCTCCCGCTCGACAATACCACGCTGACCAGCGATTTCGGCATGCGGACGCACCCGGTGCTTGGCGGTCGGCGCAATCACAAGGGCGTCGACCTTTCCGCGCCGATGGGCACCCCGATCTACGCCACGGCTGACGGCTATGTCAGCAAGGCCGAATGGTTCTCGAGCTACGGCAATTTCGTCTCGCTCGAGCATGGCGCCGAACTGCAGACCCGCTATGCTCATATGTCGCGCATCGCGGTTGCGCCGGGCACGCGCGTCCAGAAGGGCGACATTATCGGTTACGTCGGCTCGACCGGCCGTTCGACCGGCCCCCACCTGCATTATGAAGTCCGCATCGGTGGCGAAGCGGTCAATCCGATCCCGTACATGGTCGAATCGGATGCGCAGCGCGCCTATGCGCTGGCGATGGGTACCGGTGGCCAGGGCGACGGCGACGATAACTGAGCCGCAACGCCCCATTGGGGACAGGAAAGCAGGGCGACGGGGCTTCCCGCCGCCCTTTTTTCTTGCCCGCGCTGGTGGCTTAGGTAGGTTTCTTCTCGCAACCGGATGAGTCTGCAAAGGACCGGCGGAGGAGAGAGGAAAACCATGCACCCGATAGCCCATGCCAAGGTACGCCCCGATCATCCGGCCCTGATCATGGCCGGTAGCGGCGAAACCGTCACCTATGGCCAGATGGACGACTACGCTAACCGCTTCGCCCGGCTGATGCGTGAGCGTGGCCTTGGCCGGGGCGATCATGTGGCGATCCTCATGGAAAATACCATCGACTACCTCCAGCTGGTCTGGGGAGCGCAGCGCTGCGGGATCATGATGGTGCCGATTTCGACCCGGCTGACCGCGCCCGAGATCGCCTACATCCTCAATGACAGCGATGCGAAGCTGCTGATTACCAGCCGCTACTTCGATGAAGTGATCCCCGGCATTCGCGCCGAGTGCCCCGGACTGCCGATGCTGCTGGTCGGCGGCAGCGGCGAGGAAAGCCTCGCGACGGCTTTGGCGGCGCAACCTGCCGCACCGATCGATGACCAGCAGGTTGGGCAGTACATGCTTTACTCTTCCGGTACCACCGGCAGGCCCAAAGGGGTGCGCCCGGCCCCGCCGACCGACGAAGACATCCAGCAGGTAACGCCGCTGATGGGGCTCGCGGTGATGGGGGCAGGGTGGCCCAGCGATGGGTCGATGGTCTACCTCTCGCCCGCACCGCTCTATCACGCCGCCCCGCTCGGCTGGTGCACCACTGCCCATCGGCTCGGTGCGACGGTTGTGGTGATGGAGAAATTCGACCCCGAGTTCGCCCTGGCCACGATTGAAAAGTACCGGGTGACCGACAGCCAATGGGTCCCGACCCATTTCGTGCGCATGCTCAAGCTCGATCCCGAAGTGCGCAGTCGCTACGACCTCTCCAGCCACCAGCGGGCGATCCATGCCGCCGCGCCCTGTCCCGTCCCGGTCAAGCGGGCGATGATCGAATGGTGGGGTCCGATCATCATCGAATATTACGCCGGGTCCGAAGGCATCGGCATGACGCTGATCAAGTCGGAAGACTGGCTCGCCCATCCCGGCAGCGTCGGCAAGGCGATCCACGGCGTGCTGCACGTCTGTGGGCCCGACGGTGAGGAAGTGCCGGCGGGTACTGATGGACTGCTCTATTTCGAGAACGACACCGTTCCGACCTACCACAACGATCCGGCCAAGACCGCCGAAGCCATGCACCCCAAGGGCTGGATGACACTGGGCGATATCGGCCACGTCGACGAAGACGGCTATCTCTACCTCACCGACCGCAAGAGCCACATGATTATCTCGGGCGGGGTCAACATCTATCCGCAAGAGATCGAGAACCTGCTGGTCACGCATGACAAGGTGATGGACGCGGCGGTGATTGGCGCGCCCTGCCCCGACTTCGGCGAAAAGGTCGTCGCGGTGGTCCAGCCGATGGATATGGCCGATGCGGGCCCCGCCCTCGAGGCCGAGCTGCGCGATTTCCTCGCGCCCAGCCTGTCGAAGATCAAGATGCCCAAGCTGTTCGACTTCCGTGCGCAGCTGCCGCGCGAAGCGAATGGCAAGCTGTACAAGCGCGAGCTGCGTGACGAGTATCTGCGCAAGGCCGAAGCCGAGACGGAGCAGGCCTGATGGCCACGCAGGACAAGCCCCGGCTCGATCCGGTGACGGCCCGCGCGGTCATCGATCCGACCAGCTATGCCGCATGGGACCCGCTGCTCGACACCTTCGATCGCCTGCGGGAAGAGATGCCCGTCGCCTGGGTGGAAGCCAGCGAAGATGCGGTGCACCCGCCGTTCTGGCTGCTCACCCGCTATGATGATGCGATGCGCGTATCGAAGGACAACGCTACCTTCCTCAACAATCCGCGCACCGTCGTCTTCAGCCTGACCGAGGGGATCGAGTTCGCCAAGCAGTTCAGCGGCGGCAGCGAGCATATGGTGGCGAGCCTGGTTACCTTCGATGCGCCGATCCACATGAAGTACCGCAAGCTGACGCAGGAATGGTTCATGCCCAAGAACCTACGCGGTATCGAGGACGAGATCCGCAAGATCGCACAGGCGACCGTCCAGCGAATGATCGATGCGGGGCCTGAGCTCGATTTCTGCAAACTCGTCTCGGCACCCTATCCGCTGCATGTGGTGATGCAGATCCTCGGTGTGCCCGAAGAAGACGAGCCGCGCATGTTGATGCTGACGCAGCAATTGTTCGGCGGTTCGGACGAGGACCTCAACCAATCGGGCATCAAGGATCTTCCGCCCGATGTAATCACCCAGATCGTGGCCGGCGCGGTCAAGGACTTCGAGGCCTATTTCGCCAAGCTTACGGCTGAGAAGCGCGCCAATCCCAGTGGCGATGTTGCCAGCACCATCGCCAATGCCATGGTCGACGGCGAACCGCTCAACGATCGCGACATGATGGGCTATTACATCATCGTCGCTGCGGCCGGGCACGATACCACTTCGGCCAGCACCGCCGGCGCGATGCTGGCGCTGGCGCAAGACCCCGAACAGTGGGCCAAGGTAAAGGCCGACCGCTCGCTGCTCCCCGGAATCGTCGAAGAGGCGATCCGCTGGACCACGCCGGTGCAGCACTTTATGCGCACCGCGGCCGAGGATACCGAGGTGGGCGGCCAGAAGATCGCCAAGGGCGACTGGCTGATGATCAACTACGTCGCGGCCAATCACGATCCCGCCGTGTTCGACGATCCGCGCCATTTCGATGCCGCACGCAGCCCCAACCGGCACCTCGCCTTCGGCGCGGGCGCACACCAATGCCTGGGCCTGCACCTTGCACGGCTCGAAATGCGCATCCTGTTCGAGACCCTGCTCGACCGCATCGACAGCGTCGAACTGGCAGGCGAACCCGCGCGCTCGAAATCGACCTTCGTCGGCGGGCTCAAGACGCTGCCCTTGCGTATCAAGGCAATTTGACTTCCCTATCCAAGAAACACAATTGGTACTGATAGTTACGAGTCGCTCAGGGGTATAGTCATGTCGCTTCGGGTTACGGGGATCGGCCTGTTCGAGAACAATGCTGCCCGAATGATGGTGGCATCCCTTTCCGAAGACATAATCTCGATCGGCGAAGTTCTGCTCAACTATGCGATGTGGAACGCATACAATGAAGTGTGCAATATCGTCGCGGCCGAATGCGTGGCAGCCATTTGTGGAGCGCCTTCTGGCGAACTTCCACCAGAACTGGCCGCTATGTTGCCTGCGATGGGTGATCCAACACTGGAAGTCCTCCATCTCGCGCGGAGCAATGTGCGTGAGGTAATTACATGTGGCCAACTCATCGAGTTCTGGGAGCAACGCGGCGAGGGCGTCGAGTATTAGAGGAGAAAGCTTGCAGACCTTGAAGCCCGGCTCGAAAAGCTTCCGGTATGGAGCAGGACATACATCGAGTTGATGAGCTGATCGGAAGCAAGCGACAGGCGCGCGGGTGGAACGCGCACGGCGGTTGCGAAATCCGTGACCTTCGGTCGACGCACATGAATTTCCAAGACTTTTCGCTGTGCGGATAGTGCCCGAGTGTGACCTTCCATACTGCCCAGCCAGCACTCGCCTGCCCCTTGTGAACGACCGCCGCGTGGTGGTCGGTACGAAGGGGAATACCGAGGCGCCGAGCTGTAGGAAAATCGGCCCCAGTATGGGCGCGGGCTGACCGAGCGCGGGGTTCCTAGACGGAAGCGCTTTGAAGGCAAAATCGAACTCGGTTCGTCGCATATTCCTACCGGACGATCCCGGTTATCGCTAAATTGACCTCATGGAAAAAGACGACGGATAAGAACTTTTCGACTTCGGTCGGGAAGCCGGAGTTTTTCGTCCTCGACATTCAAAAGAAAGGAGGACCGATGACATTACTGGAACCGTACAACCTGCCG
This sequence comes from Erythrobacter mangrovi, assembly GCF_013260645.1. Lineage (NCBI taxonomy): Bacteria > Pseudomonadati > Pseudomonadota > Alphaproteobacteria > Sphingomonadales > Erythrobacteraceae > Erythrobacter > Erythrobacter mangrovi. Next base: position 971,870 of record NZ_CP053921.1, on the reverse strand, counting down.
TTCGCGGTGGCCCTTGTCTTGGTTCTGGCGCTGTTCGTCATCCAATTGCTTGGCGTGCTCGATATCGACTTCGATCTCGACGCCGACGGTGATGGCGTACTGCATGCTGGGCCGATCGACGGACTGCTCACGCTGCTGGGGCTGGGGCGCATCCCTTTGACGATCTGGCTGGTCGTCTTCCTGCTGCTCTTCGCGAGCATGGGGGTCGGCATCCAACAGCTGGCCGCCGCCTTTACCGGCGCGCCGTTCGATCGCTGGCTGGCCGCAGTGCTGGCTGCAGGGGGTGCCCTGCCGGTGGCGGGCGTGATTGCCCGGCCGCTTGGGCGAATCCTGCCGCAGGACGAAACCAGCGCGGTCGATCCCGGCACGCTGCTCGGCCGACGCGGCACGATCACCGATGGTGTCGCGCGCGCCGGATTCCCCGCCCGCGCCCGGGTGAAGGATGCCTACGGACAGGACCATTACGTGATGGTCGAACCACATGACACGGCATCCGAGTTCCTGGCAGGCGACGAGGTCCTCCTCGTCCATCGCGAGGGCAATCAATTCTACGCGACCGCGCTGGCCGAACGCCGCCTGTCGCCCAACTGAGTTTGTAGCAAGGAGTGGAAATGCAAAATCTTATCGACTGGGCCATCCTCGCTGGAGGAATCGTCCTTGGCATCCTCATCATCGGGCTGTTCCTGGCCAAGCTCTATCGCCGGGCGTCGAAGGAAGTCGCCTTCGTGCGAACCGGCGTGGGTGGCGAAAAGGTGGTGATGAACGGTGGCGCCCTGGTGCTGCCCGTCTTCCATGAAACCATGCCGGTCAACATGAACACGCTGGTGCTGCCTGTGGTGCGCCGGGACAATGAAGCGCTGATCACGCTCGACCGCCTGCGGATCGACGTGAAGGCGGAGTTCTACGTCCGCGTTCGCCCCGATGCCCAGGCCATAGCCATGGCCGCGCAGACGCTTGGCCAGCGCACCATGCAGCCCGAGCTGCTGAAGGATCTCGTCGAAGGCAAGTTCGTCGACGCACTGCGCTCGGTCGCCGCGGGGATGAGCATGAACGAGTTGCACGAGCAGCGCGCCGACTTTGTCCAGAAAGTGCAGCAAGTGTCGTCGAATGATCTCGCGATGAACGGGCTCGAGCTGGAATCGGTCTCGCTCACCGGTCTCGACCAGACTTCGATCGAGCACTTCAACGCGAACAATGCCTTCGACGCCGAGGGCCTGACCAAGCTGACTGAGCAGATCGAGGCGCGCAAGAAGCTGCGTAACGACATCGAGCAGGACACGCGCGTGCAGATGGAGACCAAGAACCTCGAGGCGGACCAGCGCAGCTTCCAGATCAGTCGCGACAAGGAGTATGCGCGGCTCGAGCAGGAGCGCGAAGTCGAGGTGCGTCGTGCGGCGCAAGCGGCAGAGATCGCCCGCGAACAGGCCGAGCGCAACCGCGAGGCGGAGGCTGCGCGGATCGAAGCCAAGAAGCAGGTCGACGCGCAGCAGATCGAAGCCGATCGCCTGGTTGAGGAAGCCCGGATCGATCAGACCCGCGCGCTCGAAATTGCCCGGCAGGAACAGCAGATCGCGGTGCAGAACAAGAGCCGCGAGGAAAGCCAGGCCAAGGCCGTGGCCGACGAAGCCCGCGCCAAGGCGGTCGCCGCCGAGGAGCAGGTCGTCACCAGCCGCGAAAGTGAAATTGCCGAACGTAACAAGAAGATCGAGCTGATCGAGGCGGCCAAGATCGCCGAGCGCGATGCGATCAAGATCAAGGTCGAGGCCGAAGCAGAGAAGGACGCCGCAACCAACCGCGCCGAAGCCATGCGTCGCGAGGCGGAAGGTGAGGCCGAGGCCGAAAAGCTCCGTGCCGAAGCTGCACGAGTGCGCTTCGAGGTCGAGGCTGCGGGTCAGCGGGCGATCAACGAGGCGGCGAACATCCTGTCCTCGGACCAGATCTCGCTCCAGACCAAGATGGCCCTGCTCAAGGTCCTGCCCGAGGTGATCCGCGAGAGCGCCAAGCCGATGGAGGCGATCGATTCGATCAAGATCGTCCAGGTCGATGGGCTCACCAATGGCGGCGGCAAGTCGTCGGGTGGTGCAACCGCGGTCGGGAATGGCTCCGGCAACCTTGCCACCGACGCAGTCAGCGCGGCCCTGGCCTATCGGGCACAGGCTCCGGTTCTCGACGGGCTGATGAAGGAGTTGGGCCTGGACGGCTCGTCGCTCGGCGGTCTCGCCCAGGGCGTGGTTGCCGAGCCCGGGCTGGCTGGTGACGTGAACGAGCTGCTGACCAACCAGCGCAAGGTCATGTCGCGCGCTGAAGGCGAAGAGGGCCCTGCAAACTAGGCTCGACCCGCTGAGAGAATGAACGAAGGGGGCGCTGCGGCGTCCCCTTTTTCGTCGGTTATTCGGCCAGCAGCCGACGCATGATGGCGCGGACTTCGTCGCCCATGTCCTCGCGCTCCAAGGCTAGGGCCAGTGTTGCTTCGACGAAGCCAGTCTTGCTGCCGCAATCGAAGCGGCGGCCGGAGAAGGTGACTGCGTGGAATGGCTGGTTGCCGATCATCTTCGCCATCGCGTCGGTCAGCTGGATCTCGCCGCCCGCACCCTTCTCCTGGGCATCGAGCACGCGCATGACCTCGGGCTGGAGGATGTAGCGTCCCGATATGATCTTGTTCGAGGGCGCTTGTCCGGCCGGCGGCTTCTCGACCAGGCCGGTAACCTCGGTGAGCGTGTCCGAAATGCTCGCACCGGGTGCGATCACGCCGTAGCTCGATACTTCCTCCTGCGGTACCTCCAGCACGGAGATGAGGTTGCCGCCCACCTCATTATAGGCCTCGACCATCTGCTTCATGCAGCCGGTCCCTCCACCCCTGGCCTCGATCATCAGCTCGTCGGGCAGCAGGATGGCGAAGGGATCGTCGCCGACGATGGCGCGGGCGCACCAGATGGCGTGACCGAGACCCATCGGTATCTGCTGGCGCACCGTGATGATGTCCCCCGGCGTCGCGCGGGTATCGTCGAGCACGCTCATGTCCTTGCCGCGCTCGCTCATCGTCGCTTCGAGTTCGAAGGCCACGTCGAAGTGCTCGACGATGGCGGTCTTGCCGCGCCCGGTGACGAAAATGATCTGCTCGATTCCCGCCTCGCGCGCTTCGTCCACCGCAAACTGGATGAGCGGGCGGTCGACGATGGGCAGCAGCTCCTTCGGAATGGCCTTGGTCGCAGGCAGGAACCGGGTGCCCAGGCCAGCGACTGGGAAAACGGCCTTCTTGATCGGTTTATGCGTGGTCATGTTGGTCCAGATGACTGTTGGTGCCTGGCGTGCCGGGGATGGAGTCGACAAAATGCCCTTGCATCGCGGTGCGACAGGCGTGTGACGCTTGCCAGCACTGGCGGTGCAGGTAAAGGCGTGAACATGGACAAGCTTCTCATTCGCGGCGGCAATCGCCTGTCGGGCTCGATCCCGATCTCGGGCGCAAAGAACGCCGCGCTCACCCTGATCCCGTGCGCGCTACTGACCGAGGAGCCGGTTACGCTGCGCAACCTGCCGCGCCTGGCGGATATCGATGGGTTCCAGCACCTGATGACGCAGTTCGGCGTGGCGCACACCATCCAGGGGCAGCGGCCGGAAGATTTCGGGCGCGTGGTCACGCTCGAAGCGACCCGTCTCACCAGCACCGTCGCGCCCTATGACCTGGTGCGCAAGATGCGTGCCTCGATCCTCGTGCTGGGCCCGATGCTGGCGCGGATGGGCGAGGCGACCGTTTCGCTGCCCGGCGGTTGCGCGATCGGCAATCGCCCGATCGACCTGCATCTCAAGGCGCTTGAGGCCTTTGGTGCGCATATCGAACTGGCCCAGGGTTATGTCAAAGCCATCGCGCCCGATGGCGGCTTGCCCGGCGGCGAATTCGATTTCCCGGTGGTCTCGGTCGGCGCAACCGAGAATGCATTGATGGCGGCCGTGCTGGCGAACGGGACCAGCAGGTTGATCAACGCCGCCCGCGAGCCCGAGATCGTCGACCTCTGCAACCTCCTGGTCGCCATGGGCGCCGAGATCGAAGGGATCGGCAACAGCGAGCTGACCATCCATGGCGTCAAGCGGCTGCACGGTGCCACCTATCGGGTCATGCCCGATCGGATCGAAGCCGGTTCCTACGCCTGCGCCGCGGCCATCACCGGCGGCGAAGTGCTGCTCGAGGGGGCTGAGGCCGATGACATGGGCTCGACCATCCATGCGCTGCGCAATATCGGTGTCGAATGCGAAGGCGTGAAGGGTGGCGTGCGCGTGGCGGCGAGCGGTCCGCTCAAGGCGCATAATCTCACCACGGCGCCCTATCCTGGCCTCGCCACCGACATGCAGGCGCAGTTGATGAGCCTGCTGTGCAAGGCGGAAGGCGCGAGCATGCTGACCGAAACGATCTTCGAGAATCGCTATATGCACGTGCCCGAGCTGCGGCGCATGGGCGCGGATATCGAAACGAGCGGACGTACCGCCGTGGTTCGCGGGCCGGTCAATCTGACCGGGGCCGAGGTCATGGCCACGGACCTGCGTGCATCGATGAGCCTGATCATCGCGGCATTGGCCGCCGAGGGCGAGACTACCGTGCGCCGTATCTACCACCTCGACCGGGGATATGAACGGCTGGAAGAGAAGCTCCAGCTTGTCGGTGCGGATATCGAGCGCGTAGGAGACGACTAGGGCGCAAAACCTTCGGTGGAAGGGAGGCTGCCCATGTCCGGCAGCGATGCAACCTTCGCGGGTTCGATTCCCGAGAATTACGAGGACTTCCTCGTGCCAGTGCTGTTCACGCCCTTCGCCGATGACCTGGTCGTCTTTGCGCGGGATCTCGAATTCTCCGATGTTCTCGAAATTGCGGCTGGTACCGGCGCACTGACTGCGCGCTTCGCCCCGACTTTTCCGGACGCGGTGATTACCGCGACCGACCTCAATAAGGCGATGGTCGACCTCGCCCAGGAACGGCATCGGTTCGGCAACGTTACCTGGCGGGAGGCCGATGCCCAGGCCCTGCCTTTCGCCGACGCGAGCTTGGATCTCGTGCTCCACCAATTCGGAGCGATGTTCTTTCCCGACCGGGTGGCCGCCTATAGCGAGATGCGCCGTGTGCTGCGCCCAGGCGGTGCGATGCTGTTCAATGTCTGGGCGCCATTATCCGCCAACCCGGGAAGCGAGGCGATCCATCGGGTCCTTACCGCACATCTCGATGACCCATCTCCGGGTTTCATTGCGCGCACCCCTTTCGGCTATGCCGACCCGGAGCAGGTCATGCTCGACGTCTCGCTCGCGGGTTTCACCGATGTCGTGGTTGAGCCGGTCCATGCCGTCAGCCCGGAAGGATCGGCCTTGTCACTGCTGCGGGGCATGACCGAAGGAAGTCCGCTCGCCCTGGAACTCGCACAGCATGAACCGGAAGCGGTTGCCCGCGCGGTTGCGGAAGCCGGTGCAGAGCTTGATCGGCTGGAGAAGGGGACTGGACTCGAGATGATGGCCTGGCGGATCATCGCCAGCGCGTGACGCCGAGATGCACTTGGCCGGAGTTTGTTTTCGCATCGGCGCTTTTCGTCAGGTTGACGCGGACCTTTTGCGCGTTTCGTGCGTTGGGTCGCAGAGGAAGGATTCTGTTCGATGCTACGCAAACTTGCAGCGCTCGGTGTGCTTGGCCTTGCCTGCTACAGGTACCTTCGCAAGGACCGGGCAAGGCCCGCTTTTGCCGAGAACCAAGGCTTGGCCCAGGTTCGCGATGCAGGTCCACAAGCCATGCGAGACGCGCCCGGCGGTCCTTGGACCAAGACCGACGAGGAGATCGACGAAAGCTTCCCGGCCAGCGATCCGCCTTCGAATTACTGAGCTGGCCGAGTGTAGCTGGGCAGGGTGAACGAAGCGGTTCGCCGGCCTTTGTCATTCCAGACAAGCCAGATTCGGATAGCGCCCGCCAGCCCGGGCGGGTTTTCCGCCTTGATCCGTTCGGCGTCGATGTCTGCCACCAGCGTGTTGATCGACACGTTGCGTGACGCCGCTGCGTCGGTAAGCATGTCCCAAAACATCGGTTCGAGGCTGATCGAGGTTCGGTGGCCCGCGATGCGGACCGAGTACTTCCGTGGGGGGTGGTAGGGGGGAATCATCCCGGCTCCCCTACATAAGCGACCGGTGCGGACCTACGATTTTTTTGGGGTGGCTGGTGTTCGGACCTGCCGATAGATTCCGGGTCCTGATGGCAAGTATGGCGGCGATATCGCGGATGGACGCTCTCGACGAACTCACGGACAAGGAGAAGGAGACCCTCCGACTCATTGTTCGCGGTCACGATGCAAAATCTATGGCCAGCGAGCTTTCGCTCTCGGTTCACACGATCAACGAGCGCCTTCGGCTGGCCCGGCGCAAGCTGGGTGTCACCAGCAGCCGGGAAGCCGCGCGCCTGCTTCTCGAGAGCGAGGGGGCCGACCCCCAAAAACTTGCAGACAAGGATTTGGGGGAAGCCGGGGAGGCGGGCTTTGCAGACAAGGATCGGGTCGCGGCAGGCAAACCCGCCCGCCGCATCATTGCAGGAGTCCTTGTCATGATGACCATATTTGCCGCCGGCCTGATTCTCACCTCCTACTTTGTCGAACCCGCCCGGGAGGCAGCTCCGGTGGAGGCGCCGTCGAGCGATGCGGCCGTCGTTGCCGCTGCACGCGAATGGCTTACGTTGACCGACGCAGGCGATTGGGAAGCCAGCTTCGATGCCACCGGAAGGACATTCAAGCAGAGCAATACACTCATCGGCTGGAGCAACGCCGCAACTCAGGTGCGCGGGCCGCAGGGCGCCCTCATTTCGCGCGACCTGCTCACGGTGCGCTATCTCAACGCTCCTCCGCACGGCTATCAGGAGGTCGCCTTCGCGACCCAATATGCAAATACCAAAGTCGTCGAGACGGTCACCCTCCAGCTGGAAGAGGGTGTCTGGAAGGTCGTCGGAATTATGGTCGACTGACTTGAGGGGGCGCCCGGTCCAGCCGTGCGCCCGCCGCACCTCAATACATGTGCTGGCCGCCGTTGATGCTCATCGTCGAGCCAGTGATGAACTCGGCATGCTCCGATACCAGGAAGCTGACCCCGCGCGCGATTTCGCTGGCACGGCCGAGGCGACCGACCGGGATCTTGGCGACGATCTTCTCCAGCACCGGCTCGGGCACGGCGGCCACCATATCGGTGTCGATGTAGCCGGGGGCGATGGCGTTCACGGTAATGCCGAAGCGCGCGCCTTCCTGCGCCAATGCCTTGGTGAAGCCGTGGATGCCGCTCTTGGCGGCGGCATAGTTGACCTGGCCGTACTGACCCGCCTGCCCGTTGATCGAGCCGATGTTGACGATCCTGCCCCAGCCACGGTCCTTCATGCCGGGGAAGGTCGCCTTGGCCATGTTGAAGCAACCGCCAAGGTTGGTGCGTATCACCGCATCCCAATCCTCATAGCTCATCCGCAGCAGCGTGCCGTCACGGGTGATGCCCGCATTGTTGACGACGATATCGATCGGTCCGTGCTCTTCGGCGACCTTGGCGCAGCCTTCTTGCACGGCGTCGAAATCGCCGACATCGAACTTGATCGTGGGAATACCGGTTTCGGCGGTAAAGGCGCGCGCCGCGTCGTCATTGCCGGCGTAGTTGGCGATCACAGTACAGCCGCGTTCGTCGCGCAGCCTTTCGCATATGGCGCGGCCAATTCCGCGCGAACCGCCAGTTACGATCGCAACACGTGCCATGTCTTCACTCCCAAGCTTTCCGTAGCGTTTCTTCCGGTCTTAGGCGCGCAGATGTTACCGCGCAAAGGCAATCGCCATGCGGGCGAAATGTTCAATCGTATTCTTGGAATTGTGCCGCAGTGGCGGGACGGGTCAGAAGCGGATCTGCGTCCCGACATAGACCGCCTGATCATCCTCGACCCCGTCGGTCAACGGCGCCAGGCGATTGCGATCTTGCGACACGCGTACCCCGGCCGTCACGTCGAGATTGCGACCCACGCGATAGGAAGTGCGCAGGTCGACGCTCTGCTGGCCCGCGCCTTCAAGCGTGCGCGGGGCACGTCCAGCGCTCTGCTCGTTCGTCAGAGCAATCTGCGACTGGAACCGGCTCGGCTTGCCGGACCGTTCCTTCTCGGGCCGGAACTGCGACAGGTCGGGCATGGCGACGTCGCGCAGTGTACCAGGCAGTTCGACAGGCTTGGTCGCCTGCGCGAAGCTCTGATAACCGCGCGCGATGCCGAGGTTGTAGCTCGTCGGTGCGATGGCCAGCGCCGCATCGCGACCCTTCTCCGCCGAGGCACTATCGATCGCATCGCGAACCGAGATTGCGCGGGCGGTGGCCCCATCGACCCGTACCGCAACGGTCACCGTGCGTTCGCCATCGCGCGGAAGCTTGGTCGCCGGCGTGAACCGCAGCCCGTCTTCGCCGATGATCGCCGCCACGCGCCGTGCCAGGTGCGGATCCGCGCCGGCCGGGGTGAATGGTAGCGAGCCGAGCGAAGCATCGGCCGATGCGCCATTGCCGCCGGAAACGACCGCAAGGCCGGCACCGGGGATGGACAACGCCAAGCCCGCAGCCGCGAGCGCCGCGGGGATCGCCCGCTTGGTGCTCGTATTGTTGCGGCGGCTTGCCATGACGACTGCGTTACCTTTCCAAATTTCGGTCGAAGCCTCTATTCGATCGCCGCTTAACCGCAGCTGACCCGACTCGAACCGAGATTATCGGACTCTTAACGAAGCTAAGGTCCGACTTGTGCAGATACCAGCTTTTCCACAGCCGCAGATGACGAATCCATGCAACTGTTGCCCTGTGTCAACACGGGCAGGTGCGGCGGCGCGTGTCGCTGGTCCGGGTTCAGCGGGCATTCACCGCGCTCACGTGCATGAGAAGGTTGTCAGGCAGGGTCGGTCGGCATGGCTTGCCCCCCTGCGTGCAGGCTCTATAGAGCCGTGAAACCGGATTGATACCAAGGACCGACATGATCGCTCTTGCCCAGCTACGCCGCCCTGCCATCCTAGCCTTGGCCATTGCCGCCACGGCCAGCCTTGCGGCTTGCGGCGGACGCGAGCGGCCGAAGGCCGACCTCGCCGCGGCACAGATCACCACCATCGGTGTGAACTCCTATTTGTGGCGCGCAGCGCTGGAAACCGTCAGCTTTGCTCCGCTGCTCCAGGCCGACAGCAACGGCGGGGTGATCGTCACCGACTGGTATGCCAACCCCAGCAATCCGGGCGAACGCGTCAAGGTGACCGTGACGATTCTCGATTCGGACCTGCGCGCGGATGCGCTTCGCGTGGCTGCCAGCCGGCAGGTCAGCCAGGGCGGCGGCTGGGTCGATGCCCCGGTGCAGGCCGCGACCGTGCAGAAGCTCGAGGACATCATCCTCACCAAGGCGCGCGAATTGCGCCGTCACACGCTCAACTGATAGCGGTTTTGCCGCACGCGGGTCCTTCCCAAACCACGTAAAATCCGTAAGGCCGCTCGCATGAGCAGCGACACCCGTTTCGATCCGGCGATTGCCGACGCGCATTGGCAGAATGCGTGGGAGAAGGCGCAGACCTTTCGCGCCGACAGCAATTCGAACAAGCCCAAGAGCTACGTGCTCGAGATGTTCCCCTATCCCTCGGGGCGCATCCATATCGGCCACGTTCGCAACTACACGATGGGCGACGTGCTGGCGCGCTACAAGCGGGCGACGGGGCACGAAGTGCTCCACCCGATGGGCTGGGACGCCTTCGGCATGCCGGCGGAGAACGCCGCGATGGAGAAGGGCGTCCATCCGGGCGGCTGGACCCGCGCCAATATCGAACACATGAAGGCGCAGCTGAAGCGCCTCGGCTTCGCGCTCGACTGGAGCCGCGAGCTCGCCACTTGCGAGCCGGAGTATTACGGCCACGAACAGGCGCTGTTCCTCGACATGTATGAGGCGGGCCTCGTCTATCGCAGGGAGAGCGAGGTCAATTGGGACCCGGTCGACATGACCGTGCTCGCCAATGAACAGGTGATCGACGGCAAGGGCTGGCGTTCGGGTGCAGAGGTCGAGCGGCGCAAACTGAACCAGTGGTTCATGCGTATCACGGACTTCGCCGAAGACCTGCTCGACGGACTCGGCAAGCTCGATGACTGGCCGGACAAGGTCCGCCTGATGCAGGAAAACTGGATCGGCAAGTCGCGCGGGCTCGAGTTCAGCTTCGACCTTTCGAACGGGGAACAACTGCCGGTCTACACGACCCGCCCCGACACGATCTTCGGCGCGAGTTTCGTCGCGGTCGCCGCCGACCATCCGATCGCGCAGGGTGTCGCCGCGCAGAACTGCGACGCGGCCAAGTTCATCGAGCTGTGCAAGAAGGGTGGGACGACGGCGGCCGAGCTCGAGATGGCGGAAAAGCTGGGCTTCGACACCGGCATCGGCGCGAAGCACCCGTTCACCGGCGAATACCTGCCCGTCTACATCGCGAATTTCGTGCTGATGGACTACGGCACGGGCGCGATCATGGCAGTGCCGGGCCACGACCAGCGCGACTTCGAGTTCGCCACCAAATACGGCTTGCCCATCCCGCGCGTGGTCGCGGCGAGCGTCGAAGAGGCTGCCAAGCCCTTTGCCGGCGAGGCCGAAGCGGGCGATGGGGTGATCGTCAATTCGGATTTCATCACCGGCATGAGCGTGGAGGACGCCAAGCGCGAGATCATCCGGCGCATCGAGGCAGAGGGCCGCGGGCAAGGTAAGACAGTATGGCGCCTGCGCGACTGGGGCGTCAGCCGCCAGCGCTATTGGGGCACGCCGATCCCCTTCATCCACTGCGGAAGTTGCGGCGTGGTGCCGGTGCCCAAGGACCAGCTTCCCGTCACCCTGCCCGAAGATGTCGATTTCCAGACTCCGGGCAACCCGCTGCTGCGCCACCCCACCTGGAAGCATGTCGATTGCCCCAAGTGCGGCGGCAAGGCCGAGCGCGAGACCGATACGCTCGACACCTTCACCAACAGCTCGTGGTATTTCCTGCGCTTTGCCAGCCAGCCCGCGGACAAGCCGTTCGACCGTGAGGAAGTGGCCAAATGGCTGCCAGTCGACCAGTATATCGGCGGCATCGAGCATGCCATCCTGCACCTGCTCTATGCGCGCTTCTGGACCCGTGCGCTCAACCGCATCGGCCTGGTCGACGTGAAGGAACCGTTCGCCTCGCTGTTCACGCAGGGCATGGTCACCCACGAAACCTATTCGCGCCGCGAAGGGGAACGTGAAGTCTTCTACAGCCCCGACGAAGTGATCCGCACTGGTGAGGGGGCGACGCTGAGGGACGGCGGTGAAGCGGTGACCATCGGCCGTGTCATCAAGATGTCGAAGTCGAAGAAGAACGTGGTCGATCCCGACACGATCATCGATCGCTTCGGCGCCGACGCGGTGCGCTGGTTCATGCTGTCCGACAGCCCGCCCGAACGCGACCTGCCGTGGTCCGAAGCGGGCATCGAAGGCTGCTCGCGTTTCGTTCACCGCTTGTGGCGCCTGTTCGGCCAGTATGAGGCTGAGGCGAGCGGAGACGACAAGGCGCTCGATCGCAAGACCCACCAGACCGTCGCCGCCGTCGCCCAGGATATTGAAGGACTAGGCTTCAACAAGGCAGTGGCGCGGATCTACGAACTGACCGGCGCGGTCGAGAAGGCACAGCCGTCGGCGAGCCGCTCTGCGGCGATCCGCACGCTGGTGCAGCTGGTGGCACCGATGATGCCGCATCTGGCTGAGGAAGCCTGGTCGGCGATGACGCAGCAAGGCATAGTCGCGGACGCAGGCTGGCCCGAAGTGGATCCCGCGCTGCTGGTCGAGGACGAGGTGACCATCGCCGTCCAGCACATGGGCAAGCTGCGCGATACGCTGAGTGCCCCCAAGGGCGCTTCGAAGGAGGACCTCGAAGCGCTGGCTCTGGCTTCCGAGAAGGTGCAGCGGTCGATTGCCGGGGCTCCGGTGCGCAAGGTCATTGTGGTGCCGGACAGATTGGTGAATATCGTCACCTGATGCGTCGCGCCTTCATCCTTTTCGCCTGCTTCGCCCTTTCAGCCTGCGGCCTGCAACCGATGTATGCCGGCGGGGGTAATGGCGCGGTCGCGCGTGGCCTGGCCGCAGTCGATGTGCCTGCGATCGAGGGGCAGGCAGGTTGGCTGGTGCGTAATGCGCTTACTGACCGGCTCGAAGCTGCAGGGGCGGAGACCCCACAGTACCGGCTCGACGTACGGCTCGACGACCAGCTCGACGGCCTCGGCATCTTGCGCGACGATACCATCAGCCGCGAACGCCGTACGCTGCGGGCGCGCTACCAGCTGATTGACCTGTCGAGCGGCGAGATCCTGCTCGATGCCACTGCCGCTTCCGATGCGGGTATCGACGTGGTTTCCAGCGAGTACGCCACTATCGCAGCCGAACAGACCGCGCTCGAAAACCTCGCCCGGGACGTGGCGCAGCGCATTGTCACGCGCGTGGCGCTGACCCTGCGCGAGCAGCAGTGAAGCTCACCAGCCGCGACTTCGCCGCCAAAGGCCGCAGCGCGGCGCAGGCCTGCTCGATCTTCTTCTTCTGCGGGCAGGACGAGGCAGGGGCGAGTGCCGCTGCCCGCGATCTGGTGACCTGGCTGCCGGAACCGGGCGAACGTGTCGAAATGGCAGGTGCCGACTTGCGAAACGATCCGGCTAGCCTTGGTGACGAGGCGCGATCGACATCGCTGTTTGGCGACCGGCGGCATATCTGGGTGCGCGCGAATGGTGACGATGCCTTTGCCGCGATCGAGACCCTGATCGAGACGGGCGATGCAGGGGCCGGCTCGGCCTGCCCAGTCATTGTCGTTGCCACATCGGCGACCGACAAGTCGCGCACCGCCAAGCTGCTCGAGAAACGCAAGGACGCGCTGGTTGCGCTGTTCTATCCGCCCGACTTGCGCTCCGTATCGCAAAGCGTGCGCTCCATGGCCGATGCCGCCGGCGTGCGGCTGGGAGGCGACATGGCGGAAAGGATCGCCCGTGCCGCCAATCTCGACGTGCGACTGGCGCAAAGCGAGATAACCAAGCTTGCGATCTATCTCGATGCCAGCCCGCAGAGCCCCCGCACCGCTACCACAGAAGACCTCGACGCCGTTGGTGCGGTGAGCGAGGAGGACGGGTTCATGCCGCTTGTCGATGCGGTGATGGGCGGCCAGGGAAACCGGGTCGCACCGGAGATCGCCCGTTTGAAGCAGCTTGGCCTCAATCCAGTTGGCGTATTGCTGGCATTCGAACGACGCGCGGCCCAGCTTGCGCGGATCGCGGCCGTGCTCGGCTCGCAGCCCTATGGCGCCTTGGACAAGGGAGAAAAGGCGCGGTTGGGGATCTTCTGGAAGGAAGAGCGCGAGATCGGCCAGCAGCTCGCGATATGGCGGCAACGCAATCTGCTCGACCGGCTCACCCACGCGCTCGTGCGATTGCATCGTGACCTGCTGACCAACAGCCAGGCCGCGGAACTGCTGCTCGCCCAGCAGCTCACGCTGATCGCCCAGCTCGCCAAGGGCAGGCGCTAGCTAGGGCTTCTGCGCTGACAGGTAGCGGTTGAGCTGTGCAACCAGCGCGGCTCCGCGACCGGTATCTCCGCCCAATCGCGCCGCAATCGCGTTGCGCAGCTCGCCTCCCAGCCAGCCCAACCATGGGGAGAGCGTGTCATGCCGTTCGCGCCGGGCGAGTGCGCGCCGCCACTTCTCGCCCCAGCCAATATCCGTGCGCGCCAATCGCGCCGCTGTCTGATCTGCCGCGATCCGCTCCGGTGGCTTGGCCAGCAGCAGCGGGAGGTTCTCGATGATCTCAGGCGGTACGGGCAGCGGCGATGGTGGCAAGATTGCTGCCCCCTTGGAGGTCCAGCGACGTGTCGCCTCGATCGCCAGGCCGGCCACCCGGTCCCATCCTTCGGCAGCTGCGCGATCCCACACGGCAGCCCAGTCGATGCTGTGCGCCAGCGCCAATCGCTCGAAATCGGCGAGCATCAACGGACCACCATCGAAACCATGCACAGCGGCATGGACCGCAAGGTGGCAAAGCTGGTCGACCGGATCGAGGTAATTGAGCGCCGGGTATTGAGGGTCTGGGATCACTCGCCCGAACACATCCACGGGCAGTTGCGGCGTGCGCCAATCCTCGATCCACAACCGATGGTGCAGCTCGACGACAACCCCTCCAGGCGAGACGAGTGGCGCAAGCTGATGGTAGCGTTGCTTCCATAGTTCTGGGGCCAGTCCTTCGGTGCCGAACTCGCCGTAGCCGTGGCCCAGCAGGAGATCGCGTGCGTGGAGCACTGCATCCTCGGGAACGAGCAGGTCGAGATCGCGCAAGGGGCGCAGTGCCGGATCGGGCCAGGCATGCCAGGCCAGCCAGGATCCCTTCAGCGCGATCGCTTCGATACCGGCACGCGCCAGCAGTTCGGCGATAGCGACCAGCTCGGCCTTGTGCGCCAGTGCGGAGATCGCGCTGGCGCGATAGGCGCTCGCCCAGGTCTGTCGCTGCAATTCCGGGACCGATGCGGACTCGCCCCAGCGCCGATGGAGCAACGGTTGCAGCCGATAATGCGTGGCTCGCCGATCGAGCTCGGACCATTGGGTGGGGGATATCCTCACAAGTTCGGCGGGCGCGAGCTCGGGCCCACCAGCCAATCGCGTGAGCAGCTCCTCGAGCGGCGGCCCAGCCACCGACGGCCCTCAGTTCTCCGGGACGGAGAAGGTCCCGGTTACGCGTCCGGAAGCGTTGCTCGTGGCGCCGCTCACCGGCGAGGAGCCGCTGGCGCGGCCGTCGACGCTCGAGCGGCCCGTGGCCAGGTCGATCACCAGCCGTCCGCCATTGAGCGTGTCGCCACCGCGATCGAGGCGCACGTTGCCGGCCATGGTGATGATCCGGCGATTGAAATCGTAGACCGCCGTGTCGCCGCGCGCGCGCTCGTTCCCGCGCCGCACGTCGACCCCGCCCGTGGCCATGATCCGCTGGATCTTGAGGCTGCCCTCGTCCGAATAATTCACGATCGTACGGGCCGCGTTGAGCGCCAGCCCGGCCTGGGTGATCTGGACATTGCCAGACAGTACAACCCGATTCTCACGATCCTGCAGCTCGATGCGATCGGCGGCATAGGACACGGGGGCACTGGAATTGTGTGCTGCGATGGCCTGAGCGCTCAGCTGCACACCGCCCAGGGCGACGGCGGTTGCGAGGAACCCGGCAGCGCCCCAGCGGGCGATGGTCGAACGAAGCGCGGTCATCAGGGCATCCTTAGTTTTCCCGGCGCCATGCGCAGCCGCGCATTGCCGGTCAGAGTGATGGTGCGGGCCGAAAGATCGGCGGTCAAGCGGTCGGCACTGAAGGTACCGGCAGGAATTGCCCCGTCGACCCCGCCGGCGCCGACGAGCGTCTTGGTCGCGAGGTCAACCGACACGTCGCGCGCCAGCATGCGATAGCCATCGGCGGTGGTCATGTTCACCGGGCCGATCACCATCACTTCCTCCTTGTCGATGTCGTACTGGCCGGCCTCGGCGGTGAGGCGGGCGGGGCCATCGTTGAGCAGCAGGCGTGCGACGAGATCGTTCATGTGTACGATGCCCTCGCTGCTGGAGCGCTGCACTGCCTCGCCAGCGGTGAGCGAGAAGGGGCGGCCCTGGTTGTCCTCGCCGCGATAGAGCGCGTTGTCGACGCGCAGGCGTTCCGTGATGATGGCTACCTTGTCCCGGTCGAGGAGGAAGCTGACTTCCCCGCGGGGGCCGAGCGGGGTGACGACCATCAAGGCCGCCAGCACGCCGACGGCCATCGGCAGTGCGCGGGCCAGGAAATGTACCAGCCGGTCATGCGTGCCGCCAGGCTCGGCCCAGTGCCGCCGCTGGTTGCGGAGCACCTTTGCTTCCTGCGTCTCGATCCTGCGCTGGGTGGTTGCCATGTTGCTCGTCTGCCTGGGCCAGCCCTACATGTGGCTGAAGATGTCGTGCTCGGGCCAGCCGGCCAGGTCGAGCCGCGCGCGGGTGGGAAGGAATTCGAAGCAAGCCTGGGCAATGGCCATGCGCCCTTCGCGCACCAGCCTCCGGTCGAGCTCTTCCTTGAGCCGATGGAGATAGCGCACGTCGCTGGCGGCGTATTCCCGCTGCGGTTCGGTAATCTCGGGGCCGCCCCAGTCGCTCGACTGCTGGGCCTTGGAAATGGTCCCGCCGAGCAATTCCTCGATCAGGTTCTTGAGGCCGTGGCGATCGGTATAGGTACGCACCAGCTTGCTGGCGATCTTGGTGCAATAGCAGGGAGTGGCCATCACCCCGAGATAGTGCTCGATCGCCGCGAGATCGAAGCGTGCAAAGTGGTAGAGCTTGAGGCGATTCGGGTCTGCCAACACCGCCTTCAGGTTGGGCGCGTCAAATTTGCTGTCCGGGCCGAAGCGGACGAGATGTTCGTCGCCATTGCCGTCGCTCAACTGCACCACGCACAGCCGGTCGCGGGCGGTAATAAGCCCCATGGTTTCGGTATCGACCGCGATGGGTCCTTCCGCCAGCACGCCTGCCGGCAAGTCTTCTTCGTGAAAATGCACTGCCATGGATCAGCGCCTTAGGCGTATTGGGGATTGTAGGGAAGGGCGCACTGGAGACGGAATGCAAGCCGCGCCAAGGTGACCGCAATGACCGATGTTGTTCCCCCCAGTTGGAAGCCTGTGCTCGACCCCGTGCTCGCCGCACCCAAAGCGCGGCGGCTGGGCGGCTGGCTGCGGGCGGAGGAGCAGGCCGGCAAGCCGATCTTTCCCCCGCGCGGCGCGCGGCTGGCGGCGCTGGCGCTGACTCCGCTCGACGCGGTGAAGGTGGTGATTCTGGGACAGGATCCCTATCACGGACCGGGGCAGGCGATGGGATTGTGCTTCGCCGTGCCAGACGGGGTACAGGTCCCGCCCAGTCTGGCCAACATCTACAAGGAACTGGAGAGCGACCTCGGGATTGCGCGCCCGCGGCATGGCGATCTCAGCCGCTGGGCGCGGCAGGGCGTATTGCTGCTCAACAACACGCTGACGGTCGAGGCGGGCAAGGCAGGCAGCCACGCCGGTCGCGGCTGGGACGCGATCACCGATGCTTGCGTGGCGGCGGTTGCGGCGCGGCCGGAGCCCTCGGTCTTCATCCTGTGGGGCAGCCACGCGCAGGCCAAGGCCAAGCGTATCGATGGCCTGCGCGACGGCAGGCACTGCGTTATCGAAAGCCCGCATCCCAGCCCATTGTCGGCCCACCGTGGGTTCTTCGGTTCCAAGCCTTTCAGCCGGACCAATGCTTTCCTCGAAGCCAACGGGCGCGGCCCGATCGACTGGCAGGTGTGACGCGAAGGTGCGTTTGTGACCTGTGACCTCCAACAGAGATCTTCGGATACTCGGTCGCGATCTTGCAAGCGTGCTTGATCGCGCCAGCCAATTTGCCATGAATTGAGGCCGATAGGAAACTCCACGACCACAGGGGGGGAGACTCGATGAAAGCGTTATTCAAGGTAGGTGCGGCGCTCGCGGTTCTCGGCATGGTGGTTCCGGCGCAGGCGCAGCCCGGCGGCGATGATCCAGCAACGGTGCAGAGTGCTGCCGACCCCGCAAAGGCCGCCGCGATGGCGGAAGCGTTGCAAGCGGCAGAGTTGTGGGTCGATGCATGGCGCCAGTATCGCAAGATCCCGGCAATCTCCGCTGCCGTGGCGCAAGGTGATGCAACGGTCTGGGCCAAGGGATTCGGCGCGACGGACCGTGCGCGCAGGATGCCGGCCACGGCCGATACGATCTATTCGATTTGCTCGGTCTCCAAACTGTTCACTGCGATCGCGCTGATGCAGCAGTGGGAACAGGGCAAGGTCGCGCTCGACGCGCCGGTCACGCAGTATTTGCCTTGGGCCAAACTTGCCGACGACCCGCGCGAAAGCGTGCCGATCACGCTGCGCGGCGCGCTGACGCATTCGGCAGGCCTCCCGCGCGAGGCGGACTTCCCCTACTGGACCGGTCCCGGCTTTCCCTTCCCCAGCCAGGATCAGATCCGCGCGCGTATCGGGTCGCAGGCCCCGCTCTATCCTGCGGAGACGACCTGGCAGTATTCGAACCTTGGCCTGACGCTGGTGGGCGAGACGGTCGAAGCAGTCAGCGGCTTGCCCTACGCCGACTACGTCCAGGCGAATATCCTCGCACCGCTCGGACTCAAGGACACGCGGCCAGCTATTCCCGCCGCACTCTATGGCAAGCAGATGGCCGTGGGCTGGGGTGCGCTGACCACAGAGGGTACCAGGCCTGACGTCCGGTTGTTCGATCCGGCAGGGATCACCCCTGCGGCGGGCTTCAGCGCCAGTGTCGCTGATCTTGCGCGTTTCGCGTCGTGGACTTTCCGCCTGGCGAAGACCGGAAATCCCGAGGTGCTGCGCGCTTCGACCCTGCGCGAAATGCAGCGAGTCCACTACATCAGCCCCGACTGGAAGACGAGTTGGGGGCTCGGCTTTGCCGTGCGCGATGAGGGTGGCACGACCGTTGTCGGCCATGGTGGCAGCTGCCCCGGCTATCGCACCGCGCTGATGATGGCGCCCAAGGAGGAACTGGGGGTCGCCGTGGCGATGAATGCAATGGACGATCCCGACCTGATCGCGCGTGGGATCGCAGCCCTGATCAAGGCGCGCGGTGCGGCCACGACCTTCGATGCGGTCGAAGGTGTGACGCTCGAAGACTACACCGGGGTCTATGACGGCCAGCCGTGGAATTCGGACTTTATGCTTATCCCCTGGGCAGGCGGATTGACCTGGCTTCAGCCAGACGCTGACAATCCGGCAAGCGGGATGTGGCGGTTGAAGCCGCTCGGCAAGGACAGCTTCCGGGTGGTGACCGACAAGGGCGAGGAGCGTGAGCTGGTGATGTTCGAGCGCGACGCGACGGGCAAGGTCGTCGCGTCGATCCAGCACTCGAACCGCAACCCGCGCTTGCGCGGGCTCTAGCTCAGAAGATCGTGTAGCCGCCGTCGATCACCAGCGAATCCCCGGTGTGGAAGCTGCTCGCGTCGCTGGCGAGATAGACCGCGATCCCGCTGAAGTCTTCGCCCTCGCCCCAGCGGCGCATGGGCACCCGGCCGATCACCTTCTTGTTGAAGGTATCCCAGGCCTGGAGCCGCTCGGTCATCGGAGTGGCAATCCAGCCGGGCAGCACTGCATTCGCGCGGATGCCGTATTTCGCCAGCTCGACTGCCGTGCTGCGGACCATGCCAAGCACACCAGCCTTGGTTGCAGCGTAGGCCTGGTTCGCGGGCGGGCCATGGATCGCCGCGACCGATGCCGTCGCCACCAGGGAGCCACCCGTATCGCCCGCTTCCGCGCGTGCCACCATGTGCTTGGCAGCCTCACGGAAGGTCCAGAACACTGCGTCAAGGTTGACGGTGGTGATCCTGCGCCAGGCTTCGGTCGTCTGCTCGATCAGCGGAGCGTTGCCGCCGACCCCGGCATTGGCGATGGCGCAATCGATCCGCCCCAACAGCGCAAGACTTTCCGCCATGGCATCGACCACCGCCGCCTCGTCCGCCACGTCGACTGCCAGCGCTTCGATCTTCGTCCCGTAGCTGCGCAGCTTCTCGACCGCCGCTTCGGACTTTGCCGCGTCGCGGCCCCAGATAACAACATCCGCGCCGGCTGCAGCCAGCCCTTCCGCCATGCCGAGTCCGATACCGGAATTGCCGCCGGTAACCACGGCCGTCTTGCCGGTGAGGTCAAAGGGTTTGAATGCCATTGTGCGTCTCTCCTCTCGGGAGACAGTCAACGCGAGTGGCGAAACGATTGCAAGCAGCAACTGATTGGCTAATCTCTCGACCATGACCGAGCTGATACTGACCGAAATCGCCGACGGTATCGCCACCGTCACCCTGAACCGTCCCGAAGCGATGAATGCGCTGTCGAAGGCGCTGCGCCATCGGCTCTATGAAGTGATGACCGCGCTCGACGCCGATGACGCGGTGCGCGCGGTGATCCTGACCGGCGCCGGTACGCGGGCCTTCACCGCCGGGCTCGACCTGAAGGAACTGGGATCGCAGGAAGGCGCGCTGGGTGCCGCCAATGCCGAGGGAGCCGACGAAAACCCGGTCAAGGCGATCGAGTGCTGCCGCAAGCCGGTGATCGGTGCGATCAACGGAGTAGCGATTACCGGCGGCTTCGAGGTCGCACTGGCCTGCGATGTGCTTGTTGCGAGCACCAATGCACGCTTTGCCGATACCCATGCGCGGGTTGGGATCGTGCCCGGCTGGGGCCTGTCGCAGAAGCTCAGCCGGATGATCGGCATCAGCCGCGCCAAGGAGCTGAGCTTCACTGGCAACTTTCTCGACGCTGAAACCGCCGAGCGCTGGGGCCTGGTCAATCGCGTGGTCGCGCCCGAGGACTTGCTGACGGAGGCGCGCAGGCTGGCAGGCGATATGGCGAGTATCGATCCGGGCTTTCTCGCCAGCTACAAGGCACTGATCGACGAGGGCTATGCCGCAAGCTTCGGCGAAGGGCTGGCGCTCGAACACAAGCGCTCCTCCGCCGCCAATAGCGCGGTCAGCCCGGAAGAGGTCGAAGCGCGCCGTGCCGCCGTTCAGGCGCGCGGCCGCACGCAGGGATAGATCAGCGCGGCAGCTCGCTCACGCCCATCAGCGCCTTGTCGACTGCATGGGCGCATTGGCGCCCTTCGCGGATCGCCCACACGACCAGGCTTTGCCCGCGTCGCATGTCGCCGCAGGAAAAGACATTGGCCTCGCTGGTGAGATACCATTCGGTGTCTGCCGCAACATTGCCGCGCGCGTCGAGGTCGACGCCCGCGCGGTCGAGCAGCCCGCGCCGCTTGGGTCCGGTAAAGCCCATGGCGAGCAGGATCAGGTCGGCCTTGAGCGTGAACTTGCTGCCGGCAACCTCCTGCATGCGACCGTCTTTCCACTCGACGCGGACACATTCGAGCCCGGCGACGTCGCCGTTCTCCTCGATCACGCGCTTGGCGAGAACGGCCCAGTCGCGATCTACGCCTTCCTCGTGGCTGGACGAGGTCCGCAGCTTCAGCGGCCAGTCGGGCCAGGTAAGCGCCTTGTCTTCCTTCTCCGGCGGCTTGGGCATGATCTCAAGCTGGGTGACGCTGGCCGCGCCCTGGCGGTTCGAAGTGCCGACACAGTCACTGCCGGTATCCCCGCCGCCGATCACGATCACATGCTTGCTGGTCGCGGTCAGCGAACCGCGCGGTGCGGCGCGCACTTCGTCGTCGCCGGCATTGCGCTTGTTCTGCTGGGTGAGGAATTCCATCGCCAACCGCACGCCGGGCAGCTCTGCACCCGGCACGTCGAGCATGCGTGCTTCCTCCGCGCCGCCGGCCAGCACGACCGCGTCGAAATTCTCCTGTAGCGCCTGGAAGCTGACTTCGACCCCCACTTCGCTGCTGGTGCGGAACTGGACGCCTTCGGCCTCCATCTGCACCGCGCGGCGGTTGATCAGGTGCTTTTCCATCTTGAAGTCGGGAATGCCGTAGCGCAGCAGGCCGCCAATCCGGTCGGCCTTCTCGAACACGGTCACCGCATGGCCCGCGCGGGCCAGCTGCTGGGCACAGGCCAGACCCGCCGGTCCGCTGCCGATCACCGCCACCGACTTGCCTGTACGCCTTTCGGGCAACTGCGGCTTGATCCAGCCTTCCTGCCACCCGCGGTCGACGATCGCGCATTCGATCGATTTGATCGTCACTGGTGAATCGATGAGGTTGAGCGTGCAGGCCGCCTCGCATGGGGCGGGGCAGATGCGCCCGGTGAATTCCGGGAAATTATTAGTCGAATGGAGCACTTCGAGTGCGTGCTTCCAGTCGTCTTCGTAGACGAGGTGGTTCCAGTCCGGGATGATGTTGTTCACCGGACAACCGTTGTGACAATAGGGAATGCCGCAGTTCATGCAGCGCGCCGCCTGCGTGCGCAGCTCCCTTTCGGACAGCGGGACGACGAACTCCTTGTAGTTGTTCAGCCGTTCTTTGGGGTCGAGGTAGGAGCGGTCGTGCCGCTCGTATTCGAGAAAGCCGGTTTCCTTGCCCATGACCCTTACTCCGCCGCTTCCATCGCGGCTTCTTCGCGTTCGTTTTCGAGTGCCTTGAGCGCCTTGGCGTAGTCGCGAGGCATCACCTTGCGGAAGTTCTTCAGCTCTCCCGTCCAGTTGTCGAGCAAGGCCTTGGCCTTGGCCGAACCGGTGTGGAGCAGGTGGCGCTCGACAAGGACCTTCAGCCGCTCGGCATCGTGGTAGAGCGGATCGCCCATGCCGGGATTGTCGACGGATACAGTACGTTGCTGCGGCTTGCCCCAGCTCTTATCCGCACCCTCGCCGTCACCCGGCGTTACCGGGAGCAGGTCGACCTGCGCCGGATTGCAGAGATCGGCGAAGCGCCCGTCGGGATCGTAGACATAGGCGATCCCGCCGCTCATCCCGGCTGCGAAGTTGCGCCCGGTGGAGCCGAGCACGCAGACTACGCCGCCAGTCATGTATTCGCAGCCATGATCGCCGGTACCTTCGACCACCGCGACCGCGCCCGAATTGCGCACCGCGAAGCGCTCGCCCGCGACACCCGAGAAATAGGCTTCGCCCGCGATCGCGCCGTAAAGCACGGTATTGCCGACGATGATGTTCTCGCCCGGCAGGCGCGGCGCCTCGTCAGGTTGGCGCACGATGATGCGGCCGCCCGACAGACCCTTGCCGACATAGTCGTTCGCATCGCCGGTCAGGCTCAGCGTCACGCCATGTGCGAGCCATGCGCCGAAGCTCTGCCCCGCCACACCGGTGAGGTCGATGCGGATCGTCTCGGGCGCCAGGCCGGCATGGCCATGCGCCTCTGCGATCCGGCCCGACAGCATGGCGCCGACGGTGCGGTTGACGTTGCGGATGGTGCGGGTGAGCTGGACGGCTTGCCCGCTCTCGATCGCGGGCCTGCAGGCCGCGATCAGCTCGACGTCCATGGCCGCTTCAAGGCCGTGGTCCTGCTCCTCGGTGTGGTGCAGCGATTTGCCGGCCTCCAGCGGAACAGCATGGAGGATCCGCGACAGGTCGACCCCATGGGCCTTCCAGTGCCGTTCGACCCGGCGCATGTCGATCCGGTCGACACGGCCGACCATTTCCTCGACCGTGCGGAAGCCCATCCGCGCCATGATCTGGCGCAGCTCTTCCGCGACGAAGAAGAAGTAATTGATGACGTGCTCGGGCGTGCCGGTGAAGCGCGCGCGCAGCACCGGGTCCTGGGTCGCAACGCCGACCGGGCAGGTGTTGAGGTGGCACTTGCGCATCATGATGCAGCCCGCCGCAATCAACGGAGCAGTGGCGAAGCCGAACTCGTCGGCTCCCAGTAGCGCACCGATGGCGACGTCGCGCCCGGTGCGCAGGCCGCCATCGACCTGCACCGCGATGCGCGAACGCAGGTCGTTCAGCAGCAGCGTCTGCTGCGTCTCGGCCAGGCCGATTTCCCACGGCGAACCGGCATGGGTGAGGCTGGTGAGCGGGCTCGCGCCCGTCCCGCCTTCATAGCCGGAGATCGTGACGTGATCCGCCTTGCACTTGCTCACGCCTGCCGCGACCGTGCCGACGCCCACTTCGGACACCAGCTTCACCGAGATGCGCGCACTCGGCTTCACATTCTTGAGGTCGTGGATCAGCTGCGCGAGATCCTCGATCGAATAGATATCGTGGTGCGGCGGCGGCGAGATCAGGCCCACGCCCGGGGTCGAGTGACGGACCTTGCCGATACGCTTGTCGACCTTATGGCCGGGCAGCTGGCCGCCTTCGCCGGGCTTTGCGCCCTGCGCCATCTTGATCTGGATGTCATCCGAATTGACGAGGTACTCGGTGGTCACGCCGAAGCGCCCCGAAGCCACCTGCTTGATCCGGCTGCGCATCGAATCGCCGTTGGGCAGCGGCTCGAAGCGCTCGGGCTCCTCGCCACCTTCGCCGGTGTTCGAGCGGCCGCCCAGGCGGTTCATCGCGATCGCCAGCGTCGAATGCGCTTCGTGGCTGATCGAACCGAAACTCATCGCTCCGGTGCTGAAGCGTTTGACGATTTCCACTGCTGGTTCGACTTCGGAAAGGTCGAGCGGCTGCTCGGTGGGCTTGAGCTCCATGAGGCCGCGGATCGTCAGCAGCCGCTCGGACTGCTCGTTGATCGAGCGGGCGAACTCTTCGTAATTCTTAGGATCGTTGCCGCGTACTGCGTGCTGCAGTTGCGATACCGATTGCGGGGTCCAGGCATGCGCCTCGCCGCGGATGCGGTATTGATAGATCCCGCCAACGTCGAGCATCCCGGCATAGAGCGGGTTGTCGCCATAGGCCTGCGCGTGGCGCAGCACGGCTTCTTCGGCCACCTCTTGCAGGCCGATGCCTTCGATGGTGGTGGCGGTGCCGCAGAAATAGGTATCGACGAACTCCGAGGAGAGGCCAACCGCGTCGAAGATCTGCGCGCCGCAATAGGACTGGTAGGTCGAGATGCCCATCTTGGACATGACCTTGAGGATCCCCTTGCCCACCGCCTTGACGTAGTTCGCCTGCGCCTTGGCCGGGTCCATGTCGGGAAAGCGTTCTGCGCGCAGCGCCTCGATCGTCTCGAACGCGAGGTAGGGGTTGATGCCCTCCGCGCCATAGCCTGCCAGCGCACAGAAATGGTGCACCTCCCGCGCCTCGCCGGTTTCGATGACGAGACCGGTCTGCATGCGCAGGCCCTGGCGGACGAGCTGGTGATGGACCGCGCTGGTCGCGAGCAGCGCGGGCATGGGGACACGGTCCGGCCCCTGGCCACGGTCCGAGAGGATCAGGATGTTGGCATCGCCCAGCACCGCCTCGGTCGCGGCCCAGCACATTTCCTTGAGCGCCATGGCGAGCCCTTCGGCCCCGGTGCTGGCATCCCAGGTGATATCGATCGTCGCGGTGCGGAAGGCGCCGTCAAGCGCGACCTCGACCGAACGGATCTTGGCGAGGTCCGCATTGGTGAGGATCGGCTGGCTCACCTCGAGGCGCTTATGCGTACCGCCATCGCGACCGAGCAGGTTCGGGCGCGGGCCGATCATCGACAGCAGGCTCATCACCAGTTCTTCGCGGATCGGGTCGATCGGCGGGTTGGTGACCTGGGCAAAGTTCTGCTTGAAATAGTCGTAGAGCAAGCGGCTGCGATCGGAGAGCACCGCAATCGGTGTATCGGTACCCATCGAACCGATCGGGTCCTCGCCGCCCGAAGCCATCGGCTCGAGGAACTTGGCGATGTCTTCCTGCGTGTAGCCGAAGGCCTGCTGGCGATCGAGCAAGCTCTCGTCGGGTTTCGCAATTGCCGAAAGATCGGGCTCGATATGATCGAGGTCCTCGAGCTTGTACTGAGCCTTTTCCAGCCAGCTTTCATAGGGCTGGGCCGCGGCCAGGTCGGCCTTCAGCTCCTCGTCCTCGACGATGCGCCCCTGATCGAGATCGATCAGCAGCATGCGGCCGGGTTGCAGCCGCCACTTGCGGGTGATGTCCTCGTCCTTGAACGGCAGAACGCCGCTTTCCGATGCCAGCACGACGAGGTCGTCCTTGGTCGTGCACCAGCGGGCGGGGCGCAGGCCGTTGCGATCGAGGCAGGCGCCGATCTGGCGGCCGTCGGTGAAGCATACCGCAGCCGGGCCGTCCCATGGCTCCATCAGCGCGGCGTGGTATTCGTAGAAGGCGCGCCGGGCCGGATCCATCAGCGGGTTCTTGGCCCAGGCTTCCGGCATCAGCATCATCATCGAATGGGCGAGGCTGTAGCCGCCGGTCAGCAGCAGCTCGAGCGCGTTGTCGAGGCAGGCGGTATCGGATTGGCCGTGCGGGATCAGCGGCCACATCTTGTCGAGGTCGGCGCCCAGCAGTTCGCTTTCCATCGTGCGGCGCCGGGCTTCCATCCAGTTCACATTGCCGCGAACGGTATTGATCTCGCCGTTATGCGCCATGAAGCGGTAGGGGTGGGCGAGCCGCCAGCTGGGGAAGGTGTTGGTGCTGAAGCGCTGGTGGACGAGGCCGAGCGCCGAAACGCAATTGGGATCGCGCAGATCGTCGTAGAAGCTGCCGACCTGGTTCGCCAGCAGCAGTCCCTTGTAAACCAGCGTACGGCTGGAGAAGCTCGGGATATAGGCTGAGGCCAGCCCTTCTATACCATGCTTGCCTTCAAGCGACTTCAGTGGATTGAGCGTCTGCTTGCGGATGACCACCAACTTGCGTTCGAAGGCGTCCTGGTCGGCACAGTTGAAGCCGCGCGCAATCACGCACTGGCGGATCACAGGCATGGATTCGATCACTGCCTTGCCCAGGCCGTCGAGCGTGGTCGGGACGTCTCGCCAGCCGATGACCCGCTGGCCTTCCTTGGCGGCGAAGCGCTCGAGCTGCTTCTCGACGAAGTCGCGTGCCTCGTCCTGCTGCGGGAGGAAGCACATTGCGACCGCGTAATCGCCGGCTGCGGGGAGCTCGTGGCCCTCGGTCTTGGCCCAGTTGCGGAACAGCGGATCGGGAATCTGCACGAGGATGCCCGCACCATCGCCCAGCAGTGGGTCCGCGCCGACCGCGCCGCGATGGTCGAGATTGGCGAGAATCTCCAGCGCCTGGGCTACGATCGCATGGCTTTTCGCGCCCTTGATATGCGCGACCATGCCGACGCCGCAGGCGTCGTGTTCGTTGCGGGGGTCATAGAGACCCTCGGTCCCCAGGGGCGGCATGCGTCCCATCAGCGGTACGTCCTCCTTCGTGCCCGCCGTGCCGTCTCGCGATGCGAGGTGCCGGGGACAGGTAACTTGGCGCCATCCGATGGCACCGGCAAAATTGCGCGAGGGAGCGTAATGCCGTTGCAATTGTGATTTTGCAACTGCGAGAGGCGTAGCAAAATTTCAGCTGCGCCAAGTTTTCAGCGCGGCCGGTGGCTTACCTATGAGAGGAATTCGTATCCGCGCGCGGATTCAGCGCGGATTGCTGACCCTGGAGAGGCGGTCGAGTGCTCCGCGGAGGACCGCCTGCGAATCTTCTCCAGAGGCGGGTGTGCCTTCGCGGACCGGGCTGGCGCGGTCGGCCTCGCGGCGCAGGAAGGCAATAACTGGATCGACATCGTCGTCGGCGGCGCCGACCACTTCGGCGGCACGTCGGGCTTCGATTGCGCGCCCCAATCGCGCCGTAAGCTCTGCCAGCGATAGGTCGCCGAAAGCTTCTGCTTCCTCGTTTGGAGCAACTGCCGCAGTGACGGGGTGATGGAACTGGAGGTCGGCTTCTCCCATCTCCCCCACTTCAGGAAGCCATTCTTCCTCGTCTGCCGTCTCGATCAGGAGTTCGGCCTCGCCAGCTTCTGCGGCCTCTACGAGCGGTTCGACGAGTTGGTCTGGGAAATCCTCGGCCGGCCCTGCCTGATCCTCAGTTTCGTCTATGGTCGGCGCGCTATCGTCGGGTGGCTCGAAGTCATTCTCCGGCTCCCAGCTCTCGATGCCTTCATCGGCAAGATATTCGCGCGGATTGAACGGGCGGCGTGGGTCGCCTTCCGTATCCTCGACGCTATCGGCCTCGTCGAAGAGAGACTCGTCGTCCAGCCAGACGTTTGCATCCGTCTCTACTTCCTCGTCGCAATCGGCAGTCGCTGCCTTGCCCAGCGCGGCGGCGCGCATGGCTATGGCGAGGCCGAGCAGCAGGCCCAGAAGCGCGCCGATGCCTGAAATGACCAATCTCGCGGGGATTCCCGCAGGAATCAGCGCGTCGATGCCGATTGACTGGCCCAGGCTCGCGTGAACCGCATCGGGCATCACGAAGAGCCCACCGCCGAGCAATGCGGCAAACCACGCGCCTACGGCCCAGCGGAACGCCGGGTGGCTGCTGACAGGCTGTTTGCGCGCGGCGCTCGTCATAGTGCGTTCGATCTCGGTCGTGTCAGGCGGCGGTGCGAGGCCGCCCATTTGGCCGGTGTATTAGCAGTTCTGGGTAAAGACTGAGATAACGATCTACATTCCGGCCCAAGTCGTGATTTTCTGCAACATGCGCGTGGCCGCGCTCACGCATGGCGGCCCAATCCTCGCGTGCATCGATGAAATCCGCCAGGGCCCTGGCCATTGCGGCAGGGTCATCTGGTGGGAACAGCAGGCCGGTAACGCCATCCTTGATCAGCTCGCGACGCCCGCCAACGTCGCTGGCGGCAACGATCCTGCGTTCGGCCATGACTTCCAATGGCTTGAGTGGCGTCACGAGGTCGGTCAACCGCGACTTCTTGCGCGGGTAGGCGAGCACGTCGATCAGCGAATAATACCGCTCGACCTCACTGTGCGGGACGCGCCCTGTGAAGACTATCGCTTCCTTGGCCGACGATGCCGCGGCCTGTACACGGAGTGCGTCCTCTATCGGCCCGCCACCGACCAGCAGCAGCTGCGTCTCTGGGTGGCGCTGGCGCAGCAGGGGCAAGGCAGCGATGAGATCGTCAAGGCCTTCGTAATCGTAGAAGCTCCCGATGAAACCGATCACCGGACCCCCATGGCTGCCAAGGCCGATCTTTGCCGCCAGCGCGTCGTCCCGAGGTGGGGGGCGCCGAATAGGGTCAGGTCGACGCCATTGGGCGAGAGTGTGATCTTGGTGGCGTCGTGGCCACGCGCGATCAAATCTTCGCGCAAGCCGTTGCAGATCGTGAGCACGGCATCCGCGCCCGCGACAACGCGGTTCTCCAGTGCGCGGGTGAGGCGGTATTTGATCGAGCCCTCGGTTCCCGTGCCGTTGCCGACCGCCGCATCTTCCTAGAATGCGCGGATTTCATAGACGAAGGGCAGGCCAAGCCGTCGTGCAGCGCGCAAGCCGGCCATCCCGCACAGGGCCGGCGAATGTCCGTGCAGAACCTCGGGCTTCCATGCCTCCGCGACCCGTTCGATCCCCGCGCGCAGGCGTTCGATTTCGCGCCACTCGCGCAGGCCCGGCGGACCCGATGGCATTCCGGGCACACGGTGGCAGGTCAGGCCTTCCACATCTTCGATTGATGGGCCTGCGGCGACATGGCGCGCACCGGTGATGCCGCACACCTCGATCCCTTTCGCCTGCAAGCTCTTCATGATGGCGCGCGTGCGGAAGGTGTATCCCGAATGGGGCGGGAGCGAGTGGTCGAGGATATGGAGGACGCGGGTCATCGGCTTGGCCCAGTGTCACAACAGGCTTAACGCCGCGTCAACTACAATAGGATAGGGCCCGTGCGAGGAAGACCGCCCGCTTGATCGACTATTCGCCCTCGCGCTGACCCATGTGCTGATCGTGATCGCCCTGCTGCGCATACTCGTGCGGCCCGATCTCGATCACGAGGACCCACTTGCTGCGGATGAGCAGGCCGAACCCAAGGCCAGCCGACGCGCGACCCGACGCGCGCGACGCAATGGCAAGGGTGCGGCCGATGCTTGACTTTGCACTATTTTCCACCGTCATGGGCATGTTTGCGCTCGGCCTGCGGCGTCCCTTCATCTGGGTGCTGGCCTATCTCTACATCGATATCCTGGCACCACAGAGGATCGGCTGGGCGCTGACCCCGATGTTGCCGATTTCCTTGATCGCCTTCCTGCTGGCCTTTGCCGGCTGGGCGATCGGCGACACCAAGGCGAACACCAAGTTCACCCTGCGCCAGGGCATTATGCTTGCCTTGCTGGGCTGGTGTTTCATGACCTTGCAGTGGGTCGACTTCCCTGAGAACGCCGCGGACAAGTGGGAGTGGGTGTGGAAGGCACTGGTCTTCGCGATCTTCCTGCCTTTCACCCTGACGACCCGCCTGCGCATAGAGGTGGCAGCGCTGGTGATGGTGCTGACTGCGGGGCCTATCACTCTTCCTATTTCGAGATGCTCGGCGAACAGGGCTGGATCGGCCTGATCTTGTGGCTGGCGCTGCACGTTCTCGGCGTCCTGCACATGGAAAGCATCCGCAAGCGCTGGGCCGGCCGTGTAAGGCGCGATGAACAGTGGCAGGGGCCGCTGGCCAGCGCGCTGCAGTTCGCACAGATCATCTATCTGGTGGGGGCGACATTCCAGGGGATCGCCTACCAGCCCTTCGTGCTGATGCTGATCGGCATGCAGATTGCGCTCTCGACCTATTGTCGGCGGCGTGAGTCGCTGGTTCGCAAAGCGGAGCGCAAGGCGGCGCGCGATGCCCGGCGCGAAGCGTCCGGGGCCAAGCCCGCCATGCCGTAACGGCACAATTCGCGCGGTTGCGCACCCTCTCTGCTTGCGCCATGACTCCGCACCGCCAGCGCGGCCGGAGTCGCGCAAAACTGCAGTTTTTCGAGAGAAGGAGAGGCGCATGACCCCGCAGGAAGTAGCCGGCATGGTCGGGCAGCACATCGGCACCAGCGAATGGGCCGAGATGAGCCAGGAACGCATCAACCAGTTCGCCGATGCGACGGGCGATCATCAGTTCATTCATATCAACGAAGAAATGGCCAAGATGACGCCGTTCGGCGGTACCATCGCGCATGGCTTCCTGACGCTCTCGATGATCCCCTATCTCGGCGCCAATTCGGACACCCCGAAGATCGACGGGGTGAAGATGGGCGTCAATTACGGTGGCAACAAGACGCGTTTCATTTCGCCCGTACGCTCGGGCAAGCGCATTCGCGGCCACTGGAAACTGCTGGAAATGGTTGAGAAGCGCCCCGGCCAGTGGCAGCAGACCTCCGAAATCACCATCGAGATCGAGGGCGAGGAAAAGCCCGCGCTGATCTGCGAATGGATCACCCAGCTCTTCGTCTGATTTCCCCCTCCTCCCCAAGAGGATTCGGACACCTTTAGCAAGCCAAGGAACTACCCATGCGTGACGCAGTCATCGTCTCCACCGCCCGTACCCCGCTGACCAAGGCGGCGCGCGGCGCATTCAACAACACCACCGGCGCGACCCTCGGCGCCTGGTCGATCAAGGCCGCCGTCGAGCGCGCGGGACTCGAAGGGGCCGAGGTCGACGACGTGATCATGGGTTGCGCGGCCCAGCAGGGTTCGACCGGCGGCAACGTCGCGCGCCTTGCGGCGCTTCGTGCGGGCCTGCCGGTATCGGTTCCTGCCATGACCATCGATCGCCAGTGCTCATCGGGCCTGATGACCATCGCCACTGCCGCCAAGCAGGTGCTGGTAGACAACATGGACATCTGCGTCGCCGGTGGCCTTGAAAGCATTTCGAAGGTGAGTGGCAGCGGCAAGCTGTTCGTCGAGCCCGACCGCGAACTGCTGGAAATGCACCCGCATATCTACATGCCGATGATCGGCACCGCCGAAGTGGTGGCCAAGCGCTACAACATCAGCCGCGAGTATCAGGACGAGTATTCGCTCCAGTCGCAGCAGCGCACCGCCGCTGCGCAGGCAGCGGGAAAGTTCGATGACGAGATCGTCCCCTGCACCGCAACCATGGCCGTGATGAACAAGGAGACCAAGGAAGTCACCTTCCAGGAAGTCACCGCCGACCGCGACGATTGCAATCGCCCCGACACAACGCTTGAAGGCCTTGCTTCGCTGAAGCCGGTAATGGGCGAGGGTCACTGCATCACGGCGGGCAATGCCAGCCAGCTGTCCGACGGGTCGTCGTCCTGCGTGGTGATGGAAGCCAAGGTGGCTGAGAAGCGCGGCCTCAACCCGCTCGGTCGCTATGTCGGCATGGCGGTCGCCGGCACCGAGCCCGACGAAATGGGCATCGGCCCGGTCTATGCCATTCCCAAGCTGCTCGAGCGCTTCAACCTCAAGATGGATGACATCGGCCTGTGGGAGCTGAACGAAGCCTTCGCGGTGCAGGTGCTCTACTGCCGCGACAAGCTGGGCATCCCTGACGAACTGCTCAACGTCAACGGCGGTTCGATCTCGATCGGCCACCCGTTCGGCATGACCGGCGCGCGCTGCACCGGCCACGCGCTGATCGAAGGCAAGCGTCGCGGCGTGAAATACGCTGTCGTCACCATGTGCATCGGTGGCGGCCAGGGCGCAGCAGGCCTGTTCGAGATCTTCTGATGCGCTTGCCTGCTCCTCGTATCGAGCCGCTCGAAATGGATCGGCTCGACGAGGAGCAGGCGGCTGTCCTCGCGCCCTTCGCCGATCCCGCCAACAAGGTCGGGGGCGGCAGGGTGCTCAATATCTTCCGCACGCTCGCCCGCGCACCCAAGGCGCTGACCGGTTTCCTCGCCTGGGGCAATTACATCCTGTCGCGGCGCAACGCGTTGCCGCCGCGCGAGCGCGAGATCGTGATCCTGCGCACCGGGTGGCTGTGCCGTTCCGGCTATGAATTCGCCCAGCACCGGCGGATCGGGCTCGATTGCGGGCTAACCGCTGAGGAGGTCGAGCGGATCAAGGCAGGCCCCGGCGCACCCGGCTGGACCCCGATCGAGGCGGCCATGCTGCGTGCAGCGGACGAGCTGGTTGCCGACCACTTCGTCTCCGATGCCACCTGGGCGGCGCTGGCCGAGCTGGGCGACAAGGGCCGCATGGACATCGTGTTCACCGTCGGCCAGTACACTCAGGTTTCGATGCTGCTGAACAGCTTTGGCGTCCAGCTCGAGGATGGCGACGAAATCGACCCCGATTTGAGGCCCTAGGCCCGGCTGTTCACGGCGCCCGCATAGAGCGCGCGTCCCTTAGCCATGCCTGGCGATGAAGTCCTCGACTACCGGGGCGATCTTTTCGCGCCACCTGCTGCCGTTGAATATGCCGTAGTGCCCGGCCCCTTCCGCCATGTAGTAGCGCTTCTTGTTTGCCGCGAGGTGCGGTGTCAGGTCGAGCGCGGCCTTGGTCTGGCCCAGTCCGGAGATGTCGTCGCGCTCACCCTCGATCGCCAACAGGGCGGTCTGCGTGATGTCGCCCAGGTCGATGCGCTTGCCGCGATGGACGAAGGTGCCGTTGGGCAAGGCGTGTGTCTGGAACACTTCCTCGACCGTCTGCAGATAGAATTCCGCTGTCATGTCGCAGACGCTGCGGTATTCGTCGTAGAAATCCTTGGTCGCCTGCGCGCTTTCGTCGTCGCCCACGGTGAGGTGTTTGAACATCTCGTAGTGGCTCATCATGTGATTGCCGAGGTTCATGCTCATGAACCCGGCCAGCTGCATGAAGCCCGGGTAAACCCTTCGCCCGGCACCGCGGTACTGCATCGGCACGGTCGCGATGACCGTATGGCGGAACCATTCGATCGGCCGCTCCATGGCGAGGTCGTTAACGCTGGTCGGCGAACAACGCGTGTCGATCGGGCCGCCCATCATGGTCAGCGTCTTGGGCGTACAGGGATGGCTATCGCGATTCATGATCGCCGTTGCCGCGAACACCGGGACCGATGGCTGGCACACCGCCATCACATTGGCCCCCGGTCCGATGTGTTCGAGGAACGCGATGACGTAATCCATGTAGTCGTCGAGGTCGAAACGCCCATCCGACAGGGGGACGGTGCGGGCATCGGCCCAATCGGTGACGTAAACCCGGTAATTCTGGAGCATTCGCTCAACCGTACCGCGCAGCAGCGTGGCATAGTGCCCGCTCATCGGTGCCACGATCAGCAAGCTGGGGGCGTCCTCTGCCAGCCCAGCGCGCTGGAACCGCTTGAGACCGCCAAATGGGCGGTTCACTTCGATGGCTTCGATCACCGGGTCAACCTGCCCGTCGACAGACACGCTCTCGATATTCCAGGCCGGCTTTCCGTAGCTTGCCGAGGCATGCGCGAAGACTTCGAGCGCGCTGGAAGCTATCGTGCCCAGGCCTCTCGATCCGGCTGGTGTCATGAAATTGACCGGATGGGCCGGGTTGGACAGCATCTCAGCCCCGATCGAGGCAAGAGCGCTGGCCGAGTGGAGCCAGCTGCGCTGCAGTTCATAGGCGTGGTAAAGCAATGCGTGTCCCCTGCTGGCCGGCCTCTTCTGTTATGTGTGCCGACCCCAATTCGCACCATCCTGACGCGCCCGTGACGATTGTGCAATGCACAAATCGATTGTTTTGCCCGCACTGGTCCTCGGCAGTGGATTTTCCCGGGAACGCCACCTAGGTGGTGGCGATGGATGCGCAGACCGAGATCGAGAGACCCGAACAGCCGGCCGAGAGCCTTGAGGACGCGAAGCCCGAGCGCAAGCAGCGCTCGCTGCGACCGCTGCGCATGGTGTGGCAGGCGGCGTCGAACTATCCCGGCCATGTCGCGCTGGCGCTGGTCGCGCTGATGATCACCGCCAGTGCCACGCTGGCGATTCCGGCCGGATTCAAAATGGTCGTCGACCGTGGATTTGCCGAAGGGTCCGACCCGGGCGAGATTGCGCGCTGGTTTCGCTACCTGCTGCTGATTGTCGCCGTCCTGGCGATGGGCACGGCCATGCGCTTCTACTTCGTCAGCTGGCTTGGCGAACGCGTCGTCGCCGATGTGCGGCTGAAGGTGCAGGAGAACCTGCTGCGGCTGGCGCCCGGGTTCTATGAAGAGAACAGTCCCAAGGAAATATCCAGCCGCATGACCAGCGACACCGCGCTGATCGAAACGGTGGTCGGGACCACGGTTTCGGTGGCACTGCGCAACACGCTGATGGCGATCGGCGGTACGGCCTATCTGTTCTGGCTCATCCCCGGGCTGACTATCGGGCTTGTCCTGATCATCCCGGCGATCGTCGTTCCAATCACCTTCTTCGGCCGCCGCCTGCGCAATGTCAGCCGGACCAGCCAGGACCGCGTGGCCGATATCGGGGCCATGATCACGGAAGTTTTGGGGGCGATGAAGATCGTCCAGGGGTTCAACCAGGAGGCGCGCGAGCACGAGCGCTTCCTGGGCGCGGTCGAACGGACCTTCACCACGGCCAAGCGGCGGATCATGATCCGCGCGGCGATGACCTCCATCGTCATCCTGTGCGTATTCGGCGGCATCACCATGTTGGTGTGGAAGGGTGCCGAAGAAGTAAGCGCGGGCACGATTTCGGGCGGTACGATTGCGGCTTTCGTCATCACCGCGGGTCTCGTGGCGGGATCGTTCGGTGCGCTGACCGAAGTTTACGGCGACCTGTTGCGCGGGGCCGGTGCAGCCAGCCGGCTTGCCGAACTGCTCGAGGAGAAGCCGGCGATCGCCCCGCCAGCGCGGCCGCAGGCGCTACCCGTTCCCGCGCGCGGCAGCCTGTCGTTCCGCAATGTCACGTTCCGCTATCCCACACGGCTCGACGCCCCCGCCATCTTCGATTTCACGCTCGAGGTCGAGCCAGGGGAGACCGTAGCCATCGTTGGGCCCTCTGGAGCGGGCAAGTCGACCATCTTCCAGCTGGCGGAACGCTTCTATGATCCCCAGGCCGGATCGATCCGTATCGACGGGATTCCGCTAACCAGCGCCGATCCGGCCGAGGTTCGCCGCCGGATGGCCTATGTTCCGCAGGAGGGCGTGCTGTTCAGCGCCAATGCGCGTGACAATCTGCGCTATGGCAATTGGGACGCGAGCGACGAGGAAATCTGGGCCGCCGCGCGTGCGGCAAATGCGGAAGAATTCCTGGAGAAGCTCCCGCAGGGGCTGGACACCTATCTCGGCGAAAGCGGGACGCAGCTTTCGGGCGGCCAGCGGCAACGCATCGCGATTGCGCGGGCCTTGCTGCGCAACGCGCCTATCCTGTTGCTCGACGAGGCGACCAGCGCGCTCGACGCCGAGAGCGAACGGCTGGTGCAGGACGCGCTCGAACATCTCATGCAGGACCGCACTACACTGGTGATTGCGCACCGCCTCTCGACGGTGCGTGCGGCCGACCGGATCGTGGTGATGGAGGATGGCAAGATCGTCGAGCAGGGTAACCACGACCAATTGGCGGCAAATGGCGGGCTCTATGCGCGGTTGGCATCGCTGCAATTCGTGCTCGAAGCCGGTTGAGCGTGCAGGCCACCGCATTCCGGCGCCAGACCGCTTGACTTGGCCCATCCCTTTCTCTTGGGCGCTTAGCCAATGAGCGACTATTTCACCGCGATCTTCCTCGGCATTGTCGAGGGGCTTACCGAGTTCATCCCTGTCTCTTCGACCGGGCACCTGATTCTCGCCACCGAGCTCTCGGGTGCGGATCCGCAGGAATGGGCGATGTTCAACGTCGTGATCCAGCTCGGCGCGATCCTCGCGGTTGTCTACCAATATTGGGGCACGTTCTGGGGTGCGGGCATGGGTGTGCTGCGCGGCGAGCGCGAAGGGCTGCTGTTCGCGCGCAACCTGATCCTGGCCTTTCTGCCCAGCGCGGTCCTGGGCCTCATGCTCCACGAACAGTTCGAAGCGATGCTCGGGAATCCGCAGATCGTGCCCTGGACCTTGATCCTCGGCGGGATTGCCATCTTGGGGATCGAACGCTGGTCCAAGCCGGAAGGCGAGCATGGCGTGGCCGACCTGCCCATCGTGACAGTTCTCGGCGTCGGCCTGGCGCAGTGCCTGGCGATGGTCCCCGGCGTCAGCCGGTCGGGCGCGACGATCATGGGGGCGCTGGCTATGGGCGTGAACCGCAAGACGGCCGCCGAGTTCTCGTTCTTCCTCGCGGTACCGACGATGATCGGGGCCTCGGGGCTCGAGATCGCGACCAAGTACGATACGCTGATGGCTGGCAGCGCGCGGGTCGGCTGGGACGACATCGCGCTGGGCTTTGTGGTCAGCTTCATCGTCGCGCTGCTGGTGATCCGCGCCTTTGTCGCTTTCGTCGGGCGCAGCGGATTCGCTCCGTTCGCCTGGTATCGCATTGTCGCCGGTTCGGCCGTCCTGGCGTGGTTCGCGTTTGCATGAGCTGTGGCTCGTTCTGCCGCAACGGCAGGAACAAAAGCCTCATGTGCGGTTTTTATCGGACATGACCAATGTCCGGACATATCTGCCATGGGCGCGCTGATACTGATCGTGATGGGTGCTGCGCTGGGCTGGCTGGGGACTATCGTCCTGCGCATCGAAGACGGGCGCCTGATCTTTGGCCAGATGCTGGCCGGTACGGCTGGCTCACTGCTCGCCGGTCTATTCGGCGGCAATGCATCGATCGTAGGCGGCGTCAGTGGCGGGGCTCTGGCATGGGCTACGCTGGGGGCCCTCGGCCTTATCGCAGCGTATAACCTTCTGCGGCGCCGACTGGCGCAATGAGTACGACAAACGATTGATTTCGGAACTCTTTCCTTCTTCGCGCATTGGGTCGATATCCAACCATAGAAGGGGACAACCCATGAAATTCAACAAAGCTCTGATCACCGTTTCGGCTGCTACCCTCAGTCTGGGCGTCGTCGCTTGCGATGGCCCGAAGGAAGATGCGGCTGAAGACGTCGGCGAACAGCAGGCGGAAGTGGTGAACGAGCAAGCCGAGGCAATGGAAGACGCTGGCCAGATCACCGATGCACAGGAAGATGCCATGACGGACGCCGCTGAAGACAAGGCCGATGCCATGGAAGAAGCCGGTGAAGCGGCAGACAACGCCGCCGGCAACTAAACTACGGCCGTAAGGTCACGCGAACCGGCCCGGGAGCGATTCCGGGCCGGTTTCGGTGTCTGGGCTAGAATATCACTTAAACCGGCTTGGCCCCGCTGCCGCGTCCGCCGCGCAGCGTGTACTCGAGCGTACCCTCATTGACGACGTAATCGACGTCGATCACCGCCGTATTGGCATAGGTGAACCCGGGGCCGAGGTGGCGATAGAGCTTGTCGAAATCGCGCTCGACCGTCTGGCGGTAGAGGTCGGCAAAGCTCTCGATCACGAAATAGGTCGGCTGGAGATCGCTGATCACGTAGTCGGTGCGCATGACGCGGTCGACGTTGAGCATGATGCGGTTGGGGCTTTCAGCCTCGGTGGCATAGACCACCTCGGTCGGGCCCGAGAGGATTCCCGCGCCATAGGCCTTGATGCCGTCCGTTTCCTGAATCAGCCCGAACTCGACCGTATACCAGTAGAGCGCCCCGAGCGCCTTCAGTCGGTTGTAGCGCATCGCCTTCCACCCGGCGCGACCATATTCCTGCATGTAGTCGGCATAGACGGGATCGGTCAGCATCGGCACGTGGCCGAACACGTCATGGAATACGTCGGGTTCCTGGATGTAGTCGAAGGTCTCGCGCGTGCGGATGAAATTGCCCGCAGGGAAGCGCCGGTTGGCGAGGTGCCAGAAGAATACGTGATCGGGGATCAGCATTGGCACCGGCACGACGGTCCAGCCGGTCAGGGCATTCAGGTCTTCGCTGAGCTTGCCGAATTCGGGTACCCCGCCGCGATCCAGATTGAGCTTGTCGAGGCCAGCGATGAAGGACGATGCCGCGCGCCCGGGCAGGACCTGCATCTGGCGTGCGAACAGGTCGTTCCAGATCGCATCCTCCTCCGACGAGTAGACGGTCTGGGCCGGCTCCAGCCAGTCTTCGCCGACATGGGCCGGTTTCTTTAGCGGCGCGGTGAAAATTCCTGCCGGAAGCTCCGGCAGGCGGCTAAAGTCCTGTTCGGGTTCTGCGATGGTAGCCATATCGTTGCTGATGATACTACTTTTGCGGCCGCCACACAAATGCTTCGGGAGGTGAGGGGTGAATAAAGAGGATTACGAGCACGCGATCGAGCCGATGCAGGCGGAACTGGTCGGCATGGCGCGCTGGGCCAAGGCGACAGGGCAACGGATCGTGGTGATCTTTGAAGGCCGCGATACGGCGGGCAAGGGCGGTGCGATCCAGGCTGTCCGCGAGGCGTTGAACCCGCGCCAGTGCCGTGTGGTTGCGCTGTCGAAGCCGAACGAAGCGGAACAGACCCAATGGTATTTCCAACGCTACATCACGCACTTGCCTAGTGCTGGCGAGATCGTGCTGTTCGATCGCAGCTGGTACAACCGCGCGGGTGTCGAGAAGGTCATGGGTTATGCCTCGCCTGAACAGGTCGCGGCATTTCTCGCGCAGGCACCGCTTTTCGAAAAGCAACTGGTCGAGGACGGCATCCTGCTGTTCAAATACTGGCTCGGCACCGACCAGGCCGAACAGGAAGAACGCCTGCGCGAACGGCTGGAAGACCCGCTCAAGCGCTGGAAGCTCTCGCCGGTCGATCTTGCCGCGCGTGACAAGTATGATGCCTATACCGAAGCGCGCGAAGCCATGCTTGCGGCCACCCACACCGATTGGGCGCCTTGGACCCTGGTCGATTTCAATGACCAGAAACGTGGCCGACTGACGCTCGTGCGCGACCTGCTCGACCGCCTCCCCGATACCCAGGTAGAGCCCACCGAAATCGACTATCCCCCGCTCGGCCGTGAGCCGCTCCCGGAACGCTATTCCGTCCTGCAACCGATCGTGAATTACACGCCTGTCGATGAGGCCGGGTAGATGGCGCGGTGATTTAGGCTTCCACCGAGGTTTCGCCCAGCCAGCGCTCTGCCTCATCGACCGAACGGAAGTAGCGGAATTTCTCGCTCCGCTCGGACAAGCGCTTGAGCTGCAATTCCTGGAGCATCGTGCCGACCGCAATCGCGCCGCGCCGCATGCCATTGGTAACGCACCAACGCATGAGCACCTCGCCGCTATCGACCCGCTCCTGCGCTATGACGTGAATGCCGACCAGGTCGACCAGCACGTCGAAGTGGCCGTCTTCGGACCGTACCCGCTCGGCCGCAGCGACGAAGTCCTGATGAACTGCATCGCGATCGTGGTTGTAGTCATGTTTCAGGATTAGGATGACGCAGTGACGTGAAACGTCGGCCCGAACTTCATACATTCTCTGCTCCCGTGCTGTCGAAGCACCTGCTTTGCCGCGGCGCGTTATATCCCTGATTTACTTGAGGGACTTCGAACAGTTCACAAATATCGGGAGTACGTTAACTAATGGTTGGCGAATTGCAGGCCCGTGAGGCGCAGTGCGGCGTGCCAACCTTAATCAAGGCTCGCGCGAGCCCTGACCACTTCACGGCCATCGGATGC
Organism: Erythrobacter mangrovi; assembly: GCF_013260645.1. Taxonomy (NCBI): domain Bacteria; kingdom Pseudomonadati; phylum Pseudomonadota; class Alphaproteobacteria; order Sphingomonadales; family Erythrobacteraceae; genus Erythrobacter; species Erythrobacter mangrovi. The sequence continues at coordinate 932,053 of NZ_CP053921.1, read as the reverse complement.
TAGCGCAGCCAGCTCAAGGCCGGCGCTCTCCCGACGCATCAGCAGGTTCAGTTCTTCCCCTGCAATGGCCGGGCTGATGGCCCGGAAGCCGAAGCTCTCGAGCCGGTTTTCGCCCAACTCGCTTGCCGCCAGTTGCAGCAGCAGGCTCGCCATCAAGGGCCCATGCACCACCAGGCCGCGATAGCGTTCGACGTCACGCGTATAGGGTGCATCATAGTGGATGCGGTGGGTGTTGAAGGTCAGCGCGGAGAAGCGGAACAGCAATCGCGGGTCTGGCACCAGAGTGCGGTGCACATCCCATCCCGTTGGATCCACACCATTGGCGGCGGGTTGCGGGGGACTTAGCGGCGCCTCGGCGCTGGCAGCGTCGCGATATACCAAAGTTTGCCGTTCGCGCACGGCGGGGGTCCCATCGGCGCTGGTCTCGTGGTCGACTTCGACGAAGACCAGCGACCCGGTCTTGCCGCTTTTCTCGTCGATCGTGGCGATGCGCGACCGGCGCTCGATCCGCGCGCCGATCGTCAAGGGTGAGAGGAAGGTGACCTTGCTCGATGCCCACATCCGGCGTGGTTGGGGAACCGGTGGGAAGAAGCTCGCTGCACTCTCGTCGCGCGTCGGATGTCCATCCTCGCCCAGCGCGGCTGTCGGGGCTTCGGGGGTGCACAGGCAGAAGTGGATGCCCTGCGGCATTGTGCCGTCTGCGGGAACCGCACGGTCCATCGTGGCGCACCAGCGCGAGGCAAGCGCGGCATCGAGCCTGTCCTGCGACGTCGTCTCGCGCCCCAGCCAGGCGGACCAGCTTCCCATCAGGCGGCGCGCTCGAACACGGCCGCCATCCCCTGCCCGCCGCCGATGCACATGGTCTCGAGCCCATAGCGGGCCCCACGGCGACGCATTTCGTGCGCCATGTCGGCAAGGATGCGAATGCCGGTGGCTCCGATCGGGTGACCGAGCGAGATGCCCGAACCATTGACGTTGACCAGCTCACGGCGGCTGTCGTCGTCAGAGAACCCCCAGCCCTTGAGCACGGCGAGCGCCTGCGGGGCGAAGGCTTCGTTGAGCTCGATCAGCTCGATGTCACCCCAACCGAGACCGTTGCGGGCGAACAAGCGCTCGACCGCCGGGACGGGGCCAATACCCATGCGGCTGGGGTCGCAGCCTGCCGCGCTCCACGAATGGAACCACAGGATCGGTTCGAGGCCGAGTTCCTCGACCTTGTCCTCCGCAACCACCAGGCAAGCCGCCGCGGCGTCATTCTGCTGGCTGGCATTGCCCGCCGTCACGATGGCGTCGGGATCGCGCTTGATGTCGATCGCCCGCAGCGCGCCCAGCGTTTCCATGCTGGCGTCGGGGCGGAAGCCCTCGTCCTTGGCGAAGATGACCGCATCGCCCTTGCGCGAGGGGATCTCGACCGAAACCAGCTGTTCATCGAACTTGCCTTCGGCCCAGGCGCGGGTGGCGTTCTGGTGACTGCGGACCGCGAAGGCATCGGCCTCTTCGCGGGTAATGCCGTAATCCTTGGCCAGGTTCTCTGCGGTTTCGATCATGCCGGTAATGACGCCAAATCGCTCGATCGGCTGGCTCATCAACCGTCCACGGGTCAGTCGATCCCACAGCACCATGTCGCCGAGGCGCGAGCCCTGGCGGGCTGCGGTAGTATAGTGTTCGACGTTGGACATGCTCTCGACCCCGCCCGCGAGGACGCAATCGGCAACGCCAGTCTGGACCATCATCGCCGCCGTCGCGACTGCCTGCAGGCCCGAGCCGCAGCGCCGGTCGAGCTGGAAGCCGGGAACCTCGATGGGATAACCTGCGGCCAACCAGCTCCAGTGGCCGATCGCAGGTGCCTCGCCGCTGCCGTAGCCTTGGCTAAAGACGACGTCGTCGACGCGCATCGGATCGATACCGCTGCGCTCGACCAGTGCCTTGATGATGATGGCGCCAAGCTTTCCGGCCTCCAAGGGTTGGAGACTGCCCAGATAGCGACCGACGGGGGTGCGCAGGGGCTTGCAGATGGCGACTCGACGAAGTGACGTCATGGATCAGTTCCCAATCAACTAGTGGCGTCGGACAGGCGGGCGATGCCGCGATCGACGAGATCGCCGATCGTGCCCGAAGCAAGGCCGAGCCGTTCGGCCAGGACCTCTTCGGTATGCTGCCCAAGATAGGGGGCCGGTGCGGGATTGCCCGCCTCGCGACCCGGAATGTTGGCGAAGCTGCGCGTTGCCGGATACTCGAAGCCACTCGGGTTGGCGGGCGAGGGACCGAACAGCGGGTTGTTCGCCACCAATTCGGGATCATTCGCTGCTTCGTGCATCGTCCGATAGCGTTCGAAAGTGGTTCCTTCGGCGGCGAGCCGCGCGGACAGGTCAGACCAATCGGATTGCCCCGCCTGGTCCTGGAATAGTTCGAACAGCCGGTGACGATGCTCGAAACGCGGCCGGTCGCCATCGGCGAAGCTCACGCCCAGCTCTCGTTCGAGTTCGGCAATGGCGTCGCCTACGCCCATCGCGGCGACAAGGCCGTTCCATTGCTTTGGCGTCAGTGCGGCGACCATGAAGCGCACCCCGTCGCGGGTGCGGAAGTCGCGTCCGAAGGCGCCCCATATGGCATTGCCCAGCCGTTCGCGATCGGCCCCGCGATAGAGCATCTCGGCCATCGCGCCGCTATTGGCCATGGTGCCGATGGCCACATCGCCCAGCGGGACCCGCAACTCGCTGCCTTCGCCAGTGGCGTCACGGTGGCGGATGCCGGCTAACAAAGCGAAGGCGCAATAGGCACCGGTAATGAAATCCCAGGCCGGAAGCGCCTGGTTGACGGGGGGCGCGGTTGCGGGATCCCACTCCTCGGGCCCACACATCAGCGGGTAACCGCTGGCGGCGTTGACAGTGAAATCCATCGCTTGCCTGCCGTCGTGCCAGCCCATGATGCGTATGCTGACGAGATCGGGGACACCGTCCGGCTGCCGTGCCGAAACGGCGTCATGCGAAAGGAAGCTCTTCTCGGGCAGGTTGGTGATCAAATTGCCGGTGCGGGCTGCCAGCTCGACCAGTAATTCGCGTCCCTCCGCTCTGACCAGGTCCAGTGCGACCGATTTCTTGGCGCGGTTGAGGTTCTCCCAGCTCAATGAGCGACCGCCACTGGTCAGCAGGTAGCGGTCATAGTCGAGCCCGCCGGCCTTGTGGTCGACGCGGATCACCTCGGCGCCCATCTGGGCGCAGTAGAGCCCGGCGGTGGGCGATGCGACGAAGCTCGAGGCTTCGATGATGCTCAGTCCCTTGAGGAGCCCGTACACCTCAGGCCTGCTCGGCGAATTCGCGCAGCATATGCTTGGCGATCTGGAGCTGAAGGATCTGTGTCGTACCTTCGTAGATGCGGTAGATGCGCGCATCACGGAAGAAGCGTTCGGCATCGTATTCGGCAAGGTAGCCGGCACCGCCATAGATCTGCACCACGCGGTCGACCACGCGGCCGCACATCTCGCTGGCGAAGACCTTGAACGCCGCAGCCTTGCGCAGGATATTCTCGCCCCGGTCGGCGCGCGCGGTGACGTCGGCCATCATCGCTTCGGCGGCGTAGATCTCGGTGTCGCTTTCAGCCAGCATCTGCTGGATCAGCTGGAAATTGGCGATCGGTTCACCAAAAGCCTTGCGTTCGTTGGCATAACGTAGCGCGCTGTCGAGCGCGCGGCGGGCATAGCCTGTGGCGGCTGCGCCAACCGAAATGCGTCCGTTGTCGAGGCTCATCATGGCGAAGCGGAAGCCCTTGCCGGTCTCCCCGCCGAGCAGTGCGTCACCCGGCACGTGGACATCGTCGAGCATGATATCCGAAATGTGGCTACCCGATTGACCCATCTTCTTGTCCGGGCTGCCGGTGGAGACCCCGGGCGTGTTCATCGGCACGATGAAGGCGCTGACATGCGCGTTCTTGGGCAGGGCTTCCTTCTCTGTGCGTGCCATGATCAGGCCGACTTCGGCGAAGGGGGCGTTGGTGATGTAGCGCTTGGTCCCGTTGAGGATCCAGCCATTGCCATTGGGGTCGGGGCGCGCGGTGGTTGCCATGGCGGCGCTGTCGCTACCCGAACCCGGCTCGGTCAGCCCGAAGCAGGCGATGGCGCCGGCTGCGATCTTGGGCCACCATTCGTCCTTCTGCGCCTCGGTCCCGCCATTCTTGATGGCCGAGTTGAACATTCCGACGTTGATCGAAAAGATCGAGCGGAAGGCTGGTGCGGCATAGGCCATGCAGTGCACCACGCGGGCATATTGCGACGTGTTGAGCCCGGCACCACCGTATTCTCCGGGTACGGTAAGACCGAACAGGCCCATCTCCTTCATCTCGGCGACGATGTCGTCGGGAATCCGGTCATCCTCGATCACGTCCTTCTCGGCCGGGATCAGCCGCTCGCGCACATAGCGCTGGAGCTGTTCGAGGAACTGGTCGAAGATCTCGGGGTCCATCCCCGGATTGGGCGTGCTGGTCATTATTTGGCCTCTCCCTCAGCCGGTTTCTCATTTGCGGCACCGGTATCGGCAACCGCCTCGGGCGGCAGGCGCCGCTGCTCGATCATCTCGGCCGCCTCATCGAGCGCCTTGGCTTCGGTCGGTGAAACGGCATCGACCGGCTCGTCGCTGTCGTCGGAGCAGCCCGCTACGGCGGGCAGGGCGGCAAGCGCCAGGGTCAGGGCGAGTCGGCTCATCGACGAGTGATTACCGCCGGACAGGGTCTTGCGCCAAGGACGCTACGGCACCCGGCCCGGCGGCGTGCCTCGATCAGTTGCCGGCGTCTTCGGCCATGGCGTCCATGGCCGCGGCAGCGGTGTCGGCGGCCTGGTCCCCGGCTTCCTGGATTTGTTGCGCTTCTGCGGCCGCAGCTTCCTCCCCGGCCTCTTCCTCCGCGGTGGCAGCATCGTCGGCGACCGGGGCAACATCGACGCCTTCGAGGGCGGCGTCGGCATCAACCTCTACGGTATCTGCTTCGGCTTCGGTCGAGGCATCCTGTGCGCCGCCACAGGCGGCGAGCACGAGCGACGCAGCGGCGGCAAGGGCGATACGGAACTTCATGAGGGTCTCTCCTGCGTAAACTCAATGGGCCCGACCGGCCCGAACCCTGTCTAAAGCGTGACAGGACCGCCCGGGGCAAGGGGAAAATGTCGTCGCGCCGGTTGCATGTCGCCGCCTGGACCGCAATCAGGGCGGCATGCCCGACAGCATTCATGCTCCTACCGACGCCGCGCTGGCGAAGCTCAAGGCCGTGTTCGGTTTTGCCGATTTCCGCGGTCGCCAGGCCGAGGTGGTGGAACGGGTGCTTGCAGGTCGGCCCACGCTTGCAGTGATGCCGACGGGTGCGGGCAAGTCGCTGACCTACCAGCTACCGGCGGTGATGCTGGAAGGGACCTGCGTGGTCATAAGCCCGCTGATAGCCCTGATGCATGACCAGCTTCGTGCCGCGCGGGCCAACGGCATCCGCGCGGCTACGCTGACCAGCGCCGATGCCGACTGGCGCGAGACGCAGGACGCCTTTCGTCGGGGCGAGCTCGACCTGCTCTATGTGGCGCCCGAACGTGCCAGCCAGTCCGGGTTCCGCGAATTCCTGTCCGCCGCCCCGCTGTGCCTCTTCGCGGTGGATGAGGCGCATTGCGTATCCGAATGGGGTCACGATTTCCGGCCCGACTATCGCATGCTGCGCCCACTGATGGACGCATTCCCCCATGTTCCGCGACTGGCTCTGACCGCCACCGCCGATCGCCAAACGCGTTCCGACGTGATGGGCCAGCTCGGCATCCCGGCCGACGGACTGGTGCTCGCCGGCTTCGACCGCCCGAATATTCGCTATGCGATCCGCCACCGGGACAACCCGTTGCGGCAGCTGGCGAACCTGATGGCGGCCGAGCCGGGGCCGGGGATCGTCTATGCGCTGACGCGGCGCAAAGTCGAAGAACTGGCGGAAAAGCTGGGTGCGGCGACCGGGCGGCCGGTGCTGCCCTATCATGCCGGACTGGATGCCGAGGTCCGTGCGGCCAATCAGTCGAGCTTCGTTGCGAGCGAAGACACGGTGATGGTTGCGACGGTCGCCTTTGGCATGGGTATCGACAAGCCCGATGTGCGGTTTGTCGCGCATGTCGGCGTTCCCAAGTCGATCGAAGGCTATTACCAGGAAACCGGCCGCGCCGGGCGGGACGGTGACCCGGCCCAAGCCGTAATGTTCTGGGGTGCGGGGGATTTTGCCACCGCGCGCCAGCGATTGGCCGAGATTGACGAGGCGCGGCGCGGTGCCGAACGGGCTCGGCTCGATGCGCTCGCGGGGCTGGTCGAAACCGCCGAGTGCCGCCGCGCGATCTTGCTGCGCCATTTTGGGGAGGACCCGCCTGCAGCCTGCGGCAATTGTGATAACTGCATCGAGCAACCGGCCGTTACCGACGTGACGGAGCTGGCCCGCAAGCTGCTCAGCGCCGTTTATCGCACCGGCCAGAGCTTCGGCATGGGCCATTTGCAGAAGGTCCTCACCGGGGTCGAGGATGAACGCGTGCGCCAGCGTGGCCATGATCGACTGAGCGTATTCGGGATAGTAGAGGCGGATGAGGCGCCCTTGCTCCAGCCGCTCGCGCGAGCATTGCAGGCGCGGGGCGAGCTAATCGCTACCGAACATGGCGGACTTGCGCTCGGCGGTGCGGCGCGGGCGATCCTAAAGGGCGAGAGCAATGTACAGATCGTCGTCCCGCCCAAGCGTGAACGCAAGGGACGGCGCAATGCGGCGGCCAATCCGATCGGCGACCCCTTGTTCGATGCGCTGCGCGAATTGCGGCGCGAACTGGCGGTGGAGGGACAGGTTCCGCCCTATGTCATCTTTCACGATGCGACTCTGCGCGAGATGACCGAGCGCCGCCCGGCCACACTGGCGGAACTCGGCCAGCTCCCCGGGGTCGGGGCGAGAAAGCTGGAGGCCTATGGCGAGGCCTTTCTGCGCGCCATCGCGCGTCATTGACTCCCATTACAAACGATATAAATATGATATCAGATTTATATCGTGGGAGTGATTCGCTATGTCAGTTGAACTCAAGGGGATGAAGACCAGCCGGGAATATGCCGGCTCCAGCTTCAGCGGCTATCTGATGCTGCTTGTGCTTCTCCTCCTCATCGTGCTGGTGGTGTGGGACTTCACCTCGAACCTTCCGCCTTCCGGGGCTACCAAGTTCGACAAGCTACTGTTCCTGGGCCTCCTGATGGGCCCCCTCCTCGCGTCCATCTTCGTCGCGGCCGGTTTCTTCATGATCCAGCCCAACCAGGCCACGGTGCTGACCCTGTTCGGCGAGTATAAGGGTACCGAACGGACCGAAGGCCTGCGGTGGGTCTGGCCGTGGATCGGGCGCAAGAAGATTTCGGCCCGTGCGCACAACATCCATTCCGAACGGGTCAAGATCAACGACAAGCGGGGCAACCCGATCGAGATCGCCTGCAACGTGGTTTGGCGCGTCGCCGATACCGCACAGGCAAGTTTCGATGTCGATGATTACAAGCAGTTCGTGAACATCCAGATCGAAGCGGGATTGCGTACGGTGGGTTCGCGCCATCCCTATGACGACTTCGAGAATGAGGAAGTGACGCTGCGCGGCAGCGGCGATGTGGTCAATCACGAGCTTCTGGTCGAGCTGAACGATCGCCTGAAGGTGGCGGGCATCCTGGTTGACGAGGCCGGCCTGACCCACCTTGCCTATGCACCGGAGATCGCCGGGGCGATGCTTCGCCGCCAGCAGGCCGATGCGGTGATCGCCGCGCGCCAGAAGGTCGTGATTGGCGCAGTCGGCATGGTCGAGGATGCGCTCGCCAAGCTGGCCAATGATGGGATCGTCGACCTCGATGACGAGCGCAAGGCGGCCATGGTCTCGAACCTGATGGTCGTGCTTTGCGGCGATCGCGAGGCAAGCCCGGTGGTCAACGCCGGTTCGCTATATTGACCCACGCGCAACGGGTCCGACGCAATGCAGAAGAAAGCCTTCGCCCTCCGTCTCGATCCTGCGGTTCACGCCGCGGTCGAACGGTTGGCGGCGGACGAATTGCGAAGCGCCAACGCCCAGATCGAGATCCTGCTGCGCGAGGCGCTGGCCAGGCGCGGTATCGAAATTCCCGTCAGCAGGCCAGCCAAGCGTGGGCGGCCGGCGAAGGAGAACTGAGATGAGCGAGGATGACAACGCCTGGTTCGCACCGAAGCGGTATGGATATGGTGCAGGCCTGCCGATCGCGCGGGAGGGTTGGGCCTTGCTGTCGGGGTATCTGCTCGTCCTTGGTCTGTGCGCCCTGCTGATCGAATGGGACGCCGCAATCGGCGGGGCCACCGCCTTCGCCATCTTCCTCGCCGCCACGATTGCCCTCATTATGATCTCGGCGCGCAAGACCCGGGGCGGCTGGCGATGGCGCTGGGGCGACGAGGAATGACTCTATCCTACCGTGCGCGACGCCTGCACCGTCTGACTATGGGGGCTCTCGCGACCTTCGCATTGGCATCGTCCCTCTCGCCGCGCCGCTTGCACAAGGCGTAAGCGAGGCGAGCTTCACGGTGCGCGAAAGCGGTCGCGGCTATGCCACGCTCCAGGAAGCGGTTGACGCGATCGGCGATGGCAGCGGGACCATCGAAATCGCCGCGGGCAATTGGCGCGATTGCGCGGTTCAGCGCGGAGGCTTTGTTACCTATCGTGCGGCGGTACCGGGCACGGCGCTGCTCGGTGGCGTGGCCTGCGAAGGCAAGGCCTCGTTGGTACTCCGCGGCCGTGGCGCCCTGGTCGAAGGCCTCGTCTTTGCCGATATCACGGTGCGCGACGGCAACGGTGCCGGTATTCGGCTGGAAAAAGGCCCACTCACCGTCTCCCAGAGCTGGTTCCGCGACAGCCAGCAGGGGATCATGACCAGCAATGGCATCGATAGCGAGCTCATCGTCGACAAGTCGACGTTCACCCGGCTCGGCACCTGCGAGAATTCGGGTGGTTGCGCCCATTCAATCTACGTCGGTGACTATGGCAGACTCAGGGTAACGCGCAGCCGCTTCGAACAGGGAACCGGGGGGCACTACCTCAAGTCTCGCGCGTCGCGCACCGTCATCGAGAACTGCAGCTTCGACGATGCCAACGGGCATGGCACCAAATACATGATCGACTTGCCCAATGGAGCGGGCGGGGCAATCCGCGGTAACTGGTTCGTGCAAGGGGCGGATAAGGAGAACTGGTCTGCCTTTATCGCCATCGGTGCGGAGGGTGCGCACCATAGTGCCGACGGGCTGGTGATAGAGGGCAATGACGCACGCCTCGCCCCAGGTCTGCGTCGCTCCCCGGCTTTCGTCGCCGACTGGACCGGCGATCGCCTGGTGCTTGGCGACAACGCACTGGGCCCCGGGCTCAAGCGCTACGAACGACGCTAACCAAAGCCTTTGGCATAGCTGACGACACCACTGGGCGCAGGACCCGCGAGGACCAGTCGCTGGAAGTATTCTGGAGGCGGCCCGGGATAGGTCAGCGCGGGATCGTGCACGAAGCCGAAGCGGCCGTAGTAGTCGGGACTGCCGAGCAGGACGATGCCCCCTGCCCCCCGTTCCTGCAGCTCGGCGATGCCCCGACGGATCAACGCCGATCCGATGCCTTGCGCATGCAGTTCGGGCCATACGCTCACAGGCCCCAGGCCGAACCAATGCTTGCTCCCGTCGGTAATCGTCACGGGAGAGAAGGCAATGTGACCGACTATCCGACTGGCATCCTCTGCCACCAGCGACAGGGTCAAGTCCCCATCGCCGCGCAGGCGATCGACAAGGTGCTGCTCGTCGCCATCGCTGAACGGCATGTCGCGAAAGGCGGTCTCGGTGAGCGTGTGGATGGTCGCTACATCGCCCTCGCGCTCGGGCCGGATCGCGATCGTGTTCAAGGCAGCAGGTGGCCCGCGCGGTCGCGCTTGGTGGCGAGATAGCGGGCGTTGTGCGGATTGTCGGGAAGCGCATGCGGTACGCGCTCGGCAACGGTCACGCCCTCGCCCTCGACCGCGGCGACCTTGGCCGGGTTGTTGGTCATCAACCGGATGGCGCGAACGCCGAGCAATTCGAGCATGCGCGCCGCAATGGGAAAATCGCGCGCTTCGTCGGGCAGGCCAAGCCGGGTGTTGGCATCGACCGTATCGAAACCCTGGTCCTGCAGGCGATAGGCCCTGAGCTTGTTGACCAGGCCGATCCCGCGCCCTTCCTGCCTGAGGTAGAGCAGGACACCCCAACCGCCCTTGCCCGCTTCCTCCGCCATTGCATGGAGCGCTGCGTCGAGCTGCGGCCCGCAATCGCACTTGAGGCTGCCGAGGATATCGCCGGTGAGGCATTCGGAGTGCAGCCGAACCAGCGGCGGGCGTTCGGCGTTCTGCTGGCCGATCATCAGTGCGACATGCTCGCGCGTGTCGTCGGGGCTGCGGAAGGCGACGATGCGGGCGCCCTCTGCTGCCACCACTGGCAATTTCGCTCGCGTGGCGATCTGCAGCCGCGTGGCATCGGCATAGGCCGCGACGTCGCTTGCCTCGAGTGTTACCGGCTCGCCTACGCCGCGCGGATCGACGAGGAAAGCGGGGAGGATTCCTGCCATGCGCGCCAGCTCAAGCGCCGCGCGCGCCTGCTCTTCCCAGGCGAGCGGCAAGGCCTTGAAGGGGCCCTTGAGCGGGTTCTCCATGTCGAGCGCGGGGTCTGCCACTGCCAGCGCAAGCGGCAGATCGAAGGGATCGGCAGCCCGCATCAGTACTGGCTGGCGCGGCACGGCGGCTTCGATCTGGTTGGCAAGCTTGAGCGTCGCCGCACGGCTCGCCGAAAGCAGCATCGCATCGCCGCTGAGATCGCCGAAGGCCGTTTCCACCGGCTGGAGCAGTGGTGCCCCCGCGATTACCAGTGGCCATCCATGGCGCAGCGCGTCGACCGCCTGCGCCGCCCGCCGGGCGGGGGAATAGGAGGGCGTGGCCTCGCTCAGAGGGTGAACTCCGTCACCAGCGGCACGTGATCCGATGGCTTGTCCCAGTCGCGCGCATATTCGTGGACCGAATGGCCGGTCGCCTCTTTCGCCAGTTCGGGGCTTGCCCACATATGGTCGAGGCGGCGGCCGCGATCGTTCGCCTTCCAGTCCTTCGCGCGATAGCTCCACCAGCTGTAATAACGTTCGGGTGCCTTGATGTGTTCGCGCCCGATATCCGCCCAGCCATGCGCGTCCATGAAGCGCTGCAGCGTTTCGACCTCGAGCGGGGTGTGGCTGACCACCTTGAGCAGGGCCTTGTGATCCCAGACATCGCTTGCGAGCGGCGCGATGTTGAAGTCGCCGACGATCAGCGTGGGCCGGTCGATCGTTTCGGCCCAACGAGTCATGCGATCGAGAAAATCGAGCTTCTGCCCGAATTTGGGATTGATCGTGCGATCGGGTTCGTCGCCGCCGGCGGGGACATAGACGTTTTCCACCACCATGCCCTGCATGCCTGGATCGGTTAGCTCAACCCCGACGTGGCGCGCCTCGCCATTGTCCTGCCAATCGTGGCGGGAGAATTCCTTGAAGGGTACTTTCCCGACGGTTGCGACGCCGTGATAGCCCTTCTGCCCATGCACCGCGAAATGCTCGTAGCCGAGCGCGCGGAAGGCTTCGTAGGGGAACTGCTGCTCCTGGCATTTGATCTCCTGCAGGCACAGGATATCAGGGGATTGCTCCTGCAAGAAGCGTTCGACGATCGGCATCCGCAGGCGGACCGAGTTGATGTTCCAGGTTGCGACAGTGACCATGGCGCGGGGGTTAGGCGAGCGACAAGCCTGCGGCAAGCGTCACAGTTCCGTATTGCAAAGGTTCGATATAGGGCAGGTATTCGGAGTTCGAGGAGACACTGCATGACAATCCGTACACTTCGCCTGGCTACCGGTATGGCTGCGCTGGCGCTGACCGCGTGCACCGCCACCATGGCGCAAGAAGTTCCTCAGCCCGCCATCGAGGTGGTGAGCGAGGCGCCCCGGGCGAAGAACGTGATCCTCTTCATCGGTGACGGCATGGGTGTCTCGACCGTTACGGCAACGCGGATTCATGCCGGGCAAAAGCTCGGGCAGACAGGTGAGGAATACGTCCTGCCTTTCGAGACGTTCGAGCACGTCGCGCTGGTCAAGACCTACAATACCAATGCCCAGGTGCCGGACAGTGCGGGGACGGCATCGGCCATGCATACCGGGCGCAAGACGAAGATCGGCATGCTTGGCTATGGCCCTGAAACGCACAATGGCGATTGCCGCTCCGGCGCCGGGCACGAGCTCCCCTTGCTGGGCGAAGAGGCCAAGCGGCGCGGCCTGGCGCTGGGGATCGTCAGTACGACGCGAATCACCCATGCGACCCCGGCCTCGGTCTATTCGCGCAGCGTCGATCGCGACTGGGAGGCCGACAGCGTGATCCCCGAGGCGCAGCGCGGCCTCGGTTGCGCGGACATAGCGGCCCAGCTTGTGAGCAAACCGTTCGACGTTGCGCTGGGTGGGGGACGCGCCGCCTTCTTCGGCCAAGCCGGCAAGGGGCAGCGGCTCGATGCTTCGGCCAATCTCCCGGCGGGCTGGGTTGCGGCGACCGGCGGTACCTATGTCGAGAACGCAGCCGCGCTTCTCGCAGCCCCGATGGACAAGCCGGTGCTCGGCCTCTTTTCGCCCAGCCACATGACCTACATGGTCGATCGCAAGGCCGATAGCAGCGAGCCGACGCTGACCGACATGACCTCGGCGGCCATCGCGCGGCTGGGGCAGGACCCCGATGGCTATTACCTGATGGTCGAAGGCGGGAAGATCGACCATGGCCATCACGCGGGCCAGGCTGGCTATGCGCTGGAGGAAGCCGTCGAGTTTGCCCGCGCGGTACAATATGCCATCGACCATACCGATCCGGTCGAAACCCTGATCATGGTCACTGCCGACCACAGCCATGTCTTCACCATCGCGGGCTACCCGCAGCGCGGCAATCCGATCCTCGGCCTGGTGGTCTCGCCCAAGGATGATGGCGAGACCGGCGCCGAACCCGCGCTGGCTGCCGACGGCAAGCCCTATACCACGCTTGGCTATGCCAATGGCCCCGGGGCCGTGGTGGGTGAGCGTCCGATGCCCGAAACCGGGATCTCCGCGCATCAGCAGGCGCTCTTGCCGATGGGTTCGGAAACCCATGCCGGCGAGGATGTCCCGCTTTACGCCAACGGACCGGGCGCCGGGCGGGTCCGCGGCGTGATGGAACAGAACCTGATCTACAACGTGATCCGCAAGGCGCTCGGCTGGCCGGACGAATGAACACTGGTCGCAAAAAACCCTCGTGCCGGGGGCAATGGCACGAGGGTTCCTTGTTAGCGTTCGTCACGCTTGGAACGAGATGAACCAGTGCGAGCGGATCAACAGGGGGGAAACCCGTCTCGCGTCGTCTCGTAAGGGAAAATTATCCCTGTCCGGCTTGCTGCGCAATGAACAACCGACAGCGGGATGTCGCATATTTACACCCGACCACGGTCGAAGCGTTCACCCCGGTCGACGGGACGTTCGGCGCGGATCGCGGAAGGTGAATGCGCTGTCCGCCACGGCCACGCCGTAGCGCTGGTTGCGCAGGCGCACGGTGGTGCGGTTGTTCTGCGAATCGAGCGCGACCCAATGGGTCAGCTGCAGCCCGCCAGGTGCGCTCGCGTCGCGCGCGAAGATCAGCGTGATCACCCCATATTCGGGATGCCTGGTGTCGCGCACCTCGATGCTGATCACGTCGGGATGGCCCGTCGGCAGCAGCTTGCCATATCTTTTCACGTCGCGGCTCGGATCCAGCAGTGCGCCGAGGGGCGAGCTGCTGATCGGCCAGCGCTGGACCTGCCTCACCTCGTAGTCGACGAGATACATCGACTTGCCGTTGGAAACGATCAGCAGCGGCACGCCCTTGGCGTATTCGAAGCGGATCTTGCCGGGGCGCTTGAGCGTCATCACTCCCGCAACGGTCTGGCCGTTGCGGTCGGTCTGGACGAAGTCGGCCTTCATGGTCGAGATGCCGCGCAGCGCGGCGACCGCCTTGTCGAGGTCGCCCTCAGCGGCTGCGGCGGGCTGGATCGCGACAATGGCGGAAACGGGCAGCGCCGCAGCCAGCGATAAAGCCAGCGCGGCGCGCAATGGGTGTTTGGTTGTGAAAGACAAGTTGCTCATGCTCCTTGATTGGTATCGGAGCATTGAACCATCACTGAACCCGGCTAGTTCCCACGGTTCAGCATCCGGCCGGCTTACTTGATCTTGGCTTCCTTGAACTCGACGTGCTTGCGCGCGATCGGGTCGTACTTCTTGAAGGTGAACTTCTCGGTGTGATTCCGGGGGTTCTTCTTCGTCACGTAGTAGAAGCCCGTGTCGGCGGTCGAGACGAGCTTGATCTTGACGGTTGCGGGCTTCGCCATGGCGTGTTCCTAAAGATCCTGTGAGGCCCGGTTCGGGGCCGAAAAAATAATGGCGGCGCGCGTAGCACCGCCGTTCCGGCGCGCCCATTGGGTGATTCCGGGGGAAAAGTCAAGCGGTGTGCAGGGGTGCTACCAGTCGACCTTGCCGCGCTTGGCCTTCACCTCGCCGCGCACCTTCTTCGCCTTGAGGCGTTGGGCCTTGCCCACGCGATTGACCCGACTCTTGGCTCGCTTCTTTGGCGGGGTAAGCGCTTCGGCAAGCAAAGCCAACAACCGTTCCCGTGCGGCTTCGCGGTTCTGTTCCTGCGTGCGGTACTCATTGGCGGTCAGGACGATTTCGCCACCCTTGGTCAACCTGCTTCCGGCAAGTTCTTTGAGCCGTTCAAAGGTTTCAGGAGTGAGGCCCAGCTGGAATACATCGACGCGCAGTTGCACCGCGGTGGCGACCTTGTTTACGTTCTGGCCGCCCGGGCCCGAGGAAGCGATGAACTTCTCTTCGGCAATCTCGAGCGCCCGATCCGCAACCCTACCCATCGGAAAAGCCGAGCGCCGCGAAGTCTCTTGGAAGCGGGGCACTGGCTTCGATCGGCGGTTTTCCCTCGCGAGGAACGATGAGGCTGGCCGCGTGAAGCATGGTGCGGGGTGCGCCCTTGCCATCGCCATAGACCGGATCGCCCAGCAGCGGGATGCCCAGGCCTGTCAGCGCGTGAACGCGAATCTGGTGCGTCCGGCCCGTCTCGGGGCGAAATTCGACCAGTGCGTGCCCATCATGATCGCCCAGCACTTGCCAATGCGTGATCGAAGGCTTGCCTTTCTTCGCCGCGATCATCCGCCAGCCCTTTTCGGCGCTGCTGATCTTGGACAGGGCCAACTCGATCGTGCCTTCGTTTTCCTCGGGGATGGCCGCGAGGATTCCGAGGTAACGCTTGCCCACCAACCTGTCCTCAAACGCCTTGGCGAAGCGCTTCAAGGCCTTGGGATTGCGCGCCAGCAGCAGGCAGCCGCTGGTGTCGGTGTCGATACGATGCACCGCGACAGGGTCACGCTGAAAGCCAAGGCGCAGGTCGGCAAGGTGATCCTCGAGGCTCGGCCCGCCCTTGCGCGGGCGCTCGATCGGCAGGCCGCCGGGCTTGTCGATCACCAGCGCCTCGCCGTCCTCGAACAGGATCGGGATCCGGCTCACGACTTGAGCCTCGCGTCCATCATCTGCCGCAAGGCATTGCCAAGGAAGAAACCGCCTTCCAGATCCTCGATCCGCAATTCGGCCTCGCGCGCTATGCCCTGATCGAGCAGCGATTGGCGCAGCACGCCGGGCAGCAGGCCTAGCCGCGCAGGTGGGGTCAGCAGCACACCATCGGGGCCGCGCACGAAGAGATTGGTGACACAACCCTCGGTAAGCAACCCGTCGTCACGTACGAAGATCGTCTCCAGGGCACCATGATGGCGGGCGACCGCCTGCGCTTCTCCATAAAATCCGCGTTCGCTGGTCTTGTGCCGCAACCGCCAGTCGCCTGGGTCGACGGGAAGGGGCATGACGATGGTGCCTGCGGGGGAAGGCCAGGCCTCGGGCATATCCTGCGCTTCGAGTGCGATCGCGCCGCGACGTGAGGCGAGCAGGCGGATCCTGCTGGGTTTCTCGAGCACGAAACATAGCGCGTGGAGCTGGTTGCGTGCCTCGTGACGATCGAAGGAGAAACCGAGCTCTGCAGCGCTGGTCTTCATGCGCATCAAATGGGCTTCAAGAAAGGAGATCCCCTCCTCGGGAGTGAAGCGCATCGTCTCGATCAGGTCGAACTGCGCCGCGCGATGGTCAGGCGAGGATTTGCGCACGAAGGCGCCCTTGAGCAGTGCCTCGCGCCATTCGGTTCGCATCTCGCTGTCCGCGACGATCGCGCCGCCCACGCCGAGCACCGCCTTGCCGCGCCCGTTCTCGATCTCGGTCAGCCGCAGTGTGCGGATGGCCACGTTGAATGCTGCGTCGCCGTTGGCGTCGATCCGCCCGATCGCCCCGCAATAGGGCCCGCGCGGATCGCGCTCGACAGTGTCGATCAACTCCATCGCGCGGATCTTCGGGGCGCCGGTGATCGAGCCGCAAGGAAACAGCGCCCGGACGAGGTCGGTCGCGCTTTCACCCTCCTTCAGCTGGGCCCGCACCACGCTGACCATCTGGTGGACGGTCGGGTAACTCTCCACCGCAAAGGGTGAGTCAACCCGCACGCTGCCTGCCTCTGCCACCCGGCCGAGGTCGTTGCGCATGAGGTCGACGATCATCAGGTTCTCGGCCTTGTCCTTGGCCGAACCGGCAAGTTCCTCGGCGAGCGCAAGATCGCTTGCCTCATCCGACCCGCGCGGACGCGTGCCCTTCATCGGCTTGGTCTTGGCCTCGCGGCCCTTGAGCGAGACGAATAGCTCGGGGCTGAGGCTCAACAGCCAGTGCGAACCGTCGAACACGACGCCGCCATAACCCGCCCGGGCCGATGGGCGGAGCGCTGCGTAAAGCCCCAGCGGGTCGCCCGAAAAACTGCCCGCCAGCGGGAAAGTGAGGTTCGCCTGGTAGATATCGCCCGCTTGAATCGCTTCCTGCAGCTGTTGGAAGGCTATCGCATAGCCGCCCGGGGTCAGTTGTGGTTCGAGCGGACCGACGCTTCCTTCCCCCTCGGCGTGTGTGGCAAGCCACTGGGAGACATTGGCCGCTTCGATGGTCGTCACATCGTCGAACAACCCGAGCCAGACCAGGGGGCCAACCCCACCGGTCCGTGCCGCGGCAAGATTCGCAAGCTTTGGTTCTAGCGCCAAGCCCGCTTCATAGGCGATGTAGCCTGCAAGTGTGCCGCCCTCCTGCCGCGCCTTATCGGCATTGGCCAGGACCTCGACGACCTCCTCGGGTCGTCGTGCAACGAAGATGGATCGGGGATTCTCGAACAGCAACGCATCGGCAGCGCCGCTCTCGCGCGCATCATCGAGCAGGACGAAGGGTTGCCGGTCGGCCATTGCGCCCAAGCCTTTAAACGCTGGCGCGCGGCTGTCGAGGGGTGGGTTGACCGCCTGTGCCACCCTGCGCCACACCGCCGTGACGTCAGGTTTAGGGAGCGGGCGCAGCTATGGGCGAAATTTTCCTCGGTGCTACGGAAGCGGGAGAGCGGCAGGCCCTGCTGCTTGGTCAGGCCAATCGCCACGGATTGATTGCCGGTGCGACCGGTACGGGCAAGACCGTGACGCTTCAGGGATTGGCAGAAAGCTTTTCCGCAAACGGGGTGCCGGTGTTCCTCGCCGATGTGAAGGGCGACCTTTCGGGGATCTCGATGCCCGGTTCTGCGCAGTTCAAGCATGCCGACAAGCTTGAAGGGCGCGCAAAACAGCTGGGCATGGACGATTATACCTATGCCGATAACGCCGCGGTCTTCTGGGATCTCTTCGGTGAGAAGGGCTTTCCCATTCGCACCACCGTGTCGGAAATGGGGCCGCTGTTGCTCGCCCGCCTGCTCGATCTCAATGAAACCCAGGAAGGCGTGCTCAATATCGTCTTTCGTTTTGCCGATGAGCAGGGGTTGCTGCTGCTCGACCTCGGGGATCTGCAAGCGATGCTGGCCCACACGGCAGAAAACGCCAAGGAGCTGTCCGCCAAATACGGCAATGTCACCAAGGCCAGCGTCGGGACGATCCAACGCCAGCTGCTCAGTTTTGAGGCGCAGGGTGCGGACCTGTTCTTCGGGGAGCCCGCACTGGAAATCGACGATTTCCTGAGAGTCGACGAGCAGGGCCGCGGCGTGATCAACATCCTCTCGGCGCAGAAGCTGATGCAGGGCCCCAAGCTTTACGCAACCTTCCTGTTGTGGCTGCTCGCCGAGCTCTTCGAGAGCCTGCCCGAGGTTGGCGATCCTGAGAAACCGAAGCTGGTGTTCTTCTTCGATGAAGCGCACCTGCTGTTCGACGATGCGCCCGACGCACTGGAGGACAAGGTCGAGCAGGTCGTGCGACTGATCAGGTCCAAGGGCGTCGGCGTCTATTTCGTTACGCAGAACCCGATCGACATTCCCGAGAAGATCGCTGGCCAGCTGGGCAATCGCATCCAGCACGCGCTGCGCGCCTTCACCCCGCGCGACCAGCGGGCGATCAAGGCCGCGGCTGAAACCTTCCGCATCAACCCCGATCTCGACGTCGCACAGGCCATTACCGAGCTGAGGGTCGGTGAGGCGCTGGTATCGACACTTGATGAAGACGGTGCCCCATCGGTGGTCCAGCGCACACTGATCAAGCCGCCGCATTCCCGCCTGGGTCCGGTCTCAGACAAGGAACTGGCCATCATCAATTCGGTGAGCGAGATCGACGGAAAATACGATACTGCGGTCGATCGTGAGAGTGCTGAAGAGGTTCTTGCCGCCAAGGCCGCCGATGCCGCCGCCACGGCTGAAGAGGTGGCCGAAAAGGGCCGCGAGGAAGTTGGCAAGCGATCGCGCAAGACCACCTCGATTTGGGAAAGGGCGGGCAAGGCGGCGATCGGAGCGGCGACCGGTTCGGCGGCCAGCATCGCGGCCAGTGCGATCCTGGGCAAGAAGAGCAGCGCCAACCCCTTGCGGACAGCGACCACCGCAGCGGCGGGCACCATCGCGACCGGCTTCGGTGGTGCCCTGGCGGGGCGCTTCGTCCGAAACCTGATCGGCGGACTGATGCGCTAGCTGTATTTCGTCGGTTGCCGATGGCGGTCTGTCGAACAGGCCGCCGGTCGAAAACTGCGCGCGGGCAGTGAAGCCGCGAAAAAATTCGGGAGCACTCATGCGATCCAAGACTTTCTGCGGCCTCTTGCTGGCCGGTGCGGCACTATTCACCCCTTTCAACCTTGCCGCACAGGAGGCCCAGGCTGATGCGTCGGTGCTCGCGCTCGGGGAGGTTCCGCGTGGCCAGCTCGGCGATATCGCCATGCCGCAGGCCTATCGCCTCGACACCTATTTCGATCCGAGTTCGGACAGTTTCCGGGGCCACACCGAAATCGATGTGATGCTGGCGCGACCGACCAGTTTCCTCGATCTTCACGGTCGCGGGCTGGCGGTTACGCGTGCGGTAGCGAGCGTTGATGGCAGGGACTATGTCGGCGCCTGGACCGATACCGATCCGACCGGGGTGGCGCGGCTGGTCTTTAGCGAAGAGCTCCCGGCGGGTAAGGCGACACTGCTGTTTGACTATAGCGGGGGCATCGCGACCAATCCCGCTGGCCTGTTCCGGGCGCAGGTCGGTGGTCAATGGTATGGTTGGAGCCAGTTTGAATCGACCGATGCGCGCGCGGCTTTCCCTTCGTTCGACCAGCCAGGGTTCAAGACACCATTCACGGTGACCATCCGGACCCGCCCGGGCGAGGTTGCAGTGAGCAATGCGCCCGAGGTTTCGAACACCCTCGAGGACGGTTGGCAGGTCCACCGCTTCGCTCCCACCCTGCCGCTGCCCACATATCTCGTGGCGATGATGGCCGGGCCCTTCGCGGTTGTCGAAGGCATGGTGCCGCCAACTCCGCAGCGCCCTGAACCGCTGCCGCTGCGGATCGTTTCGGAGCAGACCAACAAGGACAAGCTGGCCTTCGCGCTGGAGAACTCCAAGCCGATCGTCGCGCTTCTGGAAGATTATTTCGGGCAGGCCTTTCCCTACCCCAAGCTCGACCAGATCACCTCGCCATTGATGCCCGGGGCGATGGAGAATGCCGGCGCCGACCTCTACAACGATGCGATCATCGTGCTCGATGAGAATGCGCCGGTTGGCCAGAAGGGCCTGTTCGGGATGGTGGTCTCGCATGAGCTGGCGCACCAGTGGTTCGGTGACCTGGTCACGCCCGTATGGTGGGACGATATCTGGCTGAACGAGAGCTTCGCCAACTGGATGGGCTTCACCATCGGCGGGGCGTGGCGGCCGGATCTGGGTATTGCCGACGGTGCGCTGGAAGAGGGTTTCCAGGCGATGGATACCGACGAATTGCTCGCCGGCCGACCGATCCATGAACCGATTCCGACCAACGACCGCATCGACGCCGCATTCGACGGGATCACCTATGGCAAGGGCGGGCATGTCGTATCGATGATCGCCGCCTTCATGGGTCCTGAGAAATTCCGTGACGGCGTGCGCCGCTATATGGCGGCACATCGCTATGGCAATGCGACAAGCACCGACTTCTTCGCCGCCATGGCCGAGGCCGCGGGCGATCCGCGGATCACCCAGGCGATGCAGAGCTTTACCGACCAGCAAGGCGTCCCCTTGGTTACCGTTAGCGGTAGCGATGGCCGCTATACCGTGAGCCAGCGTCGCTACGCCCCGATTGGCGTAACCGCATCGGATACGCGGTGGGGCGTGCCGGTGTGCATGCGGCAAGGCGAGGATCGCAAATGCGCACTGCTCGCCGACCAGAGCGCCAGCTTCGAACTTGGCGGTTCCGGCGTGCTGATGCCCAATGCCGGAGGAACAGGCTATTACCGCTTCGACTTGCCGGCGGCGGAATGGGACCGGCTGATCGCGATCGCCGACTCGCTCGAAGGGCCCGAAGCCATCGCACTGGCAGACAGTCTCGATGCCAGCTTCCGGGCCGGCCATGCCTCGCCCGAACAGGTGCTGGCACTAGCCCTCCAGCTCACCAAGAACCCCGACAGCAATGCCGCAGGCATTGCCTTCAGTGGGCTTGGCGCAATGCGGCGCAGCGGGGTGATGGATGCCGATGCACAGGAGGCTTACCGCGCATGGGTGGGGCAGTTGGCACAGGCAGATTATGCGCGCCTCGGCCTTGATCCGCGCCTTAGCGCCTATGCAGGCGTCGACCCCGAGGTCGTCCAGCAGCGCGAGCGAGTGGTGGGCAATTTGATGCTCGCCCGCGATCCGGCAGTCGTCGGATTACTGGCAGGCGCCGCACGGGATTTTCTCGCCGGCGATGCCGAGGCACTCGACCCAGCTTTCATGGGTGAGGCTTTCGAAGCGTTGATCGACACTGGTGGCCTCGAAGCAGCCAAGGCACTGGCCGACAGGGCGCTGGCGTCGGACGACCCGCTGTTCCGGCCGACCGCGCTGCGGGCGATCACCGGTTCGGGCGATGAGACGATCGCCCGCTGGGTGCTTGATGGTTTCGACGACGAACGCTTGCGTCCGTCTGAAAGGGTTTCGACCAAGCTTGGTATCGTGGCCACGTCCGAGACGCGTGAATTGGGTTATGACTGGTTGGTTGCGAACCTCGAAGAACTGATGAGCGGATCTTCGGGCATCTTCCTCGCGCGGCGGGTTCCCAGCGTGGCCGGTGGCTTCTGCTCGGTCGACAAGGCAGATGATCTGGCCGAACGGTTCCGCCCTGTCCTGGCGGGGACGCCGGGGGCATTGTCGCTCGAACGGACGATCGAAAGGGTGCGCAACTGCGCCGCGCTGAAGTCCGCGCGTGGAGCCGAACTGAGTGCCGCCCTGAAAGGGCTCTAGCGCCCGAGTGGAATACGCAGCTCTGCGCGCAACCCGCCTTCGGGCCGGTTCGCGAGTACCAGCGTTCCCCCGTGCTGTTCGGCGACAGCACGGGCGAGCGTGAGCCCAAGCCCCGCCCCCCCGGTTTCGCGATTGCGGCTTGTTTCGCCACGGGTGAAGGGCTGGCACATTTCGGCGATGCGATCGTCGGGAATGCCCGGGCCGTCGTCGTCAACCCGCAGTATCGCCCAATCGCCTTCACGCAGAACTGCAACGTGGGCTGACCCTGCGTAGCGCAAGGCATTGGTGACGAGATTCCTCAGGCCGCGCTTCAGCCATGTCAGGTGCACTGGCGCAGCGATCCGCCCCGCGGTCGACAGGGTGACGGGCTCGCCCATGTCCTCGAATTCTTCGACCACGGAGGCGGCGAGCGCGCCGAGCTCGGTCGGTTCGGCGATGCTGTTGTTACGCCCGATTCGGGCAAGCGCGAGGATTTCGTCGAGCGTTTGCGTGATGTCCTCGATCGTCCCGGCCATCTTCGTGCGCGCCGCATCGTCTTCGACGCTTTCGATCCGCACGCGCAATGCGGCGAGCGGGGTCTTGAGATCGTGGCCGATCGCGCCAAGCATCACGTCCTTCTCGTCGAGCATCGACCCGATCCGCGCCTGCATGGCATTATGCGCCTCGATCAGGCGCTTGACGTCGTCGGGGCCAGTGACCGCGAGCGGCTCCTCGGGCGATCCCGCACCGCCAAAGCGCTGCGTGCGCTCGGCCAGGGCCGCGAGCGGGCGCGTGATGCGGCGCAGGACGAAATAGAGCAATCCGACGAGGACGAGGAACAGGATGAGCGTCTGCAACATCAAGGTGCGGACTATCGTTCGATCCCGCGAAGCGACCGGCAGGCGCGCGACTTGCCATGTCCCGCTGCCGTCCTGGCGGAGACCCGCAATGGCAAGATCGAATGGACTTCCCATGAACCGCCGATGGGCGAGTGGGTGATGCTCGGCCATGCGCTGGATCTCGGGATCCTCCAGCGCCGAGCGACTGATCACCACGACTTCGGCAACCGCGATCCCTTGCGATGCCAATAGCTGCGACAGGGCTTCTTCGCGCTTGGGATGGCGCTTGTCACCCGGGGCGAGGGGGGTGGTTGCCCCCTCGCTGTAACGCAGCTCGCGCGGCAAGCGCGGCAGGGGAGGGTCCTGGATGCGATCGGTGCGGGGCGACCGGCTGTGGTGCGAGTATCGATCACCCATGGCCTCCCGGCCGTGGCGTTCGGCACCGCTCAGTAGTTGGAAAGCCATGGCGTGGACGATGCCCAGTTCGCGCCGCTGCTCCGCGGCCCGGTAAAGCAGCGTGGTCGAAATGGCCTGGGCGATCAGCAGGGCGGCGACCAGGGTCAGCATGACCTGGCCGAACAGGCTGCGGGGTATCAACTGCATCAGCTTTCCCCGCGCTCGATCCGGGTGACGTCCGCACCGAAACGATAGCCGCCGCCGCGCACCGTCTGGATGAAATGCGGATTGCGGCTGTCCGTCTCGATCTTGCGCCGCAAGCGGCTGACCTGGTTGTCGACCGCGCGGTCGAACAATTGTGCTTCGCGGCCCTGGACCATGTCGAGCAAGCGGTCGCGATCGAGCACCTGGCGAGGATGGTCGCAAAAGGCGCGCAGCATGCGGAACTCGGCAGTAGAGATTGGGACGAGCGCGCCTTCGGGATCGATCAAGCGGCGCTTGAGCGGATCGAGCTGCCAGCCTTCGAAAGCATAGGTGAGGTCTTCGCCCGGATTGCCGGCGGGGCGCTCGGCGCGGCGCAGTACCGAACGTATGCGGGCGATCAGCTCGCGCGGTTCGAAGGGTTTGGTGACATAGTCGTCAGCGCCGATCTCAAGCCCGACGATCCGGTCCATCGCTTCGCCCTTGGCGGTGAGCAGGATGACCGGGATGCCGCGTGTTTCGACGAGGTGACGGCACAGCGATAGCCCGTCCTCGCCCGGCATCATGATGTCGAGCAGCACGAGATCCGGCACCTCTTGCATCAGTCGCGTACGCGCCGAAGCGGCGCTTTCGGCTTCGCGCACGGCGAACCCCTGGCGGGTGAGATACTCCGCCAGGGGCTCGCGCAGCGATCGCTCATCGTCGACCAACAGCAAGGAGGTGGGTGCGGGATCGGTCATGGACTGTCCTTTCCCGCACCTGGCGCTGCGGTCAACGGGCGTTCGCAGCGTCAGTTCTCGCTGTGCGCTCCATGGTGTTCGCGCATCCGCTCGCGCATTGCCTTGTGCGCGGCCTGCCGCTCGGCCTGTGACACCGAGCCGTTCCCGTCGGTGTCCATCTTGGCGAAGTGAGTGGCGATTGCGCCGTCGAACTCGGCTCGCGTGACGGCCTTGTCGCCATCGGTGTCTGCCATGTGTAGCATCATCGAAGAGCCTCCGTGACCGCCATGGCCGGTGCCGCGGTGGCGCTTGCCGTCCCGGTGCTCGCCGCGTGCTGCGTGCATGGCCCGCAGCTCGTCCTCCGACAGACCGCCGCTCTTGTCGGTGTCGGCCATGGCGAAGTGCTCGGCCATGCGCGCTTCGCGGTTCTCGGCTCGATCCGCGTGACGCGCTTCTCGACGCTCCATCCGCGCTTCGTGTGCGGCTTTCAGCTCGTCGGGGGTCAGTTCCCCATCGCCGTTGGCGTCAGCCTTGGCAAACATGCCTGCTCCATGTGCCGAACGGTCGGCGTCGTTGAGCACGCCATCACCATTGGTGTCCATCTTGGCGAACATGTCCGCGCCATGCGCCTGCATTTCGGCAAGGGTGACGGTGCCGTCGCCGTCTGCATCGGGATTGTGACGTTCGCCATGCTGGGCGAGGACGGTGGTGGCGCCGGCCAGCGCCAGGGCGGCGACCGAGATGCCTAGGAAAGTCTTGCGCATTGCTACACTCCGTATCGTTGATCGGGTGAGCTGCGACGGTCGGGTTTGTGGGGGAGGGAGACCAGGTGCCCGTCGCAGCTCGTGTGTCTCTCCTATGCCCGTAATGTCGCAGCATTATCCCGGACGGACAGTGAATTGTATCAGCTTGTAACGCGCAGCGACAGCCGTTCAGCCAAGTGCAAGCCGATTAGCGCGGGCGGTGTTCCGTGCCTTCCCCGGCAGTGATGAAGATCGCCGTCGCGCAGTCGGCAATATCCGCGATATGCCACACGCCAGGCGGGTTGATTGCATAGTCGCCGGCTTCGAGCGCAATCGTGGCCCGATGGCCGTCGGGAAATTCCTGTGTCAGCTCCATCCGCCCGGCAATGCACACCACCAGTTCGTCGCCATGGGGGTGCATCTCCCAGCTGGGCCAGTGTTCGGTGAAGGTATGCTGGCTGACCAGCCGCCCTTCGCGGCCGTCGCCGTCGTGACGGGCACCATAGGCCTCGTACCATGCCATCCCGTCGAAGGGCGGTTGCGGTATGACCGTCGCGCCGAGACCGAGGTGCACGAAGCACTCGGCCAGTCGGCGCGGACGTTCCATCAGGACACCTTGTCCATCAGGAAGGCGTTGAGCTTGTTGCCGTCGGGATCGCGGAAATAGCCGGCGTAGAAGACCATGCCGTTCGCGTCGGGCTCGCCGCGCGGGCCGGGTGCACCCTCGTCGCTGCCGCCATTGGCGAGAGCGATGTCATAGATCCGCTGGACCTGGTCGCGGTCCTTCGCCTCGAAGGCGACCATCACGCCGTTCCCCACCGTGGCGGCATTGCCGTCGAAGGGCTTGGTCAGGCCGATACCGGCCCCGCCGCCCGGCTCGCCCCAGGCAATGAAGGTGTCGAACTCCATCATCCGACCGATCCCCAGCTCGCCGGCGATCAAGTCGTAGAATTTCGCGGCACGCGCGAGGTCGTTGGTACCCAGGGTGACGTAACCAATCATGTTCATGCTCCTTGTGACGCGAATCGCGCTAATGAGAACATTACAAGAACAAACGCTGCGCTACAAGGGTGCACACTCGCGGGTAAGCCAGGCCAGGTCCTCACCTTCGAGTTGCGGCGCGAGGATCTCGCGAACCTTGGCATGGTAGCGGTTCCACCAGCCGATTTCCGCCTCGGACAGCATGCCCTTGTCGACCAGCCTGCGGTCGAGCGGCACGAACGTCAGCGTCTCGAAAGCGAGGTAGTCGCCTTCGCTTTCGATCTGCGCCGGGACTACCAGCACGAGGTTCTCGATCCGGATGCCGTAGTGGCCCGCCTTGTAGTAGCCGGGCTCGTTCGAAAGGATCATCCCTGCGCGAAGCTCTGTTCCGCTGCCTGGATAGGGACCGTTGGGCTTGGCAATCCGCTGCGGTCCCTCGTGCACCGAGAGATAGCTGCCGACGCCGTGGCCGGTGCCGTGATTGAAATCGACCCCGCCGGCCCACAGGTGCATCCGCGCCAGCGCATCGAGCGCGCCGCCAGTCGTGCCCTGGGGAAAGGTCTGCATGGCGAGCTGGATGTGGCCCTTGAGCACGCGCGTGTTGCGCTCGATCATCTCGGCCGTCGGCTCACCCGGGCCAACCCACACGGTACGGGTGATGTCGGTGGTGCCGTCGGCATATTGCCCGCCTGAATCGACCAGGTAGATCGAGGATGGCGGGATCGGGATGTTGCTGTCTTCGTCGACCTTATAGTGCGGCAGGGCAGCGTGTGGCCCGGCTGCGCTGATCGTGTCGAAGGAACAATCGCGCAGCACGCCGCCTGCTTGCCGGAACTCGAGCAGCCTGGCGGCGGCGGTGAGTTCATCGATCCCGCCCTTGGGGGTCTCGATCTCGAGCCAGCGCAGGAAACGGGCGACCGCCGCCCCGTCGCGCGCCTGCGCATCGCGCTGGCCCTGCTGTTCGGCGGCGTTCTTGATGGCCTTGGGCAGCACGGTGGGATCGCCTTCGCGCACAACCTTGGCACCGCCCGACTCCAGGGCGTGGAAAATCCCCGCCACGGCGTGTTGCGGATCGACCGCGACCGTCTTCCCAGCGAAGCTGGCGAGCGCCGGGAGGAACTGGTCGCGCGGGCGCACGGTCACGGCATTACCGAGGTGCTGGGCAAGCTCCGGCGTAACCTTCTCTGGCGCGATGAAGAGCTCGGCCGTGCCATCGGCATGGGCCAGCACATAGGACAGGGCCACCGGCGTGCTGTCGACATCGGTACCGCGCATGTTGAGCAGCCAGGCAACCGAATCGAGCGCGGTGATAACCGTTGCGTCATAGCCTTCGCGCTTAAGCCAGTCGGCCACCTCGGCGCGCTTCTCCGCACTCGATCGACCCGCCAACTTCTCGTCGTGCGGTGTCGCCGCGTTGAGCGAGGGTTGTGGGCGGTCGTCCCAGATGGCGTCGATCGGGTTTCCGTCGACCGGAACCAGCTCGATCCCCTTCTTGGCAAACTGCTTGCTGGCCGTTTCGGCCCAATCGATGCCGTGGAGCCATGCGTCATAGCCGATCCGGGACCCTTGGGCGGCGTTCTCGGCGATCCACTTGGCGGGGCTGGTCGTGGGGACGTCCTCGTAATCGTAAAGCTTGCCGTCGACCTGATCGCGCACCTGCACGGTGTAGCGGCCATCGGTGAACATCGCCGCCTTGTCCTTGAGCACCACGGCGCTACCTGCGCTCCCGCCGAAGCCGGTCAGCCATTTGAGCCGCTGGGCGTAGGAGCCGACATATTCGCTCATGTGCTCGTCAGAAATCGGGATGACGAAGCCGTCCAGCCCGCGCTTCGCCAGCTCCTTGCGCAATCCGTCAAGTCGGGCTTCGTGGGTCTGCATCAACATCGCGGGGTCCTTTTGTCCTGTGGGCCGGTGGTTTCGTATCCCGGCGCTTGCCGCGCACCCTTGGCGCGCATAGTCATGCGCTCCACTTAGGCCGCTCTGGCACCCATTTCCACCCGTTCCCCCGACAAGGAGTTGTCCCATTTCGACGAGCCGCCCTGCCGCCCCGCCCAAGGCCGAAAAGCGCGAGTTTTCCTATTCGCATCACGGGATCACCATCACCGATCCCTATGCCTGGCTGCGCGATCCCGGCTATCCCGAGGTGACCGATGAGGATGTGCTGGCCCATCTAGAAGCGGAGAATGCCTGGTTCGAAACGCGGATGGAACCGCACAAACCGCTGGTGGATGCGCTGTTCAAGGAGATGCGGGCGCGCATCAAGGAAGACGATTCGACGGTCCCGCAGCGCCGGGGCGACTGGCTCTATTGGTCGGAATTCGAAGAAGGCGCGGAGTATCGCAAGTATTACCGCAAGCCCGTGGGTGGCGGCGATGCACAGCTGATCCTCGACGAGAATGCGCTGGCCGAAGGGCACGAGTATTTCCGCCTCGGCACCTTCTCGATCTCCGACAATGCCGAGCTGCTGGCCTATTCGGTCGATACCAACGGGTCGGAACGGTTCACCGCGCGCTTCAAGGTGATCGCGACGGGCGAGCACTTTTCCGACGAGATTCCCGGGACATTGTCGGACTTGGTGTGGGTGAAAGGCGATACGGCGGTGGTCTATGGGCTCGCCGATGAGAACTGGCGCGTCCATGATGCGACACTCCACGTGCTCGGCACGCCGCTCGATAACGATGTCGAGCTATACCGCGAGACCGAGGACGAGGGCTTTCGCGTGGGGGCAGGCCTGTCGGCACAGGAAGACTGGTTGGTCATCTCGACCGGAGACAACGAGACCTCGGAAGTGCGGCTGGTTCCCGTGGCCGATCCCACTGCGGAGCCCTTGCTGGTGAAGCCGCGCCAGAAAGGCGTCGAATATGACGTCGATCTGCGCGACGGTGTGGTGTGGATCCACACCAACGACGATCACGTCAATTTCCGCCTCGCCACCGCGCCTCTCACCAATCCGGGGGAGTGGACTACGCTGATCGAGGGTTCGGATGAATTCTATCTCGACGGTTTCGAACTCTACCGCGATTTCTATGTGACCGAAGGGCGGCTGGGTGGCCTCGACCAGATCCAGCTCCGTTCCTACGACGATCCCAGCCTGGTCAAGCCGATCGCCTTCGCCGAGCCGAGCTATACCACCGGCCTGACCAACAATCCCGAATACCATCAGGACAAGCTGCGGCTTTCATACCAGAGCATGGTCACGCCGGACTCTGTCTATGACTATCACGTTGCGAGCGGCGAACTCGAGCTGCTCAAGCAACAGGAAATCCCGAGCGGGTACGACCCCTCGCTCTATGTTACCGAGCGGCTCGAGATCGAAGTACGCGACGGGACCAAGGTCCCCGTTAGTGTGGTCATGCGCAAGGATCGCGAGCCGGGCGGACCGCTGCACCTCTATGCCTATGGTGCCTACGGCATCGCCATCCCGCCGGGGTTCTCGACCACGCGGCTGAGCCTGGTCGATCGCGGTTTCGCCTATGCCATCGCGCATATCCGCGGCGGCGATGACCTGGGGCGTAAATGGTACCTTGCCGGCAAGCTGGAGGAGCGGACCAATACCTTCAATGACTTCGTCGATGTCGCCAAGGGGCTGGTGACCAAGGGTTACACCGCCAAGGGCCGCATCAGCATTTCGGGTGGTTCGGCCGGAGGCGAACTGATGGGCGTGGTCGCCAACACCGATCCCGATCTGTGGGGCGCAATAGTGGCGCATGTCCCCTTCGTCGACGTGCTTGCAACCATGCTCGACGGTGACTTGCCGCTGACCCCGGGCGAATGGCCCGAATGGGGCAATCCGATCACTTCCAAGCGGGCCTTCGCGCAGATCCTTGCCTATTCGCCTTACGACCAGGTGGCGGCACAGGATTATCCGCCGATACTGGTGACTGCCGGGCTCAACGACCCGCGCGTGACCTATTGGGAGCCCGCCAAGTGGGTTGCCAAATTGCGCGAGTTCAAGACCGACGGCAACGAACTGCTGCTCAAGACCAATATGGGTGCCGGCCATGGCGGTAAGTCGGGCCGGTTCGAGTCGATCCGCGAAGTCGCGGAAGAAGTAGCCTTCATCTTGTGGCAGTTCGGGATGGCCGATCGACTTCAGGCGACAGCGCGGTAAGGGCGAAGCGATGAGCAACCACTTCACCCGTGTCTTCACCGCGCAGGCGGAACACATCGACGAGCTTGGCCACGTCAACAATGCCGTCTGGGTCCAGTGGATCCAGGATATGGCTACCGCGCATTGGGATTCGGTCGCGAGGCCGGAGGATCGCGAGGCCTTCTTCTGGGTCGTGACCCGGCACGAGATCGATTATCGTGGCAATATCGATCAGGGCGAGAGCGTTACCGGGGATACCTGGATCGAGGGTGCGCCGCGCGGGGCAACCTCGATACGCCGGGTCGACTTTCGCGATGCCAGCGGCAAGGTGATCGTGTCCGCCGCGACGACCTGGGCGATGCTCGATCGCGGTAGTGGCCGGCTGGTGCGGGTCCGGGCGGAGGTGCTCGAACCCTTTGCATAATCCACGCCTTTAGGCAGCGGCGATCGCTTCGTCGGTGTCTTCCGCAGGGATGAACAGCTCGAGACGATCTTCGACCGTGCGATTCCGGCCGGCGCACTTCGCCGCATAGAGCAATTGGTCGGCCCGCGTGTACAAGGTGCCGAAATCGACGCTGGGTTCCGCGCTCACGGCTGCGAAGTCGAGGAAGCCCATGCTGGCGGTAACCGGCCGCTCGAGTCCTTCCATCATGGCGAAAGTGCGTGCGGTGAGTGCACGGCGCCGCGCTTCTGCCCGCTGGCGCGCATCGTTGCCGCGCAACAGCAGCAGGAATTCCTCGCCACCGATGCGGAAGACCTGCGCGTCCTCGTCGTCCCCCGCGGTCAGGGCGTCCGCCATGCACTTGAGCACTTCGTCGCCCACCGGGTGGCCATGGAGATCGTTGATTTCCTTGAAGTGATCGATGTCGAGCAATGCCATGGCGTGGAAGCCTTCGGTCACCAGATCGGCGTAGCGCGAGGTCAAGGCGCGGCGGTTGAACAGGCCGGTCAGCTCATCCCGTTCGCTCAGGACTTCGAGCGAGCGGGCTTCGCTGACGGCCTGGTCGCGTTCGCGCTTGATCGAGATGAAGCGATCCGCAACCGCGAGGGCCGTCGCCACCACCTCGAAGAGCAGCGCCAGGTTCTGCGGCCAGGTCTCGTCAAAGCCGTAAGCGTCGGTCGCAATGAAGATGGTCGTGAACTGGATCAGCATGATACCCGCGAAGGGCGCGAAACCCAGGACCAGATATGGCGCCATGCGGCTGCCCTGCCTCCAACCGCTTCCCAGCACGTGGAAGTAGGCGGCAAGGAGGATCATGTAGTTGCCGAAGTAGAAGTGATCGATCCACGTGCCGAAGAGATGCGGCTTGAATGTCGTCAATGAACCGTTGATCAACGCGCCCGCAGCGATCCCCAGCAGGATCAGGCGACAGCGCCGGGTAAGGTACTCCGGTTCGATGAAATTGCTCGCGAACAGCATCGTCGCAGCGATCATGATGTCGACGCTGAAGTAGGTGATCAGCAGTTCGGTATCGAAGTCGATCGGGGTGAGCAACGGGATGAGGCCAGACACCGCTGCCGTCTGGACGAAGGCCATAAGGCAGAACAGCGCGTGAAAGAGCGGGAACGGCTCGCGCAATGCTCGAAAATAGCCGAAGTCGAACAGCATAGGGGCGAGCAGCAAGCCGCAGATCAGGGCAGCGAGCAGGTGCGCATATCCGGCGAGTGGCGGCATCGAGGCATTCTCGACGAGTTCGGCATTGGCGAATGACTCGGGCCACTTGCTGCCATCGATCACGAAAACGACCGACGAAGCCTGTTCCTGGAGTTCTGGCAGTGGGATGATCGAGCGAAGGCTCGAAAGCCCGAGGCTGGTCTCGCGGAAGGTATAATTGCGGGTGGCGCTGGATCCGTCGACGCCTTTGACGATCACGGCGAGGTGTTCGAATTCGTGGCGATCAAGTTCGGCAAAGCGCGGATTTAGCTCTCCGGCGGAGCGATCGCGCAGGTCGATCCGCACCAGTTCCCGGGGCTTCTTCCAGTCGTAATTGTCGTCCTCGCAGATCCAGCGGGCGGCTTCGCGTTCGACCACCACGTGATCGAGCGAGGCGGGGCCGGCCGTGTGGCAGATCGAGCCGGGTGCAAACTCCTCGGTCGCTTTCGCGGGCTGCGCGAACAGCACCATACCTGCCAGCAAGGCAAGCACGGCCTTAGCCAGGGCGCGATGCGCCACGGTTACTGTTAACCACCCCATGCCGCCCCTATAGGGCCTAGGGCTTAAGGACGGGTTACAGTCGTGTAACGATTATGCCGCTCCCTCGAATGACCTTCTAGGCTGCCACGGCGCCGTCAGCTTCGCGTTTGGCGTCAAACAGTTGGAGCGTGTCGCAAACGGTCTGGTTTCGGCCCTCGCACTTGGCGGAATAGAGCAACTGGTCGACCCGGGTGTAGAGCATCGCGAAATCGAGGTCGGCCTCGCCTGCGACCGGCTTGAAGTCCAGAAAGCCGGCGCTGGCGGTTATGGGCCGTTCGAGGCCGTCGAGTTCGGCCAGAACCCTCGCCGTGATCGCCCTGCGTCGGGCGTCGGCGCGCTGGCAGGCATCGTCCCCATGCAGCAGCAAGAGGAACTCCTCGCCGCCCATGCGGACCAGCTTGCTCGCTGGATCCTCCCCCAGCGCGCTGGCCGCCAGCTGCAGCACACGGTCACCAGTGGCGTGGCCATATTCGTCGTTTACTGATTTGAACTTGTCGAGATCGACCAGCATGCAGGCGGTGTAGCCCTCAGCGACAAGCCCGTCGAAATCCTCGGTGATTGCGCGGCGGTTGAGTGCTCCGGTCAGCGGATCGCGTCGGGCCAGCGATGCCAGGGCCTGCGCCTCATCGAGCATGCGATCGCGCTCGCGGCGCAGGGACAGGAAGCGGTCTGCCACACCCAGCGTCGTGGCCATGACTTCGAGCGCGCCGCCGAGCAGGAACAGGGTACCGGCGTCATAGGTCGGCATGCCGGGGATCAGGTGGCTTCCCGTGCGGATTACCCCAACGACTACCAGCGGGGCAAAGCCGACAGCCAGGAATCGGGCCGAACGGCTACCATCACGCCAGGCCTTGGCGATCGCCCAGACGAAGTAAGGGCTCCCGGCAAGGCAGGTGATGTAGAAGAAGTCCGCTGGGAAACGGCCAAGCGCGTGGAACTGGGGCGCGTGCAGGGCAGTGGCGATCGCCACCAGGAAGGCGTGGCCATAAAAGACCCGGCGCCCGCGTTTCGACAGGTGCTCGCGTTCGAGGAAGGACTCCGTGAACAGGCTGGCGCCAATGACGATCGCGCCAAAACTTGCCACGCCCAGCAGGCGCGCCATTGGCAGGCTGAGCGTGAAGAACGGAAGATTCAGGCCCGAGACAGTGACCAGGTGGATCAGGGTGCTGCCCACCATGCCGGCATGCAAGAGGCTGAAGCGGTCGCGCAGGACGTAGAAGACACCGAGGTCGATAAGGATCGGCATGACAAGAATGCCGATGACGAGCGCATAGAGCAGCAATGCATTGCGCTCCGAAGGCGTCGATCCCGGCAATTGGGCTTCCAGCCTGAGGTAGTCGAGCGGCATGATTTCCCTGCCGCCGAGCATTATCGCGAAGAGGTAGCGGGTTTCTTCGGTGATTTCCGGCAACGGCAAGGAGAACTGTCGTTCGAGATAGGCCTGTCGACCATCCGCGAAACTCTTGCTGATCGTGCGCTGGCCGCCGTCCATGTCCTCCGCGACGAAAATCAGTCGCTCGAAATCGGCCTTTCGGGAGATCGCATGGCGCAGTTGCGCACGGTCCGCCCGATCCGACAGGTCGAAGCGGATGATCTGGGCCTTGTCGGGCTGGACGTCGAAGCGCGCCGGGCACTGCCAATTGGAAATGCGCGACAATTCCTGCGCCGTCGGCAGGGTGTCGAGCGTGATTCCGCAGCGTTCGCCAAGGTTTGCACCTCCGGCAGCCTGCGCCTGCATGCCCGGGAGCATGCAGAGCGCGAGCAGCAAGGCC
This sequence comes from Erythrobacter mangrovi, assembly GCF_013260645.1. Taxonomy (NCBI): domain Bacteria; kingdom Pseudomonadati; phylum Pseudomonadota; class Alphaproteobacteria; order Sphingomonadales; family Erythrobacteraceae; genus Erythrobacter; species Erythrobacter mangrovi. Next base: position 898,291 of record NZ_CP053921.1, on the reverse strand, counting down.
CCGAACAAATACCGGAATGTACCAACCCCCATCTGCCCGGCGTTTAGCCGGTAAAGGTTCGCAGTCGGTAAACTCTGGGTATCGTTTTGTATCAGCCGAGCAGGTCGGCGACCGGGCGATAGGTGTAGCCGAGTTCCTTCGCGACCGCTTCGTAGGTCACTTCGCCGGCATGGACGTTGAGGCCTTCGGCAAGGTGCGGATCGCTGCGCAGCGCTTCCTTCCACCCGAGCTGCGCGATCCGCAGCGCGTGCGGCAGGGTGACATTGTTCAGCGCATAGGTGCTGGTCCGCGCCACTGCCCCGGGCATGTTGGCGACGCAGTAATGGACGATGTCATCGACCACATAGGTCGGGTCGGCATGGGTGGTTGGGCGCGAAGTTTCGAAGCAACCGCCCTGGTCGATCGCGACGTCGACCAGCACTGCGCCCTTCTGCATATCCTTCAGCATGTCGCGGCTGACCAGCTTGGGCGCGGCGGCGCCCGGGATCAGCACCGCGCCGATGACGAGGTCCGCTTCGCAAACCGACTCATAAAGGTTCGCGACGTTTGAGAAGCGGGTCTTGGCGCGACTTTCGAAATGCGTGCCGACGCGTTCGAGCACTTCGGGACTGCGATCGAGGATGGTGACATCGGCGCCGAGACCAGCAGCCATCTGCGCTGCGTTGAAACCGACTACACCGCCGCCGATGACGGCGACTTTCCCCGGCATCACGCCCGGTACGCCACCAAGCAATACGCCACGGCCTCCTTGAGCCTTTTCGAGTGCGGTTGCGCCGGCCTGTACGCTCATGCGGCCTGCTACCTGGCTCATCGGCTTGAGCAGGGGCAAGGTGCCGCCTGCCCCAGTGACGGTCTCATAGGCGATGCCGGTCACGCCGCTGGCAAGCAGTTCCTTGGTCTGCTCCGGATCGGGTGCGAGGTGCAGGTAGGTATAGAGGATCTGGCCCTCGCGCAGTCGCGCGCGTTCGACGGCCTGCGGCTCCTTGACCTTCACCACCATTTCGCATTCGGCAAAGATGACTTCGGGTCGATCGACGACCTTTGCACCCGCGGTCACGTACTGGGCGTCGGCCGCACCGATTCCGGCCCCGGCCTGCGTCTCGATCCAGACTTCGTGGCCGTGGTCGACCAGCTCGCGCGCGCTCTCGGGGGTGAGGCCGACGCGATACTCGTGGTTCTTGATTTCCTTGGGGCAGCCGATGCGCATGGGGGTTCTCCTCTAGACGGCCCAATATAGCTCGATCGGCGCGAGAAGTTTTGCCTCATTTCACCTGTTCATGCGCTCGGAACGATGATATTTCCCGGTTTCAGGTAATTTTGTGGGAAATTTTTCGATGGATCGCGCGGACGTGAAGCTGCTCGAAGCGCTGCAGAGTGACTCGACCCAATCGATCGCCCAACTGGCCGAACAAGCCGCGCTTTCGCCCTCAGCCTGCCATCGCCGGATCCGGTCGCTCGAACAGGCTGGGATCATTTCGGGTTATGGTGCGCGGCTCGATCCGCGCAAGCTTGGGCTAAGCCTTGTGGTGTTCGTCGAGATTACTCTGACCAGCCAAAGCCGCGAGGCGATGGACCGGTTCGAGGACGCGGTGCGCGCCTTCGATGATATTCTCGACTGCAGCCTGATGTCGGGCAATGCCGACTACCTCTTGCGGGTCGCTGCGGCGGATCTGGCCCAGTTCGACGCGATCCACCGTGACTGCCTTGCGCGGCTGCCGGGCGTGTCCTCGATGCGGTCGAGCTTCACGATCCGCAATATCAAGAGCTGGCGAGGATATCCCATTTCGCGATGTATGAACCCTGCTTGAGGGTAGTTACGCCGATGGCCTGCAATTTCTGAGATTGTTGCCCAAAAACCCGCTTCTCGCGCAATTTTCGTGAGATGCGCCTTGGTGCCTTGCGCCACCCCGGTCGGGCCGTATGAAAAATGGAGGGTCGTGGGCAGAGGCAAGCCTCGCGTGGTCGTGTCTCTCGCTCGTTGGCAACGAGATGGAGGGAATAATGACCAAGCGGGTTACGCAGACTTCGATCAAGGCCCTTTTAGTGGCGGCTACTGCCGTCTGCGCGATGGCAAGTGCCGATGTTGCGATGGCGCAAGGTGCCGACGCAGATACGACCGCTGAGGAGGCGGCTCCCGGATCGATCGTGGTTCTCGGTACGCGCCGTACAGACCGCAGCGCGACTGACTCTGCTTCTCCGGTCGACGTGATCGGTGCAGCGGAACTGCAGCAGCAACCGGCCGCCAACATGCTCGATGTGGTGAAGAACATCGTTCCCTCGTTCTTCGTGCCGCAAAACACCATTTCCGACGCTTCGACCTTTGTGCGCGCGCCATCGCTGCGCGGTCTTCCGGCGGACAACATTCTCGTCATGCTCAACGGCAAGCGCTTCAACCGCTCGGCCCTGGTCCAGGTCTATACTGGCGGCGACACTGCGCTGTCGTTCGGCTCGCAGGGCGCCGATATCTCGTCGATCCCCTCGATAGCGGTTTCGAACCTGCAGGTGCTGCGCGATGGCGCAACCGCGCAATATGGCTCGGACGCCATCGGCGGCGTGCTCAATTATGGCCTGCGTGACGACATTGGGTTCGAGGCGCAGGGGCTCTATGGCCAGAATTACGACAACGGCGGCGACGGCGAGACCTGGCAGGTCTCCGGCTATGGCGGCGTCCGGTTGGGTGACGCGGGCTTCATCTCGCTTGCCGGTGAATACTCGGACACCAACGGCACAAGTCGCGGCGTGCAACGCCCCTCAGCGGTCAACTTCGCCAACCAGTTCCCCGACCTTGCCGACCAGTTGCCCAATTTTCCGGGGCCGGTGCAGATCTGGGGTACCTCACCTTCGCATGGCTGGAAGTTCATTCTGAACAGCGAGTTGGAGCTGGCGCCCAATGCGACCTTCTACCTGTTCGGCAATCTCGCGCGATCGAAGGCGGACCAGAGCTTCAACTATCGCGAAGCGGTCACGACCACGGCAACCCGTTTCGACGGCACAAACAACACCACGGGCACGCTGAGCGCGAACTCGGCATTCCGGCATCCGATCTTCCTGACGACCTGCCCAACTGGCAATGCCACCTGCCCCGCCGGCGGATTTGTGCGCGACACCAATGTCTTCAATTTTACCGATTTCTACCCTGCAGGCTTCACCCCGCGCTTTGTCGGTGTGACCAAGCAAGCCATCGGCGTAGTGGGCGTCCGCGGCGATATGGACTCGGGCTTCACCTACGACGTTTCGGGTTCACTCGCGCGCCAGTCGCTTAACCTGTCGATGTATAACTCGCTGGCACCGTCCTACGGGCCGGATTCGCAGACCGAGTTCGAGTTCGGCACGCTGATCCAGCGTGAGATCAACCTCAATCTCGACATGACCTATCCGCTCGATGTCGGGTTCGCTAGCCCGCTAACCCTGTCGGGTGGTGCGGAATTCCGGCGCGAGGAATATGAGGCGACTGAGGGTGATCCACAGTCTTATGGTGCCGGCCCCTATGCGGTGCAGCAGCTCTTCGACCGCGTATCGGACGGTGTGTACACGCCTACATCCGCGGCGGACTGCCCAGTCGCCCAGGCCGCGGGCGTAACGACTTGCACCGTCACGATGCCTCCTGCCGCCAGCGGCTATGGCGGCACCAGTCCCACTTTTGCGGGCAAGAGCAGCGAGAAGAGCTACGGCTTCTATGTCGGCCTCGAAGGCGACATCACGGAACGCTTCTCGATGGGCGTTGCCGGTCGCTACGAGCACTATGAGAATTTCGGCAGCACCACCGTGGGCAAGGTCAATGCCCGTCTCGAGCTGTCGGACAGCCTCGCTATCCGTGCGACGGCAGGTACCGGCTTCCATGCTCCTTCGCCCGGCCAGAACAATGTCCAGGTGCTGACCACTACTTTCATCCAGGGCAATCAGGTGCAGGTGGGGACCTATCCGGTGACCAGCGACATCGCGCAGTATTTCGGCGCAACCACGCTGGGCCCCGAAGAGTCGACCAACTTCGGTGCGGGCTTCGTGCTCGAGCCGACCAACAACCTTACGGTCACCGTTGACGCCTATTCGATCAAGGTCCGCGACCGGATCGGTATCTCGCAGACGTTCAACGTCACGGCCGACGATATCGTGGCGTTGCCGTCGCTCGCCGGCGTTGGCGAGGGTGGTTCGGTCCAGTACTTCACCAATGGGTTCGACACGCGGACCCGGGGTGTCGATGTGGTGGCGACCTATCGCACCGGGCTGGCTGATGGCGATCTCAACATGACGCTTGCCTATAACTACAACAAGAGCAAGGTGACGGACTTCGATGACGGTGTGATCGGCGCGACCCAGCTGATCGACATTAAATATCTTGCGCCGAACCATCGGGCGACCTTTGCCGCCAATTGGTCGTCGGGGCCATGGGCGATCAATCTGCGCGAGAGCTACTTTGGTACCTGGCGCGATTCGAACGATTACCCATTGCGTGTCGGCAATATCACATGCCCGTCAGGTGTTTCGCCTGCTCCGGATGATCGGACTACACCGTGCGCAATTTTCGATGGGCAGCACTTCGGTGCGAAGTTCATCACCGATCTCGACGTGAGCTATACCTTCGCCGAGAAATACACGCTCACAGTGGGGGCGAACAATCTGTTCAATACCTATCCCGACAAGATCGCGGCGACGATCAACAACCCGATCTATGACTCCACTGGAAGCATCTCCAATGGCTCGATCTATCCGCGCCCGGGTGGCCCGTTCGGGATCAACGGTGGTTTCTGGTACGCCCGCATTCGCGTGAAGTACTGATCACCCAACCCATGAAAACGTAAGGGCGGGGGAGCAAATCTCCCGCCCTTTTCTTTTACCTGCCGATATCGACTGGCAGGCATGTCGAGTCTGTACCCTCGAAATTTGGGAAACTTGACCAAAGGACTGGCTGTGACGAAATTGTTACAACTGTAAGTTTTGAGAAGCGCCTGCCCATTTTTCGCTGTGCGGAATGGCAGTTGCGCGCGATTCTATCGTCTCCATAGTCAAAGGATAGACCGATGCGTCGTACGCTCATTCTTGCTGCCAGCACCTCTGTGCTTGCGCTCACCGTCCCTGTCGCAGCTCAAGCGCAAGACGCTGGGGCTGACGTTGTCGAAACCCAGGAGCCTTCCGAAGCCATTGTCGTAACCGGCTCGAGAATTCGCCGCGATCCGCTCGACAATCCGTCGCCGGTTGTGACGCTCGACCAGGGCGCGTTGCAACAGACGGGCCTTTCGTCGGTCGCCGACATCCTTCAGCGCCTGCCGAGCGCAGCTGGCGGCCTCAACACGCGGGTGAACAACTCGGGTAACATCGGCAACCCGCAGGACGGCGGCGGTGTCGGCGCAGGTACCGCCGAAATCGACCTGCGTTATTTGCTGGTCAAGCGCACACTCGTTCTCGTCGACGGCCTGCGTTACGTCCCGGCGACTGCCGCCAGCGGCATTCCTTCGACCATCGACCTTAACTCGATTCCGCAGGGTATGATCCAGCGGATCGAAGTCCTTCAGTCCGGCCAGTCGCCGCTTTACGGCTCCGACGCGATCGCCGGGGTCGTCAACATCATCACCAAGAGTCGCCAGGATGGCCTCCAGGCCTCGGCCAAATACGGCCAATACCTGGCGGAAGGCGATGGCGAAACGACCGAACTGAGCGTGAGCTACGGCACGCGCGGTCCCGGCATCGAAGTCGTCTTTGGTGCCGACTACGTGGATCAGAAGCAGATTCTCACCGCCGACCGTGCGTTGACGCAATTCCCGAACCCTGGCCAGACCAGCTGTACCGATGCGATCGGCGGCTGTTCGTCGGGCACGCTGGGTGGGCGTATTGTGTTCAACCCGGGCAACCCTTCGCTGCCCGCAGGCGGTAGCGTTACCGTACGCAACTCGCCGCTGACGACCCGCGGCGTCTATGATCCCACGCTGGTCGGAGGAGATTTCCGCGCTTTCACCAACGCGGACCGTTTCAACTTCGCACCCTTCAACCTGCTGGTGACGCCGTCGGAACGCTATGGCGCCTGGCTCAGCACCAAGATCGAGGTTTCCGACTCGATCAATCTGCGTACGCGGTTCGTTTACAACCGCCGCAACTCGAAGAACCAGGCGGCCTTCTTGCCGCTCTTCATCGGACCCGATGCTGGTAACGGCAATCTCCTCGACACGATCTCGATCGATGCCACCAACCCTTTCAACCCGTTCGGCATCACGCTGAATTCGGGGGCCGATGGCCAGCCGGCAACCTACAGCTTTATCGGACGGCGCTTGGTCGAGAACGGTCAGCGTACCTACCGCCAGACGGTGGATACCTGGACCGGCTCGGCGACGCTCGACGGAACCTTCGATATCGGCGGCCGCAACTTCTACTGGGATCTCAATGCGGTCATCGGCTTTAACGATGCGCATCAGCTGTTCACCGGTAACGTCAATGCGGCGAAGGTTGCGCAGGCGCTCGGCCCGCTTGCTAACTGTACCGGTGATTGTGTTCCGCTGAACATCTTTGGCGGCGCGGGCTCCATCACGCAGGAGATGCTCGACTTCATCGCCTTCGACGAACGCGCCAAGAGCGACCAGGATCTGCAGGACTATACCGCCAACCTGTCGGGCGAACTGTTCGACTTGCCCGGTGGTGCGGTTGGCATCGCCGTCGGTTACGAGCATCGCTACCAGAAGGGTTCGTTCACTCCCGACCCGATCATTCAGGCGGGGCTGGGTTCGGACATTCCGGCGCAGGCGGCGTCGGGCAAGTATAACTCGGACGAGTTCTATGGCGAGCTGCGCGTTCCGCTGCTCAAGGATACGCCCTTCTTCCAGCAGCTCGAACTCGACGGCGCCGTGCGACATGCGCGCTATTCGACCGGCTTCAAGAACACCAGCTTCACCGGTACCGTGCTGTGGAAGCCGACGACCGACCTCCTTCTGCGTGGTTCCTATGCCGAAGGCTTCCGTGCCCCGGCGCTGGGCGAATTGTTCGGCGCCCAATCGCGTGCCGATGCTCCGATCGACGACCCCTGCACCAACGTTGCCGGGTCGCCCTATCAGACCAACTCCACGGTTCGGCAAAACTGCAATGCCAACGGTGTTCCCGTCGATGGCAGCTACAATGAACCGAACGGTGGCCAGCTTCCGACCTTGACCGGCGGCAACGTCGATCTCGATCCGGAAACCTCGGAAACCTGGTTGTTCGGTGCGGTCTACAGCCCAGAGTGGGCACGCGGCGGCTTCGTTCGCGACTTGAGCCTTGAGGTCAACTATTACGACATCACGGTCGATGGCGCGATCGCGGCGATCAACCCGCAGGAAACACTGACTCGCTGTGCCTTCCTCAATGACCCGCTGGCCTGCGGCAATATCACCCGCACATCGAGCGGTATCGTTTCGGCGATCCGCGGCCTGTTGCTGAACATCGGTGAGATCAAGACCAAGGGCTTCGATGCCACCCTGACCTTCCGTTCGGAGGAAACTTCGGCCGGTACCTTCGGTCTGTCGATCAATGCGAACTATCTCGACACCTATGAGGAAACCTTCCCCACGGCGTCCGGGACTTCGACGATCGACTTCCGGGGAACCACCCGCGGGTTCCCCGACCAGTCCTATCCGAAGTTCAAGGCGAACGGCGTCCTTACCTGGGCACTGGGTAGCGTCGATGCGGCCTTCACTGGCCGCTACATCAACGGCGTCACCGAAGGGAACGGCAACCGTCTCAGCTCGCGGTTCTATGGCGACGTGCAGTTCAGCATAACGCCGAAGTTCCTCGATGAGTCGTTCCGTCTGTCGGTCGGTGTGCTCAACGTCTTCGACACCGATCCGCCGGCCTGCTTCAGCTGCACCGGCCCGAACTACGATCCGACCACCTACGACATTCCGGGTCAGTTCGGTTACATCCAGCTGAGCTATCGTATGTGATCAGGGCTGAGGAGCGGGCTCCATGCCCGCCCCTCACCTGTCTGATAGGCTCACGACCCCGATTGGGAAAAACGCGAGGCGAGTGACCTGGGTCGCCCGCCTCGATCGTTCTCAAATCTGATGATCGGAAGGCCGAATGGCGTCAGTTGAGTGTCCAGGTTGCGGTCACGATTGAGCCCGGCTCAGCCCGGCTGGTGACTTGGATACCGGCCAGTTCAAGCCGCGCTACAAGCGGAGCCAGAGCTGCCTCGGGACCAGATAGGGCGACCGGATTTCCAGTGCGTCTTGCCGCCCATTCGATCAGTGATAAGGCTTGCGTGCCGGAGTCATCTGGCTTGTCGCCATCCAGCGTGATCGTGGGGAGCGGCTGTAGCGGTGGGCGCAATTGCACGGTCCAACCCGGCGTGGTGCGCCCGAGGCGGCGCTCGAGCTCGCGATAGCCAGCTAGACGCAAGCCTTCGAGCGGGCGCGCGGTCGCCAGCGCACGTCTGCTCTCGCGATCGACCATCACATCATTGCGTTCCACCCCGGCTATCAGTGCCAGGTTCTGGGCCAGGTCGGCGATCTGGCGCTCGCTTGCCTCGGCGGCCTCGCGCGCGCGGGCTTGCGCTAGGGCCGCCTGCTCCGCTGCACCCGGATCGGTGCCGACCTGGAACTGGTCGACCGTAACGGTCACTGGACGACCAAGCCGCCGCTCTAGCCGCCGAGCGATCTCTGCATCTGCGTCCGCCCTGAACTCGGGTGTGAACACGCTCGCAGTGATTGCAACGGGTTCGACGTCCCAGTCGACAACGGGCTGGTCCACCCGCGCGCGCTTGGTGAATGCGTCGGCGACCTCCTGGTTCACGATGCGCTGGCCGTTGGCTTCCCAAGCGATTGTCCGCAACGAAAAGCCCAGCGGGACAGCCAGAGCGACAAACACGGTGACAATGACCAGCGATTGCAGCCGGCTTTGCCGTTCGGTCAGGCCGGATCGATAGCCATAGATCCGGGCCATTACGGCTGCCGTCAGCGCTATCGTCACGAGGTTGGTGATGAACAACCCCAGCGCGCCGCCGAAGACGGTCCAATTGGCTGTGGCGAGTCCGAAACCGACGACCGCCAGCGGCGGCATCAGCGCGGTGGCAATGGCGACGCCTACGATCGTGCCCTCGCGCCCGCGGATGAGTGCGTAGCTGCCAGCGAGTGCGGAGAACAACGCGACCAGCAGATCGAACAGGTTTGGACGGGTGCGCGCAGCGATCTCGGCGGTTACCGTCTGCAGCGGCGAGGAGACAACAATCAGGGCGCAGAACAGAACTGCCAGCGCACTGCCTACTGCGAGCGCTTTCCCGCAACGCCTGAGCCAGTGGGTGTCGCCCGTCGCGAGGGCAAAGCCGGTGCCGATGATCGGATTCATGAGCGGCGAAAGCAGCATGGCCCCGATGACGACTGCCGGGGAGGACAGCAGCAAGCCGAGAATCGCGATGCCCGCCGACATCAGTGTCATGAAGATGTACCGGCTCGTCAGTAGCGATTCGACGCGGACGTTCTCGATCGTGCGCGCATGGTCGGTTTGGCCGACGATCGCTTCGCGCCACCATGTCTGGAGTTCGACGAGAGCCCGCAAGAGGGTGTTGCGACTCAGTGGTGGGCGCGGCTTGGCTTCCACCTCGACTGCACCGGTTTCCGACGCTTCAGGCATTGATGCAGGGCCCTCCCCTCTTCCTTGGCCCGACTATCCTTAATGCGAATCTTGGCAATGATCGCCGAGAATCTACCATCACGGCCCTACGCGGCTGCACGGTATATCCCGCGGGGCCGAATGATGGCGCCTGACTCCATCTGCTCCATTGCGTGCGCGGCCCAGCCCACCGTCCTGGCAATAGCGAACAGCGAGAAGGTCGAGTTGGGAGGCCAGCCATGCGCGCGGGCCGCCGCCAGAATGGCGAAATCCACGTTGGGAAGAGCGTCCCCTGTTTCGGAGGCAGCGCGGGAGAGCCGGTTGAGCGCCTCATCCGGTTCGAAAGTGGCGAGGATCGCCTTCGCTCGCGGATCCCCGGCAGGGTAGAGTGGATGGCCGAATCCCGGCAAAGGCAGGCCGGATGCAAGCCACCGATCGACCGCAGCCGTAGCGCCCCTCGTTTCGCTCTCTCCCAGCAAGGCATCGAGTGCGGCGCCTGCCCCGCCGTGCTTCGGCCCCGACAAGGTGGCTAGGCCGGCCAGGATGCATGCGGGCATCGAAGCCCCTGTCGACGCGGCGATCCGTGCGGCGAAAGTCGAGGGGTTGAGCTCATGATCGGCGAGCAGCACGAGGATGCGCCGCACGCACTCTGCACCCGGACCGCCGCTTCCGAATGCCTCCGCAAGGCGGAGATGCATCGGTCCCGTACCCTTCGCTCCCTGACTTGCCGCAATGGTGGAGACCGCTGCGCAGGCTTCCTGCGCAAGCTTTTCGCGACTTCGCCCTACGGTCGGGCGCGCCGTCCGGGCGAGTTCGGCCACGGCCATGAAGGGATCGTCGGCAGGGGCGCAGGCCGGAAATTCTACTGCGTCGACCTGCCACAGAAGCGCAGCAACCTGCTCAAGCGTGCGGTCCTGCGCCAAGGCGGCGGCGCTCAGCTCGCGATAGATCAGCTCACCCTCGCGCACGGTCGAAATGGAAGTTGGAAGGGTCGGTTCACCCCAGGACAGCGTACTGGCGGCGATCGCAGCGGTCGCGCGCCCTCGTTTGCGGCGCTTGGCCAAGGCTTCGACATCGGCACTGCGATAGAGGCTGCGACGCGGATCGTCATCCTGCGCGGTCCGGCCCACCAGCCCGCGGCTGGCATAGGCATAGAGCGTCTGCGGCTTGACGCCCAGCCGTGCAATGGCCTCCTCGCGGGTCATCCATTCATTCATATTGATTATATTGATCAAGATTGATTCACTTGTCGAGGTCCTCCAGTTTGACGTCAACACAATTCGGAGGAACGAAGATGGCAAGCGGACTTGAAGGCGTGGTGGCGGCGGAAACAGTGTTGTCCGACGTGCGTGGCGAAGTCGGAGAACTGGTGATCCGCGGCTATCGGCTGGATGAGCTGGCCGGACGCAGGAGCTTCGAGCAGGTCGCACACCTGTTGTTCGCGGGATTCTTCGACAACCTCCCTGATGAACAGGTCTTCGCCGCACGGCTGGGGAGCACCCGAGCCGAATTGTTTGACGCCATTCACCCTGCCCTGCCTGGCCTTGCGCAGCTGCCGCCCTACGACGGAGTTCGTGCCCTTGTGGCCGGTTTGGCTGACACGTCCGGACTCGACGACGCATTCCGGCTCCTGGCGCTTCCAGCGGTCGCCTTGCCGGCACTGGTCAGGCAGCGTGATGGGCTCGACCCGATCTTCCCTGATCCCACGCTTGGCCACGCTGCCGACGTCGTCCGCATGCTTGGCCGCGATGCGGGGGCTGGCGCGCTCGATGCCTATCTCGCCACCGTCTCGGATCATGGGCTCAATGCTTCGACCTTCGCGGCGCGCGTGGTCGCATCGACCCAGGCCGGCCTCACCTCGGCCGTGCTGGCGGGCTACAGTGCGCTCAAGGGACCGCTCCACGGTGGTGCGCCCGGACCAGTGATCGACATGCTCGACGCGATCGCTGAAGAGGGAGATGCCGCCGCCTGGATCTCCCGCGCTTTCGACCGCGGTGATCGCCTCATGGGCTTCGGCCACCGCATCTACCGCACCCGCGATCCGCGTGCCGATGTGCTCAAGGCCCAGGTTGCGAAATTGGCGGGTTCAAGCGAACGCCTCGCTTTCGCCGAACAGGTCGAACAGGTCGCACTCGCCGAACTGCGCCGCCGCAAGCCTGACCGGGTTCTGGATACGAACGTCGAGTTCTACACGGCCCTGTTGCTTGAGGCGGTGGGCTTCCCCAAGGATTGCTTCACCGCCGTCTTCGCCATGGGTCGCACCGCGGGCTGGCTGGCGCATGCTCGCGAACAGGCAATGACCGGACGCGTGATCCGTCCTGCGTCACGTTACATCGAGCCACCCCGCCAGCAGGCCGCGTGATCCGGGACTAGATCGGATTGCCGTCGCGATCGCGGAAGATTTCGCGGCGGCCGACGTGATTGGCGGGTCCGACCAGGCCTTCCTCTTCCATCCGCTCGATCCACTTGGCGGCGGTGTTGTAGCCGACGCCCATCTGACGCTGGAGCCATGAGCCCGAGGCCTTCTGGTTCTCGAACACGATTTGGCAAGCCTGGCGATATTTGCGCTCTTCCGGGTTGTCGGAGGCGGTGAACTCGTCCTCGAAGTTGAAGCCGAAACCGTCTTCAGGCTCTTCGGTCACCGCATCGACATAATCCGGCTTGCCCTGCGCCCGCCAGTGATCGGCCACTCGCTCGACCTCCTCGTCCGCCACGAAGGGGCCATGGACACGGATCATCGCGCCGGTGTTGGGCTTGTAGAGCATGTCGCCCTTGCCCAGCAGCTGTTCGGCGCCCTGCTCGCCCAGGATGGTGCGGCTATCGATGCGGCTGGTCACCTTGAAGCTGATGCGTGTGGGCAGGTTGGCCTTGATCACGCCGGTGATGACGTCCACCGAGGGGCGCTGCGTCGCCATGATCAGGTGAATGCCGGCCGCGCGTGATTTCTGCGATAGGCGCTGGATCAGGACCTCGATTTCCTTGCCGACCGTCACCATGAGGTCGGCCAGCTCGTCGACGATCAGCACGATCAGCGGCAGCGGTTCGTAATCGAGCTGTTCTTCCTCATAGAGCTCCTCGCCTGTCTCCGGATCGAAGCCGGTCTGCACCCGTCGGCCGAGCGGCTTGCCTTTGGCAATGGCGCCGCGGATCTTCTCATTGAAGCCGGCGATATTGCGCGAGTTGACGCTCGACATCATGCGATACCGGCGCTCCATCTCTTCGACCGCCCATTTGAGCGCTCGTACCGACTTGTGCGGCTCGGTCACCACGGGCGAGAGCAGGTGCGGGATGTCGTCGTAGGTCTTGAGCTCGAGAACCTTGGGATCGATCAGGATTAGCCGGCACTCGTCGGGTGTGAACCGATAGAGCAACGACAGCAGGATTGCGTTCAGTCCGACCGACTTGCCTGAGCCGGTGGTGCCCGCCACCAGCAAGTGCGGCATGGCCGCCAGATCAACGACGATCGGTTCGCCGGCGATGTCCTTGCCCAGGATCATCGGCAGTGTGCCCTTGTTGTCGACGAATGCGGCGCTGGCGGCGAGCTGCTTGTAGCTGACCATCTGGCGATCCGCGTTGGGCAATTCGATGCCGATCACGGTCTTGCCCGGGATCGGAGACACGCGCGCAGAGATCGCCGACATGTTGCGCGCGATATCCTCGGCGAGCCCGACCACCCGGCTGGCCTTGATGCCCGGTGCGGGCTCCAGCTCGTACATCGTGACCACCGGGCCGGCGCGTACCGCGGTAATCTCGCCCTTGACGTTGAAGTCGTCGAGTACGTTCTCGAGCAGGCGCGCATTGCGTTCCAGCGCCATCTTGTCGAGCTTGGGCACGGCGTGTTCGGGCGGATCGTCGAGCAGGTCGAGACTGGGCAGCTGGAAGCTCGCGAACATGTCGCGCTGCTTCGCCTTGGCCGGACGCGGGCTGGCAGGTGCCGGCGCCGGATCCGCGATTTCGGGGCTTCGGCGCGGCTGGAGCAGGGCCACCTCTTCCTCATCGCCTTCACCACCCAGCGCCTTGGCGCGCTTCTGGCGCTTGGGCACCAGTGGCAGGTCGATGTCGGCGATCTGCGGGGTCTTCTTCACGAAGTCGGGAAGGGTGAGGAACTGCAGCCAGTCGATCGCGAAGACGCGGGTGACGAGTGCGATCCCGCCACCGAGCGAGAGCAGCGCCAATGCCAAGGTAATCCAGCCCGAAATACCTTCGCCAAAGCGATCCGAAATGCCCTCGATCGCGAGCCCGCCAAGCTGCCCGAACAGTCCGCCCAGGCCGGCGGGAAGCGAGCCTGTGGCGGGATCGAAAAGCAGTGCCAGCACCGTCCCCAACAGCACCATTGCGGCGAGCAGCATGGCGAATGGTCCCCACCAGCGGCCGGGGGTCTCTTCTTCGTTGGCGTCTTCCACGCCGGTCCACAGGCGCCGTGCGGAAATATAGAGCAGCGGCAAAAGCAATACTGCCGGCAGGCCGAGGAAATTGAGGGCGCGTTCAGCCGCCCATGCGCCGCTTGCGCCCATCCAGTTGCGGATGTCGGTCCCTGCCGCCGCGGTCGAGGGACTCGGATCGGTCTGGGTATAGCTCGCCAGCGCGAGCGCGAAGAACAGCAGCAGAGCGAATAACAGGCCTGCCCCGCCCATATGCAGCGCGCGGCGCATCGAGCGGCGGAATGCCGCCCGCCAGTCGGGTGCTGCGCCTGCGCGCGTGGCCATTTGTATTCCCCTGATCCGTCGAGAGCCTGCAGTATGAATCCTCGGGGACTCCGAGGTCAAGGAATGTTCGATCAACCGAGTCCGTCGATCGCCCCCCAGCGAGGCCAATCGAGTTCGCCGGCGCGCTCATGGGTCATTCCCCCAAGGGCGATGACCGGCACCGGGGATTGTCGGGCGAGGACGCGAAAGCGGTGAACGCCGAGGGTTGCTGCATCGGGATGCGAGGCGGTGGGAAAGACCGGTGACAGGAAGATGCCATCCGCCTTGGCGCCGATGGCAGACTGCAATTCATCGCCGTCATGCGCTGTCGCCAGGCGCAGGCCGTTACTGAGGCGATCGGGCGGGCCATACGTGCCGTCCGCGCCCCAATCCTCGGTGCCGGATAGGATGACAAGATGTCCGCACTCGCGCGCGATCTGGGCCAATTCTTCGTAACGCTGGCGACGCGCACCTCCCTGGAGGTGATAATGGCGGAAGACGAAGCCGGAACCCCGGGGCAGGGCGCGTAAGGCGCCAGGAAGTCCCGCGTCATTGCGCGCATCGGACAGGAGCCACAACAGCGGGAGGGACTGGCGCCTCGGCATGGGGGCGTTATAGCGCCTCGCCATGGAAAAGGCAGAGACCCCGCTTCAGCAAGTGCATGCCACTATCGCGAAGGTATGCAAGATCGCGCGCCGCAAGGCGGACGACGTAACCTTGATTGCGGTCAGCAAGACGCATGCAGCCGATGCGATCGTACCGTTGCTGGAACAAGGACAGCGCCATTTCGGTGAAAATCGTGTGCAGGAAGCCCAAGGCAAGTGGCCAGCCCTGCGCGAACGCTATCCGGATATGACGCTGCACCTGATCGGTCAGTTGCAATCGAACAAGGCCGAAGATGCGGTGCAGCTGTTCGACTGTATCCATTCGCTCGACCGGCCCAGTCTGGTCACCGCTCTGGCCAAGGCCTTCGACAAGGTCGGGCGGAAGGTACCGTGCTTCGTTCAGGTCGATGTGGGCGAGGAACCGCAAAAGGGCGGGTGCCCGGTTGCGGAGTTACCCGCGCTGCTTGACCAGGTTCGCGCGGCGGAGATCCCACTGGCCGGACTGATGTGCATACCGCCGTTCGAGATCGAGCCCGCGCCCTTCTTCGCCTTCCTCGACAAGCTTGCCCGCGACCACGGCCTGGACGGCCGGAGCATGGGGATGAGCGGCGACTACGAAACGGCGATCATGCTTGGCGCGACCCATATCCGCGTCGGCACCGCGCTGTTCGGAGAGCGCGGCTAGCGGCGCGCTAGGCGTTTTCGAGCTTGTCCTGCAAGGCGTCGCTGGCGGCTTCGATCAGCGCCTTCTCGATCGCGTCCATGCGTTCGCCCGCGCTAAGCTTGTGACCCGTCAGGTCGGTCACATAGAACGTGTCCGCTGCTCGTTCGCCGTAGTTCGTGATGTGTGCCGAGTGGACCACCAGGCGTTGCTCGAACAGCGTGCGGGCGAGCCGGTTGAGGAGCGCCGGCCGGTCGCGTGCGTTGACCTCGATAACGGTGAATCGGTTCGAGGCCTTGTTGTCGAACAGGACGCGGGGGCTGACGTCGAACACGCGCGCGCGACTGTGCGCCAGCGGGCGCTGTGCCAGGCGAGGGGCAAGATCGACCCGGTTTGCCAGCGCGTCGCCGATGCTCTTCTTGAGCCGGTCGAGCTGGCTCCTTTCGGCGAAGGCCCCGCCATGCGGATCCTGCACCAGGAAATTGTCCAGCGCCCAGCCCTGCCGGGTAGTGTGAATGCGCGCATCGATGATGTTGCCGCCGGCAAGGTGGATGCCACCCGCGATGCGATAGAACAGGCCGGGATGATCGGCGGCGATCACGGTCACCAGTGTGGCGCCGCGCGCCTCGTAGAATTCGCAATGCACCGAAAGCTCGTGCGCCTGCTCGCGCGCGGCGGCATATTGCACCAGGTTCTGCGCGATGATGTCGACCGGCTCAGCGATCCAGTAGGCATCGCCCAACGTCGCTGCGAGCTCCTCGACGAGGTGCGCCTGCTTGCCCAGGAGTTCCGAGACCTGTTGCTGCTTTCCGGCAATGCGGTGTTCGCGCCCTTCACGCATGTGTCCCAGTCGCAGGCGCTCGCTCGAGACGTCGTATAATTCGCCGAGCAACTGGCCCTTCCAGCTGTTCCAGGTTCCCGGCCCGACCGCGCGGATATCGACCGCGGTAAGGATGGCGAGGTGGCGCAGCCGTTCTGCGCTCTGCACCTCACCGACGAAATCCTCGATCGTCTTGGGGTCGGTAAGGTCGCGTTTCTGCGCCGTACGGCTCATCAGCAGGTGGTTCAGCACCAGCCAGGCGACCAGTTCGGTTTCGCTCTCGGTCATGCCGAAGCGTGGGCACAGGTCGCGCGCGACCTCCGCCCCGAGCACCGAATGATCGCCGCCGCGTCCCTTGGCGATATCGTGCAAGAGCGCTGCAACATAGGCGACGCGGCGCGAATTGACCTTGTGAATCAATCGCGTCGCGCGCGGGTGATCTTCCGCCAGTTCACCCTTTTCGATCTTGTTGAGCAGGCCGATGGCACGAATGGTGTGCTCGTCCACCGTATAGTGGTGGTACATGTCGAACTGCATCTGCGCGTTGACCTTGCCGAAATCGGGCACGAATTTGCCCAGCACCCCGGCCTCATTCATCCAGCGCAGTACCAGTTCGGGATCGTTGCGCCCGGTGAGCAGGTCGAGGAACAGCGCGTTGGCGCGTGGGTCCTTGCGCACGGCATTGTCGATCAAGCTGCTGTCACGATCGGCTTGCCGCATGGCTTCGGGATGGAGTTCGAGCTCTTCTGCTTCGGCCAGTTGGAAGATTTCGACCAGTCGCACCGGGTCCTTGCGGAACCAGTCATCCGAAGGCGCCGCGATCTTGCCGCCGAACACCTTGTAGCCCTTGAGGTTGCGTCCGCGTTGTTTCCAGCCGGCGAAGAAGCCCGACTTGGCGCTCCTGGCGGCGAACTGCTCGTCGATATGGGCAAGGAAGACGCCGGTCAGCGATCCGACCCGTTTGGCGTGGAGGAAATAGAGCTGCATGAAGCGCTCGACGGCGCTTTTGCCGGGGCGTTCGGCGAAGTTCATCCGCTCGGCGATCCGCCTCTGCATGTCGAAAGTCAGCCGGTCCTCGGTCCGACCGGTCAGCACATGCAGGTGGCACCGCACTGCCAGCAGGAAGTTCTCCGCGCGGCGGAAGCTGCGATATTCGGCGGGGGTGAACAGGCCAACGTCGACCAGTTCTGCGGCTGCCCGGACACGGTGGATGAACTTGCCGATCCAGTAGAGCGTGTGGAGATCGCGCAGGCCACCCTTGCCGTCCTTCACATTGGGCTCGACGACATAGCGGCTGTCGCCCATCCGCTTGTGCCGCGCGTTTCGTTCGGCCAGCTTCTCCGTGACAAAGGCGCGTTCGTTGCCGCGCACGACTTCGCGCTCGAAGCGCCTCACGCCTTCATCGTAGAGTTCGCGGTCGCCCCAGACGTAGCGCCCCTCGAGCTGCGCGGTGCGGATGGTCAGGTCATCCTTTGCCATGCGCAGCGCCTGGTCGACGGTGCGAGTCGAATGACCGACCTTCAGCCCGAGGTCCCACATCATGTAGAGCATGGCCTCGACCACCTGCTCACACCAGGCCGTGCCTTTGCCGCCGGTAATGAAGGCGATGTCGACATCCGACTGCGGGGCCATTTCGGCGCGCCCGTAGCCCCCAACCGCCATGATCGCGAGGCGTTCGGCCTTGGAGCGGTTGGCGGCGGGATAGACGTGGGTGACCGCGTAATCGTGGATCACGCGGACCAGCTGGTCGATCAGGAACGCGTGGCCCCCTGCACATTCGTGGCCTGCGGATGGCTTGGCTGCCAACCGGCGCGCGAGCTCGCTGCGCCCGGCCTCGAGCGCGGCCTTGAGCGTCGCGACCACCTTGGGCCGTGCCTTGTCGCCATACTCCGCGACCAGCGTGTCGATGGTTCCGGCAAGTTCGCGCCGGTCGACGATCGCGCGCTGGGCTGGGATGCGGGTCGAATTCAAGCGGCGAGGTACTCCTTGCCGAATGTCGCCTTGACGGTGCGCTTGTCGACCTTCTGCGTGCCCAGCCGCGGCAGTTGCTCGGTGCTTTGCCAGATCAGCGAGGGCACCTTGAACGCAGCGATATGCTGGCGCAGGAAAGCCTGCAGTTCTTCCGGCGAAAGCGACTTGCCCGGATGGAGGTAATAGACCGCCGCGGGGACCTCGCCGAAGCGTTCGTCAGGCAAGCCGAAAACACTGCATTCTGCGACGTCTGGGTGGGCGTAAATCGCCTCTTCCACTTCGATGCAGGCGATGTTCTCGCCGCCGCGGATGATGATGTCCTTCTTGCGGTCGACGATGAAGAGGTACTCGTCCTCGTCGAGGTAGCCGAGGTCGCCGGTGCGGAAATATCCGTCATCGGTATAGGCCGCCGCAGTGGCTTCTTCGTTCTTCCAATAGCCAAGGAAGTTGCACACTGATCGTATCGACACTTCGCCAACCTGTCCGCGGGAGAGAGGCTTTCCATCATCGTCGAGGATCGCGAGGTCGACCAGCGGCTTCGACGGCATGCCGGTCGAACCGGGCTTGGCGAGGTAATTCTCGTTGAGGTTACCGCAGCCGACACCATTGGTCTCGGTCAGGCCATAGCCGAGCAGTGGGAAGCCTTCGGGGAACGCATCGCGGATACGCTCGACATGCTCGACCGGGCGCGGGGCGCCACCGGCAGCGAAGCTCTTGCACTGCGAGAGGTCGTATTTGTCGCGGTCGGGATGCGTGGCGAGCTCGTAACTCATCAGCGGCACGCCGACGAAATAGGTAATCTTTTCCTCGTCGAGCAGGCGCAGCGCCTCGCCGGCGTCCCATTTGGGCATAAGTACCAGCTTGCGACCGATAGCGAACGACTGGAGGAGTACCGGTACTTCGCCGGTGACGTGGAACAATGGCACGGTGACCAGCGCGCTTGGCTGGACGGTCGGTGCCTCGCCACGTTCGGTCATCAGGCCAAGCATCATCGCCGTCTGGCAAATGTAATTCATCACGCCGGAAACGACGCCCAGGTGGTCGGAATAGGCCCCCTTGGGAAAACCGGTCGAACCCGAGGTATAAAGGATCGTCGCCAGGTCATCGGGGCCGATCTCGGCCAGCAGCTTGGCAGCCGTATCGCCTGCTTCCCAAATCGGAGCGAGACCGGTTGCCGGATCCCCATGGTCGAACACAACGACCTTGGCGGAATGATCGATGCCTTCAAGTCGTGCAGCACGCTGCGGATCGGCCAGGACCAGTGAACAGTCGCACAGGTCGATACCGTAAGCGAGTTCCTCCCCGGTCCACCAGCCGTTGAGCAGCGAGGTGCAACCGCCCGCCATCAACGTGCCCATATAGGCGAGGATCCAGTTGATCGAATTGCGTGCGGCGATGCCGACGCGATCGCCCTTCTTGAGCCCGTGCTTGGTCACCAGGCCATGCGCGACATGGGCAGCAGCAGCGTAGATCTCGCCAAAGGTCATCCGCATGTCGCCGTCGACGAGGAAGACCGTGTCCTTATGTTCGTTACAAAAGTGCGCGAAGTAGTGGGCAAGGCTGGGTGGGGCGTTTTTGAAAGCCGGCGTCGTGACGCCACGGCGCTCGATATCGATCAGCTCGAACATCTGGCCAGGGGCGGTAACCGCGTCGGTGAAGCGATGGATATCCTTGTCGAGTTGGGTGGGCATCGGTCCTCTTTAGTCCTCTCCAATTCCGGCGCGCGGCTTCATTGCGGAGCCCGCACGCTCAATTGCGGCTCGACGCAGGCTTTCCCCAAAACCCCTGCTATGCCAAAAGCCGCCCCGATGGGTCGCCGGTTGCGGCCTTGGACACGTCTCTAAGGGGATTACCACTTGCTGTCACTACTGGCCGCATCGGGCGCAACGGACCCGATCTATTGGCAGGATCTCGGGCTCAAGCCGTACCTGTTTGAGATCGGCAGCTTCCAGCTGCGCTATTATTCGCTCGCCTATCTCTTGGGCATATTGCTGGCCTACTGGCAGCTGTCGAAGATGATCAAGTCGCCCGGCAGCCCAATGGCGCAACGCCATGTCGACGATCTGTTCTTCTACTGCACCCTGGGGGTCATTCTTGGCGGACGGCTGGGCTACGCTGCCTTCTATACCGGCGGCGACACCGGCAAGCCGAGCCTGTTCACGCACTTCACCCCTGGGGAAGCGGTCAGCTGGGATCTGCTGCGCCTGTGGGATGGGGGGATGAGCTTCCACGGCGGGGTGATTGGCGTTCTGCTCGCAATCACCTGGGTTTCGTGGCGTGGCGGGCTCAACTGGCTACGCATCTGCGACTACGTCGCGGTCAATGTGCCTCTGGCCTACATGCTCGGTCGTTTCGCCAATTTCATCAATGGCGAGCTGTGGGGCCGCGCAAGCGACGTGACTTGGGCGATGGTCTTTCCCGGCGGCGGCGACGTCGCCCGCCATCCCAGCCAGCTCTACCAGGCCGGCCTCGAAGGCCTGCTGCTTGGTGTGTTGGTAATCGCGCTGTTCTGGAAGACTCGTGCACGCTACCGGCCGGGCCTGCTGGTCGGGCTTTTCACGATCGGCATGGGAATCGGCCGCTTCGTCAACGAATTCTTCCGTGAACCTGACGCGCAGCTGGCGCAGTTCGCGCAGGAGACGGGACTCTCGATGGGCCAATGGCTCAGCCTGCCGATGATAGCGGTTGGCGTGGCGGTGCTGGCTTATGCGCTGGCCCGCCCGCCGATCGGCACTGCTCGTGCGCCCAGCCCGAACCCGGCATGAGCGACAGCGGAGCAGGCGATCTTGCGGAAAGCTTTCGCCGGCTGATCCGTAACCACGGCCCGCTCCCCGTGTCGCGCTACATGGGCGAAAGCAATGCGCGCTACTATTCGACGCGCGATCCCTTGGGCGCGGCGGGGGATTTCGTCACCGCGCCCGAGGTGAGCCAGATGTTTGGCGAGATGGTTGGGTTGTGGCTGGCCGATATCTGGCAGCGTGCGGGTCGGCCGACCGATGCGATCTATGTCGAGCTGGGCCCCGGGCGCGGGACGTTGGCCAAGGACGCGCTGAGGGCGATGGCCAGTCAGGGCCTGCGACCAGAGGTTCACCTTGTCGAAGGCTCTGCGACGCTGCGCGCGGTCCAATCGGGCGTGCTCGCCGACGTCCGGTTTCACGATACGATCGATACGCTCCCGGCTGAGCGGCCATTGCTGCTGGCCGCAAACGAATTCCTTGATGCGCTGCCGATCCGCCAACTCGTGATGACGGGTGATGGCTGGCGCGAGCGGATGATCGCTCTTGATGAAGATGGAGCGTTCGCCTTCGCCGCTGGACCCAACCCGATGGACGAGGCCGTGCCTGAGGCGCTTCGAACCGCCGAGCCCGGTACGGTGATTGAAACCTGTCCTGCCGCGGCGGCCCTGATCGAGGCACTTGCCCAGCGGCTCGATGTGCAGGGCGGCGCGGCACTGTTCATCGATTACGGGCATCTCGCCCAGCAGACGGGATCGACGCTGCAGGCTGTTCGCGGGCACAACAAGGTTGGCGTGTTTGAGAGGCCGGGAGACATGGACCTCACCGCTCATGTCGACTTTGCAATGCTGGTCGATATTGCCCGGCGAAGTGGCCTCGCCACTGCTACTGCCACCCAGGGCCAGTGGCTTTCCGCCATGGGTATCGGGCTGCGGGCTCAGGCCCTCGCAACCCGTTTTCCCGATCGTTCGAACGAGGTTCAGGTAGCGTACGACAGGTTGGTTGGTGCCGACGCCATGGGCGAATTGTTCAAGGTAATGGCGCTGACTGCGCGTGACTGGCCCCGCGGGGCAGGCTTCGACGAGGGGCAGCGCCGAACGAAGGAGTAGTGATGAAGCGAGCCGCCGCGATCGTAGCCGCCCTGTTCGCCTGCGTGCCGCTATCTGCTGCAGAGCCTATTCAGGGCCGTTGGGTAACGGGCGAGAAGGATGCGGTTGTCGCCATAGCCCCCTGTGGGCCAAAGCTTTGTGGTCGTATCGATCGCTTCCTCGTCGCGCCGCCGAAAGGTGTCGATCAGCGCGACGTCAACAACAAGGACCCCGCCCTGCGCAACCGCAAGCTATTGGGCATGGCGATCCTCTCCGAATTTACCGAGGAAAGCGATCTTTGGCGCGGTACAATCTATGATCCAAAGAGCGGGAAAACCTATCGATCGGTCATCCGCCGCAAGGGCGCCAATGTGCTGGAAGTCAAAGGCTGCCTTGGGCCGTTCTGTCAAACCCAGACCTGGCAAAGGGCCCGCTAAAGGCCCGAACGCCTTGCCAGCAGCCTGGCGGCATCGTCGAAGGACAGCTTGTCCACGCCGCGATCCACGGCGAAATTCGCTTCGCGCATGGCCTCCACCGGGATGGCGCCGACAAGCGGCATGAGGGCAGTCACGATCCTGGCGTCCTTGCCGGTTTTCGGCGCAAGCAGGATAATGGCGTCGTAGTTGGGGAAAGCGCGTTCGGGATCAGCCAGGATTACGAGATCGTCGGCCTCGATCCGACCGTCAGAAGTGTACCCGCTGATGACGTCGGCTTCACCGGATTGCAGCGCATTGTACATGAAAGTCGGTGCAAAATTGCGTTCGTAGGCGAAGCGTAGGCCATAGGTCCTGCGCACGGCATGCCATTCGGGCCGTTCGAAAAACTCGGGATCGCCGCCGATTGTCAGTTGCGGAGCCGAGCGGGCAAGGTCCTCGATCGAGTGGACACCAAGCGCTTCTGCGCGATCCCGTCGCATGGCGAGGCCATAGGCGTTCTCGAACCCCAATCGCCCCAGGATGTGCGATCCGCTGGTGCGGTTCTCCCAAGCGACAATCTCCGCCAGCATCTTGTCGCGGTCGGGATTGTCCTTGCGATCCATGTGGTTCGTCCAGATGGTCCCGGTATAGTCGACAAGGACATCGATCGCCCCTGTCGCAACCGCCTGGTGCGCGATCGCCGAACCCAGCCCGTCGCGATAATCGACCGCATAGCCCGCCTGTTCAAGGCGCTGACCGATCAGTCGCGCGAGGATATATTGCTCGGAGAATCCCTTGGCGCCGATGACGATCCGGCGATCTTCGCCTGCATCCAGCTGCGCGGTCAGGGCCAATGTGACGCCAACCAGCACAGCGGCCAGCCCGCCCAACCAAAGGCCTCGGCGTCGCGTGGCCAGCCCGCGCTCGATCAGGCCGAGAAGCATATCAGCGGTCAGCGCCAGTCCCGCGCTGCCAATGCATCCGGCCAGCACCAATGCCCAGTTTTGTGTCTGCAATCCGGCGAATATTGGGTCACCCAGGCTCTTCTGCCCAATGGTTGTGGCCAAGGTTCCCGCGCCAACGGTCCATACTGCCGCGGTGCGGATGCCCGCCATCACGTAGGGGGCTGCCAATGGCGCTTCGACCAGACGCAGACGCTGCCAGTCGCTCATTCCCACCCCATGCGCAGCTTCGATCACCCCGGGATCGAGGTTGGCCAGGGCGGTCACCGCGTTGCGCAAGATTGGCAGCAGTGCGTAGAGTGCCAGCGCCAGTAGGGCGGGCAGGAAACCGAGCGTCGGCAGGCCCTCCCCGAAGATTGCGCGCAAGCTCAGCAGGATAGGGAAGAAGAGCGCCAGCAAGGCCAGCGCCGGGACCGTCTGTACGAGGCTGGCGAAACCCAGGGTCGCGCGGGCGACCGTGGGTGAACGACCTGCCCAAACCGCAAGTGGCAAGGCTACGGCGATGCCCAAGGCTATGGCTGATACGGATAGCAGGACGTGCGCGGCGAGATGGTCGCCCAGCATGAGTATGTTGGTCCACAACTCGCTCATCGGGCCAGTTCCGCGAGCCGGTCGGCCTGCGCACGCGGTACCGCGACCAGCTTTTGGGCGACCGGGCCGCCAGCCCCTTCGAGCAGCGCATGCGGAACCTCGTCGGCGACGATTGTACCGCGATCCATCACCAGCACACGGTCGGCCAGCAACAGGGCCTCGGCCATGTCATGCGTGACCATCACCGTGGTCAGGCCGAGCTCGCGGTGGAGCCCGCTGACACTTTCGCCCAAGGCGGCGCGGGTGATCGGGTCGAGCGCGCCGAAGGGTTCATCCATCAGCAGCAGGTGCGAGCCTCCAGCCAGTGCCCGGGCCACGCCGACGCGTTGGCGCTGGCCGCCCGAGAGCGCGTCGGGCATGCGGGAGACGATTGTCGGCTCCAGCTCGACCAGTTCGAGCAATTCCGCGATGCGAGTCTGTGTCAGCCGTTCGCCTGCAAGGCGCGGCCCGATTGCTATATTCTCGCCCACGGTCATGTGCGGGAACAGGCCGACCGATTGGAATACATAACCGACACTGCGGCGAAGCGCCGGCAGGGGCAGTGAGCTCACGTCCTGCCCTTCCAGGAGAACGGTTCCGGAGTCGGGCTCGACCAACCGGTTGACGGTCTTGAGCAGGGTCGACTTGCCCGAACCCGAAGCTCCCACCATTGCGACGAAGCTGCCACGCGCGATGGCCAGCGAAACGTCGCTGACGGCCTCGACCGCGCCGTAATCCTTCCGCACCTGGCGAAACTCGAGTGCCGGATCGGCAGGCTGCGTCACGCCGGGTTCTCGTCCTTTGGGTCAGCGGGTTCGTAGGCGACCGGTTCAAGCTCGACGCGGCGAGCCTCGGGGCCGCCGATTACGTCCATCGCCTTGCCGTGCATGCGCTCTGGCCGCCAGCATCGCTCTGCCCCGTTCTCGTCGTCCGGAGTGAAACACAGGCGGTTTTCACCCGCGAGGTCATAGGTCCATGTTCCCGTTTGCCATGGATCGCCATTGCGCAAGTCGCGATAGGTCCCGTCGCTGTCCAGGTAGGTGATGTACTGGCTTCCATCCCTGCCTTGCGCACGCCAGGCGGTCTCTGCGAAAGCTTGGGGTATGCCGGTTGAAGCCTGTTCGCCTGCCGCTGCGGTAGCCGATGCGGTCGTGGTATCGGATGGCGGTGGATCTGGTGCCTGCGCGCAACCGGGTATCGATAAAGCTAGTCCGATAAGCAACGCCTGACGCATGTCCCCACTCTCCGCTAGCCGGGGATACTACCACCTGAACGGCGCGATGCGAGTCCCACTGCAGTCAGGCAGAAACTCGGCTTGCCGCGACTGCGATTTCGATCGTCATCCCATCTTCGCGTAGATTGCGCTGAAAGTTACCGCCGAGCTGGTTCTCGATTGCCAGGCGCAGCAACCGTGAGCCGAAGCCTTCGCCGCCCGAAGGGGTGGTGGGCAAGCCGTCGCGGCTGGTTTCGCGCCAGGTGACGCGGAGCATGCCTTCCTCCAAATCGGGTGCCGCGATCTCGACCGCCACTTCGCCGCTATCGCTCGCCAGCGCGCCATACTTGGCCGAGTTGGTGGCCAGTTCGTGAAAGATCAGCGCCAGCGGCGTAGCAGCTCGTGGCCCGATCTCGATATCCGCCCCCGTCACCGTGACATGCCGCGCATCGCCGTGGTCATACGGCGCCAGCAAGTCACGCAGCAGGCCCTGCAGGCAGTCGCTGCTGCGACCCTCGACCGGTCGGACATAGTCGTGTGCGGTGCCAAGCGCGCGGACCGCAGTGCCCAGCTCGGTCGCAAACTCGGATAGCTCTGGCTTGCCTCGGGCGCGGATCGAAATGATCCCGGAAATCACCGCGAAGATGTTCTTGATCCGGTGCGACAGCTCGGCGGCGAGAAGATCCTTGGCCTGTTTCTCGCGGTGGACCGCATCGATGTCAGTCAGCACGCCGAACCACCGCGCTGGACCGGCTTTGGTCACCACGGGCACGACGCGCGACAGGACCCACCTCCACGAACCATCCGCCATGTGCAGTCGCCACTGGTCTTCAAAGGGCGTCACCGTACGGACCGCGGTGTTCCATCTCTCGAGCGAAGCGGCAAAGTCTTCGGGATGGACGAAGGGGCGCCACGCGGTTGCCACCGCGGGAGGTGGACGCCCGGTCAGCTCTTCCCAGCGCGCGTTGAAATAGTCGAAATTGCCTGCGGCATCGGCCGAGAAGGCAATGTCGGGAACGCTGTCGATCATGCGCCGCAGCTGTGCTTCGCGCTGGTCGATCTCGTGTCTCGCTTCGAGGCTGAGGCGGCGTTGGCCCAGCCTGCGCATGACCGCCGCGCCCATGACGGCCAGTGCCTCGCGCTGTAGCTCCGTGAGGCCCGTGGGGCGGGGCACGGTGTCTATGACGCAAAGCGCGCCAAGCGGCGCTCCCTCTGCCGAGATCAGCGGATGGCCTGCATAGAAACGGATGTGTGGCGCAGCTGTGACCAGCGGATTGTCATGAAAGCGATCGTCGATGGTGGCGTCAGGAATGACCATCGCCTCGCTACCCAGCATCGCGTGCGCACAGAAACTGATCGGTCGCGGGGTCTCATCTTCGGCTAGGCCTAGTCGTGCCAGGAAGACCTGATGATCGCGTTCGATAACGGTGACCGCCGCAAGTGGGGTGGCGCAGATCCGCGCCGCCAAGGTTACGATGGCATTGAGCTCGGGATCCTCGACCAGGGCGGATGTGCCATGCGCGGCAAGCAGGGCCAGGCGAGCGTCGTCGCCACAAAGGGCCGTTGAGGGCGGTTCGCCCCGCGGCCAGAGATCCTCGATCCTCTGAAGCATGGTGCCGCAGTGGGAACACTACGGTGCTTCGTCGGCGAACACAAAGCAATTGCGCCTGTGTCAAATCCGTCCGTCATATCGGTTTGCCCCGCGCTGCCCGCTCCGCTACGGGCTCCGTCCAGAGACCATCGCGAACGCAGTAGGAGAGAACATGCGCGCGACCCCCGATTTCGATTTCCAGCTCGGCGATGCTGCCGACATGATCCGCGAGACCGTCGGCCGTTTTGCCGACGAGCAGATCGCCCCGCTCGCCGAGAAGGCCGACCGTGAGGACTGGTTCCCGCGTGACGAGCTGTGGACCGCCATGGGCGAGCTGGGCCTGCATGGTCTGACCGTGGAAGAGGAGTGGGGCGGGCTCGGCCTCGGCTATCTCGAGCACGTCATTGCCGTCGAGGAAGTGAGCCGCGCATCGGCCAGCATCGGCCTCAGCTACGGCGCGCATTCGAACCTGTGCGTCAACCAGATCCGTCGCTGGGGCAATGACGAGCAGAAGGCCAAGTACCTGCCCAAGCTGATCAGCGGCGAGCACGTCGGTTCGCTGGCGATGTCCGAGGCAAGCGCTGGGTCGGACGTGGTTTCGATGAAGCTCAAGGCCGAAGCGGTGCAGGGTGGCTATGTCCTCAACGGCACGAAGTTCTGGATCACCAATGCGACCTGCGCCGATACGCTGGTGGTCTATGCCAAGACCGATGGAGCGGCCGGTTCGCGCGGCATCACTGCCTTCCTGATCGAGAAGGACATGCCCGGGTTCAGTATCGGGCAGAAGATCGACAAGATGGGCATGCGCGGCAGCCCGACCGCCGAGCTGGTGTTCGACGATTGCGAAGTGCCCGAAGAGAACGTGATGGGTCCCGTGAACGGTGGCGTCGGCGTGCTGATGAGCGGTCTGGACTATGAACGCGTGGTGCTCGCTGGCTTGCAGCTGGGTATCATGCAGGCCTGCCTCGACACGGTCATTCCCTATTTGCGCGAGCGCAAGCAGTTCGGAAAGCCGATCGGCAGCTTCCAGCTGATGCAGGCCAAGGTGGCAGATATGTACGTCGCGCTGCAATCCGCGCGCGCCTATACTTATGCGGTCGCCAAGGCTTGCGATGCCGGCCAGACGACCCGCTTCGACGCTGCGGGTACGATCCTGCTGGCATCGGAGAATGCCTTCAAGGTTGCCGCCGAAGCGGTGCAGGCACTGGGCGGCGCGGGCTATACCAAGGATTGGCCGGTCGAACGCTATCTGCGCGACGCCAAGCTGCTCGACATCGGTGCGGGGACGAACGAGATCAGACGCATGCTAATCGGCCGCGAACTTATCGGGGCGGCGGGTTAGAGTCCCTTCCGCATCCGCACCAGCGGGACTTCGATGCCGTCGACTACGTCGATACGTGGTTCGATCTCGACATAGCCTGCAGCCTTGTAGAGCGGGACGCCGCTCATTGTTGCCATCAGTTCGACACTGGTGAAGCCGTGATCGCGGGCTGCGCCTTCGCAGAAATCGAGGATCATCTTCCCGATCCCGCGCCGGGCATGCTCGGGATGGGTATACATGGCACGGATACGCGCCGGATCGCTCATCGGGTCGAGCAGGCTGGCATTGCGCAGGTCGGTGCTATGATCGCCGCCATAGAGTGTGTTGCGATTGCTCCATCCGCCGCAGCCGACCGGTGTTGCCTCATCCTCGATCACGCAATAGGTCCGATCGGCGATCAGCTGCGTGTCGAGCCCCATGACCGCTCGGCTGGCGGCGATCTGCTCGGGCGATAGGAAGCCGCGCTGCAGCTGCTCGATCGCGAGGTCCATGATATTGCGTAGCGCCGGGATATCGTCTTCGGTCGCCCAGCGTGCGGTGAGTCCCTGGTCCATGAGCTTGCTTGTAGCTCGAGGAACGGAAGGGGGAAGTGGTGACGCACAACTTTGCAGCGCCGATTTTGGACGCTAGGGCTTCGCCCCATGACAGCCCCTGTGCTCACCACCAAGCTGGACCGCGAGGCGCCCGAGGCGAAGGCGCGGTTCGAACACAACAAATCGCTGGCCAGCGAATTGCGCGCCAAGGTTGCCGAGGCCGCGCTCGGTGGACCGGAGAAGCACCGCGAACGGCATGTGTCGCGCGGCAAGCTGCTCCCGCGTGACCGCGTCGAGCGCTTGCTCGATCCGGGCTCGCCTTTCCTCGAAGTGGGGCAACTCGCGGCCAACGGTATGTATGAAGGCGACGTCAACGGCGCCTCGATGATCGCGGGTATCGGTCGCGTCAGCGGGCGGCAGGTCATGATCGTTTGCAACGATCCGACCGTCAAAGGTGGCTCCTATTATCCGATGACGGTCAAGAAGCACCTGCGCGCGCAGGAGATTGCGCAGGAGAACCGCCTGCCTTGTATCTACCTCGTCGACAGTGGGGGGGCGAACCTGCCCTACCAGGCCGAGGTCTTCCCTGATCGCGACCATTTCGGGCGCATCTTCTTCAACCAGGCGAACATGAGCGCGCTCGGCATCCCGCAGATCGCCTGCGTCATGGGCAGTTGCACCGCGGGCGGGGCCTACGTCCCGGCCATGTCCGACGAGACCGTGATCGTGCGCGAACAGGGCACGATCTTCCTTGCCGGCCCGCCGCTGGTGAAAGCGGCGACGGGCGAGGAGATCAGCGCCGAGGACCTAGGCGGCGGGGATCTGCACGCGAAGAAGTCCGGCGTGGCCGATCATTTGGCCGAGAACGACGAGCACGCGCTCACCATCGTGCGCGATATCGTGTCGCACCTGGGCGCAAACACCGGCAAGGCTGCGAACGTGGAACTGCGCAACCCGCGCCCGCCGAAGTTCGCCGCCGACGATCTCTATGCCCTGATCCCCGAGGACGTCCGTGCGCCTTATGACGTGCACGAGGTGATCGCACGCATCGTCGATGGCAGCGAATTCCATGAGTTCAAGCAGCACTACGGTAGCACGCTGGTATGCGGCTTTGCGCATATCTGGGGCATGCCGGTGGCGATCCTTGCCAACAATGGCGTGCTGTTCTCCGAAAGCGCGCAGAAGGGCGCCCATTTCATCGAGCTCGCCTGCCAGCGCCGCATCCCGCTGCTGTTTCTGCAGAACATCTCCGGCTTTATGGTTGGCGGAAAATATGAGGCTGAAGGTATCGCCAAGCATGGGGCGAAGCTGGTGACAGCGGTCGCCACGGCCACCGTGCCCAAGGTGACTGTGGTCATTGGCGGCAGTTTTGGTGCGGGCAATTACGGAATGTGCGGCCGTGCCTACCAGCCGCGCTTCCTGTTCACTTGGCCCAATGCGCGGATCAGCGTGATGGGTGGCGAGCAGGCTGCATCGGTCCTTGCCACCGTCCACCGCGATGCCGACAATTGGACGCCTGAAGGGGCTGAGGCCTTCAAGGCCCCGATCCGCCAGAAATACGAGGACGAGGGCAATCCCTATTACGCCACCGCGCGGCTGTGGGATGATGGCGTGATCGACCCGATCCAGACGCGCGATGTGCTGGGCCTCGCCTTCGTCGCAACGCTGGAGGCCCCGATTGCAGAGCGACCCGCGTTTGGCGTGTTCAGGATGTGATAAACCCATGAGTGAGGGCCGCCCTCGAGAACACCCCCTGACCGATGTTCTTTGTTATGGCAGTTCTTCCTTTTGAGAACCCATCGACTCCATCGTCAAGAACCTTTCACGGCACCGCAGATACGGTCAGTATCGCCAAGAGATTGGCGATTTGCTCTGGGAGTGCTGGCCTAAGTGGCGATCTGGTGCCAAGAAAGGTGGTCCAGCCTAAGTACTGGAATTACTTGAGGATATAGAAAGACGAATGACATTTAGGCTTTCAACCGATCAGTTCTCTGACCGTCCGGTCGTCTCATTTGACGAGGTATCCGCGCTCTTGAAGGAACTTGACGCCCGCAAATACGAGTTTCTGATCCTCATCAGGGAAGAGCAACACTATATCCAGACCCTGCGACACGACTTTGGTTTTGACGTTGAGCGACGGAGCGGCGACGCGGAATCGCATGCGTTCGCCGCAAAGCCTGAATTCGATCCCGAAGCCAGCGCGCCCGACGCGACTGTAGCGACAGATGAAAACGTTCGGCATGCAGTCTTTGCGCGCGAAGAGGTGGAGGCGATTCTTCGGTCCTATTACCTCGGGACCCACAGCCCACTTGAGATCCGTTGGCACTCTTCCGGCATGGGCGAGATGCCCGAATCGAAACTGTTCTATGCGGTGGTGACACTGTTGATCTTCGGTGTTCCGATCGCGCTAGGGATCGGCATTGGATATTGGCTGTTCGGCTAGCCAAGCCGGCCACCCACTTCGTCTGTAATCCATATGGCGAGCCTGCCAGCGGCGTGTATCATTGTGTTCCTAAAGAATATCAGCGGCATCATTGCGGGAGGGAAATACGTGGCCGAAGGCATTGCCAAGCATGGGGCGAAGCTGGTGACTGCAGTTGCCACGGCCACCGTGTCTAAGATCACCGCGGTGATCGGCGGCAGTTTCAGTGCCGGGAATTACGGCATGTGTGGCCTCGCCTTCGCCACGACGCTGGAAGCCTCGATTGCGGAACGGCCCGCGTACGGTGTGTTCAGGATGTAGAAAGGTGAGGAAGGTACGGAAATATATAACAAAAACAGTAGGGTCGTTTAGTAGTGAGAGCAAAGTCGGGGTTCATCTTTGCATCGTTTATGGGGCTTGCAGCGTGCACCCAAGCTGTCATTAGGCCGCCTTCATCGGATATTGGCACATTTCTAACTAGACAGGGGTACCAAGCTGTGGAGCTGGCCAAGGTGCAGACTGGTCATGAGCTAATTGAGGTCACGATAAACGGGCGGCCCGGCCTGTTCGTTCTGGACTCGGGTGCAAGCGGGACAGTCATTCACGCGGCGTCCCTACACAAGTATTTCGACGATGTTGGGGATGTGGCTTCAATCAGGAACGGTTTCGGCGCGGGCGGAGAGGTTCAAATCAGTCGGCACGCGATAGACTCCTTTGAGATTGATGGCGTACCCTATCCTTTAGCAACAATAGCTTCGATAGACCTGCGCCATGTCGTCACCGGACTTGAAACGAGAGCGGGCGTTACAGTTGATGGCGTCGTAGGACAGGATCTCCTGACAAGCTTCAAGGGGATCATCGACGTATCGATGAGCAAGCTCTATCTCGAGCCGAAGAAGCCAGATAATCCGCCGGCGCCATCCACCCAGACCTAGAACCTGCTCGGCGGCTTCACGTCGAAGCCACATGCTATGTGTAAGAATTGTGACAGGTTTCACGAAGACTTGTCCGTTCCCTGACAGCGTGCGAGCCCACGTGGGTGAGCAGCGATTCGGACGGGGATCTCGTGACGACATCTGGTGGGGTGGTGACCGGGCAAGCGTCTGGTGGGCAGGTGGAATCCTACCTACCGGAAGCGTTGCTTTGGCGTGAACTGCGTGCCCGACCAAGCGGGCTCAAGTTCACTCGTCAGCGAGCGACGGGAAAGTATGTTCACGCCTTTTACTGCCGCGATGCTCGCCTTGCGATCGAGATCGAGGATGCGACAGTGGACGCAGAACGTGAGGAATGGCTTGGAAGGGCCGGGATCGCGACCATGACGCTTTCCCGCCGCTCCGTAATCGACGGCTCGCGCCATGCCGCGCAGCAGGTGATTGCGCGGGCGATGGACTTGCTTCCGCGGGATCATCCTGCACTCTCACGATTGGCCATGACCAACCCCAGAGGAAGTCAAAGCTAACCTGAAACCCTCTCGCTTTCCCTTACGTAGCTGCTAGGCAAGCTGCAGGGAGAGAAAATGTCGCAAGAACCGCGTCGCAAGCGATCGATCCTGTCGCGCATCGTGCGCCGGATCATCATGGTGCTCTATCGCTGGAAGGGCTGGAAGCTCGACGGGCACCTGCCGAATATACCTAAGTTCGTCATCGCCGGCGCGCCGCATACGTCGAACTGGGACTTCGTCTTCTTCATCGGTGCCACGGCCGAGGAAGGGGTCGAACCCAACTTCATGGGCAAGCATACGTTGTTCAAGGGAGCCATGAAGAGCTTCATGCTCGACATGGGCGGTATCCCGGTCGATCGGACCAAGCGCAGCAATGTCACCCAGCAGGTTGCCGAGGAGTTCGCGCGGCGCGATCGGTTGGCCCTGGTGATTGCGGCCGAAGGTACGCGCAGCTCGAACGGCGAATGGAAATCGGGTTTCTACAATATCGCCCGCGCGGCGAAGGTGCCGATCGTGCCCGCCTGGGTCTGCAACGAGCGTAATATCCTGGGCTTTGGGCCCCCGATCGTCCCAAGCGCGAAATACGGCGAAACCTTGCTGGAAATCGCGCGTTTCATGCGTTCGAAGCTACCTGATTATGGGCGCTACAAGGTGCTTGAGGCACAGGCGCTGCGGCTGGTTGAAGAGGAGGGGGCGCCGGATGATCCTTGAAGCTCTTGTCGCCAATGCGGCGATACTGCTGGGCGTCACGCTGATCCTGTGGGTCATCGCGGTCCAGATCGACGACGTGTCCTTCATCGACAGTTTCTGGGGCTTCGGCATGGCGCTGATGGCGTTCACCAGTTGGATGCAAGTCCAGCGGCCGGGGCCGCTTGCTACCCTGTTGATGGCGATGGCGGTGATCTGGGGGCTGCGCCTGTCGCTCTACCTGTTCCTGCGCTGGCGGCGGGAAGGCGAGGATACACGCTACGAGCGCATGCTGCGCAAGGATCGCGAGAAGGGCAACTTTGCACTTGCCGCGCTGACTAAGGTGTTCCTGGGGCAGGCGTTGCTGCTGTTCATGGTCTGCAGCCCGGCACAATACGGCATACTCGAAGCAGCTTCGATCGAACCGATCAGCGGACTGGCGTTGACCGGTTTAGCGCTGTGGGTCGTCGGTATGGGCTTCGAGGTGGTAGGCGATTGGCAATTGTCGCGGTTCAAGGCGAACCCCGCGAATAAGGGCAAGATCCTCGACACGGGCCTGTGGCGCTATACCCGGCATCCCAATTACTTCGGCGATTGCTGTGTGTGGTGGGGTATCTGGATTGCCTCGACTTCGGGCGGCTGGTGGGTCGCCGCGCTGACCGTGATCGGGCCGCTGTTCCTTACCTTTACCCTGACCCGCTGGTCGGGGAAGGCTTTGCTCGAAGCCGGGATGCGCAAGAAACACGGTGATGCCTTCGCCGATTATGTCGCGAAAACCAGCGGTTTCCTGCCATTACCGCCAAGGAAATCGCGGTAAGTCTCGATCTGGGGGTTTAACCCGCCGCGCGAGCCTCTAAATGGGGCCGACAGGCCGAGACGGGAGCTCCTTGCCGTGAGCGAAGACGACATCGATCAACTGCGCCAGCGTTTCGCGCGCGAGGCGATGGCCCTGATGGAACGCAAGGGCGAGGAAGTGAACCGTGCCAAGCTGGCGGCGGAGCTCGGCATCGCGCGTGCGCGGGTTGACCTGGCTTTCCCGGAAGAGGCAGACCTGCTCGAAGCGGTAACCGGCGAGTGGTTTGCGCCCAAGCTGGCAGTCATGGACGAGGTCATGGAAACCGACCTGCCGCCGCGGCGCAAGATGTATGAGTTCTTTGCCCGTCGCTATGCACTGCTGCGCGACAATTACCAGAACGACCCAGCCACCTTCCGTCTCTACGTCGAGATGGGCGAACGTTATTTCGAATATGCCCAGACCTATATCGACCTTGCCGACCACTACCTGTGCGAACTCATTGCACAGGCCCAGGCCGAAGGGCATTTCGAAGGACTCGAAATCAACACCGCGCTGTCGCTGATCAACCAGTCGGTGCTGTGCTATATCCAGCCATACCTCATCGCGATGATCGACACGCGGCTGTCCGAAGAGAAGCTGGCACATATCATCGACGCACTGTTCGACGGTATGTCGGCTGCAGATCGCGGTGCCAGGGGCAAGCGGGGCCTGCGAGCAGCGTGATAGGCGGCCCATCGCGCCGCATCCTATTCATCGGGCTGAACTATCGACCCGAACCTATCGGGATCGGCCCCTACACTTCCGGATTGGCAGAGGCGCTGGTCGAGCGCGGCCACAAGGTTCGCGCGGTCGTGGGCCAGCCTTACTATCCCGAATGGAAACTCTACGACCGGTTCAAGGGGCGGTGGCGATCGGGGGAGGAAGGCGGTGTCTCCATCACCCGCTGCCCGCACTACGTGCCTGCCAATCCGACCGGGGGGCGACGGCTTGTGCACCACATGAGCTTTGCCAGCAGCGCCTATGGCCCTGCTCGCCAGGCGCGGCGCGAATTCAGGCCCGACATGGTCTTTACCGTTGCCCCATCGATGGTGGCGGTTCCGGTGGCCGTGCGCATGGCACGCCGGGCTGGGGTGCCGTTGTGGCTGCATGTGCAGGATTTCGAGGTCGGGGCCGCCTTCGCCACCGGCCTGCTCCAAAGCCGAGGCGTCGCCGCGAATGCCGCGTTGCGGTTCGAACAACGGATGCTGCGCTCGGCCGATGTTGTTTCGACGATCAGCGAGCCGATGTGCGGGCTGGCTCGAGAGAAGGGGGTTCCGGGTGAGCGCATAATCGAGCTGCGCAACTGGGCGAACCATGCGGAGCAGGCGGCCAGTGCCAGTGGCGCGCGACTGCGCGCAGAGTGGGGGCTCGAAGGAAAGACGGTTGCGCTCTACTCCGGCAATATCGCCAACAAGCAGGGGCTCGAGATCGTCATCGAGGCAGCGCGACATTTGGCGAACCGGCCGGACATTGCTTTCGTGGTTTCGGGCGAAGGGCCCAACCGCGATCGGCTCGAGCGGCTCGCCAAGGGCATGGACAACCTCCAATTCCGCGATCTCCAGCCAAATGAGCGGGTCGGGGAATTGCTCAACCTTGCCGATATCCACCTGCTGCCGCAGTTGCCGGGCGCTGCCGACCTCGTGCTGCCGTCGAAGCTGGGCAATATTCTCGCATCGGGACGCCCTGTGATCGCGACGGTCCTGCCCGGCAGCGGTATCGCGCAGGAGCTTGAGGGGAGCGGCGTGATTGTCCCGGCGCAGGATGGTGACGCACTGGCTTGGGCGATCCGGCAATTGGCCGACGATGCAAACCTGCGCGACCAGATGGGTCAGATCGGACGTCAGCGTGCAGCCAGCCACTGGGCGCGCGAGGCAGTAGTCGATCGCTTCGAAGAGCGGATGCAGCTCCTGCTCGATGCTGCACTCGAGCCGGAAATCCCGTTTCCCTAGGAAGCGGTGACTTCCCTCTGCTCCCGAAGGATGCCCCATCCGGCGAGGAAAAGCCCTGCGACAAGCGGTCCGACGACGATACCCGAGAGGCCCATAAGGGCAATGCCGCCAAGCGTGGTGACCAGGATCAACCAGTCGGGAATCCCAGTATCACGCCCTACCAGGATCGGACGCAGGACATTGTCGGCCATACCGATCACCGCCACACCCGAAACGATTACCACCAGCCCCTGCCAGATGGCGCCTGTGGCAAGCAGGTAGATCGCCGCAGGTACCCATACGATTGCCGGGCCGATGGCTGGCAAAAGCGAGGCGATTGCCATGATCACGCCGAGCAGCAGCACCGAGGGAACGCCGGCGATCCAGAAGGTTATCGCGCCCAATGCGCCCTGTACCAGCCCGACGACCACGGAACCCTTGATTGTTGCCCGCACGATGCCAAGGAATCGTTCGGCAAGGCGATCTGCCACAGCGCGTTCAAAGGGGAGGGCGGAAAGCATAGCTTCGCCGATACCGCGCCCGTCGCGCAGCAGGAAAAAGCTGGCATAGAGCGCGATACCGAAAGAGAGCACGAAGCCGAAGACGCTGCCGCCGATGGCAAGGGCCTGCGCCGCGATCAGCCCGAGGCTGGCTTGCGCGAACTCCTGCGCGCGCTGCTGCAGTTTCTCGAGGTCGCTCCAGCCCGATGCGTCGAGCGAACTTCTGATATTGTCTGGCAGCGCTGCGATAATCTGATCGAACCAGTCGGCGACATTGATCCGGCCTTCCTGGAAGGCGACCACCAACCCCGCGGCCTCGTTGACCACTGCGCTGCCGATCAGGAACGCAGGCAGGATCACCGCGACGGTGATCACTCCCAGCGTGGCCAGTGCAGCGCCGCTGTCCTTCCCCGGCATACGTGCCAGGAACCAGCGGAATAGCGGCTGGAACATGATCGCCGCCAGCGCGGCCCACAGCAGGGGTTGGGTGAAGGGCAGTACGACCACCACCAGTGCGATGGTGACCAAGGCAAGAAACAGCAGGAAGCCGCCCTGCTCTATCGGTGCCGCCTGCTCCTTCTTCGTCATGCCGTGCCCCTTGTCATGCTATACGTCGAGGTTGGCGACGTTGCGGGCGTTCGACTGGATGAATTCACGCCGCGGCTCGACTACATCGCCCATCAAGCGGGTGAAGATTTCGTCGGTCACGTCGGCGTCCTCGACCTTGACCTGCAGCAATGCGCGATTGTCGGGGTCGAGCGTGGTCTCCCACAACTGTTCCTCGTTCATCTCGCCCAGGCCCTTGTAGCGCTGGATCTTCTGTCCCTTGCGCCCGGCGGCCATGACGGCTTCGAGTAGCTGGGTCGGCAAGGTGACCCCGCCATCGATCTGGATCGGGGCTTCTGCCTCGCCTTCCTCACCCTCTTCCGCGTCGACCTCTTCGGTCACCTCTTCAGTGCCACCGCGCGTCAGGCGGACCGGACCCGTGTAGACCTCAGCCTGCTCAGCCGCGAGCTTGTGCAGCTTGCGTGCCTCAGCGCTATCGAAGAACGTTGGCTCGATCTCGTGAACGTCGGTTACACCGCGCCATAGCCGGCTGAAACGGATCATCCCGTCGCTGCCAACTTCGGCCGACCACCGCGCTTCTGGATCCCCCATCTGGAGATGCGCCGCCGCGCGCGATAGTGCTGCTGCCCGGTCCCGGCTTGCCGGGTCGAGCGCACCGGCCAGCGCCATCGCCTCGATCAGGCTGCTGTTGTACTTGTGCGGGGCGAAGGCGATCAGGTTGCGCATACGCAATCCGTGGCGCACCAGCGCTTCGAGTTCGGCCCCTCCGCGCGCGCCGCCAGCCGTTTCGAGCACGCGGCCCTGCAGTCCCACCCCAATCAGGTATTCGTCATAGGCGGCCTGGTCCTTGAGGTAGACCTCCGACTTGCCACGAGTGACCTTGTACAGCGGCGGTTGCGCGATGAAGAGGTGCCCGGCCTTGATTATTTCGGGCATCTGGCGGTGGAAGAACGTCAGCAGCAGGGTGCGGATATGCGCGCCGTCGACGTCAGCGTCCGTCATGATGATGATCTTGTGGTAGCGCAGTTTATCGAGATTGAACTCGTCGCGCAGGCCTGTGCCCATGGCTTGGATAAGCGTACCGACCTCCTTCGAGGAGATGATGCGGTCGAACCGGGCACGTTCGACATTGAGGATCTTGCCTTTGAGCGGCAGGATCGCTTGCGTCTTGCGGTCACGGCCCTGCTTGGCGGTGCCGCCTGCCGAGTCACCCTCGACCAGGAACAGCTCGCACTTGGTCGCGTCACGTTCCTGGCAGTCGGCCAGCTTGCCGGGAAGCGAAGCGATGCTCATCGCGCCCTTGCGGCTCATCTCGCGCGCCCGACGGGCCGCCTCGCGTGCGGCGGCGGCATCGATCACCTTCTGGATGATCTGGCGTGCGTCGCCGGGATTCTCCTCGAGCCACTCGGACATCTTCTCACCCATCAGCGATTCGAGCGGCTGGCGGACCTCCGAGCTGACCAGCTTGTCCTTGGTCTGCGACCCAAACTTGGGATCCGGCAGCTTGACGCTGACGATCGCGGTCAGGCCTTCGCGCATGTCCTCGCCGGAGAGGGAGACCTTCTCTTTCTTCATCAGGCCTGAACTAGTTGCGTAATTGTTCAGCGTACGGGTCAGCGCGGCGCGGAATGCGGCCAGATGGGTGCCGCCGTCGCGCTGCGGGATGTTGTTGGTGAAGCAGAGCACGTTCTCGTAGTAGGAATCGTTCCATTCCAGCGCGACGTCGATGCCGATGCCGTCCTTTTCCGCGCTGACCGAGATCGGCTCAGCCACCAGCGCCTGCTTGTTGCGGTCGAGATACTTCACGAAAGCTGCGATGCCGCCTTCGTAGAACAGGTCATGTTCGAGCGGTTGCTCATGGCGCTTGTCGCGCAGTTTGATGCGCACGCCCGAATTGAGGAAGGCAAGCTCGCGATAGCGATGCTCGAGCTTCTCGAAATCGTACTCGACGACGTTCTTGAAGGTCTCTTCGCTAGCCTTGAAGGTAACGCGGGTGCCCTTCTTGAAGCCGTTCGGATCTGAATTCCCCTCGACCTTCGGCGCGTCGCCGACGATCCGCAGGCTTTCGACCGCGTCGCCGTGCTCGAAGCGCATCCAGTGCTCCTTGCCGTCGCGCCAGATGGTCAGTTCGAGCCATTCGGAAAGCGCATTGACGACCGAGACGCCCACGCCGTGCAGGCCGCCGGAAACTTTGTAGGCGTTGTCGTCGCTGGTGTTCTCGAACTTACCCCCGGCGTGGAGCTGGGTCATGATGACCTCTGCCGCCGAGACGCCTTCTTCCTTGTGCATGTCGACAGGGATGCCGCGGCCATTGTCCTCCACGCTCACCGAGCCATCGGGGTTGAGTTCGATCAGGACGAGGTCGCAATGTCCCGCCAGCGCCTCGTCGATGGCATTGTCGGACACCTCGAACACCATGTGGTGCAGGCCCGATCCATCGTCGGTATCGCCGATATACATGCCCGGCCGCTTGCGCACCGCATCGAGCCCTTTGAGGACCTTGATCGAATCCGCGCCGTATTCGCCCTTGGGGGCATTGTTCAGGGGGGTGTTTTCGCCCGTATTTTCGGTATTATCGTCCATGCCGAGGATATAGGCTTTGCACACCGGAAAACCAAAGATTTCAGCCCGGTTTTTCCCCACAGTCGCGCATGAAGAAGTTTCGCTTGTAACCGGTTGATTTCGAGCGGCGAGAAGCGCATCCCGCCCAGCATGCTTTCGGTGCTCGAAATCTTCCGGATCGGGATCGGTCCTTCTTCGTCGCATACGGTCGGGCCCATGCGAATCGGCGCGATGTTCGTGCGCCTGCTCGAGCGGAGCGGGAAGCTCCAGCGGGTCGCCCGCGTCGCGGTGGAACTGCAGGGCTCGCTGGCGCTTACCGGGGTCGGCCACGGAACGGTCAGCGCGAGTGTGCTGGGCTTGGCCGGATTCAGGCCAGAGACAACGTGCCCCGACCAAGCGGCCGAGCTCATGGCGAAGATGCGTGCGGATAAGTGGCTGCCGCTTGGGGGAACGCACCAAATCGTTTTCGACATGGCCCGGGATATCGATCTTGCCGGCCACGTCATTCCCGCCCTTCATCCCAATGGCATGAAGCTGACTGCCTTCAATGCTTCGGGCGAGACGCTGCTCAACAGGACCTATTATTCCACCGGTGGCGGTTTCGTTGCCTCGGAAGCGCAACTCAAGCGACCGCCCAAGGCCGACCGTATTGCGAGCGGCAAGCAGGTCCCTTTCGACTTCGGCAGCGCCGAGGAGTTGCTCGCACACTGCGCTACAGCTGGTGTGACGGTTGCCGAGCTGGTGCTCGCCAACGAGGACGCGATGCGTCCGCGCGAAGCGACGCTGGCCGGTCTCGATGCGATCGCCGCGGCAATGGACGCCTGTATCGATCGTGGCCTGACCCGGCGCGGCATCCTCCCCGGGGGGCTCAAAGTACACCGCCGCGCGCCCGACTTGTGGGAGAAGCTTTCCAGCAACCCGCAATCGAACGAGCGCGAGCAGTTGTTCGACTGGCTCAACTGCTATGCCATGGCGGTGAACGAGGAGAATGCGGCGGGCGGCCGTGTCGTGACCGCGCCGACCAATGGCGCAGCGGGAATCATCCCGGCGGTAGTCCGCTTCTACTGCTCCGACGATGACGAACAGCCATGCCGCGAGCGCCGCCGGGATTTCCTCCTTACCGCAGGCGCGATCGGGCTGCTGTACAAGCAGCGCGCCAGTATTTCGGGTGCGGAGATGGGCTGCCAGGGCGAAGTCGGCGTGGCCTGTTCGATGGCCGCAGGCGGGCTCACAGCTTTGTGGGGCGGCACCCCGGCGCAGGTCGCCAGCGCGGCGGAAATCGGGATGGAGCACAATCTCGGTCTGACCTGCGATCCGGTCGGCGGCCTGGTGCAGGTGCCCTGTATCGAGCGCAATGCCATTGGTGCGGTCAAGGCGGTCAACGCTGCGCGGCTTGCGTTGCATCGTACAGAAGGGGAAACCCGGGTCAGCCTTGACCAAGTGATCGAAACGATGCGGCAGACCGGACTCGACATGTCCACGAAATATAAGGAAACCAGCCAGGGGGGACTCGCGGTCAACGTGATCGAATGCTGAGCCCCGGCGTGGGGGAATGGCAAATGATCGGACGTATCCTGGCTTCGGTTGCGGCACTGGCCATGGCGCCGCCGCTTGCCGCGCAATCGGAACCTTTGCGACCCGACCAGCAGGCTTTCGTCGGCCTGATGAAGGGGCTGGTGGGAATCGACACCTCGCTGCCCGATGGCAGCTGCACCCGTGCCGGTCGCTACATGGCCGACCGGATGAAGGCGGCCGGATTCACCGATGATGAGCTGACACTGTTCGCGACCGATGCCAATCCCGAAGAGGGCGGGCTGGTGGCTGTCTTGCCGGGCTCAGCCCCGCAAGCGAAGCCGATCCTGCTGATTGCGCATATCGATGTGGTTGCGGCCAAGCGCGCCGATTGGGAACGCGACCCCTTCGTGATGGTCGAAGAAGACGGCTATTATTACGCGCGCGGCATTGCCGATACCAAGGCGCTGGCGACGATCTGGGCCGATACGCTGATGCGCTACCGCCAGGCTGGCGAGCAGCCGAAGCGTACGCTCAAGCTGGCGCTGACCTGCGGTGAGGAAACCAACGGTGCCTTCAATGGTGCGGAATGGCTTGCAGCCAACAAGCGCGAGCTGATCGATGCCGAATTCGCCCTGAACGAAGGCGGCGGCGGGGCGACCGACGGCAAGGGCACGGTGGTGGAGCAGGCAGTGCAGGTCGGCGAAAAGACCTTCGCCACCTTTCTCCTCGAAACGCGCAACCCGGGCGGGCACAGCTCGGTCCCCCGGCCCGATAACGCGATCTACCAGCTTGTCCATGCGTTGGTGAAGCTGGAAGGTCACGAATTCCCGCTCGAGTTCACCGAGACCACACGTGCCTATTTCCTCCAGGCCGGGTCGGGGCGCAATGACGATATGGGCAAGGCCATGGTCGCGCTGGCGAACGACCCGAGCGACAAGGCGGCCGAGGCGTTGGTCAATACCGACCCCTTCCTCCATTCGAACCTGCGTACGACCTGTGTCGCGACGATGCTCGATGCCGGGCATGCGCGCAATGCGCTGGCGCAACGCGCAGGGGCCTATGTCAACTGCCGGATTTTCCCCGGCCACAGCATTGAGTCGATCCGCGACGAACTGGCGGCCGTGATCGCCGACCCCGGCGTAGGTTTCACGATCCTGCCCCCCAAGCGCCCGTCGCCGCCCACCCCTCCGCTCGATCCCAGGGTGATCGATCCGATGCGCGAACTGGCGGCGAAATACTGGCCCGGCGTGCCTTTCGTGACGCAGATGGCCAACGGCTATACCGATGCGACCTTCCTCGGCGCAGTCGGTATCCCGACCTATGGCGTACCCGGCATGTGGGGTGACCCCGACGGCAATGGTGCCCATGGGCTCGACGAGCGGATGGAGGTGCGGTCGGTCCAGGTCGGTCGCGACTATCTCTACGAATTGGTGCGGCGCTTCGCCGATTAGGACTCGACCTTGTTAGCGCCGCATGGAACGGTGCGTGCATAACCTTGGGGGATTGGAATGATCGGACGTATCCTGGCTTCGGCAGCGGTGTTGGCACTCGCTGCACCGGCAAGTGCACAAATGGCGATCGAGCCGATGGGGCCACTGCGGCCCGACCAGCAGCAGTTCTTCGGCCTTTACAAGGAACTGGTGGAAACCGACACCACGGTCACCAACGGGTCGTGCACGCAGGCCTCGGCGCAATTGGCAGCGCGGCTTGAGGCAGCAGGCGTGCCCAAGTCTGCCATCACGCTGTTCTCGGTTCCCGAGCATCCGAAAGACGGGGGCATCGTGGTGGTCTGGCCGGGCAAGTCCAAGACGCTCAAGCCGATGCTCCTGCTCGGCCACATCGACGTGGTCGAGGCCAAGCGCGAGGATTGGGTGCGCGAACCCTTCAAGCTGATCGAGGAAAACGGCTATTACTATGCGCGCGGCGTGGCCGACGACAAATTCATGTCTGCCGTCTGGGCCGATACGTTGGTCCGTTTCGCGCAGGATGGCTACCACCCCAAGCGCACCGTGAAGATGGCGCTGACCTGCGGCGAAGAGACCGACACGGCCTTCAACGGCGCACAATACCTGTCGACCGAGAAGCGCGACCTGATCGATGCCGAGTTCGCGCTCAACGAAGGTGGCGGGGGGCGCACCGACGGCAAAGGGAACCTGCTCGTCCAGACGATCCAGGTGGGAGAGAAGGTCTACCAGGACTACAAGCTGGTGACGACCAACCCCGGCGGCCACAGTTCGCAGCCGGTTCGCGACAATGCGATCTACCGCATGTCCGCCGCGCTCTCGAAGATCGCTGCCCATGAGTTCCCGGCGGAGTTCAACGATACCACCCGCGCCTTCTTCACCAAGGCTTCGGCGATGCGCCCCGATGAAACAGGCAGGGCGATGGCGGCACTGGTGGCCAATATCGGCGATGCCGAGGCCCTGGCGGTGGTCGACAAGGACAAGATGCTCCACTCGCTCCTGCGCACGACCTGCGTCGCGACGCTGATCGACGGCGGCCATGCGCCCAATGCGCTGCCGCAGCGGGTCGAAGCCAACGTCAATTGCCGCATCTTCCCTGGCCACACCCCGGCGGAAATCAAGGATGAACTCGCACGGGTTATCGGCGACGATGGCATCTCGATCGCCTTCGCCCGCACAGACAAGCC
The DNA here is from genome assembly GCF_013260645.1 of Erythrobacter mangrovi. Classification (NCBI taxonomy): domain Bacteria; kingdom Pseudomonadati; phylum Pseudomonadota; class Alphaproteobacteria; order Sphingomonadales; family Erythrobacteraceae; genus Erythrobacter; species Erythrobacter mangrovi. The sequence goes on along the minus strand of NZ_CP053921.1, from coordinate 854,449 downwards.
GCTGGCGGTGAACCCGCCGCTCGATCCCAAGCTGATCGGCCCGATGGAGAAGCTCGCCGCAAAGCACTTCCCCGGCGTTCCGGTGTTGCCGGCGATGTCGACCGGGGCAACCGACGGAGTCTACACCGGCGGTGCGGGGATACCGACCTATGGTGTGCCGAGCGCCTGGGGTGACCCGGACGGCAATGGCGTGCATGGGCTCAATGAAAGGCTCAACATTCGCGGGGTCTATACCGCGCGCGATTACCTCTTCGACCTGGTGAAGACGCTCGCGAACTAGCGCTCCAGTGCTAGCAGGTCCTCCCCCCGTGCCGGATCGAGCGCGGGGCGGAAGGGTACGCCGCCCAGCCAGACGCTGGCACTAAGAGCGGGTACCAGCGTGTCGCGCGTGGCCGTGTCATATTGACTGGCGTGGCACACAAAGGCTTCCGTCGCGGCGTCGACGGAGTCGGGAGAGAAGCGGGCGCGCACGGTGAGCAGGTCCGGTGCGGTCTCGGCCCATCCCATCGCAACCAGTTCGGGGACCGGCGGCAGTGTGCCGCTCGCCATCGCCGGATAGAGCAAGAGTGGGCGGTCCGTTTTCTGCGCGGCGACGATCTGGCTGACCACTGCGCCCACTAGCCGGTGGTCGGGATGGCCATAACCGCCATCGGGTCCCCAGGTGATGACGATGTCAGGTCGTTCTTCCTCAACCAGCGCGGCAAGGCGCTCCTGGAGGCTGCGCAGCGGCGCCCAGGGCGGGCGGGCGACGGCGCCAAGCTGACCATCGCCGAAATCGAGCAACGCCGGCTCGGTCAGCCCGAGCGCACGCGATGCGCATCGCGCTTCCTCGCTGCGCACGGCAGCGATTTCCGGCCCGGGAGCAAGTGTCGTTTCCGGCGCGGAAAGGTCCCCCTGCGTTGCGTAGGCTATGCGGACATGTGCCCCGCGGCTCGCCGCATCGGCCAGCGCGGGGGCGGCAACGGTCTCGTCATCGGGATGGGCGAACACCGCGAGAATGCGTGGCGGTGCAGCATCCTCCGCATGGAGCATCGTAGTGCCGGCAGTCAAAGCCAGCGCGAAAACGGGCAGCAGGCGCATGGTTCGGGTTTCTCTCCTCGTCCGGTCATTCGATGGGCGAAGCGTAGGGTGGAACTAGCCGACATGCCAGTGACCTTCGCTGCATCGCGATTGGCCTCTCGACAAGCGCCACGCGACCCCTAAGGATAAGGGCATGGGAGAAACACTGACAGCCGCCGCACCGCAAATCGCCCTTGCCGAACCCTTTGGCGATTTTTCCGCAATCCTCGCTGCAAACGCCGTTGCTCTGGGTGACCAGGCGGCCATGCGCGATGACACCGGGGAGATTACCTGGACTGAACTGGGTGACCTGGTCGAACGCATTGCTGCGCGCCTGGTCGAGGATGGCCTACAACGCGGCCAGTCGGTGGCGATCCTCGGCTATTCCTCGATTCCCTATGCGCTGGTGTTTCTTGCCGCGGTTCGCGCCGGCGGGGTTGCGGCGCCGCTGACGACCAGCGCCAGTCCGGAACAGCTTGCCGGCATGGCCAGCGATTCTGGGGCGAAACACATCTTCATCGACCGCGCCAAACTGACCGAGCTGGGCGAGGATTGCTTTCCCGGGATGACCCGGATCGTGCTCGACGAAGATCTCGATGGCTGGATGGCGCCTGAGGGCACGCGTGCACCCAAGTTCGTGCCGGGCCCAAAGGACCCGTTCAACATCATCTATTCGTCAGGCACCACGGGCATTCCCAAGGGCATCGTCCATTCGCACCAGATGCGCTGGCGCCAGTTCGCGACCAGCGCGGCGAGCTGGCTCGAAGCCGGCATGCCGGTGCGCAGCCTTGCCTCGACCCCCCTCTATTCGAACACCACCATGGTCGCATTCCTTCCGCCGCTGCTGGCCGGCGGGATGGTGCGGGTGATGCGCAAGTTCGATGTGCTGCGCTGGCTCGAATTTGCGCAGCAAGACCGCACGACGGTGACCATGCTGGTGCCGGTCCAATACCGCCGGCTGATGCAGGAACCGCGCTTCGACGAGTTCGACCTCTCGGCGCTCCAGCTCAAATATTGCACTTCCGCACCATTCCCGGCCGACCTCAAGCGCGAGGTACTCGATCGGATGCCGGGTGCGCTGATCGAGATCTATTCGATGACCGAAGGCGGGGTGGTCTGCCTGCTCGAGGCGCACAAGTTCCCCGACAAGCTGCATACTGTCGGGCGGCCCGCGCCGGGCAGCGAGCTCAAGGTGCTCGATGACGAGGACCGCGCGGTTCCACCGGGGACACCGGGCAATCTCATCGGACGCAGTCAGACGATGATGATCGGCTACAAGAACCAGCCCGACAAGACGCGCGAAGGCTACTGGACCGATCCCGAAACCGGTGAGGTGTGGCAGCGGATGGGCGACATCGGACGGGTCGACGCAGAGGGCTTCGTCGAGCTGGTCGGGCGTGCCAAGGACATGATCATTTCGGGCGGCTTCAACATCTTCCCGGTCGATCTCGAGGACGAACTCGCCAAGGAAGACGATGTGGTCGAAGCGGCAGTAATCGGCGTCCCGTCGGAACGCTGGGGCGAGACCCCGGTCGGCTTCGTTACGCTGAAAAACCCTGCGCGCGATTGCGAGGACATTCGCGCAGCGGTCAATGCGCGACTGGGCAAGACCCAGCGGCTCGCGCAGCTGCATGCCATCGAAGAGATGCCACGCAGCCATATCGGCAAGCTCCTCAAGACGGAGTTGCGCGATATGGCGGCGCGACTGGGGCTACCCGACTAGCGGGCATTTACCCGATCAAGCGACGATCGTGTGGCCCAGCATCAGGGTGCTGAGGCCGGTTGCAAGAACCAGCACGATCAGGCGGTTCACTATGAGAGCCATGGCTCGGTCCTTTCCTAGTTTTGCCCGCAGTCTCCTGCGAGGCGCGGTTGAACTGCGCACCCGTGGGAGCCTGGCGGGAGTTCGAGACGCGGTGCCGGTTCGGGGGGGGAGGGGAGAGGTGAACCGGCAGCCGCGTCTCTACTCGCTGCCATATCGCCTTGTCCGGACGGCGGGCCTCTAGGGGCGGACCGCGGGGGCAAGGAAGGCCAGTGCGGGCGGACGCATGGGGGTACGTGGGCCCGACTGTCTTGGCGAACGCTGTCCTGGGAGGAGGCGACAACGTCCGTCTGAGGCGTGAAATATTATTTCCGTTGCGCGAACAAAAGTGAGAAAATATCGAAAAGTGTTGCGTTTCATGCAACAGTTGTGAGCCGCATTCCCCTGCATTTTGGCGCACAGCCTGGGTCTATTCGCCGCTGGCAAGCGCCAACGCTGGACAGCAGCGGCTCGGTGCCCCTAACGGGGCGCCATGGACGACGCGCACCTTCCCGATTCCATCCTCATCGTCGATTTCGGCAGCCAGGTTACCCAGCTTATTGCGCGCCGCGTGCGCGAGGCGGGAGTCTATTCCGAGATCGCCCCTTTCACCATGGCGGAAGAAGCTTTCCACCGGCTCAAGCCCAAGGGGATCATCCTGTCCGGCTCGCCGGCCGGCGTGCCTGAGGAGGGTAGCCCGCGCGCGCCCGAGATGCTGTTCGAAGCCGGCGTGCCGATCCTTGGTATCTGTTACGGCCAGCAGGTCATGAGCCACCAGCTTGGTGGGCGCGTCGAACCGGGCAAGGACGGTGAATGGGATGGCGAATTCGGCCGTGCCTATATCACCGTGACCAAGAGCTGCGCACTGTTCGACGGCTTGTGGCAGGTCGGTGAGCGGCACCAAGTGTGGATGAGCCACGGCGACAAGGTCACCCAGTTCGCCCCCGGCTTCGAAATCGTCGCCACGTCGGACGGCGCACCCTTCGCGGTCATCGCCGACGAGGAGCGCAAGTTCTACGGGACGCAGTTCCACCCCGAGGTGGTCCATACGCCCGATGGCGGCAAGCTGCTCGCCAATTTCGTGCGCCACGTCTGCGGCCTCGCGGGCGATTGGACCATGGCCGAGTTCCGCAAAACCAAGATCGAGGAAATCCGCGCTCAGGTGGGTGACGGCAAGGTCATCTGCGGCCTGTCGGGCGGGGTCGACAGTGCCGTCGCCGCGGTGCTGATTCACGAAGCCATCGGCGACCAGCTGACCTGCGTCTTCGTCGACCACGGGTTGATGCGGATGAACGAGGCCGAGCAGGTCGTCACCCTCTTCCGCGATCACTACAACATCCCGCTGGTCCATGTGGATGCCGAACAGCTGTTCCTCTCCGGCCTCGAAGGCGAAACCGATCCGGAGAAGAAGCGCAAGTTCATCGGCAAGACCTTCATCGACGTGTTCGAGGCAGAGGCGAAGAAGATCGGCGGGGCCGACTTCCTGGCCCAGGGCACGCTCTACCCTGACGTGATCGAAAGCGTCAGCTTCACCGGCGGGCCTTCGGTCACGATCAAGAGCCACCATAATGTCGGTGGCCTGCCCGAACGGATGAACATGAAGCTGGTTGAGCCGCTGCGCGAGCTGTTCAAGGACGAGGTCCGCGCGCTTGGCCGCGAGCTCGGCCTGCCCGAGGTCTTCGTCGGCCGCCACCCATTCCCAGGTCCGGGCCTCGCCATCCGCATCCCGGGCGAGGTGACCAAGGAACGCTGCGACATCCTGCGCAAGGCCGATGCGATCTACCTCGAGGAAATCCGCAATGCGGGCCTCTACGATGCGATCTGGCAGGCCTTCGCGGTGCTGCTGCCGGTCAAGACCGTGGGCGTGATGGGCGATTATCGTACCTATGACAGCGTCTGCGGCCTGCGCGCGGTGACCAGCACCGACGGCATGACCGCGGACATTTATCCTTTCGATGCGCAGTTCCTCAGCCGTTGCGCCACCCGCATCATCAATGAGGTCAAGGGCATCAACCGCGTGGTCTACGACTATACGTCGAAGCCGCCGGGCACCATCGAATGGGAATAGCAGGCGAGCGCCAGTCCGGAGCATATGCGGACTGGTCCGCCGCCGACATGACGCTGGTCGATGCCATCGCCACCCGTCGCCGGCGAGCCGGCCATGCGGTCCTGGTGGGGATCGCAGGCGCGCAAGGCTCGGGTAAGACCACCCTGGTGCGGCGGCTCGCCGAGCAGCTGGAGCAGCGCGGCTTGCCAACAGCGGTGCTGTCGCTCGATGATTTCTACCTCACCAAGGCGGAACGCGCAGGGCTGGCGCAAAGCGTTCATCCCTTGTGCGTCACGCGCGGAGTTCCCGGCACCCACGATCTGCGGCTGCTGGAAACTGCGCTTGATGCGCTTTTGGGCGACGGACCAACGGTTACCTTGCCGAGTTTCGACAAGGCCAGCGATGATCGCGGCGAGCCGCGTAGCGTCGCTCCGCCTTTCGAAGTGATCCTGCTAGAGGGCTGGTGCATCGGCGCTAAGCCGCAGGATTGGGATGCCCTGAACGAACCGATCAATGCGCTAGAGCGAGACGAGGACCCCGATGGCGTCTGGCGGCGCTGGGCAAACGACCAGTTGGCTGGGGGATATGCGACGCTGTTTGCGCGGCTCGACTTGCGGATATTCCTCAAGGCACCGGATTTTGCCGTGGTCGAAACCTGGCGGGCCGAACAGGAAGCGGCGTTGGCCGACCGCGCCATGGATAGGACCAGTCTAGGCCGATTTGTCGCGCATTATCAACGGATAAGCTGTGCGATGCTCGCGCAGGCACCCGCGGAGCTGGTTGTCGCGCTTGACGCACAGCGGAACCCAGAAGTGCGACCTACTAGCAGCTGAAATTATCGCCTCGCCGCCGCTCTCTCGCGTGATATGCAGGGGGGAAGGTCAGGAGGGGAAGCATGGCAACATCGGGTGAAGCTGCGCGGGTATCGGGTACGCGACTGTTTTGGGTGGTGGCGCTGCTCGCGCTGTCGGTGCTGCTGAACTACGTCGATCGCGGGGCAATCGGGGTTGCTGCGCCCCTGATGATCGAAGAGCTCGACTTCACCGCGACCGAGTTCGGTACTGCCGTTTCCGCCTTCTTCTGGGTCTACGCGCCGCTGTGCCTGTTCGTTGGCTGGCTGTGCGATCGCTTCTGTGTCTATCGCATGTTCGCCGCAGGCATCGCATTGTGGGCGCTGGCGACGCTGCTCACCGGCTTCGTGCATGGTCTGGCGTTGCTCGTCGTGCTGCGGTTGCTGCTCGGCCTCGGCGAAAGCATCGCCTTCCCTGGTAGTTCGAAGATCTTCGCGGCGGAGGTCCCGGCGCATCATCGCGGCAGCGCCAATGCGCTGATCGGCGCGGCGCTGGCATTCGGGCCCGCGGTGGGCGTGTTGACCGGCGGTGCGATCCTGGAGGCGCTTGGGTGGCGCCCGATCTTCTGGATCTTCGGCCTGGTCACACTGCTGTGGCTGGTGCCCTGGCACTTTGCCAGCGGCCCGCTGCGTTCGGACAGGGTGACCACGCCGGTGGTCGACCCGGTGCCGATGCGGCGTCTCTTTGCCATCCCGACGCTGTGGTCGATGGGTGTCGCGCACTTCATGTCGAACTACGGCTTCTACTTCCTGCTCGCCTGGCTGCCGCTCTATCTCACCAAGACCTTGGGCTACTCCATCGCCGAGATGACGCTGCTGACGACGCTCAGCTTCACAACGCAAGGGGTGTCGGCGCTGGTCGTCGGACGACTGTCCGACATGGCGGTAACGCGCGGGGCCGACGAGGCACGAGTGCGGCGCTGGCTGATGATCGCGGGGCAGGCGCTGCTCGGCGTGGCCGTCACCGGGATCTGGTTCGCGTCGGATGCCTGGTCGCTCGCCTGCTGGCTGGCGGTGGCCGGAATCGGAACCGGCTTCGTTTCGGTCAACCTGTTTGCGGTGGCGCAGATCTTTGCCGGTCCGCGCGCGGCGGGTGGCTGGGTCGGTATCCAGAATGCGATCGGCAATGCTTCGGGCATCGTCGGGCCGCTGATCACCGGGATCATCGTCGACCAGATGGGCTCATACGGCCTCGCCTTCGGCATTGCCGCGGGCGTGGCGATAGCAGGGGCAATTTGGTGGTTGCTGGTGATTCCGCCGATCCGGACGATCGAAACCTAGGCGGCAACGCGCAGGTCTGCCCCGATCCGCTCGATCTGCGCACGGATCTCACTTCGCGCGGCTTCCTCGAGTTGCCCTTCAAGGAGCGTGAACTGCTGAAGCAGGGTCTTGCGCACCGCACCTTGCGGCTGGCCCAGCTCGGCGTGGTGCTCCAGCCCGTATCGCAGGATGATCGTGGCATTGATCGCCAGGTCGCGCAGTCGCTCCTTCGGCCAAGTCAGCAGCCCGGCATCGACCAGCGCGCCGAAATGCGCCTCGATATTGTCCTCGGTCCGCACCAGCCACTCTGCGACGCGGCTGGCGATCGGTTCGACATGTTCGCCGTAGTGTGGTTGGTCGCGGTAAAGGAAGCGGTAGTCGCGCAGCTCCTGCATCAAGTCGCCCAGCATAGCGCAATAGGAGCCGAGCGGATCGCCCGGGTCGGGCTTGCGCCTGAGGCGTTGCTCGATGTTTTCGGCAAACTGTTGGGCGATAGCGGACAGCAGATCGCGCTTGGTCTTGAAGTGGTACCAGAGGTTGCCCTCGGCGATGCCGCAGGCCTGTGCCAGCGCAGCGGTGGTGACCGCACCATAGCCGTCGCGGTTGAACACCTGCCGCGCAGTGAGGACGATGCGGTCGCGCGTCTTCATCAGTAATACGAGAGCTGCACCGGCAGGTGTTTGTAGCCATGGACGAAACACGCGGGCACGCGATCTGGTTCGCCCACAACATTCACCCGCAGCCGACGCTTCGCCATTTCTTCAAGCAGCGTGTGCAGCTGTAGTTCGGCCACACGGGCACCGACGCAGCGGTGGATGCCGTATCCGAAGCTGAGGTGGCGGCGTGCATTGTGCCGGTCGACCTTTATGGCCTCGCCGTCGTCGAAGATCTCTTCGTCGCGGTTGGCAGAGATGTACCACAGCACGACCTTGTCGCCCTTCTTCATCATCGGCCCGAACATATCAGTGTCTTCCATTACCGTGCGCCGCATGTGCGCCAGCGGGGTCTGCCAGCGGATGATCTCTTGCACGGCATTGGGGATGAGCGAGGGATCGGCCTCCAGCTTGGCGCGCTCATCAGGGAACTGGCTCAGGCCATAGGCATAGGCCGACATCGAATTGCGGGTGGTGTCGTTCCCGCCGACGATCAGCAGGATCAGATTCCCGATGAACTCCTCGGGGCTCATGTCCTTCATCGCTTCGGACTGCAGCATGACGCTGATCAGGTCCTTGCCCGGCGCGTTCAGGCGCTGCTGCCAAAGCGCGGCGAAGGCCATCCCCATTTCCTGCAGCTTTGCATTGCGCAGAATCAGCCCATCGGGATCGCGGATCAGTTCGATATCGCCGCCGAAGTCGGACCATTCGGTCAGCTTGTGGCGTTCTTCCCAAGGGAAATCGAACAGCTTGGCGAGCATGCCGGTAGTCAATTCGATCGAGACCTTCTCGACCCAGTCAAAGGTCTCGCCGATGGGCAGCGTATCGAGCAATGCGGCTGTGCGCTGCTGCACCTCCGCCTTCATCTCGGCAACTTCGGACGGGCCGAAGCTGGGAGCCACCGTGCGCCGCTGCGCGGTGTGGTGCGGCGGGTCCATCGCGATGAACATCGGCTGGCGGACCTCGTTCTCCAGCGGCTTTTCGGGGTCGAAGGCAATCGAGATTCCGCCATATTCCCAGCTCGACGAAAACAGCTTTGGTAGCGCTTCGATGTGCTGGATCGGCTTGTAGGTCGAGACCGACCAGTACGGGCCGAAATGCGACTCTGGCACCCACTGGATCGGCGCGTGCTGGCGCAGCTGGCGGAAGGGTTCGCGCCAGGTGTCTTCGACATAAAGTTCCTTGCGCGAGACGTCGATCGGATCGATCTCGGCTGACTTGACGGTCAGCTCGGCGGCAGTGGCCATGTGGGGTCCCCTCTCCAAAGGTTTAGGGTGAGTACCCTAAACTCCTCGAGGGAGCAAGCGGGGTTGCCCTCAGCCGGGGAAGCTGACCCCGGTCATTGCTTCCGATTCCCTCCAGAGCGCCTCGGCGAGGCCCTCGTCGCGGATATGAGGGAACACGCCCGCGCCGCGCGGGGTGTTCTCATCGGCCAGGGCGCCAATGTTGCAGTTCTCGCAGTAGACTCCGCCCAAACCCTCGAGCAACGGCGAGGTTGCCGCCCACACGGTGGTCGACGCGCCCTCTTCGGTCGACTTGAAGTGCTCGTTGACGTTGCCCTCCTCGTCGTACCAACCCATCGCGCGCTGCTCCTCCATCGTCAGGTGACGCTGAAGCGGCGTGGCGATGCCGCCCGGGTGGACTGCAAAAGCGCGTACACCTTTGGGTTCGCCAAGTCTGTCGAGTTGAAGCGCGAACAGCGCATTGGCGGACTTCGCTTGCCCGTAGGCAAGCCACTTGTCGTAATCGCGGCGTTCGAAGTTGAGATCGCCAAGGTCGAGGCCGTGAAGACGATGGCCGATCGAGGACAGCGCCACGACCCGCGCGCCGGGCGCGGCTGCCAGCACCAGCGGCCAGAGCCGCGCGGTCAGCTGGAAGTGGCCGAGGTGGTTCGTGGCGAACTGCATCTCATATCCGCGTGTGTCGCGGGTGAGTGGGCTTGCCATGATCGCGGCATTGTTGATGAGGATGTCGATGTGATCGGCAGTGCCCGCTACGGCCTCCGCAAAGGCGTCGATCGAGGCGGGGTCCGACAGGTCGAGCGGCAGGATGGTGATATCGCCTTCGAACCCGTCGAGCACCTCATGCGCCTGCCCCACGCGCCGCGCGCCGACAATCACCCGTGCCCCTGCGCCGGCAAGGGCCCGGACGGTTTCTGTTCCAATGCCCGAATAGCCGCCGGTGACGACGATGGTCTTGCCGGCGATATCGGCTGCAGACGCAACTTCGCGCGCCGTCGAGCGATATCCAAAGGGGGAATCGATGGGGGCTTGCTGGCTGGGCATGGGAATCTCCTGTGTGCGGAGAAACCTATGCGCTGCAGAGCACTCTTGCGCCAGCCCCGCAGGCTCTTGCAGATCAGCCTTCGGATTCGGGCATGCGATAAGGCACGAAATCATCGAGGATAATGATCCCCGAGAATGACCCGCTCAACCGATCGACCAAGGTTATGTGATCGGTCCGGCAAAGATTGGTGCCATCGAAGCGCTTGATCACCATGATCTCGCTATCGTCGATTGCGTCAGGCGTGCGCGTGCGGTTCACCCAGATCGTCTTGCCGTCCTTGTAGACCAGGGCAGTTCCGTCGATCTGGGTAATGTTCCGGGAACCGAAAGTGCGGATGCAATTGGTCGGTTCTCCCGCGACCCGCCCCTCAAGGAGCTTGGCGAGCTTCGCTTCACCTTTTGTCATCTCTGCCTGCTCGTGCTCGTCCGCCAGGGCAGGCGCAGCAAGCAGGGTCAGTGCTGCAGTAGCGGCAATCAAGGGTTTGAGCATGACGAGTCTCCCGAATGGAATACCATATCTATGCCGGCTTGCCTGAACCGGCGCTGACTTTCCTTGTTTTTCAGGCGGTACCGCCAACGGTGATGCCGTCGACCAGCAAAGTGGGCTGGCCGACCCCGGCCGGCACGCTCTGCCCGCCCTTGCCGCACATGCCGATCCCTTCGTCCAGCGCCATGTCATTGCCGACACCGCGCACCTTGGTGAGTACGGTCGGGCCATCGCCGATCAGCGTCGCGCCCTTGATTGGGGCAACCACTTTGCCTTTCTCGACCCTATAGGCTTCGGTACAGGCGAAGACGAACTTTCCGCTGACGATATCGACCTGCCCACCGCCGAAACTGGTGGCGTAGATTCCATCATCCACCCGGCTGAGCAGTTCAGCCGGGTCGTCCGACCCACCGCGCATGAAGGTGTTCGTCATGCGTGGCATCGGCGCATGCTCGTAGCTCTCGCGGCGGCCATTGCCGGTTGGCTCGACCCCCATGAGCCGCGCATTGAGGCGGTCCTGCATATAGCCCTTGAGGATGCCGTCCTCGATCAGCACGGTTTCCTTCGTCGGCGTACCCTCGTCGTCGATGCTCAGCGAGCCGCGCCGTTCCGCGATGCTGCCATCGTCGATCACGGTCACGCCTGATGCAGCAACCCTCTCGCCAATACGGCCCGAGAAGGCGCTGGTACCCTTGCGGTTGAAATCGCCCTCCAGCCCGTGGCCGACAGCTTCATGCAGCAAGACGCCGCACCAGCCGGGGCCAAGCAGCACGGTCTTCTCGCCTGCTGGGGCCTCGATGCTTTCGAGGTTGACCAGCGCCTGTCGCACCGCCTCGTCCACTGCGCGCATCCATTGGCCTTCATCGAACAGGCGATCGTAAAGGTAGCGCCCGCCGAAGCCGAAGCTGCCCGTTTCACGCCGCCCGTTCTGTTCGGCGACGATGCTGACATTGAGCCGCACCAGCGGGCGGATGTCGCGGGCGGTGAATCCGTCGGGGCGGACTATGTCAATCGCACTCCAGCTAGCCGCAAGGCTGGCCGATACCTGCGCCACGCGCGGGTCCCTGGCACGGGCAATGGCATCGATCTTCTCGAGCAGGGCGACCTTTTCGGCGAACGGCACCAGGTCGAGCGGGCTCGCATCGGTATAAAGGTGGCGATTGGTCCGCTCGGGCGGGGCGGCCAGCGGGGACCGGGTTGCGTCGAGCAACTGCAGCGCCTCGCCGGCGCGTGCGATGGCGCCGGCGCTGATCTCGTTGGCGTGGGCGAAACCGGTGGTCTCCCCCGATACGCCGCGCAGGCCAAAGCCCGAATCGCGCGAATAATCGGCCGTCTTCAGCCGCCCGTCGTCGAACGCGAAGCTCTCGCTGGCTATGAACTGCAGGTACAGTTCCCCATCGTCGCATGGCGCCAGCAGGCGTGCGGTCAGCGCCTTGGCCTCTTCGGGATCAAGCTGGTTATACAGCAGGGCGTGTGGATCGTTCGCTTGCGTCATGACACCCTATGTAGGGCGCCCAGCGCGCAAGGAACAGAGGTCAGCGATGGCCGGGATCGGCACCTTCCGAAATGTCCGGCAGGCTGGCCTGGTCGACCCCGTCGGCCGGACCCCCTTCGAGCACGAAGCGCCGATCACAATAGCCGCAATCGACATAACCATGCTCGTCGATCTCGAGATAGATCTTGGGATGACCGAGCGCGGCGGCACGATAGTTCTTGCCGGTGCGGATGTCGGTCGCGCCATCGCACCACACGCGGTGGGTGGTAACCTTGGTGATCTCGGGAGGGGGCAGGCTCATGGGCGAAGCCGATAATATGAGCTTTGTCGAGGTGCAAGGATTCGCCGCTTGTCGCGCTTCTTTGAGGGGCCTACCTCCCCCGCCATGACCACACCGCCTGCCATCCGTATCGACAATCTCGTCAAGCAATATGCCCCGCCGGGCCCGGGCGAACCGCCCAAGCTGGCGCTCAAGGGCGTCAGCTTCGACGTGCCGCAGGGGGGAATCTTCGGCCTGCTGGGACCCAATGGCGCAGGCAAGTCGACGCTGATCAACATTCTCGCCGGGTTGGTCATGAAGACCAGCGGCACGGCCGAGATCTGGGGCTTCGACATCGGCACCAACCCGCGCAATGCCAAGCGCTCGATCGGGATCGTGCCGCAGGAAATCGTCTTCGATCCCTTCTTCACCCCGTTCGAGGTGCTGGAAAACCAGGCTGGGTTCTACGGTATTACCAAGGCCCTGCGGCGGTCCGAGGAATTGCTGCGCGCGGTCCACCTGGCCGACAAACGCGATGCCTATGCCCGCACGCTGTCAGGCGGCATGAAGCGGCGGCTGTTGATCGCCAAGGCGATGGTCCATTCTCCGCCGATCCTGGTGCTCGACGAGCCTACCGCGGGGGTCGACGTCGAACTGCGTCGCCAGCTATGGGAACTGGTCACCCAAATGAACGCAGAGGGTGTCACCGTGGTTCTCACCACGCATTACCTCGAAGAAGCCGAGCAGCTGTGCGACCGCATCGCGATCATCAACCACGGCGAACTGATCGCCGACAAGCCGACCCGCGAGCTGGTGGGCATGGCGCGCGAGAAGATCGTCGCGATCACGGTCGACAAGGACCTGGCCGGCCCGATCATGGAAGAAGGCTTCGTCAAGGCGGAGGTGGTCGAGCCGCGCCGGATCGAGATCACTTATGATCGCGACAAGGCCAGCGCCGGGCAGGTGCTCGCGCTTGTGCAGGGCCATGGCTATGCGATCGAAGACGTGACCACGCGCGAAGCAGACCTTGAAGACGTTTTTGTCCAGCTGACGGGTGCGGGCTGACGCGGGGCGCAGCTACTTCCCGCGATAAGTCAGCCCGGCATCACGGACCTTCTGGACCGCCCACAGATGCGGCTCGATCTCTTCCATCGGAGTCTTGCAGCTGCGGCAGCGACCGACATGTGCCCCATGCACGCGCCGCGTGTCCTTGCGATCGACCCGATGGTGGCCCAGCGCGCAGGCGATAATGCCCAATTTCATTGATGTGCGACCCTTCGCTTGCGTAACCCCTGCAAGCCATCCGTTAACCAATCGGTGCGATCCGTGAAGTCTTTAATCGGCAAGGCGTTCCGTGCTTGCCGCGCACCGAATGCAGAGGCATGACTCGCCCATGACACACGCACACGATGTCCTGGTCATCGGCTCGGGCGCGGCCGGTCTCACTGCCGCACTTGCGCTGGCGCAGGAACGCAAGGTGCTGGTCCTCGCCAAGGGCAAGTTGACCAGTGGATCGACCGCTTGGGCGCAGGGCGGCATCGCCGCCGTGCTCGACGCGGGCGATACGTTCGAGAACCATATCCATGACACGATGGTCGCCGGCGCGGGTCTCAACGACCGCGAGACGGTGGAATTCGTGATCGAGCGCGCACCTGCGGCGATCGATCGTCTCTGCGAATTGGGCGTGCCCTTCAACCGCGACCATGGCGACCTGCACCTGACCCGCGAAGGCGGCCACTCGCACCGCCGCATCGTCCATGTGAACGACGCAACCGGCTGGGCGGTGCAGGCCGCGCTGCTCAAGGCGGCGGAGGAGAACCCCAACATTACGCTGCTGCCGAACCAGAGCTGCATCGATCTCGTCACCGGGCGCAACCAGGTGGACTACTCGGGCTCGGGGCGGGTGTGGGGCGCCTATGCGCTCGATGAAGCAAGTGGCGAGGTCGTGACCCATGTCGCGCGTGCGACGGTGCTGGCGGCGGGTGGCGCGGGCCGTGTCTACCTGTTTTCGACATCGCCGCGCGGAGCGACGGGCGACGGGATCGCCATGGCCTGGCGCGCAGGCGCGAGGGTCTCCAACATGGAGATGATGCAGTTCCACCCGACCTGCCTCTACAATCTCGAGGTCAAGAATTTCCTCATCACCGAGGCGGTGCGCGGCGAGGGCGGGCGGCTGTTCAACCCGGTGACGGGCGAGCGCTATATGGAGAAGTACGATCCCGAGCGCATGGAGCTTGCTCCGCGCGACGTGGTTGCGCGCGCAAACGACGATCAGATCAAGCGATACGGCCTCGATTACGTCCACCTCGATATCAGCCATCAGCCGCCCGAGTTCGTGATGGAGCATTTCCCCACGATTCACGAGAAGCTGCTGGGTTTGGGCATCGACATGACCAAGGAGCCTATCCCGGTCGTGCCGGCGCAGCACTATACGTGCGGAGGTGTAAAGGTCGGGCTCGACGCGCGGACGGACCTGCCCGGCCTGTGGGCTGCGGGCGAATGTACCGAGAGCGGATTGCACGGCGCCAACCGCCTGGCATCGAACAGCCTGCTCGAATGCTTCGTGTTCGGTGAGGCGGCGGCGAAGGATATCCTCACCAGCTGGGATGAGCTGGACGATCCGCCGGCGATCCTGCCGTGGGATGAAAGTCGCGTGACCGATTCCGACGAAGAGGTTGTGATCAAGCAGAACTGGACAGAAATCCGCCGGTTCATGTGGAACTATGTCGGGATCGTGCGAACCACGAAGCGGCTGGAACGGGCTGCGCATCGCATCCGCATGCTGCGCGACGAGGTTGAGGACTATTACGGCCACTTCCGCGTGACCACCGACCTGATCGAACTGCGCAACCTGCTCGAATGCGCCGATCTGATCGTAACCAGCGCCCTCAGGCGTCATGAGAGCCGCGGGCTGCACTTCACGCTCAACTATTTGAAAACCGACCCAGTCCCCCGCGACACGGTTCTGGTGCCCTGACGAATGGCACGCGGTCGAGCGCAAACCAAGCTGCCTCCGCCGTTTCTGAAGCGGGTCTGGCTGCCCGACGACATTGGCGAACGGGAAGGTATCGATTGGGATAGTTATCCCTACAATCTCGCGCTTATCCGCGCTGCAGGGTTGGACATCACCTTCTCAAATCCGGTGACGATCCTTGTCGGTGAAAACGGGTGTGGCAAGTCGACGCTGATCGAAGCGATCGCGCGACGATGCGGGTTCAGCGACAAAGGTGGTGCCCAGGGGATGGCAGCAGTCAGGCAATCGGTTGCATCTGATCGGGACGGTGGCGATCTGGGTGATTTGCTGCGTGCAGCATGGTTGCCCCAGATCCACCAAGGATGGTTTTTCCGGGCCGAAACCTTCTTCTCCGTTGCGCGATACCTCGATGAGGCTGCAATCGAGGCCAGTGCTGGCAGGGGTCCTCAGTTTCTTGCGGCCTCACATGGTCAGGGCTTCCTTGCTTTCTTCGAAGAACGCCTGAACTGGCAGGGCATCTATTTCTTTGACGAGCCGGAATCCGCTCTATCGCCTGCGCGACAATTCGACTTCCTGAAAATCCTCCGCCACATCCAGCGTGAGGGCAAGGCACAGATCATCATGGCCACGCACTCGCCAATCCTCATGGCCCTACCGGATGCCGAGCTCTTGCACGTTACCAGATTTGGCCTGCGGCCGATCGCACTGGAGGATACGGACCACTACCGGATCTATCGCGAGTTCATTCTCTATCCTCGGGAAACCATCGAAGTGATGACCGAGTAGGCCGCCACACAGCGGTGGTCCCTCCATCAGCCGCCACTTTCCAGCCCGCTTCCGCTCAAGCTCCAGTCCGCCTTGAACATCCAGTCATCGAGCGCGAAATGGCTGACTACCGCCATGGGGATCGGCTCAAGGAAGAACACGCCCACGCTCTCGCCCATCTGCCAGGATACCTCGCCCGGAACCACCAGTCCGCGTGCGAGCTCGATCTCGATCGGTGAGCCGACTTCGGCCAGAATCCGTGTGCAGGCCATCATGCAACCCGATTGCGACAGGTTGCGCATCTCACAGGGGGTTTCGATGCCGCCAACCCGCGCGATCACTGCCAGGCTCGTGTTGCGGCGTTGCTCTTTGCGGCGCTCCATTTTGGCTTTCCCTGACAGTGGGTTGCACACAGGAACTGTGTCGTAGGCGGGCAGGGCGCGCTTGTATGTACGCGACATTTCTGGCGCCGCGGTAAGGAAGTGTTAACAATTGTCGCGCCGCCCAAAACCACAATGGCGTGGACAAGCGCCGCGCTTTCGGCTGAGTTCCCGAGTACAGGACCAATAGGGGAGAGACTAGCGTGCCCAAGGCCACCGCGAACGGTATCGAAATACACTATGAAGAGCACGGCGATCCGGCAAACCCGCCGATGCTGCTGATCATGGGCTTTGGCGCACAGCTGACCCTCTGGCCCGACGAACTGGTAGAGGCGCTGGCCGGGCACGGCTTCCATGTGATCCGGTACGACAATCGCGACATCGGCCTCAGCCACAAGTTCCATGGGATAAAGGCCCCAGGCCTCATAAAGATGACCCTGCTTTCGAAACTGGGGTTCAAGCCTAAGGTGCCCTACACCCTGGCGGATATGGCGGACGACGGCGCCGGGCTGCTCGATGCGCTGGGAATTCCCAAGGCGCATATCGTCGGTGCCAGCATGGGCGGGATGATCGCCCAGCATTTTGCCGCCCGCCATGCGGACAAGGCGTTATCACTGACCTCGATCTTCTCGACCACCGGCAATCCCAAGCTCCCGCCGGCCAAGCCCGAGGCGATGAAGGTGCTGGTGACAAGGCCAGCAAGCATGGATGAGGATGTGCTGGTCGAACACGGCATGAAGCTCGCCCGCACGATCGGCTCGCCCGGCTATCCGGCGGATGAGGAGCGCTTGCGCGAACGGACGCGGGCTACCGTGCGTCGCAGCGTCTATCCTGAAGGGCCGACGCGGCATCTCTCCGCGATCATTGCAGACGGCGACCGCCGTTCCATGCTCAAGGACATTTCGGTGCCCACCCTCGTGCTCCATGGCGAAGACGACCCGCTGGTCCCGGTCGAAGGCGGTCGCGACACCGCCGCGAGCATCCCCGGCGCGCAGATCAAGACCATTCCCGGCTGGGGGCACGACCTGCCGCTCGAACTGGTCGACGAGGTCGCCGATGCGATCGCGGCGCACGCCAAGGCGGCAGGCTAGGACCGCAGGCGGGCTAGCCCCTTACGACGGCGGGACGAAGCCTTCCGCGAAGGTCATGATGCCGCGTGAATTGTCCGTGTGGTGATGGATGATCGCCTGATATTCGGGCGAGTCATACCAGGCGCGCATGTCGCCTGTGGTGGTCGTTTATGAGTCTCGAGCCAAGCATGCGCGTCGCTGCGGTAGCGAGCAAGGGTCGAAAGGGCGAGGGTCGCGATTGACAAGCCACCCCCTTGTCCTACCCCCGGTGCGAAGGGCGGGAGAGGACAGGGCATGCAATCAGCCGTGACGCGCAGCGATGAGCGACTGTGGGGCCATCCCAAGGGGCTGATCTTCCTTGCCATGACCGAGATGTGGGAGCGGTTCAGCTTCTACGGCATGCGCGGACTGCTGGTGCTCTACATGGTGCAGGAACTGCTCCTGCCCGGACGGATCGAGAATGTCGCCGGGATGGATGCCTACCGGCGCATCGTCGAGGGGATCTTCGGCGAGCTGTCGACCCAAGCCTTCGCCAGCCAGACCTTCGGGCTTTACGCCGGCTTTGTCTATTTCACGCCGTTGCTCGGTGGCTTGCTGGCCGACCGCTGGCTGGGCGCCAAGCGTGTCGTCATGATCGGCATCGCGATGATGACGCTGGGCCACTTCGCGATGGCCTTCGATGTTTCGTTCCTTGCTGCCCTGCTCCTGCTGGTGCTCGGCTCCGGCTGCCTCAAGGGCAATATCGCCGCGCAGGTTGGCCACCTTTACGAGAGACATGAGGAGACGTTGCGTTCGAAGGGCTATGCGATCTTCTCGACCGGGATCAACGTTGGCGCGACGATCGGCCCGCTGGTCTGCGGGTTGCTCGCGCAGATCTATGGCTGGCACATCGGCTTCGGTGCCGCAGGCCTGTTCATGCTCGTGGCGGCAGTGGTCTATTTCACGGGCCTCAAGTATTTCGCAGAGGGTCGCGTGCTACCGATGGAAGGCGAGAGCCTGCCGCCGCTGACGCCCAATGAATGGAAGATGATCGGTCTGGTCATCTGCGTGCTGCTTATCACCATGTGCCAGAGCTTCGCCTACGAACAGCTGTTCAATGTCGGGATGCTGTGGGTCAACGAGCGGGTCGACCTGACGTTCGGCGGCTTCACCGTTCCGACTCCCTGGCTCGCGTCGGAAGACAGCCTCGCCTCGGTCATTGCCTTGCCGATGCTGCTGGCGATCTGGGCCTGGCAGGGGCGGCGTGGTGGCGAACCCAGCGACCTGACCAAGATCGCCACTGGAGCGATCATAATGGCCTGTTCCTCGGGCATGCTTGCGCTCGGCGCAATGAGCGCACCCGATGGCAAGGTGTCGATCCTGTTCCCGCTGGCCGCCTTCTTCCTGTCCGGCGTCGCATTCATGTACCAATGGCCGACCGCGCTCGCCCTGGTCTCGCGTCGCGCGCCCGCCAAGATCAACGCCCTGATGATGGCCGGGGCTTACCTGACGCTGTTCGTGGTGGGGATCGGTTCGGGCTTCATCGCGCGATTCTATGAGCCGCTGGGCGATGTCGGATTCTGGTTGCTGCATGTCGGGCTATCGGCTTCAGGGGCGGTCCTGGTGCTGGTTCTTGGCGGCCCCTTGCGCCGCCAGATGGACGCGCTCGAAGGAGGCGCGACTGGGTGAATGCGAACCAGTTGCGACAACCATAGTGCGGCAATAGGCCAGTGGTGTGGACACCTACGGAGCAAGCCCAGGCGACGGTGCGAGTCGCGAACGTGTCACTATGCTCTTGGCCCAAAAACGGCTTAAAAAAGCATGAGCTATGGTTGTTTTACACCAAGCATGAACAATATAATAACAATTTTGCACAGACACGACACAGAAAAATTCGTATTTTGACAAGATCAGCAAAGTGGCTATGGTTTATAGGGTTCGAGTGGTTCCCGCAGGCCAACCGAACGCCGATCGACCCTAGACCGTCATCGCCTGAACCATAACAGCCAGTCGCATCCTGCGTGATACTCTCTGCGGCCGATCATCTCTTTCGCTGAAAGGATGGTCCAATGAACAAACTTGTCGTTTTCGCTGCCTCGATCGTCGCAACTTCGTCGGCCCTGACCGGGCCCCTCGCTTCACAAGATATTGTGGTTTCGCCGCCTTCCAGTTCGTCATTCGTGGCGATGGTATCGAAAGATCTTGATTCACAGTTAGCACGTCAACGCTTCGACCCACGAGCAAATGTGCACGGGATCGCCAAGGTTCGCTTTCAGGTTGGCAAAGACGGACAAGCAATCAATGTCGTCACTTACGAGGGCTCAGGCAACAGCAGGCTTGATGCGGCCGCACGTCGTGCCGTGCATGGCCTCTCGAGCCTCGCGCCGGCACCGGCCGGCGTCGCGGAAGGGCAAGTAGTCCAAGCCAACATCATCGTTGCAGATGATCAAGTGGAATTGGCGCGCCTTACCAAGCGGCTTATCCGCGAGGAAACTGCGCGGATCGCCTCATCTGCGCAGGAACGTGCAGTGCTCGCGCTGAACCTAACACCGCGCATGGTTTCCTAAGTCCCAACTGGTCGGGAACCGTCACGGAGTCGGGGCGGCATCTTTCTGCGGGGATGCCGCCCCGCGCCGGCGGAGTGCTCCCGATTATCATCCAAAGCGCGCTCGTCAGCTGCACTTTATCGGGTTGGCTAGCGTTCACAAATTGCGCCGCCGGATTCGTTTGAATCTCAAGTCCGCAGTTTCGTTTTTGCCCGCAAAATTTTTTTCCCGGATTCATTTTCCGACTTGCGCGTCGCGCCAGTCCAGCTTTTCCCACGCGTCGCTGCGTTGTAGCATTGTAATACACCTGCTCCGATCGGAACGGCGAGGCATTAAATCTTTATTGACCCTCTTGCGTGCGAGACCCTCCTGATTCAGTATTTAGTGGTCGGGTTGCCGGGGGTACCCACTAGACCTAGCTTTTCGGGCGTTCATCCCCATATCGGATGCGCGCTGAGGACGCGCCGGGCTGTGGGAAAGAACGGGATAAGTTTTCGCCCCCGAAGACACGAAAATTGCTAGGCGGGAGGGACGCCCGCCGACTCGAACACAAGCGGAACACGTGATGCAGGTCACGCCTTCCGCCAGGGGCAAGAAACGGCGGGGCACACGATGGATTTCAAAAGCGGGGATGATACGGCGATGGCACTGGATCTGGATATGCAGGACACCGCCGAAACAACGACAACACCGGCTAAGAAACAGCCCGAGAAGGCAATGACAATGGACAAGGGCGACAAGGGGTCCGACGCGCTGGTGGCGGAGGCGGCCGGCCAAGCCATGGCCGAAGCGGCCAAGGCTGCGGCTACGGTGCAGGACGACAGCAAGAAGATCCTCGATCGCCGCTTCAACGTGGTGACCGATGCCGCGCGCGATGCGAACCTGACCGATTTCGGCAAGGAAACGCTGACCGACCGCTACCTGCTGCCGGGTGAAACCTACCAGGACCTGTTCGCCCGCGTCGCCGATGCCTTCGCCGACGATCAGGACCACGCCCAGCGGCTCTACGATTATATCTCGAACCTGTGGTTCATGCCTGCGACCCCGGTGCTGTCGAATGGCGGTACCACGCGCGGCCTGCCCATTTCCTGCTACCTCAATTCGGTCAGCGACAGCCTCGATGGCATCGTCAGCACCTGGAACGAGAACGTCTGGCTCGCTTCCAAGGGCGGTGGCATCGGAACCTATTGGGGCAATGTCCGCGGGATCGGCGAGCCGGTCGGACTCAACGGCAAGACCAGCGGCATCATTCCCTTCGTGCGGGTGATGGACAGCCTGACGCTGGCGATCTCGCAGGGCTCGCTGCGGCGCGGCTCGGCCGCCTGCTACATCGATATCTCGCACCCCGAGATCGAAGAGTTCCTCGAGATCCGTAAGCCCTCGGGCGACTTCAACCGCAAGGCGCTCAACCTGCACCATGGCGTGCTGGTCACCGACGCCTTCATGGAAGCGGTCCGCGCCGGTGCGGAATTCGACCTCGTCAGCCCGCGCGACGGATCGGTGCGCAAGACCATCGATGCACGTGCGCTGTTCCAGAAGCTGGTCGAAACCCGCCTCGCGACGGGTGAGCCCTACATCGTCTTCTCCGACACCGTGAACCGGATGATGCCCAAGCATCACCGCGAACTGGGTCTCAAGGTCTCGACTTCGAACCTGTGCGCAGAGATCACCCTGCCGACCGGCATCGACCATCTGGGTAACGACCGGACCGCGGTGTGCTGCCTGTCCTCACTCAACCTCGAGAAGTGGGATGAGTGGAACACCGACAAGCGTTTCATCGAGGACGTCATGCGCTTCCTCGACAACGTGCTGCAGGACTATATCGACCGCGCGCCGGACGAGATGGCCCGCGCCAAGTATTCGGCGATGCGCGAACGCAGCGTCGGCATGGGCGTCATGGGTTTCCATTCCTTCCTCCAGTCCAAGAGCATCGGCTTCGAAAGCCCCATGGCGAAGGTGTGGAACCTCAAGATGTTCAAGCACATCAGCAGCAAGGCGGAAGAAGCCTCGCTGGTGCTGGCGCAGGAACGCGGCGCGTGCCCGGATGCGGAAGAAACCGGCGCAATGGAACGGTTCAGCTGCAAGATGGCGATCGCGCCCACCGCGTCGATCAGCATCATCTGCGGCGGCACCAGCGCCTGCATCGAACCGATCCCGGCGAATATCTATACCCACAAGACCCTGTCGGGCAGCTTCATCGTGAAGAACCCGTATCTCGAGAAGCTGCTCGACAAGAAGAGCAAGAACTCGGTCGCGGTGTGGAATTCGATTCTCGAGAAGGGCGGCTCGGTCCAACATCTCGATTTCCTCTCGGTCGAGGAAAAGGCGACCTTCAAGACCAGCTTCGAAATCGACCAGCGCTGGCTGCTCGAATTCGCTGCCGACCGCGCGCCCTATATCGACCAGGCGCAGTCGCTGAACCTGTTCATCCCGGCCGATGTCGACAAGTGGGACCTGATGATGCTGCACTTCCAGGCGTGGGAGAAGGGCATCAAGTCGCTCTATTACCTGCGTTCGAAGAGCGTGCAGCGCGCAGGCTTCGCCGGTGGCGTGGAAGCCGACAATACTGCTGATGCGGCCAAGATCGAACTGTTAGCCGCAGCCGGCCAGACCGATTACGAGGAATGCCTCGCCTGCCAGTAAGACAGGTCGAACGGGCAATGTGGCAAAGGGTCCCGGCTCCGCACTCGCGGGCCGGGGTTTCTCTTACCCCCTATGTGCGAGCCTCGACCAGTTCGCAGCGGTTCCGCCCGCCATCCTTTGCTGCATAGAGCGCCTTGTCGGCGGCGGTCAGCAATTGCGCCAGGTCGGGTGCGACATCGCTGCAATGGACAGCGATACCGATGCTGGTGGTGCAGGCGGCCGTTTCGTTCCCTCCGCCCAAGGCCAGTTCGATCCGTTCGATTGCGACGCGGAGATCTTCAGCCACCTTGCGCGCGGCAAGCGGCCCTTCGACGCGCAGGACCACTACGAATTCCTCGCCCCCGAAGCGTGCGGCAATGCCGTTGTGCAATCTTGCTGTGTGCGCCAGCGCGTCGCTGACGGCCTTGAGGCAGGCGTCGCCGAGCTGGTGGCCATGCCGATCATTGAAGGCCTTGAAGTGATCGAGGTCGAGCAGCAGAACCGCAACGTGGTTGCGCCCGCCGCCCCCGGTCTGCGCATACTGCTCGGCAAATACCTCGGAGCAGAGCCGGCGATTGGCGAGGCCGGTGAGCGGATCGTGGCTGGCCAGCCGCTGCAGGTCGCGATTGGCCCGCGCCAGTTCTTCCATCTCTCGTTGTTGTAGGTCTCCGAGCAAGAGGTCGCGCATTAGCAGCGACCACATCCGGCGGGCCAGGAACCAGGCCGCCGTTCCGGTAATGACGAGTACCCCGAGGATTCCAAAGGTCTCGGCGTCGAGCGAGTGCTGGATTGCATACAGGGTGCCCGTCGCGAGCGCGTAGATGGCAACATAGGCGCCGGATTCACGGGGTGTGTAGGGCAGCACGGGTGTCGATGTGCCCAGGATCAGGACCGTGCCCATCATGTGAAACAGGCTTTCGGGCGCGGGTGACCAGCTGGCGATGGTAGTGGTCGAACAGCCGAACGCGATTAGCGCGGCCCCAAGCAGGACCTTTCTAGCTCCCCGCCGCTCGACCGGGAGGTATAGTCCAATCATGCCCAGCAAACCCACCGTCCCCAGCTTGAGCAGAATGGCGAGGGACATCTGCAAGGGCACGATGATCGCGTCTACCGCCAGCGTTGCCACCATGACGCCGATCACCAATGCGAAATCGAAGGTCAGGGTCCGGTCGATGTGGGCGTGGAGCGTCGCAATCGCGAGCGATGGCTGCGATCCCCGCCCCAGGGGCAAGCGCCTGTGATCCGCTGACGCGGTGTCGTCAATCAACCCCATTCCATCCCTCTTATAACCGGGCTCCCACCGCCCGGTTACCGAAAACTGCGCTAGCCCCCCGTCATCCCAATTCCTCTACCCCCGAATAGGCGAGTTCGACCCTGTCGCGACCGCGCAGCTTGGCGCGGTAGAGTGCTTCATCCGCGCGCGCGATCAGTTCGCTCAGCCCCTGGCCACGGCTCGATCGGGCGACCCCGATGCTCGCGGTTATTCGGCTCCAATGTCCAGGCCCTGTCGGAATTGCCAGCGCCGACACCGCCTCACGCAGCCGTTCGGCCAACATGGCTCCGTCGCAGGCGTCGCTCTCCCTGAAGACCGCGATGAACTCTTCGCCCCCGAATCGCGCGACATGTCCGCCGTGCCGGACGAGGCAGCGTTCCAGCACCCGGGCGACCTCGACCAGGCAGCGATCGCCCGCCTGGTGGCCGTGTCGATCGTTGAAGTCCTTGAAGTGATCGAGATCGATCATCATCAACGCCGTCACCCCATCGTCTGCCGCTGCGCGGACCTCTTCGAACACGCGTTCGAAATTGCGCCGATTGGCCAGCCCGGTCAGCGGATCGCTTTCTGACAGTTCGCGCAGCAGGCCATTGCGCTGCTCCAGCTCCTTGCGCACGACACGGTCCTGCAGCGAGCGCAGGAAGTCGCGCGCTTCGAACTGCCAGAACCGCTGCGCCAGCACCATCGCTCCGCCCCCGGCCAGCAGCGTCAGAACCATGTGCTGGAGCAGCAGCTTGGGTGGCAAGGCGTTGGGCACCAGTCCGGCCGCCCAGGTGGCGAGCGAAAACAGCAGCGCGTATCGCAGCTTCTCCGCCACGGTGAAGGGCAACACGTGGAGAGATAGCACCAGCAACAGCATCGTTGCCATGCCGATGCGGGCGATGACATCGCTGCTGCCATAGGTGGAAAGCCAGATGGCACTGGCACCGAATATGGCCAGTGTCAGGGCGGCGATTGCCTTTGCAGGCTGGATCCTGTCGCGTCGCAACAGCACCAGGCCCAGGATATTGAGCGGGATTATCGTCACAATCCGCAGGATCAGCGCGGTCAGCGCCATTTGTGGGACCGCCAGCAGGTCGATCAGCACTGTGCCGACCGTGACTGCGGATCCGAGCTTGAACTGGAAGGCGAGCTCGCGACGCACGCGCGGGCTGCGCTCTGCCTCCCATGCCGCCTTGAGTGGGCTGGGCCAGTCGCGCAGCCGCCCTGGCGCCGCAAGTGCGGCTTCGACCATCTGCGGCAATCCGCTTTCGGTTGGGCCCGGGGAGCGTTCCATGGTCCTAACCCTAATCGCCGCAAGTTAACGCGCGGATTGGCGGCCTGGTTACGGCGGTATTTCACGCCATGCTGACCAAATTCCTAACGCGTGATTCACGACATCTGAAAACCTTGTTCATTGGGGCTGTCGTGGGCGACTTTCGCTTGCGGCATTGCGCGACAGCAAGGTACTTGCACTATGCGGTTGCTCGTGTATCTGCTATTGCAAATCAGTCGCAATAAAGGATATCGGAATGCGCAAGTGGCACCGCTGGTTGTCGCTCTTCTTCGGGGTTTTCATGCTCTTCATTGCGGCGACCGGCCTGCTCAGCCATTGGGCCGCGCTGTGGCCGGAAAATGGTGCCTTCGTGCCTGAGGCACAGGCCCATGGCGAAATGGAAGCCGCGCCGAACGTGCCCGCCGAGGTCGCTGCCCCTGCTCAGCCGGAGTTCGTCTGCCCCGAAGGTTGGCGCTGTTCGCCGCCGGGCCCGACTACCGGCCCCCGCGCGTGGGTCGGGTTCTTCCACCACCTGCATTCGGGCGAGGAATTCGGGAACGCGGGTGTTGCCATCTCGATCCTGTCGGGCTTCGCGCTGCTGTTCTTCTCGCTCTCGGGGATCTGGATGTACGTCCGCATGTGGACCGACCGCGGTCGTCGCGGGGCAAAGGATCGCTGGTTCTGGAAATAGCTCGCGCGGCATGCCAAGAGAGGGTCAATGGACGATCTTGCCGCCCTGTGGTCGCAAATCACTGCCACGACATGGATCTACACGGCACTCGTTGGCACGGTGTGTGGTGTCGCGGCAGTTTTTCCGGCGATCCGCCGGGCTTGGCTGGTACGGCGCAGAGACCGGCGTCTCGCGCAGCTCGATTTCATTCACCGAGACGAATTGCGTGAACTCGAAGAGGGGATTGCGGAAGAGCCATTGCGTCCATCCATGGCTTGGCTGGGTGCTGGTGGCGGGGCCTTGTCCGCTTGGATCCCCATGGCCGCTGAAGATCTGGGCCTCATCAGCCTCTATGTTGCGCTCGCCGCTTCGTTCGTAGCGGTCAATGTCTTCTACTCGCTTTGGCGGCATCTCAACGACCCGCCCCCTGAAGCTGACAAAGAGCCGAGCGAATTGCCGAGCGTTACCGTCCCGCTTGAAGCCAAGCTCGGCTTCGCTTTCGCGGTCTGCCTCGTCGGTGCGTTGGTGCTCGCGCTGGTATTTCTGGTCTGACGCAACGCAAACCCGCTCTTACGTAACGCAGCGGTAGGGCAGGCAAGTTTGACGCCCCACCCCCCTTGCGAGGGGCAGGGCGCCGGGGTTCGCGGACCAGGCCCGCAAAGAGGGGAAACCGGCCCTGGCCGCTGTTCCCCGGGAACCCGCGCGCAAGAAGGGTGAGGGAGGATCCCTTCCGTCGCGTCATTCGGATAACGGACCGGGCTGGGCCGCGTTCCCCGTTTCGTCGCAATTGCGACGCTCTTATGGGCTATCTTATCCC
The DNA here is from genome assembly GCF_013260645.1 of Erythrobacter mangrovi. Classification (NCBI taxonomy): domain Bacteria; kingdom Pseudomonadati; phylum Pseudomonadota; class Alphaproteobacteria; order Sphingomonadales; family Erythrobacteraceae; genus Erythrobacter; species Erythrobacter mangrovi. The sequence continues at coordinate 827,902 of NZ_CP053921.1, read as the reverse complement.
CGTCGAATCGTTGGGCCTTGCCTTCGAATCCGGACCATGATTCCCTATATGAGTCGTTCGGTCCGAACACGTGGAGATACAAGATGTCGTTGCTGGAAGCCCGCAAGACCTACAAGCCCTTCGAATATCCCTGGGCTTTCGAGTTCTGGAAGCGCCAGCAGCAGGTCCACTGGCTGCCCGAGGAAGTGCCGCTGGGCGAGGATTGCCGCGACTGGGCGCAGAAGATCAGCGAGCATGAACGCAACCTGCTTACGCAGATCTTCCGTTTCTTCACCCAGGCCGACGTCGAGGTGCAGAACTGCTACCACGAACACTACGGCCGCGTGTTCAAGCCGACCGAAATCAAGATGATGCTGACCGCCTTCTCCAACATGGAGACGGTCCACATTGCCGCCTATTCGCACCTGCTCGACACGATCGGCATGCCCGAAGCGGAATATTCCGCCTTCCTCGAGTATGAGGAGATGAAGGACAAGCACGACTTCCTGCAGCAGTTCGGCGTCGACACCGACGAGGATATCGCCCGCACACTGGCGGTGTTCGGCGGCTTCACCGAAGGCATGCAGCTGTTCGCCAGCTTCGCCATGCTGATGAACTTCCCGCGCTTCAACAAGATGAAGGGCATGGGCCAGATCGTCAGCTGGTCGGTGCGCGACGAAAGCCTCCACTGCGAAGGCATCGTGCGCCTGTTCCACGAATTCGTGCGCGAGCGTGATTGCTTCACCAAGGCGGTGAAGGAAGACATCATCGACATCTGCCAGAAGACCGTGCGGCTGGAAGACAACTTCATCGACCTCGCCTTCGAAATGGGCCCGGTCAGCGGCATGACCGCCAAGGATATCAAGAAGTACATCCGCTACATCGCCGACTGGCGGCTGGGCCAGCTGGGCCTGCAGCCGATCTACATGGTCGACGACCACCCGCTCCCCTGGCTCGCCCCGCTGCTCAACGGCGTGGAGCACGCCAACTTTTTCGAAACCCGCGCCACCGAATATTCGAAGGCCGCGACCAAGGGTGACTGGAACACCGTCTGGGCCAGCTTCGACAAGCGCCAGAAGGCCAAGGCCGCGAACGAGGAAGAGACCGTGGACGAAGGCCCGGGGCTGTTCGGGGATGACGCTGGAGTGCAAGCGGCGGAGTAATTGGTGTGGCCGGCAAGCCTGAGAAAGCGATGTTTATTGCTGACTGCCCGAGGTGTGGTCACAATAAAACGACTTTTGATATTTTGGCAGAATCTTATTCCCGCGAATATGATTATCGCGTTGAGTACGAGTGCTATATGCGCTGTCGAAGCTGCGCCAAGCCATCAAATGCGTTACTTCGCGCGAAAAATCAGCAGGTATCGCCCCCAACAAGCAATAGCGGTATCTACGTAAATGTGATTTTCTCACTCAAGCACTGGGTATTTGAAATACCAAATAGTCGGAGGGTTCCTGAGCATGTAGAACCTGCCGTAGCACGAATATTCCAAGAAGGGGCGAACTGTCTTGCGATAGGCGCTTTCGATGCTAGCGGCGCCATGTTTCGAAAAGTGCTGGACGCGGCGACGAGGGAAAAGACACCTACTCCTGAAGCTGACGTCTCGGTCAAACCAGCAAATTGGAAAACTTACAAAGATTTGCGTTTGAGACTGGATTGGCTCTTTGAGCATGGAGTGCTGGATCGATCATTGGAAGATCTTTCGAGCTGCATTCACCAAGATGGCAACGACGCTGCTCATGATCTTGTTGGTATCGGAATGGAGGAAGCTGAAGATCTGGCCGATTTTGCCGAACAGGTTTTGAGGATAATCTACACTACACCTGGGCAAATTGCAGCGAACAAGCGAAGGCGAGACGAGCGTAGGGGAACTCCTCACCAGCCTTGATTTGCCGCAAAGCCCTCCGCGCCGAATGTGCTATAGTCTCCTCTCGCAAGAGGAGAGAGACCATGCCCATGACCACCATGGCCGATCGCGAAAGGGAGCTGCAGTGTCTGCTCGCCAAGTTTGCAGCGCATCCTGAGAAGGCCTTCACCGAGGAACGCGCGCGGGCCGCCGTGCTGCGACGGATGTTCGCTGCGCAGGAGAAAGAGGGCGCCTGAGCCTGCCGCAGATGTGGCGCGCCAGACCAGGAGTACCAAGGAGTACGTGATATGAATCATCCACCCAAACTTGCATCGGGTCTCGCCCTGTCACTCGCCGCATCGCTGGCCCTGGCTGCCTGCAACCAGGCTGACGAGCGCGAATACGAAGTCGGCGCTACCGACGAAGGCGGGGGCGAGTTGATCGTGACCGAACCCGATCCCGATGCGGTCCCAGTCGAACTGCCCGAGACCGAGATGACCAATGTGCCCGCCGGAGAAGGCGAGGCTGGGACTGAGGCCGAATAACCGGCCCTGCACAGGCCACGCGGATACGGAAAGGGAGCGGGAAGCCATGCCTCTCGCTCCCCCTGCCTCTTTATTCGGAGCGGTTCAGGCGCCAGACTTCTTGAGCACCCATTCTCGTCGAGGTCCTCGGCATAGGCGTCGCGCAGAGCGGGCAAGCGGGCTTGCTAGCAGCCTCCGCCGCAATTGATCCAGCGCAACGACGGGATGCGCAGGTGTGCTAATCGGATTCCCGGATACCGCAGAAAGGACCCCACATGTCGCAGCACACCCCCAATGAACTGACCAAGATCTTCGCTCGCGACCGTGAGGTGTTGACCCGTCTCAAGACGCAGGACCCGCATTTCGCGCAGCTTGCGGACGAATATCACGAGGTCAACCGCGAGGTGCACCGGATCGAGGCCGAGACCGAGGCGGCCAGCGACGAACGGACCGAGACGCTCAAGAAACAGCGCCTTGCCCTGCTCGACGAGATCACCGCGCTCGTCACCCAGGCCCGCGCGGCGGTGTGATGCGCGCGCGCGATTGACCGCGCGGCCGCCACTCCGCTAATCTCCGCCGCCAGGAGAATTATGTCAGAGCTTGCCTTCCGCTGATCGCCATGCCCGGCCCGACCTTGGGCCGGTGAACGCATGGCTATCGCCGGCGGTCCAACGGGCCGCCGTTCCCGCGCGCAGCCGTGCCAGGCCCGCGCGCGCACGGTATAGCGGAATGCAATCCCATGAGTATTTCCAAGGCGGAGCAGCGCACGCTGCACGCGCTCGCGCAGGGCGGGCACATCCTTGTCAGGCGTGATGGCGAGGCGAGCGGCAACAAGGCGCGGCCACCGATCAGCACGGTCGAATGCTACAATCGCGATGGCCATATGCTGGTCGATTGCCGGTTGGCGACCTTCGCCCGGCTTAAGAAGCGCGGCTTCATCGCCAGCCGCGGCGGTAGCCCCTACCGGGTCACCCGCGCCGGTCTGCTCGCCGTGCGAGCCCAGCTCGACAATCGCTAGGTATCGGGGAGCGAGGGGGCATGCATCCCCTCGCTCCCGCACTGTCATCGCCAGTAGTCGCGCCGTTCGACCCCTTCGAACCGCCCGTCTATGAGACAGCAGCGCTTGAAACCTCTTCCCCGAGCCGCAGGGGCAGGGATCGTTCCGTCCGAGTTTCTCGAGCAGTTCGATCTCTCCACCCTTCAGGGTCCTGAGGCCGCGTTTGACGCGGGTTTCGCTTGGGAAGCCTTTACGCCGCTTGCTGGTCCGCTCGAAAGCTCGGCATGGTGTCGTAGTCGATATGCATGGATGCCTCCTTCAATTGCCCGGAACGCGGCGCGCCCCGGAGTTGTCGTCAATGGAGCAGATAGCGCTCCGGCATGGCGACCACCTGCCAGCGGTCGCGATAGAGCAACTGGCCCGGATCGCGGGTCCAGCTGCGCGTGACGGGAATGCCGCAGTCCTCGATCAGGCTCACGAGCGCCTGCATATGGGCAAGCATCTCTCGTGCGTCGTCACGGAACCAGCAGACCCCGTCCTTCCACCACCGGCCCTTGGCGCGAACGGAAAACCGTTTGGGCACGGGCAGGCGGTCGTTGAACCAGTCAAGCTCGCGCCGCAGTGCGATCAGGACCGGGTCGTTATCGGGGTCGCCATCCCAATAGAGATTGCTGGCCAACAGGAACGGCCCCGGCGCGACGTGCGCGCGCGTGACCGTGCCGGGCACGGTAAAACGCAGGTACATGGAAAATTCCCTCGCGGGAGGAACGGGCTGGGCCGTTCCTCGCGGATGCGAGACGGCTCAGGCGGTGGCGCGCGTCTCCGCGCATTCGAGCGCGGGCGGAGGTATCAGCAATGCAAACATCGGCTGCCTCCCTTGATCTTGCAGCGCCCCTCGCAGCCCATCCGCGAGCGGGATAGCGCCGTTAGTCCGAAATTGCAGGAAGGGCAAGAGGTTAGCCGTCAGGGACAGTTTCCTAATCGCTCCCGACATGCTCCAACCGCGCCCCATGTCAGCGCCCGTTTCCCGCCTGCCCGCAAAAGCGCGCAGGCGCTTTGTGGGCAGGGGCGATTGTTTCTGCAGGACCGTGTTCCATGTGTTCCATCCTGGCGGGTTGTCGCCGGGGGAACCCTATTTTCGTCCTACACGCCCCTCAACGCTGGGGTACGCGGTCGCGGATGCGGTCGAAGGCGGCAGTGATGTTCGCGAAGCGCTCGGCGATGATCGGCTCGAACTCGGTATCGGTGACGATGTAGGGCCAGTCGCCCTCGATCCCCTCGCGCACCAGTTCGCCGACGTAACGCGGGTCGATGCCGTGCTCGATCGCCTCGCGCGCGGCGGCGACGATCTCGTTGGCGCCTTCGTTCATCTCCTCGATGTCGCCGAAGCGCGGCGGAAGGTTGCGGCGCGAATCCATTATCTGCGTGCGAATAAAGCCAGGGCACAGTACCGAAACGCCGATGCCACGTTCCGCCAGTGTCGGGCGCAGCCCTTCGCTCAAGGCGACGACGCCGTATTTGGTGACGTTGTAAGAAGGGTTCACAGCCGCGACCAGCCCCGCGATGCTGGCGGTCGAGACGATCTGCCCGCCTTCGCCATGCTTCTCGATCAGCGGGCCGAAGATCTCGATCCCCCAGACCACACTCATCAGATTGACCCCGATGGTCCAGTCCCAGCTGGCGTCGGTCCATTCGCCATAGTCGCCGCCCCCGCCGACCCCGGCGTTGTTGACGAGGATGTGGACCTTGCCGAAGCGCGCGATGGTTTCGTCCGCCGCCTTGCGCAGCTCGTCCTTCAGGCTGACGTCGGCGCGTACGCCCGCGACATCGGCATTGGTTGCGGAGAGCCCCGCGACCGCCGTGTCGAGCGCGGCTTGTTCGATGTCGCACAACATGACCTTGACCCCGGCTGCGGCGAGCGCTTGCGCGATCCCCAGGCCGATCCCCGATCCCGCGCCGGTAACGAAGGCAACTTTCCCTTCAAGCTGCTGCATGATTCCCTCTCCTTGGCTCCTGTCCCTTGCCGTGAGCATGCACTCCCCGCCAGCACCGGGCAATGGGGCTTGGCCTCATGGTTGCCTCGGTGCATAGCCGTGCCGGGTCGCGCGGAATCGAAGGGAAGGGTGTCGAATGGCCGCAGGGCTTGGCCGGCGCGCACGCAGCGTCGAGGAAATGGTCATCAATTTCGGTGCCTTGGCGGGATTCCCGACCGAGAACTTCCGGCCGATCGAGCCGCGCCCGACCGATGTCTTCATCACCACCTGGGCCAAGAGCGGGACGACCTACATCCAGCAGATGTTCCACCAGCTGCGCATGGCGGCAGCGACCGGCACGGGCGACATGGCCTTCGACGACATCAGCCGGATGACCCCGTGGGAAGACAGCGCGGTGATCACCGACAGCGACATGAACCAGCCGCAGAAGGCCGAGCCGCGCGGGTTCAAGTCGCATCGCGAATACGAGCGCCTGCCGGCCGGGTGCCGCTATGTCGTAACGCTGCGCGATCCGCGCGAGACCTATGTTTCGTTCTTCCGCTTCATGGAAGGCTGGATGTTCGAACCGGGCAGCATCGGGATCGAGGAATTTTTCCCGCTATGGATGGCGGGCGGCCCCGGCGGCTGCGACTATTACACCCATCTGCTCAGCTGGTACGCACGGCGACACGAACCCGATACGTTGCTGGCCACCTATCGTTGGGCGGTGTCGAACCGGGCGGCGATGATCCGACGCCTGTCGGCATTCTGCGACATCCCGCTCGACAACAGCTCGCTGGCACTGGTGATGGACATGACCAGCCGCGAATACATGTACCGGCACAAGGACAAGTTCGACGACGCGATGATGGCGGGGGCGCTCGAGGCGAAGGTCGGTATCCCGGCAGACAGCGATTCGACCAAGGTGCAGGCGAAGGGAAGCGACGCGAAGCTGGTCCCGCCGGCGGTCGGCGCGCAGATCGATGCGGTGTGGGCCGAACGCGTTGCGCCGGTGACCGGGCACAAGGATTTCGCCAGCCTCGCCGAAGAGATCGATGCGCTGGGTGGGTAGCCACGTGCCGGCCGCTGGAAGCTAACCATCACGCCATTCCCCGTGGACGCGCGCCAGCCGCACGGCTAAGCGCTCGACCCAGACCGGCAGCGGAGACTACAGCGAGTTATGGTCCAGGAGCGCACTATCGGCCCCGACATCCACGCGAAGGCGGAAACGCTGATCGAGGCGCTGCCCTATTTCCAGCGCTATGCCGGCAAGAGTTTCGTGGTGAAATACGGCGGCAATGCCATGGGCGACGATCGCGCCGCGCGCGAGTTCGCCGAGGACGTGGTGCTGCTCAAGGCGGTCGGGATCAACCCGGTGGTGGTCCATGGCGGCGGGCCGCAGATCGGTGCGATGCTGGAGAAGCTAGGGGTCGAAACCACCTTCGTCGATGGGCTGCGGGTCACCGACAAGCAGACTGCGGATGTGGCCGAAATGGTCCTCTCGGGTGCGATCAACAAGGCGATCGTCGGCTCGATCGCCCGCGCGGGAGGCAAGGCGATCGGTATTTCGGGCAAGGATGGCGGCCTCGTCACCGCGACCAAGCTGTCGCGCACCCATAAGGACCCCGACAGCAATATCGAGAAAGTGCTCGATCTCGGTTTTGTCGGCGAACCGTCCAAGGTCGACACCACCGTGCTTGAGACCGCGACCGCCGCCGGGATGATCCCGGTGGTCGCGCCGATCGGGGTGGGCGAGGATGGGCACACCTACAACATCAACGCCGATACCATGGCGGGCGCACTTGCGGCTGCGCTTGGCGCCGCGCGCCTGCTGCTGCTGACCGATGTCTCCGGCGTGCTCGACAAGCAGGGCAATTTGCTGACCGATCTTACGCCCACCGATATCGCCCGCCTGCGCGAAGACGGCACGATCACCGGAGGCATGATCCCCAAGCTCGAAACCTGCGTGAAGGCGGTCGAGGCAGGGTGCGAGGCAGCGGTGGTGCTCGATGGGCGCGTGCCGCACGCCATGCTGCTCGAATTCTTCACCGCGCGTGGCGCGGGTACGCTGGTCAGCACCGGATAGGGCTGGCGAAGGGCGTATTGCTCTTGTAGGGCACTGGGTGAGGTTAAACCAACGGGAACGCAGACTTCATGAATACCATCATCGATATCCTGATCATGCTGTCGCAGACGCTCAACATGATCGTCATCGTCTGGATCATCATCGGCCTGCTGTTTGCCTTCAACATCGTCGATCCCCGCCAGCCGTTCCTCTACAGCGTTTACGACGCGATCAACCGGCTGCTGGCCCCGCTGCTCAATCCGATCCGGCGGATCATGCCCGATACGGGTGCGGTCGATTTCTCGCCCATGGTGCTGTTGCTTGGCATCTGGATCTTCATCCGTATCCTCGTGGGCCTGGGGCCCTATTGAGATGACGGCTGAGGTTATCGACGGGAAGGCCTTCGCCGCCAAACTGCGTGCACGCGTTGGCGAGCATGCGGCGAAGTTTGCGGCATCGACTGGGCGCAAGGCGGGGCTTGCCGTGGTGCTGGTGGGCGAAGATCCCGCCAGCCAGGTCTATGTCCGCAGCAAGGGCAAGGCGACCGTCGCGGCGGGCATGGAAAGTTTCGAGTATCGCCTGCCGGCAGACACGCCGCAGGATGAACTCGTCGCGCTGGTGCGCAAGCTCAATGCCGATCGCACGGTAGACGGCATCCTCGTCCAGCTGCCCTTGCCCAAGCATCTCGACGAAAAGGCCGTGATTGCGGAGATCGATCCCGACAAAGATGTCGACGGCATCACTCCGGCAAATGCCGGACGGCTGGTGCTGGGAATGGATGCGCTGGTGTCCTGCACCCCGCTCGGCTGCACCATGATCCTGAAAGACATGCTGGGCGATTTGAGCGGGATGGACGCGGTCGTTATTGGTCGCTCGATCCTGTTCGGCAAGCCGATGGCGCAGCTGCTGCTGGCGGAAAATTGCACCGTCACCATGGCGCATAGCCGCACGCGCAACCTGCCCGACGTGGTGCGGCGCGCGGATATCGTGGTCGCGGCGGTCGGCGTACCGTTCCTGATCAAGGGAGACTGGCTCAAGCCCGGTGCGGTTGTGCTCGATGGCGGGATCAACCGTCTCGATCCCGAGCCGGGGGAAGAGAAGGGCCGCATCGTTGGCGATGTCGCCTATGACGAGGCATTGGGCCATGTCCGCGCGATCACCCCGGTACCGGGCGGCGTTGGCGCAACCACGATTGCCGTGCTGCTGCGCAACACCATCGTCGCGGCCTATCGCAACGAAGGGCTCGAGCCGTCCGAGGGCGCGCTGTGAGGTTCGCGGCGGTCCTGCTGGCTCTTGCCCTGGCAGGCTGCGCGAGTGGGTCCAGCCGCTACGATCGCTATGCCCGGCTGCTGACGCCCACCGCGACGCCAAGCAAGGTTGTCGCCACCGAACTCGCCTTTGCCCGCATGGCGCAGGAAAAGGGCCAATGGACCGCGTTCCGCGACTATGCGACCGGCGACGCGGTGATGTTCGTGCCCGAGCCGGTGAATGCGCAAGAGTGGCTCAAGAAGCAGTCTGACCCGGCCGAAGCGGTGAAGTGGCAACCGCACGAAGTCTGGTCGAGCTGCGACGGCAGTCTGGCGGTGACGCGCGGCGCCTGGCAGCGTTCCAACGGCACGTCCGGCTATTTCACCACCGTTTGGCAGCGTCAGAAGAATGGCGAATACAAATGGGTGATGGATCAGGGCGATATGGTGGCGGAGCCGCTGGTAGAACCCGATTTTATCCGCACAAAGATAGCCAGTTGTGACGGCAAGCAATTCCCAGCAGTTATTGTTAGTCCTCCGGGTGCCTCCATCCATAAGGGAGGCTCCGACGATGGCACCTTGGATTGGTACGTCACAGTTGAGCCCGACCGATCCCGTCGCGTCGTTGCAAGGATGTGGGACGGTTCTGCTTGGCAGTTCGTCCTACGAGAAAGCATCGACGCCAACCCGTCATGACCCAGCTCTTCATCTCCGCCTTCATCACCCTCTTCGTGGTGATCGACCCACCGGGCTGCGCGCCGATCTATGCCGGGCTGACCAAGGGCGCGACGCAGGCCCAGCGCCGCAATATGGCGATCCGCGCGACCGCGATCGCTGCGGCGATCCTGGTCGTCTTCGCGCTGTTCGGCGAAGATCTGCTGGGGGCCCTGCATATCGAACTCGACAGCTTCCGCATTGCGGGCGGACTGATGCTATTCTGGATCGCCTTCGAAATGGTCTTCGAGAAGCGCACCCAGCGCCGCGAAGAGCGTGCAGAAAAAGTCGCCGCAACGCCCGAGGTGGAGGATGTTTCGGTCTTCCCCATGGCCATGCCGATGCTCGCCGGGCCCGGCGCTATCGCCTCGGTCATGCTATTGACCAGCACGGCCAAGGGCCTTGAGGGCACGCTGGTGGTGCTCGCCGCGCTCGCAGCGGTACTGCTGCTGACCATGGTCGCGCTGATCGCCGCGGGCCCGCTGATGAAACTGTTCGGCGACCGGGTCGAAGCGGTCATCACCCGCCTGCTCGGCGTACTCCTCGCCGCGCTGGCCGCACAATATGTGATCGACGGGCTGAAGAACTCGTTCGGGCTATAGGATTTCGCGCCCGCCTCCGCGTTTTACTGAAGCGTCACGATCTCGTCGCCGTCGTCGCGCAGGGCGAAGAACTGCATCAGCTGGATCATCAATTCGCAGCGTGCCGATAGGTCGGGTGCTTCGAGCAGGGCCTGTTTCGATGCGGTATCGAACGGGGCGATCTGAGCCACGCCATTGATCAGCGTTTCGTCGTCGAGCCTCTCGACCGAATCCCAATCGACCGAATAGCCCTGGATTTGGGCGAAGCGACGCGCTTCGAACTCGAAATTGCCGCGTTCTGCGCTTGAGAGGACCTCGTCTTCGGGATCGTCGATCAGCTCGGCCTCGACCTGGCGGAAGGGGGTGGTCACGTCCAGTTCGCGGATCACGCGAAAGCGCGCCTCGCCATCGAGCACGATGTTGTAGCGCCCGTCTTCCATCGCTTCGACATCGCCGATCCGCCCGACGCAGCCGATCTCGTAGAGCGGGGCGCCCTCACGCGACTGCTGCGGCTGGATCATCCCGATCAGCCGGTTCTTGGCCAGCGCGCTGCCGACGAGCTCGCGATAGCGCGGCTCAAAGACGTGTAGTGGCAGCTGCAATCCCGGGAACAGGATCGCACCGGGCAGGGGAAAGATCGAGAGGCGGATGCTCACGCGCGCCTTATCCAAACAGCAGCTTGGACAGGCGGCGCCTGGTGGCGACGACCCATGGGTCTTCCAGCCCGACCGCTTCGAAGATCTGCAGCAGCTTGGCCTTGGCGGCACCGTCGTTCCATTCGCGGTCGGCCTCGATCATGGCGAGCAGCTCGTCCGCTGCCGCATCGCGCTGACCCGCGGCGAAGGCTGCCTCGGCATAGCCGAACCGCGCATCCATCGTGCCCCCGGCGGCTTTCTCGCGCAGGGCGGTTAATTCGCTGTCATCGACCTTGTTCGCGGCCAGCTCGAGCGTGCTCTTTGCCTGCGCCAGCGCCGGATCGCCTGACATGGCGGGATTGGCTTCGGCCGCCGCGAGCGCAGCCTGCGCCTGATCAGCATGGCCGGCCTGTGCCAATGCACGGATCAGGCCCGCGTGCGCCGCGGCATGATCGGGTGCCATCTCGACCACCTGCGCGAAGATGCCCGCAGCGCGTTCGGCATCGCCTTCACTCAGCACCTGTTCGCCCATGGCGACGAACTGGCTGACATCCTGCTCCGGGGTGGCACCATCTTCGAGCTGGATCGGCAACTGGCTGATGAGCTGGTCGAGCACCTGCTTGAGCTGCGTTTCGCTGCGTGCATTGGTCAGGTTGGCGACCGGCTGGCCCTGGAACATGGCATAGACGGTGGGGATCGACTGGACCTGGAACTGCGCGGCGATGAACTGTTCCTTGTCGACATCGACCTTGCGCAGTTCGACGCCCTTGTCGGCATAGTCGGCAGCGACTTTCTCCAGCACGGGGGCGAGCGCCTTGCAGGGTCCGCACCACTCGGCAAAAAAATCGAGGATTACGAGCTTGGTCATCGACGGTTCGACGATCTCCTTGCGGAACCGGTCGACGGCCTTTTGCTCGTCGATGCTCAAACCCATAGTGGCCACTGCAATTCACCTTTCATCGCGGATATTTCGTGGGCCCCATGTGGGCCTTTTGTCGCGAATGTGAAGGAGGTACGTGCCCATCGCAAGGCCGGTAGATAAGATGCATTTTTTTGGCTTGCGGGACTCAAGGTGCGCTGCTAGTTGCGCGCCTCCCCGACGGATCAAGCCGATCCGTGGAGCGTCAGTGAGCGGGCGTAGCTCAGGGGTAGAGCACAACCTTGCCAAGGTTGGGGTCGAGAGTTCGAATCTCTTCGCCCGCTCCATTTCCAGCAAAGATGACCATTCGCGCACCGTGCGGTACACCGGCATGCGCCCGATCTTTGCGAGGCTTAGAATTGCAAGGCGGTCAGCAGCAAATCGACGATCGCCTTCTCGCGTTCCTTCCCTGAAACCGTATCGGCAATCGGCTCGAAGTTTCCATTGATTCGCATGGAGACATATCCATGAGCCAGGGACCAGAATGCGATAGCCACGGTATGCGCGTCGCATTGCGGATTTCCGCCAATCTCTCCGATACATGCAATCAGCCTGTCGTAGATCCGGTTCATTGCCCGCTCCAGGGCATCGTCGGAATTGTCGATCAGGTCGCGTCGCCAGAGGAACTCGTAGCGAAAGGGATGCGCCAGCCCATAGCGCACCAGTGCTAGCGCGAACGCTCCTACCTGCGCCGCTGGTTCGGTTTCCGTACGATCGAGTTGTTCCCCTATCTGCGTCTCCAGGTCCCCGAACAGTCGGACGGCAACAGCAGTCAGCAGCGCGGTCCGATCGCGGAAGTGATTGACCGGGGCGGCGTGCGACACACCGCTACGCCGGGCAACCTCGCGGATGGTGACAGCCTCTGCGCCCGATTGGTCCAGCACTGCCATCGCGGCTTCGAGCAGAGCCTCGCGAAGATTTCCGTGGTGGAAGGTGTCGCGCTTGCGCTTGGCTGGGGCACGGCTGGTCATCGCTGACCGGATAGCGGTTTCGCAGTGGACGGTCGAGCCGGAGGAAAGCCCTCCCAACTATCGGGGTCGGGTCATGCTTCTCGAGGGTTGTGGCTGCGGCCCTGGGTAAGGCGCCAGTGAACCTTCGCGTCTGCGGCGGGGCCGGCTTCCATATGTATGTCTGACGGGCGCACCGCTGTTCCCTCGTTTTCGTCGATCAGTTTTAGCATAACATCCGAACCGCTTTTGTCGGATACGAAGCGCATGGGCGGTGCACCCGCGCCCGAGGCATCGTGGCGGTCACCCCATTTGGCGATGCTCAACAGGATCGGCCAGAAATCGCGGCCCTTGGGTGTCAGGATGAACTCCTCGCGCAGAGGGGCCTTCTGATAGGGCCTCTTCTCGACAATTCCGTGCTCGACCATCCGCTTGAGCCGATCGGATAGCGTTGTTGGGGGAATGTCGAGCGACTCGCGGAACTCTTCGAAACGCGACAGGCCAATGAACAGGTCGCGCAGGATCAGCATGGTCCAGCGGTCGCCCACCCACTCGAGGGCTCCGGCAATCGAGCATGTCATGCCCTTGAATGATTTGACCTTCATCGCGATGGCTCCCTGTGTGTTTGCGATGCTGCGATTGAACCATGCAGCGTGTCGAATGCAATGGACTGCCCGTCCTTTTGCATATGTGCGGTCACGGACAGCTTGTCGCCGTCAGCCAGATAGTGGCGTTGCTCATCGCCAACCATCAGGGGCGCAGTTCCTTCGGCAAAGCGTTCCAGCAGGCATCCGGTTTCGTCGCGTCCTGGGCCGGAAATCGTGCCGGTGGCGAACAGGTCGCCGCTGCGCACCGGTGCCCCGCTTTGCGTGAGGTGGGCCATCATCTCGGCGGGGGTCCAACCCATATCTTTGAGATTGGCGGAACCGGCGACGGCAGACTGCCCCTTGCGGGACTTGAGCATTGCTTCGAACCGAATGTCGTAGATGTTGCCTTTGGCGGGGCGGCGCCCTTTGGGACGAAGGTCGTCAGCAGGCTCACTGCATCGGGCCAGCACTTCGAGCGGGACGATCCAGTGGCCGACCTGCGTGGCAAAGGCCTTGGAGTGAAACGGGCCGAGCGGCTTTGCCTCATTGCCCTGGAGGTCGCGCGCGCTCCAGTCGATGACCAGCACCGCGCCAAAGACCGCATCGTCGAAATCATTTACAGTAAGTTGCTCGCCAGGCTCCGTCGAATGACGCATGACGAAGCCAAGCTCCATCTCGTAATCGAGCATGCGGCTTGCTTGAAGGGCCCAACCGGTCCTGCCGTTCATCCAGCCTGAAGGCCGGTTGATCTTGGCGTTACTGCCTACAATGCCGGCGGTGCGACCATGATAGGCCAGCGGCATCCAATCCCAGGCCTCGGGCAGCAGGTCCGCGTTGCCGGTCAGTCGCGCGCAGCGTGCGGCATGGTGCCGGCTGGCGTAGAAATCGACGAAGTCCCCCGGAGCGAGCCCAAGTTGAATTGGCGCTTTCTCGATGGGCTGTCCAATGGACCAAAGGCGGTCCGGGTTGCGAACCCGCAATTGGTAAAGGGCCTCATAGATTTCCCGGTGCCGTTGCGGGCCCAGTGCCAGGAACGCGTTGAGGTGTGTCTCGCCCAACAGCGTGTGTTCGCTTTTTGTGACGGGCAATTCGCCGACCCGGGCGAGGTCGAGAAGCCCGATAGCGAAACCGTCTATCCGCGCGACAAGGCCGCTCGGCATGATTCCCAGCGCAAGATTCGGGATCATTGCCTTGCCGCTTTGGATCCAGCCGCCTCGGGCACTCGCGGGGCGAGCAGACCGCGGGCCTTGCGGGCGCTGGCAATCTGGATTTCGGAGAAGCCCAGTTCACGACAGATCGCGTCATTGTGCTCGCCCTGGAATGCGGGTGCGCCGGGCGCATCGAGCGCGCTTTCGGAGAAGCGCCATGGCCGACCCGGGAGCGTATATTCGCCGCCGGCGCGATCAGGCACCTTATGCGTCGCGCCCCAGTAGTCCGCCCACTCCGATTCGGCGAGCTGCTGCATCGTGCGCACTTCGCCCATGGCGATCTTGGCTTCGTCGAATTGTGCGTCGAGCGCGCGCTTGTTCGGGAAGCCGTCGATCCATCGCTGGATGATCGCATGCAACTCGGGCAGGTTCTTGCGCCGGTCCGCCGCTGTCGCAAAGCGGGGGTCCTTGGCCAGGTCGGCGCGGCGCATCGCCGACAGGAAGAAGCGGAATGTCAGGCTGCCGATGATGCTCGAAGCCACAATGATCCGTTCACCGTCGGGCCCGGTAAAGAAGGGGCAGTCGGTGGCGCCGAGAACCGGAGGTTCGTCGCCGATATCGAGGCCTGAAAGCGCGATATGGGCCTTCTCATTCACCGCTAGCAGCGTCGCGGCCATGGCCACGTCGATATACTGGCCCTTGCCAGTCTGGTTGCGCGCATTGAGCGCGGCGAGGATCGCGATCACCCCCTGCAACCCGGCATAGACGTCGGCATGGCTAAGGCTGTCCGTGGCGGGCGCGGTGAGCTTGTCGCCGTAATGCACTTCGCTGGTGGCAGTGAATCCGGCCTCAGCCTGGACGGTGGGCGCATAGGCCATTCGGCTACGCCATGGGCCACCCTGCCCATATCCGGTGATCGAGCAGTAGATCACAGCCGGATTGCGCGCTGCAACGCTGGCATAATCGAGTCCGAAACTGGCCAGCGCACCAGCCCGGAAATTCTCGACCACGATATCTGCGCCATCGCACAGGCGCAGCGCGATTTCGCGTGCAGCCGGGACGTTGAGGTCGAGGCAGACATTGCGTTTGCCTGCATTCTGCTGGGCAAAATAGCCCGACATCGCGCCCGTGGTCGGCGCGGCGTAGCGGGTGACGTCACCCATCGGTGGCTCCACCTTGGTCACGTCCGCCCCGAGATCGAGGAGCGTACGCGAGCACAATGGCCCAGCGAGGACGCGGCTGAAGTCGACGACCTTGAGTCCGGAAAGCGGCCCGGCCATCAGCGCCCCGCAAACCGGGCCTGTCCGGGCCCGCGCTTCATAAAGGAATCGAGCCCGGTCTTGAGGTCATCCGACTTCCAGATCGGCTTCTGCAACTCGGCCATGGCCGCATCGGCTGCCGCAATGCCCTCATTCGCGGCCAGACGGGCAAGTGCCTTGGTTGATCCGGTGGAAACGGTCGGCCCATTGGCGAACTCCTCGGCAATAGCCAGCGCGGCACCTTCCAGCTTGTCGTCATCGACGACGGCATTGATCAACCCCCATGCAGCCAGCGTCTCGGGATCGTAGCGCCGCCCAAGCATCGACATTTCCTTGGCACGCACCAGGCCGATCCGTTCGACCTGCCGCTGGACGCCGCCCATGATCGGTGCGAGGCCGAGCGTCACCTCAACCGACCCGATGCGGGATGAACGCGCGGCGATGATGTAGTCGGTGGTGAGGGCTATCTCGAGCCCGCCGCCCAAGCATACGCCGTGGATCGCGGTAACAATCGGGATGGGCGTGGATTCGACCGCTTCGAGGAATTCGGTCACGCTGGGGCCTTTGGGCCTCTCGCCTGTATCGCCCGTCGGCTGCATGAACATTGCGAGGTCCGCCCCGGCAGAGAAATTGCGTAGTGCGCTCTTGAGCAGGACGGCGCGTGCGCCGCGCTCGACGGCACCCGAAAGTCCGTCCATGATCCCCTGCAGCAGCGAATACTCGACCAGATTGTGCGGCGGACGGTCGAGGGTCAGGATTGTCAGCGGCCCTTTGCCCTCAACTTTGACGGGTGCGCCTTGGTCGGCGGATTGACTCATGCTGGTGCCTCTGTGTTTTGGGATTGGAAGACGTCGCGGAGCAGCAGACCAAGCCGTCTCTTCCGCCAGTCGGCAGGTGCGTAGCGATCACCGACGAATGACAATTGATCGAGCGCGTTGGCGATGGCGGCATCCAGCTCGGCTTGCTCGAAACTGGCCATGTCGCGCTGCTCGAGTATTGGCAGCCGCTGCGGGCGGGCCAGTGCACCCGATACTGCTACCTGCAGGCCTATTTCGGCCCGGACATGCGCGACGCTGGCAATCGACCAGCCGATCGCGGCGTGTTTGACCTTCTCATATCCCTGCGGCCTGTCGCGCATTGATGCAGGGATGATTGCTTCCAGAACAAGATGCGGCCCAGGCTTAGGATCGGCCAGGTAGCCGCCCAGCCGCATCATCCGCTCGCCATCCTGGGTCAGCAGCCTGATCTCGGTATCGAGCGCGAGGGCTCCTGCTGCCCAGTCACCGCCTGGCTCGGCCGCACATAGCGCGCCCACGAAAGTGCCACGCGCACGGATCATCGGATCGCCGGACTTTGCCCCGATTTCGGCCAGTAGGGCCCAGCCATTCCGATTGCAGAACTCTGCCAGGGCCGCCTGCTTCACGGCGGCGCCGATCACTAGATTGCCTTGGTCGTCGATCTCGAGCCGGTCGAGCCCGACATGCGCGATGTCGACGAGCATGGCGGCACGCGCCTTGCGCTGCTTGAGCGCGGTGAGGAGCGTGTGCCCACCGGCAAGGATCATCGAGCCTAAATGCGCGGAGAGAAGGTCGAGCGCTTCCTGCGGGCTCTTCGGCGCTGCATAGCTGAAGGTCGCAGGGATCATTGTGCCGACTCCTGTTCGGCAGCATCGATCGCGGCAAGGATCCGTGCAGGGGTCAGCGGCATGTCGATCTCGTGCACGCCAAGGTGCCACAGGGCATCGATTGCGGCATTGACGATTGCCGGCGGAGCGCCAATCGCCCCGGCCTCGCCCAGTCCCTTTGCGCCTAGCGGATTGGTCCAGCTTTCGGTGACTGTGTGCGAAGTCTCGAAGCGCGGCAGCATGTCGAAGCGGGGGATCGGCGTATCAAGGATTATGCCGCCGTCCGCTTCGGGTGTACCGTCTTCCCACAGTGCTTGGCCAATGCCTTGTGCCAGGCCGCCATGCACCTGGCCGCGGGCCAGCAGGGGATTGATGACCGTGCCGCAGTCGTCGACCGCCACGTAACGTTCCAGGGCGATTTCGCCCGTCTCACGATCGATCCGGACCTGCGCGATATGCGCCCCGTAGGGGGCGGACATGGAGGTAGGATGGTAGAACTCGGTTTCTTCCAGGCCTACCCCGAGATCGGCAGGAACGTTGTGGCCGGTCCATGCGGCGTGGCAGACTTCGGAAAAGGCGATGACCCCGCCATCGGGTGCACGGAACACGTCGCCTTCACGTTGCAGGGCATCAACTTCGACCTGCAGGAGATGGGCGGCCAAGCGCCGGATGCGATCGGCCACCCTGCCGGCCGCGACCTTCACCGCACTTCCCCCAACCGGGATCGAGCGCGAATTGAAGGTGCCGACGCCTTGCGGCACGCTGTCGGTATCGCCTTGGATGACCTCGATCCGGTCGGGCGAGATGCCAAGTTCGTCGGCGGCAATCTGTGCGAATACGGTCTTGTGGCCCTGGCCATGGCTATGCGAGCCGGAGAAGACCATCGCGCCGCCGTCCGAAGTCATGCGCACGCGCGCGCTCTCATAGCCGCCGCGATCGAAGCCGACGAGCTTCTGGACCTGCCCGGGCCCGACGCCGCAGCTCTCGGTATAATTGGCGATGCCGATGCCTGTCAGTTCGCCGTCAGTGCGGGCCTTGGCCTGTGCCTGGCGGAATTCGTCGTAGTCCGCGCGGCGCAGCGCATCTTCGAGCGTGTGGTGATAGCGGCCGCTGTCGATCATCGCTCCTGTCGGCTGGCGGCGCGGGATCTGGTTTTCGGTCAGGAAGTTGCGACGTCGGACTTCCGCGGGGTCGAGGCCGAGCTCATGCGCGACGCGATCGATCGTCCGTTCGATGACATAGCTGGCTTCTGGGCGGCCGGCTCCGCGATAGGCGTCGACCGGGGGGGTATGGGTATAGAGGCACTTGATATCGACCTCGACCGACGGAATCTCGTAAACGCCCATGACGAACAAGCCGACGTTCACCGTGGGAATGCCCGATCCCATGCTCGACATGTAGGCACCGATGTTGGCGAGGCTTTCGATCCTAAGTGCCAGCAGTTTGCCTTCGTGGTCATAGGCCACGTCGACTTGCATCTCGTGATCGCGGCCATGGGTGGTGTTGCACACGTTCTCGGATCGGCTTTCGGTCCATTTGACCGGCCGTCCGAGCTTCATCGAGGCGAGCGCACAGACCGCCTCTTCCTGATAGACGTGCATCTTGGGCCCGAACCCGCCACCGACATCGGGTGAGATGACGCGCAGGCGATTTTCCGGGAAACCGATCGTCTCGGCTACCATTCGCCGCGCCATATGCGGCAGTTGTTGCGCGATGTTGAGCGTCATGCGCCCTGTCACCGTGTCGTAGTCCGCGTTGACCGCTCGCCCCTCGATCGAGAAGGGAACTAGGCGCTGGTTGCGCAGTCGGAATCGGGTTCGAAACGGCGCCGCATCCGCGGCCTTCGCAAACCCGCCATTCCCGGGGGAGAAGGTCGCCGCGACATTGCTGTCCATGTCGTCATGCACGCGTGGCGCATCGCTCACGATTGCGTCGCGCTGGTCCAGCACATGGGGCAGGGGTGTGAAGTCGACCCGGACGAGCTCCGCGGCGTCGCGTGCCGCAGCGAGGCTTTCGGCAATTACCACCGCGACGGGCTCGCCGACGTAGCGCACGCGGCCCTGGGCAAGGATCGGGCGGCCGCGCGGGATTGAGCGTGGCAGGATCCAGTTGGGCTTCACGTGCGGAAGCTGATCGAAGTCCTTGGCACTCAGGCAAAGGTGAACGCCTGGCACGGCCAGCGCTTCTGCGAAATCCACCTCTGTAAAACTGGCGTGGGGGTGCGGGCTGCGGACGAAGGCGGCGTGGAGCTGGCCGGGCAGAACTATGTCATCAACGAACCGCCCGGCTCCCTTTAGCAGCCGATCGTCTTCCCGGCGCTCAATGGCCCGACCGACCCAGCCTGCGGGTTCCGATAGCTCGCCGGAGTATGAGCTTGTGGCGGTCATGCGGGCTCTGCCTCACGCAGGTTCTCGGCGGCGAGCAGCACGGCGTCGAGGATATGCTGGTATCCCGTGCAACGGCACAGATTCCCGCGCAGCGCCTGGCGCACCTCATCCTCGTTCGGATTGGGGTTCTTCGCCAGGAGGCCGCTGGCGCTCGCCAGCATTCCCGGCGTGCAATAGCCGCATTGAAGGCCATGCGCCGCCTTGAATGCCGCCTGCAGGGCGGACCCGATCCGGTGTGGTCCAAGGCCCGCTGCGGTCGTCACTTCAGACCCATTCACCTGGACCGCCAGCATCATGCAGCTCTTGACCGGAGTTCCGTCGAGCAGAACCGTGCAGGCGCCGCAGCGCCCACTCTCGCAACCGACATGCGGGGCGGTTGCGCCGAACTTCTCGCGCAGCGCCAGGACCAGCAGATCGCGTGGTTCGACCGAGGCGGTTCGCTCCACCCCATCGATGGTCAGGGTGACCGCAGTGTTTGGCACGGGCGCCGATCCGGCCACGATCAGGCCGCCCTGGCCTTCTCGAAGAGCCCCTGCATCGCCAATGCGACGGCCATGTCGCCGTTGATGCTGAGGTCCCCCTTGGCGAAGGCGATCGTCGGGTCGATCGTGCCGAAGTAGAGTTGGTCGTAGATTTCGTGACTGGTGCGCATGATGCAGGCGGCCGGATCCTGGCGGTCGCTGACTTCGCCTTCCGCAATATGGATCGAACCGGCGCCGTCGACATCCATCCGGGCCGAGGCGGGCAGGGACCCGCCGTTGGCGAGCGCGTGACGAAATCCTTCGATGTAGACTGTGAGCGGGTGCAACGGATCCTCCTTGAGCATGCTGCTTTTGCTGGGCTTGCGCCATACATACAATAATTGTAGTTATGGAGCAAGAGTCAGAGTGGAAATCAATCCGACGGCCTGAGAGGATCGAAATGAACATTACCCGTCAGTGGTTTGCGGAGCAGATGCGCCGGATCGCCGTGCTGTCTGCCGACCCTTCGACGACCAGCGTCGAACAGATCGAGTCGCGCCTGCATGTGCTGGAAGCGTCGGTCTCCGCGATTCTCCGGAAGCTGGAGGAAAGTGAGGGCAGCGGGAGTTCTCCTGCCTAAGGGCGCCCCAAGAGGCGTCTGGATTTAGGGCAGCCGTTTTGGCGCCGCCAAATGCAAGGGCGGGTGCTGCCAATCTATCGATCAGCCTGGCTGTTCAGCCGTGGATTTCGCCTTTGCCGACTTGCACCGCAGCCCCGCCGATTCGGGCGCGACAATCACGGACACTCAACAGAATGAGGCTCTTGCGGCCCATATCTTCGCCCTGAGTGATCCGGTAGTCGCCATCAGGCAGGATCGCCGCCATGGCCGCAGCCGCGCCGCCCGTCGCGGGGTCCTCGGCGATCCCCATGGCGGGGGCGAACATACGGGCGTCCAGATCGCCCTGTTCCGCGCCACAGCAATAGACATAGATGTGGGACGCTTCGCTGCCCGACCAGTCGCGCTTCCACGCGCCCATTGCGATACTGCAGTTGGCAAGCGCCACGCGCGAAGCCAGCTCAATGCAGGCAAAGGGCACACCCGCCGCTGCGATCTCGACCTGTTTGATGTCCTCGGCTGCGAGGCCCAGTAGTTCGGCTGCTGCATCATTGGTCATCTGCAGATCGATGAGGCTGGAGGGCAATGGGGCCCGGAATGTGGCTGTTCTACCATCAATCGCCACCTCAACGGTTCCGGCAGGAAGATTGAGCCTTGCGATATCCTGCACCAGACCGGCATCGCGCAGGGCTAAAGCCGTTCCAACGGTCGGGTGGCCCGCAAAGGGCAACTCGGTCTGCGGAGTGAAGATCCGCATCTCGAACTCGCCTGACTTCGGCCTCCCTGTGATGAAGACCGTTTCCGACAGGTTCAGCTCGTTGGCGATCCCCTGCATGGTTGGATCGTCGATACCTGGGGCATCGAGAAATACGGCCAGCGGGTTCCCGGCGAAACGCGTTTCGGTGAAGACATCGTAGATCTTGAATTCGAGGTCCGGCATTCGGAGTGGCCTTCAGAGGTTTGGTCGGCAGGCGCGCATGGCTGGTGCCCGTACCGGTCTGGTTAGGCTTTGTAGCCCTGAAGCTTGAGGGCGTGACCCACGTCAACGATCCCTTCGATCGCTGGCATCAGGCGCGCGCCAAGCGGCGTCAGCGCATACTCCACCGATGGCGGGGAGGTGGGCATGATAGTCCTGGTCAATACGCCGCGGGATTCGAGGTCGCGCAATCGCGTACTCAGTACCTTGGGCGAGATAGGCGGGATATCGACCCTCAGCTCGCTGAACCGTCGCGGCCCGGCCCGCAGTGACCAGATGATGTTGGGCGTCCAAGCGCCGCCAATGATCTTCATGCATTCGGTTAACGGGCAGCTCTCGGGCGGCTCGGGGCTTTGGTTCTGTCGGATTTTGAGGGCCATGGGTGACGCTCCACGTTACCAAATGGAAACCCGATTCTTCCGGTTACCATACGATACTAGGTTTACAGTCGTGACCACCCTTCATACCTCCGGTCGACCTGAAATCAAATGGAGTATGAAAGTGAAGCTGTACTACCTCCCGGGTGCATGTTCGTTTGCGGTTCACGTAACCCTCAATGAAGTCGGAGCAGAATTCGCGGCCGAGAAAATCGATAACGCCACCAAGACCACCGAAAGCGGTGCCGACTTCCGCAAGATCAACCCGCTCGGTTATGTCCCGGCCCTGGAACTGGATGATGGCGAAGTTCTGATCGAAGCGCCGGCCATTCTGCAGCATCTGGCTGACGGAAACCCTGACGCAGGGCTGGCTCCGGCAAACGGAACGATCGAACGGACCCGTCTACAGCAGTACCTGAACTTCACGGCATCGGAGTTCCACAAGGCATTCGTGCCCTTCTTCTCGGGCGTGGAGCTCACCGAGAGCGACCGTGCGGCCGCGGAAGCCAAGGTTGCGGTCCGTCTCGACTATATTGAATCGCTGCTTGCCGATGGTCGTCCGTACCTGCTCGGCGACACATTCACCGTCGCCGATACCTACACCTATACCGTTGCAACCTGGACCGGTCCGACGGGTATCGGGCTGGCCAAGTGGCCCAATCTCCAGGCCTATGTGGAGCGGATCTCCACGCGTCCTTCCGTGCGCAAGGCCATGATCGCCGAAGGCCTCGTAGAAGGCTAACGTGATCGGTCGCCTCGATCGTACCCTGCGAACTTCTCCAAAGCGGACAATGGATATGGTACCAACACCCGGGTCGCAATCTGCGGTGCTCGATGCCCTGCAGACCTACTTCGACGCGCTCTATGAGTGCGATGTTGAAGCCCTTCGGAGGGTGTTTCATCCGCGTGCCATATACGTTTGTCCGACTGGAGAGGATCTGGTCTATTGGACGATGGACGAGTATTTCCCCGTCGTTGAAGCACGTACACCCCCCGCTGCACGCGGGGAAATTCGCAGAGATGCGGTCGAGGCGATTTCCTTTGCCGGGCCCAAGACGGCTTTTGCCCGGGTCCGCTGTTCGATCGGTGAAAAGTACTTCACCGATTTCCTCACACTCATTCTCGATCAGGGTCGCTGGAGGATTATCTCAAAGGTATTCCATTTCGACCTGTTGCCAGAAGAGGATAAGGCGCCATGCCATACGTGAACATCAAGATTACACCCGACGGCGCAACGCCCGAGAAGAAGGCCGAGCTGATCGCCGGCGTCACTCAGCTGCTGGTTGATACCCTCGGCAAGAATCCAGCCACGACCCATGTGGTCATCGATGTCGTCGAGATGGAAGATTGGGGTCTTGGCGGGCTCCCGGTGGAGGAATTCCGCCGACGGCAGGCTGCGAGCCAGTAGGCCGGGCTGAGTGATGGCGATTTCGAGCCGTCTGACCGAGGCCCTTGGGCTGAGTGTCCCGATCATTCTCGCCCCGATGGCGGGCGTATCGGGCGGGGCCCTCGCCTCGGCGGTCTCTGTTGCAGGAGGCTTCGGATTCCTTGCGGCAGGTTATCTGGCGACAGATGACGTCCTGCGCGAGCTTGACCTGGCCGGTGAGACTCCAGTCGGTGTCGGCTTCATTACCTGGCGCGCCCTGCAGGATCGTTCGACCTTCGACCGGGTGATCAAGCGCAGGCCGGCCGCGATCTTTCTGTCGTTTGGGGACGCGACCGATCTGGCACCGGCGGTGACGCAGGTCGGAGCCAAGCTCTTCATGCAAGTGCAAACGGTGGAAGGTGCACGCGCAGCCGCGGGGCAAGGCGCAGATGTAATCGTCGTACAAGGAACCGAAGCCGGCGGGCACGGCGCGCAACGTTCGCTGGGCCCTCTGCTCGACGATATCGTCGAAGCGGATCTGGGCCCCATCATCGTTGCTGCAGGCGGCATCGGCACCGGTCGCGCGCTGGCCTCAGTCCTGGTCCGCGGCGCTGAGGGGGGCCTCTGCGGGACGGCCTTCTATGCGGCCACGGAATCTCTGGCCCATCCCAACGCCAAGCAACGCGCGACCGGAATGGATGGGGCTTCGACCGAGCGCACCGATCTGTTCGATGCGGCACGGGGCTTGGACTGGCCTGCCCCCTGGACCTTGCGGGCCGGGCGCAACCACTTCAGCGCCACCTGGCGTAACGCCGCCAAATTCCGGCAGGCTGGTCCGCACGAAAGGGCCGTGTTCGCAGAGGCGCTAGGTGCGGGGAACTTCGATGTTGCCCCGCTAATCGTCGGAGAGGGGGTTGGGAACGTCCGCCAAGTCGAACCCGCCGCCGAAATCATGAAACGAATGCAAACAGGAGCGGAAGCGGCGCTACGAGACGTTTCAAAGCTGCTTCGCCCGGGCAAGGACTTGCAAGATGATTGAACTATATACGTGGAACACTTCCAACGGGCGCAAGATCTCGATTGCGCTGGAAGAGATGGAACTTCCCTACAAGGTCCACCCGATCAATATCTATGAGGGGGAGCAGTTCTCGGATGCGTTCACCAAGGTAACGCCCAACAACAAGATCCCGGCGATCCGGGACTCGGAGACCGGGCTGACCATTTTTGAATCGGGTGCGATCCTGTTCTACCTGGCCGAGAAGTCGGGCAGATTCCTTGCAACGGATCCGGCCACCCGCTGGGCGACCATCCAGTGGCTGATGTGGCAAATGGGCGGCTTCGGCCCGATCCTCGGCCAGACGGCGCATTTCATGCACTACAATGCGGGCGCGTCCGACTATTCGGCCGAGCGCTTTTCGAAAGAGGCGCAGCGGCTCTACTCCGTGCTCGACGGCCAACTTTCCGATCGAGAATATATCGTTGGCGAGTACTCGATTGCCGACATGGCGGTATGGCCCTGGACATCGCGGTTCGAACACCAGAAGATCGATCTCGACGCCTATCCCAACGTGCGCGAGTGGTATTTGCGGATCGCAGAAAGGCCGGCCGTCTTGAAGGGATACGCCGTTCCCGGCACCGCCGAGCGTCCGGCAATACCTCGGTAAGGATTCGCAATTACCGGACAGCAGAATTTCTCAAAGTCCTGATTACTCGGAACTATGGTCAGCAAGGAAACGAAGGCAAGAGCGCGTGAATTCTATTGCTCGCTCGGTGCGACGCTACGGGAGCACGGCTTCCGGGGAACCGGCGGGCATTGGTATCGGCGCCATCCATTCGCCACGATCTGCATCGGCGTTGAGGTTTCTGCGAGATACGGTCTGGATGAACCTATTACTTTTGGTATCGGCCTCGCGATCGACCAGCTCTATGATCGCTGGGAAAGGCCCAGCCGGGGCAAGGTGCCGAAGCTGGACCATTGTCACTATAGCCGCAGCATCGGCTGGTTGAATAGCTACTTCAATCCCGATCCATTCATGAGGCTGGATCACGCGGATCGCCAAGTGGTCGACCAGTACCTGTCGCTAAAGATTCGATCCTATACGACCGACGAGCAGTTCGCGGAACGATTGAACAAGGCGGAGGTCTTGCTCGTCGAGATCGGTCTTCCGCTGTTCCAATCCTGGCTCGAACCCTCGGTGCTGTTGGCCCATCTCGATGGAATGAAGCCCGAGAGCGATTGGGATGCGCGATCCATGCTCGAGCTGGCCGAGGCAGTTCGTGCGCTTCCGGTCGATCCTGCAGGGATGGAATTCGGAGAATCGACCATTCGAACGGGTAGGTGATTGGGCTGAAACAAGGAGCGACAAAAAGTGATCAGTATTGCCCGGTATCCCGATGACAACGCTGCAGTTCTGGAGATCTGGCGGGAATATATTGGCCGAACCCAGACCAATCTCGATTTTCAGAACAATGATGCAGAATTCGCGCGTTTCCCTGCCGGATATGAATTGCCGGACGGTTGCGTCCTTCTCGCCCGCGTGGGTGGCGCAGTATCCGGCTGCATCGCCATGCGGCGCCATGACGAAACAATCTGCGAGATGAAGCGGCTCTATGTGCGGTCCAGCGCGCGTGGCCTTGGATTGGGGGGCAAGCTGGTCTCGGCCCTTATCGGTCAGGCGCACGAGGCTGGGTATCGCGAGATGCGTTTGGACGTGCTCGAAGAGTTCGAACATGCGCGCGCCCTCTACGAGCGATTTGGCTTTGAGCCGGCGGAACCGATCACCAACAATCCCGTGCCGCGCACCAGCTTCATGGGCTTGCAGCTGGCCTAACAACAGGCGTCGCGCGATCTAATCGTGCATCAGTACCCTCTCGATGTCCTGCCTCAGCTTCCAGCGATCGAGCTCCTCGCCGTTGGCCAATATAACGATCGCCGAACGGGTGTCTGGATAGAGCGAGAGCAGCGCACGAAAGCCTGTGTCGGTGCCCCCGTGTTGCAGGACTGTGCGGCCGTCAGCTTTGACGACTTGCCATACGGGGGACTGGAAAATGCCGGCCCAGCTTGTCGAAGTACGCGGCTCAATGGCGTTGCGAAAGCCGGCTGCGCTGAGGAGCCGCTCATCCCTGTCGAGACAGGCTTTCGCGAAAAGCGCGAGGTCGCGAACCGAGGCTTGCAAGCCCGAGGAGGGGGCAAATGCTATGTCAAATGGATGCTCTTGTGCTGGCCGATTGGAAGTACCCAGATGGGGCCAGGCAAAGTCAAAGTCGCCTAAAGGTCTGGCGAAAGCACTGTCGCTCATTCCCAGTGGAGTGAAGACTCGTTCCCGAGCGAGTGCGTCGAGCGGCCGGCCGGATATCGTCTCGAGCATCAGGCCAAGGATGTTGTAGTCCGTGTCCGAATAGCGGAATTCACCGGTTCTGCCGACGCGCTTCGTCTTCTTGAGGATCGCGCGAAAATAGGCGGAACGCTCGCCTTCGGTGCGCCGCGCCTTGGCATGCGACCAGTCCCGCATGCCGCCCGTGTGGGTCAGGAGGGCGCCGACGGTCACGCTTGGGCTGCCCGAGCCCAGGACATCCGCAATGGTTTGCGCCTCTTTCAGTTCACCACGCTCGACCGCCTGGAGCACCATTGTCGCGATCACCGGTTTCGACAGCGAGGCCACGTGAAAGGTGGTGCGACAAGTTACCTTGGCCGGGGTGGGGGCGTCCTTACGCCCGACCCCATAACCCTTGAGATAGAGAATGCGTCCTTCGCGGACGATGCCCAACGCCAATCCCGGCGTAGCGCTTTCGCGCATCGCATCGGTTGCAAGCTTGTCGATGTCAGCCTGAAGATGGGTATCAACGGGGCAGCTAGGTTCTTCGGCTGCGACGCTGTCGAATGCGACCACCAATGCCACAAGGACCGCGACGAGCGGTCCGCACCAGCGCAGCCAGCCCTGCAGCACAATGCGCTGGGGTGGGTCTTCGGGCGTGTCGGTCACGCAGCCTGCCTTGGATGTCGAACCAAGGACATGGCGATTCCCACGGTCACCAGAGCAACCACTGCGAGCGCCGGATTGACGCCGAACACCAGCAGTTCCGAACCATCGCTGTGAACCATGCTCCCGCCGTAGGTTTCCGCGCTGAAGTATGCGGCCAGGAAGCCGATGTTGATGAAGAAGGCGATGAGGCCGCCTGTAGACGCCTGGCTTGTTCGCCAGACCAACCAAAGCGCTAGCAGGGAAAGCAGTGCATTGCTGGTGAGCTGCCACACTTCATGCAGCCGGGCGTGGGCAGGCCAGTCGGGGTTGGAGACGTGCGTTGGCCCGATCTCGAGTGCCGGAATAAGCGCGAGGTATATGAGCGCGCTGAGCGCCACGGAGATTCTTAGCAGCATGTCGCCATCCTTTATATTGACGATGTCAATTTATCTGTGAATGCAACCCTGTCAACTGCAATGAGGCCTGTGGGGGTCAGTTCTCGGGGGGCGAGGCGCGGCTGTCGAAAAGCGAGACCTGCCTCCGGTCTCCATCCGGTCGATCCGGCTGGCCGCACTAGGATGAGGGGTGCCTTGACAACATTTATGTGTGTATATACACCATACAATAATTGGAGTTATGCTTCGAAGGTTGATCAAGGAAGGTGCGAGCATGAGTCATTCACGAATTGTCACCCTGCCGACCATCGTCGTGGTTGCGGTTTGGGGCTGTTTGATTGCGGTTCTTGCGCAGCGTGGAGGTTTTCAGGCGCAAGGCTCCCTGCCGCCGGTCAACATTCTCCTTGCGGCAGTACTGCCGCCGGCGACCTTCTATGCCGCGTTTCGCTTCTCGAAACGGGTTCGCGATTGGGTTCTTGGCTTTGATCTCCCCCTGATCATTGCGTTGCAGGGTTGGCGCGTAGTCGGTGCCGCCTTTGTCTTCTACTGGGGTTATGGACTGCTGCCGGCGGCGTTCGCCGCCCCCGCAGGAATCGGCGATATTGCCGTAGGACTGATGGCCCCGTTCGTCGCGATCAAGGTTGCTCGCAAGCTTCCTGGGTGGGAAAGGGCCGCAAATGGCCTGATCCTGGCAGGGATGACCGACTTCATAGTTGCCTTCTCGATGGGGATCGCACTGCGCGACCGTGGCGGCGAAGGAATGGACTTCAGCCAGCATACGGGCCTGCTGGCGGAGTTTCCGCTGACCATGATCCCCTCGTTCCTGGTGCCGATGTTCATCATCCTGCACCTTATCGCGTACCTCAATATGCGGGGTGCAAGGGGTTGAAGACACCTAGTCCGCGTCATCACCCAAGGTGGCGCGAACTTGCTTCAGGACGTCGCGATAAGCTGCGGTCTGGTCCGTGCCCAGTTGCTGGGCAAGGTGCTCTTGAGCTTCTGACCAAAGCGGAAAGGCAAGCTCGAACACCGCCCTGCCGCCCGGACTAAGCGAGATGGCACCAGACCGTGGACCCCCGTTGGCCTCGCGTCTCTCGATCCAGCCATTCCGCTTCAGCACCGCAAGGTTCCGCGATGCCGTTGAACGTTCCATTCCAATCGCAGCGGCAAGCGCCGAAATGGTTTCGGGCTGCAGCAGCGTAATGGCTGCAAGCATGTTGAACTGGGTGACATTGATGCCCGCTGGACGCAGGGCCGTGTCATAGATTGCGGTCACCTGCCTCGCGGCCTCGATCAGGCTCGCTGCGAAGCAGTTGTCGGACACGAAGCGCGCCTTTGCATTCAACGGACGGGTCACTCCTGATCATATTTCGATGAGGGTGTACCTATCAATGCAATGCAGCCGGTGTAAGCCCGTCACTCCGGATAAGGTTCGGTTACACCGAACCGCGCTTTTCGATTACTAGTATGCGGGCCTCTCCGACGGGATGAGCCACATGTTCGTCACCGACTTCCGCAACGAATATGTCCGATGCTGTTAGCCGGGCACAATGCTCGATGTCGTCGAGGCGATAGTGCATGTCGACCTCGCCGTTGAGCACGACGAAAACCTCTGCGCCATCGTTCTTGTGCCACTTATAGGGCTGGTCGGTCCAATGCACCCGAACGCTCGCACCCTCGATATCGATGAGATCCATTGCGCCCCAAGCTCGATCCGCGCGGTACTGCGCGATCTCGGTGACTACTTTTGGCATCCTTGATCTCCACCAGGTGTGGCAGCCATTGATCGCCGTCTAGGCCAGTACTTCAGGTGCCTTCAACGTCCTTCTCGCAGAACGACACGGAGGCGCGGCGAGTAGTGTCGACCGACAATTGGAAGATGTCGGGCCGTGCGTAATGCCCGGCAACGTCGAAGTCGTACCGCGCGCGGGCGATCGCACTGCGGTCGTAATCGGCCACCATCAGGCCTTCGGAACCCCGCAGCGGAGCGGCGAGTTCTTCGCCCAGGGGGCCGAAGATCACCGACCCGCCCGAGATCAGGTCGGCATCATCCGGCCAGTTGGCAACCTTGGCGCCCGATCGAGCCGGTGGCTGCTGGTACTGGCACGCCGAGACTACGAAGCAGCGCCCTTCGAGCGCCACATGGCGCATGGTCGCTTGCCATTCCGGTCGGGCATCGACGGTCGGGGCGCACCATATCTCCACGCCCTTCGCATAATAGGCCATGCGCAGCATGGGCATGTAGTTCTCCCAGCAAATTGCCGCTGCGAGCTTGCCGGCCCGGCTATCGATCACCGGCAATGTGGACCCGTCGCCTTGGCCCCAGATCAGCCGTTCGGTGCCCGTCGGCATGAGCTTGCGATGCTTCGCTACCAGGCCCTTGCCGGGCTCGAGATAAACCGCGGTGCAATATAGCGTGCTTCCGTCGCGTTCGATCACTCCGGCGACGATCGAGCAATCGAGCCGCACCGACATGGCGGCCAGCTCTGTGATCTCGGGGCCGTCCAGATCGATCGCGTGGTCATAATAGGCCGCAAACTCTTCTCGACCTGCAGCGGTGCGGAACCCGAGTTGTGTTCCGAACCCTGCGCCTTTGGGATAGCCGCCGAAGACGGCCTCGGGCAGCACCAGCAGATCAACTCGCTCGTCTGCCAGTTCCGCTTCATGGCGGAGAATTGTCTCAAGTGTGGCGCTCGGACCTTCCGGCCGTGAACCGATCTGCAAGGCTGCTAGGCGTGCCATGGGTTTTCGTCTCCCGTTTCGTTCGCGCGACAGATGGGCATGACAACTATTCATACAACAGATAGAACAGATACTTGATATCGCTTTGATTGATGACTGATCAACTCGACCTGAATCTACTCCGTGTCTTCGAGGCGCTGCTCGAGGAGGAGAGTGTGACCCGGACTGCTCACCGGCTCAATCTCAGCCAGGCCGCAGTCAGTGCGGCTCTCGGCCGACTCAGAAAGAGCTATGGCGACATCCTGTTCTTTCGTGCGGGGCATGGCATGGCACCAACGGTCAGGGCACTGGAACTGGCGCCTGATATCAGGCGCGCCATGGATGCCATCCGCGCAACCTTGGGGGGCAGTATATCCGAGAGGCGGCACGTCATTCTGGGCATGTCCGACGATATCGAGATGGCGTTCGGGTCGCGCTTGATTGCCAGTTTCTCGAACGACCTGCCAATGGTGGTCCCGGTCTTCCGCCAATCGCACAGTGAGATCGCGGCAGAGCTCCTGAGAGAGAGGACCATCGATTTCGCCCTTGGCTCGGGCGGCCTGATGGCGCGCGGACTGCACCGCATTCTGCTCGGTACTTCGGTCTATCTAAGCATAGCGCGGAAGGATGGCGAGCACGGGGTAATCGACCTGGACCAATTCTGCGATCGACCACATTTGCTTATCTCGGCTGGCGGGATGAGCGGCATCGTCGATACGGCCCTTGCTGCTTTGGGGAGGAGCCGCAGCGTCGTGGCTTCGAGCACTCATTTCTCCGCAGTCCCCTTCCTCCTTGAAGGCGATATGATTGCAACGATACCTGCCCATGCAGCACGGGCAATCGCGCGGGTCGCCGACCTTCATGTCTTCGAGCCGCCGGTGGAACTGGGAAGCTACCCCCTCGAGCTGTCGGCGCGCTCAACCGACTTGCGCGATCCCCTGAAGGCGCAAAGCATGGACGTCATCCGGCGTGCCTTCACACCGGCCGAGTAGTCACTGCCCGGAACCGACCTTGGCGTATGCTCTTACCGGGAAGGTCCCGAAGCCGACGATCTTCGGTGGTACCGCATGGAAGCGAAAGCCCGCATCCGGCAGATCGTCGAGATTGGTTAGGTGTTCACCGATCGGGATATCGGCGCCGAGCAGTGTCGTGTGGACCGGGCGTGCCCTCACGCGCGTATCGTCTATGTTGTGAGAATCGATCCCCACAAAGCTGGCGCCGCGTTCTGCCAGAAACCGAGCGGCGGATTCCGTGAGGTATGGGTGGTCGGTGAAGTAGGTTGTGTTTCGCCAGTGCCGGTCCCAGCCCGTCGCAATGAGCACGGCCTTGCCTTGGACGTCCAGTCCGTCAAGGTGCTCCGCCTCGGTGGCCAGGCCGTGTTCGAACGGCCTCCGCACCACGATGGCTTCAAGGTCCGCCAGCGATTCCAGGGGTAGGCCGGCCAGGTCCTTGCCATCCACGAAGCGGTGGAACGGCGCATCCACATAGGTCCCGGTGTTGGAGACCATGTCGATCCGTCCAATCAGGAAGCTGGACCCGTCATCGAAGTTGGCCGCACTCGTTTCGCGACTGTAGAAGTCGCAAATATGGGGGCCAGGCAGACCGATGTAAGTTTCCATGCCCTCTTCGATCTCATGGCTCAGATCGACGAGACGCCATTCCTTTTCAGTTTCCATAGTGCGGTGATTCCTATTCCGAACCAGATGATGTTCAGCGCCACCGAAGGCATCGCTCCATTCCAGCCGCTATTCACGATGAAGCCGACTGCCCCGCCAATGTTGAGCCACTGGTAGGCGGGCGACGTGGCCTGCATCTTGCCGATGGACAAAAGGCAGTAAGCCAGCAGGATGAGCGACGCGCCCATCCAGCCCACTATTTCCACGATGAGATCGAGGGGGTACACCGATTTGCGATCCAATGCAGCTGGCATGCTGATTAGCTAATTGGCATATTGATCAATCAAAGGCAAACGTAAGGAACCTATGAGCAGGGCAGGCACCGAATTTCGCGAGGGCGAGGACGAGATCTTCAAGGCATTGGCGTCGCCTAGCCGGCGACAATTGCTTGCATGGTTGAAGGATCCTCAGTCCCACTTTCCTCCACAGCGGGAAGGCGACCTTGAGGGCGATGGGGTGTGCGCCCTGCACATTGCCGAGAAATGGCAAGTCACCCCGGCGACTGCGTCTCGACACTTGAAGCTGCTCGAATCGACTGGACTGGTGACCTGCGTTCGAAAGCGTGGTTGGTGCTATTACCGTCGCAACGAGCCCGTCCTGCGCGCGTTTGCCGGTGCTCTGGCGCAAACGCTCTAGGGGTTGGGTTAGTCCACCGGCCTTGAGTCGACCCGGGGACGGATTTGCACGGGAGGCCCGTCGAGGCTAGCCTCGACGGGCAATCCGAAGGTAGTAACCATGGCGAAATCCGTATCATATGTCGCCGCCGTCCTATTGTGGTCGGCCGCAGGGCCGGTTTGGGCGCAGCAGGCACCGGTTACCGAAGCAGAACCCGATGCCGAGGATGTCGTCAGCACTCCACTGACCGACCTAAACCTCAAGAAGGGTGAGATTCCCGAACTGCTGCAACACGCGGTCGACCAACCTTACGACCTCAACGGTCTTTCTGGCTGCCGGGCCCTGATCGCCGAAGTGGGTCGGCTCGATGCGCTGCTGGGCGATGACTATGATCTCTCAGCAGGGTCGAAGGGGCGGCTTACCGCGGGGGACGTTGGCAAGTTCGCCGTCGGTTCGCTGATCCCTTTCCGCAGCTTGATTCGGGAAGTCTCGGGGGCGAGTTCCGAGCAGCGCAAACTCCAGAACGCAATTCGCGCAGGCATGGCCCGGCGCGGCTTCCTCAAGGGCGTGGGACACGCGCGGGGCTGCGCCTGGCCCGCCCGCCCGGCGAATGAGGCCGACGTCCGAAGAATCGAAGCCGAACGGGCAGCCGCTGAACGCCGGGAAGACGACTGACGCCAGCGCCGCAGCGGTTCGTCGCACGCCGTTGGCCTTTCATCTATTGCGTGGACGCGCAGCAAAGAAAACACTTGTGCACGGAACGCCCATGCCTATCTGGCCGTCGTTATGTTGTATCATAAGACTGGCCGCTCCATTCTCCTCGCCTCTCTCCCCCTGCTTGCGCTGCCCAGTGCGCAGGTGGCCATGGCCCAGCAGGCAAGCGAAGACCTTGCCTTGGAGGCCAGCGACACTGCGGAGGATACGCACCCGACGACCCCCGAAGAGATAATTGTCACCGGGGTCCTGCAGACCAACCGGCAAGACATGCTTTCGGCAGTCGGCGTGCTCTCGACCGAAGACCTGGCCAACGCAGTACGACCCTCGATCGGCGAGACATTGGCCCACTTGCCGGGGGTTTCCGCCAGTTCCTTCGGACCCACTGCATCGCGCCCCATCCTCCGTGGCTTGCAGGGTGAGCGGGTCAGCGTGTTGAGCAATGGCCTGGGTTCGATCGACGTGTCCAATACTTCGGCCGACCATGCCACTGCGGTCGACCCGCTGCTCGCCGAGCGCATCGAAGTGCTGCGTGGTCCGCAGGCACTGCTTTACTCGCCATCGGTTGTGGGCGGTGTGGTCAATGTGATCGATCGCCGGATTCCGATGCATGTGCCGGACGAGCCGGTGCACTTCGCAGGTGACCTGGACTACGCTTCCGCCGCGAACCAGCGCGCCGCGTCAGGCACGGTCGATGTGCCCTTGGGCGACAAATGGGTTGTCCATGCCGACGGAAGCTACTCGAAGAGCGACGACCTCGAGATCGGCGGTTTCGCGCTGACCCCGGCGCTGCGCCAGCAGGCACTAGCCTCTACCACTGCCACAAGCGATCCGCTGTTTGCAGAGAATGCCGGCGTGCGCGGGATCCTGCCCAACACCGCCAGCCGCACCTGGAGCGCGGGGGCTGGCCTCGCCTTTATCGATGACGGCGGCAGCCTTGGTGTCTCCTATAGCCACCATGAAACGCTCTATGGTGTGCCGCTGCGCTTCGCGACGCAGCCGGATGAAGAGCAGGAAGATCCGCGCATCAGCCTGTCGCAGGACCGCGTCGACGTTCGCGCTGAAGTCACGCCCGAAAGCGGATTCTTCGACAAGATCCGCCTGCGCTGGGCCTATGCCGACTACGCCCATTTCGAACTCGAAGAAAGCGGTGAGATCGGCACCTCCTTCCTCAACAAGGGCCAGGAGGGGCGTCTCGAACTGACGCAGGCGCGGCGCGGCAACTGGAGCGGCGCCAGCGGTGCCCAATACTCGTTCCGCGACTTTAACGTGATCGGCGACGAAGCCTTCCTGCCCAAGAACTCGACCAGGACCTTTGGCCTCTTCACCGTGCAGCAGCTCGATCTCGGCATGATCAAGCTCGAGGCTGGCGCACGCTACGGCCATCAGAACGTCTCCGCGCAACCTGCCCTGGAGCAGACCGAGTTCTTCGATGGTAGCCGCAGTTTCGACACCTTCTCGGGCTCGATCGGCGGCACCTGGAACTTTGCCGGGGACTGGCGGATCGGCGTGAACGTCGCCCGCACGGGCCGCGCGCCGAGTGCGGAGGAACTGTTCGCCAACGGTCCCCATGCGGGAACGCAGTCGTTCGAGATCGGCAACCCCGACTTCCGCGTGGAGAAGGCCACCAGCGTCGAGGCGATCCTGCGCGGCGGCGGCGACCGCTACACGGTCGAGGCCTCCGCCTATTACACCTGGTTCTCCGACTACATCTACCAGCGCCAGACCGGCGATATAGAGGACGGCCTGCCAGTCTACGAAGGCGTCCAGGGCGACGCGCGGTACTATGGCTTCGAACTGCAGGGCACCCTGACCCTGGCCAGTATCGGCGAGATGGATATCGTCGCCGATGGCCTCGTCGACTATACCCACGCCACCATCCTCGATTACGGTCCGGCCCCGCGCATTCCGCCGCTGCGGGCGCTTGGCGGGATCGGCCTGGAATCGCGCATGATCGACGCGCGGGCCGAGGTCGAATGGGTCGACAGCCAGACCCGTACCGCACCGCTGGAGACGTCGACCGATGGCTATACCATGGTCAATGCCGAGCTGACCTGGCGCCCCTGGGGCGAAGACCGACCGTTGAGCTTCGCGCTTTCGGCCAACAACATCTTCGACGTCGTCGCGCGCCGGGCGAGCTCGATCCTCAAGGACTATGCCCCGCTGGCCGGGCGCGACTTCAGGATCAGCGCCCGGTTCAATTTCTAGGCCACTCGACTAGTCTTCGACGGCGAAGCTCAGTTCGGCGTGGTCGCGCAGTCTCTCGACCAGCGCCTCGCCGAGGAACGCGCCCGGCGTCCCCACGCCGCCACCTGCTTTGCTATCGAGCAGCGCCATGCCGGTTTCGGCGAGCATGCGGCTGGTCGAACCGTAACCCGGATCGTACCGCCCCTTCACGCCGTAATGCAGCCGCGCGCCGTCGGGCCATTCGCCGATGAACAGCACGTCATAGAAGCCGTTCTCGCGCTCTTCCTTGCTCGGCCCCTCACCCGGCTTGGGCGGCTTGGCGCCGAAGGGGTTCTTGAGCATGTCCAGCACCGCATTGGCAGCGGCCTTGCCCGCCTCGCCCGGGCTGGTGAGCATCATCTCGTCGTAGCGGAAATCTTCGCCATAGGGATGCCCACGCAGGAAATTGGTGCGGTGGACGTTCTTGGTGTTGATCGTCGCCATGATGAAGGGCGCGGCCCACTTGTCGAGCTCGGCCTCGTGCCGCGGGATCATCCCGTTGGGCTGGTCGGGGCCCTCGAAGCCGGGGGTCAGGCCGAAGGGCGAATTGAGCACCTTGATGATCGACGGCTTCCTGGCGGCCGCCTTCATCGTCTCAGTCAGGCTGGCCGCGGTGCCGCCCGAGAAGCCGCCTTGCATGGCGCGCACGCGACACTTCACCCGCGGCGCAGGCGACCCGTGCCGCTTCACCGCCTCCTGCTGGAGCATCAACACGCCGAGATCGAAGGGGATCGAATCGAACCCGCTCGAAAAGGTGATCCGCGCGCCGCTCTTCTTCGCGGCTTCGTGATGCAGGTCGATCTGTTCGCGCATCCAGGCGGGCTCGCCGCATAGGTCGGCATAGTCGGTCCCGGTCTTCACGCAGGCGGCGACCAACGCATCGCCATAGAGCTGATACGGCCCGACCGTGGTCAGCACTACCCTGGTGCGGTTGCACATCGCTTCGAGGCTGGCCGGATCGTCGGCATCGGCAACCACCAGCGGGGTCGACTTGGGCGCGCCGATTTCGTCGCGCACTTCCTCCAGCTTGGCCATGCTGCGCCCGGCCATGGCCCATTTGGGCGCATCGGGTCTGCTGCCATATTCGCGCACGAAATGTTCGGCGACGAGACGTCCGGTGTAGCCGGTCGCCCCATAGACCACGATATCGAATTCCCTCTCGGCCATGCTGTCTCTCCTTTGCCCCCATGAATGCGCGCGCAGCCAGCACCTGTCAAAGCCCTAGAAATCCTAAAGGGTGGAACGGGTGGAACAGGGTCCAGCCAAGAATCTCTCGCAATGTCATTCTGCAACGCGTGAAGCGTCACCCTGGGGCCAGATGTGTCACCCGCGCTGGCCGAGGTGTCACCCTGGCGTTCCCGGCTGTCACGCCCCGCATAGGCAAAGTGTCGCGTTGCGGTGGGGCTGCCGTAATCCCCACGGACCCGAAGTGTCACCCGGTAACCGGGGCTGCGCGAGCGGAAGTCTGGATGCGAGGCGGCCATTGCCGCGACCAAGGCGCATTTCGGGCAAGTAGGAAAGCGCGCAAGCCGGCCAAGCCTGACCTGCTATGATGCGCGCGGGATGCGGGGCAGCACGCCGGTCTGGCTGGAGATTGCCAGCAAGCGCCCGTCTTCGGCAAAATGCCGCGCCGAACCGTGGACCACGCCGCGTTCGAAGGCGGCGAATTCGGTGACCGAAAGCACCCATCCGGGCTCGCAGCCCTGCACAAACCGGAACATGGCATCGAGGCTCGATCCCCCGCGCGATGCCGGATGCGCGCCCAGGAACAGGTCGGAGATGATTGCCAGCCAGCCTGCGTCCACCGCGAACCCGGCGCGCGAGCGGGTCCAGACGGCGTGCACGCCCCGCTCCTCGTCATGGAGCGCAACGTGATAGTCGAACTGGTCGGGCAGGCCGCCGGGCGCCGAATGGCTTATCTCGACCGGCGTTGCGGCATCGGGTCCGACGACGTCGGGCATCTTGGCGAACAGCGTCTGTTCGTAGGGCTCGCGATAGCCCAGCGCCCCGCTCGCCCGGTGGGTCGGGCGTCCGTTGACGCTGGCCGATGCGGCATATTGCGCCACCGCCTGCCCGCCGCCGCATTGTTCCACTTCGATGGCGAGCTCTTCGGCATGCTGGGTGGGGCCAAGGAACTGCACCTGTGCCCACAACAGCGGCAATTCGCTGTCGAGCTCCATCGCATCGACAATCGCCGCCAGCGCAACGCCGCCCATGATATGCGGCGCGCCATCGGGCCCGGCTGTGGCCGGCGGCATGACGGGGAGCACGAATTCGCCGCTTCGCTGGCCATCCCGATCATTGGGCACCACGCGCCAGAACGGAAAGCGGCCGACGCTCATAGGCGTGGCAGAGTGACCCCGCGCTGGCCCATATATTTGCCTGCGCGGTCGGCATAGGTCACTTCGGGTCGCTCGTTGCCCTGCAGGAAAAGGAACTGGCACGCCCCTTCATTGGCGTAGATCTTCGCCGGGAGCGGGGTGGTGTTGGAGAATTCCAGCGTGACGTGGCCTTCCCAGCCCGGCTCGAGCGGGGTAACGTTCACGATGATTCCGCAGCGCGCATAGGTGCTCTTGCCCAGGCAGATCACCAGCACGTCTTCGGGGATACGGAAATATTCGACCGTGCGCGCCAGGGCGAAGCTGTTGGGCGGGATCACGCAGACATCGGTATCGCGGTCGACGAAGCTGTTGCTGGCGAAATCCTTGGGATCGACCACCGCGCTGTCGACATTGGTGAAGATCTTGAATTCGGGCGCCACGCGGGCGTCATAGCCGAAGCTGGACAGCCCGTAAGAGATGCACCCCTCGCGCCGCTGCGCTTCGACGAAGGGCTCGATCATCCCCTCGTTCATCGCCTTGTCGCGGATCCACTTGTCCGAAAGAATCGCCATGCGTGAGGGATTCCCGATTGGGCTGGCGGGGGCAAGCGAAGGGGGTGGGATATCCCCTTTTGCGCAATTGTATTGACTAGCCTTCGACAGGCTCAGGCTGAGCGGGCGTCGGGATTAGGTTCAGCGAGCGGGGAAGGTAGCAACTGTGGGGCGCCGTGTTCTAGTAGCGGTCAAATCGCACCAAACCCGCTCAGTCTGAGCTTGTCGAAGGCCATGCGCTGGCCATAGCTCCTTGGAATGGCCTTCTACGCTTATCTCCTCCTGTGCAATGACGGCAGCTATTATGCCGGACACACTGACAATCTCGGCGAGCGCATGGCGCAACACCAGTCGGGAGCGATGGGTGGCTACACCGCAAAGCGCTTGCCGGTGAGACTTCAGTGGTCCGAGGAGTTCCCGACGCGAGACGAGGCGTTCGACGCCGAGCGACGGATCAAGGGCTGGAGCCGGGCGAAGAAGCAGGCGCTGATTGCAGGCGATTGGGGCCTGATCTCAAAGCTGGCGCGGAACCGTCAGGGGTAAGCGGCTATTCCAAGCTACCGCTATATCGGTGAGAACCATCCGCGCTTGCAGCCTGTCGATTGGCAGTCTTCGATGGTCAAATTGTAGCGACCATCGGGAAAATACCACAAGGTGACCTGCGCGGTTTTTGACCCTTCGACCTCACACAGTCCCCGATAAAGTCCAGAATGCTCCGATCTATCGTCCGCCACTCGTTTGAGCGTAGCATGATCTCCACAAAGAAGCGCTGGCCGATGAACATCCGTCTTTGGGCGCGCGATGATCTGCCGATTCCCAGTGTCATCCAGCAAGAAGCATTCTTCAGAAGTCGAACAGACTGAAATGGCGTCTCGAACTTTCTCGTCAATTGTTCGCGTGTCGGTGCAGCCAAGCAAACTCATTGCGGCAATCAACATCAAAACTAGCCTGGCCATGTCGGCACTCTACCGCCCCCTAATTTGGCTGCAATCGGCCCGTACGAGATTTGAGTGGCTTCGCAGCAGATGCATCGCCTCAGAAGGTCTCGTTGTAAGGGCGCAGTTCGACTTCCCAGCTCCATGCGCTGCGATCCTGGTCGGCGACTGCCAGGTAGGACTGGGCGATCGCATCGGGGTGGAGCGTTGTGTCGAGGTCGTCGTAGGGCGCGCCGCGTTCGGGCTGGTAGATGACGCCGTCGATCACGAAATGTGCGACGTGGATGTTGCGCGGTGCCAGCTCCCTGGCGAGGCTCTGGCACAGACCGCGCAGGGCGAACTTGCCCATCGCGAAGGGCGCGGATTGGGCATAGCCCTTCACCCCCGCGGAAGCGCCGGTGAACAGCATGGTGCCGCCGCCCTTTGCGAGCATGACCTGGGCCGCCGCGCGCGCCACCAGGAAGGCGCCATAGGCGCTGACCATCAGCACATCGCGTACCTTGCCCGTGTCGAGTTCCGCGATCGGGCCGCGGGTATAGCCGCTGGCATTGTAGACCAGGAGGTCGGGCGAGCGACCCTCTGCCGCCAGCTGCGCGAACAGGCTCTCGACGCTACCCTCGTCTGAGGCGTCGCAGGCATGAGCACTCGCGCCGGTTTCCTCGCACAGGTTGGCGAGTTTGCGGATATCGCGCGCGGCCAGCGCCACGTTTGCTCCGCGCGCGGTGAGCAGCCGGGCGAGCGAGGCGCTGAGGCCCGGGCCCGCGCCGACGATCAGGGCATTGGTCATAGGAAGAATTGCTCCGCTGATATGGGGGAGGTGGTCGCGAGGTGCTGGATCTCCACCGGCGCGGCCAGCCACGCCTGGTAGCTGGCGAAGACCGCCTTCGTGTAATCCTGCGCGTAATGTGCGGCGACGGCGGCCTCATCGTCGAAGATCTCGAACAGGTGGAGCAGCCCCGGCTCGTCGCAGTTCTCGAGCACAGTGAAGAGGTGGCAGCCCGGCTCGGCGAGCGTTGGAGCAACAAGTTGCTCCAACGCCGCCTTCGCCTCCGCGAAATGCTCGGACTTGGGCCGGATCGTCGCGAAGATATGAAGATGCTCGCCTGCTTCAGGCATCGACCGTCTCGGGCAAGTAGACTGACTTCAGGTTCTCGACCAAGCCGGCCTGGATCGGTGCGGTCGCTGCGTTGACGGCATCGACGCCCATGTCCTGGCCCACCTGTGTGCGGATCGGGCGCGGGCCCTGCATCTCGACCAGCTCGACAATCTTGCGCGCGACATTGCCCGCATCGGTCATCGCATCGCCCTGGTCGAACATGTCCTGGAACATGCCGAGCAGCCGTTCGCGACCCCCGGCGAAGGCACCATAGGCCTTGACCGCGGCGATGTCGGCCGGGGCGGGGGAGGATGCGACCAGGTCGGTGCCGTGGCCGCTCGGTTCGATCAGGACGGAGTCGATCCCGAAGGGTTCGAGTTCGTAGTGAAGCGCCTCGCAATAGGCCTCCATCGCCCATTTGCTGGCGCAATAGACGCCGAAATAGGGAATGGTGAGGCGACCGGCGGACGAGCTGAGGTTGATCAGCAGGCCCGACCCGCGTTCACGCATGTGCGGCAGGACGGCGCGGCTGGTGCGCGCGAGGCCGAACATGTTGACGTCGAAACAGGCCTGCTGCTGGTCGAGCGTGAAGGCCTCGGTCAGGCCCACTGGCATGATGCCTGCATTGTTGACCAGCACGTCGAGCGGGCCCTGCGCCTCGATCGTAGCGATCGCCCGGTCGACCGACGCCTGGTCGGTCACGTCGAGTTCCAGCGGCTCGAGCTTGTACCCGCCGTCGCGGGCCCAGGCTGCGAGGTCACGGGCCGCGTCGCGATTGCGACCGGTGATGTCACGCATCGAGGCGTAGACCTTGTGCCCGCGCTGCGCGAGCGCCTTGGCGGCAAGCAGCCCGATGCCGCGACTGGCACCGGTAATGAGGATGGTTTGGGGGGTAACCATGGATCACTTTCTCTCTTTGAAGGTTGATTTG
The DNA here is from genome assembly GCF_013260645.1 of Erythrobacter mangrovi. Classification (NCBI taxonomy): domain Bacteria; kingdom Pseudomonadati; phylum Pseudomonadota; class Alphaproteobacteria; order Sphingomonadales; family Erythrobacteraceae; genus Erythrobacter; species Erythrobacter mangrovi. The sequence continues at coordinate 786,531 of NZ_CP053921.1, read as the reverse complement.
AGGAAGAGGCGGAGGGGCGTCCCGTCGCGGGTTGCCTTCATGCGGGTCAGCGCGCCGCTCCAGGAATTGAGCAGCCAGTCTGCGGCTTCGCTGTCGGTCAGGTGGTCGAGGCCGATATCGGCCTTGTCGATTTCGGCGATGCAGGCGGCGACGACTTCGCTGAGTTCGTGCCAATTGGTCTGGAGCACCGCCTGGAAGGCCGGTTCTTCATCGGCGAGTTCGGTGGTCAGGTTGCACATCAGGCAGCCCTGGCTGAACTGGCGCGCTTCGAAATCCTCGTAGGCGGTCTGGAAGAAGGCCTTCAGCCGTTCAAGCGGCGGCACGTCGCGGTCCAGCAGGATCGCCCGCGCGCCTTCGAGCTGCTGGGCATGGTAATGCCTGGCGACTTCGAGCCCGAAGCCCTCCTTGCTGTCGAAATAGTGGTAGAACGATCCCTTGGGGATCTGCCCTTCGCGCAGGATGTCGTTGATGCCGACGCTCTCATAGCTGCCCGAGCGGATCAGGTTCATCCCCACCGTGAGGAGCTTCTCCCGCGCATCGTTATAGGCGTCTGCATTGCGTGTGCGTGCCATTGCTGGTGTCCTGCCGGTTGTTCGTTGTGCGGATGAATGCCGCTTGCAGGATTAAAAATAGACTGGTCTAATAATCATTCAAGGGCAGGCGGAGAATTTTTTGCGATGGGCCAGGAAAGTGAGTCACAGACCGGCACCCGCACCCCTCCTTGCTTGATGTGGGCCGGATTGGCCGGCACCACCGCAGCAAGGAAAACTCCATGAAGACCTTTGATGTTCAATCGATCGAGATCGACCGCCCGGTGAATGAGGTGTTCGACTATGTCGCCAATCCGGCAAACCTTCCCAACTGGACCAATGCCTTCAAGAGCGCGGACCACGAGAAGGCCGAGCTGGTGACCCCCGCCGGTGCGGTGCCCATCGCGCTCAAGACCGTGGCACAGGCGGATGCGGGCACGGTCGACTGGTTCATGACCTTCCCCGATGGCGGCGCCGGTATGGCCTATTCGCGCGCGACGGCGAATGGCGAAGGGAAGGCGATCTATTCCTTCGTGCTCATGGCGCCGCCGGTGGCGCTCGAAGCGCTCGAAGGCGCCTTGAACGAGCAGATGGCGATCCTCGCCAGGGAGCTCGCAGAACTGAAGGCGGTGCTCGAAGGATGATCATCATCCGCGAAGACCAGGTCGTGGCGGCGCGGGAAGGAAACCGCGCCGCCCTCGATGCGCTGGTCCGAGCCGCCCAGCGCCCGATCTACAACCTCGCCCTGCGCATGTTGGCCGATCCCGGTGCCGCCGAGGATGCAACGCAGGAAATCCTCATCAGGATCGTGACCAATCTCGGCGCGTTGCGGGATCCCGCGGCGGCGGGGGGCTGGGCCTTGCGAATCACCTGTCGCCACCTGGTCGAGCTGCGCAAGCAGAGCCGGACCGAGGCCATGCGCCTGAGCTTCGAAGGTTTCGCCGAAGACCTCGACCAGGGCCCGGCACCGCTGGCCGAAGCCGGGCTGACTAAGGTTGAGGAGGCGATCGCGCTAGAGCAAGTCAAGATCGGCTGCACCCTGGCGCTGCTCACCTGCCTGTCGCGGAACCTGCGGATCGCCTACATCCTGGGAGAGATCTTCGAACTTACCGATGTAGAGGCCGCCAGGGCGCTCGAGATCGCCCAGCCTGCCTACCGCCAGCGGTTGAAGCGCGCGCGTGCCGCGGTGCTGGACTTCACCCGGGCGAAATGCGGCATCGTCTCGCGCAGTGCGAGTTGCCACTGCTCCCGTCGCGTCGTCCCCGCGCTCAAGACCGGCAGGATCGGACTGGATGGCGCGATCGACCGGAACGACACCGCCCAACCGTTCGACCTGCAGCGCCTGCAGGACGGGGTCCAGCGTCTGGAATCGGGGCGCGCAGCCGCCGCCCTGATGCGCTCCAACCCCGGCTTCGAGACTGAGGTAGCTTCGCTGGTACTGACGCTCCTCGATACCGACGCTCGCACAAGGCTGGACCAGACACTCACCTGCCGACCGACCTAGCTCGCCAACAGCGTCGCATTCCCACCGGCGGCCGTGGTGTCGATGCACACCACCCGTTCGGTCGCGAAACGCAGGACGTAGTGGGGGCCGCCCGCCTTGGGGCCGGTGCCGGAGAGGCCCTCGCCGCCGAAGGGCTGGCTTTCGACCACCGCGCCGATCTGGTTGCGGTTGACGTAGAAATTGCCGACCCGCGCATGGCGTTCGACATATTCGCGGGTCGCCTCGAGCCGCGAGTGGAGGCCGAGCGTCAGGCCATAGCCGGTGGCGTTGATGTCGCGCACTACCTGCGGCAGGTCTTCCGCCTTGAACCGGACCACGTGCAGCACGGGGCCGAAATTTTCGCGCTTGAGGTCGAGGATCGAATCCATTTCGATGATCGTCGGCGCGACGAAGCAGCCGCTGGCCAGTGCCGGATCGAGATCACGCCGCCAGATCGTGCGGCCCGACTGTTCGCGCCGCGCCACATGGCGTTCGAGCGCGGCTTGCGCATCGGGATCGATCACCGGGCCGACATCGGTGGCGAGGTCTTCGGGATCGCCAATGCTCAATGCCTCGAAGGCGCCGCGGATCATCTCCAGCATGCCGTCGGCGACGTCATCCTGCAGATACAGCACGCGCAGCGCCGAACAGCGCTGACCGGCGCTCTGAAAGGCTGACGCCACGACGTCGCGCGTCACCTGTTCGGGTAGCGCGGTCGAATCGACGATCATCGCGTTCTGCCCGCCGGTTTCGGCGATGAAGGTGGCGATCGGCGCATCGCGCGCGGCGAGGCTGCGGTTGATCGCCTGCGCGGTCTGGGTCGATCCGGTGAAGGCAACGCCCGCGATGCGCGGGTCGGAGGTGATCATCGCACCGACCTCGCCTGCGCCGGTGATCAGCTGGAAGACGTCTTCGGGGATACCGGCCTCGTGGCACAGTCTCACCGCCAAAGCGGCGATCAGCGGGGTCTGTTCTGCAGGCTTGGCGACCACCGTATTCCCCGCCGCCAGTGCGGCAGCAGCGGGGCCGATGAAGATCGCCAGCGGGAAGTTCCACGGACTGATCGTGGCGAAGACGCCGCGCCCCGCGAGAGTCAGGCGGTTCTCCTCGCCGGTCGGCCCGGGCAGTGGGATCGGCGCGCTGAACAGCCGCCGTGCCTCGCCCGCGTAATAGCGCAGGAAATCGACCGCCTCGCGCAGTTCGAGCACCGCGTCGACCAGCGTTTTGCCCGCTTCGCGCTGGCACAGGCTGAGGATTTCGTCAGTGTGGTCCTCGAACAGATCGGCCGCGGCTTCGAGCAGCAGCGCGCGCTTTTCGCCGCCCAGCGCATCCCAGCCGGGCTGGATCGCTTCGGCCCGCGCGATCGCCTCGGCGACCTCTTCGGCCAGCGCGTCGCGGCGGGTACCGACGGTCTGCGACAGGTCATGCGGCTTGGTGATCGGCGCGGTTTCGCCCTCCGCATCCGACACGCAAGTCGGTTCGGCATGCCACTGACGGGCTTCCAGCGCGGCAAGGCGCTTCAGCAAGGGCTCACGCACGGTCGGATCGGCCAGGTCGACGCCCGCCGAATTGACGCGGTTCGGCAGGATGTCGCGCGGCAGCGGGATCGCGGGATTGCGATACGGCACCATCGCGGCCAGATCGCCCACCGGGTCGGTAACCAGCTCGCTCACCGGCACGTCGGCGTCGGCCATGCGGTTGACGAAGCTGCTGTTCGCCCCGTTTTCGAGCAGGCGGCGCACCAGATAGGCGAGCAGGTCCTTATGCGTGCCGACCGGGGCATAGATGCGCACATTGGTGCGGGCATTGCCCTCGGCTGCGGCGAGCGCGCCATAGACGTCCTCGCCCATGCCATGCAGGCGCTGGAATTCGAATTTCTTTGGTTGGCCTACCGCTTCGCTGCTTGAGGCCAGATGCGCACCCGCCAGCGCCTTGATCGCCCCGATGGTATAGGCGTTGTGCGTGGCAAAGGCGGGGTAGATCACATCGTCCGCCGCCAGCAGCCGTTCGGCGCAGGCGAGGTAGCTGACATCGGTCGCCAGCTTGCGCGTGAAGACCGGGAAGTCACTGTAGCCGCCCACCTGGCTCAGCTTGATCTCGGTATCCCAATAGGCGCCCTTGACCAGGCGGACGAAGAAACGCCGGTCATGCTTGCGCGCCAGTCGCGCGATCCAGTCGCACAGCGGCACGCCGCGCTTCTGATAGGCCTGGATGGCCAAGCCGAAGCCCGTCCACTGGCTGCCGTCGGCGCGGGTGAACAGGCTGTCGTCGGCTGCAAGCGCTTCGATGATGTCCATCGACAGTTCGAGCCGCTCGGCCTCTTCGGCGTCGATGGTGAAGTGGATGTTGGCGTCGCGCGCATGGGCCGCGAGGTCGCGGATCATCGGTACCAGGTCGGCCACCGCCCGTTCGGCGTGGAGGAAACTGTATTTCGGATGCAGCGCCGACAGCTTGACCGAGATGCCGGGCGAGGTTTCGACCTTGCCGCTCGCTTCTTTCGCCAGCCGCGTGATCGCGCGTTCGTAGGATTGGCGGTAACGTTCGGCATCGGCATAGGTCATCGCGGCTTCGCCGAGCATGTCGAAGCTGTGGGTCAGTCCCTTGACGCGTTCGGGCGCCGCGCGCTTGAGCGCTTCGTCGATCGTGCGGCCGAAGACGAACTGGCCGCCAAGAATCTTCATCGCCTGCAGCGTCGCCTTGCGGATGACCGGTTCGCCGAGCCGGTTGACAGTGCGCTTGAGCGTCTTGCCGAGGCCCTTCTGCGCTTCCTCCGGCCGTTCGAGCACTTCGCCGGTCAGCATCAGCGAGAAGGTCGCGGCATTGACGAAGGTCGAAGAGCTTTCACCGAGGTGGTCGGCCCAGTCGATATCGCCGATCTTGTCGCGGATCAGCGCATCGGCGGTGGCCGCATCGGGCACCCGCAGCAGCGCTTCGGCGAGGCACATCAAGGCGATGCCTTCCTCGGTCGCGAGGCCATATTGCTGCAGGAAGGCGTCGAGCCCGCTCGCCTTGCGCGCCCGGGCCCCCTCGATCAGCCGACCGGCCAGCCTGGCAGCCTCCCCGCTCAGCTGCGAGGCACGCGACGCCTGGGCCATGCGTTCGGCGACGATCGCGTCTTCCTCGGCGCGGTAGGCGGCGCGGACGTCCTGGCGGGAAATGGGCTTGGGAACTGTGGTGTGGGTGGCCATACGACTCGTTGCAACTGTTACGATGACGGGTCGGCCCTTGGACCCGCCGCAGCGTGCAATCAAGCGAAGTCGGTGGGTGCCGTAGCGTTATCCGCCGGTGTCAGCCCGGGTGAAGCAGGCGACCAGCCACCGCGTCGAGCTTGGTCAACAGCTCCTTGTCGTGGTGTTCGGGCGCGGTGATTACCGCATCAGTCAAGGCGTGGTCGATCGGCGAGGGATTGCGCTTCTTGGGCAGGCCCTTGCAGAAGACCTCGACCGCCTTGCGCGCGATGGCCGCATTCTTGTTCATCTGCGCGATGACTTCGGCGACGTCGACGCTCGCTTCGTTGTCGCGCCAGCTGTCCCAGTCGGTGACCATGGCCAGCAGGGCGTAAGGCAGCTCCGCCTCGCGCGCCAGTTTCGCCTCGGGCATGCCGGTCATGCCGACCACTTCGGCGCCCCAGTGGCGATAGAGCTTGCTCTCCGCACGGCTGGAGAATTGCGGGCCTTCCATCGCGAGGTAGGTCGCTCCCTCGCTGCATTCACCGCCGGCTGCGGCAACCGCCTTGGCGGCGTGCTTGGACAGGCGCGTGCAGACCGGTTCCGCCATACTGACATGCGCGACGAAGCCATCGCCGAAGAAAGTCGAGGGACGGCCCTTGGTATTGTCGATGAACTGGTCGACGGTGACGAAGCGCCCAGGCGGGAGTTCTTCCGACAGCGAGCCCACCGCGCTGATCGCCAGGATATCGGTGCACCCGGCGCGCTTGAGTGCATCGATATTCGCCCGCGCATTGAGCGACGATGGCAGGATGCGATGCCCCCGTCCATGACGCGGCAGGAAACGCACCCTGACATGGCCGATGGTGCCGCACAGGATCTCGTCCGAGGGTTCGCCCCACGGCGAGTTGACCTTGATCCACTGCGCATCTTCCAGCGCATCCATCGCGTAGAGGCCCGATCCGCCAATGATGCCGATGGTCCAGTCGCTCATGCCCTATATCCCGTATGCCAAGCTCTATAGTGTCTGCGCCAAGCTGTGACCGTTCGGTTCCGGGCTTGGGTTAATGCGCGTGCGTGGGTGGAGGCTTGCGCGCGCGCTGTCCAGCCCCCAAACCGTCGGGATCGCCGCAACCGTATTCATGGCGCGCCGCCCGAACCGCGCCTTGACAGTGGGGCGGCTTTCCCGCCGAACGGGCGCGCAAACCCGCCGCCCACGTAGTCGAGGGGAACGACGATGCCCGACCAGCCGCTCCAGACGACCCTTGCCGCGCTCGAAGAGCGACTGCGGACGCTGCACGCACGCACCGCCGACACGCCGCTGTTCAATCCGGTGTTCCAACTCTCGCTCGACCTTTCGCGCCAGCTCGAGACCGGCGCGACGACCATCGCGGACCTTGCGCGACTGATCGACGAACTGGAGGCGATTTCGCTCGAATCGCGTGCCGGGCGGCTGCGCAAGCTAGTCGATCCCGCGGGGGTCCAAACGCGGCTGGAAAAGCTGGCGACGGCCGGGAGTGATTTCGCGAGCTTCCGCAGCTTCTGGGAACGGCCGCACCTCCACGCGGTCTTCACCGCTCACCCCACCTTCCTGCTCAGCCGCGCGCAGTCTGCCACCGTGGCGCAGGCCGCGGCGAACGGCGGCGCGATCCCTGCCAGCCCGGCCAGCGGACGGCCCGACATCACGCTCACCTATGAGCATGAATGTGCGATGGCGGCGATCGCCCACGCGCAGGATGCGCGCGACCGCATCGTCGGCGCGGCGCTGCGCTCCGCCAGCGCCGCCTGGCCACAGCAGTGGCACGAGCTTGCCCCGCTTCCCTTCCGTTTCGCCAGCTGGGTCGGATACGACATGGACGGGCGGACCGATATCAAGTGGTACACGTCGATCGCCTTCCGCCTGCTGGAGAAGGCCGAGCGGCTGGAGCGCTATGCCGCTTCGCTAGAAGCAATCGATCCGCAGCACGGACTGCTGGCGACCTTGCGCGCGGCGCAGGCGCGAACCGCGGCGAGCGCTGCCGACTTCTCGGGTGATCTCTCCGATTCCAGCGCCTTGTCGGCCGCGGCCAATCGGCTGACCGCCGGTGGTCCGGACAAACTGCTGTCCTTGACGCCGCTGATCGACCAGCTTGAAACCGAAGCGATGTCGGCCGGGACCGAGCGTGCGGTCGCACTCCGCACGTTGGCCGCGGCGATGCGCGCCGATGGATTGGGCATGGGCTGGATCCATTTCCGGGTGAACGCCAAGCAGCTGCACAATGCCATTCGCCAGCGGTTGGGCGATGCGGCGGGCATCGATCTTGGCAGTCGCGGCGCCGTTGCCGCGCTGCGCGAATTGCTCGCCGGGGTCGAACCGGTCAGCGCCAACTTCGCCAGCCTCGCGGTCGAAAGCTCGACCGCCGTACGCCAGTTCCTCGCCATGGCGCAGATCCTCAAGCATATCGATGCCGATGCGCCGATCCGCATGCTGGTGGCCGAATGCGAACAGCCCGCCACTGTGCTCGCGGCGCTCTATTTCGCGCGCCAGTTCGGGATCGAGGACAAGGTTGATGTTTCGCCGCTGTTCGAGACCGAGACTGCACTGGAGCATGGCGGCCGCTTCCTCGATGCTCTGCTCGCAGAGGAAGACTATCGCGCCTATGCCCGTCGGCGGGGGCGGGTCTCGATCCAGACCGGTTTTTCCGATGCCGGCCGCTTCGTCGGCCAGATCCCGGCGAGCCTGGCGATCGAACGCCTGCAGGGCCGCTTTGCCGAGGCCATGGCGGCCAATGGGCTGACCGATGTCGCCGCGCTGATCTTCGACACCCATGGCGAGGGGATGGGGCGCGGCGCGCATCCTTCCAGCTTCGAGGACCGGCTGGAATGGCCGCTGTCGCCCTGGACGCAGCGCCGCTTCGCCCGGGCGGGGATCCGGCTCGAACCCGAAGCGAGTTTCCAGGGCGGCGATGGCTATCTGTTCTTCGCTACGCCCGAACTGGCGCTCGCCACGCTGACCAGCATTGTCGAATTCAGCCCAGCCCACACCGATGCCGATGCGCCGACCGACCCCTTCTATCGCCGGACCGACCTCAGCCTCGATTTCTACCGCGCGATCAAGGAGCACCAGCAGCGCCATCTGGCGAGCCGCACCTACAGCCGCGCGATTACTGCCTTCGGCCTTGGCCTGCTCAACGAAACCGGCAGTCGCAAGTCGCGTCGCCAATCGGACCTTGCCGCCGATCGCGACATGAACCTGCGCCAGATCCGGGCAATCCCGCACAATGCCATCCTCCAGCAGCTCGGCTATCCGGTGAACGTCATCGCCGGGGTCGGCAGCGCGGCGGAAAGCAATTACGAGGATATTGCCGCACTACTCGATGAAAGCGCGCGCGGACGGCAGATCATGCGCTTGGTGCGCGCAGCCAACGCGCTTGCCAGCATCAAGACCGTCGCTGCCTATGGCGAGCTGTTCAATTCGGCCTATTGGGCCAGCCGCCCCTATCGCGGGACCGAAAACCACCTCGCCGAATCCTGCGAGGCGCTGGCCGAATACTTGATCACCGACGATCGCAACGGGGTGTTCCGACGGCTCGCTTCGCGCCTGCGGGTCGATGCGCTCAAGCTCCATCGGCTGCTCGCGCTGGTGCCTGATGACGATCCTCACCCCGAGCGTGAAGGTGTCCGCCGGTTGATCGGTGTGCTGCAGGCCGTGCGCCTCGCCCTGCTGCAGCACATCTTCCTCAAGGCCGTGTCGGTTCCGGCGTTCAGCCGTGCCAATGACATCAGCCGCACCGACGTCCTCGAGATGGTCTTCTCGCTGCGGATCGAGGATGCGTTGGCGCAGCTTCGGCGCGCCTATCCGGTGAGCTTCCCGCGCAAGGAGGATTTCACGCTCGATGAACCGGGTGAGTATCCGCGTGGACAGGGAGAGGGCTACGCCGCGATCCGGGCACAATACATCGATCCGATCGACGACGCCTATCGCCTGTGCCTGCGTATCTCGACCGCGATCGCCAATGAGTTCGGCGCGCATGGCTGATTGAAATCCTCACAATTTCAGCGCATTGTCCGCGCTGGGTTGGGGAGGGACGCATGCTGAATTTCATTCTTGGCGCGGTGACGGCGATCGTTGCCCTGATTTCGATCGGGCTGGTCGTTTTCAAGGTCTTCCGGCGCGGGGCGCTGCTGTTCGAGGTCGAAGGCTTCTACACCCACGTGATGGACGGCGATCCCGGGCCGATCATCCGCGACGTGCAACGCGATGCGACCGCGCTCGAACAGTGCCGCATCGACGATCCCCTCTCCTGCGCGATCCGCGATGCGGTGCTGTGCCACCAGCAGGAGGGCGAGCCGGAATGCAACGTGCTGCTACTCTCGGGTGGGGGCCAATGGGGGGCCTTCGGCGCGGGGCTGTTCGATACGCTGAGCCGGCAAAGCGGGCCGGACGAACTGGCGCTTGCCAATATCGGGGTCATTACCGGCATCTCGACCGGCTCGCTTCAGACGCTGATGCTGATGGTCGCGCTCGACCCCAAGCAGACGCCGGACATGCGGCGCTATGCGCTGGACCGGCTGGTGTGGGGCTATTCGCCCGAACACGAGAGCGACGTCGTCAACAACACGGGTCTCATCAAAGTGCCGCTGTTCGGCTCTGCCGCCGGGACCGCGCCGCTGCGCAAGCGGGTCATCGAAGCGTTGGCTCCGGCTGGCGATTACCGGCTGGTCGAAGCGATCGGCGCATCGAGCGTTGCCGGCTACGCCGGCTTCGTCGAGGCAGAGCGCGGCATTTTCCGCTACGCCGACCTGCGCGAACTGGTGAACAAGGCCAGGAACATGGAACATGCGACCGAGGCACTGGCCGCCGCGACCATGGGTTCTTCGGCCATGCCCGTGTTCCACCAGCAACTGCGTGTCGCCGGGACCGATGGCAGGCCGCTGTCGCTCTATGATGGCGGGGTGCGGCGCTCGGTCTTCTTCGATCGCGCCATGGCATTGGTCGACCGCGAAGTCCGTGCCGGTATGGCCCAAAGGGGCATCATGAAGACCGATACGGTGACGCAGGAGGCCTTCGCCGAAGAATACCGCCTGAACGCGCCCAAGGTCTATGTGGTGCGCAACGGCCCGACAGCGCGCAAGCCGGACCCGCGCCTGAACACCAGCTCGGGCCCGCTCAAGAATGGCCAACGCGGCTACGACCTGCTGGTCAACGAAAGCGAGATTGGTGCAATCGCCGCGCTCAGGCTCAGCAATCCCTATGGCGAAATCCTGCTGACCACGGCCGACCAGTACGACACCTTTCCCAGCGACGTTGGCGAGAACTTCAAGAAGGACGAGATGTTCAAGCCGGCCTTCATGGCGCGGCTGCGGGATCTGGGGAGGTACAAGGCGGAGCGCGATGGCGGGCCGTGGTGGCCGCTGAGCAGGCTCTGACGCCGGTTACTGGCGACGTGCGATAAGCCCCGTCGCGCAGCTGTCGATCGCGATATCGCGGCTGACGATGCTGCTTTCATAGCCGACGAATACGGCTTCCTGTTCGATCGGGCACAGCTGGAGGCGCGCGACCTGTTCGGGATCGATCTGCAGGCGATACTGCCCCGGCGGAACCCTCTCGAAGAAGAAGTAGCCGTCGAGCTCGGTCTTCGAATAGGCAACGATCTTGCCCTTCTCGTCGACCAGGTGGAGCCGCACGCCCGAAACGCCGCGACCAGAGGTTGCGTCTTCGAAGCGCGCCGTACCCTCGACCTCGCTGAGCGCGATGACTGCGAAATCGAGCGCCTGCAGGCGACCTGCGCGCGGAACGATTTCGAGGCCGGGCTTGGCCGGGGCAAGGTCGAGGTCGGGTAGCGAAGTCGGGTCGAGCTGCACCGAAACCGGGCGTCCGGCCCCCAGCCCGTTGACCCGGGCAACGCCATCCGCGCCCGACTTCGCCGTTTGGTTGTAGGTGGCGAAGGTGACCCCTTCGAGCAGTTCGTCGCTGGGGCCGTAAGTGCCGTCTCCGTCCCGGTCGCGGAAGGCGCGCAGCGATGCACCGCCGCTGCTGGCAACGCCCGGACGCGCCACGAACAGGTCGTGCCGCACGGGATCGCGACCCAGCCCGAAACCCAGCCGCAGGCCGACGAAGTAGCTGTTGTCGACGAAGTTGTAGTTTCCATCGAGTGCCAGCGTGAACTTCTCGAACTCGCGCACGCCCGAAATGCTGAACACCGGGGCATCTTCGGTGAATAGATATCCCGCCGAGGCGCGGAGCGAGGTTCGGTCATCGAGCGCATGGTTGATCTCGAACGAGGCATTGACGAGGTCGGTCTGCGGCGCGAGCTGGTAACCCAGCGAGACGCGGGCATTGGTCTTCGAACGACCGATGGTGGCAAGGTCGAAATTGCCGAACAGCTGGGTATTGGCCTGGAGATCCCCACCGCTGGAGCGCGAATAGTCGAGCGTGTTCGAGACGAGCAGTCCCGAGAGGCGTGTCGAGGCACGGAAGCCCGCGAGCAGCGTGTTGCGCCCGTCGACATCGACGTAGTTGCGCAGCCGCGCGGTCAGCGGCACGACCAGCCCGGTGATGTCGTCGCCCAGGTTGAAGCTGGTGTTGAAGTCAAGCTCGGTCGCGCGGCGCAGGAAACTAAGCCCGATCGACTTGGTCTCGTCGGGGAACAACCCGCTGTATTCGGTGTGGCTAAGGGTAATCGCGGAGCGGCCGAAGCGCCCGGCGATGCCGCCCCCAAATGCATAGGCGCCGCCATTCGCCACGCCGAAATCGGCCTTCACCGCCATGCCCGAAACGCTGGTGCGGACACCCGCCGTACCGATCCAGCGATCCTCGCCCTCGCTCTGGAACCACGAGCCGCCCAGCATGGTGGTGAGGCCTGAGCTAAGGCCATAGGCCAGCTGGCCCGCGACCCGCCAATCGCCATAATCCCCGGGCGCCACGAAATTGGGTGGGGTGACGCCGAGCAGGTTGAGACCCTTCTGCGCGGCGTCGAGACTGTAGACCAGTTGGCCTTCGCGCACGCGGCCATCGCCAACGCTGATCCGCTGGACCACTTCGCTACGCTGACCCTGAGGCCCGAAGAACACCAGCCGGAACACGTTGAGGCCAAAATCGACCGGGACCTGCAGGAATTCATACTGCCCGTTCACCGCATCGCGGGTGGAGCCAACAAGGATATCGTTGCGGTAGAGCTCGACTTCGTAGCCGTCGGGCAGGATCCCGCGCAGGTCGACCTTGTCGAACACCGAGGTTTGTTGCGACGGTGCATTGGTCAGCGTGATGCCGCGGCCCGAGATGCTACGCAGGCCCAGCTGCATCGAAGTGGTCGACACATCGCCAAGCGCAAAGGAGGTGGCCGAGAGCGGGCCGAGCAGCTCGGCGTCGGGATCCTGTCGCCCCACCTGGAAGCGCGCCGCTGTCAGGCCGTACTTGGTATCGGCGCTGAGATAGGCTTCGGCGCTCAGATATCCCAGGTCGCCGGTCAGCAATACGTCGCCCTCTACGCGCTCGCCATTCGCCGAATCCGATACGGCGCGCAGCTCCACATCGGCGGTGGGAATGGAAAAGGCCTCGTAGGGCAGGTCGACCCGTTCAAAGTCATCGCGGCGCCGACCAGCGGCACGGTTGGCGAGCTTCTCGCGGCGAGCCTCGCGCGCCCGGCGTTCCTCGAACGGGAAGGGCTCCAGTGTCTTGATCCGGACCGACTGCGAGCGCAGGTCGACCTTGAGTTCGAGCGGGAACAGCGCGCTGAACTGGTCGAGCCGCAGGTAAAGTTCGCCGTCGAAATCGCTCGCCAGCACACGGTTTATCGGGATGGTCTTGCCCGGGATCGTGATAGTCCCGGCCTGGATGTCGATTGCGATCGTGCGGTCTTCGCCAAGGATCCAGCCCTCGGCATAGCGCCCCTCGTCGCCGACCGCGATCGCGAGGTCGAGGATGCGGGCGATGGCCCCCAGCGGCAGATAGAGTCCTGCGCGGGTGCCGTAGGCGATGATCGTATCGGCTTCCTCGAAACCGTCGACACGAACTTCGAGTATCAGCTCGTCCTGATGCTGGATCAGCGGTTCGCCCGCGGCGGGTGTATAGGCAATCCCGGGCGTCCCGCCGAACGCCCCGGTTGGGTTGATCGGCGCCCCGGTCGGATCGAGCTGGGGTGTGTTGCCGGGCAGGCCAAGGGTCGAAGCCTTGCGCGCCGCCGGGACCAGCGCGGCCGTCGGAGTTGCACGTCCCGGTTGGATAATCGTGCCTGGGGCAAAGCTGGCGGGAACTCCCATCGCAGACGCGACCGGAGCGAGAGGGGGCGGAGGCGGAGGCGCAGGCGGGGCGGGTTCCGCCAAGGCGGTTTGCGCCGCCGAATTGCGGGTGGGCGCCAGCTGGAGCGCCGGTTGGCGCTGGGGGACGGGGAGCAGCACAACCGGAGAGGAGCCTGGCTGCGCGGCTTGCAGGGCGGCCAGCGGCGGCAGCACACTCGCGGCGCGCTCGGCAACGGCGGTTTCCGCCGTAGACTGGACGGCGACAGTGGTGGGCTGGATCGAGGGTTGCGGCTTGGGTTCGGCGACCGGAGCTGACGCGGCTGGCGCTTGGGGCCCTCTCGCAAGGGGCTCCGGTTCGGCGGGCTCGGCTGCGACTTGTGCTAGAGTCGCGATCTGGGGCGCAGGGTTGTTGCTTTCTGGCGGCGCAGCCTGCGCACTGCGCTCGTCGCTGAGGACGGGTTCGCTCGCTTGCGGCAGCGAGGCACTGGTGGTTTCCTCGGCCGGGGGTGGTGGCGGTGCGAGCGGAGCCGGCTGCGGCGGCAAGACAGGCTCGGCAACCGATGCTGCTTTGGGCGCCGGTATGGCAAAGACGGAAGCAAAGCTTTCAACCGGAGCAGGTGTCGCTGCGGGGGCCGATGCGTCAGGCTCCGCTTGCGCCAGAGGAACGTCCGCCGGCTCGGTCGCTTGTGGAATGGGCGCTTCGGGTTCCGCAGGCGAGGTGGGGGCGGGCGGTTCAATTGAAGCTGCAGGCGCTGCCGGTTGCGATACTGCCTCTGCGCCTTGTTCAGGCGCAGGCGCGGGTTCGGGCGGCGGCGCAGACGTTTCCGGCTGCGCGGCAAACGCCAGCACATCGCCGGTCACGATTTGCGCGGCTTGTACCTCTTCGGCGGCGTCAGCGGGTGAGGCAAGTTGGAGTGCCGGAGCTTCGGTCTGCGGCACGGGCAAGGCGGGCAGGTCCGGGCGGACTGTTGATGGCAGGGTGCCTGCCCAGCTCGTGCTGGCAGAACCCAGCAGTTCCGAACGCTTCGAGCGGACCGAGAACGAGGAGTCCGGGATCGGCTGCCCCGTGGGCGTGGTCATGCCGAAGCCGGGCGTCGGCAAAGGTGCCCGCAGGAGCCTGCCATCGCGCTTCTTCCCACCGCCTTCCGGGCCGGGTGGTGCCTTGGTCTTGTGGTCGCTCTTCTCGGTCGCCAGGCCGAACCCGAGCGCGGCCGTGATCAGGCAGACCGTGCCTGCACCACGGACGAAAACCCTGCTGCTCACGGGACTGTGAAGGCGTGCTCGGCGAGCTTGTTACCAGGCGCGTAGTCGTCGTCGACGAATTCGATCGACAAACGTGCACCCGTCGCAAGGAAGCGGGGGTCGGTCTCGGGGAAGATCGGAACAATGACCTGCCGGCTGTCGAGCTCGGGATAGATGCCCACGCCCTTCGAGATGGCGATCGGCGAGGACGCTCCGGCTGCCTTGATCACGATATCGCCAAAGGCCGACCGCGAACCCGAGCGGGTGACGGTGAAAGCCACCGCCTTGCTTCCATCCTGGGCGGTCAGCATCGTGGCGTTGGTAATCCCTACCTCCAGCGTGGTGGCGCCGATCCGCAAAATCACCGGGATGGCGATCCCGAAACGCGGGCGGATCGTCACGCCAATGCCGTCGGGCGTCTGCGCGCCGACCGCATTCTGGATGCTGAAGCCTTCAGTTTCGGGCAGCGAGGTGACCATGAAATGCGACCGGTATTCGCCGGGGGCCAGATTGGCGTCGGCGCGGGCCAGGATGCGCACGATCTGCGATTCGCTGCCGCGCAGCGTCACCCGGCGCGGGGAATAGCGAAGCATTGGGCTGGCGACCTTCACGCGCGCCTTGGTGGCATCGTCGAGGCCGTTGTCGAATGCGACCAGGTTGCCGCTGGGCGTCATCGCCATGTCGACGATCTTGATCTCGTAATCGCCGGTTTCGGTTGTCTTGTTGTATAGCCCGACATTGGCGATTTCCCGGGCGCCGTTGAGGACCACGCGCTTGGGAAAAAGATTCACGTCGCCAAAGCCGCTGACCGAGCCTGCCGGCGGCGGGGCGGCAGCAGGACGGGCATCTTGTGCAAGGCCGCCGATCGGACCGAGTGCAAGAAGGCAGGCGAGCGCGCCGGCGACGGCAGGCAGGCTGCGGCGAGGAAATTTCGACCCGAAATTCATGGGTGGCCCCTGATCGTTGCGATACGATCTACGGGTTTTCACTAATATGGTTAATTTAGTTATAAAGAACGCTAACCGTAAACGTCCCCGAGTAATTTCCGGGGGCCTGGTTCGCGTTGACAGTCAAGCGCCCACCGACATGCAGCACGAAGTAGCCGTTGAGATCGAGCCGGTTGGCTCCTGAACCGCCATTCTTGCGGAAATTGTCGATGGTCATCGTCGCGGTACCGTTGGAAACGGTCGCGGTGGTCGGCAGGAACGTGACGAACTGGCGGTTCGCCGTGCCATGCACGAGGAAGCCCGATGCACCGCGTCCCGTCGGGAATATGGCGGGGTCGAGCCCGCCGGTGGTGGATACCGTGCTGTTCGAGGCGACCGTCACCGTTCCAGCAGTCGTGGGCTGGATGAAGGTTCCGAAACGGAGGTCGTAGAGTGGCTGTAGCGCCAATGGCTCGACGATCCGGGCTTCGGAAGCGCCGGGCGTCGCCGCGCTGCCGCCGGGTGCGGCGATCGCTGCGGCAGGCATTGCCACCGCGAGGCTTGCGAGGAGGGTTGCTTGGAGCTTCATCTGGGTTGCTCGCAAGCCTTCCCTGCCCGCAAGGTGCGGCCGCGATCCTCAAGAGCGGGATCGCGGCCGATCCTCATGCGATCAGTTGTAGGACACCGTCGCGCTGTAGCTTCCGGTGTAGGTGCCCGCTGCCTGACCGGCACCAACCGTCAGGTCGCCGCCGACGGTGAAGCTGGCTGTACCGGCCCCGTCCAGCGTGCCCGAACCTGCCACAGTGTCAAACGAGGTCGAGAACGCCATCGTCTGCGCGCCGTTGCTCACGGTACCAGCAGTGGTCGCAATGCTGAAACTGCGGTTCGCATCGCCGGTCACGTCAAAGGCGTCAGCCTGCTGGGCCGACGCGTCGACCACGACAGCGCCGCCCGATGCAACCGAGCCGACGCCGCCGGTGGTGATCGAAATGACACTCGAGGCGGCCGAATCCGGCACGATGATGCCGAAGTTCAGCGACTCGGTCGCTACGTGGGTGATTGCGATCGGCGCGACGATCTGCGCGGTGGCCGAACCATCGGTGGCGGTGGCAGTATTGCCCGGCGCAGCGAAGGCCGGAACTGCGAAGGTGGCAGCAACCGCCGCCAGCATCAGTTTCTTCATGTGGTGTCCCCTGGATGTACTCTTCTGCCCAGCCCTGGCCGGTGCATCGATAGGGGATAATGCGTAGGCTTTAAGAAACCCTTACGGGGAAGAATCCGCAGAATTACGCGGTTTTACGTGGGAGATTAAGATAGTGTTAGTCATAGGTGACAACCACCTCTACATCAGCGCGATAGAATCCGGCCGGACTGCCTGCGGGAACTTGCAGCGTGCCGCCGAGCCGGAAGCGGTCTTCACCATTTGAATCGAGCAAGCCGATAGTGGCGTTACCCGGCAGGCTGGAGACCGATATCTGTATGTCGACAACCGATAGGGCCGGGCCGGCGCCTTCCACCGGATTGGCAATGGCTGAAGCAGGCGCGTCGATGCGATAGCGTCGCCCAGCCTCTCCGGTTACGCCGAAGACCGCGGGGTGGGCCAGGCATCCGCCCGCGCCGCACACGCTTCTCAAGGCCCCGAGAAAGGCCACACTTCCACTTGCGGGGTCGACGGTAATCGAGCCGCTGGCATCGGTGCCTATCGCCAATGTGCCGAACAACAGGTCTTCAAGCGCCCGAACCGTGATCGGCTGGACGATCGCTGCAGACGCGCTCCCGGTGGCCGATGCGCTGGTTCCATCTCGGGCGAGGGCCGGTGGCGCAAGCATCGGAACTGCGAGGAGTGCAACGCCAGCGACGCTGCATCGCCAGGCCCGGTCAATTGACGGAGACAACCGCTGCATCGATCGGCACCGGGATTTCGACCAGCCCCCCGCCAAAGCTGCGGTCGACATCGAGCCGCCCGCCAAGGCTGAAGCTGCGAGAGCAAACGCGTGTGGTGCAGTTGGGGATTTCCATGCGGATCACCTGCCCTGCCTGGACCAGGCCGTATCCAGGTAAGTCCGTCTGGTATCGGCTCAGCCGCGCCGACAAGCCGCCCTGGGTGAATACCGCCGGACTGGAAAGAACCACCTCGATTGTCAGGTCGAGCCTCCGTCTGCTGTTGTTGCCGCGATCGTACTCGATGACGAAACGCGCCGGACCGACACCACTGTCGTCCAGCGAAACTATCCCCGAACTGGTAATCGTTCCCGAAGCGGTGACTTCGCGGAATCCCGTAGTGGGCACGGCGAAGGTACCGAAACGCAACGCCGCGGGGGTGAGGATGGTGATCTTCTCAGGGTCCGCCTGCGAAGGCGTCGCCCACATCGCCGCCATCATCGCGCAAGCGCCTGCGGCCAGAAGCTTCAAGGCTTTGATATGTCGGGTGATGCGAACCATGATCTCGTGATCATACGCAATTACCTAACAAAGTTAAGTAACGGTAACCATAACCCGCAAGCCGTCCCACTGCGGGGCGACTGCTTGCGTCTGCTGATCTGGAAAAACCAAGGGACTGTCTGGTGCGGTCGAGAAGACTCGAACTTCCACGGGCTTTCGCCCACAACGACCTCAACGTTGCGCGTCTACCAATTCCGCCACGACCGCACACAGTCTCGCATCGGAGGGGCCTTTGAGGAGCCCTCCCGTCGGTAGGTGCGCGCCCCTAGCAGCGCCGCCAAGCGCCCGCAAGCACCTTTCTATGGGGTCAGCGTGGGGCCCAGCCGATATCGGCAAAAACCGCCGATTTGGGGACGTCGGTCACCGCTTCGTTGATCGTCAATTCCTCACCCGGGGCGAGCGACGCCTGCGGCGGATTGACCACCCAGCTGTAAACCTGGCGCTCCCGCTGGTCGCGCAGCACGATCAGGACCGGCGGTACCGGACGGGTTTCGCGTGCGGTGTTCTTGACGATGATCCTTGCGCCGAAGAACTCGGTGCCGTTGGGAAGCGTGCGCCGTTCCTGCTGCTCGACCGGGAAGGACAGCTCGAGATCGGGCTGCGCTGCTCCGAACAGCGGCTTGGAGACCGGCACCCAGTCGGGCAGGCCGACATAGTTGACCGCCGCGATCGTCCCCACGGCCAGCAGGGCGAAGATCGCTGCCGCCCAGGTCCACAGCTTGGTCATGTTCCGCCGAGGGCGGAACGGTGGTGCGTGTTCGAAGCGCGACGGCGATTCGTCTTCTTCGGGTTCAGGGGGAGGCGGCAGGTCGTCCTGCACCTCGCCAAAAGGCGGGGCGGCCTCGTCGAAATCGGGGCTCTCGCGCGGTTCTGGCTCGTCTTGGACCGTATCGCCGGCTTCGGCGTAGGTAACGTTAGAGCCCTGCTCCGCTTCGACCGCGGGCGGCGCGGGTGGAGTTGGACGGGGCGGCGGTGGTGCTGGCGTCGGAGCCGGGTTCGGCGGCGGAGTAGGGACTTTGGCCACTGCCGCAAGCCGTTCGGCATCAGGCCCTTCCTGGAACCAGCTATGCTTGCACTTTGCGCAACGCACCGTCCGGCCTTCGATCCCGATGGCGCTGTCGGGCACCACGTAGCGGGTGGAGCAGGCGGGGCAAGCAATGATCATCTTGGTAAACGGCCTTAGGCGTGCTCGCGAATCACGACAAGCGAGAGGCCTGTTCGCAATACCCACAGGCGGCTTTTTTCCACACCGAAGCGCGGTTATAGCCACCCGCGAGCATGACAGGCAGGGGCGATCTTCTTCACCGGCGGGGTGTACGGGCGTGAGCGGGCCGGAAACCGAGATCGTCCAGTTCGACAATGTCGGCCTGCGTTACGGCACCGATCGCGAAGTGCTGTCCAATATCTCCTTCACCCTGTTTCCCGGGCGCTTCTACTTCCTCACGGGGGCCAGCGGGGCTGGGAAGACCTCGCTGTTGCGGCTACTCTACCTCTCCCAGCGCCCGTCCCGCGGTGCGATCCGTATGTTCGGCACCGACGTCATTACCCTGCCGCGCGAACGGCTGCCCGCCTATCGCCGACGGATGGGCGTGGTGTTCCAGGATTTCCGCCTAGTCGAACACCTTTCGGCCTTCGACAATGTGGCCTTGCCGCTACGCGTATCGGGCGTGCGCGAGGCCGACCTGCAGGGACCGGTATCCGACATGCTCGAATGGGTCGGTCTGTCGCATCGCGCGGATGCGCGACCGGCGACGCTTTCGGGCGGCGAGCAACAGCGCGTTGCGATCGCGCGGGCGGTGATCGGGCGGCCCGACATGCTGGTGGCGGACGAGCCGACCGGCAACGTCGATCCCGAGATGGCGCTCAAGCTGATCCGGCTGTTCGAAGCACTCAATCGCCTCGGCACCACGGTGGTGGTCGCAACGCACGACGTGCACCTGCTGCGCAAGGTTCCGGACTCGCTGATCATGCGGCTCGACAAGGGGACGCTTGCCGACCCGACGGGGGCGCTGCGTTATCCGCCGCGCCGCGTGGGGGCGGGCCAGTGACGCGCCCACCCGTCATGGTGCGTGCTGCAGAGCGCGGACTGGCCCCGTTTCGTGGCAAGCGCGCGGCGCACCTGCTTCCGCGGGCCAGGCTAGGCGGGCCGATGCCCTGGGTGATCGCGATCATGGTGGCGATCACCGTGCTTTCAGCGGCTGGCGGGCTGGCCCTGGCAAACCTTGTCGCCCGTGCGAGTGGCGATCTTGCCGGCAGCGCTACCGTCCAGATCGTCGAGCCCAATCCAGCCATTCGCGACGCGCAGGCGCAGGCCGCGGCAGCGATGCTTGCCCGCGACCCTGCGGTTGTCAGCGTCAGCGTGCTGCCGCAGGACCGGGTCGAGCGATTGCTCGAGCCGTGGCTGGGGGCGGGAGCCAGCGACGAGAGCCTTCCGATGCCCGCGCTGATCGACCTGCGCCTGCAAAGCGAGGCCGACGCGGCGACGCTGGACCGTTTGCGCGACATGCTTGCCGAAACGGCGCCCGCTGCGCGGATCGACGCACAATCGGACTGGCTAGCGCCCGTCCTGACCGCGCTTTCGACATTGCGCTGGATGGCAATGGGCCTGATCGCGCTGCTCGCCTTCACCGGCGGTGCAGCGGTCTGGCTCGCGGCGCGCAATGCGCTGGATACCAACCGCGATACGATCGAGATCGTCCACCTGCTCGGCGGCGATGATGACCAGATTGCCCGCATCTTCCAGCGCTCGATCCTGCTCGACGCGCTGGCGGGCGGATTCCTCGGGCTTGTGCTGGGAAGTGGTGCAGTCATGTTGATGGCAGCACAGTTCGCGGCCCTCGATTCAGGCCTCGTGGCGGGCGGCACTCTCGGTCCCACCGATTGGCTGGTATTGGTCACAGTGCCGCTTTTCGCGATCGCGATTGCAGTCTACACGGCCCGCATGACTGTCCTCTCATCACTCCGGAAGATGCTGTGATCCTGCGTTTCCTCGCCTCGCTGGTGCTGCTCTACGCATTCGGCTTCCTCGGCTTTGCGCTGACCTTGCCGCAGGCGGTCACCGGCCAGGTCACCGATGCGGTCATCGTTCCGACCGGCGGACCCGGGCGGATCGCCCGTGGCATCGAGGTGGTCGAAGACGGCCTCGCCCGGGAACTGTTCGTCTCGGGCGTCGACCCCGAGGTGAAGCCGAAGGAATTCGCCGCGGAATTCGAAGTTCCTTCCCGTCTGATGAAGTGCTGCGTCACGCTGGGCTATCTCGCCGTCGATACGCGCAGCAATGCGGGTGAGGCGGCGCAATGGATGAAGGAGAACGAGTTTTCTTCGGTCCGGCTCGTCACCACCGATTGGCACATGGCCCGCGCGGCGTCGGAATTTGCCGAGGCATTGCCGCCGGGAACGATGATCGTGCGCGATGCGGTCAAATCCTCGTCTGACCTCGCGACGCTCTATCTCGAATACAACAAGCTGATCGCCGCGGCGATTTCGCGCATCCTGCCGGTCTGACACGACCATGCGATTGCTGCGAAACATCGCCTTCTACGTCGCGTTCTACATCGGCTCGCTGCTGATCACATCGGCGTCGCTTGCCTCGCTGCCGTTCAGCGTCGATGCTTTCCGCGCGCGGGTGCGCAACTGGTCGCAGTGGCAGCGCTGGTGCCTGGTCAACCTGCTCGGCTGCAGGATCGTTGTCGAAGGGCAGCCCGTGCAGGAGCCGGTGCTCTACGCAATCAAGCACGAAAGCTTCTTCGAAGCGATCGATGCGCCGCGATTGTTCCACCTGCCTTCGGTTTTCGCCAAGCAGGAGCTCTTCAGCATTCCGCTGTGGGGCCGGGCGGCCGCGGCTTTCGGCCTGGTCCCGGTGGATCGCGACGCGGGTCCGAAGGCGCTGATGCAGATGATCCGCGCGGCCAAGGCGCTGATCGCCGAGGGTCGCCCACTGGTGATCTTTCCCGAGGGAACACGCGTACCGCATGGCGAGGACCGCGAGCTGCAATCGGGCTTCGCCGGCCTCTACAAGATGCTGGGCCTGCCGGTGATCCCGGTCGCGGTGAACAGCGGGCCGATCTATCACCGACTGCTCAAGAATCCCGGGACGATCACCTATCGCTTCGGTGAGGCCATTCCGCCCGGGCTGCCGCGCGACGAGGTCGAGGCCCGTGTCAGGCAGGCGATCAACGCACTGAACAGGTAAGATGGGCGCGCAGGTCGTCTCGGTCGCGCGCAGCGGTGAGCATACATTCTCCAAGCGCGTTTGTGAGCAAGTCACGCTCGTCGAACGTCTCGGCGTAGAGGGGGACGCGCATCTGGGCGCAACGGTCAAACATCGCTCACGCGTGGCGGCGGATCCCAACCAGCCCAACCTGCGGCAGGTTCACTTGATTGCTGCCGAACTTCTGGACGAGATGGCCGCACTGGGATTTGCACTTGGACCGGGCGATCTGGGCGAGAATATTCTTGTGCGGGGCCTCTCGCTGATCGACCTGCCGCGCGGAACGCGGCTGCGGCTGGGCGATCGAGCCGAAATCGAAGTGACCGGCCTGCGCAATCCTTGTCGCCAGATCGAAGCTTTCAGGCCTGGCCTGCTCAAACCGATGGTTGGGCGCGATGCGGACGGCAAACCGGTCCTCAAGACCGGGATAATGGGAATCGTGCTGCACGGCGGCACCGTTCGCCCCGGCGATCAGATCGCGGTCGAGTTGCCGCCTGAGCCGCACGTCCGCCTCGAACGGGTCTGACCGCCAGCCGCCGCCATTTTCCGCTTCGACTTGAACACGTTGCGTGGGCGCTCTATCGAATGGGCGTGAAGGTCGTTCTTACCGGTAGCAGCGGCAGATTGGGCCGCGCCATCTTCGGCGCGCTGGCGCCGGATCACAGCGTCACCGGTATCGACCGACAGGCTTTCGCAACCACCAGCATCATCGGCGATGTGGCGAATCGCTCTGTCTTGGAGCGGGCGTTCGAAGGCGCCGATGCAGTGATCCACACGGCAGCGCTCCATGCACCGCATGTCGGTGTGCTGGCGGACGCAGAATTCGAACGCATCAATGATCAGGGCATCCGGCTGCTGATCGATGTGGCGCTTGCCAGCGGCGTGCCGCGGATCGTCTTCACCAGCACGACCGCGCTTTACGGACATGCCATTGCCAAGGGCGCCTGCACCTGGGTGGATGAGGACACGCCGCCCCAACCCAAATCGATCTATCACCGGACGAAGGCTGCCGGGGAGAAGGCGCTGGCCGAAGCGGCTTCCGAAAAGCTCGCCGTGCGGGTCATTCGCATGTCGCGCTGCTTCCCCGAGCCGGCCGATCGAATGGCCGCGTACCGGCTGCATCGGGGTGTCGATGTCCGCGATGTCGCCGATGCGCATATGCTCGCGCTTTCTCATCAGGGGCCGCAGTTCCAGCGCTTCGTTGTCTCGGGGGCGACGCCTTTCCTCCCCACCGACGTGGGAGACCTGGCCACGCGCGCTGCTTCGCTGATCGAGGAGCGGGCGCCGGACCTCGCGGCAAGTTTCCGCCAACGCGGGTGGGATCTGCCCCGGTCGATCGACCGGGTTTACTCACCCGGCGCAGCGCTGGAGTCGCTGGGGTGGCGACCGAAATACGGGCCCGAGGAAGTCGCCGCCCAGCTTGACCGCCGCAGCCTTGAGGTTTTGCCTCCAGGAGCGGCCATTCGGGAAAAGGCGGAGTAAAGGGAGGTCTGTACTAACGGAACTGGCGGCCCTTCTTTCACCTAAAGGCTGAGTACTCCGGGAATGGCATGACCGCTAACGACCCGATTTCTGACGCTAGCTCTCAGTCGCCCTCTGTATTCGACAGTCGTCGATACAACCTCCGCGCGACCACCAAAGGAAGTGCGCCAATTGAGCAGCCGACGAGTGAATAGGCGGTAAAAAACGCGAGGTCAGTAAGCAAAAATGATGTCGTAATCGGTTCAACGCGGCTCCAATCCAGAAGCAGCGCAAGATCTAGCACGACCGCGACCGGGACTGTCGTTGCAAGCAAGCGCCAGAAGGTCTGCCCCTGCACCAGCAAAAAGACGCTTCCACCGACAACACCAACCACAACAGAGATGATGCCCGCAACTATGTAGGTGAAGTCCACAGCGTTCCCTCTACTATCTGTGCGAGTCTAAGGCATGGAATGTCCGCTTTCCACCCAAACCTTGCCATTTGGATTCGCTACTCGCACTTCGGAAGTTGGCGATTGCCCGCCAGTTTCGCAGCCCCTCAGTGATCCGATCGCCCGAAGTCGGGGCGCGCGTCGTCCTGGCCTTCCTCGATGATCGAGCGGCGGATCGCGCGGGTGCGTTCGAACAGTTCGAACAGCGTGTCGCCGTCGCCGTTGCGGATGGCACGCTGGAGCGCGGTCAGGTCCTCGGTAAAGCGGCCGAGCACTTCGAGCACGGCGTCGCGGTTGGTCAGGAAGACGTCGCGCCACATGGTCGGGTCGCTCGCGGCGATGCGGGTGAAGTCGCGAAACCCACCGGCGGAATATTTGATCACCTCGCCGCGGGTGACGTCCTCGAGATCCGATGCCGTGCCGACGATGGTATAGGCGATCAGGTGCGGGATATGGCTGGTTACCGCCAGCACCACGTCATGGTGCGCCGGGTCCATGATCTCGATCTTGGCGCCGAGGCCTTCCCAGAAATCGGACACGGCGGCGACGGCCTCGGCAGGGGCATCGGCCGGAGGCGTCACGATGCACCAGCGGTGGCGGAACAGCTCGGCGAAGCCGGCATCGGGGCCGCTCTTTTCGGTGCCCGCCACGGGATGCGCCGGGATCACGGTCGCGCCGGGCAGGGCCTTGGCGATGGCATCGCCCACGCTGCGCTTGGAGGAGCCAACGTCGCTGACGATTGCGCCCGAGGGAACCGCTGCGGCGATTGCGGCGGCGGCCTCGCCCATCGCGCCAACGGGTACGCAAAGGATCACCAGATCGGCATCGCGCACCGCCTCCTCGGCGGTTTCGCAGACATTTGCGACCAGCCCGCGCTCGGCCGCGCGGCGGCGCACGTCGGGGTTGGCATCCCATCCCGTGGTGGCGACCTGGGGCAGCATCGCGCGCGTCGCGAGCCCGATCGACCCGCCAACCAGGCCGAGCCCGATGATGGCGACATTGTTCGGGATCATGCCGAGGCCTCGCACAGCTGGCGCAGCACGGTGGCGATCGCGTCCATCTGCTCCTGCGTACCCACCGTGATGCGCAGCGCCTGCGGCAGGTCCTGGCTTGGCAGGTGGCGCACGGCATAGCCCGCTTCGCTGATCGCATCGAGCGCAGTGGTTGCGGACAATGCGCCTTCGAACACTACGAAGACGAAGTTCGCCTTGCTCGGCAGCGCGCGCAGCCCGTGGTTGCCGAGCGCTTCGACCTGTTCGACGAAGCGCGCGCGGATCGAGCTGTTCGCATCGCGCGAGCGCCGCACGAAATCCCGGTCGCCCAGCGCGGCCAGCGCCGCCTTCTGCCCGCTCGCGGTCACGTTGAAGGCCCCGCGCAGCCGATTGAGCGCATCGACCAGGTGCGGCGCGCCAGTCGCCCAGCCTACCCGCTCCCCCGCGATCCCGAAGGCCTTGGAGAAGGTGCGGGTGACAAGGACGTTGTCGTAACGCGCGGCGAGATCGAACCCGCCGTCATCTTCGCCCTCTTCGAGGAATTCGGCATAGGCCTGGTCGACGACCAGCAGCACGTCGCGCGGCAATCCGGCATGGAGCCGCTCGACCTCGGCGCGCGGCAGCCAGGTGCCTATCGGGTTGTTCGGATTGTCGAGCAGCACCACGCGCGTGCGTTCGGTCACGGCGGCTAGCAGCTTGTCGACATCGGCTGCGTAATCGCTGTCCTCGGCGGGCACGACCTCGGCGCCGACCTTCCATACCAGCAGCGGGTAGAGCGAGAAGGAATAGCGCGGGAACACCACTTCGTCCCCCGGCCCTGCAAAGGCCTGCACCGCGCAGTGCAGTAGCTCGCCCGATCCGGTGCCGCAGACGATCCGCGCAGGATCGATGCCATGCACTGCGCCGATTGCCTGGCGCAATGCGGTGGCGTCAGGGTCGGGATAGAAGTTCGGCTGATGCTCCCCGGCCAAGGCCTTGTGCACCGCTGGGCTGCAGCCCAGCGGGTTCTCGTTGGCCGAAAGCTTGACCAGCGGACGCCCGTCGGACGTCTTGGATTTGCCCGGCACATAGGCATGGATCGCTTCGATCCACGGCTTGAGGGTTGGTTTGTCTGCCATTTCGGCTTTGTCGCATGAAAGAATATCGGCCCTTCGACAAGCGCAAGGCTTGCGGTTAGAGGCAGGGTTTCATTGTTTCGCCCCAAGGTTCGATTTGAAAGCCACCTCGCAAACCCTGGTTCTGCCCGCTCCGCTGCCACTCGACGGCGGGGGTGAGCTGGCGCGTGTCGACGTGGCCTATGAGACTTATGGCGCGCTGAACGCCACGCGTTCGAACGCGATCCTGCTGTGCCACGCACTGACCGGCGATCAGTATGTCGCGAGCAATCACCCGATCACCGGCAAGCCCGGCTGGTGGGAACGCATGGTCGGCCCGGGCAAGCCGATCGACACCGATCGCTTCCATGTGATCTGCCCGAACGTCATCGGCAGCTGCATGGGATCGAGCGGCCCCTTGAGCAAGGCGCCCGACGGCCAGCCCTATGCGATGCGGTTCCCGGTCATCACCATCCGCGACATGGTTCGCGCGCATGTCGGCCTGCTCGAGGCGCTGGGCATCGGCACGCTGCACGCGGTTGTCGGAGGATCGATGGGTGGGATGCAGGCGCTGAGCCTTGCGGCCAACTGGCCCGACCGCGCGGAGCGGGTGCTGGTGATCGCATCGACCAGCCGCCATTCGGCGCAGAACATCGCCTTCCACGAACTTGGGCGGCAGGCGATCATGGCTGATCCGCGCTGGCAGGATGGTGATTATTACGGCGGTGAGTCGCCCGACAACGGGCTCGCCGTGGCGCGTATGGCGGCGCATATCACCTATCTCTCCGAAGAGGCGCTGACCGAGAAGTTCGGGCGCAATCTGCAGGACCGCGAAGCCAAGAGCTTCGGCTTCGACGCCGATTTCCAGGTCGAGAGCTACCTGCGCTACCAAGGCAGCGGCTTCACCCAGCGTTTCGACGCCAACAGCTACCTCTATATCACGCGTGCGATGGACTATTTCGACCTTGCCGAGGAACATGGAGGCAAGCTGGCCGATGCCTTTGCCGGAACCACGGCGCGCTTCTGCCTGGTCAGCTTCGATAGCGACTGGCTCTATCCAACGGCGGAGAGCCGCCATGTCGTGCACGCGCTCAATGCGGCGGGCGCGGCGGTGAGTTTCGTCGAACTGTCCGCGCCGCACGGCCATGACAGCTTCCTGCTCGACGTACCCGCGCTCGACCGGGTGATCACGGGGTTCCTCGGATGAATGGCCTTGCTGACGGTTATGAACTGGTGGGCGATCAAGGCGCGATCGATGCCGACGCGGCGCATGCCTACCTATCCGGTAGTTACTGGTCGACGGGCATCCCCCTGGCCACCGTGCGCCGGGCGCTGGCCAACAGCCTGTGTGTGGCGGTCCGCTATCGCGGGCAACAGGTCGCCATGGCCCGCGTGGTGACCGATCGCGCGACCTTCGCCTATCTGGCCGATGTCTATGTGCTCGAGGATCATCGCGGCCAGGGATTGTCCAAGGCGATGATGGCCTATCTGCACGCACACCCGGAGCTGCAGGGCCTACGCCGGTGGATGCTGATGACGCGCGATGCGCATGACCTGTACCGGCAGTTCGGCTGGACACCTCTCGCCAATCCGGTGAGCGCGATGGAACTGCACGACCCGGGGGTTTACGCGTGAGCTTGCGGCCCGACCTTGCGGTGATCGCCAGCCATGTCACCCCCGGCAGCCGCGTGCTCGATATCGGCTGCGGCGACGGCGTGCTGATGCTCGCCCTGCGCGAGGCGGGATGCGACGTCCGCGGCATCGAGATCGACGGCGCCAGCGTCGAACGCTGCGTCTCGCAGGGCCTGTCGGTGGTGCAGGGAGACGCCGACCGCGATCTTGCCGACTATCCCGATAAAGGCTTCGACTACGCCGTGCTCAGCCAGACGCTGCAGACCGCCGCGCGGCCCGACTGCATGCTCGACGAGCTGTTGCGAGTCGGCCGCCGGACCTTCGTCAGCTTCCCCAATTTCGCCCATTGGCGCACGCGCGCGGCGCTGATGTTCGGCGGCCGCATGCCGGTGACGCGTAGCCTGCCCGTCAGCTGGTACGCCACGCAGAACATCCACCACGTGACGGTGAAGGATTTCCGCGACCTCGCCGCCGAAAAGGGCGCACGGATTGAGAACGATTGGTACTTCGCTGGCGAGCGCCCTATTGCCCGCGGCGGCGCCAATGCCCGCGCCGAATTCGCGGTGTTCGAGTTGAGCCGTTGAACGCTGCAATCCCGGCAAACATTCGCAAAGAGATTGAACGGCGTCTGTCCAAGGTCGCTGAAGATGAAGGTATTCGCTACCTCCTCGCAATCGAGTCAGGGTCGCGGGCCTGGGGCTTCCCTTCGCCCGACAGCGACTACGATGTTCGATTCCTCTTTGTCCGGCCACGCGAGCATTATTTGGCGCTCTCGCCGCCGCGCGATGTGGTTGAGCGACCTATCGTTGACGAAGTCGATCTGAATGGGTGGGATATTCGCAAGGCATTGGGGCTGATGCTCAAGCACAATGCAGCCCTGTCTGAATGGATCGAGAGTCCCATTCGCTATCTTGACGATGATCCGGTGATCAGCGCGCTCGTGGAGCTTGGCGATCGTTTCTTTGATCCGCGCGGCTTCGCATTGCACTACGCGAGCCTTGGACGGGCCCAGGTGGCGCGATGGGGAGAGGTTGAACGAGGCGTCTCGGTCAAGAAGTTGTTCTATGCTTTGCGACCGGCGCTAGCCATTCGTTGCCTGCGTCTCGATTCTCGCTCCCGACCTCCCATGCAACTTCAAGAGCTCATGCAAAGGTGTGATCTCTCTCATTTGATCATCGAGCAAATCGAAGCCATGATTGAGCTTAAAGCGAAGACGCGAGAGGCTGGACTGGCGAAAGCGATGCCTGAAATCGTCCACCTCATCCACGCGGAGTTGGAGCGTGCTGGCGAAGTACCTGCACGCCAGCCAAACGAGAGCTTCTCAGAAGAGGCGGAGAGGATCTTCCTTGCTCTCGTGAACGAGAGTTAGAGTTACCCCAACCGCTCCGCGTGCCATGCGACATGCTCGGCCATGAAGGTCGCGATGAAGTAGTAGGAATGGTCGTAGCCGCTCT
The DNA here is from genome assembly GCF_013260645.1 of Erythrobacter mangrovi. Classification (NCBI taxonomy): domain Bacteria; kingdom Pseudomonadati; phylum Pseudomonadota; class Alphaproteobacteria; order Sphingomonadales; family Erythrobacteraceae; genus Erythrobacter; species Erythrobacter mangrovi. The sequence continues at coordinate 757,227 of NZ_CP053921.1, read as the reverse complement.
GCATGCGGATCTCGGGCATCATGCCTGCCTTGGCGCACGCCATGGCGAGGAGGCTGGGCTTGAGCTGGTCTTCGAGGAAATTGTCAGCCGTGCCCTGGTCGACCAGCAGGTGCTCGGCGCGCGCGCCGTCCTCGATCAATGCAACCGCATCGTATTCGCGCCACGCTGCGCGGTCATCGCCGATGTAGCGGGCCAGCGCCTTTTCGCCCCACGGCACCTGTGACGGGGCGACGATCGGTGCGAAAGCGCTGATCGAACGGAAACGGCCGGGATTGCGCAAGCCGATGGTCAGTGCGCCATGGCCGCCCATCGAGTGGCCGGTGATGCCCTGGCGCGCCATGTCGGCAGGGAAGTTTTCGGCGATGATCTCGGGCAGCTCGTTCTCGATATAGCTGCGCATGCGATAGTGCCGCGACCACGGGTCTTGCGTGGCATCGACATAGAAACCCGCGCCCTTGCCGAAGTCGTATTCCTCCGTTGCGTCGGGCACGTCGTCGCCGCGCGGGCTGGTGTCGGGGGCGACGAAGATGATGCCATGTTCGGCGCAGGCCTTGCGGTATTCGCCCTTCTCGGTGACGTTCGCATGGGTGCAGGTCAGGCCCGAAAGGTACCACAGCACCGGCAGCTTGATGCCGGGCATGTGCGGCGGGACATAGACCGAAAAAGTCATGTCGGTTCCCGTCTCGCGCGAGCGGTGCGAGCAGACGTGCTGCGTGCCTTCGAAGGCCAGATTCTGCGACAGGTATTCGATGGTCATGCGGGCTCCTGCGCCGTCGGGATGGCGGCAACGCGCGGCTGGTGGCCCCAATGGGCAAGCAGGCGCAAGATGTCCGCGCCGGATAGCCCCAGTGTCGCGGTGTTACGAAGCGGGTGGACGTTCACGCGCGCAGCCGCGGCAAGGCCGCCGTCGATCACCACGGCCACACTACCGGGCACGGCATTGATCATGGCCAGCGGTGTCACCGAACCCGGCGCGATACCAAGCAGGCGATCCATGTCCTCCGCCTTGCCGAAGCTCACGCGCTTGCAGCCGATCGCGCCCGGTAGCGCCTTGAGGTCCACGCGCGCTTCCGCCGGGACGGTGACCAGCCAATAGGCTCCGCCCGCATCTTTCAGGAACAGGTTCTTGGTATGGGCGCCAGGGATGTCGGCATCGACCCGGCGGCTTTCCTCCACGGTGAAGACCGCGATATGTTCGTGGCTGGCGAAGGGGATTGCCAGCGACGCCAGGTCGGCCAGCAATCCCGCTTCGCCACGCCTATTCAAGCGTTACGAGCCCATGCGGTGCAGGGCACACAGCTTGTTGCCATCGGGATCGCGCAGGTAGGCGAGATAAAGGTCACCCATGCCGCCCGACCGCACGCCCGGCGGATCCTCGATCGCGGTGCCGCCGGCTTCCACGCCCGCCGTGTGCCAGGCATCGGCCTGTTCGGGGGTCATGGCGAAGCCGATGGTGCAGCCGTTGCCGTGGGTGGCAGGCTTGCCGTCGATCGGGCTGGTGACGATGAAGATGCCGCCATTGTGCATGTAGATTAGGCGACCCTTGTCGTCGGTGATTCCTTCCTTGCCGCCCATGGCCTTGAAGGTCGCATCATAGAACGCCTTGGCTTTCGCCATGTCGTTCGCGCCCACCATCATGTGACTGTACATCTGTACTCTCTCCTTTGGGTTTCGATTCGCCACCTTAGGCGCGCCGAACGGGCTGGCAAGCGATCAAATCGCTGCGTGTTCAGACCGCCAGTTCACCCATGAACTTGAGCGCGCAGAGCTTGTTGCCATCGGGATCGCGCAGGTAGGCGAGATAGATCCCGCCCTGAGCGCTGTGATCGCGAATTCCAGGCGGGTCTTCGCAGGTTGTCCCGCCGTTGGCGAGGCCGGCGGCATGCCAGGCATCGCCCTGCTCTGGGCTGTCTACCGCGAAGCCGACGGTGATCCCGTTGCCGGGGTGGCTGTCATGCTTGTCGAGCGGTTCGCCAACCACGAGAAAGGTCCCGTCCTTCTGCCAGAACCAGCGATCGCGATCGCTGTCCTTCCAGCTTCGCGCCCCACCCAGGGCTTCGAATAGCGCGTCGTAGAAGCGCTTCGAGCGCTCGACATCGCTGCTACCCAGGTGGATGTGCGTGAACATGGGACTTCTCCTCAGTAGACGACGACACTCCTGATGCTCTCGCCCGCATGCATCAGGTCGAAGCCCTTGTTGATTTCCTCGAGGCTGAGCACGTGGGTGATCATCGGATCGATGGCGATCTTGCCGTCCATGTACCAGTCGACGATCTTGGGCACGTCGGTGCGGCCCTTGGCACCGCCGAAGGCCGTGCCGCGCCAGTTGCGCCCGGTGACCAACTGGAACGGGCGGGTGGCGATTTCCTTGCCCGCTTCGGCCACGCCGATGATGATGCTGGTGCCCCAGCCGCGGTGGCAGGCTTCCAAAGCGGTGCGCATCACTTCGGTATTGCCGGTGGCGTCGAAGGTGTAGTCGGCACCGCCGTCGGTCAGTTCGACCACCTTGGCGACGACTTCGTCGCGGCTCATCCCCTTGGTGTTGAGAAAGTGCGTCATGCCGAACTTGCGGCCCCATTCCTCGCGGTCGGGGTTGATGTCGATGCCCACGATCATGTTCGCGCCGGCCAGCTTCGCGCCCTGGATCACGTTGAGGCCGATCCCGCCAAGGCCGAAGACGACGACATTGTCGCCCACCTGCACCTTGGCGGTGTTGACCACCGCGCCGACGCCGGTGGTGACGCCGCAACCGATGTAGCAGCTGGTCTGGAACGGCGCGTCCTCGCGGATCTTGGCGACTGCGATTTCGGGCAGCACGGTGAAGTTCGAGAAGGTCGAACAACCCATGTAGTGGAAGATTGTCTGCCCCTTGTAGGAGAAGCGGCTGGTCCCGTCGGGCATCAGCCCCTTGCCCTGCGTCGCGCGGATCGCGGTGCACAGGTTGGTCTTGCCCGACAGGCACGACTTACACTGGCGGCATTCGGGGGTGTAGAGCGGGATCACATGGTCGCCCGGCTTGACCGAGGTGACGCCGGGGCCGATTTCGCGCACCACGCCCGCACCTTCGTGGCCCAGCACGCTGGGGAAGATACCTTCGCTGTCGAACCCGTCGAGCGTATAGGCATCGGTGTGGCAGATGCCCGTCGCCATGATTTCCACCAGGACTTCGCCCGCCTTGGGGCCTTCGAGGTCAAGCTCGACGATTTCGAGCGGTTGCTTGGGGGCAAAGGCGACTGCGGCGCGGGTCTTCATCGATGGGTTCTCCTTCGCGGCACGGGTTAGTCTCGCGCAGCCGCCGCCGCAAGCGAAGTTGCTTGCGGTTCAGCAAGGGCCTTCTAGGGGAGGCCGATGCTCACTATTCTCGCCCCGGTTCTCCTGCTTGCGCAAGCCTCGACCCTCCCCGCCGAGGCCGCTCCCGTCCCGCTCGACATACAGCAGCAGACCGCGCTGCGCTGCTCGATGGCAATTGCCATGGCGGCAGAGCGGCAGCGCGCCGGAACTGTCGGTGATCACGCTTGGCCGGACCTAAGCGAACGCGGGCGGGAATTCTTCGTTCGTTCGCTGGCGCAGCTGATGGACGATACGGGACTGACACGCGAAGGCCTGGTCAAGCAGGCACGGCCCGAGGTCGATGCGCTCCAGCAGCCCGGTCGGCTGGCCGAGGTTATGCCTGGCTGTTTGCTGTTGCTCGATGCTTCGGGGCTCTGAGATGTTCACCCGGCCGCAAGACCGTGCCAGCTAGAAACCCCGTCTCACCACCGACTGGCGAAGGTTACGACCATGCGTAAGTTGATCCTCCCTGCCGCCGCCCTGGCATTTGCCCCGATCCCCCTTGCCGCGCAGGAAGCTCCCGCTGCGGCGTCGGAGGCTGCACCGCTGGCCGATATGGCCGAACAGATGCGCGATCCCGAGCGGCAGCGCGAACTGGCGATGCTGGCCCAGACGATGACCGAAATTCTGCTCGACATGCCGATCGCGCCTTTGGCGCAGGCCGCGGCTGAGATGGCGGGCGAGCAGGCCCGGCAGGTCGACCCCGATCTCACATTGCGCAAGATGGTGCCCGAAGCGGGCCGGGTGAGCGAGGCCATCGGTCGCAACGCCCCGCAGGCCATGCAGGCGGCCGGGACCATGGCGAGCGCCATGGCGGCAATGGCCCCCGCGCTGCGCGAGATGGCCGAACAAATGGCCCGAGCGCTGCCCGAGCGGAAGTGATCCACGGGAAAATTCGCTCCGCCGTCTCGTGACGCGGTGGACGCGTCCGCGCCGGTGGTGCAATAATGGGCAATCCATGTGGCAGCTTTTCACGTTTCCCCTTTGTCCGTTCAGCCGCAAGCTGCGCCTGCTGATGGGCGAGAAGAACATCGCCTATGAGGTCGTGCGCGAATATCCGTGGGAAGGACGCGACGGCTTCTGGCAGATGAATCCGGCCGGGCGGACGCCCGTGCTGTTCGATCCGGCGCGGCGCCATGCGCTGTGCGACAGTCGCGCGATCTGCGAATTCCTGGAAGAGACGGTCGAACGCAATCCCATGACCGGCGGCACAGCCCCGCAGCGCGCCGAGATCCGCCGGCTGGTCGCGCTGTTCGACGAGAATTTCTACAATGACGTCACCGCGCCACTGCTGCATGAACGGATGAAGAAGCGCCTGGTGCTGCGCCAGCCACCCGATTCCAAGGCGCTGCGCGAAGCGATGAAGATGGCGCACGGCCACCTCGACTACATCGACTGGCTGGTCGACACGCGCCAGTGGGTCGGCGGCTCGACGCTGAGCCTGGCCGACCTCGCCTGCGCGGCGCAGGTTTCGGTCGCCGACTACCTGGGCGGGATCGACTGGAAGGGACATGACCAGGCGCGCGGCTGGTACGCGGTGATGAAAAGCCGCCCCAGCTTCCGCCCGCTGCTCGCCGAAAAGATGGAAGGTTTGCCACCCCCGCCGCATTACGCGCTGGTAGACGCCTAGACCGTCATTTCTGGCATTTCGGGCAGAACCACGTGCTTCGCCCGCCTTGCACCACTCGTCGGATGATGCCGCCATCGCCGTGATGGCAGTCCTCGCCCTCGCGCCCATAGACATGGAATCGCGTGGCGAAATAGCCGAGCTCGCCGTCGGGCTGGGCGAAATCGCGCAGCGTCGAACCGCCATCGCGGATCGACTGCTCGAGGACATCCTTGATCGCGGGCACCAGCCGCCTCAACTGCGGCATGGTCACCTTGCCGCCGGCTTTCTGCGGATTGATCCCGCTGCGCCACAGTGCCTCGCACACGTAGATATTGCCAAGGCCGGCCACGATCCGCTGGTCGAGTAGTAGCAGCTTGATCGCCTGCGTCCGACCGCGGGTTGCCTCACGCAGATGCTCCGCAGTCAGCGCATCGCCGAGCGGTTCCGGGCCGAGCGCGGCGAAGGGCGGCCACAGGTCGAGCTCTGACGCCAGCAACAGGTCGACCGAACCGAACCGCCGCGGGTCGTTGAGTGCGAAGCGATTGTGCGCGGTCTCCAGCACCAGGTGGTCGTGCCGGTCCTCGTCCTGCGGATCGATCCGCCAGCGCCCGCTCATGCCGAGATGGAAGACCATGGCATGGTCGCGATCAGTGTGGAGGATGCCATACTTTGCCCGACGCGAGAGGGCCGAGATCGTGGCCCCGGAGAGAGCCTGGACTAGGTCAGACGGGAAGGGGCGGCGCAGGTCGGGCCGGTTGATCCGCACGCTGACGATCCGCTCGCCCTGAAGGAACCGGGCGAGCCCGCGCACCGTTGTCTCGACTTCTGGCAACTCTGGCATGGATGCCCCTCTAACACCCTTTGCGCTGGCCACAATTCCCCCTAAGGCACCGCCCCATGAGCAACACCGGCGAAATAGTTTCCTTCGGCTACGAAGACATCGACGCGAGCGAGAAGACTGAACGCGTCGGCGAAGTCTTCTCCAATGTCGCGGCCAAATACGACATCATGAACGATGCCATGTCGGCGGGTATGCATCGTTTGTGGAAGAACCGCTTCGTCAACCGCGTGAAGCCGCAGCCGGGCGAGACGATCCTCGACATGGCCGGCGGCACGGGCGACATTGCCTTCCGCATGGCAGCCAGGGGTGCCAGCGTGACCGTGTCCGATATCAACCAGGACATGCTCGACGTCGGCATCGAGCGCGCGATGGAGCGCGGCATCGACGGGCTGGTGTGGAGCCGCCAGAACGCCGAGGAACTGACTTTCTCGAGCCGGATCTTCGACGCCTATACCATCGCCTTCGGCATCCGGAACGTCACCCATATCGACCGGGCGCTTAAAGAGGCGTACCGCGTGCTGAAATATGGCGGGCGCTTCTACTGCCTTGAATTCTCGACCGTCGAATGGCCGGGTTTCAAGGAAGCCTACGACCTCTATTCGCACAAGCTGGTGCCGCAGATCGGCAAGGCGATCGCCAACGACGAGGAGAGCTATCGCTACCTCATCGAATCGATCCGTCGCTTCCCCGACATGCCCAGCTTCGAGCGTATGATCCGCGAGGCGGGCTTCGAGAACACTAGGGTCGAGCCGATCATGGGCGGCCTCGTCGCGATCCATTCGGGGTGGAAGGTCTAGGGGTGGCAAGGCCCTCGACGCATATTTGGCGCCTCTTCACATGGGGCATAACGCTGGCGCGCCACCGTGCGCTGGTGGGGATCGAACGCGACCCCAACGCACCCCCGCCGGTCAGGCGCATGGCCAAGCTGGCTCGCTGGGTCGCTTTCACGGGCACCACGGGCGAGCGCGACTATGCCGGGGCGTTCCGCGATATCGGCCCCGCCGCGATCAAGCTGGGCCAGACGCTGGCCACCCGCCCCGACCTGGTGGGTGAAGAACCGGCGCGCAACCTGCTGACGCTGCAGGACGATTTGCCGCCGGTCGGCTTCGACAAGATCAGGCAGGTGATCGAGGCCAGTTTCGAACAGCCGCTCGAGACGCTCTATTCGGAATTCGATCCCAACCCGGTCGGCGCGGCTTCAATCGCGCAGGTCCACCGGGCGGTGACGACCGATGGGCGGGACGTCGCGGTCAAGGTGTTGCGTCCCGGCATTCGCGAGAAATTCGCCCGCGATATCGAGACCTATGAATGGGCCGCCGCGCATGTCGAGGCGATGGGCGGCGAGGCCAAGCGCCTGCGCCCGCGCCTGACCATCGCCAACTTCAAGCGCTGGACGCTGCGCGAGCTCGACTTGCGGCGCGAAGCGGCCTCGGCCTCGGAACTGGCCGAAACCATGGTCGGGACGGCGGGCTACGAGATCCCGGGGATCGACTGGGACCGGACCAATGGCCGGGTGATGACCATCGACTGGATCGACGGGATCAAGATCAGCAAGGTCGACGAGCTGAAGGCGGCCGGCCACGACACCGCCGAGATCGCCAACCGCTTGGTGCTGGCCTTTCTCAAGCAGGCTATCGCCGGCGGGTTCTTCCACGCCGACATGCACCAGGGGAACCTGTTCGTGAAGCCGGACGGAACCATCGCCGCGATCGATTTCGGCATCATGGGCCGGATCGACCGGCGCGCGCGCATGTGGCTGGCGGAAATCCTCTACGGGCTCACCACGGGCAATTACCGCCGCGTCGCCGAGATTCATTTCGAAGCGAAATACGTGCCGAGCTATCACAACGTCGATGAGTTCGCGACCGCGCTGCGCGCCGTGGGCGAGCCGATGCGCGGCAAGCCGGTAAGCGAGCTGTCGGTCGGCCAGATGCTCGATGGGCTGTTCGCGATCACCCGCGATTTCGACATGCAGACCCAGCCGCACCTGCTGTTGCTGCAGAAGACCATGGTCATGGTCGAAGGGATCGCCACGCAGCTCAATCCCAAGATCAACATGTGGGACGTCAGCGCCCCCTATGTGCGCAGCTGGATTCGCGACGAACTGGGTCCCGAAGCCGCCATCGCCGATCGGATTCGCCAAGACACCGAAACGCTGTTGCGCCTGCCCGACCTGATCCGGCGGATCGAAGAACGCTACCCCGCAAAGGGTGGCGCGCCCGAGCCCCCGCCGCTGCCCGACATCGAATTGATGTGGGAAAATCGCCGCAGCGGGGGACGCGGCTGGCTGGGCTATGCCATGGCTGCAGGCCTTGGAGGGCTCGCGGTTTGGGCAGCGATAGCGCAAGGACTGATCGGCTGATCTTTCGCGATCGAGAACCTCGTCGGCGCTCTCAGATCGAAGAGGGAGCCGATCTCCAACTCCTGATTGCCGCCAACATCAGGCCGACGAGCAGGGCCTCGACGCCCATTGTCACGTACCAGCCTTCGTAGGGGCCTTGGAGCACGAGATTTATCGCGCGGCCGACGAATGTCACCGAATAGAGCGCCAGCGCCGGGGCGAGCAGGGTGGCGCTGCGGCGTCTCGCGCCGAGCGCCATGAAGGCGGCCGAGACGTAGAAAAACGAGGTCATGTCGCCGCGCAAAGTCGAACTGCCGTGCAGGCCGGTCACCGCCAGACCGAAATCCGCCCCCGCATTTTCGGGATTCACAAGGAAGCCGGTCCCCAACACAATGTTGAGGATTGCCGCCAAAAACAGCAACGTGCTGAGAATTCCCTGCATATAAGTCCCTCCCGTTTCCCCTTTCTAAACCATAGGGCGCTATGGCAGCTGCGGCAATTGGCCTGCGTTCGGCGCTGGCAATGACGAACAGGGGACGCTAGCAAGCGCGTTAATGAGACGATGGGAATGCATTCGCCGATCCGCGTGGAAGCCCGCGCGCAGCACGAAATCCGCGAGGATAGGGGCGTGAGTGGCCCTCGTATCCTGCTGGTCATCGGCGGCGGCATTGCCGCCTACAAGTCGTGCGAGCTCGTTCGCCTGATCCGCAAAGCTGGCGGTTCGGTAACCTGCGTTCTGACCGAGGGCGGGCAGCAGTTCGTTACCCCGATGGCGCTTGCCGCGCTGTCGGAGAACAAGGTCTATACCTCGCTGTTCGATCTCAAGGACGAGGTCGAGATGGGGCATATCCAGCTCAGCCGCGAAGCCGATCTGGTCGTGGTCTGCCCGGCCACGGCGGACCTGCTCGCCAAGATGGCGGCGGGCATCGCCGACGATCTTGCCACGACATTGATCCTCGCCACCGACAAGCCGGTGCTGACCGTACCGGCGATGAACGTGAAGATGTGGGAGCATTCGGCGACCCAGCGCAATGCCGACTGGCTGCGCCAGGCGGGCGTCAGGGTGATGGATCCGGACGAAGGTCCGATGGCCTGCGGCGAGTTCGGTCCCGGGCGCTTGCCCGAACCCGCCGCGATCCTCGCTCGCATCGCCAAGGAGCTCAAGCTCGACCTCGATTTGCCCGAACTCCCCGCACCGACACCCGCACAGCTCGCCGCGCCGAAGGATTCGCTGGACGATCTGGCGGCTGAAGCGCTCGAGCCCGAGGATGCCGAGGAAGCGGATGAGCACGAAAGCAAGAGCGGGCTCGGTCTTGGCGGCCTGCTGAGCGCCATCATTCCACGCAGCACCAGCCGTCGCAGCCACGAGGAGATCGAGGCAGAACTGGCGTCGCTCGAAGAACTGGATCCCGTCGAGTTCGAGGAACCGATTGCGGAACCTGAATTTGATCCGGCTACAGCAGGTCCGCTGTTGGCGAAGAAGGGCAAGGCTGCCTCCGCACCGCCGACCGATCCCGACGCGATCAATCACGAAGTCTCGAAACTCGACGCGCGCGCGCGGCCGCAACCGATGCAGGATCAGGTCCAGCATGGGTCGGTTGTGCTCGAGGAATCGCCCTTGGCCGGACAGGCCGTGTTCGATCCCGATCCGGCATATCGCCCGCTTGAAGGCAAGCACGTGTTGATCACGGCCGGGCCGACCCGCGAGCCGATCGATCCGGTGCGCTACATCGCCAATCGTTCGAGCGGCAAGCAGGGCTTTGCCATCGCCGCGATGGCCGCGGCTGCAGGGGCCCGGGTAACGCTGGTCACGGGGCCGGTGCACTTGCCCACGCCCGCAGGCGTCGACCGGGTCGACGTGGAAACCGCGGACGACATGGCGGAAGAAGTGCGCCGCGCGCTTCCGGCCGACGTCGCCTTCATGGTGGCAGCCGTCGCCGACTGGAAGAGCCGCCATGTAGCGGCCGAGAAGATGAAGAAGCGCGGATCGGCCCCGCCGGCGCTGATCCTTGCGGAAAACCCCGACATCCTGGCCAATACTGCTGCGGGCAAGAAGCGCCCCGCGCTGCTCGTCGGCTTTGCGGCCGAGACCGAGAATGTGGTCGAAAACGCCAAGTCCAAGCGCAAGCGCAAGGGTGCCGACTGGATCATCGCCAACAATGTCGCCTTCACCGAAGGTGAGAGCGTGATGGGCGGCGACCTCAACCAGGTCCATGTGGTGACGTCGAGCGGGGTCAAGAGCCTGCCCGAAATGCCCAAGGAAGATGTCGCGCGCGAGCTGGTCAAGATGGCCGCCGAAGCGCTGACCGGCGCGGAGGACGATGCGCATGACTGATCGTGTCGGGGTGCGGCTAAAGCGCCTGCCCCACGGTCACGGTCTGGAATTGCCCGCCTATGCCACGCCGGGGGCGGCGGGCATGGATGTGGTTGCGGCGGAAGCGATCACCATTGCACCGGGCGAGCGCCACGCGGTCGCGACCGGGTTCGCGGTGGCGATCCCCGAAGGCTATGAAATCCAGGTGCGCCCCCGCTCGGGTCTCGCGCTCAAGCATGGCATCACCGTGCCCAATACGCCTGGCACGATCGACAGTGATTATCGCGGCGAGCTCAAGGTCATCATGATCAACCACAGCACTGAGGATTTTACGATCGCGCGCGGCGACCGGATCGCCCAGCTGGTGCTGGCCCCGGTAACGCAGGCAGTGTGGAACGAGGTCGAGGAACTCGATGCGACCGAACGCGGCGACGGCGGTTTCGGTTCAACGGGCGGGCACAGAAAACTCTAGCTCAACCAGCTTCGGCTTTCGTCCGGATGCGAAAACGCGGGCCATACCGTAATCGGTGAGGCCCGCGTCTGGCTTTCGCAAGTCGATCAGTCGAGCTTGCGGACGGTCTTCTTTTCCGGCGCGATCGAGATGCGCAGCGTTTCGCCTGAATTGCCCGGGAAGTCGGTGAACATCGCCTCGACCAAATTCGGCACGAGGTACTGCAGCCGGTTTGAAGTCGATACGGCCTGCGCTTTGCCTTCGAACAGTCGCTCGCCGGTCGCAGCGCGGTCGATCTTCATCTCGATCCCGCTGGTGTAAACGGTGTAGCTCTCATAGCCGTTGTCGAACCACGGGTCGTAGAAGCCGTAGCCCCAGGTACGCCCAAAGTAGCGCGGCCGATAATAGGAGCGATAGTAGGGCCGGCTGAACCCATACCAGGGCGAATAGAAGGGATCGGCGAAGCCGGTCGAGCGGACCTTCTCGCGGCCCTTGTCGATATCATAGTCGAACCGCACCAGCAGGCTGGCGGCTTCGGGCGATGCGGCCTCGGGATAGCCGAGGCGGTTCATCTGGGCCTCGACGAGATCGGCGTATTGCGCGAACTCGAGTCCGCCAGCGAGTGCCGGGTCGTCCGCCACGACATAATAGCTTTCACCGGCGCCTGGCGCAGGCAGCTGTGACTGGTAGCGCGAGACATCGGCCTTGAACGGCGTCGCGCAGGCCGCGAGGCTGGCCAGGATCAGCGGCACGGTGGCAAGCTTGAGTTTCTGCCCCCAACCTTTGCGCTCGGTCATACTCAGTCCCTTTCGAGTGACGATATAGGTTGTACACGAGTTCGGTTGCCCGCGCAGTTCACCGCTTCCCCCTCGGCAAACTGTTAGCGAATATGCACTTTTCTACCGGATTGTCGATGAACCCGGATTGAATGGGTGCTTCGCATGGCGACGCGAATTCAGCCGCGTACCAACCCCAGGGCCTCATAGGCCGCGTCGAGCGTCGGGCGGCCGATCTCGCGGGCATGGCTTGCTCCGCGCGCGAGGATCGCGTCGAGCGCTTCGTGGTCGGTGAGCAGTTCGGTGAAGCGCGCCGAAATCGGACGCAGCGTCTCGACCAGCAGTTCGCCCAGCGCGGGCTTGAACTTGCCGAAACCCTCGCCGCCGAAATCGCGCAACACGCCTTCTACCGTTCCGTCGGTCAGCGCAGCGTAGATCGTCACCAAATTGAGCGCTTCGGGCCGACCTTCCAGTCCCGCTTCCTCGCTCGGTAGCGGTTCGGGATCGGTCTTGGCCTTCTTGACCTTCTTCATCACCTCATCGGCATCGTCGACCAGGTTGATGCGGCTCATGTCGGACGGGTCCGACTTGCTCATCTTGGCAGTCCCGTCGCGCAGGCTCATGATCCGCGCGGCCTGCGGCGGCACGATCGGCTCGGGCAGGGTGAAGACCGGTGCATCCTCCGATGCGAAGTCGTTGTTGAACTTCTGCGCGATGTCGCGAGCCAGCTCGAGGTGCTGCTTCTGGTCCTCGCCCACGGGCACGTGGGTCGCCTGGTAGAGCAGCACGTCGGCGGCCTGCAGCACCGGATAGCTGAACAGCGCGACCGACTGGCCTTCACGGTTCTTGCCCGCCTTGTCCTTCCACTGCGTCATGCGGTTGAGCCAGCCCATCCGGGCGGTGCCGCTCAGCAGCCATTGCAGCTCGGCATGCGCGGGAACCTGCGCCTGGTTGAACAGCACCGAACGCTGCGGATCGATACCGCAGGCGACCAGCGCCGCGGCCATTTCGAGCGTACCCTTGCGCAGCTCGGCCGGGTTGTGCGGCTGGCTGATCGCGTGGAGGTCGGCCAGGAAGAACAGGCACTGGCTGCCTTCGGCCATCTCGTCCTGCATCCGCACCCAATTGCGGATCGCCCCAAGGTAGTTACCGAGGTGGAGATTGCCGGTGGGCTGGATGCCGGAAACGACGCGCATGATAGGCCTTGTGCAGTTGCGAAGAAAACGAAGCGCGACCGGTCTATGTCGCGCGGGGAAAAGTCAAGCCTGCCGCTTGGTCAGCCGGGCCAGGGTCTCCCCGTTCACCACGCCCAGCATGGCTGCGAGCGCGAAGTAGGTAATGGCACCGACCGCCACCAACGCGATGATCGCGCCAACCCGTTCGAGGACGCCGCCGGTGTACCAATCGGCGCCATAGGGCATGGCGAACCACAGCGCGGCGCCCATCAGGATGGCAGCGAGCATGATCCGCGCGATGCGGCTCACCACGCGTGCGGTCATGCGGAAATGACCCTTGCGAGCCAGGATGACGTAGAGCAGCCCGGCATTGGTCCAGGCCGCCGCCGAGCCTGCCAGCGCCAGACCCACCACGCCGAAGCGCGGCACGAGGAGGAAGTTCAGCGCGATATTGAGCAGCAAGGAAGTCGCCGCGGTGAAGACCGGCGTTCGCGTATCCTTGCGGGCGAAGAAATTGGGCACCAGCACCTTGACCAGCACATAGGCGGGCAGTCCGACCACTAATGCACTGACCACCGCGCCCGTGGCCATGGCATCCTCGATCGTGAAGGCGCCACCGGTGTAGAAAGCGCTGGTGAAGGCGCTGCCGGTTACGAACAATGCTATGGCCGCCGGGACGGTCAGCAGCATGGCCAGTTCGATCGCGTTCGACTGCAGGCGCTGCGCGCTGTCCGTATCCTCATTGGCGATATGGCGCGACAGCGCGGGCAGGATCGCGGTGCCCAGCGCGATGCCGATGATGCCGAGCGGCAACTGATTGAGGCGGTCCGCATAGGCAAGGAAGCTGTAGGCACCGTCGGGTAGCGTGGAGAGGAAGAACAGGTCGATGAAGCGGCTGATCTGGTAAACGCCCGCGCCGAACACTGCCGGCAGGATCAGTATGCCGAGTTCCTTCACGCCATAGGTGATGCGCGGCCGCTTCAAGCTCATCCGGAAGCCCGCGCGGCGGGCGAACCACCACAGCCACAGCAATTGCAGCAAGCCGGAAACCGTGACGGCGATCGAAAGGTAGAAGCCGGTCATGCGGCGCGCTTCCATCCCCTCGCCGAGGCTTATCCCGATCACCAGTGCGGTGATCATGCAGAGATTAAGCAGGATCGGTGCGGCGGCGGCGGCGGCAAAGCGCCCAAGCGAATTGAGGATGGCGGCGAACAGCGTCGCCAGGCTCATGAAGGCCAGGTACGGGAAGGCCACCCGCGCCATGAGCACGGCGAGATCCCTCAACTCCGGATCGGCCTCGATGCCTTCATTGGCGAAGAGACCCGCGATCCACGGCATGGCAATCAACGCCAGGCCGCCGAAGACGATCAGGACCGGGATCAGGAAGGCGAGCACTTCCTCGGCGAACTTGCGCGCCTCGGTAATCTCTTCCGTGCCAGCCATGCGTCGATTGAACAGCGGCACGAAGGCGCTGGCGAAGGCCCCTTCGGCAAACAGGCGCCGGAAGATATTGGGCAGCTGGAAGGCGAGCTGCCACGCGTCGGCGACACCGCCCGCGCCAAGGACGCGGGCGAGCATCATGTCGCGGATGAAGCCGAACAGGCGACTGACCATGGTCAGTCCGCCGATCGTGCCGACATTCTTGAGCAGGCTCATGGCCGGCCCCTGCCTTGATGGTCCGGCGTCAGGCCTGGCCGCCCGGGGCTGTGGTGACCGTACCTTGCTCCGCCGCGCGTGCGGCGAGCTGCTGCTGATACAGCGAACCGAAATCGATCGGGTCGAGCATCAGCGGCGGAAAACCGGCATCGCGGGTCGCATCGCCGATCACGCGGCGGGCGAAGGGGAACAGCAGGCGCGGCGCCTCGGCGAAGAGGAAGGCGTGCGCGTGCTCATCGGGTAGGTTGCGGATGCCGATCAGGCCGCAATAGGTAAGCTCGACGAGGTAGAGTTGGCCCTGATCCACCTTGGCGTTGGCGGTGATCTTGAGCGTTACTTCATGCGTCTCGTCGCTGACGGCGTCGGCACCGATGTTGAACTGCACATCGAGCTGCGGCTGCCCGGCCCACTGGAAACAGGCGGGGGCATTGGGGTTCTCGACCGACAGGTCCTTCACGTACTGCGTGATGACACCGACCGCAGGCTGGTTATCGGCGCCATTGGCACCGGCTGCGGGATCGAGATTGAGGTTGGTCAGAACGTCGCCTTCATCGGCCATGTCAGCACATCTTTCAAAACAGGTCAGATAATACCCGAAGCCGTCTTGCCGGGCCCCGGGCGCTTGGTTGCGCGCGCCTAGCACTTGCCGCATCGCCTAGCAATGCGCGGCAAAACGCCGGTCGCATGGGCGATATCGTTCATCGTAGGAACATTGTCGGTTTGTAATTCTTCCCTATCTAGGGCAGGACAGCAAGGAACCTCCTGTGCTGACAGGGACTAGCGGACTACCGAATTGTGATTACCGAAATCGTCATCCTCGCCATGATCGCCGCCTTCCTCGGGCTGCGCCTCTATTCGGTGCTTGGTCGCCGGTCGGAGCATGAGGAGGAGGCGATTGCGCATCGCTTCGATCGCGGCGACGCGGTCCAGCCGCCCATGGCGGAGCCGACCCCGCTGCGCCAGCCGGTGACGCTGCGCTCCACCGACAATCGCGTGCCCGCGAACGAAGCCGGGATCCGCGCCATCGCCGCGGCCGATCCGCGTTTCGACCTGCTCGCCTTCCTCGAAGGCGCCAAGGGCGCCTATGGCCTGATTCTCGACTCCTTCTGGAAGGGTGACAAGGCCACGCTGCGCGAATTGACCGACGACGATGTCTATGCCGGTTTCACCGGCGCGATCGACGCGCGCGAGGCAGCGGGCGAAACGCTCGACAACCGCCTGATCCGAATCGAGGACGCCACTGTGCGTTCGGCCGAACTCGATGGCCGGATCGCGCGCATCGCGGTGCTGTTCGTCGCCGACATCGCCGCCGTCACCCGTGACAAGGACGGCAATGTCGTGGCCGGTTCGCTCGACGATGCGATCGAAAGCCGCGACGTGTGGACTTTCTCGCGCAATATCGATGCCCGCTCGCCCGACTGGGTGCTCGACGAGACCGACCAGGGCTGATCGCCCGCCATTTCGTAACGACGCCAAGGGAGGGAGTATGCGCGGCTGGCTGGTCCTTGCGGCGATGGTGCTGCTTGCCGGTTGCGTGCGCGTCGTTCCCCAGGCTTCTCCTCCCCGTTCGATCGGCACGCCCCCGGTTGCGACCACCGTCGCGTCGGCTGCCTTCGCCGGGGTGACCCGCGGGCCGGACGTGAACTCGCTTGGCATTGCACCCGGCGATGCCGGGACGGCGCTGTCCTCCTTCATCGAATCCTGTCCCAAGCTGCTTACCCGCAAGGACGGCAGCGGCCTTACCGTTGCGGAGGACTGGCGCCCGGCTTGCGAAGCGGCGCAGGGCTGGCCGATCGGCGATGCGCAACGTTTCTTCACCACCTATTTCGAGGCGGCCCGCGTCGGCGATGGCGCGGCCTTCGCAACCGGCTATTTCGAGCCCGAGATTCGCGGCAGCCGCACCAGGGCGCCGGGATACGACGTGCCCGTCTACCGCCTGCCCGACGACCTGGTGCGCGCCTGGCCGGCCGATATGCCCGAGAGCGAGCGGACCGGTCGCCCGCCGCTGGGGCGCTATGATGCGTCCGGCAATTTCGTCCCCTATTTCGAGAGGGCTGAGATCGAGGACGGGGCGCTCGAAGGCCGGGGCCTCGAGATCGCCTGGGCGGCCGACCCGATCGAATTCTTCTTCCTCCAGATCCAGGGTTCGGGCCTGCTGCGCCTGCCCGACGGTTCGCTGATGCGGATTGGCTATGCCGGGCAGAACGGTCGCGAATATGTCGGCATCGGCTCGGTCATGCGCGAACGCGGCCTGCTCGGCGAAGGGCCGGGCAAGTATCCCGGCTCGATGCAGGGGATCATCCAGTACATCCACGACTACCCCGAAGGGGGGCGCGAGCTGATGCGGCTCAACAAGAGTTGGATCTTCTTCCGCGAACTGACCACCGACGGGCCGCTGGGTGCGCTCGAAGTGCCGGTGCGGCGCGAAGCATCGGTGGCGGTCGATCCCAATTTCGTGCCGCTCGGTGCCCCGGTGTTCCTCGACCTCGACCGCAACGAGGCTGACGGATTGTGGATCGCGCAGGATACCGGCGGCGCGATCAAGGGGCTCAACCGCTTCGATACCTTCTGGGGCAATGGCGCCGACGCGCGGACCATCGCCGGAGGGATGAGCGGGCGCGGCTCTGCGCTGGTCCTGCTGCCACGCGGGACCCTTGCCCGCCTCCAGTCGCAGTGAGCGCGCCGCGTGGCCTGACCGCGGAGGAAAGCGCCGCCTGGGAGAAGCTCGCCGCTACCGTGCAGCCCCTGCATCCGCGCAAGCCGGTGCCGCCGATCGCGGCCGTTGTCCCGGTCGAGAAGTCCAAGCCCAAGGCCAAGACTCCTCCACCCGCCACACCCAAGCAGAAGGCCCTGCCCGTGCCGCTGCAACCCAAGCCGCAGGGGCTCGATTCGCATTGGGACCGGCGGCTCAAGGCGGGCACGCTGCAGCCCGAACTCACGCTCGACCTGCACGGACACAACCTCGATGCGGCCTATGGCCGGCTGATGAGCGGAATCGCGCAGGCCCGCGCGATGGGCGTGCGCACGGTCCTGCTGGTAACCGGCAAGTCGCGCCCAGTGGAGGCGGCGGACCGGGCCGAGCGGCGCGGGGCGATCCGTGCCAAGGTGCTCGACTGGCTGGCCGCATCGAGCCATCACTCCGCGATCGCTGCGGTCCGCCGCGCGCACCAGCGCCACGGCGGCGACGGGGCGCTCTACATCGTGCTCAGGCGCGAGCGGTGATATCCACTCAGGAAGGTGGAAATTCAGCGACCTGTATGGTCGGCAATTGATGATTCGGATGCCGCGCGTCGACCTTCCAGCAGGTCCTTCTTGGACAAGATCGCCTTCGCTGCGAATTCCATGAAACGACGGACACGGGCCGTATGACGCAGGTCTTCATGCGTCAGAATCCAGATATCCCGGTCGGGTTCCGAAAAAGCTGCGTCGACCCGCGCCAGCGTCGGCTCGGTATCGCCGATAAAGCAGGGCAGCATGCACAAGCCCAACCCATTCCGGGCGGCTTCGAGATGTGCCAGCGTGTTGGGAATCCGGTGCTTTATCGCGGTCTCAGGGTGGGGGCTTTCGCGAACCCATTGGGGGCGGACGACCTTGTCTTCCCAACCGATCCATTGGTGTCTGGAAGCGTCCTTGTGATCGCCGACCCGCGCGAGATAGCCGTGCGATGCATAGATCGACCGGGCATATTTCACCAAGCGGCGGCCGAACAAATGGCCCGGTGGATCGTTCGACACCCGAATGGCGACGTCCGCCTGCCGACGGACGAGGTCGGCCATGGACATGGACACGTCGATCGCCAGCTCAATCTCGGGGTAGGTATCGGCAAACTGCACCAGATCCGGCATGATCAGTCGCGTGGCGATGGTGTTCGGCATCGTGATCTTGAGGGGGCCCTTGAGGTCTGAGTCACGGCCCAGCAACTGGCGCCCGACCGCATTGGCCTCCTGCTCTATCCGTTCGACGGATTCGAAGATCTGCAATCCGGCTTCGGTCAACTCGTAACCGGCAGCAGAACGATCGAACAGCAGCTGGTTGGCCCGGGCTTCGAACGATGCGATCCGACGCGAAACCGTCGAGCTGTTCACCG
Organism: Erythrobacter mangrovi; assembly: GCF_013260645.1. Taxonomy (NCBI): domain Bacteria; kingdom Pseudomonadati; phylum Pseudomonadota; class Alphaproteobacteria; order Sphingomonadales; family Erythrobacteraceae; genus Erythrobacter; species Erythrobacter mangrovi. Next base: position 738,647 of record NZ_CP053921.1, on the reverse strand, counting down.
CAAGGTCCGACGCTGCGGCGCGAATGGAGCCGCTGCGCGCCACCGCGAGAAAATATCGCAAATCGTCCCAATCCTTCATTCTTGCAATTTTGCATTTCCGATTTGCGAAATTCAACAGTTCAATTGCGTTTATGCGCGATCCAGTTGTCGAAGTCGTGGGTCGGCACGGTCTGATCACTGCTCGCGCGAGGATCGACCGACCCTTGTCTCAACATGTGGAGTCCAAGATGTTTCAAGCAATCCGAACGCGCCCGGGTCTAGTGCTCAAGTCTCTGGCATTGGTCCTAGCCGCCCTCCCGTTGTCACCTTTGCAGGCGGATCAGCAGGCAGAACCGGCGGCCGAGCAGGCCCAGGCTGGAACGCTCGGCAAGATGTCGGACCGGAGCAGGCTGGACGCCATGCGGATTGTTGCAGGCGGGCAGGTCTATGACCTGGGTGTCGAGCTCTTCGTCGGCATGCCGGATTGCTGTGCCGATGCGTTCGGTGACCCTAAGTACCAATTGTTCCTGACCCACAGCCCTTCCCGCTCGGGGGACAGTGAGCTGGTATCGCATACCAGCGAGGCGATCTTCATGAGCAGCCACGCCGGGACCCACCTCGATGCGCTTCCGCACTTCGGACTGCATGGCAAGATCTGGAACGGCGCCGACGCCAAGGATGCACTTGGGGTCCGGGGCTGGAGCAGTTCGGGCGCGGAGAATTACCCCCCAATCATCGCCCGGGGGACCTTGATTGACGTGGCAGGAGCGAAGGGACTGGAACGCCTCCCCCCGTCCTATGTCATCACCGTCAACGACCTCAAGGCGGCGCTCGCCAGGCAGGGTTCGCAGATTCGCGCTGGGGATGTGGTCCTGATCAGGACCGGCCAGATGACCAGCTGGCCCGATGCGACCGGGCGCAGCCTCTTCATCGAACCAGGGATCGGCCTCGAAGCCGCCAAATGGCTCGCCGAGGAAACCGGGGCGATCATGCTCGGGAGCGACAACTTCGGGCTTGAGAGCTTTCCCTCTGCCAATCCGGAGAATTTCGCCCCGATCCACACCTATCTGCTCGCCGAGCGTGGAATGCCCTTCATGGAAAGCGTGTGGCTGGAAGATCTTGCGCGCGAGGGCGTCCACGAATTCCTGTTCGTGGCGTCACCGTTGAAACTGAAGGGCGCCAGCGGCGCGCCAGTCCGACCGATCGCCATTCCGATTGCGCCGCAGGAATAGGATCGCTGGCTTTCGCCAAAGCCTACGAAAAAGCCCCCGGCATCGCTGCCGGGGGCACTTCTCTTGCGATCGCATGCGTCTCAGGCGAGGTCGAAGCGGTCTGCGTCCATCACCTTGGTCCAGGCGGCGACGAAGTCCTTCACGAACTTCGCCTCATTGCCGTTCTGGGCATAGACTTCGGCGACCGCGCGCAGCTGCGAATTCGAACCGAACACCAGGTCGGCCCGGGTTGCGGTGTACTTCTTCGCGCCGGTCTTGCGGCAGGTGCCTTCGAATTCTTCCTCGTCCGCATCGGCCGCCGACCACTTGGTCGACATGTCGAGCAGGTTGACGAAGAAGTCGTTGGTCAGCTGCCCCTTGCGGTCGGTGAAGACGCCATGGCTGGTGTTGCCGGCATTGGCGCCCAGCACGCGCAGTCCGCCGACCAGCACCGTCATTTCCGGAACGGTCAGGCCCAACAGGTCGGCGCGATCGACCAGCAGGTCCTCGGTCGAGACGCTGAGCTTACCCGAACGGTAGTTGCGGAAGCCATCGGCCAGCGGCTTGAGCCATTCGAAGCTATCGGCATCGGTCTGTTCGGCAGAAGCATCGCCGCGCCCGGTCGAAACCTTGGCGGTAACGCTGTGGCCGGCATCCTTGGCCGCCTTCTCGACTGCCGCCGTGCCGGCGAGGACGATCGCATCGGCCATCGACAGGCTGCCGCGCAGCTCGTCAAGCTTGGCGAGGACCTTGGCCAGTTCGTCCGGGTCGTTCACCGCCCAGCCCGACTGCGGGGCAAGCCGCACCCGCGCGCCGTTGGCACCGCCGCGATGATCGGTTCGGCGATAGGTCGAGGCCGAGGCCCAGGCCGCCTTGACCAGCTCGCTGACAGTCAGTCCGCTAACGAGCACCGCCGCCTTGAACGCGGCCACATCGGCGTCCGACGGCTTGGTCCCGGCGGGAACCGGATCCTGCCAGATCAGGTCTTCGGCCGGCACTTCGGGGCCGAGGTAGCGCGACTTCGGACCCATGTCGCGGTGGGTCAGCTTGAACCACGCGCGGGCGAAGGCATCCTTGAATGCCTCGTGATCCTCGGCGAAGCGGGCGGAAATCTTGCGGTATTCCGGGTCCATCTTCAGCGCCATGTCGGCGGTGGTCATGATCGTCGGGACCTTGACGTTCGGATCACCGGCGGATGGGGCCAGGTCGGCCGGATCGGGATCGATCGGGGTCCACATGTTCGCACCGGCAGGCGATTTCACCAGCTTGTATTCGTATTTGAACAGCAGCCGGAAATAGTTCTGCGTCCATTCGAACGGTGTGTTGGTCCACGGGCCTTCGATGCCCGAAGTGATCGCCGAATCCGGCAGGCCGTCGGCGTTGGGGTTGTGCCAGCCGAAGCCCTGTGAGGCCATGTCGGCCCCTTCGGGCGCCGGGCCGAGCAGGCTGGCATCGCCATTGCCGTGACACTTGCCGAAGGTATGCCCGCCGGCGGTCAGCGCAACGGTTTCCTCGTCATCCATCGCCATGCGCTCGAAAGTGTCGCGCATGTCGCGCGCCATCCCGGCCATGTCGTTGGGATTACCGCCCGGGCCTTCCGGGTTGACGTAGATCAGGCCCATCTGGATCGCGGCGAGCGGGTCTTCGATCGACCAGCCCTTGTCCGGTTGGTTGCGGGTCTGCGCGCCGGTGTTCACCCACTCGTCTTCGGTGCCCCAATAGACCTTCTCGGGATAGAAGACGTCGGGGCGGCCACCGCCGAATCCGAAGGTCGGGCCACCCATCGATTCGATGGCAACATTGCCCGCGAGCACGAAGAGGTCGGCCCAGCTCAGCGCATCGCCATACTTCTGCTTGATCGGCCACAGCAGGCGGCGGGCCTTGTCGAGATTGCCGTTGTCGGGCCAGCTGTTGAGCGGGGCGAAACGCTGCTGGCCCTCGCCCGCACCGCCGCGGCCGTCATGGATGCGATAGGTGCCTGCCGCGTGCCATGCCATGCGGATCATGAAAGGGCCGTAATGGCCATAGTCGGCCGGCCACCAATCCTGGCTGTCGGTCATCAGCGCGGTCAGGTCGGCCTTCAGCGCCGCATAGTCTAGCGTCTTGAAGGCCGCGGCATAGTCGAAATCCTCACCCAGCGGGTTGGGAGACAGACCGCGATCGCTCATCAGGTTGAGAGGGATGTTGTTGGGCCACCAATCGTCGTTCGTGCGGCCCAGCAGGCTGCGCGCGCCCATGTCGTGCTGGTACGGGCATTCACCGCTGATCGAACCGGTTTTCGCGTCCATGGATGCTCTCTCCTCTACTTGAGACTCGGGGACTTCCCCTCGCTACCAGTGGAGGATGACGGTTTGGCGGTGATCCGTCCAATCGATTAATCGGTTCAAATTGATTGCCTGAGGCGATTGAGTGGAGCGCCCCATTCCCACGCAAGAAGCGCCGCGAATCCATGCGGATCGCGGCGGTCTTGGGTGGCGTTCGCTGGTGGTTCAGGCGGCTTCGGCGATGTCCTCGGCCGGTTCGGTACGGATGAGGTAGTCGAAGGCCGAAAGGCCCGCCTTCGAGCCTTCGCCCATCGCCACCACGATCTGCTTGTAGGGTACGTCGGTTACGTCGCCTGCACCGAAGATGCCGGGCAGGTTCGTGCGCCCTTCGGCGTCGGTCATGATCTCGCCGAACCTGGACAGTTCCAGCCCGCTGTCCTGCAACCATTCGGTGTTGGGGACGAGGCCGATCTGGACGAATACGCCCTCCAGCGCGATGCGGCGCTCTTCGCCGGACTTGCGGTCCTTGAGCACCAGGCCGTCGACCTTGCCGTCCTTGCCGGTGATCTCGGTGGTCTGGCCGCTCGTGACGATCTCGACGTTGCCGAGCGAGTGCAGCTTGGCCTGCAGCACCTCGTCGGCGCGCAGCTTGTCGTCATATTCGATCAGCGTGACATGGCCGACGATCTTGGCGAGGTCGATCGCCGCTTCGACGCCCGAATTGCCGCCGCCGATCACCGCAATGCGCTTGCCCTTGAACAGCGGCCCGTCGCAGTGCGGGCAATAGGCCACACCCTTGTTGCGATATTCCGCCTCGCCCGGGACGCCGAGGTTGCGCCAGCGGGCACCGCTGGCGAGGATCAGGCTGCGGGCCTTGAGGCTGGCGCCGTTGCCCAGCTCGATGGTGTGCAGGCCACCTTCGGCCTTGGCCGGGACGAGCTTTACCGCCTTGGCGAGGTCCATCAGGTCGATGTCGTATTCGCCGACATGGCGTTTGAGTTCGCCCGCCAGCTTGGGCCCTTCGGTATAGGGCGTGCCGGGCAGGTTCTCGATGCCGAGCGTGTCGTGCAGCTGGCCGCCGAAGCGTTCCGCCGCGATGCCGGTGCGAAAGCCCTTGCGCGCGGTGTAGATCGCGGTCGCGGCGCCGGCCGGGCCGCCGCCGATAACCAGCACTTCGAAAGGCTCTTTCGCGGCAAGCCTTTCCGCCGCCTTGGCATCGGCATCGCTGTCGAGGCGGCCGAGGATCTCGGCCAACTCCATCTTGCCGTTCCAGAACGGTTCGCCGTTGAGGAAGGTTGCCGGCACGGCCATGACTTCGCGTGCTTCGACTTCGTCCTTGTAGGTCCCGCCTTCGATCAGCGTTACGGTGATGCGCGGGTTCTCTAGCGCCATCAGCGTCAGCGCCTGCACCACGTCCGGGCAATTGTGGCAGGACAGCGAGAAATACATCTCGAAATGATAGTCGCCCTCCAGCCCGCGGACCTGTTCGATCAAATCGGCGTCGACCTTGGGCGGATGGCCCCCGGCCCATAGCAGTGCGAGCACCAGCGAGGTGAATTCGTGGCCCATCGGCAGGCCGGCAAAGCGAACCCACTTTTCCGCATCGCTGGCGCGACGGATCACGAAGCTGGGCTTGCGCGCATCGGTTCCATCGAAGCTTGCGCGGACCATGTCGTGCAGCGCGGCGATTTCCTCGAGCAGTTCGCGCGTCTGCGCGCTCTTCGCGCTGTCATCGAGCGAAGCGACCAGTTCCACCGGCTCGCGCAGATTGGCGAGATAGGCGGTCAGCTGCTGTTTCATCGTGGCGTCGAGCATGGAGAGGCTCCGAATGTCGGTTGGGGCGGAACGATGCGAAGCGAAAAGGCCCGGGGCGAGGGGGGAGGTAGGGGTTACCCCGGGCCTTCCAGCGACCCGAGACCATTGCTCGGGTTCATGGGCGGGCGACCCATGTACGCCCGCCCAATCTTCTGGTGTCGCGCGTCAGATCTTGCCGACGAGGTCGAGCGACGGCGCGAGGGTTTCTTCGCCTTCTTCCCATGCGGCCGGGCAGACCTGGCCGGGGTTGTTGCGCACGTACTGGGCAGCGCGGATCTTGCGGACCAGTTCGTTGGCATTGCGGCCGACGCCTTCGCAGGTCTGCTCGACCAGCTGGATCACGCCATCGGGGTCGATGACGAAGGTCGCGCGATCGGCGAGGCCGGCACCTTCACGCAGCACGTCGAAATTGGTCGCGAGGTTGTGGTTCTGGTCGCCGAGGAACGGGAAGTTGAGCTTGCCGATCTTTTCCGAAGTATCGTGCCAGGCCTTGTGGCTGAAGTGCGTGTCGGTCGAGACGGCATAGACTTCCACGCCCAGCTTCTGGAGCATGTCGTAGTGCTCGCCCAGGTCTTCGAGCTCGGTCGGGCAGACGAAGGTGAAGTCGGCCGGGTAGAAGAAGAACACGGCCCACTTGCCGCGCACGTCTTCGTCGGTGACCTGGAAGAAGTCCTTACCGGCCTGGAAGGCGGTGGCGCTGAACGGCTTGAGCTGCGATCCGATGATACCCATTGCGTTGATTCTCCGTGAATTTGGGTTGAATTCGATGGAGCTCAAATAGGGAGTGTTGCGACGCACAAAAGTGATTTTGTGCGATAGCGAATATCGGAATTTTCGATCAATCACGCGACACTTTCGAAAAGTGCAACGTCTATGTGATTCCCTTGCGCCCAGCGCAACGCAAGGGTTCGGGATAGGGCGTGGATGGCCGTGGGGCGGCCTTAGGCGGCGCTTTGCATCAGCCGACTATAGACGGCCTCGTGCAGCAATTGTTCGAAGGCGATGCCGGCCTTGCCGTCTTCCGCCCACACCACCGTGCCGGCGAGCGGTTCCAGCCCTTCCAGCCAGACCGAAATGCTCTCGCCCTCGCGCGGCATCCAGGCCCGCGCATCGATCAGGCATCCGCCCGGCGTCAATTCCAGCACTTCGTACTGGACCTTGGATCCCGAGCGTGGTCGACATGTCGCTTTCATCAGTTGTCCTTCCGACTTCAGCCGTTGCAGGCGCGATCTATCCGATACCCGCAAATGGAAGACAAGCTTTTCGAGAAGCGTTGAACGATACCCCGCAGATCGCCGCTTCTCTATGCCAGAATGACACAGTCCGGCTAACCTCCGCTTTCGGAGTACCGTTAGTTTCAGATTACCAAGTCTGGGGCGAACAGGCTCGCCGGTCCCATGGCGAGCCTGTCCAATTCAGCCGCGGCAGGCTTGCCCCGGATGGAACTCAAAGCCCGGCGAAAAGCCGCCAAATGCCTTCACCAGCATGCCATAGGCCTGGACCTGGCCGAAGCCGTCCTCACCGGGCGTGTCGTTGTACCCACTGAAGGAACAGATTGAGCTCGCTGTATAGAAATGCACCGGCGTGTATTTCCCGTTACCGGTTATCTCACCGGCCAGGGCCGGAGAGGCAAGCACGACCAGTGCCAGAGCAGCACCAACTTTTCGTCTGATCGTCATACCCAGACTCCTCACAAGGGTTCTACGACCCTGCGGCCCGAGTCTGTTGTCGTTGCCCGCTGTATAGCAGGATCTGGCGCCCCCACCAGCGGAAGCTTTCCTAGCGGCGCAGGGTCAGCGCGATGCCGGCAATGATCAGGGTGCTGGCGACGATCAGCCGCAGCCCGATCGCTTCGCCCAGCAACAGCGCTGCCCCCACGGCGGTGATCGCTGGCACGGAAAGCTGCAGGCTGGCGGCGACGAGCCGCTGCACATGCGGCAGGAAGGCGTACCACAAGACATAGCCCAACGCGGAGGTGACCGCGCCCGATACCGTTGCCAGCATCCAGCCGGTAGGCGTCAGCTCGAAGGGAAGAACCAGCAACGCAACCAGCCCAAGCACCGCGGCCCCGCAGAAATTGCGTGCGGTGCGTGCGGTGGGGGAATCATCGCCGCTATTGACCGTGCTGTAGATACCCCATGCGACCCCCGCAGCGGCCATCAGCAGTGCAGGCACCGGGCGCGGGGCGGTAAGGCCGGGGAACAGCAGCCAGCCGACGCCTGCGAGTGCGATCACCAGCCCCACCGCCTGCAGCGACCCGATGCGGTCGCCCCGCAAGAGACCCACACCGATGATCGTCGCCTGGACCGCCGCGAACAGGATCAGCGCGCCGCTTGCCGCGCCCATCGAGACATAGGCCAGAGCAAAGCCCAGCGCATAGACGAACAGTGCGGCAACCGTCGACATGTCGCGTCGCTGCGGCATGATCGAAAACCGGCCTGCAATCGCGAAACCGACAAGCAGCACCGCTCCGGCACCCAGCCGGACCGCGGCAAAAGCGCCAGGACTGTTGGCCGCATCGGCCAGCGCGGCGCGCGCGAGCAGCGAATTCCCGGCGAAGGCAAGCAGGATGAGTGGCGCCAGCAGCCAGATCTTCAGGCGGTCTGTAGTCATGCGTGCGCGAACCGATCCAATCTCAATCAAGAGCGGCAGGTCGCCCGTAAAGATTGCGACTCATTCCCTGTTCAACCGCATTGCGCCCGGTGGAGCAGCTTGTGATCGGCCAGCACCAGCGCCAACATCGCTTCGACCACGGGCGTGCCGCGGATACCCACGCAGGGATCGTGACGGCCCTTGGTGCGGACCTCGGTCGCCTCGCCGTCGCGGGTGATGCTTTCGACCGGGGTGAGGATCGAACTGGTCGGCTTGAACGCCACGCGGCAGGTCACCGGCTGACCGGTCGAAATGCCGCCCGCGATCCCGCCCGCGTGGTTCGCCTCGAAGCGCGGGCCGTCGTTGCCCGGTCGCATCGGGTCGGCGTTCTCTTCGCCGGTCAGCCGCGCCGCGCCGAACCCATCGCCGATCTCGACGCCCTTGACCGCATTGATGCTCATCATCCCCGCGGCAAGGTCCGCGTCGAGCTTGGCATAGATCGGCGCGCCCCAGCCTGCGGGCACACCGGTGGCGACGCATTCGACCACCGCGCCGAGCGAGCTGCCTGCCTTGCGCGCATCGTCGACCAGCGCTTCCCAGCGCTCGGCCGCCGCCGCATCGGGGCACCAGAAGGGATTGCGTGCAATCTCTGCCGCGTCGAAATTGGCCGGATCCACCGCATCGCCGCCGATTTCGGCGACATAGGCGAGGATCGTCACCTCGGGGATCACCAGCCGCGCCACCGCGCCCGCCGCCACCCGCATCGCGGTTTCGCGCGCCGAGCTGCGCCCGCCGCCGCGATAGTCGCGAAAGCCGTATTTCGCGTCATAGGCATAGTCGGCATGGCCGGGGCGGTAGGTATTGGCGATCTCCGAATAATCCTTCGATCGCTGGTCGGTGTTCTCGATCAGCAGGCTGATCGGTGTGCCCGTGGTCTTGCCCTCGAACACGCCCGACAGGATGCGGACCTCGTCAGCTTCCTGCCGCTGGGTGGTGAACTTGTTCTGCCCCGGCTTGCGCGCATCGAGGAAAGGCTGGATGTCGCTCTCGGCCAGCGCGATGCCCGGCGGGCACCCGTCGACCACCGCGCCAATCGCGGGGCCATGGCTTTCCCCCCAGGTGGTGAAGCGCAGCACGCGTCCGAATGTGTTCCAGCTCATGCGCCGTGTCATAGCCTGCTCCCCGCGCGTGTCGAGCAAGCTTCACTTTCCTACGCTTGGCCTTCGGTGGCATTGGCTGGCGAAGACGGCATGGGCCAGGGTGACAGATGTGCTGCCAGAAGGGTGACGGCGCGGGAGGTGCCAGAATGGCGATTTGCGCAGAATTGGATGTCACTGCGCTTGGCAAGGGTGACGCTTTCCCCGGCGCAAGTCACACTCGGGCGCGCAAGGTGACGCTTTGGGGCCCGACGGTGACGCAATTGGCGCTTTTTATCCTGGACCGTGTTCCAGGTGTTCCATCCTCCACATCACGATCGCGGAGAACCGCCGTACAAGGCTGGACCGCGCGTGCGTGCTGGGGCAGGAACAAACCATGATTGCGAAGCTCAAAGGCCTGCTCGACGAAACCGGCACCGACTGGGCGGTGATCGACGTGCAGGGCGTAGGCTATCTCGTCCATTGCTCGTCGAAAACGCTCGCCGCGCTGGGTGAGCGCGGCGAGGCCTGCACGGTCTATACCGACCTGCAGGTGTCGGAGAACGACATGCGCCTGCTCGGCTTCGCGGAAGCGGCGGAACGCGACTGGTTTCGCCTGCTGACCCAGGTGCAGGGCGTGGGCAGCAAGGTCGGCCTTGCCATCCTTTCCGCGCTGTCGACCGGTGAATTGCAGCAGGCCTGCGCGCAGGGCGATGCGGCGATGGTCGCACGCGCCAATGGCGTCGGGCCGAAATTGGCCGGTCGCATCGTCAACGAGTTGAAGGACAAGGCCGGGGCGCTGCCCGGTGGCGGTGGCGGCGTCACTGCCGCTGCGCCGCTCGCAGGCAGTTCCAGCGCCGATGCGGTCAGCGCGCTCGAGAACCTCGGGTTCAAGCCCGCCGTGGCCGCCCGCGCGGTGGCGTTGGCGCAAGGTGAACTGGGCGACGGCGCGAGCGAAAGCGACTTGATCCGCGTGGCATTGAAGAGGGCGGCGGGATGAGGAGAGGATCGATGCGGATTGCAATGATTGCGGCGCTGGCGCTGCTCGCGGTCCCGACCATGGCGCAGGACATGAGCGCCTTCCGGACAGGCCCGGTGTTCGAGGATTTCGGTCCGCATGCCCCGGTTGAGGGGATTGGCGAGGTCCCCGACGATACCGAATTCGCGGTGGCGTTCGACGTTTCCGAAGCGGCCAAGGAAGGTGAGCGCAATCGTGGCTTCGAAAGCGCCGCGCGCTTCATCAACATGCACGTCGCGCATCGCGTGCCCGAAGACAATATCCGCATCGCGGTAGTGGTCCATGGCAAGGCGGTCAATGACTTGCTCGGTGCCGAGGGGCGCACCGCGCATGAGCTGGGTGAAAACGGTTCCGCCGCGATGATCCAGGCGATGCTTGACCATGGCGTGCGCTTCATCGCCTGCGGGCAGAGCGCGGCTGCCTATGGCGTGACGCAGGACCAACTGATCCCCGGCGTCGAAATGTCGCTCTCCGCCATGACCGCCCACGCCCTGCTGCAACAGCGCGGCTATACGGTGAACCCGTTTTGATGGATGGTTATGACGACATTGGCGCGAACAAGCAGCTCGCCTTGCTTCAGCGCGAAGTTGCTATGGGCACGAAGAAGGTCGTCATGGACGAGATGTCTCATGCCGCTCGTTGGATCATGGCTTCCGTCTTGGCGATCAATAGTGGCGGCTTGATCGCGGCAATCAATCGTATCGAAGCCCTTGGCTTCTGGAGCACAATGGCTGTAATCGCATTCTATGCCGGAGTGGCGCTAGCGTTGAAAATGGGTTGGCGGCAGATTTCCTTGAATCAACGGATGCTTGCACCACACAGTCGATTCATAGCCGTTTGGGAATCAGCGGCCATCGATGGCCAGATCGATGGTCGAAAGCTTGAAGAAGTAAGGGATGAAATCATTGCTGTGGGTACGCAGGGTATAGCAGCTAGTACCCTCGGACGTTGGTCCTTTGCACTATTCACTTTGGGTTTGCTTTGTTTAGCACTCTCAACGCCCGAGACCGCGGAGATGAAGCAACAAGAGCAAGTGGTAGCGAAGGTGGGCGACAGTTGACCGACCCTGTCCCCCTCCATTCTCCCGCCCGCCAGCCGGAGGACCCTGACGCCGCGCTGCGGCCGAAGTCGCTGACCGAATTCGTCGGGCAGCAGGCGGCGCGCGAGAACCTGCGCGTCTTCATCGAGGCGGCGCGCGGGCGTGCGGAGGCGATGGACCATGTGCTGTTCTTTGGCCCGCCCGGGCTGGGCAAGACCACGCTGGCGCAGATCGTCGCCAAGGAACTCGGCGTGGGGTTCCGCGCCACCAGCGGGCCGGTGATCGCCAAGGCGGGTGACCTCGCCGCGCTGCTGACCAATCTCGAACCCAACGACGTGCTGTTCATCGACGAGATCCACCGGCTCAATCCGGTCGTCGAGGAAGTGCTCTATCCCGCGATGGAGGACCGCGCGCTCGACATCATCATCGGCGAGGGGCCATCGGCGCGCAGCGTGCGGATCGACCTGCCGCCGTTCACGCTGGTCGGTGCCACCACCCGGCAGGGCCTGCTGACCACGCCGCTGCGCGACCGGTTCGGTATCCCGGTGCGGCTGAACTTCTACACCGAGGACGAGCTGTTGCGCGTGGTGACGCGCGGGGCCGGGCTGCTCGGCCTGGCGATCGACGAGGGTGGCGCGCGCGAGATCGCCCGCCGCAGTCGCGGTACGCCGCGTGTCGCGGGCCGGCTGATGCGCCGCGTGCGCGACTTCGCGCATGTGCTGGGGCAGGGCACCGTCACCAGCAAGGTCGCCGATGAGGCGCTCACACGGCTCGAAGTCGATACGCTCGGCCTCGACGCGATGGACCGGCGCTATCTCACCATGATCGCCACCACCTACAAGGGTGGGCCGGTGGGGGTCGAGACGTTGGCCGCGGGCCTCTCCGAACCGCGCGACACGGTCGAGGAAGTGATCGAGCCCTATCTCATCCAGCTCGGCCTGATCGCACGGACCGCCCGCGGGCGCATGCTCAACGATGGCGGGTGGCAGCACCTGGGGTTTACGCCGCCATCGCGCCCCCAGCCCGACATGTTTGACGGGGAGAGTTGAAGAAGGCCGGTTAAGGCCATACGCTGCGACGAGTTCAACCCGCCGCCAGCTTGCGCAGCACGTAGTGGAGGATGCCGCCGTTGCGGTAGTACTCGAGCTCGTTAGCGGTATCGATCCGGCACAGCGCAGTGAAGCTGAAGGTCGAGCCATCGGCGCGGGTTACGTCGACGGTCACGTCCTGCTGAGGCTGGATCTCGGCGAGGCCGCGGATGGTGAAGCTGTCATCGCCCTTGAGGCCCAGCGAAGTGCGGGTCTCGCCATCCTTGAACTGCAGCGGCAGCACGCCCATGCCGACGAGGTTCGAGCGGTGGATGCGTTCGAAACTCTCGACGATCACCGCACGAACGCCGAGCAGATTGGTGCCCTTGGCCGCCCAGTCGCGGCTCGAGCCGGTGCCGTATTCCTTGCCCGCGATCACCACCAGCGCAGTGCCATCGGCCTTGTGCTTCATCGCCGCGTCATAGACCGGCATGGTCTCGCCCTTGTAGCTGCTGAAGCCGCCTTCGGTGCCGGGGACCATCTCGTTCTTGATGCGGATGTTGGCGAAGGTACCGCGCATCATCACCTCGTGATGGCCGCGGCGCGCGCCGTAGCTGTTGAAGTCGGCCTTGGCGACCTGATGCTCCATCAGCCACTCGCCCGCCGGGCTGTCGGCCTTGATCGAGCCGGCAGGCGAGATGTGGTCGGTGGTGATCGAATCGCCCAGGATCAGCAGCGGCTTGGCCTCGACGATGTCGGTCACCGGCGCCGGGGTCATGGTCATGCCGTCGAAATAGGGCGGGTTGGCGACATAGGTGCTGCCCGCGCGCCACTGGTAGGTTTCGCTGCCGGTGACATTGATCGCCTGCCAGTGCGCATCGCCCTTGTAGACGTCGGCATAGCGGGCCTGGAACATGGCCCGGTCGACGTTGGCATTCATCGTCGCCGTGACTTCTTCATTGGTCGGCCAGATGTCCTTGAGATAGACGTCGCTGCCGTCCGTCGCCTGGCCGATCGGAGTGGTGGTGAAGTCTTCGATCACCGTGCCCTTGAGCGCATAGGCGACCACCAGCGGCGGGCTGGCGAGGAAGTTGGCGCGCACGTCGGGCGACACGCGGCCTTCGAAGTTGCGGTTGCCCGAAATCACCGCGCTGGCGACGAGGCCATTCTCGTTGATCGCCTTGCTGATCGGCTCGGCCAGCGGGCCGGAGTTGCCGATGCAGGTGGTGCAGCCGTAGCCGACGAGGTTGAAGCCGATGTTGTCGAGGTGCTTCTGCAGGCCCGCCTTCTCGAGATAGTCGGTGACCACCTGCGAACCGGGCGCGAGCGAGGTCTTGACCCAGGGCTTGGGCTTGAGGCCCAGCTCGTCGGCCTTCTTGGCGACGAGGCCCGCGGCGACCAGCACGCCCGGGTTCGAGGTGTTGGTGCAGCTGGTGATAGCAGCGATCATCACGTCGCCGTCGCCAACGTCGAAATCCTTGCCTTCGACCGGTACGCGGGTGATGCTCTTCTTGTAGGTCTCGGCCATGTCCTTGGCGAAGACGTCGTCGACTTCGGTCAGGTCGACGCGGTCCTGCGGGCGCTTGGGTCCGGCCAGCGAAGGAACCACGGTGCCCATGTCGAGCTCGAGCGTCGAGGTGAAGACTGGGTCGGCGGCGGTCGGGTCGATCCACAGGCCCTGCGCCTTGGCATAGGCTTCGACCAGCGCGATCTGGTCTTCCTCGCGGCCGGTCAGGCGCATGTAGTCGAGCGTCTTGTCGTCGATGCCGAAGAAGCCGCAGGTGGCGCCGTATTCGGGGGCCATATTGGCCAGGGTTGCGCGGTCGGCGAGGCTCAGCGAGGCAAGGCCCGGGCCGTAATATTCGACGAAGCGGCCGACTACGCCGTGCTTGCGAAGCATGTTTGTGCAGGTCAGCACGAGGTCGGTCGCGGTCACGCCTTCAGCCAGCTTTCCGGTCAGCTTGAAGCCGACCACTTCGGGGATCAGCATCGAGACCGGCTGGCCGAGCATCGCCGCTTCGGCTTCGATGCCGCCGACGCCCCAGCCGAGCACGCCCAGGCCATTGATCATGGTGGTGTGGCTGTCGGTGCCGACACAGGTGTCGGGATAGGCGACCGTGGCGCCGTCCGCATCACTGCTGGTCCACACCGCCTGCGCGATGTTTTCCAGGTTCACCTGGTGGCAGATGCCGGTGCCGGGAGGGACGGCGTAGAAGTTGTTGAGCGACTTGGAGCCCCACTTGAGGAAGTCGTAACGCTCCATGTTGCGATGATATTCGATCTCGACGTTCTCCTCGAACGCCTTGGGATGGCCAAACTCGTCGACCATGACCGAGTGGTCGATGACGAGGTTGACCGGGACCAGCGGATTGATCTTGCTGGTGTCGCCGCCAAGCTTGGCGATTGCATCGCGCATGGCGGCAAGGTCGACCACGCAGGGAACGCCGGTGAAGTCCTGCAGCAGCACGCGCGCCGGGCGGTATTGGATTTCGGCGCCGGTGACCGGGTTCTTCTGCCAGTCGGCGATCGCCTGGGCATCGCTGGTGGCGACGGTGAAGCCGCCGTCTTCGAAGCGCAGCATGTTCTCCAGCAGGACCTTCATCGAGAACGGCAGGCGCGATACGTCGCCGATGGTCTCGGCCGCCTTGGCGAGCGAGTAATAGGCGTAGTCCTTGCCGTTGACGGTGAGTGTGGAACGGGTTCCGAGCGAGTCCTTGCCGACCTGGGTCATGCTGTGCTGGGTCCTTTCTGTTCTGTCCGGAGCCGCGCCAAGCGCCCTTCGCAAGTGCGGCGAAATATGCGCGCGCCCTGCGCCCAATACCGGGAAAAATCAAGGGCCGCCGCGGCTCTAAAGCGGCCTGTCGGGAACGGTGCGGCGGCTTTGTGCATTATCGAATGAAAATGGAGGCTGGTGCGGTGCAGGGCCCGCGCGGCCTCGATGAGGAGCAGACACATG
The DNA here is from genome assembly GCF_013260645.1 of Erythrobacter mangrovi. Taxonomy (NCBI): domain Bacteria; kingdom Pseudomonadati; phylum Pseudomonadota; class Alphaproteobacteria; order Sphingomonadales; family Erythrobacteraceae; genus Erythrobacter; species Erythrobacter mangrovi. The sequence goes on along the minus strand of NZ_CP053921.1, from coordinate 723,609 downwards.
ACGTCGCATCAACCCATGCGGGCGCGCTCGCGCCGCCGCGTTCGTGCAGCCGTACTTGCCGCCGCGCTGGCCACGGTCGGCTGCTTCACCGCGGCATTCACTTTTGCCGACCAGTCGGCGCAAGCCGCTGCTGCCAGCGTCGACTAGACGGCGCTTTGTTCGGGACGCCGCCGCGTCGTGGCGATCCAGCATCCGGCGACGATCAGCATGGTCCCACCAATTGCCGTGGCGGTAACCCCCTCATGAAGCAGCAGCCAGCCGAACAGCGCTGCCCAGACGAATCCAGAATATTCCAATGGAACAAGAACTTGCGCTTCCGCCCGGGCATAGGCCCAGGCCATCACCAATGCCCCCGCCACCGTCAGGACGGAGGACAGCGCGACTTCGTGCAGCTGGCCGATTTGCGGCATTTCGAACAGCCATGGTGCGGCCGTGAGATAGGTCAGGCTGGCCACCGCCATATAGAACGTCGCGATTTCGGTCGGCTTGGCGACCATGGCCTGCTGCCGCTGGAGCACCAGGTTCCAGGCATACAGCAGCGCGGAGACCACGATCGCCGCCAGGCCGAGCCACGTATCGGTATTGAGGTTGCCGCGCCCGAACTTGCCGCCGACAATCACCAGCACACCGACCAGACCGAGGACCGACCCCCAGATCGCCCGCGGCTTGATTTCCTCGCCAAGGATGACCGCGGCGAGATAGAGCGAGACCAGCGGCGCGATGAAGGAGATCGCGATGGTCTCCGCCAAGGGCAGTTTGGTGAGCGAATAGAAAAACGTCAGCGCCATCAGCGATCCGACCACGCCGCGAATCAGATGGACCTTGAGCACGCTCTTCGCCGGCCATTTCGGGCCGCTCGCCAACCACAGCGGCGCCGCGAGAGCCAGCGCCATGCTGGAACGCATGAGCGCCGCCATATATGCGCCCAGTTCGAGCGCCGCCATCTTCATCAGCGCGTCCATCAGCGACAACAGGCCAATCCCGATGGCTGTTGCGAGGATCGGGCGAAGTGGGGAAACGGACTGGCTCACGAGCGTTGCCATAAGGTGGGTGTGGCCATTCGTCACCAATCCTTGCGGTAGTTCAGCCGAGCGCAAGCCGCAGTGTTGGAGGAGGGCCACGGATTGGCTAGAATAAACTCGTCCGTACGGGGGTTCCGGCGGCGCAATTGGTGGGACTGATGACTTTCACGCGTTACTTTCTTGGTTCGGTTGCAGGTGCGGCCTTCCTCGCCACTTCGGTGCTGGCGCAGGATCGGGCACCGGAAAACCTGTTGCCGCCCGAGCCTGAAAAGGTGACCGAGCCATTGCCCGATTTTTCGCGCAACCAGACTCCACCAAAGCAAGAGCGCCAGAGTGTCGATGAAGCTTTCGGCGATATCCGTACGGTGCAGGGCGAAGTCGTCCAGCCGGTGCCCTCGCTGGTCGGAGACTGGACGCTCGCTACGGCGCAAAAGCTGCTCGCCTTCATTCCCAGTGTCGCGGAAGAGGGCCTGCGCCCGGCCGACTATCCCGTCGATGCCTTGCGCGCCGCGATCGCCGCGGGCGAGGGCGAGGAGCTCAACCGCATCGCCAGCGAGACTTTCGTGTGGCTGGTCGAGGATCTGCGCGACGGGCGCACCCCTGCCGAGGCGCGCAAGCAGTGGTTCGTCGTCGATCCCGACCCCGACACCAATCCCACGCATGTGCTGCTTGCCGAGGCGCTGGCCAGCGGCGATATCGCAGGGATCCTTCGCGGGCTCAACCCGGTTGCCCCCGACTATGCCCGGCTTAAGGAAGAGCTGGCCCTGACCAGCGATCCCGCGCGCGCCAAGCTGATCCGCGCGAACATGGATCGCTGGCGCTGGTTGGGGCAGGATCTGGGCAGGCAGTACCTGCTGACCAACGTGCCCGAATACCAGCTGCGGCTGACGGTCAACAATCGCATCATCAAGAATTACCGCGTGGTGGTGGGCAAGCCGGGTCGCACTGCAACCCCGCAGCTGGCCGAGATGGTCGAAGCGGTGATCTTCAACCCTACCTGGACCGTGCCGCAATCGATCGTGAAGGGCGAAGGCCTTGGGGCGAAGGTGCTGGGTAACCCGGCCTGGGCCAAGGCGGCAGGCTACAAGGGCACGAAGGGCGCCGACGGGGTTGTTTATGTCGTCCAACAGCCCGGTCCGAACAATTCGCTGGGCCTGATGAAGCTCGATATGCCCAACGAGCATGCGATCTTCCTGCATGACACGCCTGCACGCCACCTGTTCAACCAGGACAACCGGGCCCTCAGCCATGGTTGCATCCGGGTGCAGGGTGCCCGCGAGCTGGCTATCACCATGTCGATGCTGGGCAATGCGCAGACCAAGGATGACCTTCCGCTAATCCAGCAGGAAGTTTCGGAGATCACCGCCAGCGGGGTCTACACGCGCTATCCCATGGCCAAGCAGTGGCCAGTCTACATCACCTACTTCACCATGGGCGTGGACGTGGACGGCAACCTGACCAGCTTTGCTGATATCTATGGTCGCGACGCACCGGTGCTTGCAGCGCTTGACGCACCGCGCCAGTCGAACCGCGCACGCAAGTCGAGCGAAGAAGTCGTCGAGATCATCGACGACCTGCAGACCTGATCGTTAGTAGGCGCTGGCGCTGGGGCGTTCGTAGATAGCTCCGAGCTCGTTGCGCAGCAGGTCGACCTGCGCGATCGGTGGCAGCCGCCTGCTGCCGTCCTCGGCCAGGCCCATGCTGTCGGCAAAGAGCAGCCGCCCGCCGCCAAGGTCGAGCAGCGCGCGATCGAACTGCTCGGGACCCATGGCAAAGCAACCGTTGGAGCGACCAAGCCGCCCGAAACGTGCGACATGTTCGGGCGTGGCGTAGCTCGCCTGGTGCATCACGATCGCACGCGGCAGGGCCTTGTCGTTGGTCTGGTCCAGACCGTCGAGCCGGATCGAGGTGCCATATTTCCCGACATACCAGCTGCGCGTCATGAAGGCACCGCGGCAGGTCGCTTCCGAACCTTCGATATTCGAATACCGCTTGAGCCAGCCGTCATGCTCGAGGTCGGAACCCGATCCATGGCTGACGTGAAAGCTCTGGACCCGCTCATTGACGAGATCGACGAAGTGAAAGCGGCGCTCCGCACTGTGGAGCCCGAAATCAGCGATTCCGACGATATCCTTGCGCCAGATCGTCGCACCCGCACGATCGAGTTGCTCGTGGGCGATGGCGATCAACTTTCGATCGCGCTCGGCGGTCGGATTGACCTGTGCGAAGACGCGCGCAGGCACGCTCGTCATGGCGCCGAGCAGCAGGCCGTTCTTGAGTATGTCACGGCGATTCATCGGCACATCATAGCACAGTTGAAGCTTACCGCAGGCTGAAAATGGCGCCGCCGGTGATCGACTAGCCACCCAGAACCAACCGGTCGCCTTCGATGCGAACCGGTTCGATGGTCGAAAGGAAGCTCTGCCCAAGTAGCGAGATGTCGAGACCCCGTGGGATGATGGCGGCATCGACATTGTCCGCCTCGTGTCCTCCGAGCACGACGTGATCGAGCCGAACGGGCACGCCATAAACCGGGCCGCTGGCACCTTGCGCCACGATCCGCACGTCGCTTTCCGACCAGCTGAGCCCCGCTGCCGTGGCGTCTTCGCCGGTCAGCGCAATCATGCTGGCGCCGGTATCGACCAGGAAATTGACCGAGGAACCGTTGACCGAGGCTTCGGCGTAGAAGTGACCGTTCGACGCGCGTGGAAGCACCGTTTCGCCTGCGCTCCACGCGGCGAAGGCCCTGTCGCGTTCTTTGGCATCGCGTTCGGCCACCAATTGCACAGGATCGGCCTCCTCTGCGGCTTTGGGGCCATCCACCCCGCGCAGGGCAAAACCGGCAAAGGCACTGACGGCCACCACAAGGAGAACGGCTTCACGCATTGCCCGAGCATGGCAGCAGCGGCTTAAGCTTGGGTAAAGCGCTATTGCGCCAGCGCAGCCAACCGCTGGAGGTTGGGTACCGCCGCCGCACTTGCCGCGCTCATGCGTTGGAGCAGCGCCAGCCGTTCGGGTGCATTTTGCGCTAGCCAGCCGATCGTGCGTGCCGCCGGATCGAGCCGGGATGTCGCGAGGAAATCCGACACCTTGGGATTCTGCGACCACAGGAAGCGGTTCATGCCCGTGCCCAGGATCGTCCCGGCATAGCCTTCGATACGATCAATGAAGGCAATCGGCTTGCAGAGCGCGTTCTTTTCCTCATCGGTGGCGAAATTGGCTTCGATAAAGGCGCTGACCGCCGCGTTGAGCGTCACCAGTGGTACGTGCAGCAGCTGCAGCACGATCTTGCCGTCCTGCCATTGCGGGGCGACTGGCTTGGGGCGCACGGCCGATGCGGTGCAGTCGATGAACAAAGCGTTGGCGGATACCTGCTCCTCGCCCTCGGCGAGTACCATCCGACCTGGTTCGATCGCTTTGACCCGACCCTTGCGGATCACCTTTTCGATGCTCCGCAGCCGCTCGGCCTCGCCCTCGGAGATGGTGGCGTAGTGGAACATGGTTGGTTCGACTGCGGTGTCGATGCGCAGCATCACCCCGGCGTCCTCCAAGGCATGGAACAGTGCGGAGACGGTTTCGGCCGTGGCGGCATTCTCCATGATGGCGATCTGGCCGCCGATGGTCTTCTCGAAGAACTGTTCGCCCGGTTGGACAGTGGAACGGTTGATCAGCCAGCTTTCGCGCGGCTTGACCCAGGTGATTGCCTGGGCGGGAATGCCCGCCTCCAGCAACCACACGCCCACATCCATGGCGGTTTTGCCCGCACCAAGGATGACGTAGCGATCGGGTAAGCCCCCTGCCTGCTTCCACAGTTCGGGCAACGTACCGGGTACGACTACGCGCACGCCATCGGCCACGGCGAACTTGCGGCTGTGTGTTGCCGGAACGGAGGTCTCGAAATAGGTCGAATCGACCAGCTTGCGCCGTATCGAAACCCTGGTCTCCTCGCCTGAGAAGATGTTGCGGAAACGGTCGCCGATGAACTCGCTGTTGGGATAGTAACGGACCCGCCCGGTCGGCAGCAGGTGGTCGCGCATGGTCGACTGGAAATAGGCCGAAACCTCGGCCCCGCTGGCGAGTTCGAAGAAACCCTTGTTCGGCCCGGCTTCGTCGATGCGATCGTGGCCCAGCGGCAGGCGGTTGATGCCATAGGTCGCGCTCGGCTGGTGCAGTGCGACGAAGGAATAGGCGTCATTCCAGTGCCCGCCTGGCGAGGAATGCTTGTCGACAATGACGATGTCGGCGGAGGTATCCTGCTCGACCAGCGTGTCCGCAAAGGCGAGGCCGGTCGCCCCGGCTCCCACGATCAGGTAATCGGTCTCGATCGTCATTCGTCCCCCGTGGCAGACTACTCCGCCGCTTCGGCATGGGGGTCGAAAGCTACCGCCTTGCCGGCCTCGATTTCCGCTGCTTTGGCTTCGACCAATGACACGATGTGGTCGAGCATGGCGTCGCTCTCGACATGATGATCGGTGACGCCCGAAAGGTAGACCATGTGCTTGCCCGCGCCGCCGCCGGTGATGCCGATGTCGGTTTCGCGCGCCTCGCCCGGGCCGTTGACCACGCAGCCGAGCACCGAAAGGCTCATCGGTGTCTTGATGTGTTCGAGCCGCTTTTCCAGCGCCTCGACCGTGCGGATCACGTCGAAGCCCTGGCGCGAGCACGATGGGCATGAGACGACCCGCACGCCGCGAGTGCGCAGGCCGAGCGCCTTGAGGATTTCGAAGCCGACCTTCACTTCCTGTTCGGGTTCCGCGCTCAGCGAAACACGGATCGTGTCGCCGATACCCGCCCACAGCAGGCTGCCGATGCCGATCGACGACTTGACGGTCCCGCCGATCAGCCCACCGGCTTCGGTGATACCGAGGTGCAGCGGGCAGTCCACCGCATCGGCCAGCCCATGATAGGCGGCGACCGCGAGGAACACGTCGCTGGCCTTCACCGCCACCTTATATTCGTGGAAGTCGTGGTCCTGCAGCAGCTTGATATGATCGAGTGCGCTTTCAATCAGTGCCTCGGGGCAGGGCTCGCCGTATTTTTCCAGCAGGTCCTTCTCGAGGCTCCCGGCGTTGACCCCGATGCGGATCGCGCAGCCGTTGGCCTTAGCCGCACGGACGACTTCGGCCACGCGCTCGGACGAACCGATATTGCCGGGATTGATGCGCAGGCAAGCCGCACCCTTGTCCGCGGCTTCGAGTGCGCGCTTGTAGTGAAAATGAATGTCCGCAACGATCGGTACGTTCGCCGCGCGGGTGATCTGGTCGAAGTGGCGGGTCGCCTCCTCGGTTGGACAGGAAACGCGGATGATGTCCGCACCGGCCTCTTCGCAACGGCGGATCTGGTCGATCGTCGCGCCCACGTCCTCGGTCGGCGTATTGGTCATGGTCTGGACGGTGATCGGGGCGTCGCCGCCCACGGGCACGTTGCCGACCATGATTTGGCGCGATTGGCGGCGCATGATGTCGCGCCAGGGACGGATCGAAGTCATGGACGGCGATATAGGCGGGCCAGCGTGAAGGGGCAATGACACGCGGCGCGGCTTGCGGCATGTAGCAGACATGATGGAACCCAATGACGACATCGACCATGGCTCACCCCTGCTGTTCGGGCGCGTGCTCGACGGTGAAGGCGGCGGCCGGGCGATCGACTGGGAGGAGGCGCAGGTCTGGCAACCGGCGGCACCGGGCGAGGTGATGTGGATCCATCTCGACCGTACGCGATCGGGGTTGCGCGAATGGCTCGAAACGACGCTCGAAATACCCGAACCGACCGCGGAACTGCTGACCAGCGACCAGAATCGCCCGCGTGCCTTTCGTGACGGCAAGACACTCGTCGCGACGCTGCGCGGGATCAATTTTAACCCAGGGGCAGAGCCTGAGGACATGATCTCGATGCAGCTGTGGAGTGACGGGCGGCGGCTCGTAACCCTGCGCCGCCATCCGCTGCAGACCCCGCGTGAGATCGTTGCCCAGATCGACCGCCGCATGGGCCCGCCCGATGCCGGGGCGACCATCACCCTGCTCGCCGAACTGATGATCACCCGGATGAGCCAATCGATCGTCGACATGAACGAGGTCATTGACCAGCTCGAAGAGGACGACCCTGAGCGGCATGCCGAGGCCATGCTTCGCCGAATCTCGATCATCCGTCGCAACTGTCTTGCGCTGAAGCGCCACATGGCTCCCCAGCACGAGGCGCTGGAGCACATCAGCCGCGACGCGCCCGCATGGTTCGAGCACCACGACCGGCGCGAGATCGCGGAAAGTATCGCGCGCCTGCGGCGCTATCTCGATGATATCGACATCAGCAAGGAAAGTGCGCTGGTGTTGCAGGACGAGATTCGCGCGCGGACATTGGCCAGCAGCGAACATGCGACCTACATGCTGACCGTGGTTGCGGGGATCTTCCTGCCATTGTCCTTCCTCACCGGACTGCTGGGGATCAATGTCGGGGGCATGCCGGGGATGGACGACCCGCGGGCCTTCTGGATGGTCGTCGCCCTTTGTTTGCTGGTGCTGTCCTTGCTGATCGTCACATTCCGCCGCCTGCGGTGGTTGTAACGGGATAGCGGCGATGCCTTGGCGCGTCCCGCAACGGGATGGCGCAAACCCCGTCGCGACAGGCCGCGTTCGCTGGTGCAGCAGCTTGGCTATGATTACCACTGCTGTTCGACGGCAACCGCAGGGGGAACGCGTGCCCGGCAGGATCCTGGATTTGTGGACCGAGTTCTGGCGAACGCTTGGCGACCTCCTCGCCAATCATGCGTGGCGGCGGATTGCCTTCTTTCTCTTGCCCTATGCCGGGGTGCTCGCGGGAATGGATGTTGCGGTGCAATACGGTTCGGTAACCGATGCCCTGCTGCCGGCCCAGATGTACCTCTCGAAGGACGAAAGCTTCGGCGAGTATCTGGAATACTCGCTGACCGCCGCCACGGCGATCATGCTGTTCCTGTTATGGTTGCGCGCGCGCGGGGTTCTACCTCGTGAACGCGCTGCTCTTCGTCTACCTTACTGCCGACAACGCGTTGCAGTTTCACGAGCAGTTCGGTCATTGGATCGCCCCATCGATGCCGCAAAGCACGCCCTTGCCAGCCAATGATTGGGGGGAGATGCTGCTCTTTGCGCTGATCGGAGGCGCCTGGCTCGTCTCGCTGCTGGTCGCCCTCGTTCGCGCAGAACTGCGACCTGCTGCGCATGCGCTGATCCTGGCCGCCGGAGTTGCCGGCGCTGCCGTGTTCGGCGTGGTTGCCGATGCCGCCACCAGCTGGGGCGACAAGACCGACTACTGGATCGCCTTCGCGGCTAGGCTGGAAGACGGCGGGGAGTTCGTGATGATCATCGCGACCTTCCTCGCCTGCTGCGCCATCTTCGACATCGAGCGTCGTCGCGGCGCTGCGGGCGAGCAGGACTGATCGCGATTTACCAGCGGATCAGGCCGGGCACGACCATGCGTCCGATAAGTGCCGCCAAGGCGACCGGTACCATGTGCCAAAGCCCCAGGTGGGCCACGGTGTCGAACGAGCACGACAGGCCATAGGCGAAGGTCCCGAGCGCGCCTGCAGCGAAGCCGGTGAGCAGTCCCGCCTGGGTCGTCGAGACGGGAGCACCTTGCCGCAGCCACCAGATCAACGCCCCGCCCGTGACCAGCGAGGTCAGCAGCGGCGCGGTTACGCAATGCAGGGCGAAGGCCGCATCGACTGCGGCCAACGCCTCGCCATGGCCGAGCAGCATCACGACGGTCGCGATCGGCATGATGGCGGTCATCGCCAACGCCCATCCGGTCCCTGCATAGGAATTACCGACCTTGGGCGACGCCATGCGGACTACCGCGCCCGCGCAGGCCGCGCCCAGCATCAGGAAGGCGCCGTTCACGATCAGGAAGAACGGTGACGCCTGGCCCGCGAAGGGAGCCATCCAGATGCCCTCGAACAGGGCGGTTCCGGCGATGGACAGGCCCAGCGCGAGCGCGGCCATGGCGGCCCCGGCGCTGCGGGTCATCGGCTTCACCGGTACGAGATCGTCGGCCAGCTGGTCGATCAGGGGGTTGGGGACCCGGTTCATTCTCATTCAGCCTTTTCTACAAGCGCGGACAGCTTCTTCAGCCCGCGATGAATATTCACTTTGACGAGGCTTTCGCTCTGCCCGGTGCGGGCGGAGGCCTCGGCGATCGAGAGACCCTCGATCTTGACCAGTTCGATAGCCTCGACCTGCTTGTCGGGCAGGTAGACGAACAATCGTTCGAGGCTCATCCGCGCGAGTACGGCCTCTTCGTCGCCGTCGCCCGCTGCGTCATGATCGCTCAGCTCTTCTTCCGCATTGCGGTAAACCTTGCGCAGGTGATCGACCCAGCGGTAGCGCGCGATCGCCGCCAACCATGGGATGAAGGCGCGGGTCGGGTCCCAGCTTGCGCGCTTGGTATGCACTGCCAGCAGGACTTCCTGGACCAGGTCGTCGAGCTGGGCCGGTGCGACCCGGCGACGGAAATACCGTTCCAACCAGAGCTGCACTTCCGCCAACAGCACGCGATAGGCGTTGCGATCACCCTTTTGCGAGGCTTCCATCAGCTGTGCCAGCGCAGTTTCGTCGGCGATCATCTCTCCCTCCCCGTCGAATCCCTATCACCGCATGCGTCGCGCGGCGAGTGCCGCATCGACAGAAATCAAACCCCCGCCGCGCGATATCAGGATCGCGGCCATCGCCACCCAGAGGATATGCGTCTGCCACCAGGCTTCGGGGTATACAAAAAACTGGATGACCATGGTCATCACCAGCAGCGCGAAAGCCGAAAAGCGCGTGGCGAGCCCAACCACGAGCAAGATCGGGAACAGGTTTTCGGCATAAGCAGCAAGTGGCGCTGCCAGGTCCGGCGAGAGCGGGACGCCCGTATATTCATATTCGAACAGCAGCTTGGCGTTGTCGCTGACGGTCAGGATCGTGCCCTCTTCGATCTTGGTCCGTCCGGAACGCCAGAAGATCCCCGCCAACGCCACGCGCGTCACCAGCAGCGCCAACCCTTCCGGCAGGCGTGAGGCCAGGAAAGCGGTCAGCCTGTCATAGAAGGAAAGAATGCTCTGCATGGTCATGCTCGCGTGGCGTGGCGGTGGACTATCAGCGCTCGATCGGGGTCAGCGAACCCTTGCCCTTGGGCGTCGAGATCTTGGCGCAGCTACCCTTGGCGACCAGCTTCCAGGCATCGCCTTGGTAATCGCGCGTCGAAGTGCCGGCGCAGCTGGTGCCCGGGCCCGCGGCGCAATCGTTCTGGCCCGCCTTGGCGACGCCGTAGCACTTTTCCATTTCCGGCTTCTTCTGCGCGGCTGCCGGGCTGGTGGCGACGCTTGCTGCGATACCAGCGGTCAGCGCGAGGCCGGCGAGGCGGGCGATCGTGGTGGTGGTCATGTGGAACTCTTTCAAATGGGGTTTTGGGGCGTCCTTCCCTTGCGGGCAGAACAATTCGGCATTCGGGCGAGGGAGTTGCAGAGTTACAGCGAAGGAAAAATTAGCCCCCTGTAACCGCCGCCTGTGCCGTAACGAAACTGGCCATGTGCACCCTCGCACAAACCTATTCTCAATCGTCACAAGGGACTTGATGTCATGACCACCACTGCCAAGCCTGCTGTCGTCGCTGCTGCAGCGCTCTTCGCCCTCAGCTCGATGAGCGCGTTCGCCGCCGACGCTCCCGCCGGCAGCAATGGCCGCGCCATCGACGCGAACGACACCGTGCATTGCTATGGCGTCAACAGCTGCAAGGGCACCGGTGACTGCGCCACTGCCGAACATCAGTGCAAGGGTCAGAACGAATGCAAGGGCCATGGTTTCAAGGCGCTGAAGGCTGGTGACTGCTTGGCAAAGAGCGGCACCATCGGCGACCTCGGCTAAAAAGAGCCCCGTTCGAGCCTTTAGGGTCGCTCGAACCGGCGGCCCGGCGCGGGGACCGACCCCATCCCTCCCAACCCGCGCCGGGTCGCCACCTTCTTCAAAGGAATACATCGATGAACGCGATCGCCCCGTTTCACGGCTTCGGTCTCGGTCTTCGACAGACGCATTACAGCGACTTCCTCGATGGCGATGTCCCAGTCGATTTCGTCGAGGTCATCTCCGAAAATTACATGGTGGACGGTGGCAAGCCGCTACGCTTGCTTGAAGAAGTCCGCGCCAAGCATCCGGTGATCATCCATGGCGTGTCCATGTCGATCGGTTCGGCGCAGGGCATCAGCGACGATTACCTGCTACGCCTCAAGGGACTGGCCGACCGGATCGATCCGCTCTGGGTTTCCGACCATCTTTGCTGGACACGGACCAGCGCCCACAACAGTCACGACCTGCTGCCGCTGCCGCTGACGCGCGCGGCGCTGGATGTCGTTTGCAGCAATATCGACCGCGCTCAGACCGCTCTGGGCCGCGCAATGCTGTTCGAAAACCCCTCAAGCTATCTGTCCTTCCCCGAAGACGAGATGAGCGAATGGGAATTCCTCAGCGAGATGGCGCTGCGGACCGGGTGCTACCTGCTGCTCGACGTGAACAACGTCTATGTGAGCGCGCACAACCACCAATTCGATGCGAACGAGTATCTGGCCGGAATCCCCGCCGACCGCGTTCGCCAGATCCACCTCGCAGGGCACCAACCGGGAGAGATCATCGTCGACACACACGATCGCGAGGTCTGCGAAGGCGTGTGGGAACTTTATGCGGCGGCCATTGCCCGGCTTGGTCCGGTAGCGACCATGATCGAACGCGATGGGCATATCCCGCCGCTGCCCGAACTGCTCGACGAGCTTGCGATTGCGCGCAGGATCGCCTCGGCCGAAACGGCGCAGGTGGCGGCATGACGGCGCTGCTCGCCCGGCAGGAGGCTTTCCTGACCGCCATCCTCGACGAGGACGCGGCGCTTCCCGAAGGTTGGGGGGCTCGCCATGAGGCAGGCCTTGAAATCTATCGCAACAACTATCGCTCCGCCTTGGTCGAGGCGTTGCGCGCGACCTATGAACGGACCGAACGGCTGGTTGGGGAAGAGCCCTTTCGCCAGGCCGCAGCGCATCATTGCATAACCCATCCGCCAACAAGCTGGACGCTGGACCTTGCGGGTGCCGGCTTTGCCGAAACCTGCGCCGATCTGTTTGCGAACGATCCAGACGTGGGCGAGCTGGCCGCCCTCGAATGGGCGATGGGGCAGGTCTTTACCGCAGCCGACGCCGCACCGCTGGCACTGGATGCCTTTGCGAAGCAATCGTCGGGTTTCACCGAAGAGGACTGGGCTGCCATGCGACTGGGCTTCCTGCCCGGCATGGCGGTGCTCGAAACCGGATATGACCTGGTGCAGCTCTGGTCGGCGCTCGCGCCCGACCAAGAACCGGTCGAAACGGTCGTGCTCGACCAAAGACAGGCAGTGATCGTCTGGCGCGAAGGCGAACGCCCCGTGTTCGTCCAGCGCGCCAAGTGGGAAGGCGATGCGTTGGCGGCTATGCTGGGCGGTGCCAGCTTCGGCGAAGCCTGCGCGATCGTAGTGGCCCAGCTGGGTGAGGACGAAGGGGCCGCGGAAGCCGGCGCCATGCTGGCTCGCTGGCTTTCAGATGGCTTCGTCGCGACCCTGGTTCAATAGGCGAAGGTCTCGCCGACAAGCCGTTCGGACAAGGCCCACAACTTCTCCGCATTCTCCGGATCGATGGCGTAGCTGCGCACCCCGCCGATGGGGTTCTCGTCGTCCTGGTTGGCGACGTGACAATCCTCGCAATAGACCCCGCCGGCACCTTCCAGTTCCTCCGCAGTTGCTGCCCAGCAGCTCGTCGCGGCGCCTTGTGGAACGGTCTTGAACCCCGGCGCGGCGGCACCGACGCCGCTGGTTCCGGCCTGTTCGGCATTCTTGCGGATGCGTTCCATCATCCAGGCCACATCCTCTTCGGTCATATGCCGCCCGAGATTGGTCTGGATGCCGCCCGGGTGGACGGCGTAGGCATGGATGCCCTTGTCGGCCATGCGATGTTCCAGCCCTACGGTGAACTGGATATTGGCGGTCTTTGACTGCCCGTAGCCGGTCCATTTCTCGTATTCGCGCTTCTCGTAGTTCGGGTCGTCGAAGTGCACCTGATCGAAGTGATGCCCCCGGCTCGAAAGGTTGACGATCCGCGGGTGGTCGCCCTTCTCGAGCAGCGGCATGAGCAGATTGGTAAGCAGGAAATGGCCCAGGTGGTTGGTCCCGAACTGCGTCTCGAAGCCGTCCTTGGTCCGGCCCAAGGGCGGCGCCATGACGCCCGCGTTGTTGATCAGGATATCGATCTTGGCGAAGCGCTCATTGGCCTCCTTCGCTGCCGCGCGCACGCTGTCGAGCGAGGCGAGGTCGCAGACCAGCGTGTCGACGTTGGCACCGGCGGCCTCGGCGATTTCGGTGCCGGCTTCAACCAGCTTGCCCGCATCGCGGCCCGATAGGATGATATGCGCACCCTTCGCCGCCATCGCCCGCGCGGTTTCCATGCCAAGACCCGAATAGCCGCCGGTGACCAGCACCGTCTTGCCCGACAGGTCCTTGCCCTTGAGCACTTCGTCGGCCGTGCTCGCGAAACCGAATGTCGCCATGTCTTCCCTCCCTACATGCGTTTTTCGAACAGGTACTCCTCGTCGAGCTGCTCGCCCACCCTGAAATGGATGTCGGCTATCTTGGTGAAGTCGTAGCGTGCGTAGAACCGCTGCGCGCCCGTGTTGCCGCTCCACACCGAAAGCAGGATCGCATCGTGTCCGCCGTCGTGCGCCAGGCCGAGGGCCCAGTCCATCAGCGCCGCGCCAATCCCCTGACCGGTTCGCGCAGGATCGGCATAGAGCTGGACCAGTTCGATCGGGTTGCTGGCCGCCGAGTGCACCGCCAGCTTGCTCGGCACGCGCATCTTGCAATAGCCGGCAAGTCGTCCATCACTCTCCGCCAGCATATGGCTGTATTCGGAGCCCGCGATTTCCGCGGCCACTGTTTCGACCGCGTAGGTTTCCGCCTCGAAGGCGGCGAGATCTGCGGGCCGGTAGAGGTGACCGAAGGCGGCGGCAAAGCTCGCCCGGCCGAATTCGGCAAGCGTGGGAGCATCGGCGGGCTGGGCGGGGCGTAATTGCATCGTGGGCCCACAGCTAGATTATCGATGCGGACAAGGAAAGCACGGCCCATTGAGCGTGGGCGCGGCCATGCTATCGCTGACCGCATGAAGAGAATTCTTGAGTCCGTCGCCGCCATGGTCGCGGCCTGTGCAGCAATAGCGGGAATGCCGGCCATGGCCCAGGAAGACGAGGGCCGCTGGTCGATCGCGATCCATGGCGGCGCCGGGACGCTCGATCGGGCGGACATGACGCCCGAGCGCGACGCTGCCTATCGCGCCTCGCTGCAGGCCGCGCTCGATGCGGGCAAGGCGGTGCTGGCAGGTGGAGGAAGTGCCCTCGATGCGGTCGAGGCCGTGGTCACCCGGCTCGAAGATGATGAGAAATTCAATGCCGGCCGAGGGGCGGTGTTCACCTGGGACGGTACGCACGAGCTCGATGCTGCAATCATGGACGGTCGCGACCGCGCGGCGGGCGCGATCGCCGGGGTCACCGGAGTGCGCCACCCGATCATGCTGGCGCGCAAGGTCATGATCGACAGCCCGCACGTCATGTTGGCTGGTGAGGGGGCGGAAGAGTTCGCTCACGAACAGGGCGTCGAGTTCATGCCGCCCGAATGGTTCGATACCGATGCCCGGCGCGAGGCGCTCGAGCGGATGAAGGCGGAAAAGCTGTCCGCTCTCGACGTGGATATCAAGTTCGGCACAGTCGGCGCGGTCGCGCTCGACACGCATGGCAACCTGGCCGCAGGGACATCGACCGGCGGCATGACCGGCAAGCGTTGGGGCCGCATTGGCGACGCCCCGGTGATCGGCGCCGGTACCTATGCCGACAACGACTCTTGCGCGGTTTCCGGAACGGGTTGGGGCGAGTATTTCATTCGCGTGGGCGTGGCTCACGAAATCTGTACGCGATTGCGATATCGCCTGTTGGCTGAGCGCGACCTCCTCCAAGCGACGGTTCCGACCGATGCAGACGGTGTCCCGGTCGACTATATCCATTCAGCGGAGTTCGTCCTCGACGCCGACAAGGCGCAGGAAGAGATCGACGCCGTAATGGGTGACGTCGCACGGCTTGGCGGTGATGGCGGGGTGATCGTGGTGACTCGCGACGGGTTCCCGCTATTCAGTTTCAACACTACCGGCATGTATCGCGGTCGCGCGACCAGTGAAGGCCTGGACCAGGTTGCCATCTACGGGGACGAATAGCTCTTGATCCCACCTTCGCAGATTTGACTCTCCCCGGCGGGCGGGGCAGCTTGCAAACAGCGTTGGGGGACTTCTTCATGAACGGGCCGCAAAGGCCCTGACGCCTCGAAACGGGTCGTGCCACCTGTGGGAGAGGAGTTACCACTATGAATCGACTGACCAGGATCGCGCTTGCCGCGACCGCGCTCGCGTTCGCCGCACCACTGCCGGCCCACGCCCAGGACGAATATCCGCTGAAGGGTGCCGAATGGGTCGAGATCACCGGCGTCTCGCTCGAAGACGGCGGCGGGCTTGCCTATACCAACTGGCTGGCAGGCGAATGGCGCAAGCGCATGGACTATGCCGTGCAGCAAGGCTGGATCCAGAGCTACGAAATCTGGTCCAATACCTACCCCCGCAAGAACGAATCCGACCTGTGGTTGATCACCCGCTTCGCCGAGTTCGAAAGCGATGCCGAATTCGAGGCGCGCAACAGGCAGATGCGCGAATATATGCAACGCTCGATCGCTCAGATGCAGGCGGAGTCGGGCGACCGGGCGAAGTACCGCACGGTCGACAGCGAAATCCTCGCCAAGCGGCTCGTCTGGCGCAATTGACCTGAAGGCGGCCGGGGTGGCCCTCCGCCCCGGTCAGCCGCGCTTGCGAGCTTGCCGGTAGCTGCCGAGCAGGCGCACTTCGTTGGTCTGGAACGCCAGTTCCTCCAGCGCGACATCCACGCGCGGATCGCCCGGAGCGCCTTCGATATCGGCGAAGAAGGTGGTTGCGGCGAAGCTCGCGCCCTTCTGGTAGCTTTCGAGCTTGGTCATGTTCACGCCGTTCGTCGCGAAGCAGCCCAGCGCCTTGTAGAGCGCTGCGGGAATGTTCTTCACCTCGAAAATGAAGGTGGTCATTGCCTGCGCGTCGGTGATCGTTGCGGGATCGAGCGGGTCCTTGGCTAATGCCACGAACCGGGTGGTGTTATCATGCGCGTCTTCGACCCCCTGTTCGATGATCTTCAGGCCATAAAGGTCCGCGGCGAGCCGCGGGGCGATGGCGGCGATGAAGGGATTGCCGCTCTCGGCGACAAAGGCCGCCGCACCGGCCGTATCGGCATAGGCCAGTCCCACGATGCCGCGTTCGGCAAGGAAGTGGCGCGACTGGCCCAGCGCTTGCGGGTGGCTGTAGGCCGCTTCGAACGGCCCGTCGCCCAGAGCCATCAGGTCATGCGTGATTCGCATGAATTGTTCGGCAACGATGTAGAGCCCGCTTTCGGGCAGCAGGAAGTGGATGTCGGCCACACGCCCATGCTGCGAATTTTCGATTGGGATCATCGCGCAGCCGGCGGCACCGGTGGCCACGGCGTCCAGCGCGTCTTCGAAACTGAAGCAGGGCAGCGGCAACGCCTCGGGAGCGAACTGCATCGCCGCCTGGTGCGAGTTCGAACCGGGTGCACCGCCAAAGGCGATCGCGCGCATCGGATCTTCGGCGGCGGCGGCTCGCATGGAATCCACGAGGGCGAGTGCAGGTTTGGCAAACTGGCGCATGGGAAGGGGGTGCTAAGGGGACCCGGCCCCGGCATCAAGCGCTATCACGCACCACGGACTTGCGCGCACGCGCTTGCTTCACTAGAGCGGCGCGCAAACCTCGGATCACCACCTTTTCTGGCAGGCAATCACGCAATGGACGATCGTTTCAACACCGCTGCAGGCTGGGTCCTCTTCGCAGGCATCGTCGCGCTCGGCAGCTCGATTGTTTCGGGCATGTACTTCAAGGCTGACAAGCACCCGCATATCGAAGAAGCCGGCTATGCGCTCGAAGGCGCGGCCGAAGAAGGCGGCGCGGAAGCCGGCCCCGATCTCGGCACGCTGCTGGCATCGGCCGATGCCGCTGCGGGCGAAAAGGTCTTCGCCAAGTGCTCGGCCTGTCACACGATCAACCAGGGCGGGGCCAACGGAATCGGCCCGAACCTGTTCGGCGTTGCCGGCCAGCCGATCGGCAAGCACGTAGCAGGCTTCGCCTACAGCGCCGCGCTGTCGGGCCATGGCGGCGACTGGAGCTGGGAAAACCTCGATCACTGGCTCGCCAACCCGCGCGGCTTTGCCGATGGCACCAAGATGAGCTTCGCTGGCCTGTCCAAGGCTGAAGATCGTGCCAACCTTTTGGCATACATGAAGGCCAATGGCGGCGGTCCGGATTACCCGGCCCCGACCGCTCCGGCTGTCGAAGAAGAAGCGCCCGCCGCCGAGGAAGGCGAAGCAGTCGAGGCTGCTGCCGAAGCACCGGCAGAGGAAGCTCCGGCAGCAAACTGAGGCCGATTCCAGCACTATTCATGGAAAGGCCCCGCTTCGGCGGGGCTTTTTCGTTTGGGGCGTATGCTTCCTAGCCCTTGAAGCCCTGCGCGATGACGTACCATTCGCTCGAGCCCTTGCGGCTGGCTGGCGGCTTGGCATGCTTTACCGTGCGAAAATGCTTCTTGAGCAGGGCGAGGAGATCGCTGTCGGTCCCCCCGGCGAGTACCTTGGCGAGGAAGGTCCCGCCCGGCGCAAGGTTCTCGATCGCGAACCAGGCCCCGGCCTCGACCAGCCCCATGGTGCGCAAATGGTCGGTCTGCTTGTGGCCGACGGTGTTGGCGGCCATGTCGCTCATCACCAGTTCGGCCTTGCCGCCAAGGGCCTCCTCCAGCACGCGCGGCGCATCGTCATCCATGAAGTCCATCTGGAAAATGGTGACGCCTTCGATCGGCTCGACCTCGAGCAGGTCGATCCCCACGATATGCGCCTTGGGCTTGAGTTTGCGAACCACCTGGCTCCACCCGCCCGGCGCGATGCCGAGATCGACAACGCGGGTAACACCCTTGAGCAGCTCGAACTTCTCGTCGAGCTCGATCAGCTTATATGCCGCGCGGCTGCGATAGCCTTCGGCCTTGGCCTGCTTGACATAGGGGTCGTTGAGCTGCCGCTGGAGCCAGCGCGTCGAACTCGCCGTGCGCTTCTTCGCGGTCTTGACCCGCGTCTCGCGATCCTTGCCCGAGCGGCTCATCAGACGTCCTGCTCGCGCATGCGCTGGAGCGCGGCGCGCCCGCGCTCTCCCTCGGCATCGGCGGCCATCAGGCTGCGCAGGATGCCTTCACGGATCCCGCGGTCGGCAACCCCCAGCTGTTCGGCGGGCCAGATGTCGAGGATTGATTCGAGGATGGCGCAGCCGGCGATGACCAGGTTCGCCCGGTCGTCGCCGATGCAGGGCAGTCGCCTCCGGTCGGGCGCGCTCATGCGCGAGAGCCGTTCCGAAATGTCGCGCATCGATTGCGACGGCACGATCAGCCCGTCCACCGCGCGTCGATCGTATTGCGGCAGCTCGAGATGCAGGCTGGCGAGCGTGGTCACCGTGCCGCTAGTGCCCAGCAGGCGGATCGGCTCGGGCGAGGTGGCGTGGTCGGCGATCCGCTTGGCGAAAGTGGCGAAGCTGCGCGACACGGTATCGCGCATCGCCATGTAGCGTGCGCGGCGGCTCTCTTCGGTGTCGTCCGATCCCTCGACCGTGTCGGTCAGTGAAACCACGCCCCAGGGCACGCTCAGCCAGTCGATGATCCGCGGCACCGCGCCGTCGCCGGGTTCGACCAGCACGAGTTCGGTCGAACCGCCGCCGATGTCGAAGATGATCGCCGGGCCCTGGCCGTCTTCGAGCAGCACGTGGCAGCCGAGCACCGCAAGCCGCGCTTCCTCCTGCGCGGAGATGATGTTGAGCATGATCCCGGTTTCGCGTTGCACCCGCTCGATGAACTTGTTGCCATTGGCCGCGCGGCGGCAGGCTTCGGTCGCCACCGAGCGTGCCAGCCGCACATTGCGGCGGCGCAGCTTCTCGGCGCAGACCTGCAGCGCAGCGACAGTGCGATCCATCGCTTCGTCGGACAGGCGCCCGCTGGCGGCTAGTCCCTCACCCAGGCGCACCACGCGGCTGAAGGCATCAATGACGGTGAAGTCCTCACCCGAGGGGCGGGCGATCAGCAGGCGGCAGTTATTGGTGCCGAGATCGAGCGCGGCATAGGCCTGTCGACGATGCTGGATTTCCGGACCGTTCGCGCCGGGCTGTGATGTGCCCGCGGGGATTAGCTCGCGCCGCGTCCCGCGTTGACCGCCCTGCTTTGCTTCGGGCCTGGAGGGGCGCTTGTAGCGGAAATCGGCTACCTTGCCGGACTTGCCGCCCCTTCGGTTCCCAGGCCCCTTCGTAACGTCCGGCGGAGATTGATCCGCCATTTCAGGAGCTTTCTCTATTCCTCCCGCGCCAACCACCGTCGCGGGGACTTGGTACCGATGCTAGCGGCGAAGCGAGGACTGGGCAAGGGGACAGGCGAATCGCCGCGCGCGCACGGGGTTGACCTTGCCCCTGCACGAAACTAGATGCGCGGCCTCTCCCGGACGTAAGCGCGATTCTGCGCCACGCGCGAGATACTGATGCCCCGTCGTCTAATGGTAAGACTTCGAGGAATTCTTTAAAAACAATTACTTAAGAACTTGAACTTGTGCTAGTTCGGTGCGCTTTGCAGGCTATCGTCGCACGGAGAGTTGGCCCAATGCATCAATCCAAGGCGCCTTTTCAGGCCTGTGTTGACAGCGCCGCCTACCCCAATTGAGCGTAAGTAATTGCAGCGAACGCAACCGAACCTACTGCAGCTATGAGCGTTGCGTAGCCCAGCACGACCTGATGGCAGCGCCGATTTCGTGCTCGCCTCTCTTGTTCAGCCAACAAGATTCCTCGCGAGTAACGGTGGGGCCTGCTGCCGGGGTGCCGAGCCAACTCTTCCAGCACGAACACGATGGCCTCGTCCGTCATGGGTCGAACGTCTTCTGCGCTGATCTTTTGGAGGCCCACGTTTCTGTCCAACGCTATGCCCGGGCGCTGGGACTTTTCGTCGATCAGTCTCCAGAACCAACCTCGATCCCCTCTTGTCATGAGCATCTCCACTACCGACAGATGAACTGTGCGCCTACCTGCTGTCCTTGACGTTATGAAGGTGGATTTCTTTGGGCACTATTTCTGCTCCGACTTTCTCGTAAATAACGGTCAGATCGCCGACGACAGCATCTCGCCCCCATAGGTCGTCCGCGGACACGTCCTCCATCAGTTTCATTCGAAGCCGTTGGTCCGAGATTGCGGGGACAACCCCCGCCCATCCGCGCCCGGTGTGGTCTTTGTCTTCTGCGCGTAGTTCGATCCTTGCGTTAGCGAAGTAGCGAGTCGGATTTTCGTCAGCCGCATCATCAACCAGAAACTCTGCGGGTATGTCTTGAACTGTATCTCTAGTAATCTGCCGCCCATTGATTTCCATCGGTGCGCTGTTTTGCTGCTTGCTGGGGGCGAAGAATCGCGATGTGGTATTAGCTAGTCGCTTCCAGACTGTGCGCTCACTGTAGCGGTTTTCCAGGATATCTCTTATTTGCTTCTCCGACTTCCCGACCTCGGGAGCCAGCTCCTTGATCAGGCCATCCAGTTGGGCCTTTGCTGCTCCATCGGCTCCTTTGCCAAACACGAGGTCTTTGAGGGCCCCGGCACCATAGAACACGACGATCAGAGCGAGCACTGTCACCACTGTATCGAAGCGATCGGGGATCACCATGCCGGTAGCATTGGCTATCAATTGCGGCACTTCTTCCTCCAGGTCCGGTTGGAATGCGAGAAAGAGTGCAACGACGAATAGTTCTCGAAGTGGGCTCTCCTGAGCAACCTCTCGAACCTTGATGTCAACCTTTTCAACCTTGATTCCGTCGACCAGGAGAGGAAGCAGTCGCCCCGCCTCCCTAATAGCTGCGTCGGCACCTTGAAGGCTGGCAATGATGTCCCGAATGGGGACTGGATCTTCGGTAAGATACCGGACCGCGAATTCTGTCTCGTGTCGCAATTATTAGCCCCCAATTGGAAATCAGGAGCTAATCCTTCTTTAGCTATAGAGTCAAAGGCAAGTCGCGAAAACACGCGTCGCGTTAGCACATATCGTGAACAGGTTCACCTGCTGTGCGTCGAGCCGTGTGCCAATTGAGTCCGTCAAGCAGCCAATTGGTCGGATAATGTGCGATCAACAGACTTTCGAGACTAACCCCTTCAAGCTTAATAATTGGGAGATTTCGGTGCGACGGGCCCGTGCGACGCATCGTCGCATGGAGCGTCGCATGGAGAATCCCGAGATTGGCCCTTGACCCGCAGAAAACCGCCATTTATTGGCGCGCCTCCCTTGCCCCGTCGTCTAATGGTAAGACTACGGACTCTGACTCCGTCAATTGAGGTTCGAATCCTCACGGGGCATCCACTCTCCTAACTCTATGGCAGACATACGAAAACCCCGCCGATTGCTCGACGGGGCCTTGCTTGGATTCGGGTAAGGATCAGACTTCGGTGAACACTTCGCTCTCGAATAAACGCGACTTGGGTAACCTCGCGTTGAAATCGTCTTCCGAACGATAGCCGAGCGAAACCGCGACGAGGCTGCGGAAGCCTTTCTCGCGCAGGCCGAACTCGATGTCGAGGACATCGGTGTCGACGCCCTCCATCGCGGTGGCGTCGATACCCATCGCGGCGACGCCGAGCATGAACTGGCCCATGTTGAGGTAGGTCTGGGCCTGGGTCCACGCCTCGAGGTCACCGGCATCCCTGTGCATGTTGACAAACATCGAGCGCCCCGCGTGCAATTGTGCGCTCAGTGTCGGGATGTCGCCGACGAACCGGCCGTCTGCGATTTCGCGATCGAGCAGGTGACGCAGGTAATCCTCATCTACCGTGTTCCGGCTGGCGAAGATCACGATGTGCGAAGCGTCGGTGATCTTTGGCTTGTTGAAGGCGAAGGCGTCCTCGGCTGCTTTGGCCACCAGAGCCTTGCCTTCCTCGGTGCCCACGATGACGAAGTGCCAAGGCTGGGAATTGGTGCTGGATGGGCTGAAGCGCAGCAGGTCCTTGATCCCCTGGATGTCCTCATCGGGGATACGGCGGGTGATATCATAGGCCTTTGCAGTATGGCGGGACTTAGCGGTGGCGACGATGGCATCGCCGACCCGCACGAGGGGGGATAGTTCGGTCATGGATGGGGCTCCGATCAAAAATGTCGGCGCCTCAACTAGTCTTCCTTCGATCGGATAAAAGCGGGAAGAAACTAGAAGAACTATTCGGATTCTGAATATAATTGAGGCGTGTTCGCCCAGGGCGGATTGTGTCCCAACTTCTCGACCAGGAAGTCGATCAGGACCCGAACCTTCGCGGTTAGCACATTGGAGCGAGGATAGACCAGCCACAGCGCACGCCGGTCCTCTATCCGCCATGCTGGCAGCACGCGGACGAGCGTTCCCCGTTCGAAGGAAGCATGGACGTTCCAGTAGGCGTTGATGGCAATGCCTAGCCCGGCCTCGACTGCGCGCCGCTGGTTTGCGCCATCGTCGATCACCACCCGGCAGTTCGCTTCGGTGTAGCGCAGGACCGCATATTCCCCACTGGCCGAAACGAGGCGTCGATCCTGCATGCACTGGAAGGCGATCAGGTCATGCCCCGTGAGATCGGCCGGAGTCTCGGGTATACCATTCTTCGCGAGGTAGTCGGGAGAGGCGCACAGCACGGCGTCGGTTTGCGCAAGTTTGCGCGCCTTGAGGCTGCTGTCTTCGAGTGCGGCACTGCGCAGCGCCAGGTCGAAGCTGCCTTCGAGCAGGTCGAAGGGGACGTCAGAGAGGCGCAGGTCCAGCTTGAGCCCCGGGTAGCGCGACAGGAATTCGGGCAGCAGCGGCATCAGGTAGAGTTGGGCGAAGGTACTCGACGCGGCGAAACGGATCGTACCGACCGGTTCCGCCTGTCCATGACCGAGCGCGGCCATGGCCGCATTGCGCTGGGCCAGGATCTCGCGTGCGAAAGGAAGGAACTCGGCCCCTTCGAGCGACAGGGAAACCTTGCGCGTCGAGCGATGGAGCAGCTCGGCCCCGACCTCACGTTCGAGCTTCGCCAAACGCGCGCTTGCTACCGCAGGGGCCAGCCCCAGCTCGCGACCCGCGCCGCTGATATTGAGCTTCTCGGCAGCACGCACGAACAGGCGCAGGCTATCTGTGTCCATGGGATTATATTCGACCGTCGAAAGCTGGCTGGTCGGATGTCTAGTTTGATCGGCTTATCGCTGCAATCGTAGCCTATTCCCGCACCTCGATCCGCACCGGCATTTCGGTGAAGCCGTGCAGGAATGGGCTGGCCAGGCGTACCGGTTCGCCCTGCGGGACGATGCGCCAGTTGCGGGCGACGATTTCCTCGATCACCGTGGCGATCTGGATTTCTGCCAGCCGCGCGCCGACGCAGCGGTGGATGCCGTGACCGAAGGCCAGGTGGCGGCGGGCATTGGCGCGCGCCACGTCGAAGCGATCGGCATCGGGAAAGACGCTCTCGTCGCGATTGGCCGAGATATACCACATGATCATCTTCTCGCCCTCGCGGATCGCCTGGCCGGCAAGCTCGGTGTCGCGTGTCGCGGTGCGGCGCATATGGGTGACCGGCGATTGCCAGCGGATGATTTCCTGCGCGGCATTGGGGATCAGCGAGGCATCGGCGTGGAGCAGGTCGAGTTGGTCGGGGAACCTGTCCAGCGCTTCGACCAGCCCGCTCATCGAATTGCGCGTGGTATCGTTGCCGCCGACGATCAGCAGCGCGATATTGGCGATGCGCTCCATCGCATTCATGTTCCCCATCGCTTCGGAATGGACCATGCGGCTCAGCAGGTCGTCGCTCGGCGGCTTGCCGCGGCGATCCTCCAGCTCGCGGTCGAAGCGTGCCAGCATCTGGCCCATCTGGGTGAGGAATTCGGTGAAATACTCTTCATTGAGATTGTCTGCTGAAACCCCGCTGGCCCAGTCGGACCAGCGCTTTACGTCGCGCCATTCATCATAGGGCATGTCGAACAGGATCAGCAGCATGCCGATGGTCATCGGGATCGAAACCTGTTCGACCCAGTCGAAGGTTTCGCCCTGCGGCAGCGCGTCGAGCAGCATGGCGCAGCGTTCGCGCACCTGCACTTCGCGCTGGCTCATCTGGCTGGGCGAGAAGGCGGGCGCGATCACCTTGCGCTGCGCGGTGTGGATCGGCGGATCCTGCGCGATGAAATTGGGAAAATCGTGATCGTTGACGTTGTCGGCGATTGTAATGTTGCCGCGTTCCCACGAGGACGACCAAGTCTCGTGGTCGAGCTCGATCTGCTGGATGAGGTCGTAGGTGACCGCCGACCAATAGGGACCGAAGGGGCTTTCGGCCCGATAGCTGAGTGGTGCGGTCCGGCGCAGCTCGGCAAAGGGCGCATGCCAGCGGTTCTCGGTGTAGAGCGCGTTGTCGCTCAGGTCGATCGGGGTGACCGGACGGTCGACTATCGTGGCCATGGCAGCTCTCCCTCTGCGCGCGACTCTTGTACTTGTCGTTGCCGCACTCTGGGGTCATGATGAACCAGTTGCAATAACGGACTGACTCGACCGGGGAGAGGGTGGATGGCCACAGCGGTATCGGAACTGGCTTTCGACAAGGAAGCGTTGAAGCGGAAATATGCCGAGGAGCGCGACAAGCGCCTGCGCAAGGACGGCTCTGCGCAATATATCCGGCTCGAAACCGAGTTCGCCGATCTCGCGACCGATCCCTACACCCCGTTTGTCGAGCGCGCGCCGCTGACCGACCACGTGACCTTCGCCTTTATCGGCGGCGGGTTCGCGGGCCTAGTCGTGGGTGCGCGGCTCAAGGCCGCCGGGGTCGACGATGTGCGCATCATCGAGAAGGGCGGCGATTTCGGCGGGACCTGGTACTGGAACCGCTATCCCGGTGCGCAATGCGACACGGCGAGCATGATCTACATGCCGCTGCTCGAGGAAACCGGGCACATGCCGAGCGAGAAATACGCGCATGCCCCCGAAATCCGCGATCACTGTTCGCGTATCGGCCATCACTTTGGTCTCTATGACAAGGCGCTGTTCCATACGGAGGTGACCGGCCTCGAATGGAACCAAGCGGACAAGCTTTGGACCGTGCGGACCAATCGCGGCGACGCCTTCACCGCCAAATATATCGGCATGGGCACCGGCCCGCTGCATGTCGCTAAACTGCCCGGCCTGCCGGGTATCGAGACATTCAAGGGCAAGAGCTTCCACACCAGCCGCTGGGACTATGCCTATACCGGCGGCAATCCCGAAGGCGCGCCGCTTGACAGGCTGGGCGACAAGCGCGTGGCGGTCATCGGTACCGGGGCGACCGCGGTGCAATGTGTGCCGCACCTCGCGCGCGGCGCAAAGGAACTGCTGGTATTCCAGCGCACCCCGTCATCGGTCGACGTGCGCGCCAATGCCCCGATCGATAATGAGTGGTTCGCCGAGGTCGCGGGCGAGGGCTGGCAGCGCAAGTGGCAGGACAATTTCGCCGCCAACCTCGGTGTCGGCTTCCCCAGCGAAGACCTCGTCAACGACGGCTGGACCGATCTGGCCAAGCGGATGCGCGCGAATTTGCGCGAAGTGCCGCCGTCCGAATGGACGCCCGAGAAGATGATGGCGGCCTTCGAGGATGCCGATTTCGCCAAGATGGAACAGATCCGCCGTCGCGCCGAAGAGGTGGTGGCCGATCCCGACACGGCGGAAAACCTCAAGGCCTGGTACCGCCAGCTGTGCAAGCGGCCGTGCTTCCACGACGAGTACCTGCAGGCCTTCAACGAACCCGGCACGCGGCTGGTCGACACCGGCGGGCAGGGGGTCGAACGGATCACCGAGAAGGGCGTAGTCGCGAACGGCGTCGAATATGAGGTCGACTGCATCGTCTACGCTTCGGGTTTCGAAGTCGGGACCGATTATGTCTCGCGTTCAGGGTTCGACGTGGTCGGCAAGGATGGACTGACGCTGTCTGAACATTGGGGCGATGGCATGCGCACGCTCCACGGCAACCAGATGCACGGCTTCCCCAACGCCTTCATGGTGCAGCCGGCGCAGGCGGCCAACTTCATCGCCAACGTGCCGCACAATATCGTCGACCATGCCGACACCATCGCCGCGGTCGTGGCGCATATGGAAGCGCAGGGCCTCGACACCGTGGAACCGACCGAAGAGGCCGAACAGGCCTGGCTCGAATTCCTCGGTACCGGCCCGGCGCGCGCACTGGGCAGCACCGAATGCACCCCCGGCTACTACAACAACGAAGGTGCCGGTTGGGGCGACCGCGAGCGCGTCTTCGTCGGCGATCCGCGCGGCGCGCTGGCCTATTGGGCGCACATGGCGGCGTGGCGCAGCTCGGGGAAGTTCGAAGGTCTCGAATTCGGGTGAGGCGCTAGGCGGGTTCGGCCAGCAGGCCGGTCCAGCCTTCCCCGACCCAGCCATCGACCCGCGCGCGGTCTTCCGGGCCGAGCGCGGCGTAGCGGCGGCGCAGTTCGCCGAGACATTTCGCCTGGTACTTGAAGGTGCCTTGCGAATAGTCGTGGCCGAGCGCGCGAATGGTAAAACTGTCTTCATCCGCTTCCAGCGCCGCGGCATTGGCGGTCAGGAACGGCGCGTAAATTTCGCCCGCCAGCCCGGCGAGCGCGATCGCGGCTACCGAAGGCTCTTCCGCCCAGGTCCCGGCGAGACCGGACAGGTCGTCGAGGTGGCTTAGCCAGCGATAGGTATAGGGATAATCCGCGCGCATCATCGCCTGCGGAGTGGGATCGGTGGCAAGCTGCGAGAGTTGCCCGAACAGGCCGAATTCGGCGAGGCTGGGGCGCGTGCCGAACAGGAAGAAACCGTCCACCACATGCGCCTCGAGGATGTCGAGCAGGGCGCGGGTCGAGGCTTCGATCAGGGGAAAGTTCTCGCGCGTGCAGCCGACCAGCGCCATCCGTCCGACCTGCCGCGCGCGGAACGCCTCGGCCGCAGCCTGCGAGGTTTCGAGGCCACCGCCATGCAGATTGTCGAAGGCGAGCCAGCGGCTCATCTGGATCTGGTCGACGTCCTCCAGCCAGCGATAGCCGAACATCGCCTTGGTCACCCATTCATCGGCGAAATCCTCGAGCAAATGGGCGAGGAAATTCATCGCCGGATCCGACGGGATTACGCTGCGGTCGGCGTGCGCGCGTTCGAGTTCGTGGATCAGCGGGGTGGAATCATTGGCGTGGCGCCCTTCGGGAAAGCGCAGCACGGGGATCACCGGCGCCTTGACCTTGCCCAAGGCTTCGCGCGTGGCGGGGCCACTGACCCATTCGTAGGCAATGCGGCGATAGCGCATGAGCGCGCGCATCTTCATCGAATAGGGCGAAGCGAGCGCCCCATAGAGTATGTACATGGGAGGCCCTTCAAGCATGCAACCTGTGTGAGACTTCCGGCAGTAGAACCCTTAGCGGCCCCTATTGCAAATTGAAAACGCGCTTCGCGTTTCCGGACAAGAATGCCTCGCGCAAGTCATCGTCCAGGTTAAGCTGATCGAGCTTTTCAAGGCAGCGCTGCGGCGACAACATCGGCCAATTGGTACCGAACATTACGCGACTCTTCCCGGGGCCTGTCATATAGTCGACGAAGGCATTCGGTAGGCGGTGGATCGCATAGGCCGATGTATCGACATGAAAATTCGGGAACTTGATCGTCATCGTCAGCAGTTCGTCGATCCATGGAAAGCCGACATGGCCGCCGACCACAACCAGCTCAGGGAAATCCAACATCACGCGTTCAAGATAGGGTAGGGGACGACCAGTCTCGGAAGTGAGCAGTGGGCCAGTGTGGCCGATTTGGGTGCAGAATGGCACGTTGGCATCGATGCAGGCGGCATAGATTGGGTAATAGCGTCGATCGTCGGGCGTCAGTCCCCACAGCCATGGCACTACCCGTACGCCGACGAAGCGTTTGCCATCGACCCACCTGCGTATCTCGCGAACAGCGTCCATCGGCCTACTCAGGTCCACTGAAGCCAAGCCGCGAAGCCGGTCTGGTGCGGCATCGATCTGTTCGGCAACCTCATCGTTGCTGATCAGGGACCCGGTGGGGCCATGCCAGGCCGAGATAATCGAGACGTCCACATTTGCTGCATCCATTGCCGCCAATGTGGATGAAACCGTTGGAAGCAGGTCATCGCTACGTTGCTCTGTCCATCGCAACAGCGGTGCCAGCCATGGTTGTTCTGCCATGCGTTTGGTCGTGATCTGCGCCCAGACATCAATTGCGCCCACGAATCAGTACTCCATTGATAATACTTTACTAGTGAAGTATATTAGGCCTTTGGGGTGAGGGCAAGGGATATGGCTGAGAGCAGCTCCGCGGCGGCGCACCGCATATACTTCAGGTTGCAACGGGCCGCGCAGGCGCTGAAGAAGCGTGCCGATGAGGCGCTGTCGACCGATGGGGAGCTCACGACTGCGCAGGCAGCCGTGCTCATGATCATCAGGCAGAATGGACCAGTGTCGCAGCGCGAGGTGGCCAGAATCCTCCAACACAATGAATCCGCGATGACCGCGATGGTGCAACGCCTCTTGGCTCTTGGTCATGTGGAGCGTCGGCGTTCACTTCATGATGTGCGACGATGGGAATTGTCCGTTACTTTAGCAGGTCAGGCTGCGCTGTTGCGAGCAACCTCCGCATTCAGTGAGGTAAATCACGCGCTTGAGAGCGCGCTCGTCCATGAAGAACTGGCGACCCTGGCGCGCCTTCTGGACTCCATTATTGAAATGGGCACAGGCAGATAGGGAACAGTGTTTTCCGGTTCGGCTGCCACGAAGGACCTTTATCCGCACTTCAGCGGAACTCCAAAAATCCGACAGGACGGATCGTCGTTGGGGTATCGGGAAGTTTCAACGACCCCAGCTGCAATGGTGCGAGCGTTCCTTCATTGCATCGACGAATGCACGGGTCGCCGGTGAGTTGCTGCGGCCGCTGGCGAATAGCAGGTTGATGGGCATGATTTCAGGCTCCGTGGGCTTGAGGACTTCGATCAGTCGCCCGGCCTGGATCGCATCTTCGACCTGGTAGTGCAGGAAATTGGCCAGGCCCACGCTGCCTTCCGCCGCGACGATCGCCGATGCGATGGTGTTCACCGTCAGGCTTTGCCGCGGCGCCGGTGCGAGACGCCCGTCGAATCGCCATTCCCCGGCGGATCGCGGTCCGGACGAGAAGATCAGGCGATGCTGCGCCAGGTCGGCGGGGCTGGTTGGAACGCCAAACCGGGCGAGGTAACCCGGACTGGCGACGACCACCGGCCGCACTGCGCCGATCCGGACCGCCAGTAGCGAGGAGTCCGCTAGCTGGCCGATGCGGACGGCGACGTCGATACCCTCGTCCACCAGCCGCACGTTGCGATCGAACAGCAGCAAGCGAACGTCGAGCAGTGGATAGCGGTCGATCAGCTCGGCCACGACCGGCGCGACATGTATCTGGCCGAACATGACTGGGGCAGTGATATGAAGCTGCCCGCTCGGTTCGACCTGCGTTCCGGCAAGCTGGCGCTCGGCATCGGTGATGTCGGCGAGGATGCGGCGGGCCTGTTCGAGGAAACCGGCACCCTCGGTCGTCAGCGAGACTGCGCGGGTCGACCGGTGGAACAGCATGACGCCCAGCCGCGCCTCCAGTTCCGCCACCGCCCGGGTCACGGCTTGCGGCGATGCGCGCTTGGCCCGGGCTGCCGCGGTGAAGCTGCCGCGGTCTGCCACGGCAACGAACAGTTCCATGGTTCGCAGTCGGTCCATCTATTATTCCATTTATCGGAATTATGTTGTCGTAAGAGAGCGTATTATCGCAATGCCGGCAAGGTTCTAAATGAACACCATCGAGCACGTGGTGGAGCGACCATTCCTTGGCCCAGAACTACATCCACACCCTGTTTACCGATGCGGCCCGCGCGCTGCAGGAGGCGGATGGTTCGCGTGCCACCTATGCACGGATGGAGGCGGGAGCCGACGGCACGCCCGACCAGATCACCGCGAGCGAGGCCGCTTTCATCGGTGCGCGCGAAAGCTTCTACATGGCCAGCGTCACCTCCGAAGGGTGGCCCTATATGCAGCATCGCGGCGGTCCGCAGGGCTTCCTGCGCGTTCTGCCCGACAACCGGCTGGGCTTTGCCGACTATCGCGGCAATCGCCAACACATCAGCACGGCGAACCTGCAGTCCGAGCCGCGCGTCTCGCTGTTCCTGATGGACTATCCCAACCGCCGCCGCCTCAAGATCCTCGGCAAGGCGCGGGTCGTGCCGCAGGCGGATGATCCTGCGCTGGTCGCCTCGCTGGCAGTGGCATCCTACAAGGCCGTGCCCGAACGGGCCTATCTGATCGACGTGATCGGGTTCGAGTGGAACTGCCCCCAGCACATCACCCCGCGCTTCACCGAAGCCCAGATCGCCGCGGCGATCGCGCCCCTCACCGAAGAAAACGCCCAACTGCGCGCCGAGATCGAGATCCTGCGCGCTTCTGCCAAAGGAAACTGAGCGATGAGCGAAGCCCTCACTACCGGTGCCCATCACGTTGGCCTGGCCGTGCCCGACCTCGCGGCGGCGGTGGACTTCTTCTGCAGCGCGCTCGGTTACAAGGAGGTTGGCGGCGTTCAGGACTATCCTTCGGTCTTCGTCAGCGACGGCAGCACGCTGTTGACGCTGTGGCAGGTCGAGGATCCGGCCAGCGCGGTCGCCTTCGATCGTCGCAAGAATGTCGGCCTGCACCATCTCGCGCTGGGCGTGGCGGACCACGATGCGCTCGACCGGGTCCACGAGCGGATCGCGGCGCATCCCGGGACGGTGATCGAGTTCGCGCCCGGGCCGATGCGCCCGGGATCGGCGACCAGCCATCTCATCTGCCTGATGCCGGGGGGGATCCGGCTGGAATTCGCCACCCCCTTTGCCTGAGGCCCGACCATGACCCAACGCCCACCCCTGCCGCCCTTCACCGAAGCCTCTGCCGCCGAGAAGGTGCAGGCCGCCGAAGACGGCTGGAACAGCCGCGATCCGGCGCGGGTCGCGCTCGCCTACACGCCCGATAGCCGGTGGCGGAACCGCGACCGCTTCCTGCAGGGGCGCAGCGCGATCGAGGATTTCCTGACCGACAAGTGGAACCGCGAGCACGAATACCGGCTGATCAAGGAACTCTGGGCCCATAGCGGCAACCGCATCGCGGCGCGCTTCGCCTATGAATGGCACGACGATAACGGCCAGTGGTATCGCAGCTACGGCAACGAGAACTGGGAGTTCGACACCGACGGGCTGATGGCGCGGCGTATCGCCAGCATCAACGACATGGCGATCGATCCCGACCAGCGCCTGTTCCACTGGCCGCTGGGCAAGCGCCCGGCCGACCACGCCGGCCTGACCGAATTGAACCTCTAACCGAGCCCCCCGTCCCCCGCGTCCGCACCTCCCCCATCCCCGGTGCTGGACGCGGGGGACAAACCCACCTAAAACGCGCCATCCCCGGGGAGCCAGTCTGTGGCTGAGAGGGGCAGGTCACGCTGCCCGACCCGTCGAACCTGAACCGACTAGCATCGGCGGAGGGAGTGGAGCGGCACATGCGACAGGTCCGCTCTCCTTCCGCTCAAGGAGAGAGAACGCATGGCCGACATCAACAGCACCTTCGACATCGGCGTCACCACCGGGCCGATCCGCGGCAGCCGCAAGATCCACGTCGGCCCGCTCGGCGTTGCCATGCGCGAGATCGACCTGACGGGCGAGCCCAGCGTGCGGGTCTATGACACCAGCGGCCCCTACACCGACCCGGACGCGCAGATCGATATCCGCAAGGGCCTGCCCCAGCTGCGCCGCGAATGGCAGCTCGCCCGCGGCGATGTCGAGGAATATGCCGCACGCGGGGTCAAGCCCGAAGACAACGGCCAACTCGGTCCCGACCGGTCGGGCGGCGTTCCCGCCTTCCCCAATGTGAAGCGGACCGTGCTGCGCGCCAAGCCGGGCATGAACCTCAGCCAGATGCACTATGCCCGGCGCGGCATCATCACGCCCGAGATGGAATATGTCGCCGAGCGCGAGAACCTCGGCCGCGAGCAGATCCGCCGCGAGCTCGACGGCAATAGCTGGGGCGCCAGCATCCCCGAATATGTCACCCCCGAATTCGTGCGTGAGGAGGTGGCGCGGGGCCGCGCGATCATCCCCTCCAACGTCAACCACCCCGAAGCCGAACCGATGGCGATCGGGCGCAACTTCCTGGTCAAGATCAACGCCAATATCGGCAATTCCGCGGTGGCATCGGACGTCGCCAACGAGGTCGACAAGATGGTCTGGTCGATCCGCTGGGGCGCGGACACCGTCATGGACCTATCGACCGGCCGCAATATCCATGACACCCGCGAATGGATCATCCGCAACAGCCCCGTCCCGATCGGCACCGTGCCGATCTACCAGGCACTGGAAAAGGTCGGCGGCGTTGCCGAGGACCTGACCTGGGAAATCTTCCGCGACACGCTGATCGAACAGGCCGAACAGGGCGTCGACTATTTCACCATCCACGCCGGCGTGCGCCTGCCCTATGTCCCGATGACCGCCAAGCGCGTCACCGGCATCGTGAGCCGCGGCGGCAGCATCATGGCGAAATGGTGCCTCGCGCATCACAAGGAATCGTTCCTCTACGAACGCTTCGACGAGATCACCGAGATCATGAAGGCCTATGACATCGCCTATTCGCTGGGCGACGGCTTGCGCCCCGGCAGCATCGCCGACGCCAATGACGAGGCGCAGTTCGCCGAACTCTACACGCTGGGCGAGTTGACCAAGCGCGCCTGGGCGCAGGACGTGCAGGTGATGATCGAAGGCCCCGGCCACGTGCCGATGCACAAGATCAAGGAAAACATGGACAAGCAGCTCGAGGCTTGCGGCGAGGCGCCCTTCTACACGCTCGGCCCGCTCGTCACCGATATCGCGCCGGGTTACGACCACATCACCAGCGGTATCGGAGCGGCGATGATCGGGTGGTTCGGCACCGCCATGCTTTGCTACGTCACGCCCAAGGAACACCTCGGCCTGCCCGACCGCGACGACGTGAAGGTGGGCGTGGTGACCTACAAGCTCGCCGCCCACGCGGCCGATCTGGCCAAGGGCCACCCGGCGGCCAAGGTGCGCGACGACGCGCTGAGCAAGGCGCGCTTCGAATTCCGCTGGCGCGACCAGTTCAACCTCAGCCTCGATCCCGACACGGCCGAGCAGTACCACGACCAGACGCTCCCCGCCGAAGGCGCCAAGACCGCGCATTTCTGCAGCATGTGCGGGCCCAAGTTCTGCTCGATGAAGATCACCCAGGAAGTGCGCGATTTCGCCGCAAAACAGAACTCCGACAGTTACTTGGCGGCAACGGCACCGGTTGACGGGGCGGAAGAAGGCATGGAGAAGATGAGCGAGAAATACCGCGAAGGAGGGGATCTCTATGTATCGCAAGACTAGCCTGGCACTTGTCGCAACCCTGATGGCCGCCTCGCCCGCGCTGGCCCATGAGGCTGTGGGGACCGAAACGCCATCCAAGCAGACGGTGATGCCCGACGACCCGCAGGCGCGCGCGTTCCAGGAACAGTTCGGATATTCCGATGCGGTGATCCACGGCGACACCGTCTACCTCTCGGGGGTGGTCGCGGGGAACCCGCCGGAAGGGATGGACCCGGTCGATTACTACGACCGGGTATTCGCCCGGATCGGCCAGATATTGGAGCGCGCCGGGTCGAGCTGGGCCGATGTGCTGGATATCACGACTTTCCACGTCGATATCGACGCCTCGCTTCCCGCGCTGGGCGAAGCCAAGCATCGTTATGTCAAAGCGCCATTCCCGGCCTGGACCGCGATCGGGGTCAGGCGGCTTTTCGAGCCGACAGCGAAGGTCGAGATCAAGGTGGTCGCGCGGTTGACGCCGAATGGCGGGAACTAAGCGCGCGAGCCCGACTGGACCAGATGCGGCAGGGGGCCTGCGTGGCCGCCTGCCGTTCCTGCTGGCCGGGCTGGTGGTGGGGGCCATGGCGTTGGTGCTCACCGTCAGTGGCGGGCAGGTAAGCGACACTACCTTCGTCTTCGGGGCCAACTCGTTCGCCCTGACCTTCGCCGTCATCGCTCTCGCGCTGTTCGCTGCGATGCGCCTGCCCCGCGTACACGCCCGCGTTGTCGGAGGGGCATCCGCCACGATCATTGGCGCGACAGGACTGCTGGTTGTGTATCACGGGCAGGTCACGTCTGGATTGCCCTTCGCCACGGTTCTATGGCTGCCGCTGGTTGCGGTGGCCCTGTTGTGCGCCGTGGCGGCGTGGCGGGCCTAACCTCGAGAGCTATGCGAGTGTCGCCCGAAAACTCTGAACAACCCATCGCCTTACCTTGCGCATAGCGGGGTCGTTGCGGGTTTCGGGGTGATAGACAAGCCAGACGTCGCGCGGGGCAATGGGATATTGCGCAAGTGGAATTAGCCCGATTCCTTTGCCCAGGAAATTCGGGAGCAAAGCCAAACCCTGACCATGGCTGCATGCAATTGCCAGCGCGCGCACGCTGGAAGAGCGTAGTGTGATTCTGTCATGGATACCCAGCTCCTCGACCAGGCGGTTCTCGGCAATGTTGCCAAACCCCTGGTCGAACCAGACTATGTTTTCATCCTGCAACCTGACATCTGCTGGGTCGCGATCCGCCAGTTGTGTGGTGTTGATGAATACGGACATGCCGATGCTGGGCAGCTTGCGCATGATCAGATTGGACTGAACAGGACGCGCCAGCCGGATTGCCAGGTCAGTTTCACCGAATTCGAGACTGGAAAGCTCAAAACTGGACTCGAACTCAAACAGGGCATCGGGGCAGCTTGATCGCAACCCCACGATATGTGGCATCAATATCTCATTGATCACCGTCTCCGTTGCGGAGATGCGCACGGGCCGACGGTTCTCGAACCGATGGTAGTGTTTTGCCAGCCGCGGAACCTGGTTCAAGAATTGCGACGCATCTTTCACCGACGCGAGTATCGCGGCTCCCGCCTCAGTGGGGACTACGCCGCCGCGTGCGCGATGGAGTAGGGTCAGGCCAAGCGCCTGCTCCAACCCGTCAATCCGGCGCGTTATCGTGCTTACGGCGCAACCCAGTTTCTCGGCTGCACGCGACATCGATCCGGTATCGGCAACGATCCCCAGCGTGCGTAATGCTTCCCAATCAGGATCGCTCATCTTGCAAAAATAGCAGTTAAAATTGCGAATACGCAATAGATGACCGTTCTTCCCGCGATAAAACGGATGTCAACGACAGGAGAATCCTCGTGGGCAGCATTCTGCAAAACCTCGCCTTGCGCCTCGATGCAGGCTTCAACGCGAAACACATCGACCGATTCAGGAACGGGTGGCCTGCATCGTCACGTAGCGACATCAGCTTCTTCGAAACGGATCGAGTGCTGTTTCGCTATCGGGAGATTGCAGGACCTTCGGGCGCACCGACGCTTGTCTTTACCGCCGATCCGCCCGTTACGCTTGAACACTATGACGCGATGATAGAGCTTGCCTCCAAGGATTTTCGCCTGGTGATCTTCGAACTGCCGGGGCAGGGGTTTTCGCCGGGCAAGTCCGCCTATCGGTTTGGCTTTCGCGAAACCAATGACGAAGTGGCCAGATTTCTGCGGCAAGTCGCAGGGGAAGGGGCCATCTACGCATTTTCATGTGTCGCAGGGCTGGCAGCCGTTGATATCGCAACCCGGTATCCCGAGTTGGTATGCGCGCTCATCCTGATCCAGGCTGCCGATCCTGGCGGGCTTGATGTTTGGAAGAAGTCGCGTGACCCCAAAGGGATACTCCGAAAGCCAATCCTCGGCCAGTATATGATGCGAAAACTCGCTGGCGACCGCATGCCCAAATGGTTCGAATTGGCGCTCGGCCGAGCCTCCGATCACGAGCGGTTCTGCTCATGCTCGCGCACTTCGATGGGGCATGGTGCACTATGGTCATTGGCGAGTGCGTTCCAAGCCTATCATAACGCTGATATCGAACTCGCCCAGCCAGCCCAGCCATGCTTGGCGATCTGGGGCGAATTGGACGGATCGCATACTCCAGAGACACGGGCGTCGACTACCAACATGGCCCCTGGGATGGAGGTCCGGTCTCTACCTGCCGCAGGACATTTCCCCGAACTGCAGGATCCGGCAATCGTCTTTCGCACGATCAAGGATTGGCTCGCGACACAACGTATTGGCGAGAACGAGAAGGCTTCGTAACATTTGCGGGGAGACGAGATTTACCTGACTAGCTCAATCCAGCCCAGCATGATCCATAGGTGTCACTGAAGTATCAGAAAAATACTGTTTCATACCCCGTTGAACCGCTCCGAAACGGACTAGTATCCCGCCCAATCCTCCCCATCTCGGTAGGTGAGAGAACCGCAACCTAGAGGAGCACCCGCCATGCAGGTCCAGTTCAATTCCGACAGCAGCGTCATGGGCACGGAAAACGTCGCCGCCCGCATCGAGGCCAAGGTGCGTGACAAGCTGGCGCGGTTCGAGGATCGGCTGACCCGGCTCGAAGTCCACGTTCGCGACGACAATGCGCGCAAGGGCGGGGCGGACGACAAGGCCTGCACCATCGAGGCCCGCCCCCGCGGCGGCCGCGCGATCGGCGTGACCGAACACGCCGCTACCGTCGATGACGCCGCCCGGCTGGCCGCCGCCACCCTCGCCCAGCGGCTCGAACGGCACTTCGGAAAAAGCGAGCGCCACGGCCACGATCCACGCCCCGACAAGGTGATATAGTTCGCCACGGACACGACCCGTGCCTCGGTAAGCGAATGTAATCATTAGTGTCTTGCCAACGAGGAACGACCCACCTAAACGGGCTGCCCCATGATTCGACACGAGCTCTTTACCACCGCGCGAATGCCTCTCGCCCCACGGCGAGGGTAGTCGTTCGCGCATGCTGCCCATCGGTGCAGCGTAGCTCAGTGGTAAGAGCACGGCTCTCATAAAGCCGAGGTCGCCGGTTCAAGTCCGGCCGCTGCAACCAACCGATGTTTCTCAGTCCAAGCCTGCGCGCGGATCGCTGCCAAGCGGTCGCCGCCGCGCATTGTGCCGAAGTAGCTCAGTGGTAGAGCGGCAGATTGAAGATTTGCGCGTCGGTGGTTCGATCCCACCCTTCGGCACCATCCCCCTTTCCTGTTGCAGGAAACGCTGCGCTACTCTGCCGGAAGCCGCTCCACGAACCCGCTCACTTGCAGCGCTAAGCAGTGTCGGGTCAGGCTTCGACCCTAGCCACCAGCTTGCGCACAATTTCGCGCACCTCGGCAGGGGTTTCGACTCCGATAGACTCCCACCTCCAAGACCGTTAGCCTCCCCACAGGGCCGCCAAGACTCCATGGGGGGAGGGCGTTCGTGTCCCATCATCATTACATCATCTCGCGCCGCGCATTCGCTGCGGGTGCGATCGGCGTCGCGGCAGCCGGGCCGCGCGTGCTGGCGCAGGCGGTTACCGCGACGTCGGGCATGGGGCCGTTCTACCCCGCCGGCTATCGCGGCGAGACCGATGCCGACCTCACACATGTTGCAGGGGCAGCACGGCGGGCCGAGGGGCAGGTGATCGAGGTGGTCGGGCGTGTGCTCGACAAGCTGGGCAACCCCATTCGCGGGGCGCAACTCGATATCTGGCAGGCGAACACGCACGGTCGCTATGACCACCCGCAGGACCCGGCCGTCATGCCGCTCGACCCGGGCTTTCAGGGCTTTGCGCGGATCTCGACCGGTGGTGACGGCAGCTGGAAGCTAACCACCATCAAGCCGGGCAGCTACGACAGCCCGATCGGAAACCGCCCCCCGCATATCCATATGGATGCGCTGGGCAGCAGCACACGCGCCATGCTGCAGATGTATTTCCCAGAAGATGCCGAAGCGAATGCGCGCGACACGCTCTACAAGACGCTGGGCGCCGACGCCCCGACGGCGATCGCGAGTGCGCTTGGCGACCACCGATACAGTTGGGACATCGTGCTGCTGGAAGGCTGACCTTTCCTACAAACCCCCATTCGTGCCCTATCCTCACGGATGAGCACCAAACCCGACAATAGCCGCTGGACCGGCGCCAAGGCCGCGGCCTTCCTCAAGCTGCTGGCGGGGCACGGCAAGGTAGCGCGCGCGGCGCGGGAGGTGGGGATGAGCCGGCAGGCCGCCTATCGCCTGCGCGCGCGGGCGCCGCAGTTCGCACAATTCTGGGAACAGGCGATGGAGCTCGCGAAGCGGCGGCGTGCCTCGTCGCGGCGGGGCCGCAAGCCAGTCCATCCGCTGCTCGCCCGGAAGCCGGTGCCTTATGCCGAATGGGGCGACAGTTTGGGGCCAAACGGGTGACGGCGCTCCGCCGGCATAGTGACGCTTTGCGCGCGTTCTGGATGACAGGTCGCCTGCGCAGGGTGACGGTTCGGGCCCCTTGGGTGACACGGCAGGCTACAGGGTCACGCTTTTGCGGCGCAGGGTCACGCAATCGGCGTTTTTATCGCTGGACCCTGTTCCACATGTTCCATCCTGTAGGTGGATGTGCGCGCAAGCTTGCATCGCGGGCGGATCGCGGCTCCACTCGTGCGGATCCTTCAGGGAGAACCGCCATGTCCGTCCGCTCGCGTGCCTGTGTCGCCGCTTTCTCCGCCGCGCTGATCACGGCCGCCCCCGCCGTGGCGGAGGAACCCGCGCCGCCCGTCTTCTCCCCCTCGACGCTGCCCTATCCTTTCTCCAGCGCGGTGCAGGTGGGCGATGTGCTTTACCTGTCGGGCGATATCGGCGCGGATGAGAGCGGGCTCGCGGTGGTGCCCGGCGGGATCGAGCCCGAGACGCGGGCAATGTTCGCGCGCATTGGCGCGACGCTTGCTGCGCATGGGCTGGGCTTCGACGATGTGTTCAAATGCACCGTGTTCCTCGCCGACATGAGCGAGTGGCCCGCCTTCAACGCGATCTACGCCGAGCATTTCACCAAGGGCAGCTATCCCACACGTTCGGCGCTGGGCGTCAATGGCCTGGCGCTGGGCGCGCGGGTGGAAATGGAATGCTGGGCCTGGAACCCGCAGAGCGGGTAGGCGCGGTCAGCGCCGCGGCGCGAGCAGGAAAGCGCCGCGCGCGGGCACGCCGGGAGATTGCGTCAGCTGTTCCTCATGTTCTCCAGCCCCTTGATGCTCCCGGGCTTCAGGCTGGGTTGGCTGGCATTGAGCTTGGGTCCCTTGTCCGCCTTGGGCTTGCGTGCTTCGCGGCTCTTCTTGCGTTGGCCTTTGGCCATGGCTTGTTCCAATCGGGACGGTATGCCCCGCAGCAGGGTCTACGCTCTTTCGCACGGCATGGCGCGTTAATTCGGGCCAGGCGGGGTCAGCTGCGCTGCAACCGGGTCAGCACGAGGTCGAGCGCCTGGAGGAAACGCGACCGATCGGCCTTGGAGAAGGGCGGCGGGCCGCCGGTGATGCCGTCCATCCCCGCGCGCAGGTCTGCCATGATCGCGCGGGTGGCAACCGCGCCGCCGATACTCGCCGCATCGAACGGCTTGCCATTGTGGGCGAGGACCTGGGCCCCGGCGGCAAGGCACCGCTCGGCCAGCAGGATGTCGGCGGTGATCACCACGCTGCGCGGGTTTGCGTGTTCGGCGATCCAGTCGTCGGCGGCGTCGAACCCGTCGCTCACCACCACGCGGCGGATGCGCGGGTCTTGCGGTACGCGAAAGGGGCTGTTGCTGACCACGCGGACCTCGGCCTTGAAGCGTTCGGCGACGCGATAGACCTCGTCCTTCACCGGGCAGGCGTCGGCATCGACGAGGATTGTCACCGCGCGGTCAGGCGGCCGGGTCACCGCTTGCGCACGAACTCGGCACGCAGCACCAGACCCTTGATGCCGGGGTACTTGCAGTCGATCTCCTGCGGGTCGCCGGTGAGGCGGATCGACTTGATCAGCGTACCCTGCTTCAGCGTCTGGCCCGCGCCCTTGACCTCGAGGTCCTTGATCAGCGTGACGGCGTCACCGTCGGCCAGCAGGTTGCCGACGGCGTCGCGCACTTCGACCTGTCCGTCTGCGGCCTGCTTTGCGGCGAGCTCGCTCGCCGGCATCCATTCGCCGCTGTCTTCGTCGTAGACATAGTCCTCGTCGTCGCCACTCATCGTATCGGTTCCATCGTCTCACAGGGGGTCCGGGCCCCTTGGAACCGTTTGGCTGCGATGCCAAGTGCGGGACCTGGATTTCCTGTTTGCGAAGGACCGGGATTGGCCGTGGTCAACCCCCGCCGAGGAAGGCCTTCGTTGCCTCTCCGTAGCTTTCGGTGCCGTATACCCATGCGGCGACCGCGTAGATCGTAAACAGTATTGGCGCGCCGACACGATAGACCGGGTGCAACGCGCCGCGCGAATAGAGGTCCCAGGCCATGCCGATCGCGATGATCAGCATCGAACCGCCGAAGCCGATGAAGAGGTGGGTGAAGTAATTGTCCGACGCCCAGAATAGCGTGGGATCAAAGGACGAGACGGTGCGCAGATGCGCACCCGCGCAGATCGTGGCGGTGGCCATCAGGATCAGCCGCTTGTGCGCAGGCGGATTGGTCCGGGCTCGCCATGCCAGGGGCACCAGCACTGCGAAGGGTACTAGATAGAAGATCGTGAAGGCAGAAAAGGCGCCGCTATTGCCATTGGCCACTTCGCGCTGTTGTGCGGCGAACTCTGCTACTCCTGCGGACAGAACCATCAGCGCGGCGAGCGGCAGCATCGCCAGGCCGAACTTGCGGTGCCAGTCCATCCGTCCGGTAGCGGCCAGGCCTGCCTGCATCGCCAGCAGGACCAGCCATGCCGCGAAGCTCCAGACATGGAGCTGGAGGGCAACCGAAGCGGGTTCCTGGAAGTCGTCAAAGAAGCGCTCGGTAACCGGCTCGCGGAAGCCGAGCAGCACGATGAGGAGGATATAAATCCAGAGGGCAGCCCAGAACCGGCTGTCCCCCGAATGGCGCGCAGCAAATCGTGTATCCATGCGGACATCCCCCATGCCCCCGACCCGGTGCGGATGATGCATCAGAATCCAGCGCCTTGCAAAGCCTCTGCTTGCCGGATGGCGAAACGGTGGCATGATGCGGATTGAGAGAGGGAGCGACGCGCCGTGACGCCAGACCTGCCACCCGCATACCAGGTCGATTTCCGCTCGCCGCAGGGCGAGCCGGGACTGGTGCCACCCGGTTCCATCCAGTGGCGTGTGTTCAAGAACCCGATCGCGCTGGGTATCGGTGGGGTCGCAGCGGTGCTGCTCGAATTCGCCGATGCCCGCATCCGCTCGGGGGTGTGGGACCATTCGATCTACAAGGTCGACCCGATCGGCCGCTCGCAACGTACCGGCATGGCCGCCATGGTCGGGGTGTTCGGCCCGGCCTCTGCTGCGCGACGCGTGATCGGCGGGGCAAACCGGATGCATCGCAAGGTGGAGGGTGAGACGCCCACGGGCGAGGCGTACCGCGCTCTCGATCCGGAGCTGCTGGACTGGGTCAGCGCAACTGCAGGCTATGGCTTTCTCGAAGCCTATCACCGCTTTGTCCGGCCGCTCTCCGCCGAGGACCGTACGCGCTACTACCAGGATGGGGAGGCGGTCGCGCGGCTCTATGGAGTCGAACATCCGCTGACCAGCGATGCCGACTTCTTCGCCATGCTCGATCACCTGTTCCCGCGTTTTGAGGCGCACCCGATCAATCGCGAGTTCCTCGATATCATCCAGTCGGGCCGGGCAGCACCGACGATCCCCAAGTTCCTTCATCGCGCGCTGGCGCGCGCCGCAGTGTCGCTGTTGCCGGCCAGGGTACGGGAGCGGATGGAGTTGGGAAGCGAGTTCGACCTGACCACGCGCGATCGGGTGGCGCTCAGGCTGGCGGGCAGGCTGGCGGATCGTGTCGGATCGCCGGCGATGCCAGCCTGGCAAGCGGCCGAGCGTCTTGGCCTACCCGGACGCTTTGCCTGGATGAGCCCCGCGCATCAGCAGCGCCTGCTGGCCCAGCGCGGGGAACTACTAACGCAAGCGGAGCCCGCGGAGTGATCAAGCTGACCTATTGTCTCCACCGCCTGCCAACGCTGACCCGCGAAGAATTTCAGCGGTATTGGCGCGAGACGCACGCACCGCTGGTCGCTGCAGCGGGACCGGCGCTGGGTATCCGCCGCTATGTCCAGTGCCACACTTTCGAAAGCGACATCGGTGCGGGGACGGCGGCGGGGCGCGACATGCCGCATGGCGGGGGCGAGGATTTCGATGGGGTGGCCGAGCTGTGGTTCGACAGTGAGGAAGCGGTCGCCGCGCTGCTCGGCGATCAGGAAGGCCTGCGGCACGCGCACATCCTGCTTGAGGACGAACGCAATTTCATCGACTTTTCCCGCAGCCGCGCCTTCATGGTGCGTGAGAATGTGGTGATCGGAGAGCCATGAACGACAACGATCAGCCGATCCTGATCATCGGCAGTTTCGCCAGCCCCTATGTGCGCAAGGTGCTCGCCTGCCTCGAGCTCAAGGGACTTGCCTACACAGTCGATCCGATAACGCCGTTCTACGGCAATGACGAGTTCTCGCGTCTCTCGCCGCTGCGGCGCATCCCGGTGCTGGTGCAGGGCGACCTAGCCTTGTCCGACAGCTCGGTGATCTGCGCCTGGCTCGATGAAGCCTATCCCGATCGTCCGATGCTGTTGCCCGACGGTACGCCGGCCGAGCGGGCGCGGGCGCGGTGGCTGGAAGAATTCGCCGACAGTCGCATGGGCGATGTGTTCATCTGGGATTTGTTCTTCCAGAAACGCGTCCACCCGGCAGTGTGGGGCGAACCCGGGGATCAGGCGCGGATCGATGCGGCGATGAATGAAAAGATCCCGGCGATCCTCGAGTATCTCGAAGGCGAGGTGCCGGCAGAGGGATATATCTTCGGTGATGCGATGGGCCTGGCGGACGTTGCCCTGGCGACGTTCTTCCCCAACGCGAGCTACGCCGGCTACCAGGTCGATGCGGCGCGCTGGCCGCATGTGGCGGGTTTCGTGGGGCGCTGCCTTGCGCATCCGGCCTTTGCCAAACCCATGTCCTACGAAGCGGCCCTGCTCAGGTCCTCGCAAGCCGAGAGGCGCGACGCACTGCTCGCGGTTGGGGCGCCGTTGAGCGAAGTTACCTATGGGCTGCCCGAGCCGCGCAAGGGACTCATGGATCTGTAAATCTAGGAAGGGAGAGAGCATGAGCGCGTCCGCAGAGAAGCCAGTCTATCGCGTACCTTTCGTTGAACGCACCGGAATGCGCCGGATCGAGGAAGGGCGTGGCCATTCGAAACTGCTGATGCCGCTCGAAGGCAATGCCAACCATGTCGATGTGATGTATCTGGGCGCCTTCTGCGTGCTGGCTGAGGCAGTGGCTGCGGGGCCGGGGATATCCATTCTCGATACCGCGCGCTATTTCCCGATCATCAAGGATATCGCGGTCGACTTCCACCGCATGGCGGCGAGCGATGTCACGGGTGAATACACACTCTCGGACGAGCAAATTTCCGGCCTGCTCGCCGACCTGGAGCGCAAGGGGAGCGCTGGCTATACCGCTGAAGTGCCAATGCACGATGCCGATGGGGCGCTGGTTGCGACCGGCCGGGTGACGGTCAAACTGCTCTCGCATTCCTGGCCGCCGAGAGGCTGACCGGGTACTAGTGCTTGCCTTTGCGAAGACGCGAAAGGTTCGGCGCCTTCACTTCGCTTTAACCCCGCCCTTGAACCGGCACGCAATGGTTCAGGGCCTAGGTTAACGCCGCAGTGAGGAATCGCTGCTACCAACCCTGCGTGACCGTGGGGGTTGGGTCCGACCAGGAAGTGATTATCGATGCATGCATTGCAGGAACT
Organism: Erythrobacter mangrovi; assembly: GCF_013260645.1. Classification (NCBI taxonomy): domain Bacteria; kingdom Pseudomonadati; phylum Pseudomonadota; class Alphaproteobacteria; order Sphingomonadales; family Erythrobacteraceae; genus Erythrobacter; species Erythrobacter mangrovi. The sequence goes on along the minus strand of NZ_CP053921.1, from coordinate 679,591 downwards.
CTTCGCAAGCGCTGAGGGTGAGACTCATTGGGAATCCGAGCTGCGTTCGCTGTTCGAAGCAGGGGAGCTCGATGAGATACACGCCCGCCTCGAACCCGCGCTAGCCGAATTGGAGAGCGAATTCGGCGAGATGTGCCTCGCGATCACTCCAGACCAGGTGACCATCACCGGCTGGGACGAACTGGTCGAGGCGATCCAGGGCCACGAAGGCGAACCAATCACTGCGATGACGCTGGCGATCGCCAACGAGGCGGACCGGGCCTTCGAGAAGGGCCAGTTGCACCATCCCTATATGCTGCTGGGCCTCTACACCGACGAGCCATTCCGCTTCAGCGAAGCTAGCGCCGCAGACCTGCTTGCCCAGACCCAGGTCGAGGACGGCCCCGCCTGGGCGGGCTGGGACGAGGATATCGAGGTCTATCTCGACATCGACGGCCTCGACCGTCTCAATACGACGCTGCTGCATCACAAGCAAAGGCACTTCTTCCGCGACGATGCACCCGACAAGGCTCCGCTGCGCTATGTCGAATATGTGCTGGGCTGCTGGTGGCGCGCGCTGCTGTTCCATCAGGCGGTCGCCAGCGAATGCGCGATCCACGGACTGCCGGGCGGGATCCCGATCGTTTCGGGCATGGTCGACATGCGCCCGGAAATCGTGATGATCCACGGCATCGGCGCGCCCACGGTGGAACGCGAACGCGAGACCGAATTGAAGCCTGCCGCGCCAATCATTGCCGCGGACTTCATCCAGGTCCGGGCGATCGAAGAGGTGAAGGAACTCACCGGAGCCGACCTGCGCCGCCGGGTGGTCGAGACGGGTCAGGAAGATGAAGCGCCCAAGAAGGGACTCATGGCCCGACTGTTCGGGCGCTGACGCAAGCCGCTGGACAGCTTCCTCGCTTCGTATAGGCTGGACGAAGAGAGGGAGAAACGGCGATGAGCAGGACCGAAGGGGGCTGCCTGTGCGGGGCGGTCCGATACAGTTTCGAGGGTGAGCCGGCGGGTGCAATGGTGTGCCATTGTACCCATTGCCAGAAGCAGTCGGGCAGCGCCTTTTCGACCATCCTCAGCCTGCCCGAGTCCGCGCTCGAAGTACGCGGTGAGCCGATCATCTACCGCGACCATGGCGAAAGCGGGAAGGCCGTCGATCGCATATTCTGCGGCGCATGCGGGTCGCCGCTGTTCTCGAAGGTCGAAGTCGCGCCGGGCATGGTCTTCATCAAGGCCGGTACGCTCGACGACGCGAGTGGGTTTGCGCCAAGCATGCATTTCTGGACGCGCAGCAAGCAATGCTGGGTCGAAACCGGCGATCTTCCGGCGTTCGAGGCCAATCCCGGCTGACGCAGAAGCCAACGCGTTACCAATCCAGAAACCTGGAGAGTTCCCGAATGCCGAGCATAGCCGCGCGCCTCACCAATTTCGCCCTGCCACTGTTGGGAATCAAACGCTTCTTCGCGCAACCGGACAAGATCGACGCGCGGATTGCGCAGCTGCGCCAGCGCAAGCCCGCGCGACCGGGCAAGAACCTGCATGCCCGCTTCGACATTGCCGAGGATACGAGCCGGGGTTTCCCGGTCTTCACGCTGACGCCTAAGGGTGGGGCTGCACCCGGCGCACGGCATCTGCTCTATTTCCACGGTGGGGGCTACGTCATGCCGATCGCGCCGCAGCACTGGTCACTGGTGGCCGACCTGTGCGAGCGGCTGGGCGCTTCGGCGACGATCCCGCTTTACCCCCTCGCACCCGAGCACAAGGCTGCGGACACCCTGCCGGCAATGCGCGCGCTCTATGGTGAGCTTGCCGAACAATACGGCGCAGGCGGCATAACGATTATGGGCGATAGCGCTGGCGGGGGAATGGCATTGGCCGTCGCACAGATGGTCCTGGCCGATGGCGGAGCCTTGCCGGGCTCGCTGGTGCTGTATTCGCCGTGGCTCGATGCGACCGCCCGTGCCGAAGGGCAAAGAGCGATCGAACCGCGCGATCGGATGCTGGCGGTGAGTGGGCTGGAGGCCTGTGGCCAACGCTATCGTGGAGAGCTGCCGATCGACGACCCGCGTGTCAGCCCGCTGTTCGGTGAGCTCAAAGGGTTGCCTCGCATGGCGATCTTTGCAGGAAGTAGCGACATCCTCGTCGTCGATGCGCGACGGCTCGTTGCGCGTCTTGCCGAAGCGGGGCTGCCGGAGCATGTCTACCATGAGTATGAAGACCTGTTCCATGTCTGGATGCTGCTGGCGATCCCCGAAGGCCGCCAGGCACGCGAACAGACGGTACAATTCATTGTAGGTAAGTGAGTCTGGGTAATGCGATTTCTGCTGGTGCTGGTAGCGGGGGCAACATTGACGGGTTGCCAGCCTGCGGACCCAGCGTCCTCTTCCGGCCCCAACGAGGCTTTTGACGGTATCAAGGACGGCGAGACGGTTCAGTTCACCGGGACCGAGCCGTTCTGGGGCGGTGAGGTGGCCGACGGCATGGTGCGATATTCCACCCCCGACAGGCCAGATGGAGTACGCTTTGCTGCCGACCGGTTTGCCGGGCTCAACGGGGTCAGTTTCAGTGGCAAGCTTGACGGCACTAGTTTCGACCTGATGGTGACGCCAGGGACCTGTTCGGACGGGATGAGCGATCGCAGCTATCCGTTCACTGCGACACTGCGGCTTGGCACCGAAACACGCGAAGGTTGCGCCTGGACCGCGGCCAGTCCCTTCGAGGGGGACGAGACGCCATGAGCGGCGCGGTCCCGGGTGGATGGAAGGCGTTCTTCTGGCTTGCTTGCCTCTACAATCTCGTGATCGGGCTTGGCGCGTTTCTCGCCGCGCCTTGGGGGTCGCCTGACGCAGTCTCGGCCGTGCTCGTCGCCTGTTTCGGGATCGTCTACGGGCTCGTCGCGCGCGATCCCGTGCGGTTCGCGCCGGTCCTGATCCCTGGGATCGTGGGCAAGGCAATGGTCGTGCTGATGATCGGCCTGCCGAATTGGCGCGTGGGGGGCGATCCGGCACTCGGTGCCATTGTGGCCGGAGACCTGCTTTTCGCGACCGGCTTTGCCATCTTCCTGTGGCGGCAATCCCGCCATGCGTGACATTCCCGGGACGCCGCGCCTCCTGGGGCTGGCGGGCCTGTTGCCGCAACTGGCTTGCGTGCTGATCCTCTATCTCGGGCCAATCGAGTTGCGCTACGCAGCACAGGCGATCGCCTTCGGCTACGCCGCCCTGATCTTCAGCTTCCTTGGCGGCATGTGGTGGGGCATTGCTGCCGCCGCCCCCGCCGCGGAGCGGAGGCAGGCACTGGGCTGGCTGTGGATCGCGGCGGTTGTACCCAGCCTGATCGCACTGGGCGCCTACCTGCCGTGGGTGTTTGGCAAGACCTGGCCCGAACCGTCGCTGGTCATGCTTGGCGCGGCTATCCTGATGAGTCCCGCGGTGGACGCGAAACTGGGTCCGCTGGCGCCACGCTGGTGGATGGCGCTGAGGGTCCCACTCTCGCTTGGCCTCGGAGCCATGACCGTGGCGGCCGCGCTGGCCTGAGGTCGCGGACTTAGAAAAGTCCCGGTGTGTTCACCTGCGCGGCGCTAGGTCGCGTCGCCTGCATCAGCTCGCGTCCTGGACCCTCGTCCCTGACGGCGGTGCTCTTCGCGACTGAACTGATCGCGGTGCAGCTGCGCCCGGCGAGAAAATCGAGGGCGGTCGCGATGGACGCTTCCTGTGGATCGCCGAGTGGCTTCAGGTAATCGTCATTGGCGCTGCAGGTGCGCGGCATCACGCTGGCCAAACCGTCGTAATAGTCGCCGCCGTCGTCCGAATTCACCGTACGGAAGGCGACAAGCCGCAGGCGGTCGTCGCAGGCTGAACGGTCGCGGGCGATCTGGCCAACCGGCTTGCCGTAGGTGTCGGTCCCGATCAGGGCGATGTTGGTGCCCAGATAGGGAATGAAGGAATTGGGCACCAGCTCGCTTGCCGACGCGGTATTCTCCGTGCCGATGATGGCAAGCTTGGTCGCCGCGATGGCTTGGGTCTGGCTTTCGAAAAGCTTCGTGTCGTCGTTGACGCTCTTGGAACTGCGGAAGATCGTCTTGCTAAATACCTGCCCGGTCTTGTCCGCGCCCAGCAGGTCGCCAAGCAGTTCGGCCACCGAGACGAGGCCTCCCCCGTTATAGCGCAAGTCGAGGATGATTTGTTCGATACCCTGCTGGCGGAACTGGTCAAATGCCTGGCGCAGCTGGTTCGAAGCGTCCTGGATGATGAAGGTACGCAGGTTGATATAGCCGACATTCGTCCCGCCATTGTCGAGGATCAACGCACCATAGCGGTCGGAAATCGGATCGAGCGAATAGTCGGCCTTGGTTACGTCCACCGTGAACTGCGAGCCGTCGGGCTGGCGGATAGTCAGCGAACGGGTCACGCCCGCTTGCGTCGGGCCCAGCGCATCGGACACTGCGCCCGCAGGGTTGCCTGGATTGGCGGCCATGATGCTGGAAACGGTCTGCCCATTGATCGCGAGGATTTCGGAACCGCGGTCGATCCCTTGCGCAAATGCTGGTGCCGTTTCGAAGGCTTCGACCACGAACACCCGGCGCGCGCTCGTGTCATAGCTCAGGCGCACGCCGAAACCCGCGTTCGATCCGTTGGCGATGAGGTCGTTCTCTTCCTGGATCGAGGTCAGGTAGGTGAAGAAGCGGTCCCGGTTCTGCGCGCGCGCCGGCGCAACCAGCGCATCGATATAGCTCTGGACAGAACCGAAGCTTACCTTGTTCACCGTTGTGTCGAGCAGGTCCGGGAAGAGGTACCATTCATTGATCTGGCCCAGCGCCCAATCCTGCCGCGTGCCAAGCGAGCAATCCGCTGTCGTGCCGCCTCCGCCTGTGCCGCCTCCCGTGCTGGCTCCGCCACCACCACCGCCGCCACACGCGGCGAGCGAAAAGGCCAGGACTGTGCTGACGATACCGCGACCAATGGACATCTTGCAGGCTCCCCCTGAGTGCTGGTGGCTCGAACGACTGATACTGAGCCGGGATGCGCAATTAACTCGCGATGAGCAAGTCTCGCACCTTGGCAAGCCTTCCTATCCGTATTTTTTCGGTGAATTGAGGTGAAAACGGTGCAAATTCACCTTGGCTGCATGGTTTTCCACTCCGCGCTGTGCCTTAACGACCTCGCTCGGGCCCGCAATTGCGTGGCTGAGAGAGGAGAAAAGGTCGTGAGTGGTGCTGCGCAGTGGGTCGAACAGGCGGTCGGCGGGGGAGCAATCCCGGCTGGATTGACGCTGGCGCGGGTGGCCGACGAGCGTGTGATGGGCCGCTCCGGACTGACCTTGACGAGCGATGCCTTTCGCCACGGCGGCGAGCTCGACCCCTGCTTCACCGCCTGCGAGGAAGACTCGGTCGCCCCACCGCTTGAATGGACTGCGCCACCTCCCGGTGCGCACGAACTGGTGCTGGTGGTCGAAGACGCCGAAACCGGCCACGTTCACTGGACGGTCTGGGGCTTGGCCCCGCAGAAGGGCAAATTACTCGAGGGCGAGACTCCGCCGCGCACCGGCAAGAATGCCTATGGTAACTCCGAATGGCTGCTGCCCGACCCGCCGCTTGGCGAAGAGCACCGCTACGTTTTTCAGCTTTTTGCGCTCGACCTGCCGCTCACCTTGATGCCGGGGGCAACGCATGAGGAACTCGTCCGCAATCTGGACGGACACGTGACCGCCGCCGCGGTCCTCACCGCCCGTTTCGAAGGCCATGAGGTCGAGGAATGGGACGAGGGTCTCGACGACGATGATTGAAGCATAGCCAAGGAAAGGATTAGTCATGGCTGGCAAGAACAACGCCCTGCAGAAGCCGGTGAATCTCTCGCCGGAACTGGAAGCCGTCGTGGGTAAGGGTCCGCTGACCCGCGCCCAGGTGACGTCGAAGGTGTGGGATCACATCAAGGCGAACGGCCTTCAGGATTCGAAGGACAAGCGCATGATCAACCCCGACGCCAAGCTCGGCGCGGTGATCGGCAAGGACCAGATCTCCATGTTCAAGATGACGGGCGCCGTCTCGAAGCACATGAGCTGATCGGGCTACCGGCGGCGTAGCGGCCAGTCCGTCACGCCGCCGGTCCACAGCGCGAGCCAGACGAGCATCGGCTGCGCGAACATCCTCGGCACGTGATAGCCGAGCCCAAACCCGTGATCAGGACGCGCCATATCGAGCGCGAAATGATGGATATTCGCGGGGAACACGCAGATTGCGTAAAGCGCGAGCCCGATCGCTCCGGCACGCCTGAGCGGTGCGGATAGCGGCTGGGCCAAGGCCGCGGCACCCAGCAGCTCGGCAACTCCGGTCCAGAACACCACCGCTTCCGGCCATGGGACCCATCCGGGCATGATCTTGAGGAATGACGCGGGCGCGGCGAGGTGGAAGTATCCGGCCACGATATAGAAGGCCGCGAGTGTCCAGCGCAGGGCGGGCCGTATCATCTGGCAGGACTCCAATTAGGCCCGGCCAGGGTGAAGCCGGAGAACTCGAAACCCGGCGACACGATGCACGATACCAGGCTGTAGCCGCTTAAGCCGGGCAGCGGTCGCGCAGCTTGCCACCAGTGCGGGTTGATTACGTGCTGCGGCCTCTCCCCAGCCAGGACATCTCCACCCAGAGCGACGGTCTCAATGGGGCCATCATCGGTTTCGGCCAGCGCCAGCTCAATCCCGTCGCCGGCGTGCCACAGCCAGATCTCGGTCGCGTCGACACGGTGCCAATGCGATCGTTGTCCTGTCTCCAGCAGAAAGTGGATCGCGGTGGCGCTCGATCGCTCGCCATGCGCCGCGGGTGCCCGCCAGGTCTCGCGATACCACCCGCCTTCGGGGTGCGGCGCAAGCCCAAGGTGCTTGATGACGGCTTGGGCGGAACTCACTCCTCCAACACCTCGACCCCCTTCCAGAACGCGATGCGATCCCGGATTTGGGCTGCAGCTTCCTTGGGTTCGGGATAATACCACGCCGCGTCGATGTTGGTCGCTTCGCCCACCGATAGCGAGTGGTAGTGGGCGGTTCCCTTCCATGGACAGATCGTCGTGGTTGAACTGGGCTCCAGCACTTCGGCGTCAACGGCATCGCGGGGGAAGTAGTGGTTTCCTTCGACTACCACCGTATCGTCGCTGCGAGCGATCGTGTGGCCGTTCCATCGGGCGATCATCGTCATGTCGTGGGCCTTTCCTTGTTCGGCCTGTTTGCTAGGAGATGGCCCGTTACTGCAAGAGGTTCCCGAAAATGCGTCACTTCGCACTCGCAACTGCTGCCCTGACCATCGTGCTCGCTTCGCCCGCCGTGGCCAAGCCGACCCCGGAGGAGATCGCCGCAGCGGCGCTGGAGGCCGCGCCGGTGTGGGACGGTCATAACGACGTGCCCTATGCCCTGCGCGAGCGTTTCGGGAACGTGATCAACGATTTCGACTTCGTCGACACGCTCGACACTGAAACCCCCGAAACCAAGGCGATGCACACCGACCTTACCCGCTTGCACAAGGGACATCTCGGCGCGCAGTTCTGGTCGGTTTATGTCAGCGCCAGCCTGCCGGAACCAGAGGCCGTGCAGCAGACGATCGAGCAGATCGACGTCACCAAGCGCCTGGTAGCCCGCTATCCTGACGCCATGCAGCTGGCACTGACCGCCGACGATGTCGCGCGGGCGCTGAAGGCGCACAAGATCGCCTCGCTCATGGGCATGGAGGGCGGGCAGTCGATTGGATCGAGCCTGGCGGTACTGCGCCAGATGTATGCCCTGGGCGCGCGCTACATGACGCTGACGCATTCGAAGACGCTCAGCTGGGCCGACAGCGCAACCGATACCCCGAAGCATGGTGGATTGACCGATTTCGGGCGCGACGTGGTGCGCGAGATGAACCGTCTGGGCATGCTGGTCGACCTCAGCCACGTGAGTGAAGCAACGATGCATGATGCGCTCGATGCGGCGCAGGCCCCGGTGATTTTCAGCCATTCCGGTGCACGCGCGATCAACGGTCACGCGCGCAATGTGCCGGACAGCGTGCTTGCGCGCCTGCCCGAGAACGGTGGAGTGGTGATGGTTGTGGCACTGCCTGGCTTCCTCAGCGAGGAACAACGCGCCTGGTTCGCGGCCCGGTCGGGAGAAGAGGCACGGCTCAAGACCTTGTGGCAGGGCCAGCCCGACGAGGTTGCGGCACAGCTCGCCAAGTGGGATGCCACGAACCCCACGCCATTGGCCACGACTAGCCAAATGGCAGACCATATTGACCATGTCCGGGACATTGCCGGGATCGACCATATCGGCATCGGCGGCGACTATGACGGCATGCCGGGTGGCCCGGTAGGGATGGAGGATGTCTCCGGCTATCCGGTGCTGTTCGCCGAACTGGCGCGGCGTGGCTATTCGCAAGAAGACCTTGAGAAGATCGCCTCGCGCAATGTCATGCGCGTCCTGCGCGCGGCAGAAGCCTATGCTGCGAGCCAGGCCGATGCATTGCCGATTGAAAGCAGCGCTGCTGCCGAGGCCGAAGAATGATGCCTTAGCTGGGGCGGCCCAGCTCTGATGCGCGATCGTGTTTCTCGGCGTTCTCGTCGCTGGCACCCGTTAGTGCGGGAATGATCCAGACGATCGACATCAGGATAAGCGCGAGCAGCAGTCCGCCCGCCAGCACCCAGCGCACGACGCCCTCTTTCGAGCCGCCGCTGGCCTCGACGTCGTCGAGATGGATCTCTTCGCCTTGCTTGTACATGCCACAGACTCCCCAAGGTGGCCCGATTGCGCGGGCTCCGGGAAATCTACGGTCGATGCGGTCGAAGGTTCCGGTCGAATGGCCAGCGATTAGTCGCGCAGCAGCTCGTTGATCCCGGTCTTCTCGCGGGTCTGGGCATCGACCGTCTTGACGATCACTGCGCAAGCGAGGCCGGGACCGCCGTCCTTGCCCGGCATCGAACCGGGGACGACGACCGAATAGGGCGGGATATGCCCGCGGATCACTTCGCCACTGTCGCGGTAGACGATCTTGGTCGATTGGGTGATGAAGACGCCCATGGCGACAACACAGCCTTCGCCGACAATCACGCCCTCGACGATCTCCGAACGCGCACCGATGAAGCAGTTGTTGCCGATAATGGTGGGGTTGGCCTGCATCGGTTCGAGAACCCCGCCAATGCCCGCACCTGCCGAGATATGGCAATTCTCGCCGATCTGCGCGCAGCTTCCGATGCTGGCCCAGGTGTCGACCATCGTGCCCTTGCCGACATAGGCGCCGATGTTGACGAAGCTCGGCATCAGCACGCAACCGGGTGCGATATAGGCGCCCTCGCGCGCGATCGCGCCGGGGACGACACGGAAACCGGCTTCGCGGAAGCGCGCATCGTCCCAGCCCGCAAACTTGCTCTGCACCTTGTCGTAGGCTGGATGGCCAGCGCTACCACCTTCCATCACGCGGTTGTCGTTGAGGCGGAAGGACAGCAGGACCGCCTTCTTGAGCCACTGGTTGACCGTCCACCCGCCCTTGCCATCGGGCTCGGCGACGCGACCCTTGCCACTGTCGAGCAGCTTCAGCGCGGTTTCCACTGCCTCGCGCACGTCCGTGCTTTGCGGCGTGACGCTGGCGCGGTCTTCCCACGCAGCTTCGATGCGGCTTTCGAGGTCGGCGCTCATGCTGGTCTCCGTCAATTATCAGGAGCACCCGTTAGCAGTGTAGCCGCGCTAGTCCATCCCCGCGGCAACGGCGAATTCGTAGGCGCGATCCACCAGCGGCGAGACCCGCTCGCTCGCCTCCTTGGCGTGCGCTGACGAGGCCGTGCCATCGATGACCCGCTTCTTGATGCCCTGGATGATCCCCGCCAGACGGAACAGATTATAAGCGAAATACCAGTCCATCGGCGGTACCGGATAGCCGGTGCGCGCGACGTAGCGTTCCACCGCTTCGTCCTGAGAGGGAATGCCGAGTGCTTCAAGGTCCGCGCCGAGAATACCGGCCCGATTGACCGACTCGGTATGCCAGTTGAGCATCAGGTAGCTAAAGTCGGCAATCGGATCGCCCAGCGTCGACAGCTCCCAGTCGAGCACGGCGATCACGCGGTTTTCGGTCTTGTGGAAGATCATGTTGTCGAGGCGATAATCGCCGTGGACGACCGAGCTTTCATGCTGTGGGGGGATGGTCTGCGGGAGCCACTCGATGAGCCGCTCCATCTTCGGCATGTGTTCGGTTTCGGACAGCTTGTACTGCTTCGTCCAGCGGCTGATCTGGCGCGCGCAATAATCGGTCGGCTTGCCGAAATCGGAGAGGCCGATCGCGTCCGGGTTCTGCAGATGCATGTCGGCCATCGTGTCGATCATGGCATTGTAGATTTCCCGCCGATCCTCCCTGGAACAGCCAGGTAGCCTGCCGTCCCACAGGCTGCGCCCGTCGGCCAAGCTCATCACGAAGAACTTCGACCCGATGACCTCGGTATCCTCGCACAGGCCATAGGTCTTGGGCACCGGGAAACCGGTCGGCCCCAGCGCCGACATCGCCTTGTATTCGCGGTCCACCGCATGGGCACTGGGCAACAGCTTGCCGAAGGGCTGGCGGCGCAACACATAGCTGCGTCCGGGCGTGTCTATGCGATAGGTCGGGTTCGACTGGCCGCCCTTGAACTTGGTATAGCTTATCGGGCCTTCATAGCCGTCGACATTGGCTTCGAACCATTCGGTCAGCCGACCGAGGTCGAGCGCGTCGCGCTCCGACACCTCGGTCGTACCGATCATATCGGCGTTGGGATCCGCCTGTTGCACGTCTTCGCCCATCAATCGAACACCACCACGCTGCGCGCGGAGTGGCCCCCTTTCATCTTCTCGAAGCCTTCGTTGATCTTCTCGAGCGGGATCCGCTCGGCAATGATGGTGTCGAGATCGAGCAATCCGCGTATGTAGAAGTCGACCAGGCGCGGCAGATCCACCGGGAAGTGGTTCATCCCCATGATCGCGCCCTGCAGCTTCTTTCCGCCGAGGAGATCGAGGGCACCGAGCCCGACCTTGCAGTCGAGCGGCATCATGCCGAGGATCGTCGCCGTGCCGCCGCGCCGCAGGATCTTGACGGCGAGGTCGGCCGAGGCCTGACGCCCCACAGCCTCGATCGCGTGGTGCACACCCCCGCCGCTGATCTTCATGACCTGGTCGACCGCATCGTCGGCCATGGCATCGACCGCGTGGGTTGCGCCAAGGACCTGCGCCAGATCGCGCTTCTCGGCGATCGGATCGATGGCGATGACCTTACCCGCACCGGCGATTTTGGCGGCATTTATTGTTGCCAGGCCCACGCCGCCGCAGCCGACCACGGCCACGGTTTCACCTGGAACGACCTTGCAGGCGTTGAAGATCGCCCCCGCGCCTGTGGTCACCGCGCAGCCGATCACGGCTGCTCGGTCGAGCGGCATGGCCTTGTCGATCGCAACACAGGCATGCTCGTGGATCAACATCTGCTCGCAGAAGGCCGAAAGGTTGAGCATCTGACCCACCGGCGCGCTGCCGTCGGCACGCATGATGCGCGGCGGGGCGTCGGGCGCGCGGCGGGTGTCGGCACCCAGACACAGAGCCATGCGGCCGGTCACGCAGAACTCGCAATGGCCGCAGAAGGCGGAAAGGCAGGAGACCACATGGTCTCCCGGCTTCACCGTCTTCACTTCCGAACCGACGGCGCGAACCACGCCCGCTGCCTCATGGCCGGGAATGGCCGGCAGCGGGTGCGGATACGCGCCTTCGATGAAGTGCAGGTCCGAATGGCACAGCCCGCAGGCCTTGGTGTCGATCAGGACCTCATGCGGGCCGGGATCGGCCAGTTCGACCTCACCGATGGTCAGACCGCCAACGCTTTCGAGAATTGCCGCCTTTGCCATTAGCGCGCCACTCCCATGTCGCCCGAGCTGAGGTTGTCGTTACCCATGGTCGGTGCCTTGCCGTCGCGCAGGGCGTTGGCGGTGGGGCCAGCCTCGGGCAGGTGCTTGGCGAACTCCATGCGGGCGATCGAGCGCGCGTGGACTTCGTCCGGACCGTCGGCGAGGCGCAGCGTGCGCTGGTGGGCATAGGCGCTGGCGAGGCCGTAATCCTCGGAAACGCCGCCGCCGCCATGGGCCTGGATCGCATCGTCGATGATTTTGAGCGCCATGTTCGGTGCTTGCACCTTGATCATGGCGATTTCCTGCTTGGCATTCTTGTTGCCGACCTTGTCCATCATGTCGGCTGCCTTGAGGCACAGCAGGCGGGTCATGTCGATATCGATACGAGCGCGGGCGACGCGTTCTTCCCAGACCGAATGCTTGTAGATTGGCTTGCCGAAGGCTTCGCGTTCCTGCAGGCGCCGGCACATCTTGGCGAGTGCTTCCTCGGCCACGCCGATGGTGCGCATGCAGTGATGGATGCGGCCCGGACCGAGGCGCCCTTGGGCGATCTCGAAGCCGCGACCTTCGCCCAGCAGCATGTTGGTCACAGGGACGCGGACGTCCTTCATTTCCACTTCCATGTGGCCGTGGGGGGCATCGTCATAACCGAACACCGGCAGGTGACGGATGATGTTGACGCCCGGCGTGTTCTCGAGCGGCATCAGCAGCATCGATTGTGCGGCATGGCGACCGGCCGAAAAATCGGTCTTGCCCATGACGATCGCGACCTTACAGCGCGGATCGCCCAGGCCCGACGACCACCACTTGCGGCCGTTGATGACATATTCGTCGCCATCGCGATCGATGCGGGTTTCGATGTTGGTGGCGTCGGACGAAGCGGTGAAGGGTTCGGTCATGAGGAAGGCGGAGCGGATTTCGCCGTTCATGATCGGGGTCAGCCACTTGTCCTTCTGTTCGCGCGTGCCGTAGCGGTGGAACACCTCCATGTTGCCGGTATCGGGGGCGGAACAGTTGAAGACTTCGGAGGCGAAGCCGACGCGGCCCATTTCCTCGGCGCACAGCGCATATTCGAGGTTGGTCAGGCCGGGGCCTTCGAATTCATAGGTCTCGTCGACATGGTGGTGACCGTCGTTCCGGGGCGGCATGAACAGGTTCCAGATGCCTTCCGCCTTGGCCTTGGCCTTGAGCTCTTCGACCACGGGAATGACCTTCCAGCGATCGCCTTCGGCATCCTGCGCCTTGTAGGTCGGAACTGCCGGACGAACATGTGCGTCGATGAAGTTCTTTACGCGGTCGCGCCAATAGGCCTGCCGCTCGGTGGGTTCGAAGTCCATGATGTCGTCCTCTTCTCTCGATTCCGTTGCTGGGTGAAACTGGCACGACCTTCTGGCCGCGCCAAGCCAAGATTCATTTGATCCGTGTCAAGGGTGCATCCCTTCGGCATCGGGATCCATCCGCGCCGCACCGCTCAGGATCGCGAGCCGTTGTTCGTGGCTGGCCCGATCGATAGGGAAGCGCCGCAGCACCAGCAGGCCGGTAAGTCCCACTGCGACCAGAACAATCGTATACGACAAGGCCAGGTTGCTGATGACCTGTGCGTCAACCTGCCCCGGCATCGCGCCGATCGGGAAAGACGACCAGCTGAGAATCTGGCCGGCCAGGAAGATACCCGCGCCCGTCGCGCATTTCTGCATGAAGAAATAGCCCGCAAAGAACAGGCCTTCGGAGCGTCGACCGGTCTCGGCCTGCGATGCTTCAACGACATCGGCCATCATCGAACTCGACAAGACCATCAGCGTGATCGCGGCGGTGTTGGCGAGGAACGTCATGGCGAACATGATGACGACCGAGGGGCTGTCCGGCAGGCCGGGGATCACCCCAAGGTAATAGCTCAGGTAAAGCGCGGCGCTGAAAGTAATCGAGATCGAACCGGCAAGGATGGCGGCTTCGCGCTTGCCCAGGCGCTTCGCGAGCGCAGGAATTGTCACGAATGCGGCCACCATGGTGACGAATAATAGCAGGCCGTAGGCGACCTTTTCGGTCTGGGTCAGGTGCCACACGAAGCCAAGGAAGTAGTTGGTCAGCGAGAACGCGATTCCCTGGTTCATGAAAGCGAACAGGGCTGCGAACACCAGCCACAGGAAAGCGCGGTTGGACAGCGTCTGCCGCATCTCACGCGCGATCGCGCGAAGTCCGCCCGAATGGCGGGGTTGCGGCGGGGATGGCTTGGCCACGCGCTTGTGCTGCCCAAGGGCAGATACCAGTACGGCTCCCGCCATCAGCACTGCGCCAGACAGAGCATAGGCGTAATAGCCATCGGGATCGGTCTCGCCGGCGGCCCTGAAGAAGACGCCATACGCAAGGATCAGGATCAGCAATCCGCCGGTCCATCCGAACAGGAAGCGATAGCGCATCAGGATCGTGCGCTCGTCATAATCGCCGGTGAGCTCGGGCACGAGCGCGACCGAGGGCACCTCGCACATCGAGACGAGCGAACGCACGACGATCGCCCAGCCAACCAGCCAACCAATCGTGAGGGCGGTGCCGCCCTCTGGTGGGCTCCAGAGCATCATCCACGCGATCGCCAGCGGGATGGGTGCGCCGTAGAGCCAAGGCAGGCGACGACCCCACCGGGTCTGGGTCCGGTCGGTCAGTTCGCCAATGACCGGATCGACGAAGGCGTCGGCAATCAGCGCGAACATGATCGCAGTGCCGACCAGGCCTGCATCGAGACCCACTACCTGGTTGTAGAACAGCAGCAGGAAGGTGGCGAAGCCGTTCTCCTTGATGCCGTAAGCGATCGAGCCGAAGCCATGGAAGATCTTTAGGCGTACGGGCAGGCGCTCCGCCGGGGGCGGTGCAATGATCGGTTCTGCTCCCGCGTCGGCCATCAGTTGGCCTGCGCGGCCTGTTTCATCTGTTCTTCCATGGCCTCGAGTGCAGAGAACATGCGCGGGGCTTCGGGATCCCAGCTGTGCCGGGGGCCGACGGTCAGGCCACCGTCCACTATCAACGAAGTGCCGGTCATGAAGCTGGCCGCTTCGCTGGCGAGGAAGGCTACGGCGTTGGCGATGTCGATCGGCTGCCCGCCGCGTGCCACCGGCTGAGCGTTCGACGACAGCTGGGCGATCGCGGCCTTGGCCATCTCTTTCATCTCACCGGTAATCTCCAGGCTGGAAGTGAAGATGTTGGTGTTGATGAAGCCCGGCTGGATCGCGTTCACGCGGATGCCGTGCTGGGCCAGGTCGGTCGCGGCGCATTTGGTCAGGTGCAAAACGCCAGCCTTGGCCACGGCATAAGCGGTCGGCGAATAGCCCGGCCCGACGGCCGCGACGCTCGATACGTTGACGATGCTCGCGCCTTTGCGGCCCTTCATATGCGGGACGGCATAACGGATACCCATGGCAACCGAACGCAGGAGCAGGTCCATCGTTCGATCCCACTCGTCGGGCTCGACCTCGGTGATATCGGCGCGCGCACCGCCGGCACCGGCATTGTTAAAGAGCACGTCGATGCCGCCGGTCTCGCTTGCCGCGCGGTCCATCAGCGCCTTGATCGCCGCCGGATCGCAAACGTTGCATTCGACGAAGCGCACGTCCCCTTCGGTATCAGCCGCTAGTTTCTCCCCGCCGGCGACATCGATATCGCTGGCGAATACGGTCGCTCCTTCGCGTGCGAAAAGCGCCGTCGTGGCCGCTCCAATACCTGACGCAGCCCCGGTGATGACGACCGTCTTCCCAGAGAATCGCATGCCTACTCTCTCCCCGAATTTCTCCGCGGCCAGCTTAGGGGAGCACATGGCTTCGTCAACGCATTCTGGCTGACGCTACGGCATTGCGAGGGATCGCAAGCACCCTTGCACCCCCCTGCCGAATCACCCTAACGTAAGCGTCAACATACCGCCGTTTTAGAAAGAGAGAGGATTCGGCTCATGTCCGACAGTGACCTGGACGCCTTCCGCGCGGAAACGCGTGCGTGGCTCGAAGCCAATTGCCCGCCCGAAATGCGCGAACCCGTTCGCGATGAGGACGACGTCTATTGGGGTGGCCGCAACGCCAAGTTCAAGAACGACGCTCAAAAGGCTTGGTTCGAAGCCTGTGTTGCCAAGGGCTACACGGTACCGGCCTGGCCCAAGGAATATGGCGGCGCCGGCCTTTCGCCGGCAGAAGCCAAGGTGCTGCGCGAGGAAATGAGCCGTATCGGCGCGCGTCCGCCGCTGTCGAGCTTCGGCATCTGGATGCTTGGCCCCGCGCTGCTGCACTTCGGCACCGAAGGTCAGAAGCAGCGCTTTCTCAATGAGATCGCCCGCGGTGAAATCCGCTGGTGCCAGGGCTATTCGGAGCCGGGTTCGGGCTCGGACCTGGTATCCCTGCAGACCTATGGCGAGGACAAGGGCGATCACTGGGTGGTCAATGGCCAGAAGATCTGGACCAGCTATGCCGACAAGGCCGACTGGATTTTCTGCCTCGTCCGCACCGACAAGGAAAACAAGTACCAGGGCATCACCTTCATGCTCTACGACATGGCCAGCGCTGGCGTGTCGACCAAGCCGATCCTGCTGATCAGCGGCAGCTCGCCCTTCTGCGAAACCTTCTTCGACGATGTGAAGGTGCCCAAGAGCTACGGCGAGGACGTTCCCGCCTATGTCGGTCAGGTCAATCGTGGCTGGGACGTCGCCAAGTACCTGCTTGGCCACGAGCGCGAGATGATCTCGGGTGCCGACGGCGGCGACCGCACCAGCGCGATCGGTGCAGCCATGCTGCGCCTCTCTGGCGAACTCGACCCGGTGCTGCGGGCCGAACTCGCGCAGTTCGACGTCGACGCCCTGGCCTATGCCGCGATGGGCGAGAAGTTCCTCGACGAGATCAAGGTCGGCAAGGCGCACCCCGCGCAGCCGAACATGATGAAATACGCCGGGACCGAGCTCAACAAGCGTCGCCATGAGCTGATGATGGCAGCCGGCGGCACTCGCGCGCTCGAATGGGACAGCGAGGAAACCGGCGGCGGCAAGCCATCGCGCAACTGGCTGCGTACCAAGGCGAACAGCATCGAGGGCGGTACGTCCGAAGTCATGCTGAACGTCATTTCCAAGCGTATCCTCGACCTTCCGGGAGCCTGATCGATGCCTCTGTATTACGACGACGACCAGGTGATGCTGGCCGAAACCGCCAACCAGTTCATGGGCGAAGAAGGGTCGATCAAGAACCAGCTTCGCCATTGGCGCGACCGCAATTGCAAGGATGGCTTCGGCCACGGCCTATGGAAGCAGTTCGCCGAAATGGGCTTCACCGGCATGCTGGTGGGCGAGGAAGACGGCGGACTTGGCATGGGCCAGGTCGAAGCGAACATCGTGCTCGAGGAAATCGGGCGCAACCTCACGCCTTCGCCCTTCCTGTCCTCTTCCGTACTCGCCGCGACCGCGCTCAAGCACGGCAGCAACGATGTGCGCGGCCGCTGGCTACCCGATCTCATCTCGGGCGATAAGGTCTACGCCGTCGCCATCGACGAAGGCGTCAAGCATCGTCCCGAACGCATCGCCTGCAAGGCCGAGAAATCGGGCAACGGCTTTCGCCTCACGGGCAAGAAGGACTTCGTGGTCTATGGCGCCAGCAGCGAGATGATCGTTGTCGCTGCGCGCACTTCGGGCAGCGATGGCGATGCCGATGGCGTGACCCTGTTCGCGGTCCCGCAGGATGCCGCAGGCATGAGCCACGACAGCGTGCGCCTGGTCGACAGCTCGATGGCCAGTCACATCACCTTCGACGGCGTCGAACTCGATGGCGACGCCGTGATCGGTGAAGTCGATGGCGGGCGCGAAGTGCTCAACGCCATGCTGATGGCGGGCCGGATCGGTACGGCTGCCGAAGGCGTGGGCGTCGCTCGCGGCGCGATGGACATGACCGTCGACTACATCAAGCAGCGCAAGCAGTTCGGTAAGCTGATCGGTGAATTCCAGGCACTGCAGCACCGCGCCGCGCATCTCTACTCCGAAGTCGAGATTGCCCGTGCGGTTACCATCAAGGCAGCACAACTGCTCGATGGCGGCAGCGAGAAGGCCGATTTGATGGCGTCGGTCGCGAAGGCCAAGGTCGCCAAGGTGGCGGGCCTTGCGGTGCGTGAAGGCGTCCAGATGCATGGCGGCATCGGCATGACCGACGAATACGACATCGGGCTCTACATGAAGCGCGATCGCGCGTTGCAGGAGTTCCTCGGCGACCAGTACTATCATGCCAATCGCGTTGCCGAACTGAGCGGCTACTGAGCGGGAGACTGTCGATGAACCTAGAAGACCTGTTCAGCCTCAAGGGGCGCGTGGCGCTGGTCACCGGCGGCAGCCGCGGTATCGGCAAGATGATCGTCGAGGGCTTCCTCGCGGCGGGGATCGAGCGCGTCTACATTACCGCGCGCAAGATCCACGAGATCGAGGAAACCTGCGCCGAGCTGGGCGACAAGGTGATCGGCATTCAGGGCGATCTTTCGACGCTCGGTGGGATCGAGGCGCTGGTTGACGAGCTGTCGCAGCGCGAAAGCAAGCTCGATATCCTGGTCAACAATGCCGGTGCGGCCTGGGGACTCGACTATCTCGAGTTCAATGAAGCGGGCTGGGACAAGGTCATGGACCTCAACGTCAAGACGCCCTTCTTTCTCACACAGAAGCTGCACGGTCTGCTGACTGCAGCCGCCAGCCCGGAAAAGCCCGCCAAGGTGATCAACATCACCTCGATCGACGGCCAGCGGATCAACCCGTGGGAGACCTATAGCTACCAGGCCTCGAAGGCGGCGCTGATCCACCTGACGCGGCGGATGGCGGCGCGACTGGTCAAGGACCATATCTACGTCACCAGCCTGGCGCCGGGGGCCTTCCCTTCCAGCATGAACCGCGCTGCCCGCGATCACGAGGCGGAAAGCGCGGCGGGAATTCCCAACAAGCGCGTCGGCGACAAGTACGACATGGGCGGTACGGCAGTCTATCTCGCCAGTCGCGCCGGCGACTATACCATCGGCGAAACCGTCACGGTCGACGGCGGCATCGTCAACGCGCATCTGCCGACGCACTTCGCCCAACCCTGATGGAGTAATCGCATGGCCCGAACCCAGCGCCTGGTCGCCGACGGCATCCATTTTGCCGAGGGACCGCGCTGGCATGACGGCCGGTTGTGGTTTTCTGACTTCTACGCTCATCGAATCTATTCGGTGAGTGAAGCGGGTGGGGACCTGCGTGTCGAACTCCAGCTCGACGGTGACGAGCAGTCCTCGGGCCTCGGATGGATGCCCGATGGCTCGCTGCTGTTCGTCAAGATGCAAGCACAGGAGCTGTGGCGGCGCCGGCCCGATGGACGGACCGAGCGACATGCGGACCTGTCAGGCATCGCTACTTTCTGGTGCAACGACATGGTCGTCGATGCCGAGGGCCGCGCCTATGTCGGGAATTTCGGCTTCGATCTCGATGCGGAACTTTCCGCACGAGGGCCTGAAAGCGTGCTGGCCGACCACCCGACCACACCGATTGTGCTGGTCGAAACCGATGGAACTGTCCGCCCAGCAGCCGGTGCGGAGCGATTCAGTTTTCCCAATGGCACGGTCATCACGCCAGATGGGAAGACACTGGTCGTTGGCGAAACGCTCGCTGCCCGTTTGACTGCCTTCGATATCGCGCAGGATGGTACATTGTCGAACCGGCGCGTTTGGGCGGAAACGGCACCGCACATCCCCGATGGTATCTGCCTCGATGCGGAAGGCGCGATCTGGATCGCCGACCCCCTGGCTCCGCGCTGCGTGCGTTTCGCAGAGGGCGGGGAAGTGCTCGAGGTGGTCGAGACCGAAGGCCTCAACTGCTACGCCTGCATGCTTGGTGGAGCCGAAGGGCGTACGCTTTTCACGCTGGTTGCCCCCAGCTCGCATCGAGAACACGCCAGCACCCAGAAGTCGGGGCGGATCTATGCGTGCGAGGTCGGTGCTCCTCGCGCCGGTCGGCCCTAGCTCATCAATTCTCGGACGAAGGGGATCAGCCCGGTCTGGCGCTGGCGCTTCATCCGCTCGGCGTCGAGGATCTCGCGAACCTTGGCGAAGCACGCGTTCACGTCCTCATTGATCACCACGTAGTCATAGGCGTCCCAGTGGCTGATCTCCGCCCGGGCACGTTCCATGCGCTCATCGATGACATCGTCGCTGTCCTGCGCGCGGCCTTCGAGACGGCGGCGCAGTTCGGCAATGCTCGGCGGCAGGATGAACACGCGAACCACGTCCTGCTGGTCCTTCTGGTAGAGCTGCTGCGTGCCCTGCCAGTCGATGTCGAACATGAAGTCCTGGCCTTCCTTCAGCGCCGCGCGGATACGCCCCTTCGGCGTGCCGTAGCGGTGCCCGAAGACATGCGCCCATTCATAGAAGTCGTCCTCTTCGACCATCCGGTCGAATTCGGCATCGTCAACGAAATAGTAGTGCACGCCATCGATCTCTCCCGGCCGCGGTGGGCGGGTGGTGACGCTGATGGAGAGTTTGATCTCCGGATCCGCCTCGAGCAGCATCCGGCTGATCGTGGTCTTGCCCGCGCCGCTGGGCGAGGAGAGGATGAACATCAGTCCGCGCCGCGCGAGGTTGGGGCGGGGGCTCTTGTCTTGGGTCTGTTCGGATTCGGCCATGTGCGCCTTTGGGGCAAGGCGCCTACGCAAATCAAGACTGCTCGTCGGGAAGCTGTGGCGGCAACGGTTCGTCTGCAGCCTGTTCGCCTTTCGTGCGTCTGGCCTTGCGGCGGTCGTAGAGTGTCTTCGCCACCGCTCCACCGCCAACAATGACGGCGCCGGGCAGTGAGCGGGTAGCGAGCTTTGCGAGGCCAAAGGAAAGGACGGTCTGGCCAAGCGTCTTGTTGGCGAGCACTTCGCGCGCAGCTTCGCTGCCATAACGCCCCCGCAGCAGGCCTTTTTCGACCGTGCGGCGCACGATGTAGGTTCCCGCGCGGATTGCAGCGTCTGCGAGGATCAGAGACGAGACCGGGTCTTCGCTGGGATCGCGCTTGTCTTCTTCTGGCCTTGCTGCGCGCCGATGCTTGCGTCCGATCGCCTTGCCCGCCGATTTGATGATGCGCTTGGCCATGCTCCGCTACCCCTCCCGGCGCGAGGCTGCGCCACTACCTACTTTTTGCGACCGAAGTCGATGCTCACGACATTCGAGCCGTCGTCGGCCCCCTTGGCCGCCCCGTCGTCGCCCTGTTCGGTACCGTCGTTCTCGGGATGTTCGGTAGGGGCGGGTGCCATGTCGGCCACTGTGGCCTGGAACTGCAGTCCGAAATCGACCGCCGGATCGACGAACTGTGTGATTGCGGCATAGGGAATGTCGAGTTCGGCAGGCACCTGGTTGAACGACAGGCCCACCGAAAAACCGTCATCGCGCACTGTCAGGTTCCAGAACTTGTTCTGGAGCACGATGGTCATTTCGTCGGGGAACCGTTCGCGCAGGTTCTTGGGGATCGTCACGCCGGGGGCGTGCGTCTTGAAGGTGATGTAGAAATGGTGCGCGCCGGGCAATTCCCCGCCGCCCGCTTCGATTTCTCCCAGCACCCGGCCTACGACTGCGCGCAGTGCCTCCTGCACAATCGTGTCATAGGGGATCAGGCTGTCGGGCGTATCGTCGCTCATGCGCGCCTAGGTGAAACCCGATGCCCCGCGGGTCAAGCGCTTTAAGCCTGACTTTACCCTTGGACGGGGTTCATTTTCTTGCGCGTCGACATGCTTGGCCTATAGGCCAACCTCATGCGAACAGGCCGTATCACTCGCGACACCGCGGAAACGAAGATCCTTGTCGAGGTCAATCTCGACGGTACCGGCACATATGATGTCGCCACCGGCATCGGCTTCCTCGACCACATGGTCGAACAATTTGCCAAGCATTCGCTGATCGACGTGATCATGAAGGTCGATGGCGACCTGCACGTCGACCAGCACCATACCACTGAAGATAGCGCACTCGCGCTCGGCCAGGCGCTTTCCGCCGCCCTTGGCGACAAGGGTGGAATTGCGCGCTACGGCAGCGCCTATTCGCCGATGGATGAGACGCTGGCGCGGGTCGCGCTCGACATTTCGGGGCGACCCTACCTGGTGTGGAAGACGGGATTCAGCCAGGAAAAGCTCGGCGAATGGGATACTGAGCTGATCGAGCACTGGTTCCATTCGGTTGCCCAGACCTGCGGGCTGACGCTGCACGTCGAGCTGCTCTACGGCACCAACAACCACCATATCTGCGAGGCGATCTATAAGGGCTTCGCCCGCGCGATGCGTGCGGCGGTGGAAGTCGATCCACGCAAGGGCGGGGCCATCCCCAGCACGAAGGGGCAACTCGGTGGCTGAGGTCGTGGCCCTCGTCGATTACGGCGCGGGCAATCTGCATTCGGTCGAGAACGCGCTGCGCAAGGTCGGGGCCGAAGTGAAGGTCACCGCCGATCCCGATGTCATACGCGCGGCGGACCGCATCGTCCTGCCGGGCGTGGGCAGCTTCAAGGCGTGCGCTGAAGGATTGCGGGCGACCATCGGGGTTGTCGAGGCCATGCATGAACGGGTCTTCGTCGGCGGCGCGCCATTCCTCGGCATTTGCGTTGGCATGCAATTGCTCGCCACGCGCGGTCTCGAGCACGGGGAGACGCCCGGCCTCGACTGGATCGACGGGACCGTAAGGCTGATTACGCCGACCGACACCTCGGTGAAGGTCCCGCATATGGGCTGGAACGATGTCGCGGCGCTTCCGCATGCGCGCGACCATGAAGTGATCGCTGCGGGCGAGGCCTATTTCCTCCATTCCTTCCATTTCAAGGCACGTCACCACGACAATGTGCTGGCCATGACCGATCACGGTGGTGGGCTTGTCGCGGCGGTCGGGCGCGACAATATCGTCGGAGTGCAGTTCCATCCCGAGAAGAGCCAGGCCTACGGGCTTGGCCTGCTGTCGCGTTTCCTGGAGTGGGCCCCATGATCGTCTTTCCCGCAATCGACCTCAAGGGTGGCCAGGTCGTGCGCTTGGCCGAAGGCGATATGGATCGCGCCACGGTTTATGGCGACGATCCCGTTGCCCAGGCACTGAGCTTTGCCGAGGCCGGCGCCGAACACCTGCACGTCGTCGACCTCGACGGAGCCTTTGCCGGGGAAAGCCGCAATCGCGAGGTTGTCGAGCGGATCGTCGAAGCATTCCCGGGCTACGTCCAGCTTGGCGGTGGCATCCGCAACCGTACCGCGGTGGAAGGCTGGTTCGATCTGGGCGTGGCGCGCATCGTGATCGGCTCCGCCGCACTAAAGGATCCGGAGTTCGTCAAGGACATGGCGCGCGAATTCGAAGGCGGCATCGTCGTCGCGGTCGACGCCAAGGATGGCATGGTCGCAACCGAGGGCTGGGCCGAAGTGTCCGATGTCGGCGTGGTCGACATGGCGCGACGCTTCGAGGACGCGGGCGTTGCCAGCTTGCTGTTCACCGACATCGGTCGCGATGGCCTGCTCAAGGGCGTCAATATCGAGGCGACCGTCGACCTTGCGCTGCAAGTCGATATCCCGGTGATCGCCAGCGGTGGGGTCAAGGGTCTGGACGACATCCATGTGCTGTCGCTCCATGCGAAGGACGGGATCGAAGGCGTCATCACCGGGCGTGCACTTTACGACGGCCGGCTCGACCTGGCGGCTGCGCTGGCAATGGCGGGACGGGCATGAAGGTCCTTGCTGTGTTGGTCCCGCTGGGCTGGTGGGGTCTGTTTTCTTGGGTGCACGCTTACGAACTAGCAGTGGTAGCGGCGCTAATTTCTTTCATCGGCTTTGCCGCCGCGCGCCTTGCTGTGTGGCGTTTTCGGCTGCCGGGTGCGTTGGGGTTTGCAGTACTCGCCGCGGTCATCTCGCCTCTCGTTGTTGGGTTGAGCATCAATGGCTGGAACGCCATATTTCCGTCATCCCCATGCGTTGGAGACGACTGTGTGAGGATCACAGCACAACGGGTACCCAAATCGTGACCGTCCGCATCCGTGTCATTCCCTGTCTCGACGTCGCCGAGGGGCGCGTGGTGAAGGGTGTCAATTTCGTCGATCTCAAGGACGCGGGCGACCCGGTCGAGCAGGCGCAGGCCTATGATGCGGCCGGGGCTGACGAACTCTGCTTTCTCGATATCTCGGCCAGTCACGAGGGGCGCGGGACGCTGCTCGATATCGTCCGGCGCACGGCGGAAGTGTGCTTCATGCCGCTGACCGTTGGTGGCGGAGTTCGCAGCGTCGAGGACGCGCGCGCTTTGCTGCTCGCCGGGGCTGACAAGGTTGCGGTCAACAGCGCGGCGGTTGCGCGGCCCGAGTTGGTTTCGGAAATCGCCGAGAAGTTCGGCAGCCAGTGCGTCGTCGCCAGCGTCGATGCGCGCGCGGCGATCAGCGGTGACATCCGCGGTTGGGAGGTGTTCACCCACGGCGGGCGCAAGGCGACGGGGATCGATGCGGTGGAACATGCCGTTCGCCTGGCCGAACTGGGCGCGGGCGAACTGCTGGTAACCTCGATGGACGCCGATGGGACCAAGGACGGGTATGACGTCGACCTGACCAGGGCTATTGCCGATGCGGTTTCGGTGCCTGTGGTGGCAAGCGGGGGTGTCGGTACGCTCCAGCATCTGGTCGAGGGCGTGACGCGCGGCAATGCCAGCGCGGTCCTGGCGGCATCGATCTTCCATTTTGGCGAGCACACCATTGCTGAAGCGCATGCAGCGCTTCGAGCAGCGGGGTTGCCGGCTCGTGGTTGACCCGTCCCCGCGGACTGAACAGAAGGGCCCGATGGATACACTAACGCGCCTCGAGGCTATTATCGCCGCCCGGAAGGGCGCAAACCCTGCATCCAGCTATGTCGCTCAGCTCAACCATCGCGGCCTCCCCGTGATGGCGCGCAAGCTGGGCGAAGAGGCTGTCGAGGCGGTTACGGCCGCGCTGGCCGGCAGTCGCGACGAGTTGGTGGGCGAAGCTGCCGACGTCCTGTTTCACCTGCTCGTCCTGCTGGGGGCCAAGGACGTATCGCTGGCCGAAGTGCTGGCCGAACTCGATCGGCGCGAAGGCACTTCGGGCATTGACGAGAAGAATTCGAGGAACGCCTGATGCCGATCGACCCGACCCTGCCCTACGATGACAACAACATCTTCGCGAAGATCCTGCGCGGGGAAATCCCCTCGACCAAGGTGTACGAGGATGAGTGGGCCTATGCCTTCGAGGACATCAATCCGCAGGCGCAGGTCCATACGCTGGTGGTTCCCAAGGCACGGTATGTCAGCTGGGACGATTTCAGCGAGCGGGCGAGTGCCGAGGAAATTGCCGGTTTTGTTCGCGCGGTGGGCAAAGTGGCGCGTGACAAGGGGCTGGTTGAGCCCGGTTACCGCATGATGGCCAATATCGGCCCGCATGGCGGCCAGGAAGTACCGCACCTCCATGTCCATATCTTTGGGGGGCAGCCGCTTGGCCCAATGATCTGGCGGCGTTGATCGCCCATTTTGCTCGCTTCGTCGTTTGCCATTGCCGGGGGACTCGGCGCTCGGCTAGAGCCTCACGCTACACATGACCTTACCCCACCCTCCCGACGGCGTCGTTGACGGAAGCCGCCATCTCTATGCGGTTCGCGTCTATTACGAGGACACCGATCTTTCGGGCATCACCTACCATGCCAACTACTTGCGCTGGTTCGAACGTGCGCGCAGCGATCTGTTGCGCCGGCTCGGCATCGACCAGCGAGCGGCGATCGAGAGCGGCGGCGGCGCCTATGCAGTGTCCGAACTCTCGCTCAAGTACCTGCGCCCCGCGAAGCTCGACGATGACGTGTTGATTGATACGCGTTGCGTGGATCTGCGTGCCGCCTCGTGCCGGATGCATCAGAAGGCATTCAGGATCGGCGGGGCAGGCGACGAATTGTTGGCCGAGGCACATTTGCGCGTCGGCTTCGTTTCCCCCGAAGGCCGGCCGATCCGCCAGCCGGAAGAATGGCGCGCAGCCTTTGCGCGCTTTGGCATTCACGAGGACTGATGACGATACTAACCCTTCTCGCCAGCGTTGCCCCCACCAGGCTCGATCCCATCCACCTGTTCCTCGATGCCGACATCGTGGTGCAGACGGTCATGGCCGGATTGCTTCTCGCCAGCCTGTGGGTGTGGATGATCATCGTCAGTTTCAGCCTGCGCATGGGCACGCTGCGCAGCCGAACCATCCAGTATGAAGCCGACTTCTGGCAGGCGGAAAACTTCGACCGCTTCATGTCCGAACGCGGCAAGAAGGACATTCCCGCCGCCCGGGTGGCGCAGGCCGCGGTAGAGGAATGGCGCCGCTCGACCAAGACCACCGTGCGCGATCCCGACGCGCTGCGCCAACGGCTTGCCGTCGCGATGGACAGCCAGATTGCGCTGGAGGCGGACGATATCGCCGAACGGCTCAACTTCCTCGCCACCGTCGGCTCGGTCGCGCCCTTCGTCGGCCTGTTCGGTACAGTGTGGGGCATCATGAACAGCTTCTTCCAGATCGGGACGCAGGGAAGCTCTTCGCTCGCGGTCGTCGCGCCGGGCATTTCGGAAGCGCTGTTCGCCACCGCGATCGGCCTGTTCGCAGCAATCCCGGCGGTGATTGCCTACAATCGCTTCAGCCACCGGGTCGATCGCTACGAAGCGCGCCTCACGCGTTTCGCCGACAAGCTTTCGGCGACCTTCAGCCGCCAGCTGGAGGCGCGTTGAATGGCTATGGGGCTTGCCTCGGGCGGCAAGCGGCGACGCGGTCGTCGTGGCGGGCGGCGGCCGATATCGGACATCAACGTCACCCCCTTGGTCGACGTCATGCTGGTGCTGCTGATCATCTTCATGGTCACCGCGCCGCTGCTGACTGCGGGCGTGCCGATCAACCTGCCCGACAGCAATGCCAATGCGCTGTCGCAGGAGGCGCAACAGGTCACGATCAGCATCGACCAGGCGGGCTATGTCTATATCGACGATACGCAGGTACCCGTGGGCGGCCTGCCCGACGCGCTGGCCGCTCTGCCGCGTGTGGGCGATGGGCCGGACATCACGCTGCGGGCCGACCGCGCGCTCGATTATGGCCGGGTCATGGCGGTCATGGGCGAACTTAACCGTGCCGGGCTCAACCGGATTTCCCTCGTAACGAACAGCGGGGCAGCACCGGCGCCGGTCAACACCGGTTCATCTGGCGAGGAATAGCCGATGGCCATGGCTGCCCAGACACTACGCCACGAGGAACGCATCGGACTTGCCGTCGCGGCGGTCCTGCATGTGGCGCTGGTGGGGGTGCTGTTGCTTCAACCGGCCAATCGCGAGGCGATAGCCGAGCCGCAACGGATGACGGTGAGCCTTGCCGAAGACGTCGGGCTTGAGGCGACCGCACCCGATCCGGTGCCTGAAAGTCGCGCCGCGACTGCGCCGACGCTGTCCGATGCCCCCGTCCCGGCACCGGCCATCCCGCAGACCGAGCAGCGCGTCGCCCAACCGCCCACACCGAGCGTCAGGCCGCCTGTACCCGCACCCACCGCAAGGCCGGATAGCCGCGAGCGTCGTCGCCCCGATCCGTCGCGTACGCAGGCTGCGCAAAGCAGTTCGCAGAGGAGCGGCGGTTCGCGCTTGAGCGACAATTTCCTCGAAGGGTCGGGCAGCAGTTCGACCACCACTGAAACGCGGATCCCCGCGTCGCAGATCGGGCCGAGTGCCAAGGCGTCGGTGGTCCAGGCCCTGATCCGCCAGATCCGGCCGCACTGGTCGGCACCCCAGGGCGTCGATGCGGAAATGCTGGTGACCGAACTCGATTTCGATCTTAATGAAGACGGCAGCCTGCGTGGGGCGCCACGTATTCGAGCGCAAAGCGGGGTCACCGATTCAAACCGGCCGCAGCAGTCGCTCCATGCAGAACGTGCCATTCGGGCCGTCCAGCTGGCGGCTCCGTTCAAATTGCCGCCCGAGTACTACAATGCCTGGAAGTCGATCCGGGGCGCCCGTTTCGATAGGAACCTGTCACGATGAACAAACTTGCCTTCGCCCTCACTCTTGTCGTCGCGATGCCGCTGGCAGCGCAAGATCAGGACCTTGGCCAGCCGGTCGAGGAAGGTGGTGACGTCGAGACGATCGAGGAAGGGCAAGCTGAAGAGGGCCTGTCCTTCACCGTCACCGACGAAACGGCGTGGCGGGATCTGGGCATCGCCATTCCCAGCTTCGCCACCGATGCCGACGTTGCCACCCCTGCCAATTCGAACGGCACCGCTGCGCTGGGCAGGGAACTCGCGCGGGTGGTCCATAACGACCTGCGCAACAATGGGTTGTTCAAGCCGACGGGACCCGATGCGCTCCCTCAGCCGCGCTTTGCGGAGATAACCGCGCCCAGCTTTGCGACCTGGACGAACCGCGGGGCAGAGATGCTCGTCCACGGCTATGTCCGGGCGCGCGCCGACGGTCGGCTGACGGTCGGCTGCTATCTCTACGACATGCAGTTGCAGAGCCAGCTCGTGCGCGAAGGCTGGATCGTCCAACCCGCCGACTGGCGCCGTGCGGCGCATAAATGTGCCGACCTGGTCTATTCGCGCCTGTCGGGGGAAAGTCCCTTCTTCGACAGCCGTATCGCCTACATCGCCGAGACCGGGCCGAAGGATAACCGGACCAAGCGGCTGGCGATCATGGACAGCGACGGGGCCAACCATCGCTTCATCACCACCGGCCGTTCGACCGCGCTGACCCCGCGCTATTCGCCCGATTACAAGAAGCT
Organism: Erythrobacter mangrovi; assembly: GCF_013260645.1. Lineage (NCBI taxonomy): Bacteria > Pseudomonadati > Pseudomonadota > Alphaproteobacteria > Sphingomonadales > Erythrobacteraceae > Erythrobacter > Erythrobacter mangrovi. The sequence continues at coordinate 651,001 of NZ_CP053921.1, read as the reverse complement.
GTCCTACCTCAGCTATGTCGACGGTAATCCGCGCATCTACGTCTACGATATCGGAACCGGTCGCCAGACGCTGGTGACGCAGAGCGCCAACCCGACCTTTGCCCCGCGCTGGAGCCCCGATGGTCGGTGGATCCTCTATTCGATGGCGGTGAACGGCAATACCGACATCTACCGGGTTCCTTCGACCGGGGGCGAACCGCGCCGGCTCACCGACACGCCGGGCATCGATATTGGCGGATCCTATTCGCCCGATGGCAGCCGGATCGTCTTCGAAAGCGACCGCTCGGGCAGCCAGCAATGCTATGTCATGAATGCCGACGGATCGAACCAGCGGCGCATCAGCTTCTCGGGCGGGCGCTGCGCCACGCCCGAATGGAGCCCGCGCGGCGACCAGATCGCCTTCACGCGCATCGCCGGCGACTTCAATATCGCGGTCATGAGCCCGTCAGGCGCCGGCGTGCGCGCCCTGACCAATGGCTGGCAGGACGAGGCACCCACCTGGGCGCCCAACGGCCGCATCATCCAGTTCTTCCGCACCGAACGGAACAGCGGTAAGACCTCGTTGTGGCAGGTCGATTTGACCGGCGAGAACGAGCGCCGCCTGCCGACACCGGTCGACGCATCGGACCCGGCCTGGGGACCGATCCTGCCGTGATTGCATTGATATGGAAGTGAAGGGACCAATTGGGGGTGCATTCGGGGGCAAACCGAACTCTCAACGCTGTTTGAAAAAGGGGACAGCCGCTATGAATACCCGCATTGCAACAAGCTTGATGCTCGCTTCCACCATCGCCCTTGCGGCGTGTTCGAAGAAGGCACCGGAAGAACTGCCGCCGCCGCCGGTTGAAACCACGGCCCCGGCGCCCACTCCGGCACCGTCGGGTCCGGGCGTCGGAACACAGCAGCATTTTTCCAGTGCTGTCGGTGTGGCCAATACGGTCGTCTATTTCGACACCGATCGCTACAACATCGACGCCGAGGATTCGGCCAAGCTGCAGGTACAGGCGCAGTACTTCAGCCAGTACCCGAACCTCAACTTCACCATCGAAGGCCATGCCGACGAACGCGGCACGCGCGAATACAACCTCGCGCTGGGCGAACGCCGCGCCAATGCGGCGAAGAACTACCTTGTTTCGATCGGTATTCCGGCAAACCGTATCCGTACGGTAAGCTACGGCAAGGAACGCCCGGTGGCGCTGGGTTCGAACGAAGCGGCCTGGGCGCAGAACCGCCGCGCGGCCACAATCGTACTCAACTGATCGCGGAAAGAAGAAGGGCTCCCGTCACGTGGGAGCCCTTCATTCGACCGCTGTCGGGGAGGGTTTGATCAGCGGTCGATGGAGAACGCGGTAAGGGGCGCCTTGCCGGTCAGGGCATGCGACGCGTCCGCCTGCGCGGTACCAACGGTCGCGGACAGCGCAAACAGCGCTGCTGCGATCACCGAGATCGTCGCGGAAAGGGTCAGTTGCTTGCTCATGTCCAGTCTCTCGAAAGGGGCTTGATAGCGTCTATATATGAACAGTTCGTTGCATTGCAACATTTCATATTGAAACTTATTCCTCATCCTTGCGCGAATTGCCAGCATCCCTAGATTGACCGCTATGCGTGACCGACGAACGACATGGGCGATTCATGCCCAAGCCTAGCCGATCAATGGACTGGGGCTTTCCCCGCTGGCGCGGCTATGGCTCGTCGCGTGAGGCGACGCAGGTCCGTATCTGCGACCGCCACGGCTGTGACCAGAAGGGCGATTGCCCTGCGCCCAAGGCGCCCAACAGCCGTGACCGCTGGTATTTCTGCCAGAAGCATGCAGCCGAATACAATTCGAAGTGGGACTACTTCGAAGGACTCGACAAGGCTGAGCGCGAAGAACGCGCCAAGGCCGAACGCAGCGAAAATGCTGGCTATGCCGAAGCGCAGCACTATGGCTGGGGCGGCAGCGGTGACGGTTCGCGCAGCCAGGACGAAATGCGCGCGCTCGACCTGCTCGAACTCGAAGCGGATGCGGATTTCCCCGCGATCAAGAAGGCTTGGCGGGAGAAAGCCAAATTGGTTCACCCCGACGTCAAGCCGGGCGATGCGGCGGCTGCAACCGAGTTCCAGAAGCTCCAGCTGGCCTATGAAGTGCTCAAGGCGGCGGAAGACCGGCGCGAGTGGAGGGGCTGAGGGGCAAGAGCGAATTGCTCAGCTTTCAATTTTGACGTAGCTTCCTCGCGCGGCTTCGGGGAACCGGGGGCGGAGCCGCTGGGCAGAGGGTCGCGGCCTGAGCCAGCCTCGGGGAGGAGACTCCCTATGCCAGAGATTGCCGCACCTGTTGCGAAGGGCGATCGCATCGATTCACTCGATACCCTGCGCGGGATTGCCGTGTTCGGCATCCTGCTGATGAATATCTCCGCCTTCGGCCTGCTGTGGCAGGCCTATGGAAACCCCTACGCGGCGGGCGGCTCGACCGGGCTCGACCTCAAGCTGTTCGAGATCATGAACGTCGGGTTCGAGGGAACCATGCGCGGCATCTTCTCCATGCTCTTCGGTGCCGGCATCGTGCTGATGGCGGGGCGACTTGAGAAGTCAGTCGGCGGACTGAGCGCGGCGGATGTGCATTTGCGGCGCATGTCATGGCTGATGCTGTTCGGTGTCATCCACTGGGCCCTGCTCCTGTGGACCGGCGAGATCCTGTTTGCCTATTCGCTGTGCGGCTTTGTGCTGTTCTCGTTCCGGAACATGATTCCTCGCTACCAATTGGCGATCGGCGTTGCCGCCTTGCTGGTTGCGGGCATCATGAACAACAACAAATACGAAGACGTGCGCGACGCCTATGCCGCTGCAGCCACGGCAGAGGCGACGCAGGCCGCGGGGACCGAACTGACCGACGAGCAGCATGCCGCAATCGCGCATCGCGACGAGCTTGCCGCCCACCAACTACCCAATGAAGACACGACCGTGATGATGGAGGGCTGGCATTCGGGCAGCTACCTCAATGCGGTGCGGTCGCAGTTCGATTTCAGCTATGACTTCCAGTGGACCGGCCTGCCATACTGGCTGTTCTTCGACATGATGCCATTCATGCTGATCGGCATGGCCCTGCTCAAGCTGGGCGTGTTGTCCGCCAGCCTGCCTGCCCGCAGCTATGCGCTGATGCTGGTCGTGGGCTATGCAATCGGCATACCACTGGGGCTCTACGAACTCGGCATACTCCAAAGCGGGCAGTATTCGACGCTGGTGGCGGAGGAGGCCAACCGCACCTACCAGATCAGCCGGCTCGCAATGGTCGTCGGCCATATCGGGCTGGTCCTGCTGGTGGTGAAGCTCGGCTGGCTGCGCTGGTTGCAGCGCGGTTTTGCCGCCGCGGGGCAAATGGCGCTGACCAACTACATCGGCCAGACGCTGATCTGCACCATGCTGTTCTACGGCTTCGGCTTCGGCCTCTATGGTGAGTTGACGCGCTCGCAGCTCTACCTGGTCGTGCTGACCATCGCAGTGGTCGAGATGTTCATTTCGGTCCTGTGGCTGCGCTCGTTCCGCTTCGGGCCGCTCGAATGGCTGTGGCGCTCGCTCACCTATTGGCAGCGACAGCCGATGCGGATCGGCGGAGGTGCCCCGCCGCGGGCGCCAGAGCTCGCCGCCGCCTGACGCTGGTCAGGTTTTCTCGATGGCCGTGGTGGGATTGTCGTTCCACCACGGCGCGTCGCGATAGGGGCGGATATCGGTCTCGAAAGTCCAGGCGCTGCGCGGCTGGTGGGCGATGTGCCAGTAGGTTTCAGCCACTGCCGCAGGATCGACCAGCCCGTCTTCGCCCATCTGGTCCTTGAAGGCTTCCCAGCGATCGCCGACCATCTTGCCCAAGGTGTCGGGCGCGTCGACCGCGGCGTCGATCAGCACATGCGCGACATGCACGCCTTGCGGCGCGAACTCCGCATTGAGGCTCTGGCACAGCATCCGCCGCCCGCCCATCGCCGCGGCATGGCTGGCCTGGCCCGCATTGCCCCGCATCGCGGCGGTGGCGGAGGTCACGAGGAAAGCCCCGCGCCCGCGTTCGGCCATGCGCGGCAACAGCGCACGGGCGAGCCGATAGGGCGCGAAAGTCGCGAGCCGCCAGCCCAGCTCGAACATCCGAGGCGTGGTTTCTGCCAGAGGGCGATTGCCGATCTGTGCGCCGAGATTGAACAGCGCCCCCTCGATCGGGCCGATCCCTCGCTCGACGTCCTCGACGAGGTCCTCGATCGTGTCGGGCAGCGAGGCGTCGATCAGCCTGCCGCTTGCCTTGCCGCCCGCATCGGTGATCGCATCGACCAGCCTTTGCAGCCCCTCTTCGTCAGAGCGTCGGGCCAACACCGCATGGTAGCCCCCGGCGGCAAAGCGCTTGGCGGCGTGACCGCCGATCCCCGCACCCGCGCCGATCACGAGGAAAACCTTGTCCGCCATTCCGCTCTCCCTTTCAGAGTCGGGCGAGGATAGCCTTCGCCAGAGTTTCGCCCAAATGCGGGCCTTGTTCGGGATAGAGATAGGGCTCGATCATCTCGGCTTCCATGACTGCGAGCTCACCCGACGGCAGCCGCGCCATGTCGATCCGGCAATAGAGCGGCGCGGCAAAGGGCAGCGCGGCCACCACCGCCTCGGCGGTCGCCAGGTCGACGGGCGAGGGGGCGAAGTCATGCTCGCTCCCCCCATAGAGCGACTGGATCCTGTACTCACCTGCCGCCGGTCGCTTGAGCACGCCGTGGCTGAACGCGCCGTCGATGAAGACGAAGGTATACTCGCCTTCCTCCGGCACACTGGCGAGGAAGGGCTGGACCATGCACGGCTTGCCCATGCGCCAGCCATTGTCGGGCAGGTTGTTGCGCGTGAAGCTGAACTGGCCAAGCGCGCCCGCACCCACCTGACGCTTCACCACCACGCGGTCGGTGCCGAAATGCTCCATCGCGGCGAGCACGCCTTCACGGTCGACATCGTCGAGCCACAGGGTCGGCACAGTCACCGCACCGCGCGAGGAAAGATCCTGCAGGTAGCGCTTGTCGACATTCCAGCGCACCACATCGGGCGGACTTTGCACCGCGATGCCGCGCGCCACGAGCTCGTCGAGCCGGGTGAGGAACTCTGCCGGGTGATCCTGATAGTCCCAAGCGGTGCCCAGCAGCACCAGCGCCATCCCGTCGAAATCGGCCAGCGGCGAACGCCAGTCGATCTCGAGCAGCTCGAGCCCGGCCTCGGCAAAGGCCGGGCGCAGCGCCGCCACCTCGATATCATGCTCGTACGCGTCGCCGCGCCGCACGCCTGCGCCGGGCAAGGTCTCGGCGCAGGCCAGGAAGCCGATGCGGGTCATGCGCTCAGACGTGCTCCAGTGCCTGTTCGAAATCGGCGATCAAGTCGTCGGGGTCCTCGATACCGATGCTGATGCGCACGAGGTTGTCGGTGATGCCCAGCGCGGCCTTGCGTTCGTCGGGAACCGAGAGGTGCGTCATGCTGGCCGGGTGGCTGGCCAGCGTTTCGGTGCCGCCAAGGCTGACCGCCAGCTTGGCGATCTTGAGGCTGTCGAGGAAGCGGAAGCATTCCGCCTCGCCGCCCTTGAGCAGCAACGAGAAGGTCGAACCCGCGCCAAGACAGTGGCGATCGTAAATGTCCTGCTGCCGCGCATCGGTGATCATGCCGAGATAGCCGAGGCCCGCGACCTTGGGGTGCTTGCTGAGATAGTCGCAAACCTTGGCCGCGTTCTCGCCCGCACGCTGCATTCTCAGCTCGACGGTTTCGAGGCTGCGGCACAGCATCCACGCGGTATTCGGGTCGCAGATGCCGCCCATGGTGTTGCGCAGCATGCGGACCGGATCCATCCACTTCTTCGCCCCGGCGATGCTGCCCGCGACGAGATCCGAATGGCCGCCGACGTATTTGGTCAGCGAGTAGGCCACGATGTCGGCGCCCTGATCGAGCGGGCGCTGCCACAGTGGGCCGAGGAAGGTGTTGTCGATCGCGATCGGGCAATCGGCGCCCAGCGCGGCATCGCGTGCGGCCTTGACCGCTTCGACGTCGACCAGTGCATTCGTCGGATTGGCGGGGCTTTCAAGGTAGATCATGCAGACCTTGCCGCCCTGTTCGTTGGCCTTGGCCTTCGCCTTGGCCAGCACCGCGTCGATCTCCTCGCGCGTTGCCCCTGCGGGGAAATCGACATAGCTCACGCCGAACTTGCTCAGCCACTTGGCGACGAAGCCTTCGGTTGCGGCATAGAGCGGGCCCGAATGGACGATCACGTCGCCCTGCGCGGCGTAGGTCAGCAGCAGCACGCAGATCGCGGTCATGCCGCTGGAGAAGCTCAGCGCATCTTCGGCCCCATCCCAGATGGCGAGACGGTCTTCGAGGATTTCCTGATTGGGCGCATTGAAGCGCGAATAGACCAGCCCTTCCGCGCCGCCCGGACGCTTGCCGGTGATGCCTTCGAAATGGCGCTTGCCGTCGGCTGCACTGGGGAAGGCAAAGGTACTGGTGAAGAAGATCGGCGGCTTGAGGCTGCCTTCGGAAAGTTTCGGGTCGAAGCCAAGGCCCATCATCAGTGTGCTGGGTTTGAGGGGGCGGCCATTGATCGAATTGGCGTCGCTCATCGCGCGAGCATCCTTCCTGCGTCGTCGCCCCCAGGAAGGCGGGGGCGGTTGAAGCTGCCGGGGCGCCCGTTCCTAACCTCCGCAGGAACGCCTCTCCACCGGGAGCCGCTATCGAGCGATCTCATATGTTGGACCGAAGTTGGTTTCAACTGCGACGATTCCGCCAGGATGGAACACATGGAACAGGGTCCTGGAAAAGAAAAAGCGGAAGGGCGCGGGCAGGGCATTCGGTCGGGCTGATGGGATTGTGCGTACGACTGCATGGGGCGCGGTTTATCGAGCGCAGGGGCGGTAGGAAACGAGTGATGACGTTACGGCATCGGGCGATTTGGGCGAATCCCTACAATATCGCTGTGGGTCGGCAGGCGTATGAGGTCGGCACCAGCGACAGGAGGCTTGAATGGACGACCCCTTCCAGATGCAGCGCGAACTTCGCTACGGGGCGCCGGTCTGCGACCAGATCCTGGCCGGGCGGTACTTTACCATCGGCTATTCCTGGTACTTCCGGCAGGCCAAGTGGACGCTGGAGATCGTCCGGCGGGGCGGCAAGGAATTCATGCCCGATGTGTTCAAGAAGTCCGAGCGGCTCGACAACTTCCGTGCCGACGTCAGGCTGCCGCATCGATTTCGGGCTTCGCTGGCCGCCTACAAGGGTAGCAATTATGATCGCGGGCACCTGGTGGCGAGTGCCAATTCGATCCTGCGGAGCATCGAGAACAGCGAGTCCTTCCTCCTGTCCAACATGTCCCCGCAGACGCCCGCGTTCAATCGGCAGGGCTGGCGCAAGCTGGAAGAGGAGGTGCGCAAACTCAACGACCGTGACGAGATACTAGAGGTCTATGTCCTCAATTGCCCGTTTTTCGACTTTACCAAGCCGCTGGAGATTATCGGCGACAAGGCGGATGCCTATGGGATCAACATCCCGGTACCGCACGGCTTCGTCAAATCGGTGCTTGCCGAATATCACACCGGCGAGCTCAAGCTCTGGACCTTCCTCATGCCCAACGCGAAGATCCAGAAACCGCTCAAGGACTATCTGATCAAGACCTATGATGCCGAGCAGCTGATTGGCGGACGGTTCTGGGATCGGGTTTCCGGCGGTGACATGCACAAGGCCAAGGGCGGCGACGGGCCCATCGAACCGATGTGGTAGGGGCCGCTTGCTAAAGCAGAGCGTTCATTCCCCACACAACACCCACGAGCAGGAACACGCCGAACAGGTCGAGCAGCAGTCCCGCGCGGACCATGCGTTCGATCCGGATGCGCCCGGTAGCCCAGGCGATGGCATTGGGTCCGGTTCCGGCGGGGAGCATGAAGCCCCAGCTGGCCGCGAGCGCTGCAGGCATGGCGAGCTGGAGCGGATCCACGCCCAGGGCCACGGTCAGGCTGGCCACCACCGGCACGATCGCGCTGGCGGTGGCGACGTTGCTGGCGAATTCGGTGATAAGAATAACCATCGCGACCACCGCAATGGCGACCAGCACCAATGGCCAGCTGGCCAGCGGCAGGAGCATCTGCCCCAGCCAGTCCGCTAGCCCGCTCTTGCCCATGCCCGCCGCCAGCGCCAGGCCGCCGCCGAACATCATGATCACGCCCCAGGGTGCGCGATCGGCTTCTTCCCAGATCAGCATCGGCCGGCCGGTCCCGTCGGGCAGCAGGAACAAGGCGATGCTGGCGACGATGGCAATGGTGCCGTCGGTCAGCGACCCGGCGGGTAGAAATGGCTCGATCCACAGCTGGCCGAGCCACAAGAGGAAGGTGATCGCGACCAGCGGCACCAGCCGTTTCTCCGGTTCTGACCAGGCTGCATGGGTGTCGATGGCGGCGCGCGCGGCGGCGACGTCGAACGGATGCGCGCCGACGCTCTGGACCCGCGCAATAATTGCGGCGGCGAGCGGGATGCCGATCACCACTACCGGCAGGCCGAAACCCATCCACTGGGCGAAGCCGATGCGCACGCCGATCAATTCGTCGAGCAGGCCGACCGCAATCGCATTAGTCGGCGAGCCGACGATGGTGCCGAGCCCACCGATGCTTGCAGCGAAAGCGATGCCCATCGGCAGGGCGCCGGACAAGCCATCGGGCTCACCAGGTTCTGCGCCGCCACCGGCCAGCACGGCCAGCGCCATCGGCATCATGATCAGCGCGGTCGAAGTGTTGGAGATCAGCATCGACAATATGGCCGCCGCGGCCATGAAGGCGAGCAGCAGGCCGACTGGCCCGACCTTGCTGCCTGTTGCCTTGAGGATGCCCAGCGCCAGGCGCTTGTGCAGCCCGGTACGCTCGATCGCCAGCGCGATGAAGGCACCGCCGAGCAGCAGGAAGAGGATGTCCGAGTAATAGGCGCTGGCGGTATCCTTGGCGCTCATCACCCCGGCAAAGGGCAGCACCAGGAAAGGCATCAGCGCCGTTGCGGTGAGCGGCAGCGCCTCGGTCATCCACCATGCCGCCATCAGCACCACCAGGCCGGCGGTAACGAAGGCTTCGCGGCTCATGCCCGCGGGCGCTGGCAGGAAGATGGTCGCCAGCAGAGCAAGTGCGCCGATGACGAAGCCGATCCGTTTTGCGGTCATTCCAGTGCGATCCCCCTAGGTGCCCCGGGTGCTAACAGCACGAGCGCGGTGCGGCAACGCGCCCCGGCCCTGCCGATGTGAAAAGGGCGGACCAAACGGCCCGCCCTTTCAATCCCTCAGGTGGTGCTCTCGCCTACTTGGGCGCCAGCACCATGATCATCTGGCGGCCTTCGAGGCGCGGGAAGCTTTCGACCTTGGCGGTCTCTTCCGTATCCTCGCGGACGCGGTTGAGCAGGTCCATGCCGAGTTGCTGGTGCGCCATTTCACGCCCGCGGAAACGCAGGGTCAGTTTGACCTTGTCGCCATGCTCGATGAACTTGTGGACGCTCTTCATCTTCACATCGTAATCGTGGTCATCGATGTTCGGACGCATCTTGATCTCTTTGATTTCCTGCGTCTTCTGGGTCTTGCGCGCGAGGTTCGCCTTCTTCTGCGCCTCGTAGCGATACTTGCCGACGTCGAGGAACTTGCACACCGGCGGGTCCGCATTGGGGGACACTTCGACGAGGTTCAGACCGAGCTCGTTGGCCTGTTCGATGGCTTCGCGGGTGTACATCACGCCGAGGTTTTCGCCTTCGTGATCGATCACGCGAACCTTCGGCACATTGATCATGTTATCGTAGCGCGGACCGCTTTTCACGGGCATTTGCATGCTGCGCCGGGGTGGACGGGCTATGGGGCACTCTCCTTTGGTGGCCTTAAATCAAAGCGGGCATGTAGGCATTCTTGTAGGGATTCGGAAGCGTGTTGTGCGCCTATGGTGCAGATTCGCATCACAGCGTTGCGACTATGCCGCCTTCCACAGCGTAAAGCGTGCCAACTTCCCCGCCGCCGGCACCACCGCATCGATGCGGTTTGCCGGCTGGAGGGCGGCGAGGATTGCCGGATCGCTTGCGTCCATTCCGCCGGTATAGGCCCCGAAAGCGGGGAGGATCATCCGCCCGCTCGGCCGCCCGTCGGCTGCCTCGTTCGCGCTGACCACGGCGCAGGCGCGGCGGATCATGCGGTCGCGAACCTTGAGGTGCAGGCGTGGGTGGAAATGGCCCGACAGTTCGGGCCGTGTCTCGCCGGGCTTGGCCTGGTGGCGCAGGACCATGCCGCCGATCGCGAGCTCTTCGGCCAGCGTTCCGCCAAGCCGCGCTTCCATCTCCGGATCGTGGTTGCCGGTGATCCACACCCAGTCGACGGCCTTGGTCAGTGCGTCGAGCATCCCCGCAGCGTGCTCTTCGAGGCGGGTGGAACCGAGTGAATCGTGAAAGTTGTCGCCCAGCGTGATGACCCGCCGTGCGCCCGTCTCGCGGATAGCCAAGGCCACGCGTTCGAGCGCTTCGCGGCTGTCGTAGGGGGGAATCGGCTGGCCGTGACGGGCAAAGAAGCTGCCCTTTTCAAGGTGCAGGTCGGCGACCAGCAGCGCGCGCTCGCGCGGCCAATAGAGCGCGCGACCTTCGGTCAGGAGCCATTCCTCGCCGCAGAATTCAAAAGAGGTTGGGAACGAAAGGGGAACCATGGCCTGCTATTGCCGCGCGCGGCGCCCTTTGGCAAGGGTGCGCCATGACCGATTGGACCCCCTATACCGCCCGCGCCAAAGAATGGTTCGAAAGCCTGCGCGATCGCATCTGCGCCGAGTTCGAAGCGATCGAGCGCGAAGCCGGTTCGGACGCCACCTTCACCTTCACCCCGTGGCGACGCGAGGAGGAGGGCAATCCCGATCCCGGGGGTGGGGTGCAGGGCCTGATGAAGGGCAAGGTGTTTGAAAAGGTCGGCGTCAACGTTTCGACGGTGAAGGGCAATTTCAGCAAGGAATTTGCCGGGCAGATCAATGGCGCGAGTGCCGAGCAACCGGGTTTCACCGCTACTGGCATCAGCCTCGTCGCGCATATGGCCAACCCCCATGTGCCAGCGGTGCACATGAATACCCGTTTCCTGACGACGCAGGCCGCCTGGTTCGGCGGCGGGGCGGATCTCAATCCCCCGCTGCCCTATGCCGAGGACACCGAGGAGTTCCACGCGCGCTTCCGCGCTGCTTGTGCCGCCCATAACCCGACCTATTACGAGCGGTTCAAGAAGTGGGCCGACGACTATTTCTTTATCCCGCACCGCGGCGTCCATCGCGGGGTTGGCGGGATATTCTACGACCATCTCGAATGTACCGATGAAGCCGCTTTCGAACGCAATTTTGCCTTCACCCGCGATGTTGGGGATGCCTTCATCGACGTCTTCCCCAGGCTGGTGCGACGCCGGATGGGCAGCGAGTTCTCGCCCGAAGAGAAGCAGGTGCAACTCGAATGGCGGGGGCGCTATGCCGAATTCAACCTCGTCTACGACCGCGGTACGCTGTTCGGCCTCAAGACCGGCGGCAACATCGACGCGATATTGATGAGCCTGCCGCCTGAAGCGGTGTGGAGTTGACCGCACCGCATGTCGGCGAGGGAGATATCGCGGCGTTCGCAGGGCGATCGCGCGCGGTCGATCGCTCGACGCTCGAGGGCCTGCACTACCTCGGCAATTACGTTCGCGACCTTCCGGTGAATCTCGCGCGAATGATCGAGAATGCCTATGATTGGGAGCATCTGCCCTTCGTGCATCCATCGTCCTTCGCCGCCATCGCTCCGGTCGATAGCGGCAACTGGGGCTGGCGTTGCAAGACGGCGCTGCCGAACGAGGGCGGGGAGCAGCTGATCGAATTGCTGGTCGATGCGCCCGGGCATTACTGGGCGACAACAGTGGTCGATGGCCCCGGCCGCGGCACGCAGATCCATACCCAGGCTGCCGCGCGCGACGAGGGCGGAATTACGGTGGACGTCCGCTTCTATGCGCCGCAGGCGCCGGAGAGCCCGGCCCAGGCAGCGATGATCCTCGCCTACCTCCAGGCGCAGTATGCGACGCTTTATGACGAGGATCAGGCCCTGATGACGGGGCGCCAGGCAGCGCTGGACGAACGACGGACCCTGCGGACCGGAGATGCTGCGGCCCAGGCCGACCTGGGGCTCGAGGCCGATCTGGATCGCGCGCGGGTGTACGATGCCCTCCTGGGCGAACGGCGTGCGCTGGTGCGTTTCCACGGTGATCGCTGGATTGCGCATAGCGCGCGCTGCCCGCACGCGCTTGGGCCGCTCGAAGGTGTGGAACCCGATGCTGGCGGGCGCATTACCTGCCCATGGCATGGGTATCGCTTCGACCTGGCGACAGGGGCCGAGCAGCATGGGCGGTGCGGCGCCCTTGCACTGCTGGACACCAGCCTACGCGACGGGCACCTGATTGTCCTGAGTTCGGCCTGAAAGGTCGGGAATCGCAGCCTACTTCCCAACTTGTTGGCTATGCCCGCTTGCGGCGGGACGATTAACCGGTTTATCGGCACGGTCTGTTATAAGAACCGGGCGTGGGGTGGGCGAACCGACTAGGAGCATGAATACTAATGGGCGTATCCAGTCTCGCACTCGCGGCAGCGCTTGCCAGTGTGCAACCACAATGCGAGGCGGATGTCCCCTGCCTTCCGGCCACCGAAATCGTTGAGGCGGAGCAGGCCGCGCCAGTTGATCAGGTCGATGTGCCCGTAGCCGTCCAAACCGATGATGACGCCCCGGCTCCTGTCGAAGAAATTGCGCCGCCGGCCGAAGCAATTCTGCCTGAGGAACAGCCGGTCGAGGGCCCTACCGGCGAAACCATCGTCGTAACCGGTGGAACGCCTGAGGGCGACCCGGCGCAGCAGTTCAACGCCGCGACCTTCGAGACCGTGCAGAAGATTGACGAGGCGGTCGTTGCCCCCCTCGCCGAAGCCTACGACGAAGGCGTACCCAAGCCGATCCGTTCGGGGTTGCGCAATTTCCTGCGCAACCTGGGTGAGCCGATCAACTTCCTCAACTTCATGCTCCAGCTCAAGCCGGGGCGGGCGATGAAGTCGCTGGGCCGCTTCGCCATCAACACCACGATCGGTGTTGCGGGCCTGTTCGACCCGGCGAGCAAGGCCCCGTTCAAGCTCAAGCATGAGTCCAACGGGCTGGCGAATACGCTGGCCTTCTACGGGGTCGGGCCGGGGCCTTATCTCTACCTTCCCTTCATCGGTTCGACCACGGTGCGTGACCTGTTCGGGCGCGTGGTCGACCTGTCCATCATTCCGGCGGTGGCGGGCAAGCCGTTCAACCAACCAGTCTATGCGATTTCGGCCGGGGCGCTCAACTCGCTCGAATCGCGAATCCTGATCGACGAACAGATCGAGGCGGTTCGCGACCAGTGCGGCGATGCCTATTCGGCCACGCGCGACATCTACCTGATCGGGCGCCAGCTCGAGATCGATGGCCTGCGCGGCCGTGAATCGGAGGAGCTTGGCGAGCTGGTCGAGCGACTCAAGGTTAATTGCGATATCTCGGTGATCCGCGCGGCTACAGAACAGGCGCGGTACTCGTTCGGCGGAGGCGAAACGGGCGACGCAGGGGCGGTAGAGGTCCCGGCCACGGCCCCGGTAGCGACCGTGCCGGATGAAGCACCGGTCGAAACAATCGAACCGGTTGCCCCGGTCGAGGTGCCAGCGGTTCCCTCCGCGCCGGACAACGACACGGAGCAGAACGAACCCCTGGCTGTCGCGGGCTGATCAGCGCGGGGCGTAGACCCGCACCCAGTCGACCAGCATCGCCACCTCGCCGGACTTGATCTGGTCGACGGTGGCTTGCGGAATACCGTTGTACGGCTCCTCGATCCTGTTGGTCTTGAACGGGTAGGCGCCGCCCAGCGCAAAGTTCAGGATGATGTGTTTCGGATTGTCGAAGCGCCACTTACCGTAGTTTTCGACCATGGGGCGGGTCACGCGATAAGTCAGGTGGCCGTCGACCTCGAACAGCAGAGCGTCTTCCGTCCACTCGACGGCGTAGGTGTGCCACTGGGTGACGTCGACCCCTTCGGGGAAGAAGAACTTGTTCACCAGCGGGGTCTCTCCCGAATAGCCGGGGCCGTGCAGTGCCACGCCGATCCAGTCCTTCTCGCCAACATATTCCATGATGTCGATCTCGCCCGTGTCAGGCCACTTGCCGTTGCCGAGCAACCAGAAAGCCGGCCACACACCTTCCGCATCGGGCATGCGGATGCGGGCTTCTGCCCGGCCATAGGTGAAATCGAACTTGTCGCGGCTGTCGATCCTGCCGGAGAGGAAGTCTGCATCGCGTTGCGTGTTCGGATCGATGCCGGGCTTGTAGACCGGGCGCAGCATCAGCACGCCGCCATCTGCTCCGCTGATTCCATCGACCAAATTCACCACGCCGGGATTGTCGAGATAGACCTGCTGCTCGTTGTTGACCCAGAAATCCGCACCGATGACGTTCCACTTGGCACGATCGAGCTCACCGGCGTCGAACTCGTCGGCGAAGAGCAGCTCGCGGCCTGCGTCACCCGGCTCCTCCGCCAGGGCAGGTGTGCCCAGCGCAAGAAGCGACATGGCGGCCAGCATGCGGATGCTCATTGAAACTCTCCTCTCACGGGTATCTACATTCATGGGAACGTTATCAGTAGGCAGATTTCACAATTTGGCCAGCCTTCGGGATACGTTTTCGCGCGGACCACTGGCACCTGCCGACAAGGGCGCTAAGAGGCTCCTTTGCACTCGCCCGGTGCCATGGTGCCAAGATGGGCCGACACGTAGAACGATCAGGAGAAATCCATGCGCCGCATCCTTCCCGTCCTTGCCCTGATGGCGGGAGCCGCTTGTACCACGATCCCGCCAGAGGCGATGCAGGAAGCTGCGCCGGCGAGGATGGTCGCTCCCGTGTTGGCGACACCCGACGCGCTGGATACTTCGACCTACGCTCAGCCGCAGCTGGCTCGTGTTACCCATGTGGCGCTCAACCTCGATCTCGACTTTGTCGCCCGGCGAATCGCCGGGACGGCCACGCTCGACATCGTTGCGGCCCCCGGCGCGGACACGATCGTGCTCGATGACAAGGGGTTGGCGATTACCTCGGTGACCACAGAAGCGGGGCGGCCGCTCCAATGGTCCGTGGGCGCCGCCGATGGCGAGAAGGGCGCCCCGCTTGAGATCGTCATCGGGGCTGCGCGCCGGGTCACGATCGCCTATTCCGCCGTCGACGCCGATGCGCTCCAATGGCTCGCTCCGGAGCAGACGGCGGGCCGGGAGCACCCCTTCCTGTTCAGCCAGGGGCAGAGCATCCTCAACCGTACGTGGATTCCTACGCAGGACAGCCCGGGCATCCGCCAGACCTGGGAGGCCCGGATCACCGCCCCCAAGCCGCTCGATGTGGTGATGAGCGGAATCCAGCAGGGGACGCCCGAAGACCTTGGCGACGGGCGCCGCGCCTTCCGCTTCGCCATGGACAAGCCCGTCGCCCCCTACCTCATTGCGATCGCCGCGGGCGATATCGACTTTGCCCCGATCGGTTCGCGCACGGGCGTGTGGGCAGAGCCCGCCACGCTGGGCAGGGCGCACTATGAAACCAGCGATACCGAGAGGATGGTCGAGGCTGCGGAGCGGCTTTACGGGCCCTATCGCTGGGGCCGCTACGACATGATCGTGCTGCCACCCGCCTTCCCCTATGGCGGGATGGAGAACCCGGTGATGACCTTCCTCACCCCCACCTTCATCGCGGGGGACAGGAGTCTGACCGGCCTGGTCGCGCACGAATTGGCGCACAGCTGGTCGGGCAATCTCGTCACCAATGCGGTATGGGGCGACAGCTGGCTCAACGAAGGCGTGACCTCCTATTTCGAGAATCGCATCGTCGAGGAGATCTACGGCACTAAACGCGCCCGGCAGGAAGTGGCGCTGGACTATGCCGCCATCATCGAGACGCTGGCCGAAGTGGGCGAGGATGCGCCCGGTACCGCCCTGCACCAGCCCGACGGAACCGAAAGCGCGGGCTCGGCGATCATCTATAACAAGGGCGCGGCCTTCCTGCGCACGCTCGAACAGGAATATGGCCGCGAACGCTTCGACGCCTGGCTGCGCCAGTGGTTCGACAAGCACGCCTTCCAGCCGGCCACTTCGGCGATGATCTACGAAGACCTCAAGGCCAACCTGGTGGGAAGTGAGGCGGAGGCCGAGCGTATCAAGCTCCGTGAGTGGATCTACGCGCCCGGGCTGCCGGAGAATGTTGCCAAGCCCGATCCTGCCGCCTTTGCCGAGATCGATGCGGCGTCCGCGGCCTACGCGAAGGACGGCAGCCTGCCGAGCGGCTGGGCCGCCTGGACGTCGGCAGAGCGCCAGCGTTTCCTGCAAAGCCTGCCGCAAGAACGCAGTGCCGGCCAGCTTGCGACGCTCGATTCCGCGCTGGGTCTTTCGACGAGTGGCAACAATGAGGAATTGTTCCTGTGGATCGAGCTTGCGCTGGCCAATCGCTACGACCCGGCCGTGCCTTTGGCCGAACGGTTCCTTGGCCGTGTCGGTCGCACAAAATTCGTCCGTCCGCTCTTTGCCGCGCTGTGGGCGCAAGGCGACTGGGGGCGGCCGATTGCGCGGCGGATCTACGCCGGGACGCGCGATGGCTATCATGCGGCCACTCGTGGGTCGGTCGACCGGATTTTCGCCAATGACTAGGCGGGGGTAGCTGCATTGACGCATATCAGTATCTTCGCTCGCTACCCTGAGCCGGGAAAGGCGAAGACCCGCCTGATCCCAGCGCTGGGAGCGGAGGGTGCAGCGCAGGTCTATGCGCAGTTACTCGAACGCACGGTTGCACAGGTTCGCGCTTCCGGGTTGCCCTTCGAACTGCGCACCACCGGCGGTCAATCCGAGGCGTTTCGCACCTGGCTGGGCGATGATTTCGCGATCGTCGATCAGGGCGAGGGCGATCTTGGCGCGCGGATGGCCCGCGTCCCCGCGCCCGCGCTGATCATAGGCAGTGACTGTCCGGGCCTGTCCGCGCCGATCCTGAAGGCCGCCGCCGCCGCGCTTGCCGAACGGCCGGTCGTGATCGGACCGGCGAGCGACGGGGGCTATTACCTGATCGGTCTCGCCGAACCCATGCCGTTCCTGTTCGAAGAGATGGAGTGGAGCACCCCGCAGGTCTTCGCGGAGACGCTGGCCAGGCTGGCGGCGCGCGGTATCGGCCCGGCTATCTTGCCCGAACTATCCGACGTCGACCTGCCCGAAGACCTCGAGCAATGGCCCGAGCTGCGATGAGCGTTGCGATCGTAATCCCGGCGCTCGACGAGGAAGCGGCACTGCCTATCCTCGCGGCGCATCTGGCACGGCTCGATCCCACCCCGGCGGACGTGCTGCTGGTGGACGGGGGAAGCGGGGATCAAACGGTCGCCATTGCCGACGCAGCGGGCTGGCGCGTCGTCGCCAGCGAGCGCGGCCGTGCCCTGCAGGTCAATCGCGGGGTCGCCGAAGCGCGCGGAGACCTGGTCTGCGTGGTCCACGCGGACACCTTGCCGCCGCTCGACATGGTTGCTGTGATCGAGGAGGCGCTGAGCGACCCGAAGGTGGCGCTGGCCAGCTTTACCCCGCTGATCAAGGGGTCCGCCAAGACCCGCTGGGGTACGACTGCGCACAACTGGATCAAGACCTGGTATGCGCCGCTGATTACCCGCCCGCACCTGTTCCTCCGTGGTGTCCGGCTGCTGTTCGGCGACCACGCGATGTTCTTTCGCAAGGCCGATTTCCTCGCGCTGGGCGGCTGCACGCCGGGTGACGCGGTGATGGAGGAAGCCGACCTCTGCGTGAAGTTCGCGCGGCTGGGCAGGATTCGCATGGTGCCGCGCTGGGCGGTTACTTCGGACCGGAGGATTGCCGCCTGGGGTCCGCTCAAGGCCAACTGGATCTATTTCAAGGTCGGCATGCTGTGGGCGTTCGGCCTGCGTAGTCGCATGGCCAAGCATTACCCGGACGTGCGATAGGCCTTAACCCGGGGGCAGGAAGCCGACCTGGATGCAGTAATCGATCAGGTGCCTGATATAGGGCTCGCCCGTTTGCGGGCTGGCAAGGCCGGTGACGTCGCGAAACCCGCTATCGTCGAAATGCGGGTCGCGCTGGAAGTAGCTCGCATAGAGCCCCGCGACCCGCCGATAGAGCCGACGTTCCATGGCAGGGAGAGCGTCGGGATCGAAGTCTTCGGGTGCGACCAGTGTCGGTGCGTGAAACTGCGGGTATGACCCGATCGCCGCGGCGAACTGCGCGACGGGCAGCGGTTGGCCGGATACCAGGTGGTAGGTGCCGCCGATTGCCCGATCCTTTGCCTCGGCAAGCGCGGCAATCCCTTCGGCGACATGGTCGATCGGCACGAAATCGAGCGTGGCTGCGCCCCTTGCCTCCATATGCCTCACCCGCCCTTCGGCGATCAGTTTGAAGGCGGCGTAGGTCGTATCGAACTGGCGGATCGCACCGGTTGCGCTGTCACCGACCACGATCGAGGGGCGGGCAATCGTCCACCGCAAACCGCTGGCGCGGACCAGCCGTTCGCCCGCCGCTTTGCTCGCTTCATAGCCATTGGCGAAGCCCAGTTCGGGCAGGGGATCGTCCTCGCGGATCGTTCCGTTGCGCGTCCCGCAGACATAGGCGGTCGAAACCTGCAGGTAATGCATGTCACCAGCCTGGGCGAGCGTGAGGGCATTGGCCGTCCCGCCGACATTGACCGCCGCGTAGTCCTCTTCCGGCAGGTCGAACCGGACGGTGGCGGCGCAATGGATCAGTAGGTCGTGCGTGGAGGCTACCCTGGCGTAGGTTGCCTCGTCCCAGTCGAGGCATTCGCGCGAGACATCGCCCTTGAGGGTCGAGGCGACCGCCACCTGCCGCCCATCATTGCGACAGATTTCGGTATTGCGATGGACAAGCGCGGTTACCCGGTGTCCGCGTTCGACCAGCCGCGCGCAGACTTCCCCGCCGACCAGGCCGGCGGCTCCGGTGACGAGAATCCTTAACAACAGGATGTCGCCGTAGCAGGCTTGTCCTGCGCGGCCGTGAACGGCGCGCTTGTGCCACAATCGGGGAACACCCCGTAATGCGTGCTGAAATCGCCGAAGAATTCGAAGTGTTCGGCAAATCGGGTTTCGGCCAGCATCTTCCAGCTATTGCCGCATATCAGGAACATCCGTCCGGCTTCGATCAGGTGGTGATCGTCCAGCTCGAACACGCGTTCCTCACCTGCAACCGTGCCCTTGTATCGCACCGCCTGGCCATAGTCCTCGCACTGGCTTTCCAGCCCATCTAGCTTGAACAGGCGATAGGTCGCGGAATGGAAATCTATCCCATCGAGCTTCGCGGCGATTGCCGGATCCTCGATTCCCAGCGGGCGGCTGGTGACGAGCCGTGGGTCAGCAAATCCGGCGCGCTTGGCGAGGTCGATGAAGTCACCCCAATAGAGTGCGCCTGAAAGGCATTCGCCATGGAGCACCGGATCGCTGCGCAACGCCTCCGGCACGCGGCGTTCCGAGTAGACATCGGAGAAATATAGCTCGCCACCCGGCTTGAGCAGGCGATGCGCCGCTCCGAACACCGCATGCTTGTCGGCGACGAGATTGATCACGCAGTTGGAAACGATGACGTCGAAATGGCCTTCGGGCAGGTCGAGTTCGAGCAGCTTCTCGATATCGCCTTCGATGAAGCGGACGTTGGATTGCGCATAGCCGAACCGCTCGCGATGCCATTCCTCGTGCTCGCGCGCGATGGCCAGCTGTTCCGGCGTCGCATCAACACCGGTGACCGAGCCGTGCTCGCCAACTAGCTGGGCAAGGACATAGGCATCCTGGCCGCTGCCCGAACCGAGGTCGAGGATGTGGCAACCCTCGATCGCCTGTGGTGCCACCAGGCCGCAGCCGTAATAGCGGGCGCGGACATCCTCGTGGACGTTGCGCAACGCCGCGAGAATTGCGGGCGGCGGTGCCTCGGCGGTGCAACAGGCGTCGGTCCTGAGGTCGGCGGAAGAGGCAAGGACCTTACCGTAGTAGTCCTGGGAGTTCTGGAGATTCATGTAACCTGGCTGTCCCTGCTAGCGAAATGGAGGGGCACGTCGCGACTAAGGTTTCGCATCTCCAGCATTATAGGTTACGGGACAAGCGATGAAATTCACCCATGATGTTATTGTGATTGGTGGTGGGGCCGCCGGGCTTACCGCAGCTGGTGGCTGCGCGCTTTTCGGGCTCAAGGTGGCGCTCATCGAAGGTCACAAGATGGGTGGCGAATGCCTCAATAACGGCTGCGTCCCGTCGAAGGCACTGATCGGCGCGGCCAAGCGGGCGGGCGAAGCGCGCGAGGCGACCCGCTTTGGCGTTACGCTTGCGCCGCCGCAGGTTTCCTGGTCGGGCGTTCGCCAGCACATCCATGATGCCATCGCCGGGATCGAGCACCACGATTCGGTCGAGACCTTCGAGGAAATGGGCTGCGAGGTCTTCACCAGCCGTGCCCGCATCACCGGCAGGCAATCGGTCGAGGTTGAAGGGCGCACGCTCACTGCACCGCGGATCGTAATCGCCACCGGGTCCGAACCTCTGGTGCCGGCGATCGACGGGATCGACACGGTGCCCTACCTGACCAACGAGAACCTGTTCGAACTACCCGAGCAGCCGGGTCATCTCGTCATCATCGGTGGCGGGGCGATCGGCATGGAGATGGCGCAGGCCTTCCGTCGCCTGGGCAGTGAGGTCACCGTGATCGAGCTGAACAAGCCGATGGGTCGCGACGATCCGGACTCGGTCGCAGTCGTGATGGAAGTGATGCGCGAAGAAGGCATCCGTTTCGTCACCGACAAGGCTACCAAGATCGAGGGTGGTGTCGGCGGCGTGACCGTCCACACTGATGGAGGCGAAGCCGTTGTCGGTACGCACCTGCTGGTGGCGGTCGGTCGCAAGGCACGGGTTGCGGGCTTCGGTGCGGAAGAGATCGGTATTGCTCCCGGCAAGAACGGTTTTGCTACCGATGCACGACGCCGCACTTCGGTGAAGGGTATCTATGCCATCGGCGACTGCCGCGACGGACCTCGCCTGACCCATGTCTCGGGCTATGAAGGCTCGAACGTCGCGCTCGAGATCGTCACCGGCCTGCCGACCAAGGTCGATTTCCGGGCCTTGCCCTGGTGCACCTATACCGAGCCCGAAGTGGCGCAGATCGGCATGACCGAGGCAGAGGCGCGCGCGCAGCACGGCGATGGCGTCACCATCGTCAAGGAAGAGTTCGCCGAAAACGAGCGCTCGATCGCCGAAGGCTATACCAAGGGCCACATGAAGATGGTGCTGAAGGGCAAGAAGGTGCTCGGCGTGAGCATTGTCGGCAAGAATGCCGGGGAATTGTTGTTGCCCTTTACGCAGATGATCACCGGCAAGAGCAACACCTTTGCGCTTGGCAGCGCGATCATCAGTTACCCGACCCGCAGCGAGATCTCGAAGGCGGCGGCCTTCTCTGCGTGGGAGCCCACCGTCTTCGGCAGCCTGCCCAAGAAATACGCCGGGTTGGTGGCGAAGTTGCGCCGGACCTTCGCCTGATGGCGACGCGCAGCGCCAGCCGCAATGTGCCGACCGGCCCTTCGCCCTTTGCGGTCGAGGCCGCACCGCTGCCCGCAGAGAAGTTTGCTGATCCGCGGGTGACGGCAAAGGGCGAAGAGCGGGCCAGTGTTGCACTGACGAAGCTCGAGACGCTGTGGCTCAATACCGGTACGCTGTGCAATCTTGCCTGTGCGACCTGCTATATCGAGAGCAGCCCGACCAACGATGCGCTGGTCTATCTGTCCGCCGACCATGCGGCGCGCTTTCTCGACGAAGCGCAGGCCATGGGCACGCGCGAGATCGGCTTCACCGGCGGCGAGCCTTTCATGAACCCGGACATGCTGGCGATGCTCGAAGATACGCTGGGTCGGGGCTTCGAAGCGCTGGTGCTGACCAATGCGATGAAGCCGATGCGCCGGCACGAGGCGGCATTGCTGTCACTGCGCGAACGGTTCGGAAGCAAGCTGACGTTGCGTGTCAGCCTCGACCACCATAGCGGCCCGGTCCACGAGGCCGAACGCGGCCCGCGCAGCTGGGAACCCGCACTGGACGGATTGCGTTGGCTTTCGGCGAATGGCTTCTCGATCGCCGTGGCGGGGCGCCTGCTACCAGGCGAGAGCGAAGCTGACGCGCGCCCGGCTTACGCCGATCTCTTTGCGCGTGAGGGGATCGCCGTCGATGCCGCGGACCCCGCCAGGCTGTCGCTATTCCCGGAAATGGACGCGGCCAAGGACGTGGCCGAGATCACCAGCGCCTGCTGGGACATTCTCGGCAAGGATCCGCGCGACATCATGTGCGCGACCAGCCGCATGGTGGTGCATCGCAAGGGCGAGCCCGCACCGCGCGTCGTCGCCTGCACCCTGATCCCCTACGACCCAGGCTTCGACATGGGCGGGACATTGGCCGAGGCGTCACGCCCGGTCGCTCTCAACCATCCGCATTGCGCGCGTTTCTGCGTGCTCGGCGGGGCGAGCTGTTCCGCCTGATCAGCGGGCGTCGAGCCAGCGGGCGAAAGCAACCCCGCCGGTGATCAGAAACGGCACCAGCAGCAGGCTCAGCACGACCTTTGCGATGACCTGGCCGACCAGCAGGTTGGCGATCGGGAACTCGCCATAGAAGGCCAGGGTGATGAAGATCACCGAATCGATTGCCTGGCTGAGCGCGCTGGCGATTGCCCCGCGGGCCATTAGCGACGCAGTACTGCTGCCTTCGCCGGTCCCGCGCAACTTCGAGAAGATCCACACGTTGAGCAGCAACGATACGCCGTAGGCGGCAGGGCCGGCGGCCATGATGCGCGGGGTGGAGGACAGCACCGTCTCGAATGCGCCCAGGCGATCCGCACCCATGTCTGGCGAAGCGGGCAGACCCAGCACGAGCAGGATCAGTGCTGCAGAGATCGCCAGGGGAACGAAGCCCCAGATCACCAGCAGATTGGCCCGTGCCTGGCCGTAAAGCTGCGCGAGCGTGCTCGAAATGACCACCAGCAGGAGATAGGGAAAGATCCCCGCTTCGACCGCCAGGTCGCTCGGCCACAACTGGACCTGCTTATAAGCCAGCACGCCGGCCAGCACGGTCATACCGCCATAGAGCAGCGTGTAGACAAACATCGCGCGGGGGATGCCGTTGGTGTGCGCGTGTGTCGCGGTCGGCGTGTCGCTGGGCATGAACTATCCTCGGTAGCTGTTTACAAGGCAGGACTGCCCTTGGGGGTGAAAATTGACTAACGCCCCGCCACGCGCAAGACAGCGTTTGATTTCATCCGCAACTTGCCGCTCCACAAAGGGTCCTGCATGCCGCCAATCCTGATCAATATCGTCGGCATACTGGCGATCCTTCTCATCGCGTTCGTGCTGTCGGTAGGCAAGCGACGGATCAAGCTGCGCGTGGTTGGCGCGGCCTTTGCCTTGCAAGCCTTCATGGCGTTCCTCGTGCTCGGCACCAGCGGCGGGCGCGCTGTCATCCAGGGCATGGCCGATGGTGTCGCGGCGCTGCTGTCCTACGCCGGGCAGGGGACCCAGTTCCTGTTCGGTCCGAACGAGACCAATCCGCTGGCCAACACGTTCGCGCTGGGCGCCCTGCCGGTGATCATCTTCTTCGCCGCGCTGGTCTCCATCCTCTACCACCTTGGTATCATGCAACGCGTGGTGCGCTGGGTCGGCGGGGCTATCGGCTTCGTCACGGGCATCAGCCGGGTCGAATCGCTCGGGGCGGCGGCCAATATCTTCGTCGGCCAGTCGGAAAGCCCGCTGGTCGTACGCCCCTATCTCGCGGCGCTCGAGCCATCGCGCCTGTTCACGCTGATGAGTGTCGGCATGGCCGGTGTCGCGGGGACGATCCTCGCTGCCTATGCTGGCCTGCTCGGCAGTGAGTATTTGCCATTCCTGCTCGCCGCAGCCTTCATGTCGGCACCGGGCGGTATCCTCATGGCCAAGATCATCATGCCCGACGACATCGAACCTTTGGCGGACGTTGAGGGCGATATCGCATTGCCCCAGGCGCGCATTAGCGGCGAAGGTCCGGCAGCGATCACCGAAGGCGACAAGCCACATGAAGTCGAAGTCGCCGAGACTTTCGAGGAGGGCCACAAGCCCGCCAATATCATCGAGGCTGCGGCTCAGGGCGCGCAGACCGGGGTAAAGCTGGCGGTCGCAGTTGGCGCCATGGTGCTTGCCTTTGTCGCGCTGGTCGCGCTCGCCAACGGCATCCTCGGCGGCATCGGCGGCTGGCTTGGCATGCCCGATCTCTCGTTCCAGAAGCTCCTGGGTTTCGTCTTCGCCCCCGTCATGTTCCTGCTGGGCGTGCCCTGGGCCGAAGCCGGCACGGCAGGCGGGCTGTTCGGCACCAAGATCGTGCTCAACGAATTCGTCGCTTTCATCGATCTCGGTGCGATGGAGCCCGGCTCGCTGAGCGACCGCACTCGCGCGATCATCACCTTTGCTCTCTGTGGCTTCGCCAATTTCAGCTCGATCGCCATCCAGATGGCGGTCACTGGTGGTCTTGCGCCAAATCAAAGACCGGTCATCGCCCGGCTCGGTATCAGGGCGCTCGCTGCCGGCAGCCTCGCCAACCTGATGAGCGCGGCGCTGGCGGGACTCTTCCTACCGTATTAAGGGCCGCCCCATTATGACCGATTCGAACACCGATATCGCGGTTGTGTCGCTGGCACAGCCAATTGAGAGCATCGCCGACGAGCTGGGCCGCAGCTTCGAGGAATATGGCTTCGCTGTCATCCGCGACCACGGCATCCCGCAGGAGCTGATCGACCGCGCCGAAGCGCTGTCGAAGGAATTCTTCGCACTGCCCGACGAGACCAAGCGAGCCTATCACATTCCGGGTGGCGGCGGTGCCCGCGGCTATACGCCGTTCGGGGTCGAGAAGGCCAAGGATGCCAAGGTCCACGACCTCAAGGAATTCTGGCACGTCGGGCGCGAGCTGCCCGAAGGCCACCCGCTCGCCGAATACATGGCCGCCAATATCTGGCCGAGCGAGGTCGAAGGCTTCCGCGATACTTTCACTGAGCTCTACTCGGCCTTCGAAACGGCTGGTGGGCGCGTCCTCGAAGGGATCGCGCTGCATCTGGGGCTCGATCGCTGTTTCTTCGCGCCCACCGTTGAGGACGGCAACTCGGTCATGCGCCTGCTGCGCTATCCGCCGCTCGAAGGCGCGGAAGCCGAAGGTGCGATCCGGGCCGCGGCACATGGGGACATCAACACGATCACGCTACTGCTCGGCGCCGAAGAGGCCGGGCTCGAACTGCTGACGAAGCAGGGCGAATGGAAGGCTGTGGAAGTGCCCGAAGGTGCGCTGGTGATCAACGTCGGCGACATGCTCGACCGGCTGACCAATGGCCAGCTGCGCTCGACCACGCACCGCGTCGTGAACCCGCGTGGCGAAGCAGCCTATCGCGCGCGCTATTCGATGCCCTTCTTCCTGCACTTCCGGCCCGACTATGTGATCGAGACGCTACCCGGCTGCATTGACCCGACGCATCCGGAGGATCATCCGGCTCCGATCTCGAGCCATGATTTCCTGCTGCAGCGCCTGCGCGAGATTAATCTTGCCTGAAGAGGGGCGCGGGCTCTGAGTGTTGTAAAAGCGCAATGTTTGCGAAAATTTGCCGACGCGGCAAATATGCAACACCAGTAAGTCATTAAGATAGAATAAATAAATTCGTGCCGCATGCCCGATTGGCGCATGGCGGCCACGGTTGTCTTGACTCTGTCACAAAATCACAGCTTGGCCGCAATGTAGATCAAATAACCGGGCGCCACTTCCCGCATTTCTCTCTTTGCAAGGACACGAGGGGTTCCAACCTATGAAGTTCAAGTATCTCCTGGCCGCGTCGGCTGCCAGCATCACCGCAAGTACCTTCATCGCAGCGCCCGCCGCAGCGCAATCGACCGGTTCGGTCGACTTCGAGGAAGGCAGCGTCATCATCGTCAGCGGCGCGCGTGTTGCTGGTGTAGGGGGTGTCGAAATTCCCGATACTCCCAAAGCGAAGCAGGTCCTGACCGAAGAGATCATTCGCGCACAGCGCCCTGGCCAGACTGTGAACGAAATCGTGAACCTCATTCCGGGCGTAAGCTTCCAGAATAATGACCCCTGGGGTTCGTCAGGTGGCAGCTTCACCATTCGTGGTTTCAGCGCCGATCGTATTTCGCAGACTTTGGACGGTTTGCCCCTCAACGATTCGGGCAATTATGCCCTCTACACCAACCAGCAGGTCGATCCCGAAGTGCTGGAGCAGGTCAACGTCAACCTCGGGGTGACCGATGTCGATAGCCCGACTGCCTCGGCTGTGGGTGGCACGATCAATATCCGGACTCGCGAGCCTAGCGACGAGTTCGCCATTACCGGCACGATCACCGTCGGCGACACTTTCCCTAGCGGTGACAATTCTGGCCGGTCTCGCCTGTATATGCGTGGATTCGGAATGATCGATACGGGTGATTTTACCGGCTTCGGCACAAAGGCGTTCTTCTCCGCCAGCTACACTCGCTACAACAACCCGTTCAACAACTACGGTGAAGTAGAAAAGCAACAGTACAACGCCCGCATCTGGCAGGACATCGGCGACAACGGCGACTTCATCGCTGTGGCCGGTCACTACAACGAGAACCGCAACAATTTCTTCGGTTCGTTCACTCTGCCGAATTTTCCGACCACAAAGGCGGATCGCTTCTACGACATCAACTATCCCTGTACGCTTGAGCCAGGCACGATCTTTGGCGCTGGTGGCGTGAACGGAACGGCTGAAACCTACTCGGATCGCAATGGCTGCGGCGCCGAGTTCGATCGACGCTACAACCCCTCGAATACCGGAAACATCCGCGGGGCGTCGCGCTTCACGCTTTCCGATCAGCTCGTTCTCACCGTTGATCCAAGCTACCAGTATGTGAAGGCGAATGGCGGCGGTCCGGAAGATCTTCGCGAAGGCTTCCGCAACGTTGGCGGTGTCAACTACACTGGCTTCATCTCGGGTGGATACTACTTCGGCCGCGACCTCAACGGCGATGGCGATCTGCTCGACAGCGTTGGTGGTATTGACCCCAGCCACACCGAAACCAATCGCTTTGGCGTGATTGCGTCGCTTGCCTATGAGATCAGCCCGGAGCACCGCCTCCGCCTGGCCTATACCTGGGACCGTGCACGCCACCGCCAAACCGGATCGACAACGTTCCTGCTGCCCAATGGCGAACCAGTTGATGTCTTCCCGATCAATGATCCGTTGCTGACGTCGAATGGCGATGTTCTCAACAAGCGTGATCGCCTGTCCTATGCAACTCTCAATCAGATCTCGGGTGAGTATCGCGGTGAGTTCGGCAACCTGACCACTGTCCTTGGTCTGCGCGCACCTTTCTTCAAGCGTGAATTGAACCAGAATTGCTTCACGACCACGCCCGATGCGGGTCGCGGCTTCATCGATTGTCTCGGATCCCAGGATACCACGGCCTACGAAGCCGCAAATCCAAACTACGCCTTGCCGCAGTCGCGCACGTATAAGTACGACAAACTGCTGCCGAACCTGGGCGCGACCTATGCCTTTGGTGATGCATCGATCTTTGCGAACTATGCGAAGGGTCTTTCGGTCCCTGGCACCGATCCGCTCTATGCTTCGCTGTTCTTCCCGGCCGGTACCGAGGGTGTTCAGCCTGCCCCGGAGACGACGGACAGCTTCGACCTCGGTCTGCGTTGGCAATCTGGCAACCTGCAGGCGCAGCTTGCTGGCTATTACACGATGTATGAGAATCGTTTGGCCACTGCTTACGACCCAGAGCAGGATACAGTTCTGTTCCGGAATCTCGGCAAGGTCGACAAATACGGCGTCGATGGCTCGGTCTCATGGCGTCCTAATCAAGACGTAGTCCTGTATGTCTTTGGATCGATCACTGAGTCCGAAATCAAGAACGACCTGGTTGGTGGCACCTGCTCTATCCGCAGCGGCGTAGTTCAGAACCAGATTTATGGTTGTACCGCCGCCAACGTGGGCAGCACATTCGTTATTCCGCTTGCCGGAAAGGAAGAAAGTGGTGCTCCGACCTGGTCGATTGGTGCTCGTGCGCAGGCCCGCATTGGCGAGTTCGAGTTCGGTGCGCAGGTCAAGCATACTGGCTCGCGTTGGATCAACGACGAAAACCGGCCGCTCTTCGATAGCGCGAATGCGTCACCTACCGATCCGGACAACATCCTCTACTCGGCAAAGGTCGGTGGCTACACGGTGGTCGATCTCGATGTGCGTTGGACCTTCGCTGAAAATCCCTTCGGCAAGGACGTTGCCCTGCAGCTCAATGTCACCAATCTGTTTGACGAACTCCATGTGGGTGGTTTCGGCGGCAGCCTGAATTCCACCAGCTCACCGTTTGTCCAGATCGGTGCGCCGCGCGCAGCCAGCCTTTCGCTGATCTTCGGTTACTAAACCGTAGCCAGGACGGGGTGCCAACCCCGGGCAGAAACAGTCGGGGCGGCCTTTCTAACGAGAGGCCGCCCTATCTGCACCAGCAGCCCCGCTCCGCTGCTATGCATCGAAGCGATATGCCGGAACGCGATCGACTGATGGACCGTTGAGACCGAATGGTTGAAGAGGCTACCCGCTACGCAGCGTTGAAGAAGCGACCCAATCCATGGGTAATCGCGCTCATCATCCTGATCCATCTGGGTATCTTCTACGGCCTGGTCCGTAGCTTCGCGCCGGGACCGATGGCGCAGATCGAACGGTCGGTTGTCTCCGCGTTTACCGTCACCGTGACTGCGCCGCCCGAAGAACCCGAGGCGGCCGAGCCCGAAGGCGCGCAAGGCGACCCGGGGAAGGAAGCAGTCGCCAAGCCTGTTACCGCACCATCGCCCAAGCAACGCGTCCGTGAGGACCTGCCGGCGCCGCGTGCCGCGTCGACTGGACCGGCCGAAAATTCCGGAGCCACCGATGCTGGGTCCGGAACCGGTGCTGCAGGCAGCGGCATTGGAACCGGAAGCGGCGATGGAGGTAGTGGTCGAGGCGGCGGCGCGGCGACCAAGCCGGAGATCATCTCGGGTGCGCTCAACTCCTCGCGCGACTTCCCGATCCCTCCCGGCGGGCGCGACGCGCGGATCGGGACATCGGTGATCGTGCGGGTCATCGTCCAGCCGGACGGACGGGCAACCAATTGCACTATCTATCGCGCCAGCCCGTTCCCCGAGACCGACCAGGCCACCTGCCGGCTGGTGATGGAGCGCTTGCGTTTCCGCCCGGCGACCAATCGCGCGGGCGAACCGGTCGCGGCGCCATTCTATTACCAGCAGCGCTTCTTCAACTAGGTACCAGGATCAGCTGTCGCTGTGGTCGGCCAGCAACTTCTGGCCTTCGCTCTTGATCGCCTTGGAGATCATTGGTTCGACGAAGGACAACATTGGTGGCAGGTCGACTTCGAACACCACCTGACCCTCCTCGACCAGCACGCGTCCATCGATCTTCTGGCCCATCGCGCCGACCGATAGCGTCATGACGTCTTCATTGGGCCAGGTCGTCGTGACATCGGCCACGCCACCCGGAATGAAATTGGCGATTTCGTGGCTGCGCGAATGCAGTCGGCGGCGGACTTCCGCCTTGTCGAGACCATGGCGGATCGGGACGCGCATCAGCTCTTGTGCTCCAGTTGCGGGCTGGTCTCCACCCCTTCGCCGAACTTGTAGTCGAGGTAGCGGTGCTTGATCGCGAGGTCGTCTAGCGAGCCTTCGGCAAGCTGGCGCGTAATCGAATCGATCTCCCCGCTGATCTTCGCGAGGCTGTCGGTCAATTGCTCGTCAGGGGTCGATCCGGCGCGCCGTTCCGTCCGCAGTTGGGCGGGGATCTTGCGATAGCTCTCGACCATTTGCGGCAGCTGCTCGCCCACCAGGCTGCGCACTTCGCGCGCCTTGGGGTGGTCCTGGTCGAGCCCGTCGAGCTGGTAGCCGAGCCCGTCGAGCTGGACGCCGATCTGGTCGACCAGCGTCACCGCCGGCGCGGGCAGGGCGGGGCGCTGCGCCTCGAGCCACAGTTCCGTGCGGCTGACCATCTGCTGGACATTGCCCTTGTTGATGTCGGGTAGCTTGGGTGTCTTGAGCTTGGGGTAATTGCCCAGCACCGCCACGGCGACGATGCTGGAAAGCACCAGCGCCATAACCCCGACGAACCCCAGGCCCTTGATGATCAGGCCGAGCACGCCCATGCCCACCCACAGCGCGAACAATGCGATGGCGACGTTGCGGACCTTCTTCTTCAGGTGATCGCGCTTCGCCCGGGCTGACCCTTCGCCAATCGAAAGTGTACGCCGGTGGCGCCCACCTGCGCGATTGTCGTCGCGCAGGCGACGGCCTTCCTCGATCAGGCGCTGGCTGTCACGGGTCAGGTCGCTCATCTCATTCGGCCGTCAATAGGGCGCTCTCGTTGATCTGCTTCGAGGCCTGCGCCTGCCCTTCTGCGCGGGCGATGTAGCCCTTCGACTTCTCGACCTCGCTGGAGAGCAGGGTGACGGTCTGCTTCATGCTGTCGAGCGCCCGCAGCTTGAACGCATCCACTTCGTCCATCGTGTCGTAGATGTTTTGGAAGGCACGCTGCAGCGTCTCCAGCGGGATGGTGCTGGCTGCGGCCTGCTCGTGGATCTTGCCGGTCTGGTCACGCAGCATGGTGCTGGTGGAATCGATGATGCCTGCGGTGGTTTCGTTGAGCGCGGTGATCTGGCCCAGCACCAGGCGCTGGTTGGTCATTGCCTCGGCCACGGTCACTGCCGTGCGCAGCGCGCCGACGGTGGTGGTGCTGGCGCGGTCGACGCCCTTGACCAGTTCGACGTTGTTCTTCTTGACCAGGTCGAGCGCGAGATAGCCCTGTACGCTCACTGCCATCTGCGTGAGCAGGTCCTGCGTCCGCTGGCGGACGTAGAAAAGTGCGGTCTCGCGAATCGCCTTGGCCTTGGCCGGATCGATCGCATCGAGTTCGGCGGCCTTTTCTTCGAGCTTCTGGTCCAGCGTCTTGGAGATGTGGATCATCTGCTCGAGATTGCCCATCGACTCCCACAGCTTCTGCCGTTCGACGTCGATCGCGGCATTGTCCATGATGAGCTCGTCCTTGCCGCTGGCGAGGTTGCCGAGAATCGACTGGATGTGCGTCTGCGCGCTCTGGTAGCTGCGGAAGTAATTGGTCAGCTTGTTGCCGAAGGGGATGATCCCGAGGATCTTGCGCGACCCCGACAGCTTGCCGCGCTTGCCGGGATCGAGGTCCTCGACCACGCGGCGCAGCTCGGCAAGGTTGGCGCCAACGCCTTCATCCTTGTCCATCGCGCGGATCGGCCGGTCGAGGAAGCGATTGGAATGGCCGGCCGCGGCCATGATTTCCTTGCGCCCCATATTGGTCAGCTGGTCGACCTTCTTGCCGAACTCGGGCGAATTGGCGTCGGCCGACACGAGGTCTTCGACGAAACTGTCGACCTTCGCCTCGAGCTTACTCTTCACCTCTTCGCCCACCGGGACGAGCCCGGCCGCCTTTTCCGGTGTCACTTCGGGCACCGGGGCGGGTGGGGACAGTTCGAAATCGACGGCGGTCGCGGTCTGCGTCTTGCTTTCGCTCATGGTTGCGCGGGTCTCCCGTTTGGCAGGCGCATTGAAGTGTATCAGCCTGTATTAGGGGGCTAAGACACGATCTTCAAGGCGATTGCGCAATTGTGCGCGGGCGCGCGCCCCAAGTGCAAGCGAATTCGGCGCTTTTCGACGGACCGTCAGGCGGCCAGGTCAAGCGGCTGGATCTCTCCCGCGAGGTACAGGCGCTTGGCCTTGGCGCGGCTGAGCTTGCCCGAACTGGTGCGCGGGAGCGTGCGCGGCGGGACCAGCTCGACCACGCAGCTCATCCCGGTGACGCCGCGAACCTTGTCGGCGATCTGGTCGCGCAGCTTGACCCGTTCTTCGGGATCGGACACGCGGCAGTGGACCAGAACGGCGGGCGCTTCCTCGCCATTCTCGGTATCGATGGAGAAGGCGGCGATATCGCCGTGGTTGAAGCCCGGCAATTGCTCGACCGCCCACTCAATATCCTGCGGCCAAAGGTTCTTGCCGTTGATGATGATCATGTCCTTCGCTCGGCCGACGATGAACAAATAGCCATCGGCGAGGTAGCCCATGTCACCCGTATCGAGCCAGCCGTCGACGAGGCATTCCTCGGTCGCTTCGGGATTGCGGAAATAGGAGTGCATCACGCTCTTGCCGCGACACCAGACCTTGCCGATCTGGTGATCGCCCTTGGCGCGACCCTTCTCGTCGCGGATCTCGACCTCCATGCCGGGGATCGGCTTGCCGCAATTGACGATCGCGCGATAGCGTGCGGGTTTCGACAGGTCGCGCGGACGGCCCGACAGGCGCTCTTCCTCGACCAGCTCGACCCGGATGCCTTCACCCGGCGGCATCACGGTAACCGCCAGCGTCGCTTCGGCCAGGCCGTAGCTGGGGTTGAAGGCGCTGGCCTTGAACCCCGCGCCAGCAAAGGCATTGACGAAATTCTGCATCACGTCGGGGCGGATCATATCCGCGCCGTTGCCGGCGGTGCGCCAGCGGGAAAGATCGAAGCGATCCTCGACATGGCTCTGGCTGGAAATGCGGCGTGCGCAGATGTCGTAACCGAAGGTCGGCGAATAGCTCAGCGTGGAGCCCTTGTTGCGGCTGATCAGGTCGAGCCAGGCCAACGGGCGGCGCGCGAAATGTTCGGTCTTGAGGTAGTCGACGCTGACCTGGTTGGCGATCAGCGAGAGCAGGCAGCCGACCAGGCCCATATCATGGTACCAGGGCAGCCAGCTGATGACGCGGTCGTTGGTGCCGATGTCCATCGATTCGGCATGGCCGCGCAGATTATGCAGCAGCGCCTCGTGCGTCACCGCGACGCCAGTCGGGAAGCGGGTCGAGCCCGATGAATACTGCAGGTAGCTGATATCTTCCGGGCGGGCTTCGGGCAGCTCGCATTCCGGATCGGGGCGCTTGGCGAAATCGTCCCAGTTCTGGCCTTCGCAGCCCTGGCGCGCGGCCGCTGCGCCCGCCATTTCCTCGATCTCTGCCGGGTAGATCAGGATCTTCGGGTCGCTGCTATCGAGCTGGACCGACAGCTGGTCGATGTAGCTTTCCTTGCCGCCGAATCCGGTCGGCAGTGGAAGCGGCACCGGCCAGGCCCCGGCATACATGCAGCCGCAGAACAGGGCGGCGAATTCGGGACAGGTCTCCGCCACCAGCGCCACGCGGTCGTCCTTGCCGATCCCCGCCGCGGCGAGCTGGCGGGCAACCCGCAGGGCGTCCTCGCGCATCTGCGCGTAAGGATAGACGCGCACAAGCGTGCCGCGCATGTCGTGGAAATTGAGCCCTTTGAGGCTGCGGGCGGCGTAATCGACCGCCTCGGTGAATGTGGCGAAGTCCGAACGGCGACGGGGGAGGTCGCAATCATTCGGCGTCGGCGTCAGAACGGCGTCGGTCATAATTATGTAGCGATACCCGTGGATTATGAGCGCCTCGCGGCCACCCCTCATGAGCCAAACGGCACCCGTCTGCGTGCGGACGCCCGTGTAGTCTTTTCCAATCGATAAGTACTATGGCACGAATATGGCCGATGGTTGAGGATGGTGCAACATTTCGTCGCAAACGACGCGCGCCCAAGCCGCTCGATCGCGTGCGAATCGAGGAGCTTGCGCTCGCTTACGTGGCCCGATTCGCCACCAGTGCGGGCAAACTCGAGGCCTATCTTCGGCGCAAATTGCGCGAACGCGGCTGGGATGACGAGAGCGATCCCGACATCGAGGCGCTGATCGCCCGATTCGTGGAAAAGTCATATGTCGATGACGCAATCTATGGGCGGGCCAAGGCGCAGGGCCTGCTGGCGCGGGGCTATGGCGCACGCCGTGTGGACCAGGCCCTGAAGGCCGCGGACATCGGCGAGGGCCTGCGCGCCGAACTCGGACCCGATGAAAGCGAGCGGCGCGAGGCGGCGCTGGCCTTTGCCCGCCGGCGCAGGTTCGGTCCGTTCGACGCGGCGGAGCCTCGCGATGTCGATGCGCACCATAAGCTGCGGGAAAAGCGCCTTGCCGCGATGCTGCGCGCGGGCCATGATTTCGACGCGGCCCGGCGGGTGCTGGATGCCGCCACGATCGAGGAGCTCGAACAATGGGTCGCCGAAGCGCGGGACGCAGCATTCTGAAACCGATTCTTTTCCTGTGCGGAGCAGGTGCACTGGTGGCCTGCTCGCCGCAGGTCGCCGCCGAGGCGGGCCCAGCGGTCGACGCTGCACAGGCAGCGACTCACCCGGTTTCCGGCCTTGCGGTCATCCCGCTGACCGTGACCGGCAAGACCGGCAAGCACGCCTTTCGTGTCGAGCTGGCGGAAACGCCCGATGCCCAGCGCAAGGGGTTGATGTTCCGTACCGAGCTGCCCGACGATGAGGGGATGATCTTTCCCTATGACGGCACGACCGCGCAGAGCTTCTGGATGAAGAATACGCCGCTGCCGCTCGACATCATCTTCGTCGGCCCGGACCGCAAGATCAGCAATATCGCGGCGATGACTACGCCCTACTCGCTCGATTCGGTCTATTCGATCGGGCCGGTGCTGGGCGTGCTGGAACTGCGCGGCGGGCGCGCCGCCGAACTGGGCATCGCCCCCGGCGACACCGTGGAATGGTAAGGGTGATTTCGGGCGAGGGAATGCTTGGCCATCGCTCGCGAATCGGCTAACCGCGCCCGCATGAGCATCCTCGGCAAGATCTTCACCTGGTGGGACGGCGCCACCATCGGCACGCTCCTGTGGTCCTCGCGCAATGGCGAGCGCGTCGGTACCGACGCGCAGGGCAATGCCTATTTCCGCTCGAAGAAGAAGGCTCCCGACGGGCGTGAGCGTCGCTGGGTGATCTACGAAGGTGCAAATGACGCCAGTCGCGTGCCGGCCGAATGGCATGGCTGGCTCCACGGCGCCTTCGACGATGTTCCGGAAAGCCACCTGCCGCCGCCGCGGATCTGGGAAACCGACTATTCGCCGAACGCCACCGGCACCGCCGCCGCCTATCGCCCGGCCGGTGCGCTGGAGCGCGGCGGCATGCGTGCGCGCGCCACGGGCGACTACGAAGCCTGGTCGCCGGACGCGTGACCATGCACCGGGCGCTGGCCCTCTGCTCGGGAGTCCTGCTGCTCGCCGCCTGCGGCAGCGAAGGCCCGAAGGCGCCCGACGCGCTCGAAACCGAAATTCCCGATGCGCTGAAGACCGCACCGGCTGCGCCGCAACCCGCCGATGCGGGCGCAATCGGTACGCCGATGAGCGAGCGTGTGGCGACGATCGGCCTGCTCAACAAGCGCAACAACGTCAGCCAGGATCTCGAGATGAAACCTGGCGAGCAGCGCCGGGTGGGTGACGTGATCGTTCGCGTGCAGGCCTGTGAGCGCACTGCGCCGTGGGAAATGCCCAAGGAAACCGGGGCTTTCGTCCAGGTGCTGGTCAAGCAGCGCGGGTCGAACGATCAGTTCGACCGCATCTTTTCCGGCTGGCTGTTCAAGAACTCGCCCAGCCTCAATGTGGTCGAGCACCCGATCTACGACGTCTGGGTCAAGGACTGCACGATGGCTTTTCCGGGCGAGGAAGCCCCGGCGAACTCCGCCACGACCGAGGGCAGCGGCGCAGCGGGCTGACCGCGCGAGCCCGACAGCAGGTCGAGATAGGCCGCCTGCGGCAGGGCGACCGCACCCAGCGTCGCCAGGTGGTCGGTCATGAACTGGCAGTCGAGCAGGCGGTAACCGGCCCGGCGCATCGCCGCGACCAGCCAGGCGAGCGCGACCTTGCTGGCATCGTCGGTGCGGCTGAACATGCTCTCGCCGCAGAAGACCCTATCGAAAGCAACGCCGTAGAGCCCGCCGACCAGCCGGCCATCCTGCCAGCATTCGATCGAATGCGCATAGCCGGCACGGTGGAGCGCAGTGTAGCTCGCCTCGATGCGGTGGCTGATCCAGCTTTCCGCGTGTTCCTCGCGCGGGGCGGCGCATTCGGCGATCACCGCGGAAAAGTCATGGTTGCAGGTAACGGCGAAGCGGTCCTGCCGCAGCACTTTCTTCAGGCTTTTCGCGAGGCGAAAGCCGTCGAGCGGGATGATCGCCCGTTCGCGGGGCTCGACCCAGTAAACCTCGTCGTCACTGCGGTGATCGGCCATGGGGAATACGCCCGCGCGATAGGCGCGCAGTAGCAGATCGATCGGGATCGTGCGGGTAGTGGGGGCATGCATCGTCGCCATAATAGCAGTTCGCGCGGTCGGGCGATATGCGCCTTGCCATTCCCCCACGCCCATACTAATGCGCCCGCCTGCGCTGCAGGGGTGTAGCTCAGCTGGTAGAGCATCGGTCTCCAAAACCGAGGGCCACGGGTTCGAATCCTGTCACCCCTGCCATTTCCTCGATCGTGGCTTGTCGACGGCTTCGCCCGGCCCTATCGCGCGCGCCATGACAGAAGAAGAAAAGCACAAGCGCGAGCTTGCCGACCGCAAGTTTTACCCGGCCGAACAAGAGGCCGAGTTCGACAAGAGCCACCCCAAGCAAACCCCGCAGACCGCGCATCC
This sequence comes from Erythrobacter mangrovi, assembly GCF_013260645.1. NCBI lineage: Bacteria > Pseudomonadati > Pseudomonadota > Alphaproteobacteria > Sphingomonadales > Erythrobacteraceae > Erythrobacter > Erythrobacter mangrovi. Next base: position 614,354 of record NZ_CP053921.1, on the reverse strand, counting down.
GGCCTATCGGCTAGCCTTCCAGGACCAGGACTTCCTGCTGCGCGAGGAACTGCGCCCGGTGCGCTTCCAGCTGGAGCTGCTCAAGCCCGAAATGCTGCTCGACGAAGCCGGCGTGGGCTCGACGCTCGTGGTATATGGCTCGGCCCGCATTCCCTCACCGGAAGAAGCCGAAGCCGCACTAGAGCGCGCCAAGGACCTGCCCGATGACGAGAAACGCGTCGTCGAAAGCCTCGTCGCCAAGAGCAAGTATTACAACGAATCCTATCGTCTTGCCCGGATATCCAGCGACAAGTCGATCGTCGAGGACGGCAAGCGCCAGTTCGTGGTCTGCTCGGGCGGTGGCCCGTCGATCATGGAAGCGGCCAACAAGGGTGCGAGCGATGCCGGCGCAGAAAGCATCGGACTCAATATCATCCTGCCGCACGAACAGGCGCCGAACCAGTATGTGACGCCCTACCTGGCACTCAACTTCCACTACTTCGCGCTGCGCAAGATGCACTTCCTGCTGCGTGCGCGGGCCGTGGCGGTGTTCCCCGGTGGGTTCGGCACCTTCGACGAGTTCTTCGAATTGCTCACGCTGATCCAGACTGGCAAGATGAAGCCGATCCCGATCCTGCTGTTCGGCAAGGAGTTCTGGACCCGCGTGGTCGATTTCGATGCCCTTGCCGAAGAAGGCACAATCTCGAGGAAGGACCTCGATCTGTTCCGCTGGTGCGAAACGGCGGACGAGGCCTGGGCGCATATCAGCGCCTTCTACGAACTCGATCGCTAGGTTTCGCGCCCCTCGTCCACCTTGCGAACCGCCTGGTGGCCGAGGGGGCCGTGGCCCTCGCCGAAGCCGGGTGCATTCTCGATCGCCGCGAAGGTGAAGCCGCGCGCCAGCCGGATGGCGTTGACCAGCGGCTGCCCGTGGCCGAGCAGCGTGGCCAGTGCGGCGGACAGGGTGCAACCAGTGCCATGCGTGTGGCGCGTGTCGATCCGCGCGTGACCGAAGCTGGCGAGCTTGCCCGAGGCTGAGACGATACGGTCGATCACCTCTCCGCCATCGCCGTGCCCGCCCTTGGCCAGTACCAGCGTGTCCTGGGCACGGGCCAGTTCCTGCGCGGCGTCGAAGATGTCTTCTTCGTCTAGGCTGTCGCGACCGGTGAGGGCAGCCAGTTCCGGGAGATTGGGGGTCACCAGCGTGGCGATCCGCATCAATTCCCCGAACGCGGCAATCGTATCGTCGTTGGCCAGGACCGATCCACTGGTCGCGACCATGACAGGATCGAACACGATCGCCCCGCTGAATGTATCGAGCCGTTCGGCCAAGCGGCGCGCGATCTCGGGCGAACCGAGCATGCCGATCTTGATCGCATCGGCGCCGATGTCGGAAAGGCAACTTTCGACCTGCGCCATCACGAAATCGGAAGGCAGGACTTCCACCCCCTGGACCCCGCGCGTGTTCTGCGCCGTGACTGCAGTGATCGCGGTCATGGCATAGCCGCCCAGCATGGTGATCGTCTTGATGTCGGCCTGGATCCCGGCGCCGCCCGAACTGTCCGAGCCGGCGATCGAAAGGATACGCGGGGGCGGCTTGCTCACCCCTTGTATTTCCGCTCGGTCGAAGGCGGGTATTTCTCGTGCAGCTTCTTCGCCCGGGTCGGCCGGTCCATCAGTTCGCCCCCGCAATTGGGGCACCGATCGTCGAGTTCGTCTGCGCAATCGGTGCAGAAGGTGCATTCGAAGCTGCAGATGAAGGCGCCTGGCGATTCAGCGGGTAAATCGGTGCCGCAACGTTCGCAATCTGGGCGCATCTCAAGCATTAGATAGTTCCTTCAACGGCTTTGCAAATCCGGTCGACAATCGCTTCGACCTGGGTCGCATCGTCGCCCTCGGCCATGACCCGGATGACCGGCTCTGTACCTGAAGGACGGATTACCAGCCGCCCCTTCCCGGCGAGTTCGGCCTCCGCATCCGCGATGGCCTGCTTTACGGTGGCATTCTCAAGCGGCTTGCCGCCCGCGTATCGTACGTTCTTGAGCAGCTGTGGGACCGGGTCGAAGGCATGGAGCAGTTCGCTCGCAGGCTTGCCCGAACGCACCAGGCTGGCGAGAATGCGCAGCGCCGCGACCGTGCCGTCGCCTGTGGTACCGTGGTCGAGCAGGATCATGTGGCCCGACTGTTCGCCACCGACATTGTAGCCGCCGGCCTTCATCATCTCGAGCACGTAGCGATCCCCAACCTTGGCGCGTTCGAGCGTCAGGCCGATCCCCTGCAGGTACCGTTCGAGCCCGAGGTTGGACATGACCGTGGCCACGATCCCGCCGCCCTTGAGATCGCCGCGCGCATGCAGGCGGCTGGCGATGACGGCCATGATCTGGTCGCCATCGACCGTCTCACCCTTTTCGTCGATCACGATCAGTCGATCGGCATCACCGTCGAGCGCGATACCGATGTCGGCACCTTCCTCGACCACGCGCGCCTTGATTGCGCCCAGCGAAGTCGAACCGACCCCGTCGTTGATATTGGTGCCATCGGGGGAGACCCCCATGGCGATGACTTCGGCACCGAGCTCCCAGATCGCCGAGGGGGTGACCTGGTAGGCGGCGCCGTTTGCGCAATCGACCACCACCTTGAGGCCGTCGAAGCGAATGTCGCTAGCCACCGACTGCTTGACCGCGTGGATGTAGCGCCCGCGGGCATCTTCGATCCGCCGCGCGCGGCCGATGCGGTGCGCCTCGACCAGCAGCGGTTCCTGTTCGAGCAGCAGTTCGATCGCCGCTTCGGCCTCGTCCGACAGCTTGAAGCCATCGGGCCCGAACAGCTTGATGCCGTTATCCTCGAACGGGTTGTGGCTGGCGGAAATCATTACGCCCAGGTCGGCGCGCATTTCGCGGGTCAGCAGCGCGATGGCGGGTGTCGGTAGTGGGCCGGTCATGATCACGTCCATGCCCACGCTGGTAAATCCTGCGACCAAGGCGCTTTCCATCATATAGCCCGACAGGCGCGTATCCTTGCCGATCACCACCCGGTGGCGATGCCCGCCGCGCAGGAAATGCGTACCGGCGGCCTGGCCCACGCGCATGGCCGTGGCGGCGGTCATCACGCCTTCGTTGGTACGCCCGCGAATACCATCGGTGCCGAAGAACTTGCGTGCCATTGGTGCTCCCTTGGTCCCAACCGGCTCCATGACGCGAAGCGCCGCGCTTGTCACGGGTAACTGGCACATTGGGCAAAACCCGCTAAGGCCAAACGAAAATCAGGAGTAAGTGCCGGCATGGCGAGCGACAAAGAAAACGGGTTGATGGACATTAGGATACCGGCCGGGTGGACCTTGGCCGGGTTGGTCGGGGGCCTTCTTTTCGGGATGGCCTTGCATGGGACGCCGGGCTTCGCGGTGATCGAGATGATCGCTGCGCCGATTGGGTCGATTTGGCTCGACGCCTTGCAGATGACGATCATCCCATTGGTCGCCTCGCTTCTGGTGCTCGGCATCTCGCAAATGGCGCAGGCCGCCTCGGCGGGCCGGGTTGCGCGCCACACGATCAGCTGGATTTTCGCCCTGCTGGTCCTGGGCGCGATTTCGACCTGTATTTTCATGCCGCTATTGCTCGAAGCCTTTCCCATCCCCGAAGGTGCGGCGGGTTTCCTGATGACTGGCGATTCCGCAACGACCAGCGAGGTTCCCGGTGTCGGTTCTTTCGTTACCTCGCTGGTGGCGCCCAATATCATCGCCGCGGCAGCCCAGACTTCGATGTTGCCGCTGACGATCTTCTTCGCCCTGCTTGCGCTGGCGATCGTGCGCCTGCCGACGGGGCAACGCGACACGCTGCTGGCGCTGTTCCGCGCGCTGGGTAACGCCATGCTGGTGATCATCGGCTGGGTTCTGGCGGTCGCTCCGGTTGGCGTGTTCGCGCTGGCCATCGGCGTGGCCGCGACCGGCGGCGGCGGGGCATTTGCGACGCTGGGCCACTATATCCTGACCGTGACCGCGATGGGTACGCTGGTGATGTTGGCCGGCTATGTGGTTGCGATCGTGGGCGGCCGGATCGGCCCGCTTGCCTTCACTCGCGCCATGCTGCCCGCGCAGGCGGTGGCGCTATCGACGCAGAGCTCCCTGGCAAGCCTGCCGGCGATGCTGGTCAGTGCGCGGCGCATGGGTATCCGGGAATCGACGGCCGACTTCGTCCTGCCGCTGGCGGTTGCGATTTTCCGCGCCACCAGCCCGGCGATGAACCTGGCCGTGGCGATCTATGTCGCCCATCTCGCAGGGGCAACGCTCGACCCGGCGACCTTGGCAACCGGTGTGTTGGTGGCACTGATCATCAGCGTCGGATCGGTCAGCCTGCCGGGTTCGATCAGTTTCGTCATCTCGGTCGGCCCCATTGCGCTTGCGATGGGCGTGCCTGTCGAGCCCCTGGCGCTGCTGGTGGCAGTCGAGATGCTGCCCGACATCATGCGCACCATCGGCAACGTGACGATGGATGTCGCGGTTACGACTGCCGTTGACCATGACGACGACCTGCGCGAAGAGCCACTGCAACCCTAGCGCGTCCCGTGCATTGGTGTAGGGACGGCTGGATTTTCGGCCACACAAGCATTGGAGAACCCCCATGGCATTCACCCTTATCGACCTGCCCTATGCCGATACCGCGCTGGAACCGGCCGTGTCCGCCCGGACGCTGTCGTTCCACCATGGCAAGCATCACAAGGCCTATATCGACAAGACCAATGCCGCGATCGACGGCACCGACCTTGGCGGCAAGAGTCTGGAGGCAGTGATTGCCGCCGCCCGCGGTTCCAACACCGGGCTGTTCAACAATGCGGCACAGAGCTGGAACCACGGCTTCTACTGGCATTCGATGGCGGCATCGGAAACTACCCCGTCGGATGAACTCAAGAGCATGATCGAAGCCGAATTCGGTTCGGTCGACGCGCTGAAGGCCAAGCTAGCTGAACGCGGCGCTGGCCACTTCGCCAGCGGCTGGGTGTGGCTGGCCGTCAAGGGCGGCAAGCTCTCGATCGAGGAAACGCATGACGGCGACACGCTGGCCGACGACGCCGGGGCGAACCCGCTGCTGGTGATCGACCTGTGGGAGCACGCCTATTACCTCGACCACCAGAACGCCCGCCCGGCCTATCTCGACGCGGTCAATGGCAAGCTCAATTGGGCCTTCGCCAGCGAGAATCTCGCGCGTGGCACGACCTGGGCCTATCCGGCCTGATTTAGGATTCGGCTGACAATCGGGGCCCGCTGCGTATTGCGCGGCGGGCCTCTTGCATTTCAGGCGTCCGGCTCGCCCTCTGCCTCGACCAAGAGGTCGTTGGCGAACAGCGGTTCACCGAAGATGAAGCCGACCAGGTTCGGCCGCCCGATGTGATCGAACAGGGCGGTCAACATTAGCAGGATCGGCACCGACAGCAATGCGCCGAACACTCCCCAGATCCAGGAAAAATAGGACAGCGCGATCAGGATCAGCACCGGATTCATGGTAAAGCGTGCGCCAAGGATCGATGGCGTCACGAAATTGGCCTCGATGGTGTGCAGGGCCAGGTAGGCGAGCGCCGGGAGTATCCCGAGGAAGATTGTATCGGCGGTGCCGATCCCGAACAGGCTCAACAGTGCCAGCATCACGATCGGCCCGACATAGGGCAGGAAATTGAGCAGGGCGGCAAGGCCACCCCACATAATCGGCGCACCCAGGCCCATGGCCCAGGCCCCCAGGGCAACGACCACCCCGACCATCGCGTTGATCCAGCCGACGGTCAGTATGTAGGACGCGACCCGGTCCTGGACCTCGCGCAGCACCCGGGCCGCCTTGATGCTGGTGCCGAAGCTGGTGCGCCCGAACAGCAGCCGCTGGCGCAGCCGGACGCGCGCCTCGACCATGAAATAGGTCATCAGCAGCGTCAGCACGGTCTCGATCACGAAGCTCGGCGTTGCGAAGGCGAGCTCTTCGAGCAGGCTCGGTGTCGCCAGCACAACTTCACGTTCACCTTCGCGGTTCATCAGCATGGCGAGTTGATCGTTGATCTGCGCCACCCAGGCAAAGCGTTGCTGAACCTCGCCGAAGCGGGCCATCACCTGTTGCACCATTGCCGGGAGGTCGTCGTACAAGGCCACGGCCGGCTGCAGGATCAGCGCGCCCGAAAGCAGCAGGATCGCGAAGAAAACTACCAAAGACACCAACGAGGCCAGTGCATTGGGCAAGCCCCAGCCATTGAGCTTGTCGGCAAGCGGCGAAAGGATGACCGTCAGGACCAAAGCGGTAACCACCGGCAGGAACACGACCGAGCCGATCGACAGCACGAAGGGGAGGGCGAAAAACAGGCCGAGACCGATCAGCAGCACGAGCGAGGAAATCAGCCGCAATTCCTGCTCGGCAAAGGCCAACCGCCGGGCTCGACCCTGTGTCGGCTGTTCGGTCACGGGCGGCTGTTCTTCCATGACCACCTATCTGCCCTGTGGCGCGATTTCAGACAAGATTGGTAAGACGTGTCTAGCTGGCCGCGGCGATGCCGTTGCCTGCAGCGACCATGTCGAGTTCCTCGAGGATCGCCCGGTGTGCACCCGCGTCATTGATCGAGCGCTGCGGCACGCTGCCATCTTCGAGCATGGCGGTAAGCGTCGCGCGGGCGCGGCCGACGCGGCTCTTGATTGTCCCCACCGCACAACCGCAGATCTGCGCTGCTTCTTCGTAGGAAAACCCCCCGGCACCGACCAACAGCAGCGCTTCGCGCCGCTCGGGTGGCAGCGTCAGCAAAGCCCGGTGCATGTCCGAAAGGTGAATTGGCTCTTCCTGTGCGGCCGGTGCGGTCAGCACCCGTTCCGCCACCGTCTCGTCATACTCGCCGCGGAAGCGATTGCGGCGCATATCGGTCAGATAGGCGTTGCGCAGGATCACGAAGGTCCAGGCGCGCATGCTGGTGCCGGGCTGGAAGCGTTCCTGCGCCGCCCAGGCCTTGAGCAGGGTCTCCTGGACGAGGTCGTCGGCCATGTCCGGACGACCACACAGCCCGCGTGCGAAGGCACGTAGGTGCGGCACGACCTCGGTCAGCTCGCGCTTGAAGTCGGCCTTCTGGGCGGCCGTTCGGTCGGATTCCGCCATCAGTCAGCCGAGTCCAGCTTGGCCAGCAGGTCCTTGAAACTTTCGGGCAGCGGCTCCTCCACGACCGAGTCGTAGAGTTGGCGCAGCCCTTCGGCCCATCCGGGCTTGGTCGCGTGCGCGCCGGACACGCGCTCACCTCCGGGACGGGTTGGATTGGGATTGTCGGGATTCATAAGCCTTCGAAGTAACCTTTGATTGGGATCGCCCGGATCGGTGGGCAGATCGTGGTCCACCTGCGGAAACGAAACCGTATGTGCAGGCGAAAACGTCGGGAATTGCACAAGGTTCCCGCAGAATCGCGGAACCATTTACCTTTCGCGTCATAGTATAGGGCGCAGGGACAAAGCCAAAAAGGACAGGGCGCTGGCTAGCGACAAACTCGAACGCAGGGGCAGGCGTCGCAGGTGGCTGGTCGACTATCCGCGCGCGATCCCCGTCGCGATCTTCCTGATGGTCATGGCGATGACCGTCACCAGCGTCTTCGCGATCGAGCGGGGCGAGGAAGAACGGGACATTGCCGATATCAATCGCCGGGCGCAGGCGATGGACTCGGCGATCGAACGGCGCGCCTTCACCGGCGCATCCTATTTGCGAGCCGGGGCTGCCCTGCTTTCGGCCCAGAGCGAAGTGTCGGAAAGCCTGTTCAACCGGTTCGTCGCCGAACTGCGGCTTGATTCGGACTATCGCGGATCGGACGGCATCGGCTGGGCGCCGGTGCTGGCACCCGACGAATTCGAACAATTCAACCGCACGCTGTCACAGCGCTGGGAGGGCCTGGCGCTGCAACCGACGCTCGAAGAGCAACCCCGGGACACCATGGTCCCGGTGCTTTACCTGCAGCCTGATACCCAGCGCAATCGCCGCGCCATCGGGTTCGACATGTATTCGGAGCCGGTGCGGCGCGAAGCGATGGACGAGGCCGCGCGAACCGCGCGTCCGACCGCCAGCGGCCGGGTGGTGCTGATCCAGGAGGGCGGACGACAGGATTCCGGCTTCCTCATCTACATGCCCGTCTTCGATACCGACCCGGGTGGGCGGAAGCTCAAGGGCTATGTCTACAGTCCATTCAACGCCGACCATTTCCTCGAAGCCTCGGCTGACCTCGTCAGTTACGACGGATTCGGGGCGCGGCTCTATGACGTCGAGGAGGGCAAGCGCACCCTGATCGCCGAACTGCCCGGTTGGCACTCCACCGGGCTGACCGTCGAACGGGAGGTAATGCTCGCCGATCGGCCGATGATCCTGGTGGTGCAGTCGGCGCGGGACATGGCCCTCTCGGGCATGTCGATGATCACGCTGCTATTCGGCCTGGCAGTGGCCAGCCTGCTGATGCTGGTGGCCCGCCTGCTCACGCAGCAGGCGCTGGAGGACGGCCGCTCGCTCGACATGCTGATGGAGCAGAACTCGATCCGCAATTCGCTGACGCGTGAACTCAACCACCGGGTCAAGAACACGCTGGCCAACGTGTTGTCCATCGTCGCCCTGACCCGCAGGCGGGCAAGCGGGCTTGATGAGTTCGCCGAAGGGATCGACGCGCGGATCCGGGCGCTATCGGCGACCCACGACCTGCTGACCCAATCCGAATGGGGTACCACGCCGCTGCGTTCGGTCGTCGAGGTTGAGCTGGCCCCCTATGCGAGGAACCTCGACCATGAGATCGTGCTCGAAGGCCCAGTGGTGGAACTGGCTCCGAACGATGCCCTGTCGTTGGGGCTTGCCCTGCACGAGCTCGCGACCAATGCCGCGAAGTTCGGCGCGCTGAGTGTTTCCGGGGGACGCATCGAGGTGCGCTGGAGCTGGCAAGGCGAAGGACTGGCGCGGATCGAGTGGATCGAAAGCGGCGGGCCGCCGGTGACCCAGACGCCGCAGCGCGGATTTGGCACCGAACTCATCGAGAAGATCGTTGCGCATGAATTGCGCCACCCGGTCGACCTCGATTTCGCTGTCGGCGGGGTCCGCTGCACGCTGCTTGTACCGGTGCGCCGGCCCGGTGAATTTGCGCTGCGCGAAAGATACGCCGACGCAAAGTAGGACAACGAAGACCCGCCCCCTTGCAGGGACGGGTCCGTTCAATGCGCTCTCGTGCGGCGCCTTACCCCAGTGGGCGACTCGATCCGAAGAACAGCGCCTGGCTGATCGCAGCCCGCACGGTCTTTTCCTGGAATGGCTTGGTCACGAGATAGGTCGGTTCCGGCCGGTCGCCGGTCAGTAGCCGTTCGGGGTAGGCGGTAATGAAGATCACCGGCACGTGGCTGATGGCGAGGATATCGTCGACCGCGTCGAGCCCCGAAGAACCATCGGCAAGCTGGATGTCGGCCAGGACCAGGCCGGGCGTAGCGGAAGCCACGACTTCCTGCGCTTGCGTGCGGGTTGCAGCGGTGCCGCACACTTCGTGTCCCAGTGCGGTGACCAGATCTTCCAGCTGCATTGAGATCAGCGGTTCGTCTTCGATGATCAGCACGCTGGTCGCCGATTCGCGGTCGATTTCGGCCACCGCTTCCTGAACCAGCTGTTCGATCCGTTCGGGGGCTAGATCCATGATTTCGCCGGCCTGCTCGATCGAGAAATCCTCAAGCGTCGTCAGCAGGAGCGCCTGCCGGTTGAGCGGAGTGATTGTCCTGAGTCGTTCCTGCGCGAAATCGTCGGCGGGATTGCCGCCCACGGTTTCGGGAACTTCCATGTAAGCACTGGCCCAGAGCTGGTTGAAGGCCCGGTAAAGCGGCACGCGACCGTCACCGAGCGATTGCTTCAGACCATCGTCAGCCAGCGCCGCTTCCAGCGTGGCGCGAACGAAGGCATCGCCGGTTGCCTGCGAGCCGGTCAGGGCGCGGGCATAGCGGCGAAGATACGGGAGATTGCGGGCAATTTGGTCACCTAGCGACATAGAACCCCTTCCTAAAGGTGCGGGCATGGAACGCCTTATAGCAGCGATGGTTCCATGCCGATGCAAGTCTGCTGCCTGATCTGCCCGTTCGGCGGATGATCCATCGGATTGGTGCACGAATGGAGGGCGAAAAAATTTTCATCCGGCTGGGAACTGCCTTCCGTATGGCGCATTTCAGCTATGTCACCGCCGAGACCCCCCTCCCGTCCAAGCGGCTGGTGATACGATCCCGAAAGGCCCCCGTCGCGTCTCGGCGGGGGTCTTTTTTCGTGTGGGATTGGCAGGCTTGGGGGACTTAGAGCCCGCGCAGGCGGGCGATGATGCCGCGACGTCGGGGTTGGCGCAGCACCTTGACCAGCGTCGCCGTGTCGTAGGGTTTTTCCATGATGCAGCCCATCGCGGCCACGTTCGCGGGAATATCGTCCGGCTTGCCAGTGGAAAAGATGATCCGCGGCGAATCCGGGCCCAAAGTTGTGACCAGTTCGGCGATCGCCCAACCGTCGTCGCGATCGGCCAGGTGGACGTCGAGCACGATGACGTTGGGCGTGCTCCGGCGCAGGGCAGCGAGCGCCTGTTCGGTGGAACTGCAGATTTCCACCCGTGCGACGCCCGCGTCTTCCAGCGCCTGTTCGATCGCCAGGCCCAGCACCGCGTCGTCTTCCACCACCAGGATATGTGCTGGCAGCGGGGCGAGGGCATCGGTGGAGCTGTTCGTGGCCATCGGATCCTGTCGGGCGCCTTGGGGCGGTCCCGCTTTCAACGTTACCGCGGCAGACGGGTTTCCGGCTGCAGCACAATCACGCCGGGGCGTGCCTGTGCCGCGACAGGGCCCAACCTAAAGCGGCTTGCGATAGATCGCATATTCGCGGTTGATCTTGCTGTCGATGGCATCCGCGATTGCGATCATTCCCTGGTTGTCGTCGAGGATCCAGCCCACCTCGGCGCGTGTCGAGCCATAGCTTGCCACCGCGTCCTCGCGGATTTTGCTGATCATCATGAAGGCCAGCTGGCTGGCGAGGCGTGAATTGTGAAGTTCCTTGAGCACGCCCATCAGCGGGACGCGCATGGCCGAACCGGTCGGTTTGCGCAGCCAGCGGAGCATCTTCACCCAGCCGAACGGGAACAGTTTGCCCTCGATTCGCTTGAGCACGCCATTCACGTCCGGGAAGGTCAGCATGAAAGCTACCGGCCGCCCATCGACCTCGGCGATATAGTTGATCGGTTCGTGGATGATTGGCTTCAGCTTCTTGCCCGCATAGGCGATTTCTTCGGGCGTGAAGGGCACGAACCCCCAATTGCTCGACCAGGCGTCGTTGAGGATGTTGAGGACGATCTGGACCTCGCTGTCCCATTTGGACTTGTCCACCCGCCGGATGCGGATGCGCTCGTTGCGGTGGCCCGACTGGACGATACGGCGCACCAGCGGCGGGAAATCGTGGCTGACCTCGAGGTCATAGGTCAGCAGCGTCTTGGCGAGTGCATAGCCGGCGCCTTCGATCCATCCGGCATAGTGTGCCGGGTGGTGACCCATCATGATCATCGGAGAATGATCTTGACCGCGCACCAGCAGGCCGGGTTCTTCCCAGATCGACATCGAGATGGGGCCGAGCACATGGGTCATGCCCTCACCGCGCAGCCAGTCTTCCGCCGCAGCGAGCAGCGCTTTGGCTACATCCTCGTCTTCTGCATCGAAATAGCCGAACATCCCCGTGCCGGGGCCCATGCCCTGTTCGGGCGGGAGCTCGAGCGCGAGATGGTCGATATGCGCGGAGATGCGCCCGACGTCCTTACCATCGCGGGTTGCGACGAACAGCTGGTGGCTGGCGTGGCCGAAGAAAGGGTTCTTCCCGGGATCGACCAGTTCGAGTTGCTCCGAACGAAGTTGCGGGACGCTATGCGGTTCGCGCGCGGCGAACATCCGCCCGAGATCGACGAAACGCGCGCGACCTTTCTTGCCGTCGACCGGTTCGATCCTTATTTCCTTGTCAGACACGCCCGTGACCTCTTTCGTTCAGCCTCGGTTCGCCCGTCGAATGCTGGATGATCTTTGTCAAGGAATGAGCATGCGCCGATCACTATGATTGAGAGCTGATGCTGTATTCCGTCGCCCGATTGGGCTAGGGGCCCTCCAGGACAATTTCGATGACAACACACCAGACGATCCCATCTGCCGATTTCGTCGCCCGCCGCGAAGCGGGTGAGAACTGGCATGCGCAGATGCCCGACGACAAGGCGATGCTGCGCGCTGCGCGCGATCTGACCAAGGATATCGCCGAGGCCCGGGCCAACATCTACTGGCCCGACATGCTCGGCTCGACGCTGGTCGGTTATGCCACGCTGATCGGCGCAATCCTGGTCGACAACGGCTGGCTCGCGCTGGCGCTTGGGCTAGTCTCGGCGCTGACGCTCTACCGCGCGCTGCTGTTCATCCACGAAATTTCCCACCTGCACCGCGATGCGCTGCCGGGTTTCCGCAGCGCTTGGAACCTGCTTGTCGGCATCCCGATGCTGATGCCTTCCTTCATGTACGAGAACGTGCACACGCTGCACCACAAGCGCACCCAGTACGGTACCATCGAAGACCCCGAATACCTGCCGCTGGCGCTGATGAAGCCCTGGAGCCTGCCGGTCTTCGTGCTGGTTGCGCTGCTCGCACCCGTCGCGCTGCTGTTCCGCTGTGCGATATTGCTGCCGCTCGGCCTGATCGTCCCGCCGATCCGCCGCCTGACCTGGGAACGGTTCTCCGCCCTGGCGATCAACCCCGATTTCCGTCGCCGCCCAGCCGAAGGCGAATTCCGCAGCCGGGTGATCCGGCTGGAGATCGGTAGCTTCATCTGGGCCTGGGCGCTTATTGCCAGCGTCTTCGTATGGGGCTGGCGCCCGCTGCTGATCACGCTGGCGGTAGTTTCGTTGACTGCGGTGCTCAACCAGCTGCGCACCCTCGTCGCCCACTTGTGGGAGAATGAGGGCGAGGCGATGACGGTGACCGCGCAGTTCCTCGATTCGGTCAATGTCCCGCCACCGGGACTGGTCGCGGAAATCTGGGCGCCGGTGGGCCTGCGCTACCATGCGCTGCACCATCTGATGCCTTCCATGCCCTACCACGCGCTGCCCGAGGCGCATCGGCGCCTTAAGCGGGAACTGGGTGCCGGTTCGACCTATGACGGGGCCAACCACGCGGGCATGGCGGTGCTGGTGGCACGGATCGCGCGCAGCACGATGCGGCCGCGCGGCTGATCAGCCGAGAAAGCGGATCATCGCAACCCGGCGCTCTGCGGGAAGGCCCGCTTCGATCTCCGCCGCGATCTCGCTGGCCAGCCGCGGATGTGCAGCAAGGTCGGCCACCTCGACGAAGCCGATGCGCCGATAGAACGGCCCATTCCACGGCAGGTCGCGAAAGGTCGTAAGCGTCAGTGCGCGAAAACCGGCGTTGTTGGCGTCGACCAGGCAGGCGCGCAGCAGGATGGCTCCAATGCCCTGGCCTTGCATGTCGGGGTGGACGTCCATCTCCCAGATATGCAGTTCGTGCCCAAAGGGCTGGGTGGTGAGGAAACCGACGATCCGGTCGCCGACTTCCGCGACAAGGCAATGGCCACGGGCAATCAGCTTGCGATGTTCCTGCGCGCTCCAGACATCGTCCAGATCGAACGCTGCGCAATCGGGATCGTCGGCGAAGAGGATCGCCGCAGCGCGCTCTATCTCAGGTAGATGATCGGCATCCGCAGGGCGCGCCAGGCGGATACGCCAATCGCTCATTCCTCGGTCCGGATGAGGACGGTTTCGCCGATCAGGATGAAGAGCAGGAACGGTGCCCAGGCCGCGAGGAAGGGCGGGTATCCGCCAAAGCTTCCCATGGCGAGGGCCGCACTGTCGACCACGAAATAGGCAAAGCCCATGGCCATGCCGAGCACCGCGCGGATGAACAGGTGCCCGGACCGGGCGAGCCCGAAGGCCGCGACGGCACCCAGCAAGGGCATCAGGAAGGTCGAAAGCGGCCCTGAAATCTTGTGCCACCACTTGGCGCGCAATTCGTCGGTTCGCCGCCCGGCCTTCTCATAGGCGGAAATCGATTCGGACAAGGCCCAGAAGGGCTGGGAATCGGGATCGACCTTTGCAAGATCGATCTGTTCGGGCGTCAGGCCCTGACCCACTACCAGCGAATCGAGCTTGTCGGTGATCGCGTTCTGCACGCGAAACCGGGTTGCCTCCTCGAGCTTCCATCCCGGGTTCGCATAGACCGCACGCTTGGCGTTGAACTGTTCGGAAATCGTGCCGTCGGGATTGCGCTGGTACCAGGTGACGTTGGTCATCTCGATACCGGCTCCACTGCCAGTCAACGTGCTTGCGGCCAGCACACCCGCCCCATCGGTCAGATAGATATTGGCCTTCACCTCCGAATTCTTGGGTACGGCGCCGTAATCGACGCCCTCCCAGGCCTTGAGCGTCGCTGTAGCCCGGGTGACCACCCGTTCGTTGAAGCCGAAATTGATCAGGCCGACGATCCCTGCCGTCAGCAGCAGCGGGGCCAGCACCTGATGGGCGGACATCCCTGCCGCCTTCATTGCGATGACTTCGCTGTTCTGGTTCAGGGCGACCAGCGTAATCAGCGTCGCGAGCAGCGCCGAATAGGGCAGGAAGCTCTGGATCAGCTGCGGTATGCGCAGGCTGACATAGGTCAGCAGTTCACTCTGGCCATTGCCTGGGACGGCGAGGATCTTGCCGCTGTTTGACAGCAGGTCGAGCATCATCAGCACCAGCACCAGCATCACCAGCATGGCGAAGATGCGGACGACGAACAGCCGGGCGAGGTAGAGCGTGACGGTGCGCGAGGGGAAGAAGTCGAACTGCATGGCGACGCGCTACTCTGCCGGGGCCAGCGACAGGCCGAGCGGTCGGCGGCGGCTGAACAGCTTGCCAATCCGCTTGGAGAGCTTGGCGAACCAGACTTCGAGCGCGCCGATGGCCTGGCCTCCGGGTACGAAGGCGACACGCCAGTACATCCACACGATCAGCGAGGCGAAGAGGAAGAATGGCCCCCACAGAGCAAGGATCGGATCGATCAGCCCAAGCGCGGCGACGTCTTCGCCGTATTGGTTCACCTTGTGGTAGGCGACGACCATCACGATCGACAAGAACACGCCGAGCGAACTGGTCGATCGCTTGGGTGGGATGCCCAGCGCCACCGCCAGCAAGGGCATCAGCGCCATCATCACCACTTCGACCAGGCGGAAATTGAAACTCGCCTGGCTGGCGTCCCGTTTCTCCTCGGTCGTATCACCGCTCCAGCCGATGCTCAGCAGTTCGGGCAGGATATACTCCCGCTCCGCGTCGCCGCGCGCGCGGAACTTTTCGATCTGCGGCAGGTCGATAGGCAGGTCGTGACGGGTAAAGGTCAATACACGAGGCGTCTTGTTGCCGGTTTCCTGGACGATGGTCCCTTCGGTCAATCGCAGGATGATGGTGTCCGGGCTGTCGCTGGTCGCCAGGAAGGCCCCTTCCCGGGCCGAGATTGACAATACCTGCCCCTTGTCGTTGGCGACGCGAGCGAAAATGCCCTTGAGCCGGCGCCCGTCATCCTCGCTCTGATCGATCCGCAGCGCCATCTTGTCGGCCAATGTGGTGAATTCACCGACCTTGATGGAGGCGCCGAGCGCGCCCGAGCGCAGCTCGTATTCGAGCTGTTCGTAGTAATAGCGGCTGATCGGCTGGATGTAGAACACCAGCGCGACATTGATTGCCATCAGCAGGGCGGCGATGAAATAGGGTACCCGCAGCAGTCGGCCATAGCTCAGTCCGACCGCGCGGAAGACGTCGAGTTCGCTGCTCGTCGCCAGCTTGCGGAATGCCAGCAGGGTGCCGAGCAAGAGGCCGAGCGGGATGGCCAGGCTGGCATATTCGGGCACGAGCGCGGCCAGCATCTTGAAAACGACGTTGACCGGGCCACCCTCGACCGCGACGAAGTCGAACAGTCGCGCCATTTTCTCCAGCAGCAGCAGTGAGGCTGCAACTGCGAACACGCCAATCATCGGCACGACGACGAGCCGGAAGATGTAACGGTCGATGGCGGGAAGGAAATTGAACAAGGGGCTGCCGGTTTCGTGGTCCTGTAGATGCCCCTAGCGTGAAATCACGCCCGGGTCATGCACTCATGATTGCTTTTCCGGCCCCGCGCTCAGGCCTTCTCCAGCGTACACTGCAGCGGGTGCTGGTTCTGGCGCGAGAAGTCCATCACCTGGTTCACCTTGGTTTCCGCCACTTCGTAGGGGAAGATCCCGCAAACGCCTACGCCCTTCTGGTGGACGTGGAGCATGACACGGGTCGCCTCTTCCATATCCATCTTGAAGAAGCGCTTGAGTACGATCACCACGAATTCCATCGGGGTGTAATCGTCATTCAGCAGCAGCACCTTGTACTGGCTCGGTTTCTTGGGCTTGGCGCGGGTCTTGGTCGCAACGCCGACCTGGTCCTGGCCATCGGTCGCGTTGTCGCCATCATCGGCGCAGAGCGGAGTGAGGGGCAGGACATCGATCATCGCATGGGCCATTATCGTAACGCGCGGCGAAATCGCAAGCCGTCAGGCAGAGGGTAAGTCATGCGCAGGTTAAGAAAAAGCGCATTTACCTCGGTTGCGGGCGTAAAAAAATGCGGGCCGGACGGCGTGTGCCATCCGACCCGCTGTGTCCAATCACCGGGCGAGGGAGAGAGGAGAGAGTGCCCGGTGGATTGAAGCTTGGTATGAAGGCTTAGGCAGCCTTCGAGAACTTCTCGGCAGCGAGGCTCATGCGGGTCGAAACCGGCGCGAACGCGTCGTTCACGAGCTTCAGCATGGCTTCGGTGTTCTTCGAAGCGCCGGCAACGGCGGCATCGAAGTTGCGGCGAGCGATTTCACCCTGGAGCTGGAACAGCTCGGTCGGCGACTTCACAGCAGCGATCTTCTTGACGTCGGCCTGGACGGTCTCGACGGCACCCTTGGCTTCCTCGACATAGGTGCGGCCCATGTCCTGCATGCCGGCGGCAAGGATCTTGCCAGCTTCGACGAGCGCTTCGAGGTTGCCCTTCTGGAATTCAACGGCGTCCTTGGTCATTTCGGTGCCCTTTTCGTAGGCGGCCTTGGCGCGGGTCTGCACGTCGGCAGCAAGTTCCTTCGCCTTGGCGGTGTAGTCGGTGGTCTTCGCGGTCTTGGCAGTAGCCATGATGGTTTCCTTCAACTGGGTAATGGGGGTGCTCTTGGGGGGAGCCGCCTTCTTCGGGGCAGCCTTGATCTTCTTGGTGGCAACCGGCGTCTTGGCCGGGGCCTTCTTGGCCAGAGCCTTCTTCGGTGCGGCCTTCTTCGGCGCAACCTTCTTGGCAACGGCCTTCTTGGCCGGGGCAACCTTCGCAGCGGGAGCTTCCTTCACGGGAGCTGCGACTGCCGGGGCGACGACCGCTTCCACCTTGGGCGCGGCTTCAGCCTTGGCGACCACGACCGGCTTTGCAGCCGGCTTGGCGCTCACTGCCTCGGCGGCCTTCTTCTCCGCAGCCTCGGCAAAAGCCTTCTCGGCGGCGGCATCGATTTTGCTCTGGCTGTCAGCCATGGGAACCTCGCTTTTGTTGCAGTGCACAAAATAGGCATTGCAGGTGCGAAGTCAAGAGTTTTTTGTGCAGTGCACAATAACTCGAAAATGGCCTTCAGTTCAGGATGTTAGCGCGTTGCGACGTAGCGGCCAGGGGCATCTTCGATCACGGAATCGCCCTTGCCGCCCGGCTTGCGCTTGCCCGCTGCGGGGACGGTTGCGCTGTCCTGCGTGCGCAGCCACTCGATCCAGTCCGGCCACCAGCTCCCCGGATGCTCGACCGCTCCGGCGCGGAATTCGGCAAGCGTGCGGGGGGCGCCGTCGTTGAGCCAGTACTGGTACTTGCCCGACCCCGGCGGGTTGACCACGCCGGCAATGTGCCCCGATCCGGCGAGCACGAATTTGAGCGGGCCCTTGAAATGCTCGGTAATCCGCCAGACGCTTTCCGCAGGGGCGATATGATCTTCCTTGCCCGCCTGAACATAGGTCGGGGTCTCGACAATCCCGAGATCGACCGGCGTGTTGTCGACCACCAGCTCGTCGGGTTCGACCAGCCGGTTGTCGCGATAGAGGTCGCGCAGATATTGCTGGTGCCACTTGGCTGGCAGGTTGGTGACGTCGCCGTTCCAGTGGAGCAGGTCGAACACCGGGTAGTCCTCGCCCAGCAGGTAGTTGTTGACCACGTAGTTCCAGATCAGGTCGGTGCCGCGCAGCATGTTGAAGGTCGCCGCCATGTAGCGTCCGTCGAGATAGCCGTCCTGGCTCATCGCCTTGACCAGGCCGAGCTGCTGGTCGTCGATGAAGTTGAGCAATTCGCCCGCCTTCTCGAAATCGACCTGCGCGGTGAAGAAGGTCGCGCTCCTGACCTTGTCGGCCACGCCCCGGCGTTGGAGGATCGCCAGCGTCGCGGCGAGCGTGGTCCCCGCGACGCAATAGCCGATCGCATGCACGCTCTTCACCCCCAGCCGCGCCCGGATATGGTCGATCGCGTCGATCTGCGCGCGGACGTAATCGTCCCAGATCACGTCCTTCATGCTGGCACCGGCCGATTTCCAGCTGACCATGAACACGGTCACGCCCTGGTCGACCGCCCATTTCACGAAGCTTTTCTTCGGGTTGAGATCGAGGATGTAGAAGCGGTTGATCCACGGCGGGAAGATCACCAGCGGCGTCTCCATCACCGTGTCGGTCGACGGCGAATACTGGATCAGCTGGTAGAGCGGCGTCTCGTGCACGACCTTGCCCGGCGTCACGGCAATATTCTCGCCCAGCTTGAAGGCATCGGCGTCGACGTGACTCAGCTGGCCCCGGCGCAGGTCCGCCAGCAAATGCTCCATGCCCCTGACCAGATTGTCACCGCGCGTTTCGAGCGTGCGCTCCATCACCACCGGGTTGAGCAATGGGAAGTTCGCCGGGCTCACCGCTTCGGTGATCGAGCGGGTGGTGAAGCGCAGCTGTTCGCGCTTGTCTTCGGGCAGGTCCTCCATCCGGTCGACCATCTCGGTGACGCGCTCGGCCAGGAACAGGTAGGTCTGGTGAATCAGCGCGAAGGCCGGATGCGCGCGCCAGCGCGGATCGGCGAAGCGGCGATCCTTGCGCGGCAGTTCGGGTTCCGCGGCAGGCGGTGCGTCCCCGGTGAGCCCGTATTGACCAAGCACCTGCTGCCACAGCGCGATGCCTTCCTGCAGCAGTGCCTGCTGTTCGGCAGGGTTGGCGATCGGCATCTGCTTGTACCAGTCTTCGGCCATCTGCATCCACCGCGATGGATCGAGATAGGGCGCCAGCGCCTGCGGGTTGGCCAGCTGCTCGGCCTGGTACTGCGCCCACATGGACTGCAACTTGGCGCCGACCTCGGCCCAGTGCTGCATATCCTGTGGCGACAGGCCCGCGTCACCCAAACCATCCGGCGCCAGGGCCTCGGCCGCCGGCTGAAACAGCGCGCGGGCGAACTTGGCCGGAGCCTCGAACAGGTTGGTAAAGGGGTCGGGTCCGTCGTCGGTCATCGTCGTTCCTCGTCCAAGCGCGGGTTTCCCCACTGGTAGGATATTCCGGGGCGCTGCGCACCTGCGCCGTTTGCACGTGAGGGATGAATAGGTAATCAGTGTGACCAGCCAACCCCAACGGAGCCAGAATGTCCGACGAATTCTACCGCATCAAGCGTCTGCCGCCCTACGTCATCGCGGAAGTGAACGCCATGCGGCACGCGGCCCGTCAGGCGGGACGCGACATCATCGACCTGGGCATGGGGAATCCCGATCGCCCGCCGCCGCAGCATGTCATCGACAAGCTGTGCGAGGTGGCGTCCAAGCCGAACGCGCATGGCTATTCGCAGTCCAAGGGCATTCCCGGCCTGCGCCGCGCGCAGGCGAACTATTACGGCCGCCGCTTCAACGTCGATCTAGACCCCGAACGCGAGGTGGTGGTCACGATGGGCTCGAAGGAAGGCCTGTCCTCGATGGCCACGGCGATCATTGCGCCGGGCGATGTGGTGCTGGCGCCCAGCCCCAGCTACCCGATCCACACCTTCGGTTTCATCATCGCCGGGGCGACGATCCGCAGCGTGCCGACCACGCCGGACGAACGCTATTGGAAGGCGCTCGACAATGCGATGGCCTTCACCGTGCCGCGCCCGACGGTGCTGATCGTCAACTATCCGAGCAATCCCACGGCCGAGACCGTCGACCTCGAGTTCTACGAACGGCTGGTGGCCTGGGCGCGCGAGAACAACGTCTGGGTGCTGTCCGACCTCGCCTATTCCGAGCTCTATTACGACGGCAAGCCGACCCGATCGATCCTCGAGGTGCCGGGCGCTAAGGATGTCGCGGTCGAATTCACCTCCATGTCCAAGACCTATTCGATGGCGGGCTGGCGCATGGGCTTCGCGGTCGGCAACCAGAAGCTGATCTCCGCGCTCACCCGGGTAAAGAGCTATCTCGATTACGGCGCCTTCACGCCGATCCAGGCGGCGGCTTGCGCCGCGCTCAACGGGCCGCAGGACATCGTCGAGGAAAACCGCCTGCGCTACCAGCACCGCCGCGACGTGATGGTCGAAAGCTTCGGCCGCGCCGGGTGGGAAATTCCCGTGCCGCCCGCCAGCATGTTCGCCTGGGCGCCACTCCCCAAGGCATTTCACAATATCGGAAGCCTCGAGTTCTCAAAGCAGTTGCTCGAACATGCCGGCGTCGCGGTGGCGGCCGGCGTGGGTTACGGCGAGGAAGGCGAAGGCTATGTCCGCATCGCCATGGTCGAAAACGAACAGCGCCTGCGGCAGGCGGCGCGCAACATAAAGCGTTTTCTCGCCGAACATACGCCCTGAGCCGCGTCGCGCGCGACGGTTGCGAAGCGCTGGACAGGCCGGTTGCAATCGGCAACGGTACTTCGCGAAGAGATCTTGGAGAGGACACAGAGAATGCAGCCGAACGATCGCGTTTCGATTGACCTGGGGGACAATGGCGTCGCGCAGGTGCGCTTCACCCGTGGCGACAAGATGAATGCGCTCGACCCCGCGCAATTCGAAGCGGTGATCGAAGCCGGTGCCGCGCTGCGCGAGATGAAGGGGCTACGCGTGGCTGTGCTTTCGGGCGAGGGGCGCGCGTTCTGCGCGGGTCTCGACCTTGGCAGCATGGCGTCGGGCGGATCGAACCCCACGGCTGACCTTGCCACCCGCAGCCACGGCAATGCCAATCGCGCGCAGGAAGCGGCGATGACCTGGCGCAAGTGCCCGGTCCCGGTGATCGCGGCGGTGCATGGCGTATGCTTCGGCGGCGGCCTGCAGATCGCCAGCGGCGCGGATATCCGCGTGGTCCATCCGGCAACCCGGATGGCGGTGATGGAGATGAAGTGGGGCCTGGTGCCCGACATGGCCGGCTATGCGCTGTGGCGCGGGCTGGTGCGTGACGACGTGCTGCGCGAACTGACCTACACCAACCGCGAATTCTCGGGTGAGGAAGCGCTTGGCCTCGGCTTCGCCACCATGCTCGATGACGATCCGCTCGCCCGCGCCACTGCACTGGCGGAGATTATCGCCAACAAGAACCCGCAGGCGATCCGTGGCGCCAAGCGGTTGTTCCACGTGATGCGCGAAGAGGGCGAGGACGCGATCCTGCTAGCCGAAAGCGTCGAACAGGATGGGATCATCCGCCAGCCCAACCAGGTCGAGGCGGTGATGGCCGAAATGCAGAAGCGGGCGCCCAACTTCACCGACGTATAGCCGGGGACCCCCACTTCCGGCTGGGTCATTCCGGAAAGGGGCGAGCGAACCCCTCGAGCGGAAGTCTCGCTACGTTCGCTACCATGCTGACTGTGTGATAGGCGCCGACGATCGCGATGATCTCGAGTTGCTGCTCAACTGACCAGTCGACTTCGAAACTCGCCTGCGCGGCGTCGTCGAGGCGACCCGTGCGGCAAAGCTGGTCGATGCTCTTGATCAGTGCGGCTTCGGATGATGGCCATGCTTCGAAGGTCGCCTCGGCCGATGCAAGGTCGGCGAGTTGCCTGTCGTCGAACTTCGCGTGGGCGGCAAAGATCGCGGTATGCACGCCCCACTCATATTCGCAGCCGAACAGCGCGGTGACGCGCAGAATGACGATTTCGCGGATCCGCAGGGGCAGGGGACTCTCCTTGTCGAGGAAGTTTGCGACGCCTTTCTTCAGGAAGCGGCCACTGTTCGCGAAGGTGCGGAACAGCGAGAGAATCTGACCATTGGCCTTGGGATAGGCTTCGAGAAGCTTGGCGACATCTTCGGGATACGGTTCTTCCAGCGGCGCGAGACGGTTTTGCATGGTGCGAATCCTTGCTACAGTTCATGTAGCAATACGCTACACATCATGTAGCGTAAAGGGGCTTGGGCGAGGATGCGTCGATGATCGAACCGGGCAAGCGGGTGAGGGGGTCCAGGACCGGCAGGCCGATCATGGTCCTGCTCGACCTCTTGGGCCAGCGCTGGACCTTGCGCGTGCTGTGGGAACTGCGCGACGGGCCGGTCAGCTTTCGGGCGCTGCGCGCAAAGTGCGATGACGTTTCTCCGACGCTGCTCAACGCTCGCCTCAAGCAGCTGCGTGAAGGCGGCATCGTCGAACTAGGGGATGAGGGATTTCGCCTGAGCTCGCAGGGTGCGGCCCTGGCCGGTCACCTCAATGGTCTCAACCGATGGGCTAAAGGTTGGGCCCAGGGGAATTCGCAACCCGGCGATTAGCCTGGGCGGCTCGCGTCAGCCGGCGGGCTTGCCATAGATCCACGAAAACGGCCCCGAATAGCTGACGATCGGCGTATAATCGTGGATCTGATCGGCCGGCAGGACCGTGTCGGTGCGGTTGTCCAGCACATAAAGCCGGCCATCGCGATTGACCGCCAGCACCGCATGATCCGTCTGCCGCTGGTCACGCAGCACCACCAGGTACATGTCGTCCGCCGGAATGCCGAGCGCGAGCAGCAGGCCCATCTTGGCCACCGCAAAATCCTCGCAATCGCCAAATCCGCGGTTCAGCGTGTCGGGGGCGGTGGCCCATTCGTCGCCCGGCAGGTCGATGCGATAGCGGATGTGCCAGTTCACCCAGCGGTTCACCATGTCGATCGGGTCGCCCGGCGATATGATGTTGGCCTGGGCCAGCAGTTCGTCCCACGGCCCGGGCTGATCGGTCACCGCGCCCAGCCGCGCGCGCTCCCATTTCTCCAGCGATGCGTTGAACCCCACCGGGAGCGCAATCATGCGAAACAGGCTTGGGGCCATTGGACGAACCGGCGGGGGTGGCGCGCAGATTTCGACCTCTACTGTCGGGGTCTCGTCGGGAGGAAGGGTAAAGGCGAAGCCCGTCGTCGGCATAACGAAGACCGCCTCTGCCTCATCGACCTCGGGTACGGCGGCGTCGATCGCCTCAGCTTCCGGAATGCAGCTGGGCTCGTCCTCTGGCACGACTGCTTCGGTGTACAGGGTGGTGTCGGGGTCAACGATCTCGCCCGCGTCCTGCGCCAAGGCGACGGCAGGCATTGCGAATGCGACGGCCGCCGCCACTATCGCTGATGTGTGCCCTGGTGTCATTGCGCTTGTCGCCATGCAGATCCCGTTGTCTCACCACAATGGCAATGCCCTGCCAGGACCGCAAGTAGCGCGGCGTCATCCAGACTCGAACCAGGCACAATGCGCCGCAATTGTGCGCCTCAGCCGACGCGTAATCTCCCGCAACCTGATGCAGACTCTGGTTCCGGTGCAGGTCCAGCCTTGTCGCTTCCAGCCAAGCGGCCTAGCTGCACGACCCCGCCATCTTACAAGGAACCAACCATGACATATGCCCGGATCGGCATTTTTGAAACTGACGGCGCACCGGTCCAACCCGTCCTTGCCCTGTTCCGCGACCGTGTTGTTGCGCGCTTCGGGGCGCTGAGCGGCTTCCTGGGTTATCAGGCTTTCACAGCGACGGACGACCGTCGATTTGTAGGTATATCCTATTGGAGCTCTTTGGAGGCCCTCGAAGCGAGCGCCGAGGTTGCCTTGCAGGCGCGTGAGGACGCAGCCGACTTGGGGGCACAAACTGTTGGTGAGCCGCTCATCACGCGCGAGGGTTTCGATACTCGGATGGTGCCCGGCGCCCCCTGATAGAGCGCCCGGCGGACGGTAACTGGTCCGTCTTTCCTACTCGCTTCTGCACGTGGCAGGGTCGCCCGGTGACCAACCTTGTGCCACCCGCCACTTATGCGCACACACCTGATGCGGCTTATCCGATTCTCGCTTTCTGTGCGGCCAGCTACGTCGGGTGTTGGGAAACGAAAGGTGACAAGTCTACTCGCGATTTCCGCGTCAGACCCGCGGAATTCCGCGAAAGAACGCGACGACCGAGTTTTTCTGACTGCCCCCTTCGGTGTTCCACCCAAACCGTAAAGGATGGCTCAGCCGAACACTGCCACGCATTGCATCCCGTCGAGCACCTGCTTGCCTTCGGCATTCCACAGGCGCAGTCGCTCGCTCGAATAGCCGTGGGCTGCGTGCTGACTGGCATTCTCGCTCAGCCACCAGCCGTCGCGGGTCGTCGGCTCCGGCTCGAGCAGGTTGAACGACCAGTTGATCGAGCTGATCGGGCCCTGCCGCTGCATCGCGCGCATGGCGCCAGGCGGCAGTACGTCGCCCAACAGGATCAGTTCGCTCACCGGATCGAGCCCGCTGCGGTCGGTCAGTCGCGCCCAGCGGCGCACCAGCGGGTCTCCCGGGCCACGCATGTCCTGCGCCCGGCGAATCTCGAAATTGTTCTGGATGAAGGCGGGGCCCTTGTCCGTCATCGCGGTCTCCGCCTCCTCGGGCGGGCCGGGCCACTCGGTCACCGGGGCGGCCGGATGCATGGCATTGGCTTCGCGTTCCGTGCCGAACAGCCAGAAGGCGGTCAGCGTGCACTGCCCCTCGCACCAGATTTCGCTGCGAACCTGCGCGACATTGCGCCCCTGGCGGACGATCTCGCGGCGCAGTTCCGCTTCGGGCCCGGTCGGTGCGACGAAGGCGACCTGCGCCGCCCGCAGTGGAGGCAGGTCGGGAAAGGCCCGGATCGCCGCGGTGTAGGCGATCAGCGCGGATGCGCCGCCGTAAAGCGTGCGTCCCTGCAACCAGGAATCGAGGTTCCGGAAACTGGCAGGACCGCCCGCGGGCGAGATCGGATCAAGAAGGCTGGCAACGCTCATGACAGCGTCATTGCGGTTGCGCGCGCCCACGTCCAGACTGACGTTACGGAAGGCCGCGCAGCTTGCGATTGCCATCCTCGCACAGAATCGCTAGTGCGCCGCTTCCCGTCCGAGAGGGCGGGGGCGAGGCCCGATGGCGGAGTGGTGACGCAGCGGACTGCAAATCCGTATACGCCGGTTCGATTCCGGCTCGGGCCTCCACATCCTGACGTGTGCAGCGATGCACCTGCGGGACGTGCCGCTTTAGCTCAGTTGGTAGAGCACATCATTCGTAATGATGGGGCCACAGGTTCGAGTCCTGTAAGCGGCACCACTTCTTTCCGCTCCAACCTCGAAGTCGATAAAGTGCGGCCGTCGCGGAGCGATCAGGCGCCCGCGCTCCAGCCGAGCCCGATCCGGCACTTGCCAGCTGTCGTTTCTAGGAAAGTGGCGGAGACGGAGGGATTCGAACCCTCGATACCCGTTACCAGGTATGGCTCCTTAGCAGGGAGCTGGTTTCAGCCACTCACCCACGTCTCCGCATGTCGCGGGGCTGTCGTGCGGCCCTGCGAGGGGCGCGCTATAGCCATGGCTCCCGCACCCTTCAAGCGCTGATTACAGCCCTGTGCACGGCACCGATTACCCCGCGGATGACTCGCTTCGGCGCATTTTCGATTCGGTTCATCGCCGTTTCATTGCCGCACGGGTCAAAGAGGATTCTCTTCGTCATGCAGCTGCCTGCGCCTCGCGCGTCGGCACGGAGGAAATCATGAGCCAACGATACACCAAGATTCCCGGTCTGGGCCTTGCCCTGGCCGCCCTCGCGTTCGTCGCCGCGCCGGTCGCGGCACAGGTCGAGACGGTAGATCCCGACATCGCGATCGATGGCGATCTGGTCGAAAGCCCTGGGGACCAGCCGGTCTATGCAGAGCCGCAGGACAGCGTGACCTATGCGCCGCAGCCCGATGCTGCTGCCCCTGCCGATGCCTACCCTGAACAGGCCACCTGGTCCGAGCAGGGCGCGGAAGAGGCGGCCTCCACAGCGGTTGCCAGTGCCGGGACCGACGATCCGGCTACGACCTATCGCGAAGACGACCTGATCGGGGCGGCTGAAGGTGTGTTCGGCAAGGGCGCGAAGGGCGTGGCTGAAATGATCCGCAAGCTGCTCAAGGAGCAGGGCGAACCGAACGCCTATATCGTGGGCCGCGAAGCGGGCGGTGCCTTCGTCGTCGGCGCGCGCTACGGATCAGGCACGCTGTTCCACAAGGTCGAGGGCGAACAACCCGTCTACTGGACAGGGCCGTCGATCGGTTTCGATGCCGGGGCCAATGCGGGCAGTACCTTCGTGCTGGTCTATAATCTGTGGGACAGCGAAGAGCTCTACAAGCGCTTCCCGGCGGGCGAGGGGCAGGCCTACCTCGTTGGCGGGCTTACAGCGAGCTACATGCGCAAGGGCGACATCGTGCTCATTCCAATTCGCGTCGGGGCGGGCCTGCGCCTCGGCGTCAATGCCGGATACATGAAGTTTTCGAAGAAGCAGCGCTGGCTGCCGTTCTAGGTCTGGGTCGCAGCGACAAGGAGCCCTTAGGGCCGCAATAGAACAAACCTGACTGGCTCCAGGGCCGCAACGGGATTTCCTGTTGCGGCCCTCCGCATATTTGGCGAAAGGGCGCGCATGCTCGACCGACTTCAAGCCCAGGCTCCCGACGCGCTGCTCGCGCTGATCAAGATGCATGCTCAGGACCCGCGCGAGGACAAGATTGACCTCGGCGTGGGGGTCTATCGCACGAATGAAGGGGCAACCCCCGTCTTCCGCGCGATCAAGAAGGCCGAACAGAAGCTGGTCGATGAACAGGACAGCAAGTCGTACCTGGGCCCGGAAGGTGACACCGGCTTCGTGGATGCGCTCAAGCCCTACGTCTTCGGCAAGGACGCGACGATGGGTGGGCGGATCGAAGGGATGCAGACCCCCGGTGGTACCGGTGCAGTGCGGCTGGCGGTGGCACTGGCCAAGGCTGCCGGCGTAACCCGCGTGCATATGGGAACGCCCAGCTGGCCCAACCATGCGCAGATCCTTGCCGATGTCGGCGTCGAGTTCGTGTCCTTTACCCATGCCAAGCCAGACGGCAGCGCGGATCTCGATGCGGTGCTCGGGGCGATCTGCGGCGCAGGGCCGACCGATGCCGTGCTGCTGCATGGATGCTGTCATAACCCCACGGGGGTCGATTACACCGCCGACCAGTGGGCGGCGATTGCCGAGGCCTTCGCCGAGACCGGCGTGCTGCCGCTGCTCGACGTTGCCTATCACGGCCTTGGACATGGGCTTGAAGAAGACATCGCCGGTGTCCGCCAGGTGCTCGCCAAGGTACCTGAGGCGCTGATTGCCTATAGCTGCGACAAGAACTTCGGGCTCTATCGCGATCGCGTGGGCGCCTTCTACATGCTGGCCAAGGAGCCTGGCCAGCTGCCCGCGATAACGTCCAACGCCAACGCGCTGGCGCGTGCCAACTGGTCGATGCCGCCCGATCACGGCGGCGCCGCAGTACGCTATGTCCTGCGCGATCCCTCTCTGACCCGCGAATGGCTCGAAGAGCTCGACGACATGCGCGCGCGGATGCGCCGCGTGCGGGCTCGGCTGGCCGCAGCCGACAATGAGGCGCCCGGTCTCAACCTTGCTGCGCTTGGCGAGCAGAACGGTCTCTTTGCCACGCTGCCGCTCGACAAGAACCAGATCGTGAAGCTGCGCGAAGATCACGGTATTTACATGGCCGGTTCGGGCCGCATCAACGTTGCAGGCCTGCATGCCGGCAACACCGACAAGTTCATCGCCGCACTGGCGGATGTAACGCGGGGCTAAGCCGCGATGGACCGGCAGCCGACGCTCGAGACAGAGCGGCTGGTGATCCGGCCATTGGCGGAAGTCGACCGCGATGGCTTGTTCGCGGTCGCCGCGGACCCGGCGCTGTGGGAGCAGCATCCGGCGCATGATCGCTGGCGCCGCGAGGTTTTCGATGCCCTGTTCGACGAAGGGATCGCCTCGGGTGGGGCGCTGGCAGTGGTGGACAAGGTCACTGGCCGCATTATCGGGTCGACCCGTTACGATCGTTATGACGCGGAAGACGGCGGCAAGGTCGAGATCGGCTGGACGTTCCTTGAAAGGGAATGCTGGGGCAAGGGCATCAATCCCGAGATGAAACGAACCATGCTGGCGCACGCATTCCAACATGTCGCGCTGGTTGAGTTTCGCGTGGGCGATACCAACTACCGATCGCGCTATGCGCTCGAAGCCATCGGGGCGGTCCGAACCGATCGCTACGAACTGGGCAAGTATGATGGCAAGCGCGTGGTCCACCTCTACTACGAGATCGACCGTACGAGTTTTGCCAGCGGTCCGCTGGCCGGCTGAGTCGGCCTTTTCCTCCAGGCAAGGCCGCGCTTCCGGCCCGGCACCATCAACTCGAGCTGCCGACCTGATACGGTTGGGATCGATTGATCGACAATGGATGAATCATCACCGGCACGACCTGCGCGTCTGTCCCGTAAGGGACCGTCACCGAAACTCGCGGCGTGAGCGGGCTTCTGCCGGATCCCTAAATGGATTGGCTGCAAACTGGAGGGGATTGGCCCGGACTCGGGTTCATGGCGGCGGATATGTCGGATGCGAACCTCACGGTGCGTGGTTCATCGTACATCCAGCGGGAGAAACGCGATGGCCGTCCTCAAGAAAGCAATCGAAGCACTCGATCCGGCGCCCGACAAGAAGAAGCAACTGACGCTTGCCTTGTCGCTACTGTCCGAATTGTGCGAACAAAAGGTCTCGCAGTTCACTGAAGCGATCGAGAGCAACCTGCGGACCGCCGGTACGGCGGAGAACCGCACTGTGCCGGTTACCGAGATCCTCGCCACGCACACCGAATATCGTGCCTACGTCAAGGATGACGCGGGCAAGATCGCGACCGAGGTTACCGACGCCATCCGGAAGTTCATTGCTGGCGGCAGCGACAATATCCTCGACGGGGTGGCCAGTATCGTGACCACCGGGATTCAGGCGATCATCGGTGCCGGCCAGGCCGTTTAGCAGGAGATGAGCAGCTATTTCATCATCGTGCAAAGCTTCGGGATCATTCGCTTCGACATCCGGATCTGGTGCCGAATGATCGAAGCCGAGGGGATAACCACCCAGATCGAATCCGCTCTGGCGACTGCTGCCTACAAATCCAGCGTGGACGTCACCAAGCTTTCGCTCAACACCTTCCTCATCGCTTACCAGGGACAGCTCGCCAAGCTGGGGATCCCCGAAGCAGAGTGGGAAAAATACCTCGATACCGCAGAAGCGATGTATGACCGCCTGCGGGGCGACCGGCCCGGCGGGGTTGTCGGACAGCTCGAGGCGCCGCTTGTCATCGGTGGTTCGAATTTCGTGGCCCCAGCAGTGTTGACCGGTACGCTGTGGAGCCCGACGACGCGGGTGAGCGACGCCTAAGTCTTGGAAATCCGAGGATTACCCCGCAGCGGACCGGTAAACCAGCGGGGCACTGCAGGGTAACCAGAAAGCGGATGCGGGTTTGCAGCAGAGGACAGGGCATGCGATCTTTATCGCGTGCCCTGTTCACATTTTTTCCGGGCGTCCCGCATTGATCGCCTCGATCAGTCGCGTCTCCCAAACGGTTTACCGTGGAATACACTCCGGCTAACTTCTCTATCAAGCATGCGACTGGAACCGATCCGGAAATGGTTGGTTTCGGACGCACACGGGCGTCGACGTGCAGACCCCGTGCCAATTGCTTTTCACTGCGCGGGACAAAGGGGGCTTTGACATTCGGCCACGCCACAAGGGGGGGACCACTGGGTCGAAAGGCCACATTGGGGTGCGGCATGTCGTTAGAGTTCAAGGAGTACAAGAATGAATTTCGTTTCCAGAATATCGGTCGCGCTCCCGCTGCTTGCGTTGGCGGCAGCACCCATGGCGAGCGGGCTGTCAGCCCAGGAGCTTCAGCCGCAAGGCGGCGAAGTCTTGACCACCGTATACGGAGCAGCACCGACTGATCTCAGCGGCATGCCAGCCGGTCCCGAGATCGAGGGGGTGATTACCGCCCGCAAGGGTGACAAGATGCAGGTCACCACGACCGATGGCACCAGCACGGTGATCACCATCAGTGGTGGCACCGAGATCCGCGGCACTGGTGGTTTCCTTGGCCTTAGCCGCGACAAGCTGGCGAAGAACGCCCTTCTCAACGGGCTTCCGGTCACGGTAGCGACCGTGCAGTGGGGCGACAGCACGCTGATCGCGAGCAAGGTCACGCTCAAGAGCAAGGACCTGAAGGTTGCGCAGATGATCCGCAACGGCACCGCCCAGGGCTTTGCTGAACAGACCGCCGCGACCGACGCCCTGCGTAGTCGCGTTGCCGACATCGACAACTACAACGTCAAGGGCACCACCAACGTCTATTTTGACACCGGCAAGTACAACCTGTCGGATCAGGCGCGCGCGGATCTTTGTGCGGTCGCCAGCCAGGCGAGCGCCACGGACAACGCGATTCTGCTTGTGGTCGGCTACACGGACTCGACGGGCAACTACGAGTTCAACCAGACGCTCAGCGAGAAGCGTGCTACCCGCGTGGTCAACTACCTGCAGCAGCAGTGCGGCTGGAAGCCGTATCGCATGCTGACCCCCACCGGCATGGCGGAAGCCGATCCGGCGGCGGATAACAGCACCGAGGAAGGCAAGGCGCAGAACCGCCGAGTCGCAGTGAACATCCTCGTCAGCAAGGCTGTCGACGGGATCGCAGGCGAGCTGTGATTTCAGCGGGGTGGGCTACGGTCCACCCCGTACCTCCTCGCCGGCAGGGGCGTTCAGCCCTGTAGGCTCTGCATGCGCTTGAGATAGCGCGCCAGCACATCGATCTCGAGGTTCACCCGGTCCCCTTCGCGCAAGGCCCCAAGCGTGGTGACCTCAGCCGTATGCGGGATGATGTTGACCGCAAAATCGCAGGTCCCGTCGGATCGATCGCGTACGTCATTGACGGTCAATGACACGCCATCGACGGTGATCGAGCCCTTAGGGGCGACGAACGGCGCGAGATCGCGGCCTATCCGGAACGCCAGCTTGCGCGAACCGCCCTCCTCCTTTGACAGGACCACATCGCCGACGGCGTCGACGTGTCCCGTGACCAAGTGCCCGCCGAGTTCGTCGCCGAGCTTGAGCGCTGGTTCGAGATTCAGCCTGCTGCCTTCGGTCCACATGCCCGGACGGGTGCGGCTCACGGTTTCTCCCGATACGTCGAACGCGATGCGCGCATCGCCCTTGGAACCCGCAAGCTCGACCACCGTCAGGCATACGCCCGAACAGGCGATCGAGGCGCCAATGTCGATCGCTGACGGATCGAATGCGCAGGCCACGGTCACATGCAGATCGCCGCGTTGTTCGACGCTGGCAATCTTGCCGATGGCAGTGACGATCCCTGTGAACATGTTGGCTCCTTGCTGGCCGGTTGGGTTAACGCGTGCGGCTGTAAGCTTCGTAGCTGTCGCTGCCAAGCTGGCGGCGCTCGACGCACTGCCAGCGTCCATGGGCCTCGGCCAGGCTGGCCAGGCCTATGTCGCCTAGCGCCGGCCAGCCGCCACCGATCAGGATCGGGGCACGGTAGAGTTCAAGCCGGTCGACGAGGTCCTGCTCGATGAAACTCGCGGCGACATCGGTCCCCGCTTCGACATAGAGGTATTGGGCATCGAGGCGGGCGATCTGTGCGGGAGCGTTGATCACCTTCGCCCGATCGGGCGCGACCCCGCGCGTGAGCACAACGCGCTGCGGGCTGCGATCGGCAAGCCCCGGCAGGCGCACGTCAAGCTGGGGCTGGTCCTTGCGCCAAGTGCCTCCGCCGACCAGGATCGCATCGCTCATGGCCCGGCGAGAATGGACGTGGGCTCGGGCGGCATCGCCGGTGATCCACTGGCTTTCGCCTTTTCCCGTGGCGATACATCCGTCGAGCGAGGTGGCGAGCTTGAGCGTGACGTGCGGACGGCCATGTCGCGCTCGGGTGAGATAGCCGATCAGGCTCGCTTCGGCTTCGGGGGAGTGGATCAGAGCGGCAGCAATTCCCGCGCTGCGCAGCCGCGCGATGCCCGCCCCGGCAGTTCGCGGATCGGGATCCTCGACGCCCACCACGACGCGCGCCAGGCCGGCTGCGGCGAGCAGGTCGGCACAGGCGGGCCCCCGTTCGGATTGGTGAGCGCAGGGTTCCAGCGTGACATAGGCGGTGGCGCCGCGCGATGCGGCACCGGCCTGATCGAGCGCGACCGCCTCGGCATGCGGGCGTCCACCCTCGCGGGTCCATCCCCGCCCAACCACGCTGCCCTCGCGTACGAGAATGCAGCCGACCGCCGGGTTCGGTTGGCTCAGCGGGCGGCCGCGTGCGGCAAGCCGAGCTGCCGCCGCCATCCAGCGAGCGTCACTCGGGTTTGTCGCCAAGGGTCGTGCCCGCCTGGTAGAGTTCCTTCTGCCGCGCCTCACGCGCGGCCGCTTCACGGGCGTTCTCCGCTTCGGCTTGCTTGGCCATGCTATCGACATCAAGACCCGTCGCACGGCCCAGCGCCTTGTAGGCATCGACCTTCTTCTGGCGCAGCTCTGCGAGCTCAGCCTCGCGCTCTTCCTTGCGTTTCTGGTTTTCGACGTTGGACTGGCGGATTTCCTCGTCACTACGCCCTTCTGCAAAGGTGCTGATATAGACCACCTTGGGTGGTTCGGGCGGGACGAAGACGGATTCCTTAGTGACCCAGAACAGTAGCCCGAACGTCATGAGACAGGACGCAAACAGGATCGGCCAGCGATGCGGAGTCGGCTGGCGGATGTAAGTGAGGAGATCGGTGACCCCGCCCACCGGGTTGAAGCGGCTCTTGAAACGCATGGCGCCCTAGATAGGCAGGATTGCCGCTGTGCGCCAGTGGGGCGCGCTCAGCCGAAGGTTGCGTAGAGCGTGCGACCGTGTCGACTGAGCCAGCGATTGGCTTCCTCGACGTCTTCCTCGAACAGGCGATCGAGCAACGCATGGAATGCTGGCGAATGGTCGAAGTGTACGAGGTGCGCGACCTCGTGGGCCACGACCGATCGCCGGACTGTGTCGGGGGCCTGCACCAGCCGCCAGTTCAGCCGCAAGACGCCCTCGGAAGAACAACTTCCCCAACGACGGCGAGCGCGGGTTAGCCTGACACCCGCGAAAGAAAGATCGGCGCGGGCACAGTAGTCGCGGGCGTCGTCGGTAAAGAGGCGCAGTGCCTCGCCCTCGATCCAGCGGTGCAGGCGCCGAGCGAGCGTATCCTGAGGTCCTCCCAGCACGAGTCTGTCCCGGTCCAGTCGTGGACGGCGGGGGGCGCCTGCATCCCAATCGACCGCAATTTCGCCGCCGCGATATAGCAGTTTACCGTCGAGCACAGGGTCGCGCCGCGCAGGAACCTTGGCCAGCTGTTCAGTTAGCCAGGCGCGACGGGCATGTGCGAATGCCACCGCCTCCGCCGTACGACACCAGTTCGGCAGGGTAATCCTGACGGCCCTGCCATCGGGCGCCAACCGCAGCGTCAGTCGTTGTGCGCGGGCATTGCGGGTCAATTCGATCGGTAGCACGCGTCCCTCGATCTCGACCACCGGGTCTTCAGGTTCGCGACGCAGCCAGTCGATCATGAGAGATCCTCATCGTCGCCCCAATCGACGACGTGATGTTCGAGTGGTCCGGCCCGATCCTCGCCGATCACGCGCCCGGCAACCGATATCCCTGCGCGGATCACATCTTCGCGATCCCCGGTCAACAAGTAGTGCCAGCGGGGCAAGGGCTTGCCGTCTGCGCGCAGCCGATAGGCGCAGGTCGGCGGCAGCCAGTTGATTCGGTCGACGATCCTCAGTGTCAGCCGCAAACAATCGGGGACGAAGGCCTTGCGGTGCTTGTAGTCGGTACAGCGCGCGGTTTCGGTATCGAGGAGACGACAAGCCACATTGGTATGCTCGATCTCTCCCGTTTCCTCAAACTCGACCTTGTGGAGGCAGCAGCGCCCGCAACCATCACACAGCGCTTCCCATTCGGGTTGGGTGAGGGCTGCGAGCGGCAGCTCCCAGAATCGCTCCCTCAATGCACCCATTTCTCGAATTCCGCGGCAACTGCCTCGGCATCCTGATCCGTCGGTATGGTGGCGATTGGTTCGCCCTTCGGTCCGAACAGGAGGGTGATGTTGGTGTGGTTCATGAGATAGCCGCCACTCGGAGAATTCGATCCGCGCGAGAAACTGGCG
Organism: Erythrobacter mangrovi; assembly: GCF_013260645.1. Classification (NCBI taxonomy): domain Bacteria; kingdom Pseudomonadati; phylum Pseudomonadota; class Alphaproteobacteria; order Sphingomonadales; family Erythrobacteraceae; genus Erythrobacter; species Erythrobacter mangrovi. Next base: position 579,909 of record NZ_CP053921.1, on the reverse strand, counting down.
GCAAAGGATGCGGCAACTTCTTGAAGCGTCTCTTCCTCACCGGTCAGCCCGATCATGCGCGGATGGAAATTGGCGGTGAATTCCTTGAGCACCGCAGGTGTATCGCGGGCCGGGTCGACACTCACGAACAGTGGTTGCACCTGCGAGCCAAGCGCCGGATGCCTTTTTTCGAACAATTTTAGTCCGGCGCCAAGCCGCTGATTGTCGGTTGGGCAGACGTCAGGGCAGAAGGTGTAGCCGAAATAGACAGTGCGGTACTGACCGTCGAAGTCCTTCCAGCTGACCGGCCCACCATCTTCGCCGGTCAGTGTAAAGTCGCCCCCGATTCGGCCACCCTCGAGCGGTGGCGGATCACCCGATACATTGCTGCCGCAGCCTGGCAGCATGAACAGGGTTGCAAGGGGGGCGACAATGGTGAGGCTTTTCAGTCGGGGCATAGTATCCCGGTTCATGGTCTGCTAACTGCGCCGGTTCAAGGGATACACCCTCACAGACTTGCGGAAAACGACAGGGGTAAGAGAAGTGTTCAAGCGCGTGCTCGATGTGAAACTCGGTGCGATTTTGGGTTTTGCGATACTGGCTTTGGTGGCTTCGCCGGCCGATGCCCAGCGCAAACGGGAAGGCTATGAGTTCCTTGAGGCGGTGCGCGATCGCGACGGGACCAAGGCAAGCGAATTGCTCGATGAACCGGGCAGCGTCCTGGTCAATGCCCGTGACATCACCAGCGGGGAAACCGGCTTGCACATCGCGACGCAGCGCCGCGATCCGACTTGGGTCCGTTTCCTGCTGCAAAAGGGTGCGAATCCAAACATCGAGACACGCGACGGAGTGTCGCCGCTTGAAATCGCCGTGCAGCTTGGTTTCATTGAAGGCGTTGAGCTTCTGCTCAAGCACGGCGCGCAGGTCGATACGACCAATATCGCCGGCGAAACTCCGCTCATTTCGGCCGTCCACCGCCGCGATGTCGAGATGATCCGTGCGTTGATCGCCAAGGGAGCGAATCCCGAACGAGCGGACAATTCGGGGCGGACTGCACGCGATTACGCCGAGTTGATGGGCGCGCGCTCACGGGTTCTTGACGAGATCGAGCGCGCGATCGCCGAGCGTGGTGAAAAGAGCAAGGATTACGGGCCGAACTGATCTCATGGACGTTGCCGATCTCACTCTCGACGAGCTGCGCCTGGCGCTCGCTCCCGGTATCGCTGAAGCCGCGGTTTTCGATGGCTGGGGCGATGCTGCGCTGGAAATGGCTGCCGATCAGCTTGGCGCCGACCGCGATGTGGCGCGGCTGGCGTTCAAGGACGATGGTGCATTCGGCATGATTGCCGCCTGGATCGAAACGATCGATCGCCGGATGGCGCTTGACCTACGCCCGGAAAAGCTGGCGGCAATGAAGATCCGCGAGCGCATTCGCAGCCTCATCCAGTACCGCCTCGACGCGGTTTCTGGGCAGGAGGAAGCGCTGCGTCGTGCGCTCGCCATCATGGCCATGCCGCAGAATGTCGCCAAGGCGCTCAAGACCGGTTGGAACAGCGCCGATGTGATGTGGCGGCTCGCGGGCGATACGGCGACCGACTACAACCACTACACCAAGCGCGCGATTCTCGCCTCGATCTATGCTGCGACGCTGGCGGTGTTCGTCGACGACCAGAGCGAAGGCAAGGTTGAGACACGCGCTTTCCTCGACCGCCGGATCGACGGGGTGATGAAGTTTGAACAGGTCAAGGCCAAGTGGCTCAATCCTGAGCGCGAGCACTTCAGCATATCGCGTTTCCTCGGCCGCCTTCGCTACCCTGCGCGGTGATCCTGCGCGCTTGACGCGCGTCAAGGATCGCCCGAACTCTCCCTGCTAACTGGCGGCAATGCGACGAACCGCTATTGATAACGAGTTGCAACAAGCGTCGACATCTGACAGGGCGGCGCTCATGACTCTAGACGGGTTCGAACACGAAACTGCCGCGCGAATCGTTGCGGTGAACTGGGCGGTACTGGCCGAGGACGAAGGGAAGCGCCTCAAGGCCCTCGGCGTCGACGAAGGGGCTGAAGTTGCTATCGTCCATCGCGGCATCTTCGGCGGGCGCGATCCGCTGGCGATTCGGCTTGGCCGGATGACCATTGCTCTGCGCCGATCCCATGCGCGAGCGATCGAGGTCGAACCGGTATGACCCGCAAGCGTACCGCCGCTCTGGTCGGCAATCCCAATTCGGGCAAGAGCGCGTTGTTCAACGCGCTGACGGGCGCACGGCAAAAGATTGCCAATTATGCGGGGGTCACAGTCGAACGAAAGGCCGGGCGGCTAATCCTGCCTTCGGGCGAGCCAGTCGAACTGATCGACCTGCCCGGATCCTACAGCTTCGACGCGGCGAGCCCGGATGAGGAAGTGACTCGCCGGGTCATTCACGGCGAGCTCGAAGGCGAGGCAACGCCCGACGTCATAATCCTGGTGCTCGACGCGGCGAACCTCGAGCAGCACCTGGTCTTCGCGCAGGAAGTGCTTGAGCTCGGTCGCCCGACGGTCGTGGCGCTCAACATGGTCGATCTCGCCGAGCGCGACGGACTGACGCTCGATCCCGCCGCACTGGCAGAAGCGCTCGGCGTCCCCGTGATCGCGACGGTCGCGGTGCGCAAACGCGGCATAGCGGAGCTGGCCGACGCGATCGCCGAGGCGGAAACCCACGCCGATGAGGAAGCTCACAAGCGCTGGCACGTCACGTTGCCAGAACGGCGGCTGACCGCGAAGCACATGGCGCGCGCCGCGATCCTCTCGAAATCGACCCGCCACACGATCGAGAACGGCATCGACCGGGTGCTGCTCAATCCGTGGGTCGGACCGCTGATCCTGTTCGGCCTGCTGTTCGTGATCTTCCAGGCAGTGTTCGCCTGGGCGACCCCCTTTGCCGACGCGCTGGAGGCCGGGGTCGGCCTCGTCTCGCAGGCAGTTGGCGACACGCTGCCATCCGGCTTCTTCCGCGACCTGCTGACCGAAGGCGTACTCGCCGGGGTAGGCTCGGTGGTCGTGTTCCTCCCACAGATCGTCATCCTGTTCTTCTTCATCCTGGTGATGGAGGCGAGCGGATACATGGCGCGCGCGGCGTTCCTGATGGACCGGCTGATGGCCAGCGTGGGCCTTTCGGGAAAGAGCTTCATCCCGCTGTTGTCGAGCTTCGCCTGCGCTATCCCGGGCATCATGGCGACGCGGAGCATTCCCGATCCCAAGGACCGCCTGACGACGATCCTGATCGCGCCCTTGATGACCTGTTCGGCGCGACTTCCGGTCTATGCGGTGATCATCTCTGCAGTAATCCCCAAGACCTCGGTTGGGCCAGGAATCGGGCTGCAGGGACTGGTGCTGTTCGCGCTCTATGTCATCGGCATCGTCGGCGCGATGGTCGCGGCCCTAGTGCTGCGGCGTACGATCACGCGCGGGACCGCGAGCGGCTTCATCATGGAGATGCCGCGCTACCAGATGCCGCGCGTCAAGGACTTGGCCATCGGGCTGTGGCAGCGCGCCTGGGTGTTCCTGCGCCGTGCAGGCACGATCATCTTCACCGTCACCATCGTGTTGTGGTTGATGCTCAGCTTCCCCAAGGCCGAGCCGGGCGAGGGCCAGATGGACGCGAGCATCGCCGGCCATGTCGCCGATGTGATGCACCCTATCCTCGCACCAATCGGCTTCAACCGCGAAATTAGCCTTGCGCTGATCCCGGCCATGGCGGCGCGCGAAGTCGCGGTATCCGCGCTGGCGACGACCTATGCCGTCGACGCCGAAGACGAGGATCTCGCCGCCGCCGGCGTGACCGACAAGATCGCTGCCTTGTGGAGCCTGCCCACTGCGCTGGCATTCCTCGCCTGGTTCGTCTTTGCCCCGCAATGCATCTCGACCATCGCCGTCGCCCGGCGCGAGACCAATGGCTGGAAGTGGCCGGCCTTCATGATCGGGTATCTGTTCACGCTCGCCTACCTCTTCGCGGGGCTGACCTTCTGGCTGGCGACCGCGCTGGGGCTCTAGGCAATCTCCTCCGCTACGGGGGAAACTCGGGAACGGCCCTAGAAGCGACTCGCACCGTGGGTTAGGCCAAGGCCAACAGATACGAAGGGACGAATCGATGGCCGGAAGCCTCAACAAAGTCATGCTGATCGGGAATCTCGGGGCCGATCCGGAAATCCGCAGCTTCCAGAATGGCGGCAAGGTTGCGAACCTGCGCATCGCCACCAGCGAAACCTGGAAGGATCGCAACACCGGCGAGCGGCAGGAACGCACCGAGTGGCACACCGTTGCGATCTTCTCCGAAGGCCTGGTCGGCGTGGTCGAGCGCTACCTGCGCAAGGGTTCCAAAGTCTATGTCGAAGGGTCGCTCCAGACCCGCAAGTGGCAGGACCAGAGCGGCAACGATCGCTATTCGACCGAGGTTGTGATCCGCGGCATGAACGGCACGCTGACCATGCTTGACGGGCCCCAAGGTTCGGGTGGTGGTGGCGGCCAGCGCAGCGGCGGCAACTGGGATCAGGGCGGAAGCTCTGGCGGAAGTTACGGTGGTGCTCCATCGAGCGGCGCGGCGGCCGGCTCGGGCAGCGGCTTCGGCGGCGGCGCGTCAGGCGGTTCGAACTACGACGATCTCGACGACGACATCCCGTTCTGAGTCGCACTCGGCGTTCAGCCTGGCGTGCGCCGGGCTGAACCGAGGGAACACATGGGACAATGTCTTTGAACTAAAATCTCCGCCCGAGGGCTGGGCAGCCAACGATGCGAAAGAACGGGCGTGATCATGGCTGGATGCCAAGCGACCAGGAAAGCGGGGAGCGTCCGCAAGCGACCCAATGGTGGATCCTCGCAGCTGATACTACCTTCGTCCGAGGCTCACTTGTGTTCTCCTGCCTCGCTGCAATACACTGCTCCAGTGGGAAAGGGGTCCATCTCGTGTTCAAGCGTCTAGTTATCCTGGCAAGTCCGCTCCTCGTCGCAGCTTGCGCCACCGATCGCGAGGCTGATACTCTCTCTGAAAGTGCAGCCGAGGGAAGGGCCTTTGCCCAGGCGAACTGCGCCAGTTGTCACGCTCTTGATGACGGCGTTTCGCCCAATCCGAACGCTCCCAGCCTTCGTAGGGCGGCCCGCCGCTTGCCGGAGTGGGCGGTAGAGGCGTCGTTTGAGCGTGGAGTTCAGATCGGCCACACGATGGAAATGCCGGTCTTCGTATTCGAAGACGACGACATCGCTAACCTCCTCGCCTATCTCGATGCTCTGAAGCAAGACGATTGAGTGGCAAGGTTCCACTCCATGGCAGACGCCGAATACGACGGGGTGCTGATGCTGAAATAGGCTGACCAAGCCAGGTCGGCCGGTCGCCCCGATACCGCCAAGGTTATTGATGCGCCGCTAATGTCGCTATCACGTCATCTGTCGTATGGCTGGCAAGGTCCTTGTCGATCTCCGCAAGCAGCCGCCTCGCTGTCTCGCGACCATAGTACTTCCGCAACTCGCCGAGCGTTCTTGGCGTCGCGATGACGACGATACCGGCCTCAGGATGGGCTGCCGCAGTCTGTTCGCACAGGGCAGCGGCGTGGCGGGCAAAGTCGTCCTCGGATCGGCTGTGCCAATCGGGCTCTCCATAGCTGCTTCGCCGGTCGCCGATGCTTGATTGGGTTCGGCCCGGGGTATCCGTTCCATGCTCGCGAGTGGGGGCGTCTTCAATCGCATCATGGGAGAGGGTTTCGAGTACCGCGTACTTCCGATCACCCTCGTTCCGAAACAGCAGCAGCTTAGCTCCGTCGGCTACCAAAACTATCGTGCCATGTTCGACCTGCATGTGCCTCTCCTCCCAAGCGCCTTCGCTCCGATCACCATTCCCACCCGCCAGATGGCACCAGCTCTAGCAAATTTGGGAGCGCTAGTAACACGGCGGAATGGATTTGGCCGCGAGTTCGCTCGGTAAGGCGGTCGGCGCCTCACCCAATTTCAGGCTTTAGCCACCCTTGCCCTTCAACGCCGCCAGCGCTTCGGCCAGTGGTCCGCTGGGTATCAGCTCTTCGTCGCTGACGATGCCGGCCGCCTTGCGCGCGGCATCGGCACCAGGACCTTCGCGATAGGGGTCTAGGGCAAGTGCCAGCGATTGCGCGATCGCCTCGCCCAAGTCGAAGGCATCGCCCTCATATTCGATTTCGTCGAGATCCTCGCTGTCGAGTTCAATTTCTTCGTCAGGGGCAAATTCGGGAAGCGGACGCGTTGGAACGAAGCGCAGCGTCAACGGCTCGTCCACCGCATAAACGAAATCGTCCTGCGTGACGGCGCAGGGCTGTTCGATCGTCGCGGAGAGCTTGCCGTTTGCCAGCACGGCTTCGTCCTTGGTGTCGAACGTCACCTCGGCCACCAGCTTGTGGACCGCGGTGACCCCGAGCCGACCGGCCAATGCAGCGCGCTCGGCCTCGTTTGCCTCGACGGTCAAGGCCTCGGCGGGCAGTGCGCGCGGCTTGACCAGCCGGACCAGTTCGCCAGCGGCGCTGTTTGGGACGCTCATGCCGCGATCTCCCCCTTGCGCAATCCATCGATAGGCGACCGCGCCAGCCGCGCGTGAAGCGCGGCCATGCGCTGGACCAAGGCCTCTGCCTCGTCGGGCTGGGCCATGGTGACATTGCGCCGCACCGCCTCGACCAGCACCTTGGGATCGCTACGCAGTCCCTCGCGATAGGCGCCGATGCGCCCGTTCATGCTGGCCATCAGCGCGGATATCTTCTTGCCCACGGTGGGATCGCCGATCCCGGCTTCGCGCAGCTGGCCTTCCATATCTTCGGCAAACAGTTCGGTCATGCGCGCGGTGGCGGGGCCCATGTCGCCTTCATCCTCCATCCGCAGCATCACCAGTGCGAGCACCAGAGTGATCATGTCGTAGCGACCTTCGATCGTGTCGGCGACGCCGCACATCCGGTACCAATCGGGGTCGCGCGCTTCGCTGACCACACGGTGCCACAGCGCGCGCCATTCTTCTCGCGGGTCGGTGGATGTGCCGAATAGACGGGCAAGCAAGGACAAGAGGATTCTCCGTTCAGCGGCAATACAGGCCGCGATCCCCAAGCGATGAACCATACCACATTGCATGGCCGGTCGCTTTCGGACTAAGGCGTGGCCGAGCATATAGGGAGATGGCCGCCAGCGGCCAAGCGCCCTTGAAGACGGAGATTTGCTGGTTCCATGAACGGCACGAAGATTCTTGGCCTCGCCCTGATTGCAGTTGCGGGCGTCGCAACCAGCGGCTGTTCGTCGATCCGCGAATCGCGCGGTTATATCGTTGACCCGGTGCTGACCTCTGCAATCCAGCCGGGGATCGACAACCAGACCTCGGTTGCAGGAACTCTCGGCCGCCCGACCTTTACCAGCCAGTTTGGCGAGCCGACCTGGTATTACGTCTCCAGCACCACTGGCCGCAAACCCTTCGTCCGCCCGCGGATCCAGGAACACAGCGTGCTGGCCATCCGCTTCGACGGCGCCGGAAACGTCATTTCGGCCGATCGCACGGGCATTGAAAAGGTCGCCTATCTCAGCCCCGATGGCGACAAGACGCCCACGCTGGGCCGTGAGCGTGGTTTCCTCGAAGACCTGTTCGGCAACATCGGCGCGGTCGGCGCACCGGGCGCCGGGGCTCCGCAGTAACCCTGCCGCTTGACCCTCGTGCTGTGCGCCCCATATCGCGCAGCATGAACTCGAACAGCGACAGCCACGGCCTCGTGCAGTGGCACTCCACCACCATCATCGGGGTCAGGCGCGGCGACGTGACCGTGATCGCGGGTGACGGTCAGGTTTCGATGGGCAACACGGTGATGAAGCCCAATGCTAAGAAGGTCCGCCGGATCGGCGAGGGCGGCAAGGTCGTGGCCGGATTCGCGGGCGCGACGGCCGATGCCTTCACCCTGTTCGAGCGGCTTGAGAAGAAGCTCGAGCAGTATAACGGCCAGCTCCTGCGCGCCGCGGTCGAGATGACCAAGGACTGGCGCATGGACAAGTACCTGCGCAATCTCGAAGCATTGATGATCGTTGCGGACAAGGAGAACCTGCTGGTCCTTACCGGCAATGGTGACGTGCTTGAACCCGAAGGGGGCATCGCGGCGATCGGTAGCGGGGGCATGTACGCTCTGTCCGCAGCCCGTGCCTTGTCTGATTATGAAACCGACCCGGAAACGATCGCGCGCAAGGCGATGGCGGTGGCCGCCGACGTCTGCGTCTTCACGAACAACAATTTGACCGTCGAAACGGTCTGAGCGGCCCAGCAAAACCATGACCGATACCCTGACCCCCAAGGCGATCGTCGCCGCGCTCGACGAGCACATCATTGGCCAGAAGGACGCCAAGCGCGCGGTTGCCGTGGCACTGCGCAACCGCTGGCGTCGCCAGCGCCTCGGCCCGGAGCTGCGCGACGAAGTGACGCCCAAGAATATCCTGATGATCGGCCCCACGGGCTGCGGCAAGACCGAGATCAGCCGCCGGCTGGCCAAGCTGGCCAATGCGCCCTTCGTGAAGGTCGAAGCGACCAAGTTCACCGAGGTCGGCTATGTCGGGCGCGACGTCGAACAGATCGCCCGCGACCTGGTCGAAGAGGCGATCCGGTTGGAGAAGGATCGCCGCCGCGAAGCCGTGCGCGAGGCGGCCAGCAAGGCCGCGATGGATCGGTTGCTCACCGCGTTAGTCGGCGACAATGCCAGCGAGGCGACGCGCGAGGCTTTTCGCGCGCGGATCGTCGACAATTCGATGAACGAGACCGAGGTCGAGATCGAAGTGGCCGAGACTCCCTCGGGTTCAATGGAGATCCCGGGCATGCCCGGCGGCGTTGGCATGATCAACCTGTCCGATATGCTCGGCAAGGCGATGGGCAAGCAGCCGATGAAGCGGCGCAAGCTCAAGGTCCCCGATGCGTGGGACCGGCTGGTCGAGGAAGAGGCCGAGAAGCGCATGGACCAGGACGACGTCGCCCGCGTTGCGCTGGAGAATGCGGAGACCAACGGCATCGTGTTCCTCGACGAGATCGACAAGATCGCGGTTTCGGACGTGCGCGGTGGGAGTGTGAGCCGCGAAGGCGTGCAGCGTGACCTGCTGCCGCTGATCGAGGGCACCACCGTTGCCACCAAATACGGCCCGATGAAGACCGACCATGTCCTGTTCATCGCATCGGGGGCGTTCCACGTGGCCAAGCCCAGCGACATGCTGCCCGAACTGCAGGGCCGCCTTCCGATCCGCGTCGAGCTGCGCGCGCTGACCGAGGAGGACTTCGTCCGCATCCTCAACGAAACGCGCGCCAACCTCGTCGAGCAATATAGCGCGCTGCTTGGCACCGAAGACGTCACCCTTGAATTCGCCGACGACGCCATCGGCGAAGTCGCGCGCGTGGCCGCGCAGGTGAATGAGACCGTCGAGAACATCGGTGCCCGGCGTCTGCAGACGGTGATGGAACGCCTGCTCGAAGACATCAGCTTCGAGGCAGAGGATCGCAAGGACGAGACCGTGACCATCGATGCCGCCTATGTCCGTGAGCGACTGGAAGACCTCGCGGGCAACACCGACCTCAGCAAGTATATCCTGTGATGGCAGGCCCGGTGCGCAATACCCGGGCGATGATCGCGCAGATGAGCCCGCGGCTCGACGAGCGGCACTGGTGCTTCGTGGCGGTGACGCCCGACCGGGCTCCCGAGCTGCTTGGCGCGGCGATCGGCACGTTCCGCGAGGACGAGGGTGTCAGCGCGATCGTGCCCGCTGCGCTCGCCCCGGAAGGTGCGCCGGCCTTTGCTCGCATTGTGCTCGAGGTAAATTCGGACCTTGAAGGCGTGGGGCTGACGGCGGCGGTGGCGAGCAGGCTCGCCGAGGCGGGGATCGCCTGCAACATGGTTGCGGCGCTGCATCACGACCATGCCTTCGTGCCGGCGGAACGCGCCGAGGAGGCGCTGGACCTTCTCCTTGACCTCTCCGCCTCTCAGGGGTGAGGCGCCAGGCCGATTTCGACCCCGGTCTTGTCGGTCAGGGCGTATTTATCGAACAGGTCGGCGCTGGCGCGGTTTAGTCCGCGGACCTGAACGCTGCGTCCGTTCCGGCGCATCCGTTCAACCACCTTGTCGAGCGCGCCGATGGCCGAGATGTCCCAGAAATGCGCCTTGCGCACGTCGATGATCACGTGGTCTGCCGGGTCTGGCATGCTGCTTTCGGGGCCAAGCGCCGCTTCGAACCGCTCGACGCTGGCATAGAAGATCTGACCCTTGGCACGGTAGATTGCCGTATCGCCTTCGCGCTCGCGCACGACTTCGAACATGGTCATCACCTTGTGGGTGAAGAACACGCCCGAAAGGATCACCCCTGCGAGCACGCCAAGCGCAAGATTATGCGTCGCCACGACCACCACCACGGTGACGACCATCACGACCGAACTCTGCCATGGATGCTTCCCGATATTGGGGATCGAATTCCAGCTGAACGTCCCGATCGAAACCATGATCATGATCGCCACCAGTGCGGGCATCGGCACCTGGCCGACGAGATCGCCGAGCGCGGCAAGCAGGATGAGCAGCGCGAAGCCGGCGGTGAAGGTCGACAGGCGACCGCGCCCGCCGCTGGTCACGTTGATCACCGATTGTCCGATCATGGCGCACCCGCCCATGCCGCCGAAGAACGCCGCAACGATATTGGCGACGCCCTGGCCCGCGCTTTCACGGCGCTTGTTGCTGCCGGTGTGCGTCATGTCGTCGACGATCTGCGCGGTTAGCAGCGATTCGAGCAGGCCGACCGCGGCCATGGTTGCCGAATAGGGGGCGATGATCTGCAAGGTTTCCCAGGTCAGGGGAACGTCGGGCAGCACGAAATAGGGAAGGCCTTCGGGCAGTTGTCCCATGTCCGACACGGTGTTGACGGGCGCTTTGATCCAGATCGACAGTGCCGTAAGCACGATGATCGCGACCAGCGGGCTGGGGACAGCGGTGGTCAGCTTGGGGAACAGGTAGATGATCGCCAACGCTGCAGCGACCATCGCGTAGGTTTCCCAGCCGACATTGGTGAGCTGCGGCAGCTGCGCCATGAAAATCAGGATCGCGAGCGCATTGACGAAGCCGGTGATGACCGATCGGCTGACGAACTGCATCAACAAGTCGAGCCGCAGCAGCGCGGCGATACCCTGGAAAATGCCCATCAGGATCGTCGCCGCGAAGAGATATTCGACCCCATGCTCGCGCACCAGCGGTACCACCACCACCGCGACGGCTGCGGTGGCGGCGCTGATCATGCCGGGGCGGCCGCCGGTGAAGGCGACGACCATTGCGATCGCTACCGAGGCGTAGAGACCCACGCGCGGATCGACACCGGCGATGATCGAAAAGCCGATCGCCTCGGGGATGAGTGCCAGCGCGACGACGATCCCGGCCAGGATGTCGGCACGGATGTTGGAGGTCCAGTCGCGGTGCAGCGCGCTGCGATCGAGCATGCGGGAGTTTCCGTTATTCAGGAAATGGAGGCACGGGATCGCGCCGGATGTGCGGGCCCCATGACCGATGCTGCAGTGCAGCACAACCCCAGAGGGTGAGGTGTTACTCTGCGGCCTCGCCCAGTTGTTCGGCCTCGGCCTGCTGGCGCGCCCACATTTCCGCATAGAGACCGCCGACTCGCAGCAGTTCTGGATGCGTGCCGCTTTCCGCCAAGCGGCCCTGGTCGAGCACGAGGATGTGGTCGGCATCGGCGATGGTCGACAGGCGGTGCGCAATGGCCAAGGTGGTGCGATGTTCCGACACGCGGTGGAGGGTGCGCAGGATCTCCTGCTCGGTCCGGCTGTCGAGCGCGCTGGTGGCTTCGTCGAGCAGCACGATCGGCGGATCCTTGACCAGCGTGCGGGCGATGGCGACGCGCTGCTTCTCGCCGCCCGACAGCTTGAGCCCGCGTTCGCCAACTTCGGTTTCGAAGCCTTCGGGCAGGCGCTCGATCAACGGCATGATCGCCGCCGCACGAGCAGCGGCCTCGACCTCTTCACGCGTCGCGCCGTCACGGCCATAGGCGATGTTGTAGCCGATGGTGTCGTTGAACAGCACGCTATCCTGCGGCACGATCCCGATGGCTTCACGCAAGCTCACCTGCGTCACCTTCGCGATGTCCTGTCCGTCGATCAGGATGCGGCCCGCCTGCGGGTCGTAGAAACGGAACAGCAAGCGCCCGATGGTGCTCTTGCCCGCGCCCGAGGGACCGACGATTGCGACATGGCGGCCGGCTGGAACTTCGAAGCTGAGGCCGTGCAGTATGGTGCGGTCCGGTTCGTAGCCGAACACGACATTGTCGAACTGCAGCGTGGGGCGGCGGACGATTAGCGCGGGCGCGTTGGGGATGTCGCGCACCTCCGCTTCGGTGTCGATCAGCCGGAACATGGCGGCCATGTCGATCAGCCCCTGGCGGACGGTGCGATAGACCATGCCGAGCATGTCAAGCGGGCGGAACAGCTGCATGAGGTAGGTGTTCACCAGCACCAGGTCGCCGGTGGTCAACACACCCTTGCTCCACTGCCACACGGTGAAGCCCATGGCGCCGCCCATCAGCAGGTTCATGATCAGCGCCTGGCTGATGTTGAGCAGGCCGAGCGAGTTCTCGGAACGGACCGCGGCTTCGGCAAAGGCGCGCGCGGATTCGCCGTAGCGCGCTTTCTCCCGACCCTCGGCGGAGAAGTATTTGACCGTCTCGTAGTTGAGCAGGCTGTCGACCGAGCGGGCGAGGGCCGTGCCGTCAAGCTCGTTCATCTGGCGCCGCAGTTCGTTGCGCCATTCGGTGATCTGGCGCGTGACCACGATATAGGCCGTCACCGTCGCCGCGGTCGCCGCGACCAGTACCCACCCGAAGTTGATATAGAAGATTACCCCGACGGCGATCAGTTCGATCGCGGTAGGTGCAATGTTGAACAGCAGGAAATAGAGCATGACGTCGATGCTCTTGGTTCCGCGGTCGATTGTCTTGGTCACCTCGCCCGTACGGCGCGACAAGTGAAACCGCAGCGACAGCTGGTGCAGCCGGGCAAAGGTGTCCTCGGCCAGCTGGCGGGTCGCCTCCTGTCCGACGCGTTCGAAGGTAATGTTGCGCAGGTTGTCGAAGGTCACCGCTGCGAAGCGCCCGGCGGCATAGGCAATGACGAAGGCCAGCGCGACCATCGCAGCCTCGTTGGTCGGCGTGGTCATCGCGTCGATTGCGCGCTTGTAGGCGAAGGGCAGGGCCAGCGTCGTCGCCTTGGCCGCAAGCACCAGAATCATGGCCGCGACGATGCGCCGCTTCAGCACGGGATTGTCCGAAGGCCATAGGTAAGGAAGGAACCGCCGGACCGTGGCCCAGCTTTCGGTGTCCTCGCGGGGCTCGGGGGAGTCGGTCTCGGGCGGCATTGTGTCGCCCATCTGGGGGCAGTGCGCCCGTCAGGCAAGCGCTGTGCTGTGCCGGACTGCTAGAACCGCTCCGCCAGCGTCGGCAATTGGCGCTGGGAGAAGCGCACGCTGCTCGACGGTACGTCGAACAGGATACGCTGGTTGGAGAAGTCGATTGCGACCCGGTCGAAGGCGCGCAGGTTCGCTACGCCCAGGATCAGGGCGGGCTTGCCCTCCAGCCCGAGCGCTGCGAAAATTGGACTGTCGGCGATTGCTACCGGAACGCTGGTCATCTCCGCACCGCCGATTTCCAGTTTGCGGACCCAGACTGCTCCGTTGGACATCTGTGTGCCGAGCACGTCGATGCTCTTGATCTCGGTGCGCTCGCGCGCGCGGATACGGCGGAGCAGCGCGGTGTTGGCCATCGAGGTCTGGGCCCCGGTATCGATGATCACCGAAGTCCGCACTCCATCGACCTTGGCGTCGGTGATGATCATCTGCCCCAGCTTGCGGCGTGCCCGCACGATGATCTCATAGCCGGAATTGCTCTGCTCGCCTGGAACGTCGGCGATCTTCATCCGCCCTTCGCGAAAATCCATCAGCACTCTCGTATCCTGCAGGCTGTCGAGGCCGAGGATGCCGTCCGCACCTATATGTGTGGCGTTGAGGGCGGGTGAGATCAGGCCACTGACCGAGCGATTGGCGAATTCGAGATTGTCGAGTTCGACCGTGTCGACCACGCTGGTCCCACCCATCGCCACCAATGTCGCACGCCCGCTATGGCGCAGCGAAAGGTCCTCGACCAGTTCATGGGTGACGACGGTTGCCTGTGCGCCGGTGTCGATCAGGAAGCGATAGGGACCCGCACCGCCGATCGTGACGGGCACGGTCATGCGTTCATGCCGGTCGCGCAACATCGCCGCCTCGTCGGCCGCGATGTTGCCCAGCATGCTGCCTGCACTGTCAGTCTGGGCTGCAACGCCGCCGGCAAGGGCCAGCGCGCATCCCGCGATCAGGCCGCGAAGCGCCATCGTGTCTCTCCCAGCGGCGCCTAACAAAGCAGGTCGCCACTGATCGCAGGATATCACGCCGGGGCGATCTGCCAAAATCTCATCTGCGCAGCATGGCGATGCTCTTGCGTACGACGTCACGCCAGAAGGCAACCAATACGCCAATGTATGTCAGGGCGCCGAGCGGGACGAGCACAGCGAGCATCAATCCGGGATGCAGGTCGGCCGGCAACACCAGGCGCGCGCCTTCCAGGGCAAGGGCGATGATCGCGCAGGCGACCAGTGGCGGCAGCGCAGCCTTGGCCAATGTTCTAATGCGTACGCCCACCGCCGGCAACGTCAGTGCCAGCGTCACTGCGAGCAATGCGGGGGGCGGCGAACCACCAGGCGCGCACCAGGCCTTCGGGCCCAAAGTCCACCCCCACCAGGAAGGCGGCCACGAAGAGTAGGGCGCCACAGACGCTGGTGGCGAGTTAGATCCGCGGGTCGCCCGTAGCATTGGTTGCAGGGCTGCAGACGATCTGCACGGCCATAAGCGGCATGACCGGGGCAACCGCGGCAACCAACGGGGCCATCCCTGTCCACTTTTCGCCGAAGACAAACAGGATCGCATTGGGGGCAGTAAGCACCAGCTCTATATATAGGCGCTGTGACCAGCAGGACGGTGCGCGGCGTGCGGACGAAATAGGGGGCTAGGCTGTGTCCGGCCTTGTGCAATTCGGCATAGGCGGGAAAGGCGACATCGTTGATCGGCGGCAGGAAGCGGCCGGTGACGATCAGCGTGAGGAACAGCGCCTCGGAATACAGGCCGAGTTGGTGCGCCTCGAAACCGCGCCCGGCGATAAAGACGTCCGACTGGCTCTGCAGGATTCAGAACAGCTGGCACAGCGTCAGCGTACCGCCGAAACCGATCAGCCTGCCTGCCCCGCGGAAATCGAACACTGGCAGGGGTAATGTCCTTGTCGCAATGGTCATCATCACGCCGCGAGTGGCGAAGGCAAGGATGGGGGCATAGACCAGCGCCCAGACGCCGAAGCCGAACCAGGCAAGCGCCAACGCCGTCAGCGCGCCTACGATCGCGCTGGCGAGGTTCGCCACGGCCTGCGCCCGGAACTCAAGCCGCCGCGAGAGCAGGGCCTGGGGCAGGGCGATGAACGGCGTGGTCGCAAAGATCAGCGCCTGGACCCGCAGCAGGTCGGCAACCGCCGGCTCGCGATAATAAGCCGCGGCGGCGGGTGCGAGCACCGGCTGTGCCACTGCCAGCGTCCCATTCATAAGCAGCAGTAGGGCGAAGACCTGCCCGACTTCCCGCTTCTCCACCCTGTCGGCCTGGATCAACGAAGTGGCGAAGCTCCATCCATTGAGGAAGTTCAAGGCCACCACCACCACCTGGCTCATGGCGAACAGGCCGTAGTCTACTGGGACCAGCAGGCGCACGACCATGATGGTGGCACCCCAGGTGAACAGCTGCGCAACGAATTGGCTGCCCCAGCGCCACGCCAGCGCACTGCGCACACGCCTGCCGAATCCTTCCGGTTCCCCTGTCTGGCTGACGCCGCTCCCCGTTATCACATGATGCCACGCGCGATTCGTGGCGAATGCGAGCAGGCTGACTCGCGATTCCCCTGCCAACACATTGCGATTCACCGCTGAATCACCCCCGATTCATGTGCCGTTTCACCGCAATGCGGCCCGATCCAACGGCTGTGCGGTTGGGTTTTACCGCAGGCGAAACCGACCTTCGCCGTCAAAAAACGCCCCAAACCCGCAGAATTCCTAGGGTTCGAAAAAAAGACGCAACAAAATTGCAAAAGTCGGTTGACCGAATCCAACACCAAGCCTAGATGGCCCTCACCGACGCGGCGCTGGCGGCTTCCACCGCCCACTGCTTCGGTCGCCAACAGAAACGGATAGCCGGCTCCCCCGGTGTAAATCGGGGAACCAAAAGCTGTCCGCTATAACTGTCCAGGCGGCTCTTTGACATTGTTGGTTTTTGATGAAGGGACATGTGGGCGACGGCGCCCGGTCCGGGGACCTCAAGGCTCCGGTAACCGGTTACTCTAAGCCGATCGCCACATCCGATCGCGGGCTCCACGCTCGCCCGGATGGTAAGCATGTTCATTCGTATCCATTACGTTTGACAGTGCAGGTATCGGCTCCTTGAAGCTCATGCCAGTCAGGTCGGCGGGGTTTTCCCCGTGCCTGCTTGGTGTGTGACACAAACTTGAGAGTTTGATCCTGGCTCAGAACGAACGCTGGCGGCATGCCTAACACATGCAAGTCGAACGAAGGCTTCGGCCTTAGTGGCGCACGGGTGCGTAACGCGTGGGAACCTGCCCTTAGGTTCGGAATAACAGTTAGAAATGACTGCTAATACCGGATAATGTCGAAAGACCAAAGATTTATCGCCTTTGGATGGGCCCGCGTAGGATTAGCTAGTTGGTGGGGTAATGGCCTACCAAGGCGACGATCCTTAGCTGGTCTGAGAGGATGATCAGCCACACTGGGACTGAGACACGGCCCAGACTCCTACGGGAGGCAGCAGTGGGGAATATTGGACAATGGGCGAAAGCCTGATCCAGCAATGCCGCGTGAGTGATGAAGGCCTTAGGGTTGTAAAGCTCTTTTACCAGGGATGATAATGACAGTACCTGGAGAATAAGCTCCGGCTAACTCCGTGCCAGCAGCCGCGGTAATACGGAGGGAGCTAGCGTTGTTCGGAATTACTGGGCGTAAAGCGCACGTAGGCGGCTTTTTAAGTCAGGGGTGAAATCCCGGGGCTCAACCCCGGAACTGCCTTTGAAACTGGAAAGCTAGAATCCTGGAGAGGTGAGTGGAATTCCGAGTGTAGAGGTGAAATTCGTAGATATTCGGAAGAACACCAGTGGCGAAGGCGACTCACTGGACAGGTATTGACGCTGAGGTGCGAAAGCGTGGGGAGCAAACAGGATTAGATACCCTGGTAGTCCACGCCGTAAACGATGATAACTAGCTGTCCGGGCTCATGGAGCTTGGGTGGCGCAGCTAACGCATTAAGTTATCCGCCTGGGGAGTACGGTCGCAAGATTAAAACTCAAAGGAATTGACGGGGGCCTGCACAAGCGGTGGAGCATGTGGTTTAATTCGAAGCAACGCGCAGAACCTTACCAGCCTTTGACATCCTAGGACGACTTCTGGAGACAGATTTCTTCCCTTCGGGGACCTAGTGACAGGTGCTGCATGGCTGTCGTCAGCTCGTGTCGTGAGATGTTGGGTTAAGTCCCGCAACGAGCGCAACCCTCGTCCTTAGTTGCCATCATTTAGTTGGGCACTTTAAGGAAACTGCCGGTGATAAGCCGGAGGAAGGTGGGGATGACGTCAAGTCCTCATGGCCCTTACAGGCTGGGCTACACACGTGCTACAATGGCATCTACAGTGGGCAGCTATCCCGCGAGGGTGAGCTAATCTCCAAAAGATGTCTCAGTTCGGATTGTTCTCTGCAACTCGAGAGCATGAAGGCGGAATCGCTAGTAATCGCGGATCAGCATGCCGCGGTGAATACGTTCCCAGGCCTTGTACACACCGCCCGTCACACCATGGGAGTTGGATCAACCCGAAGGAGGTGCGCTAACCGCAAGGAGGCAGCCTACCACGGTGGGTTCAGCGACTGGGGTGAAGTCGTAACAAGGTAGCCGTAGGGGAACCTGCGGCTGGATCACCTCCTTTCTAAGGATTGTCTCGAAAGCGCCTGGCCTTGTGCCGGGAAGAGCTTCGCGACTTCCAAAGAACATTGCCGTCGTCCTCATGTCCTTTCATCAATCGGATTCAGCAGCAGGTTTGCGCCTGCTGCTGTTTGCCTGAGCTGGCTTTGCCGCCCGCGGCCATTGTGGCCAGCGTGGCTGGCATGGGCCTGTAGCTCAGTTGGTTAGAGCGCACCCCTGATAAGGGTGAGGTCAGAGGTTCAAATCCTCTCAGGCCCACCATTTTTGCCAGGTTAAGGGGCCTTAGCTCAGCTGGGAGAGCGGTTGCTTTGCAAGCATCAGGTCATCGGTTCGATCCCGATAGGCTCCACCAGGCATTCAGTTAATCCGATAGATGAAACGAAAGCGGATCTCGCTTCTAGCGAGTAGGCGACTTGGTCGCCGTCTTTGACATTGTGAATGGGTTTTTAAATCGATGCCGTGGCGCATGGATTGTATCGTAAGGCTTCGTGCCGAGCGGTCGATCGATGCATCACAAACAAGATCAATCAAATTGATTTATCTGGCTGAGATATTCCTCCGCATCGTCGTGAGACTTCGGACTTTTATGCAGGTCTGTCGTTGATGGTGTGGATTCTCAAGCGTGAGGTAAGAGCATTTGGTGGATGCCTTGGCATGTGCAGGCGATGAAGGACGTGGCACGCTGCGATAAGCGTCGGGGAGTTGTGAGCAAACTTTGATCCGGCGATTTCCGAATGGGGAAACCCACCCTCACCATTTCCTTTCGATCTAGCTTCAGCTGGCTCGGAAAGAGGTGGATAGGGTATCACCAGACTGAATATATAGGTTTGGTGAAGCGAACCCGGGGAACTGAAACATCTCAGTACCCGGAGGAAAAGACATCAACAGAGATTCCCGTAGTAGTGGCGAGCGAACCGGGACCAGGCCAATGCTTCTTCGTTAATTAGCGGAACACTTTGGAAAGAGTGGCCATAGCGGGTGATAGCCCCGTACGCGAAAGTGATCGAAGAAGATTCGAGTAGGGCGGGACACGTGAAATCCTGTCTGAACATGGGGGGACCACCCTCCAAGCCTAAATACTCGCACATGACCGATAGCGAACACAGTACCGTGAGGGAAAGGTGAAAAGCACCCCGATTAGGGGAGTGAAACAGTACCTGAAACCGGATGCTTACAAGCAGTTGGAGCCCCATAGGGGGTGACAGCGTACCTCTTGCATAATGGGTCAGTGACTTAATCTAACATGCAAGCTTAAGCCGTTAGGTGTAGGCGCAGCGAAAGCGAGTCTGAATAGGG
The DNA here is from genome assembly GCF_013260645.1 of Erythrobacter mangrovi. Lineage (NCBI taxonomy): Bacteria > Pseudomonadati > Pseudomonadota > Alphaproteobacteria > Sphingomonadales > Erythrobacteraceae > Erythrobacter > Erythrobacter mangrovi. The sequence continues at coordinate 560,555 of NZ_CP053921.1, read as the reverse complement.
CGACTGAGTATGTTGGATTAGACCCGAACCCCGGCGATCTAGGCATGGCCAGGTTGAAGGTGCGGTAACACGCACTGGAGGACCGAACCGGTGAATGTTGAAAAATTCTCGGATGAGCTGTGTTTAGGGGTGAAAGGCCAATCAAGCCGGGAAATAGCTGGTTCTCCGCGAAATCTATTGAGGTAGAGCGTCGGACGTATGCCGATGGGGGTAGAGCACTGGATGGGCTAGGGCTGCGCGAGCGGTACCAAACCTAACCAAACTCCGAATACCATCGAGTCTTATCCGGCAGACAGACGGCGGGTGCTAAGGTCCGTCGTCAAAAGGGAAACAGCCCTAACCTACAGCTAAGGTCCCCAAGTCATATCTAAGTGGGAAAGCATGTGGGAATCCCAAAACAACCAGGAGGTTGGCTTAGAAGCAGCCATCCTTTAAAGAAAGCGTAACAGCTCACTGGTCTAAATAAGGGTTCCTGCGGCGAAGATGTAACGGGGCTAAAGATATGCACCGAAGCTTAGGGTTGCAGTTTACTGCAGCGGTAGCGGAGCGTTCCGTAAGCGAGTGAAGCGGGAGGGTAACCGACCGTGGACGTATCGGAAGTGCGAATGCTGACATGAGTAGCGACAAACAGGGTGAGATACCCTGTCGCCGAAAGACCAAGGGTTCCTACGCAATGCTAATCAGCGTAGGGTGAGCCGGCCCCTAAGACGAGCCCGAAGGGGGTAGTCGATGGGAACCACGTTAATATTCGTGGGCCTGGAGATGTGTGACGGATCGCGTAAATTGTTCGTGCTTATTGGATTGTGCGGGCAGTGAAGCGGTTCCAGGAAATAGCCTCTCCGTATAGACCGTACCCGAAACCGACACAGGTGGTCAGGTAGAGTATACCAAGGCGCTTGAGAGAAGTATCCTGAAGGAACTCGGCAAATTGCCTCCGTACCTTCGGAAGAAGGAGGCCCCATTATTGCGCAAGCAGTAGTGGGGGGCACAGGCCAGGGGGTAGCGACTGTTTAGCAAAAACACAGCACTCTGCTAAGTCGGCTTCAAGACGACGTATAGGGTGTGACGCCTGCCCGGTGCTCGAAGGTTAAGAGGAGGAGTGCAAGCTCCGAATTGAAGCCCGAGTAAACGGCGGCCGTAACTATAACGGTCCTAAGGTAGCGAAATTCCTTGTCGGGTAAGTTCCGACCTGCACGAATGGCGTAACGACTTCCCCACTGTCTCCAGGATATGCTCAGCGAAATTGAATTCTCCGTGAAGATGCGGAGTACCCGCGGTTAGACGGAAAGACCCCGTGCACCTTTACTGCAGCTTCAGAGTGGCATTAGGAAAGAGTTGTGTAGCATAGGTGGGAGGCTTTGAAGAATCGGCGCCAGCTGATTTGGAGCCATAGGTGAAATACCACCCTGCTGTTTTCTGATGTCTAACCTCGCACCGTTAGCCGGTGTAGGGACCCTCTGTGGCGGGTAGTTTGACTGGGGCGGTCGCCTCCTAAAGAGTAACGGAGGCGCGCGATGGTAGGCTCAGGACGGTTGGAAACCGTCTGCGAGAGTGCAATGGCATAAGCCTGCCTGACTGCGAGACTGACGAGTCGAGCAGAGACGAAAGTCGGTCATAGTGATCCGGTGGTCCCTCGTGGAAGGGCCATCGCTCAACGGATAAAAGGTACGCCGGGGATAACAGGCTGATGATTCCCAAGAGCTCATATCGACGGAATCGTTTGGCACCTCGATGTCGGCTCATCACATCCTGGGGCTGGAGCAGGTCCCAAGGGTTTGGCTGTTCGCCAATTAAAGTGGTACGTGAGCTGGGTTCAGAACGTCGCGAGACAGTTTGGTCCCTATCTGCCGTGGGCGTCGATTGTTGAAAGGAGTTGCCCCTAGTACGAGAGGACCGGGGTGAACGTACCTCTGGTGTACCTGTCATCCTGCCAAGGGTGCCGCAGGGTAGCTATGTACGGACGGGATAACCGCTGAAAGCATCTAAGCGGGAAGCCTCCCTTAAGATAAGCAATCTTCGAACCGTCATAGACCATGACGTTGATAGGCCGGGTGTGGAAGCGCAGTAATGTGTGGAGCTAACCGGTCCTAATAGTTCTTTTCGCGCTTGTAGGATTCATACCATCAACGACAGCCCTGTGCTGTCCGCGATTTGGAGGAAACTTCAGCCGGATACGCCCGAAAGGGGCATCGATTTAAACCCGTCCGCCTGCTTTATTGCTTGGTGGCTATAGCGTCTGTGACCCACCCGATCCCATCTCGAACTCGGCCGTGAAACCGGACAGCGCCGATGGTACTAGTGCCTAAGCACTGGAAGAGTAGGTCGTCGCCAGGCATTACAGCAGACGGACGCGGTAAAAGCCCATTCACGATTTCAAAAGCCGCTGCCGGTGTGAACCGAGCGGCGGCTTTGTCGTCTCCGGGCCATGGGCCCGCTGATGAATCGAACGGTGCCGCGGGGTGGAGCAGCCCGGTAGCTCGTCAGGCTCATAACCTGAAGGTCGTTGGTTCAAATCCAACCCCCGCAACCATCGTTTTCGGACAATAGGCCCGCCGCTCTTCACTGAGCAGCGGGCTTTTGTCGTTTTGGGGCCCTCCTCAGGGCTTGGCGCGGGCAACGAAGCGCGGCACAGAGGCGGGATGAGCAAGCTCACACACCTCGACGGCGAAGGCCGCGCCCGCATGGTCGATGTATCGCACAAGCCGGAGACGAAACGGCGGGCCGTGGCGAGCGGACGGCTCACTTGTGCGGCTGCCACACTGGACGCGGTCCTTGAAGGTCGCGCGCCCAAAGGGGCGGTCATTTCGACGGCGGAGCTCGCCGGCGTGATGGGTGCGAAGCGGACGTCCGATCTTATTCCGCTATGCCATCCTTTGCCCCTGGCGAAGGTGGCGGTGACGATCACCCCCGATGCGGGCTTGCCAGGATTCCAGGTGTCGGCGGAAGCTATCACTACGGGGCCAACCGGAGTCGAAATGGAAGCACTGACGGCGGTCTCTACCGCCTGCCTGACACTCTTCGACATGCTCAAGGCGATCGATCGCGGCATGACGATCGAGGCCATCCAGGTTGACGAAAAGACCGGCGGCGCGTCGGGCGACTGGACCCGCAGGGACCCTGCAGCTTCATGAGTGAAAACGAGAAATTTCTCCTGGCCGCCGGGGCTGCCTGTTCCGCGGTGCGCGACTTTCTGGCTCAATATCGGGAAGCCGTTAGTGAACTGATCACAGATGCGGGTCGCGCAGATACGAAGCTCCTGGAACGAGAGCAGCGCAAGGTCCACGCACTGGCCTGGGCTTCAACGACACTGGCGGCACTCGAGGCGACACTCGACTGGGCCCGGCGGGCCGTGGAGGCAGGGCGCTTTGGGGAGATCGATGCCTTGCTGCTGCAAGTGGGCTTCGGGGAATATCTCGGTCAGCTCGTTGGCGGGCTTTCGATGAGCCAAAGCGAAGTGGTCAGGCCGCATGAGTTGGGCCTGGCACAGCAAGCGGCCGCCCTGGCCTCGGTACCGTCGGTTGATGCCTTCCTGACGAAGGGCAACACAGCTGGAAACCGTGCCCGCGCGATGGCGTTGGCGGCGGATGGCGCGCGGCCCGATGAGGCGCTGGATGACGATACGCTCGATCTGGTCCGCAGCCAGTTTCGGGCGTTTGCGGCTGAGCGGATCGCACCGCATGCACATCGTTGGCACCTTGGGGATGAGCTCATCCCGCTCGAAGTCGTCCAAGAAATGGCGCAGCTTGGGGTCTTCGGGATATGCATCGGTGAGGATTTCGGCGGTCTTGGCCTAGGCAAGCTGGCCATGTGTCTCGTCTCCGAGGAACTTTCGCGCGGATGGATCTGTGCCGGCTCGCTCGGCACGCGTTCCGAGATCGCCGGAGAGTTGATCGGCGCTAACGGTACTCCTGAACAGAAGGCCCGCTGGCTGCCCAAGATTGCGGATGGCTCCATCCTGCCCACCGCCGTGTTCACTGAGCCTGACACGGGTTCCGACCTCGCGTCGGTCCGCACCCGTGCCCGTCGCAACGCAGGTGGCTACTGGGAGGTTCACGGGGCCAAGACTTGGATCACCCATGCCGCGCGGGCGGACCTGATGACCATGATGGTTCGTACCGACCCCGGCACACCCGGCTATGGCGGGCTGTCGATGTTGATCGCTGAAAAGACGCGCGGCACCGATGTCGACCCATTCCCTGATCCCGGCCTTTCGGGCGGCGAGATCGAAGTGCTCGGCTATCGCGGGATGAAGGAATATACGCTCAGCTTCGATGGCTTCCGCGTTTCGGGTGAAGGCTTGCTCGGCGGTGAAGAAGGGCAGGGCTTCAAGCAGCTGATGCGCACGTTTGAGGGAGCCCGCATACAGACTGCGGCACGTGCCATCGGTGTTGGCTGGAACGCCTTCGACCTTGGGCTGCGCTATGCGCTCGAACGCAAGCAGTTTGCCAAGCCCTTGCTCGCCTTCCCGCGGGTTTCGGACAAGCTGGCGCTGATGCTGGCCGAGCTCGTGATGGCGCGCGAACTCACCTATTCGGCGGCGCGCCACAAGGACAAGGGCGAGCGCTGCGATATCGAGGCCGGCATGGCCAAGCTGCTCGCCGCACGCGTCGCCTGGAGCAATGCAGATAATGCGGTGCAGATCCATGGCGGCAACGGCTACGCGCTCGAGTATGAAGTGAGCCGCGTGCTTTGCGACGCGCGCATCCTCAATATCTTTGAGGGCGCCGCGGAAATCCAGGCGCAGGTGATCGCGCGCGGCCTGTTACAGGAACAGCGCGGCTAGCTTTCGCCCGCGGTGGCGTAGGCTCGGCAGAATACCTCGACCGCGGCGGCTATCCGTGTGCGGTCCTGCTCTGGATCGGTCGGTTGGCCGTACCTTCGATCAAGGTCGCCCATGCCCTTGCACATGCTGGCGAACTGTTCGGCGGCCAGGGCCGGGTCCTCGACCTGAAGCTCTCCGGCATCGTGCATGGCGGTGATGAAAGCAGTGAAGGCACCTTTCATGCGGTGCGGGCCGGCAGTGAGGAAGGCCAGGCCGATTTCTGGATCGTGCTCGGTCTCTGCGGCAATACGCCGATCGAACTGGATCATTTCCTCGCGCGACAGGAAGGCGACCATCGCTTCCCCGATCGTAGTGAGCCGCTCGCGCAGGCTGCCTTTGGCGATATGCGCAATGGTGAAATGCTGGCGCATGATGCCGCATTGCTCCTCCACCGCGGCCGCAAACAGCGCGCGCTTGTCGCCAAAGTGATTGTAAACCGTAACCTTCGAAACCCCCGCATCTGCCGCGATCTGCTCGATCGAGGTGGCTGCGAACCCCCGTTCGAAAAAGGCATCACGCGCGGCGGCGACAATCGCCTCGCGCTTGGCCGAGTCTGTCGGCCGACCCAGTTTTTTAACCTCGCTTGACAAAGTGAACGGTCCCGTTCAGTTGAACGCCTGCGTTCAATAATGAACGAATCACGCGAGGAAGGCAAGCGAACCCATGTTATGGATCGCCATCCGGATGCTGACGGGCGATGCCCAGAAGTTCTACGGGCTGGTGTTCGGCATTGCCTTCTCGACCCTGTTGATCACCCAGCAGCTGACCATCTTCGTCAATCTGGTCGAGCGTGGGGCCAGCGGCACCTACAATGTCGCCAATGCCGATGTCTGGGTGATGGACAAGGTCAGCCGCACCACCGACGTCAACTATCCGATGCCTTCAACCGCGCTCGATAAGGTTCGCAGTGTGTCGGGCGTCGAATGGGCCGTGCCGCACCTGCGCGCGGCCGCTTCAGTCCGCTCGGGCGACGGGGATCTTGAAGGCGTGGCCATCATCGGTGTCGACGATGCCACGCTGATCGGCCTGCCCAAGCGCATGGCGCAAGGAAGCATCGATGTGCTCTCGCAACCCGATAGCGTGATTATCGATGATACCGGCGTTGTCCGTCTGTTCGAGGATGGACGCAGCCCGATTGGCGAACGCCTCGAGCTTAATGATCAGCGGGCAGTGATCCGCGGTATCGCGGATTCAATACCCACCTTCACCAGCCAGGTTACCCTCTACACCAAGTACAGCCAGGCGCTCCGATATGTTCCGGGCACTCGCAATCGCTTGAGCTTCGTGCTGGTGGGCGCGCAGGACGACATCAGCCCCAAAGCCTTGGCCATGCGGATCGAGGAACAGACCGGGCTGGGTGCTCGTACGCGCGAGGAGTTCGCGCAGGACGGCATCAACTTCATCATCGAGAACACTGGCATCCCGTTCAACTTCGGTATCACGGTGGTGCTTGGCTTTATCGTCGGCGTGGCCATCGTCGGGCTGACCTTCAGCCTGTTTATCCGGGACAATATCAGGCAGTTCGGAGCCCTGAAGGCGATCGGTGTGACCAACGCCAAGATCCGCCGCATGGTTGTGACCCAGGCCGCGCTGGTCGGGCTGATCGGCTATGGGCTGGGCGTACTCGGTACGGTGCTGTTCATCGGCGCCTTCCTCGATAATCCCTTCTTCAAGGGTTTCTACGTTCCCTGGCAGATCCCGCTGATCAGCTTGTTTGCAGAGATCATCATCCTCGGCGTGACGGGCTGGCTGGCGCTGCGCAACGTGCTCAAGACCGAGCCGGCTTCGGTGTTCCGCTGATGCATACGATCATGGACACAAGCGCCATCGGCGGCTGCAGTCCCGAAGCGGCGATCTGCACGCGCGGCGTGACGCGCGACTTCAAGGCAGGGCAACAGGTTCTGACCGTGCTGCACGGTATCGATCTGGACATCCGATCGGGTGAGCTGACCTATCTCGTCGGCGAGAGTGGTTCGGGCAAGACCACGCTGATCTCGATCATGTGCGGGATCCTGTGGCCGACACTCGGCGAGGTGAAAGTCTATGGCACGGACATCTACTCTCTGGATGACACCGCGCTGGTCGAGTTCCGCCTGCAGAACATCGGTTTCATCTTCCAGCAGTACAACCTCATCCCTTCGATCGACGCGGCGAGCAATGCCGCAGTGCCGCTGATCGCACAGGGCATGGATCGCCATGAAGCGCGCGAACGGGCGGTTGCCATGCTCGCCAAGCTCAACATCGCCGATCAGGCGGACAAGTTGCCCAGCCAACTCTCGGGCGGACAACAGCAGCGCGTGGCAATCGCCCGTGCGCTGGTGCACGAACCACGCCTGGTGGTCTGCGACGAGCCGACCGCAGCGCTGGACGCAGCCTCGGGGCGCCGGGTGATGGACCTGTTGCGCGACGTTGCGGTGGCCCCTGATCGTGCCTGCATCATCGTGACCCACGACAACCGCATCTTCGACTTCGCCGACCGGATCCTCGTGCTCGAGGACGGCCGCGTAACGCACGACGGCAAGCATATGCCCGAAGGACACTAAACATGGCGCTCGACTGGAAAAACCTCAGCTTCCCGCGGCAGATCCTGCCGGTCATTGCCGTGTTCGGGCTGCTGGCCGCGGCCTATATCATCACGACTGGACTGCCGGATCGCCAGCTTGCAGAACCCGAGCGTGCGCCGCCACGGGCCCCTGCTGCGCTGGTCGCGGCCGCGCGGGTCGCGGGTTCAGGCGTGGTCGAACCATCCAGCGAAGTCATCCAGATCGGCTCTGCTCTCTCAGGTCTCGTGACCAGACTGAAGGTCCAACCAGGCGATCGAGTGAATGAGGGACAGGTTCTCTTCACCGTCGATGATCGAGCGGTTCGCGCGCAGCTACGCGAAGCGCAGGCCGCTATCGCGGAGGCTCGCGCTTCAATTGCCGAGGCGCAGACCGCACGGGCCACCGCTTCACGGCAGCTCGAGCTGTATCGCAATGTCGATGACCCGGCAGCCGTAAGTCGTGCCGAGGTAATCCGCGCCGAAGGCGAGGCCAGTGCCGCGAACGAGCGCCTGCAATTGGCGCAGGCCCGGCTGCAGGCGGCAGAGGCCCGGGCGGGATCGGCCCAAACCGAGATCGGCCGACTGACTGTGCGTGCCCCGATCGCCGGCGAGATCCTTGCGGTGAACATCCGCAAGGGCGAGTATGTCAGCACAATGGGGGGCGGCGGATCGCAGCCTTTCATCGAGATGGGCCAGACCCAGCCGCTCCATGTTCGCATCGATATCGACGAGGAGCAGGCTCCGCGGCTTGCCATCGGTGCCGCCGCAACGGTGAGCCCGCGCGGCGCTGCCGAACGCCAGGTTCAGGCGAAATTCGTCAGGGCGGAACCGCTGGTGGTGCCGAAGCGCTCGCTCACCAATAGCGCTGCCGAGCGCGTCGACGTACGCGTGCTGCAAGTCATTTATGAGCTGCCCGAAACCGATGGGTTGTTTCGCGTGGGCCAGCAGGTTGACGCCTACATTGCGGCCAGGGACACGCAGAAGTGACGCTGCGCGGCCTCCTGTTCGCGACAAGCGCGCTGGCGCTGGCGGCCTGCGTTGCCGGCCCTCCACCGGAGGTCGCCACTCAGGCTCCGGCGCTGCCTGATGCTTTCGTCTACGCACCGGATGCGTCCGACGCGGTTGGGCTTGTGGCGCTGTTGCCTGTGGGGGATGCCGGTTTCGATGTACTCGCGCAGCAGGCGCTCGCATCTTCTCCGACATTGGCTGAGGCGGCCGCCCGGATCGAACAAGCGCGCGCCGGGGCCGATCGCGCCGGGGCTGAAAGACTGCCCACAATCGGTGCCAATGCGTCGGTCACAGGTACGCGGACGAGCCCGAGCCAGTTCTCCTCAACTCTCCCTCCAGGGATATCCTTCGACACCGAACGGGTATCCTATGCGGCAAATCTCACGGCTCGCTGGGATCTCGATGTATTCGGTCGATTGAAGGCACAACAACGCGCGGCACTCGCCAGGGTCGACGCCGCCGATGCTTCTGCACGCGGGGTGCGGATTGCCCTGCTTTCCGAGATTGCGGCCAGTGTGATCGACTGGCGCACTTTGGAGGCGCGAGAGGCGGAAATTCGCAACGATCTCGCTGCGGCAGAAGACCTTGCGCGACTTGCAGGCGTACGCGAGCGGGCGGGGATTGCTCCCGGCTTTGACCGCGTCCGGGCAGAGAGCTCGGCCGCGACTTCACGCAGCCGCCTGTCTGCGCTCTCAAGCGAACGGGCACGGCTGGTCGGACGATTGGTCACGCTGACAGCGCAAACTGCCGCGCAGGTCCAGGCCGTATTGGCCAAGGAAACGGGAACGCTTGACCTGCCCGCTGCGCCCGCGACCCTCCCGTCTACCCTTCTTGTCAACCGGCCAGATGTGCTTGCCGCTGCCGCCACACTGGCGGCCGCCGACGCGGAACTGGCGGCGACCGCGCGTAAACGGTTCCCGGTGTTCGATCTCTCCGGCGCCCTCGGCCTGCTTGCTTTCGGGATCGGCGACCTGTTCGACAGCCAGTCGGTTGTCGGTTCGCTCGCGGGATCGATTGCAGCGCCGTTGCTCGACTTCGGCCGGATTCAGGCCGAGATCGACGGCGCGGCGGCCGGGAAAAGCGCGGCGTTCGAGAGCTACCGCGGTGCGGTCTACACAGCGCTTGGCGATGCGGAAGCGGGCTATGGCCTCGTTGCCGCTGCCGATAGCGAGGCACTTGCAGCAGCAGAGGAGGCCAGCAGCCTCCAGCGTGCGGCGCGCCTGGCGAATACCCGCTATGAGGCGGGTCTGGCGGATTTCCTCACCGTACTCGAAGCCCGCCGCGCCGCCGACGCCAGCGGCGAACGGGCGGCGGCAGCCTTGGGCCGCGCCCGCCGCGCGCGCGTACTGCTATGGCAGGCGCTCGGCGGGAGCGAGCTAAACCCTTCCGGCGAGTGACGGGACATATCACGGCGACAGGAACGCAACTGCCATTGCGTCACTGCGCCGGATCAACCCAGGATCAATCTGGGCATTTAGTGATCTCCGGATCAGGCCTTCAGTAATTCGGGCAGTTTGCCCGATACGCCGCGGGCTTCGTCCATGAAGAAGCGCTTGAGCCAGCCCGAGCGCTGGACGCCCGACATGCCTAGCCGTCGCACCGCGCTGGCTGCCTTGCCGGGCACGCCGAACAGGCGCGTCAGGCCATCCGTCGCCCCCATCACCATGAGGGAATCGAGCGCGCGCCATTCCTCGTATTTCTTGAGGACCTGTGCATCGCCTAGGTCGAGCCCGAGCCTCAGTGCCTCGTCCAGCACCTCGACCAGCGCGCCGACATCGCGCAACCCGAGGTTGAGACCCTGGCCCGCAATCGGGTGCATGCCATGCGCGCTGTCGCCGACGAGGGCGAGGCGCTCGCCGACTATCCTTGCCGTATGCTGGAAGCTCAGCGGGAAGGAGGAACGCGTGCTGTTGAGCTTCAGTTCGCCCAGCAGGTCGCCCATGCGCTTGTGAACCTCGGCCAGGAAGGCGCGGTCGGACAGTTTGACCACGCCGGCCGCATCCTTCTCGTCGACCGTCCAGACAAGTGCGCTGCGATGCTGGCCTTCCGGCCCATCGAGCATGGGCAGCAGGGCAAAGGGACCGTCTGGATAGAAGATCTCCCAGGCGACGTTTTCATGCGGCTTCGAATGGTCGAGCCCGACGATCATCGCCCGGTGGCTATAATCCCAGCTTGCCAGCTTGAGCCCAGCCTCTTCGCGCGAAGGTGAGCCACGCCCTTCGGCCCCGACCATCAGCGCCGCCTTGAGCACCGACCCGTCGGCCAGCGTTGCAGAAACCCCGAAGGCGTCGCGATGCCGCTCCACCACCGTAACCGGCGCGTGCCAGCTGATCAGCGGCTCCTTGGCGGCTGCTTCGTGCAGCGCGAGACGTAACTGGCGATTGGCGAACATCCGGCCGAGCGTGCCTTCATGCGGCTCGGGGCGGAAATCGAGCCGGCCAGGCTTCATCTGGTCGAGCACCGCGATCGCGGCGATATCGCAACCGTGCGGTTCGAGTGCCGCCTCGAGACCGACGTTGCAGAATAGTCTCCAGCTGGCCGTGGATATGGCCGAGGCGCGGCCATCGAAGCCCTCTGCCGTCAGCTCTGCAGGGTCGGCGCGGTCGACGACGTGGCACGACAGGCCCTTCTTCGCTGCCGCCAGGGCGAGGGTCATGCCAACCAGTCCGCCGCCCAGGATCAGCAGGTCCCGTGTCTCGTTTGCCTCTGTCACCCTTGTCCGCCTCGTTGCGAATAGCTCGACATGGCCCTAGAGGCGCGAGTGTGAACGAGGCAAGGACAATGAACGGGTTGCGCGCGATACTGACAGCGGTGGTGCTGGCATTGGCGGCGCTGTTGCCGATCCCGGCGGTGGCGCAATCGCAGCCGGGCGGGCCGAACGATATCGCGATCGAACTGGTCGCCGACGGCGCACCGCAACCGGGCAAGGAATGGGTGCTAGCGCTCCACTTCACGCCGCGCTCGCCAGAATGGCATGGCTACTGGTCGAACCCGGGTGACGCCGGATTGGGGATGGAACTCGATTGGCAACTGCCCGAGGGATGGCGGGCGGGCGAACCGCTGTACCCCTTACCCAAGCGACTGATCATCGGCGAGCTGATGAATCATGTCTACGAAGGGTCCTATGCCGTGCTGGTGCCCATCGCGGTCCCTTCAGGGGGGGCGACGGGCAACACGGCTCCAATTCGCCTCACCGCAAGCTACCTCGCATGCACCGACACGATCTGCGTCCCACAAGTTGCCAAGATCACCTTCGATCCGGCGCACGCGCGCAAGGATCCCCGGTTCAATAGCTGGCGTGCGGCAATCGTCCCGCCGCTTGGCAGCGAGGCTGGTTTCGAGTTTGCGGGCGATCGCCTGCGAATTGGCATTCCGCTTCCCGCTGCGAGCGATCTGTCTGGCGAACCGCACGTGTTTCTCGCCCAGGGAGACATGGGGAACTATCGCCGGCCCATTTACACGGCAGCCCAGACCTTCATCCGTGAGGCTGACATGTTGGTTGCGGAAATCTCGCTGCAGCGCATTCCCGGCCCATCCGATCCGGGAGTCGATCCAGTCCCTGGCCAGATCGAGGGAATTCTGGACTTCGGCAACGGGCGTGGGGTGAAGTTCGCGGCCGGCCCGGCCGATGTGCCGCTCGAAGGGGTCAAGCCGATCAATGGCGGCGGCAGTCCCGCATTGTGGCAGCTGCTGCTGGCCGCACTTGTTGGCGGCCTCCTGCTCAACGTCATGCCCTGCGTCTTCCCGATACTCAGCCTCAAGGCGCTGGCACTGGCCAAGGCAGGCGGCGATGAAGACGCAGCGCGGAGCGATGCACTGGCCTATACAGCGGGTGTGGTGCTGGCTTGCGCTGCCCTCGGTGGCACGATCCTGCTGTTGCGCTCGGTGGGTGAGCAGGTGGGCTGGGCCTTCCAGCTTCAGAACCCCACAGTGGTCGTCGCCCTGTTTCTGCTGGCGCTGGCTATTACCGCCAATTTCCTTGGGGTATTCGAAGTGCCCGGCCTGGCGATATCGAGCGGAAAGCCATCACGCGGTGGCTCTTTCGCGACCGGATTGCTCGCGGCTTTCGTTGCCACTCCCTGCACCGGACCGTTCATGGCCTTGGCATTGGGCGCGGCCCTCGTCATCCCCCCGCTTGATGCAGCGCTGGTCTTCGTAGCGCTAGGCGTGGGCCTTGCCTTGCCCTTCCTGTTGGTCGGTTTCGTTCCCGCTATCCGGGCACGATTGCCGCGCCCCGGCGAGTGGATGGAACGCTTTCGCCGTTGGATGGCACTGCCGATGGGGCTTACCGCCGTAGCGCTGGCGTGGCTGATCTGGCGCATCGGTGGAGTGAACTTTCTCTTCATTGCCGCGCTGATGGGCGGCGCGACGACGCTGTGGCTGGTGCTGGCTGGCCGAATGCAACGCGCTGGCAAGGGCGGACCGGTGCTCGCTGCACTAGCCGCCGGGGTTGCGGTAGGTTTGGTATTCCTGCCGCAGCCGAAATCTCCTGAACTGGCCGCCGAGAGCCTGCTCGATCCCGTGCCATTCAGCGATGACGCCCTGGCCGAGGCGCGTGCCTCCGGCCGTCCGGTATTCGTGTGGTTCACGGCTGACTGGTGCGTTACCTGCAAGGTCAACGAAAGCGTCGCGATCGAGCGCGAAGAGACGAAAGCGGCGTTCGAGAAGGCCGGAGTCATCGCAATCCGTGCCGACTGGACCCGACCCGACGAGGCGATCTCGAGAATCCTGACACAGCAGGGTGCGGCAGGCGTTCCGCTCTACCTATGGTACGCGCCCGGCGCTGAGGCCGAGCAGCTCCCGCAGGTGCTTACGCCGGATCTTCTCGTGGAGAAGGCGCGGAGTTCTCGCTAGCTGCAGGCGCGGCCTGCGCGCGACACTGTTCGATCAGGTCTCCGGGCAGTTGGCTGGGATTGAGGACCACGGTGCCTGCGCCGGGCACGGTCGCTTCGACTTCCCGGGTGCCGGTCAAGACGTCGAGCGCAGGATCAACCGCGTCAATCGCAGCTTGCCAGATCCAAATCCCATCGGTCTCTACCGCATCGATCTTGAGACGTGAAACGTGGCTGTTGCCGATCAGCGCAAGTACTGCCTTCGCATGGGGGTCTGCGGGAGCAAATCGAGTGTAGGCGATGCTGGAAGCCTTGGCCTCGTGAATGCATTCGATCGCCATCAAGGGTCGTTCGCCGGGCTTGCCGTAGAGTAGCCTGTCCGGGCGTGCCCCGGGTGCCCAAATCGCTCCCGTCGTATCTGGCGAATCCAGTGGCTCCGAGGGGCCTTCGGTACGGGGGACGATGCGCGACCGTTCGACGTACTCGTCCGACGCAGGTGGCTTGCATGCGGCCAACAATACGAAGGGTACGAGGGCGAGTACGCGGATCATGGGTGCGCTATGACACAGGCGCGATGGCTTGCAAGGCGCCGCTCGAAAATGTCCTCAACGGTTGCGGATGAAGTCCCGGATATCGCGTGAAAGCTTGGTCCGGTCCTCGTCGCGAACATACATCATGTGTCCTGCGTCGTAATAGTGGAACTGGATGCGGTCTTGCGGGATGCCCGTCCGGCTGAGCGCATATTCCGCGGCAAAGAAGGGCGTTGCGAAATCGTACCAGCCCTGCCCGACATAGATGCGCAAACCCGAATTCTCTCGTAGCGCGCGGCCAAGGTAAGGCGCGACATTGAGGTAGGCATTGGTGTCGCGTCCGCCCTTGAGGCGCCAGTCCCAGTCATTGACCCCGCCGATGGTAATATACTGCCGATCGGTCTTGTAGCCGACCGTGTCGCGCATGAAGGCGTTGACCGCCGCGGTATAGCCGCCATCGATGCCGTAGAAGCTCGGGTCATTGTCGGGATGTTCACCGGCATTGTCGTAGTCCTTGCCCATATAGCGGCTGTCGAGCCGCCCGACGGTCAAACCACGATCTCGCAGCAGTTCTTTGTAGAATCGACCAGACGTTACGCGCAGGTCGGCATTCTCCAGGAAGACTTCCGAGAGTCCGGTGAAACGGGCCAGCTCATGCCGCACCGCCAGGCGCTCCTCCGCGCTCGCTTTCTGGCCCTTGAGGAGAAAGGCGGCATAGGGACCGATCGCGAATTGGCGGGCTTCCTCGACGAACTGTTCGACCGAATGTGCCTGGGCCTTGCCGTGGTACAGCGCGGTCGCAGCGAACGACGGTAGCGTGGTGATATAGCCCAGCTCCGCCCCTTCGGTTTCCGCCCCGGCGGCGAAGTCGAGCACCGTCGAGATGAGGATGACGCCATTGAGCGAGACATCGTTGTAGCCGCCTTCGAACTCGTTCACGACTGCTGCGCTGCGTGTAGTGCCATAGCTCTCGCCGCCGAGAAACTTGGGGCTGTTCCAGCGACCGTTCTCATTGAGCCACTGGCGGATCACCTGCGCGACCGATTTGGCATCCTGTGAGACGCCCCAGTAGTCCTTGGGGTCGGTATCGCCGATCACATGGCTCCAACCGGTCCCGACCGGATCGATGAATACGAGGTCGGTGACGTCGAGTAGCGAATCCGGGTTGTCGAGGATCGGATAGGGCGGGGCGCCATCATCGCGTGCATCAGATGGTATCGCGACCCGCTTGGGTCCGAAGGCACCCATCTGCAACCAGACAGAGGCTGATCCGGGGCCACCGTTGAACAGGAACGTGACCGGCCGGCTGGGATCGCGCGGTTCCGCGACATAGGCAGTCGTCACGATTGCCGCCTTGGGGGTGCCCTTGTCGTCCTTGAGGACCTGCTCCGCGACCGTCGCGGTATAGTTCACTGTGCGCCCGCCAAAGGTGCCGGTGAATCGCTTCGTGGCGCTGTTGGGCTGGTAGTCCGCAGCGGCTGCGGGTTTGTCACCCGTGGTCTTCTCTTCGGCATGGGCGGGAACGGCGAGAAGCGCCGCTCCGGCGACGAGCGTGGCGAGGATACGAGCGTTCATGCGCTCTCCTATGGCAAGGACTGCAAGGGAGGCAATGCCGCGCTCAGCGCGGCTTGCGGAACTTCATCAGGAAGCGGTCGGTCTTGCCGCGGATCGATGCGTCGAACACGCCCTTGGTGTGGTCGTCGTCCGGATTGGCCAGCAGGTCGCTTTCGGCCTCGAGCACGAAGCCTGCACGCTCGAAGTCGGCTCGCACGACGGCGGGATCAATGCGGTGCAGCTTGTCGACCAGCGCACGGGTGTCGTTGCCTTCGCCGACGTGGTCGATCACGCCGACAATTCCGCCCGGCTTCATGGCGACATAGAGCGCCCGCACATAGGCGTCGGGGTCGGTCAAGGGGATCTTGTAGCGCTCCGATTCCCAATAGAGATCATGGTAGTTGAGGTTCATGATCGCGAAGTCGAAGCTATCGGCCGCGTAAGCGAAGGCTTCGAACGGATAGCGCTCCAGGGCGATCCCCGGTGCCCGCTGCGCCATGGCGCTCCAAGCCTCGCCGTCCTTCTCGCTATTGTAGAACTGTTCGGGCTGGAGCGCGGTAACCGAACCTCCGGGCGCGACGGCATGGGCCATGATCTCGGTCCAATAGCCTTCGCCCGGGATGAGGTCGGCGGCGGCCATGCCTTGCTCAAGTCCAAGAAAGGCCAGGACCTCCGCCGGCTTGCGCCCTTCGTCGAGCTTGCGAGCTTCCTCGGGCCGGTCGGACGTGGCAACTGAATTGGCGATTGCCGTGATCGTTGCCTCGTTGGCGGCCGGCTCGGTGGCATGGGCCGAAACTGACACCATCGCGGCGATCGCGATGGTGGCGGTCAGTGTCAGGTAGGCGTTGCGCATGGTGAGTCTCCCCTGTCGGCGCGGAGACTGGCGTCCTGCGAGGCTGGTGCAATCGCCGTTGGACGAACGGCTTGGGCGTTCGACCAACGGCGAGACTCCATCTGCGCTGAACCTAGGCAGCGCGCAATTCGGTGAGAACCTGCTCCATGGCTTCACGCAGCTCCTGCGCCCGCTTGCCAACGCTGGCAGACACGATGTTGGTCTGTTCGATCACATCGCGAACTTGCGCGATTGCGCTGTCCAGCGCCACCACTTCATCAGCCGCGTCGCGAACTGTCGTGTCGACCTTGCTGGTTGCGCGAACCATGCCATCGGTTTCGGCGATCTGGTGGTCGATCACCGCATCGATGGAATCGGCGGAACGGCTCGTGGCAAGCGAAGCACTGGTTGCGTCGCGGATCCCCGAAGCGATTGTCTGGGACGCGCCGCGGACCAGTTCGAGCATATCGGAGATCTCGGAAGCGGCCTTGGATGTCTGGTCGGCAAGTGACTTCATTTCGATGGCAACGACGCCAAAGCCCTTGCTGCCTTCGTGGCTTGCTTCGATCGTGGCATTGAGTGCCAGCATGCGGCTCTGTGCCGAGATGTCGGCAATCAGTCCGATGATCCGACTCGCCGAATCCATCGTCGATGCAAGTTCTTCGACCTTGGGTACGAGTTGTGCCGAGGTGTCGGCGCTCTGTTGCGCTGTCTCGCGCGCGTCGCGAACCTCGGTGCCCACCCGCCCGATGCTTTCTGCCAGCGCCTGTACGTCCTGGGCCAGGCCGCGCATGTCGTGCTGCACATATTTGTGATGCTCGGCCAGTCGACCCGACTTGCTGACAGCCTCTTCGAAAGCGGAGGCAAGCATGTCGCGGCTGCTTTCCAATTGACTTGTCATGGCACCCAGATCGGTGACGATCGCGCCGACCCGCTGGTCCAGGCTCGCGGCAAGCTGCTGGCGTCTCTCGCTGTCGCTGGCATGCCGCTCCCGTTCCTCGTTGAGGGCCCGCTGCTCTTCCATCCGCAGGGCCTCGCTGGCGCGCAAATTCTCGGAAATCTCCACTTCGCGCGCCTTGGTCAGGATTACCCCGGTCAATTGGCTAACGATCCACATCAGTACGCCGCTTTGGAGAAGGATGAGGCCGACGTGCAGGGCAACGCGCGGCAGATCGCCGTTCCCGGAGAAGACCCATGCCGGTGCGATGTAGGTGAAGATCGTATGGTGAACCGTGATCAAAAGTGAGGCACCGATGATCGAGCGGGAGTCGCACAGTAGCACCAGCGCGGCGAGCGCAGGGAAGAAGTACATGTGCAGGTCCATCTGCCAGACGTGGCCCTGCAACAGGAAAATGAAGATCGCCGGATAGGCGACCGCGCTCAATCCAATGACGAGCCGGGTGGAGGAATCGTAGCTCTTCATCCCGAAGACCAGCAGCGTTGGCATCGCGGCGACGATTACCGAAAGTACAATGGCGGTTGTCAGGTTTGGAGAGGACATTGCCCAGCCGGCAAGTGCCACGACCAGGATGTTGACCCAGAAGATGCGGGTGATCAGGCGCGATCCATTGCGGCGAATGGCTTCGAGACCGTCGCCATCCGTTATCTCTCCATTGATATCGATGTCTTCTGCGTGAAAGTCATGGCTCAGCTTCATATGCGTCCCTTTGTGGATCAGCGCGGTTCCGCGTCTTCCCCGCAACCGACAGGCGCACGCAGGACAAGGATGCCCTGATTCAGCAGCGGCATCAGGACAGATGCCCGGTTGGCTACAACCAGCAGTGTCTGCGAACCGTATGGCTGGCCGGACGTCAGTGCCCCGGCTGTGCGCGCTCGATTGATGAAGTCGGTTTGAGAGAGCGGCTGGAGAGAAACCAGCAGCATTGGCCCGCGTTCGGGCGGTGAGAACACCATCCCGGTTAGTGCGATTATTATGACTGCAGCTTGCAAGACGACTGCGAATTTCTTCATGACGATCGTCAGCTGCCTGCTCTGTCGTTACTGTCCGCCCTCTAGTGAAATGGAGATTAACAGAGCGTAAATGGGCGCATGTAATCCTTTATAAAAAAAAGGTTTTTTTTGTAACCTTTTCGCCGTTGCATGAATCTTATCGGCCGAACTTCCGCTGCACTTTGCCATAACGCAACTTGCGGGTCCCCGGCTTGCCTTCGTTCGAGCGGCCAACGCGAGGGGCGGTCTTCTCGGCTTCGCCGAGGCCGAGCTCGTCGTTCTCCAGACGGCGGATCTCGTCGCGCAACCGTCCGGCTTCCTCGAACTCGAGATCGGCGGCGGCGGCACGCATGCGCTTTTCAAGATCCTCGATATAGGCGCGCAGATTGTGGCCGACGAGGTTGTTGCGCTCTTCGTCACCGGTGTCGATGGTCACGCTGTCCTTCGACGCGGTGTGGGCCACGATATCCGCGATCTGGCGCTTGATCGTCTGCGGCGTGATGCCGTGCGCCTCGTTGAATTCGCGCTGCTTTTCGCGGCGACGATCGGTTTCCGCCATGGCGCGTTCCATGCTGCCCGTGATCCGGTCGGCGTAGAGGATCACGCGCCCGTCGACATTGCGCGCCGCGCGGCCGATGGTCTGGATCAACGAGGTCTCCGAACGGAGGAAACCTTCCTTGTCGGCGTCGAGGATGCAGACCAGCCCGCATTCGGGGATGTCGAGGCCCTCGCGCAACAGGTTGATGCCGACCAGCACGTCATAGACGCCAAGACGGAGGTCGCGGATCAGTTCGATGCGTTCGAGCGTCTCGACGTCGGAATGCATGTAGCGCACCCGAACGCCCGCTTCGTGCATGAATTCGGTGAGGTCCTCCGCCATGCGCTTGGTCAGCGTGGTGACCAGCGTGCGATAGCCCTTGGCGGCGGTCTTCTTGCATTCCTCGATGCAATCCTGGACCTGGTCCTCGACCGGCTTGATCTCGACCGGCGGATCGATCAGGCCGGTGGGGCGGATGACCTGTTCGGCGAAGACGCCGCCGGTTTGCTCCATCTCCCACGGGCCGGGCGTAGCCGAAACCGCGATGGTCTGCGGGCGCATCGCATCCCACTCGTTGAAGCGCAGCGGGCGGTTGTCGATGCAACTGGGCAGGCGGAAGCCATACTCGGCCAGCGTCAGCTTGCGACGATGGTCACCGCGCGCCATTCCGCCGACCTGCGGCACGGTCTGGTGGCTTTCATCGACGAATAGCAGCGCATTGTCTGGCAGGTATTCGAACAGTGTTGGCGGCGGTTCGCCGGGCAGGCGACCGGTCAGGAAGCGACTATAGTTCTCGATCCCTGCGCAGGAGCCGGTGGCGGCAATCATCTCTAGGTCGAAATTGGTGCGCTGTTCGAGCCGCTGCGCTTCGAGCAGGCGGCCTTCCGCGTGCAGTTCCTTGAGCCGCTCCTGCAGCTCGAGTTTGATCGCCTCCATCGCCTGTTTCATCGTCGGGCCCGGCGTGACGTAGTGCGAATTCGCGTAAACTCGTACCTTTTCGAGGCTCGTCCCCTTCTTGCCGGTGAGCGGATCGAACTCGCTGATTTCCTCGATCTCGTCGCCGAAGAATGACACCCGCCAGGCCATGTCCTCGTAGTGCGACGGGAAAATCTCGAGACTGTCGCCGCGCACTCGGAAGTTGCCGCGCGCAAAGGCTGCGTCATTGCGCTTGTACTGCAAGGCGACGAGCTTGCGGATGATCTCGCGCTGGTCGACCGTGTCGCCCTGTTTCAGGTCGAAGATCATCGCCGAATAGGTTTCGACCGAGCCGATACCGTAGAGGCAGGAGACCGAAGCGACGATGATGACGTCGTCGCGTTCGAGCAGCGCGCGGGTGGCCGAATGGCGCATCCGGTCGATTGCTTCGTTCACCGAGCTTTCTTTCTCGATATAGGTATCCGACCGGGGCACATAGGCTTCCGGCTGGTAGTAGTCGTAATAGCTGACGAAGTATTCGACCGCGTTCTCCGGGAAGAAGCTCTTGAACTCGCCATAGAGCTGCGCGGCGAGGATCTTGTTGGGTGCGAGAATCAGCGCCGGCCGCTGCATCTCTTCAATCACCTTGGCCATGGTGAAGGTCTTGCCCGAACCGGTGACGCCCAGCAGCACCTGCGTCTGTTCGCCTTCCCTTGCAGCCGCGACGAGTTCGGTGATGGCAGTCGGCTGGTCGCCCGAGGGCGTATACTCGCTGACCAGTTTGAACGGCCGCCCACCCATCGATTTGTCGGGGCGCGCGGGCTTGTGCGGGACAAAGGCGCCGGAGGTATCGGGTTCCTCCAGTCCGCGACGGATAACGAGTTCGGCCATGCGCAGGTTTATGGGAGTTTTTGTTTTGTTCCGCAATGGTGGATGGGGCTCGCGGCTCTATTCTGCTTTAGGTCCGCGCCACAGGGCCGGTGCCAGCAGGATGAACCCCAGTGCCAGCACCATGCTGGTCGCGCGGAAGACCAACGGTTCGCCGCTTGCGCCCGCTCCGAGCGCCAGCAAGGCCGCGCCAATCCAGGCAATCGCAGGGCGCCGGTATTCGGCAACTCGCTGCAGCGACAGGGCGGCTGCGCCAAGTGCCAGGACGAACACCGCAGAGCCGACGCGATAGAAATCTATGCCGAAGGCAGTCTTGTCCGGTCCGACGATACTCGCCACGCCGACGATTGCGAGCAGCAGCAGCCCCAGGCCCGTCCAGCCTAGCTGACCTGCAGCCAGTCCAACCAACGCCACAAGGGCGATCAGGAAAGCAATGTCGATCGTCGCATAAAGCCCCTCGAGCCTGGCGTTGTCGGGAACATGGGTGATGAACTGGGCGACGACTTCCAAGACGCCGGCAATTAGCGCGGCGACAGCGCCGAAACGGGCAAGACGGTCCATTCTATTCTCCATCCAGCGCGAGGTCATGGGTCCGAATCGCGCGGTTTTCGACGCGTTGTGCAATCTCAAGTGCGGTTGAGGTCAAGCGACTTCCACGAAGAGCCCTCTTTTGTCGCCTTGCGGTTCACCTCCGCGCTGCTAGCCTCGCGCCTTTCGATCCAAGAGGAGTCCCACAATGCGCCGTTTCATTCTTGCCGCCGTCTCCACGCTTGCCCTGGTCGGCTGCGGCAGCCCAAGCGCGGATGCCGACGGCGATGGGGAAATCACGATGTCGGAGGCGGTCGACAAGTCCAAGGAGATCGTGAAGCCCCAGCCGGGCAAGTACCGCAACACCGTCCAACTCGTGAATCTGGAACTGCCCGGCGCGCCCAAGGACGTGCAGGATATGATGAAGCAGATGATGGGTAGTGAACCGCGCACGACCGAATATTGCTTGACCAAGGAAGAAGCGGAGAGGGGCTTCGAGGAAATGGCCAAGCAGGCGCAGGACGATGAAGACTGCAGCTTCGAGAAGTTCGATGCGGCGGGCGGCAAGATCGATGCAATCATGAACTGCAAGGCCGATGGCAAGGGTATGGCGCGGATGACCTTGCAGGGAACTGGTACCCGAACCTCGTCGCAAATGACCATGACAGTCGATGCCAAAGGCCCTGACGGCAACGCGATGATGATGACCATGAAGTCGAACCAGGAACGCATCGGCGAGTGTGACAGCTGATTGCCTACCTACGAGCGGCGAGCATCTGCGACCAGTCCGTGACCGGGTGGTTTTTCGGGACCCATTTGCGGGTTTCGCGCATTATTACGCCTTGATGGCAACGTTACCGTTCAAAGACACGGCGATTATCGACCGCGAGGAGCTCGCCCGGCGCTGGGCTCTCGCGGCCGAACCGCACCCTCAAGATGCGCGAGGACCGCGCCTGCCGCTGTTGCTGCGGGAGTTCCTCTGGCCCTTTGAGATCCTTGCACGACAGTTCAGGCGCGCGCCCGCTTTTGCCCCGGCGCGCGATCCGCAAACGGTCATGCTGTTGCCCGGCTTTGGCTCCAGCGCCGTTCGCATGCGCTGGATGGCGCGGCAGCTCGAGCGCGCAGGACACCGGACCAAGCGGTGGGGTTTGGGCATAAACCTGGGCGCCACCGCCGATCGCCTGGCTCAAGTCGAACGACGGCTGGTCGCGCTGTTCGAGCGTGAGGGTAAACCGATCGTGCTGGTCGGCTGGAGCCTTGGCGGGGTCATCGCGCGCGAATTGGCCAAGGCGCATCCGGACAAGGTCGCCAAGGTGATTACGCTGGGTTCGCCCTTTTCTGGATCGCCGCGAGCCAACAATGGCTGGCGCGCCTATCAGGCCATAGCCGGTCATCGGGTCGATGAACCCGAGATCGAAACGGTCATCGCCGAAAAGCCGCCGGTCGAAACCGTGGCGCTCTGGAGCCCGCGTGACGGAGTGGTCCATCCACGTTCGGCCTGCGGCAAGCCGGGCGAACGAGACCGTGCGATCGCCGTGCGCTGCTCGCACATGGGCATGGTGCTGACCCATCGGGCGGTCGCCGCCGTACTCACGGAGCTTGACCGCACCTAACTCCATGTGGTCCTGTGTGCAGGTGCGGAATCACTGCTGCACCTGCACCTGGCTCCAGGAGGACAATGACCGGCAACGGCAGATATTTTGACGAGATGCACAACGCCGACGGAAGCGTTCGCGAAGCCTACTCAGATTACTGCCGCTGGTTCCATGAACAGAAGACAAGCCTGCTGAAGCGCAAGCATGCCGAAGCAGAGACAAACTTCCGCAAGACCGGGATCACCTTCAACGTTTATGGCCAGGACGAGGCTGAAGAACGGCTGATCCCTTTCGACATGGTTCCGCGGGTCATCACCGCGAATGAATGGCGCCGCCTGACCCGGGGGATCGAGCAACGCGTGCGCGCGCTCAACGCCTTCATGCATGACCTTTACCATCGCCAGGAGATCATCCGTGCCGGCCGGATTCCGGAACGGCTGTTCCGCGACAACGCTGCCTGGCTGCCCAATATGGTCGGCTTCCGGCCGCCAGGCGGGGTCTATACGCATATCGTCGGTATCGACCTGGTGCGAACCGGGCCGGACGAGTTCTTCGTGCTGGAAGACAATGCCCGCACCCCGTCCGGCGTGAGCTACATGCTCGAGAACCGCGAAACCATGATGGCAATGTTCCCAGAGCTGTTCATGCGGATGGGGATCGAAAGCGTCTCCGACTACCCGCGCCGGCTCGCCAAGAGCCTGGCCGCCTGCGCGCCGTCCTGCAGCGACGGCAAGCCGGTCGTCGCTGTGCTGACCCCGGGCATCTACAATTCGGCCTATTTCGAGCATGCCTTCCTTGCCGACCAGATGGGCGCCGAACTGGTTGAGGGGACCGACCTGCGCGTGGTCGACGGTCGCGTGGCCATGCGGACCACCTCGGGCTACCAGCCGGTCGACGTTATCTATCGCAGGGTCGATGACGACTACCTCGATCCGATGACCTTCAACGAAGATAGCGTGCTGGGTGTCCCGGGTATCATGGACGTCTATCGCGCGGGCAAGATTACCATCGCCAACGCCCCCGGTACCGGCGTGGCGGACGACAAGGCGATTTATTCGTTCATGCCCGAGATCGTCGAATTCTACACCGGCGAGAAACCGCTCCTTCCCAACGTCGAAACCCATCGCTGCGCGGAGGAGGAGTCCTGCAAATACGTGCTCGACAATCTTGCGGAGCTGGTGGTCAAGGAAGTCCACGGTTCGGGCGGGTACGGAATGCTGATCGGGCCGACCTCGTCGAAGAAGACGATCGAGGAATTTCGCAAGAAGATCATCGCGCGGCCGGAAAACTATATCGCCCAACCGACCCTGGCGCTGTCAACCTGCCCCATATTCACGCGGCAGGGGCTCGCCCCGCGCCACGTCGACCTGCGACCCTTCGTGCTGGTTTCGCCGGATCGCATTGACATCACCCCGGGTGGGCTGACGCGTGTCGCGCTCAAGCCGGGATCGCTGGTGGTCAATTCCTCGCAGGGAGGCGGCACCAAGGATACCTGGGTGCTGAAGGACTGATGGTGGGGATGCGCACATGCTAGGCCGCACCGCCAATGGCTTGTTCTGGATGTTCCGCTATCTTGAGCGGGCGGAGAATACCGCGCGCCTGCTTGATGCGGGCCTGCGCATGGCGCTCACTCGCGACATCGCGACAGCCGAGGAGGAATGGCGATCGGTTCTCGCCACCACTGGCCAGCGCGCTGGATATGAAGCGAAGAACGGTACCTACACCGGCATGCAGGCCTGGAACTATATCCTGCGCGACCGGGACAATCCCAAGTCGGTGCTCGCGATGTTCGGCCAGGTCCGCCACAACGCTCGCCTCGTGCGCAATGCCATCACCACCGAATTGTGGGAGGCGATCAACGAAAGCTGGCTGCTCATGAAGGACCAGCTTGCCCGCCCGGTGGGCGAGAACCGGGTGCTTGAGACGGTGGCGACGGTGCGCCGGGCAGGGACGCTGGCGCATGGTGCCATGGCGGGGTCGATGCTGCGCGAGGAAGGCTATCACTTTGCACGCGCCGGCACCTTTATCGAGCGGGCGGATAGCGTGGCGCGCATTCTCGACGTCAAATACTACCTGCTGTTGCCCTCGCTGTCCTACGTCGGGTCGAGCCTCGACACCGGGCAATGGGACCAGGTCCTGCGTTCGGTTTCAGGCGACCGCGCCTTTCGCTGGCTCAATGCCGGGCAGATCGATGCGCGCGGGATTTGCGAATTCCTGATCCTCGACGATCGTTTCCCGCGCAGCCTCGCATTTTGCCATGCGGCGCTGCGCGAAAATCTGGCGGCCTTGGCCCGGCTGCATGGCCAAGAGGGGGACTGCCACGCGCTGATGCGCGATGCCGACACGCGTCTGTCGAGCCTGGGGATCGACGAGATATTCGACCAAGGCCTGCACGAGTTCCTGATCGAGTTCATGTCCTGCAATGCCGCCATCGCCGATGCGATTGCGCGTGATTTCCGGTTCCTTGCCTGATGCGCCTCGCGATCCGCCATACCACCCGCTACCGTTTCGATGCCCCGGTCGTGCATGCGCTGCAGCGGCTGCGGTTGACGCCCAAGGAAACGCAGGGTCAGGAAATCGTCGAGTGGCACATGGAATATGAGAATGCCCACCCGGAGCTGACTTACGAAGACCAGAACCACAACACCGTGACACTGGTTTCGGTCGAAAAGGGTGCACAGGAGGTGACGGTGGCGTGCCACGGGACCGTCGATACGCATGATCACGCCGGCGTTATCGGGCGTCATGCCGGGCACCTGCCCTTGTGGAGTTTTTGCGGCCAGACCCGATTGACGCGCCCCGGGGCGGCGATGCGCCGACTGGCGCGAGAAATAGGTGATGCCGGCGGTGACCGGATTGAGCTGCTTCATCGCCTGTCCGGCGCGATCCTCGAACAGGTCGCGTACCAGACCGGTTCGACCCATGCCCGAACCACCGGTGAAGAGGCCTTCGCGCTTGGCGGCGGCGTGTGCCAGGATCATGCGCATATCTTCATCGGTATCGCCCGTTCGCTGGGGATCCCTTCACGCTATGTCAGCGGCTACCTGATGATGAACGATCGGGTGCAGCAGGACGCCGGCCACGCCTGGACGGAGGCCTTTGTCGAAGGGCTCGGCTGGGTTGGTTTCGACGTGTCGAATGGGATAAGCCCGGATGCGCGCTATGTCCGGGTCGCCACTGGTCGCGATTATCGCGATGCGGCGCCGGTGACCGGGATCAGCTTCGGTACGGCTTCCACCGTGCTCGAGGTGGACGTGGCGGTCGAACAGAAGCAAGGGCAGCAGCAATAGCTGCCGGGGATACGAATCGATGACCTATTGCGTGGGGATGATGCTCGACCAAGGGCTCGTGTTGATGAGCGACACGCGCACCAATTCAGGCGTCGACAATATCTCCACCTTCCGCAAGATGTTCACCTGGTCTGTGCCGGGCGAGCGCATCATTACCTTGCTGGCGGCAGGGAACCTCGCGTCGACGCAGGCCGTGATCAGCCAACTTGAAGAGCGAACCAAGGAGCCGGACGAGCGCTTCAACGTGCTGCTGGAAAGTCCCACCATGTTCCAGGTGGCGACCGAAGTTGGCCGGTTGCTGCGTTCGACGATTACCGAGAGCCAGGGTGCCCACGGCGAACGGGGGCAGGGGCGCTTCACCGCATCCATGATCGTTGCCGGGCAGATTGCGGGAATGGAGCCGCGACTGTTCATGGTCTATCCCGAAGGGAACTTCATCGAAGCGAGCCAGGATACCCCGTTCTTCCAGATCGGTGAGACCAAGTACGGGCGCCCGATCATACTGCGCGGCTATGACCGGTCGATGACGCTGGAAGATGGTGTGAAGCTGCTCATGGTCAGCTTCGATTCGACGCTCAAGGCGAACCTCTCGGTCGGCCTCCCACTCGACCTGCAGGTCATCGAACGCGATAGCTTCGCTCCCACACACCAGCATCGCGTGATGGCCGACGATCCCTATTTCCAGGCAATCTCCTCCAACTGGGGCGATGCGCTGAAGAACGCGTTCCATTCCTTGCCCAACTACAGCTTCAACCGTGAGGAAGGATAGGGTGCTCGGGCCGCCCCGAAGCCGGGGCTAGGGCTGCGCGATCGGCCATTTGGCCACGCCAGGAAGTTTACCTGGCTATACGTATTGCCACGAATTTCGAACCGCGCGGAATTGCGGCAAGTTCCTGCACATGGAACAGGCACGGACCCTCCACATCGTTGGTGGTTCAATCCACGCCCGGGCGGATCAGGTCCACCTGTGCTTCCGGCTGGGCTTCGATTGCGAGATCTATGCCGATACGGCCGAACTGGTCGTACGTGCTCCTGATAGCGGCGTTATCCTTGCGTTCGACGATCACGAAGCTGGCGGTGTGACGCAAGTCCTTAGGGTGCTGGCTGTCGAAGGGATATGGTTGCCGGTGGTAGGCACATCGTTCGAACCGCGACCAGCCTGCGTGGCGCAGGCGATAAAGGCCGGAGCGCTTGACTACTTGCGGCTGCCGCTGAACGAAGAGCGTCTAGCGGCCACGATTCAACGCATAGCGACGGAAGCCGACGCCTATGCGGACTGGCGCTGCCGATCGGTCGGATCGGTCGCGCGCCACTTGGGCTCTGCTCAGTTCCGGTCGGAAGCTCGCCGTCGAGGGCTGGCACCGACTACCGGTGGCACCGCCCGGTCCAAGAAAGGTGCCCACCTTGCCGACCGCCTCCGGGCGCTGGCCGGCTGAAGGCCCAACTAGGCGGAGCTGCCAATCAACTCAGCGGCAGTAGGAATTGCCGCCGAACTCCAGATGCAAATGATTGCGGTGCGCCGAGTTGTAATCGGGGCCGAGCACCGTGCCGAAGCGCTTGCAGGCGCTTTCATGGACCGTCCGCAGAAACTCACGCTCCTTTGGCGAAGCATTCCAGCCATCGAGTACCGATATCCTTCGCCCGTCTTCCAGCACGAAGGCAGCGATGTCGATCGCTTCGGCCCGCGCATGCGCCGAGAGACGGGCGGTTCCGGCAACATTGCGGCAGGAATAGCTGCCCATGGTCTCGATCCGGGAAAGCGGGCTGCCCATGATCTGGCGTGCGGCACGGTCCACGCCGAAGCGCGCCCAGCTGGCCAGCGTATTGGCTGCCGGGCAGGCCAGGGGGCCAAGGTTGGTAATCGCGAATTCGCCCCGGTCACCGCCGATGCGATCAAGCTTGACCGCATTGAGTGCCGAACAACCCGCGCCGTAGAACTTGTCGGGCAGGGGCGCAAAGCTCGAGCCGGTCTTGCCGAGCTGCGCGTGGCATTGCTGCGCTTCGGGCTGCATTTGCGCGACCATCGGGACCCCCGCTTCGCGATTGACCCGGTGTGACTCACGGCTCTCCGGTACAGCGCCGCATCCCGCCACCGACAGGAGGAGAGGAAGGATCAGGGCAGGATGCGGTCGCATGCTTGGAACATGTCCAAGTATGGTTAATTTTTGACTAACGCGCTGACTCTATTCGGGCGCTGCGACCTGTTGCCACAGTTCGATCTTTACGCCGTCCGGATCGAGCAGCCAGGCAAACTTGCCGTAGCCTTCATCGGTGCTGTCGAGCACCTCGACGCCCTTGGCTGCGAGCTGGGTCAGGAAGGAGTCGAGATCGTCCACCCGCAGGTTGATCATGAATTCGCCGTGCCCTGGCTTGATATACGCATCGTCGGCGAAATGGCTGATCAGCGAATAGGGCCTGTCGCCGGTTTCTTCCGACCAGTTCATCTGCGGTCCGTATTCCCCGTCAAGGCCCAGCACGTCGCGATACCAGGCGCGCGTCGCCGCGGGATCCTTCACGACGTAGAACACACCACCCAATCCGGTAATCTTGGCCATGCCTCAGCTCCCTTGTAGAGCGTTCTCCTGTGCGGTGGCCTTGCTGACCAGGACGATAGCAAGCCACGCTGCGATGAAGCCGGGGACGATCTCGTAGAGCCCTCCGCTGAATCCGGGAAGGGCGGCATTCCAACCAAGCGCAATCCAGCCGGCCGCGACCGTCGCGCCGGTCACCAGCCCAGCAACGGCGCCAGCACCGGTCATTCGATCCCATGTCAGCGACAGCAGGATCAGCGGCCCGAACGCGGCGCCAAAGCCCGCCCAAGCGTTCGAAACCAGCGCCAGAACCTCACTGTCCGGATCGCTCGCGATTGCAATCGCGACCAACGCCACCAGCGCGACG
This sequence comes from Erythrobacter mangrovi, assembly GCF_013260645.1. NCBI lineage: Bacteria > Pseudomonadati > Pseudomonadota > Alphaproteobacteria > Sphingomonadales > Erythrobacteraceae > Erythrobacter > Erythrobacter mangrovi. Next base: position 531,833 of record NZ_CP053921.1, on the reverse strand, counting down.
CAGAGCCGCCCAACGTTGACGCTCTCACGCTCCCCTGCCTGCTTGCGCAGGAACAGCTTGTAAAAATCCTCGGTCAATGAAGACGAGGCAACCAGCAGCTGCGAACTGATCGTCGACATGACTGCTGCCAGCAATGCGGCGAGCAGGAAGCCGGTGACCAGCGGGTGGAACAGCAGGTTGGCAAGCACGATGAAGATCGTCTCCGGGTCGTCCACGACCAATCCGTTGCGTTCGACATAGGCGCGGCCGGCGAGGCCGATGCCGAGCGCCCCGACTAACGCCACGCCCATCCATGCCATGCCGATATTGCGCGCAGTGGCCACTTCCTTGATCGATCGCACGGCCATGAAACGCACGATGATATGCGGTTGTCCGAAATAGCCGAGTCCCCAAGTGACCGCGCTGATGAAGCCTAATACTGTGAGGCCTTGCGTCAGGCTGAGGAAGCCCGGCACCGGTACCTCCGCCAGCGATCCGCCGGCGCTGCCACCGGGACCGAACATCACGACCAGGGGCATGACCACCAGAGCGGTGACCATGATCAGTCCCTGCACGAAATCGGTCAGGCTGACCGCCAGGAATCCACCGACCATGGTATAGGCCAACACCACCAGGGCGGTGATCCAGATGCCGAGCATGTAGTCGCTCATCCCGATATTGGGTAGCGCCCCGGCGAAGCTGGTCTCAAACAGCTTGCCGCCCGCGACAAGGCCCGAGGCGGTATAGACCGAGAAGAAAAGCACCACGATCAGCGCCGAGACGATACGCAGCGCGACCGCCTTGTCAGGGAAACGGTTGGCGAGGAATTCAGGGATAGTCAGCGCATTGCCGAGTTCCTCGGTCTGCTTGCGCAGGCGTGGGGCGACGATGATCCAGTTGATCAGCGCACCGCAGAACAGGCCGATGCCGATCCATGCCTCGACCAAGCCACTGACATAGAGGGCTCCGGGCAGACCGAGCAGCAACCAGCCGCTCATGTCGCTGGCCCCTGCTGAAAGTGCGGCTACCGCTGGAGGCAGATTGCGTCCCGCGAGAAGATAGCCTTCGGAACTGTTGGTTGATTTGCTCCAGGCATAGGCGCCGATGGCGAGCATGAGGATGAAGTAAAGTGCGAGGGAAATCAGAATACCTGTCTGCATGGCGCCACAGCTAACAGGGCGACACCACGCTGGCTAGGGCAGCGGCTGTGTCGCGCGAGGCTAGAGCTTGAGTAGGTAGACGTGCTCACCGTCGAGCACGCGCTCGCCGCGTTGGTTGTCGACTGTGGCGCGCATCGTCACCACGCCTGTAGTGCGCTGGGGCTTGAGTTCGGATATCTCAAGGCAGGGATAGAGGGTGTCGCCGGGATAGGCACTCTTAAGGATCCGTGCTCGAACTTCGATCATGCCGACTAGGCTTTCGCCGACGGCATGTGGAAAGGTTCCTGCTCCGGCCGCAGTGAAACATAACACCTGCAACCCGTGCGCCAGTGGTCCGGGGTGGCCTAGCGCGCGGCAGTATTCAGCATCGTAGTGGATCGGATGGTTGTCGAGGCTGACCGCCTGGAAGGCGGCGAAGTTAGCATCACCCAGCGTGCGCGAGGGCAACGGGAAGCGCTCGCCCACGACGAGATCAGCAAAGCCGCGCTGAGGCACCAGCCGATTGGTTTCGTAAACCGGGGGAAGGGGTGAGACCATGCTTCGAACCTATCGCTCGCCGGCTGCGGTGGCAACGCGGGCGCGGCTCACAGCCTGAGCTTCTCTCGTTGGCCCTTTTCGGGGGTTTCGACCGGATAACCGAAATCGGCAGGGTCGAGCAGTTGGCGCGCGCGTTGCTGCACCGCCCCGCTCCAGCTGCGCCAGGCGCCAAGCGACGGGACGATTTCCTTCTGCCCCCTGAGTACCGGATCCTCGAGCCCGAAATTGTGCTTCTTTCGCCCGAATTCGAGCATGTCGGGATGCCACTCGAGCCCCAGCGCAGTGAGAGCGGGGGCGAGCTCGGCCTCGGGATCGGTGCAAAGCGCGCCATATTCCACAGAGGCGCAGCGATCGGGGTGCGCGGCCTCGAACGCGGCCATGGCGTCGAGCGAGTTCCTGACATGGACCAGCGCCGCGTCGAGCAGGTCGGGCGTGTCATTGAAGCGCCAGCCCCGGGCCGCGATCGAGAAGGCCGAATCCCACGGATGGCGGCGGATCATCAGGTAGCGGTTACGCCGCGCGAACAGGTGGTCGATGGCATCGAGATGGAACACATACTGCGGGGTCTTGTCGGCCCACAGCCTCTTGCCGCGGGCAATCCGCAGGGCTTCGTGCAGTTCCGACGCCTTGCGCTCGAGGTCGGCACGGGCCTGTTCGGCGTCAAACCCCAAACCGAGATAGCCCGCGAGCACTTCGTCGTCCTGTGCCATCCTAGCGTAGTCGGCGATGAAGAAGCTCTCGGGCGGACAGGAGATGTCCGGATGCGAGTTGAGCATCCTGCGCAGCAGCGAAGTGCCCGACCGGTGCGGTCCGATAACGAACAGCGGGTGCTCGCAGCGCGGGTGGTCGGCCAGTACGACCGGGCGGTCCTGCACCACCAGGCGCGGCCTGCCGATGTAGGCTTTCACCCGGTTCCAGTACCAGCGCAGCTTGCTCATGGCATGGCTATGGCGGACCTGACCCGGCCCGCCAAGCCGGGTTTCGCGTCGCTCAGTCGCCCTTGCGCTTGGCGCGCTTGCGTTCATGCGGATCGAGGATCGCCTTGCGCAAGCGGATGCTCTGCGGGGTGACTTCGACCATCTCGTCGTCGTCGATGTAGGCGATGGCCTGCTCAAGTGTCATAACCTTGGGCGGGGTCAGGCGGATGGCATCGTCCTTGCCGGTCGAACGGAAGTTCGTCAGCTGTTTCGATTTCATCGGGTTGACTTCGAGATCGTCGGGCTTGGCGTTCTCGCCGATGATCATGCCTTCATAGATCTTCGCACCGCCGCTGATGAACAGGATGCCGCGTTCTTCGAGCGCGTTGAGCGCGTAGGGGACGGCCTCGCCCGGAACCATCGAGATCAGCACGCCGTTTTGGCGCCCCTCGATTGGGCCCTTGTGTGGGCCATACTTCTCGAACAGGCGATTCATGATGCCAGTGCCGCGCGTGTCGGAGAGGAATTCGCCGTGGTAACCGATCAGGCCACGGCTGGGGGCAGAGAAGGTAATGCGCGTCTTGCCCTGGCCCGATGGGCGCATCTCGGTCAGCTCGGCCTTGCGGCGCTGCATTTTCTCGACGACCGTGCCCGAATGTTCGTCATCGACGTCGATGACGACGGTCTCGAACGGTTCCATGCGCTGGCCGTTCTCTTCGCGGAACAGCACGCGCGGGCGGCTGATGCCGAGTTCGAAGCCTTCGCGCCGCATGGTTTCGATCAGCACGCCGAGCTGGAGTTCGCCGCGGCCGGCAACTTCGAAGCTGTCCTTGTCGGCGCTTTCGGTGATACGGATCGCCACGTTGGTTTCCGCCTCACGGAACAGGCGATCGCGGATCATGCGGCTGGTGACTTTGCTGCCCTCGCGTCCGGCGAGCGGGCTGTCGTTGACGGCAAATCGCATCGCCAGAGTCGGCGGATCGATCGGCTGTGCCTGGATTGGTTCGGTCACCGCCGGATCGGCGATGGTGTTAGCCACGGTTGCTTTTTCGAGGCCGGCGATGGCGATGATGTCGCCTGCTTCGGCACTTTCCACGGGAACGCGTTCAAGCCCGTCAAAGCTCAGCAGCTTGGTTGCGCGGCCCACTTCGATCACCTTGCCATCGGCATCGAGCGCACGAATGGGGTCGTTGATGTTGACCGTGCCCGACTGGACGCGGCCGGTCAGCACGCGGCCCATGAAATTGTCGCGGTCGAGCAGCGTCGCAAGGAAGCTGAAGGGTCCGTTGGGGTCGAGGCCGGGTGCGGGGACGTGGTCAACGATCAGCTGGAACAGCGGGTTGAGGTCGCCACTGCGCGCGGTCTCGTCGTCGCTGGCGTAGCCGTCACGACCCGACGCCCAGAGCGAGGGGAAGTCGAGCTGCTCGTCATTGGCGTCGAGTGAGGCGAACAGGTCGAAGCATTCGTCAAGCACTTCCTGCGGGCGCGCGTCCGAGCGGTCGATCTTGTTGACTACCACGATCGGGCGGAGGCCAAGGGCGAGTGCCTTGCCAGTGACGAACTTGGTCTGCGGCATCGGCCCTTCGGCGCTGTCGACCAGCAGGATAACCCCATCGACCATGCTGAGGATGCGCTCGACCTCGGCGCCGAAGTCGGCGTGGCCGGGCGTATCGACGATATTGATGCGCGTGCCGTTCCATTCGACGCTGGTGCACTTGGCGAGAATCGTGATCCCGCGTTCCTTTTCTAGGTCGTTCGAATCCATCGCGCGTTCTTCCACGCGCTGGTTTTCGCGGAACGTGCCCGACTGACGAAAAAGTTGATCGACGAGAGTGGTCTTGCCGTGGTCGACGTGGGCGATGATCGCCACGTTACGCAGGTCGCGGGACATGGAAATGTGCTTTCGTAAAGGATGCCGTAGCGGCAGCCGCAAGTCGGGCGCCGCGCTTTGGGCGCGCCCCTAGCCGATATGCTGCATTGCGGCAAGCAATTGCGGTGTAACGCCAAAGGCACACTCGTCGAACGAGCTTGGTAGCTTGTCGGCTAAGTCCTTGAGAGGGCGGGCGGGCCCGCATATTTGCCGCGCGCTTGCGTGTTTCACTCGACTGCGCGGCAGAACAGAACACGTCTTGTGAGAAGAGGACCCTTCATGAAATCCACCAGTTTCGGGCGCGCTGCGACCGTTCGTACCGCTATGCTTGCCGGCGTCGCAGCGCTGGCTATTCCGACCGCTGCCTTTGCCCAGGACGCCGACCTCGAAGATCAGGATGAAGACGTCGAAGTCAGCAACGTAATCATCGTTACGGCAACCAAGCGCGAACAGACGCTTCAGGAAACGCCGATCTCGGTCTCGGTCACCACCGGGGAAACCCTCGAGCAGGCACAGATTCGCGATGTGCTCGACCTGCAGACGGTCGCACCGTCGCTGCGTGTCAGCCAGCTGCAGAACTCGTCGTCGTCGACCTTCATCATCCGCGGCTTCGGCAACGGTGACAATAACTTCGGCATCGAACCCTCGGTCGGCGTGTTCATCGATGGCGTCTTCCGTTCGCGCTCGGCCTCGTCGCTCAACGACCTCGCCAATGTCCAGCGCATCGAAGTGCTCAACGGCCCGCAATCGACCCTGTTCGGCAAGAATGCTTCGGCCGGTGTGATCTCGGTCATCACCCGCGCGCCGCAGTTCCAGTTCGGCGGCTCGATCGAGGCCAGCTACGGCAATTACAACAACGTCCAGATCAAGGGCGACATTACCGGCCCGATCACCGACTCGCTGGCCTTCTCGGTCGACGGCAGCTACAACAAGCGCGACGGCTACGGCACGATCGTCAACCTGGACGAAGACATCAACGATCGTGACCGCTGGACCGCTCGCGGCCAGCTGCTGTTCGAACCGACCGACACGCTTCGCATCCGCGCCATCGGCGACTATTCGAAGATCGATGAGAGCTGCTGCGTCGTCAGCACGCTGGTTGCTGGCCCGACCGCGCTTGCGGTCGTTGGTGTGGGCGGCCAGCTCAGCACCGACTTCTTCAGCTACGAAAGCTATCTGAACAAGGTTCCGGTCAATAAGGTCGAAAACTACGGCGGCTCGCTCCAGGCCGATCTCGAGTTCGGCGCCCTCTCGCTGACCTCGATCACTGCCTATCGCGAACTGAAGAACTACGTCGATCAGGACGTCGATTTCACCAGCGCCGATATCGTGAACGAGATTCGCGACCAGAAGGTCGAGACCTTCACCCAGGAACTTCGCCTGAGCTCGGATTTCGACGGGCCGTTGAACTTCCTGCTGGGCGGTTTCTTCTTCGATGAGAAGGTCAAGCAGGACAGCAGTCTGACGACGGGTGCCGATGGCCGTGCGTTCTTCTCGCTGCTCGCCGGCAATCCGCAGGTCTTCAATGGCGTGGAAGCGGCGCTTGGCCTGCAGCAGGGCAGCATCTTCTCGCCGGGGCTGCTGACCACCGAAGACTACTCGCTGGACAACACCTCGTGGTCGGTCTTCGGCACGGTCGATTTCGAACCGATCGATGGCCTCGTCCTGACGGGTGGTTTCAACTACACCCACGACAAGAAGGACTTCGCCCTCACCGGCGTAGCCTTTGATGAGCTCGCGAACATCAACCTCGTCGATGCGTTCATAACCGGTGCGACCGGCGGTGCGGTGACCAGCCGCGCAGCGTTCCTGGCCTTGCCTGAAGCCAACCGCAACGTGCTGCAGGCGCTTGCCACGACCGCTTGCACGCCCACTTCTGCACAAGGGACGTGCAACCCGCTTCTGGGTCTGACGCCGTTCCAGTTCCAGCCGCCGTTCCTCAGCATTCCCAATGCGGTTGAAGACGGCAGGACCCGGGATAATGACCTCAGCTATACGCTGCGGGCAGCCTACCAGTTCAGCGACAGCATCAACGGCTATGTCAGCTACGCTACCGGCTTCAAGGCGAGCTCGATCAACCTTTCGCGCGACAGCCGTCCGACCTTTGGCGATTACAGGCCGGGGCCGGTCCGCTCGACCTTCCTTGCACCGTCTTCGCCGGTGCTCGATGGCGGGATCGCGGTTCCCAACCTCAACACGGGTTCGCGCTTCGCTGGTCCGGAAGATGCCGAGGTTTGGGAAATCGGTTTCAAGGGTGAGTGGGACGGCCTGAACGTCAACCTCGCGCTGTTCGACCAGACCCTGAAGGGCTTCCAGTCGTTCCTGTTCACCGGGACCGGCTTCCAGCTCAACAATGCTGGCGAACAGTCGGTGAAGGGCTTCGAACTCGACACCCGCATCCGGCCGGTCGATGGCTTGGTCTTCACCTTCGCGCTGACCTACCTCGATCCGAAGTACAACAGCTTCACCGATAGCCCGGTGGGCGACCTGTCGGGCGAGCGGCCGGGCGGTATTCCGGAGTACAATATTGCGACTTCGGCGACCTACACCCACGAATTCGGTGCCAGCGGCAACCGCCTCATCACTCGCGTGGACTTCAGCCACGAGAGCAATACCGATGTGAACAACGGGCTGCCGACCTTCAATGCTTCGCTGGGTAACACGCGTGTCTTCAAGCGCGAGGTGAACCTGGTCAACGCATCGATGACCCTGGCGCTCGACAGCGGCATCGAACTGGGCCTCTACGCCCGCAACCTGCTGGATGACGAATACATCCAGACGGTGTTCGATGGTGTTGCCCAGTCGGGTACGGTTTCGGGTTACCCCAGCGCGCCGCGCACCTGGGGCGGCCTCGTCCGCTTCAAGTTCTGATCGTCAGACGATCCAATATGAAAACGGGAAGGGGGCTTTCGGGCCCCCTTTTCTTTTGCCAGCCTTGCAGTCCTTCCCTCGGCAGAGCCAAGGTGCGGAAATGGACTTGCGGCTACCCCTTGAACTGGAACTTGGACGGATCAATGCACTGATCCTGAGGTCCAAGGCATTCTGGGGCTATGACGACGCCTTCATGGACCTCTGCCGCGAGGAGCTGTCTCTTGTCCCGCGAGACCTGGCAACTGACCCTGTGGCAATTGCGGTCGACGGTGATGCCATTCTGGGGGTGGTCCAGCTGTCTTGCGAGCGGGCGGGATGCTACCTTGAGAAGCTGTTTGTCGAGCCGGCTGCCATGGGGCGCGGACTCGGACGATTGCTGTTCACATGGGCCGTTGACCAGGCGCGGCTACTGGGGGCTGCCAGCCTGATCATCGAAGCGGATCCCGGCGCACGGCCATTCTATCATCGGATGGGCTGTTTCGATGCCGGCGAGGTGCCTTCGGGATCGATTGCGGGCCGGATGTTGCCGCGCTTGCGCTACTCGCTCGATCCTGGACCCTAAAGCGCCCGCAAGGCCTGCGCGGGCTTAGCCCTCAGGAGCGGCAGCGAAGCGCCAAGCGCGAACGCGAGCACCACACCCAGGCCCAGCCCCAGCACCGCAAGGATCTGACTCCAGTCGGGCAGCCAGTCGAATTCGAACAGCTGCGTGACGACCAACCAACCGGCAAAGCTGCCAACGGCAAGCGCCACAAGGGCAAGCGCGCCAGCAAGGATCGCATATTCGATCAATTGCATGACGAGGATTTGTCGGCGATCCGCGCCGAGTACGCGCAGGACGACGGTGTCGTAGGTCCTCGCGGCGCGGGCGGCAGCAATGGCGCCGAGCAGCACTGCGAGCCCGGCCAGTACCGCCACACTTGCAGCCGCGAGGGTGGCCAGCCCAACTTGCTCGAGGATCGTGCGAGCCTGGCTTAGCACTCCGCCAACCTCGATCACAGAAGCCGATGGAAAGGCCCTGACCAGTGCCTGCAACAGTGGGCCGGTTGGCGTGCCCGCAGGCAGCTCGATTGTCGCCGCGAGATTGTGCGGCACGTCCTGCAGCGCGTTGGAATTGAGTACGAAGACGTAGTTGAAGCCCATGCTCTCCCAGTCGATCCGGCGGAAGCTGGTGATGCGTGCCTGTTTCTCTACGCCGAGGATGCCAAAGGTGAGCATGTCGCCGATTTCCAGACCCGCTGCATTGGCGAAGTCCTCGTCGATCGAGACTTGCGGTTCGCCGCTGTAGAATGGCCCCCACCACTTGCCCTTTGTGATCGTATTCCCCTGCGGGACATCGTCAGCATAGGTCAGGCCGCGCTCGCCACGCAGCGCCCAGGCACCGTCGGGGATCTCCGCAAGGTCTGCGGTGCGCGTCATCGAGCCTTCTGGACCGAATGCGAGCACCGACCCGCGCAGGGCCGGAACGGTGCGCCAGTTCGCCTTGGGGTCGGCCTGTTGCACCAGCGTTTCGAACTCGGTCACGCGTTCGCGCGGGATATCGAGCACGAAATAATCGGGCGCCCGTTCGGGCACGCGCTTGGCGATATTGCCGTCAATCGCGGACTGGACAGCTGCCAGCAGGACAAAGGCAGAGAGACCGAAGCCGAGCGCCGTCACCAGCGCACCTGTCGAGCTTCCGGGGCGATGCAGGTTCGCGAGCGCATTTCGCGCGATGGGGCTGCGGGGGCGTGGGAGCACGGCAGCCAGTTTGCGGATGGCAAAGCCCAGCAGGGCGAGGAAACCGAGCAGTACCGCCGCGCCCAAGAGGAATCCGCCCGAAAGCATCGGTTGGTCGGCGGTGAGAAGCGACAGCGCGACGATCGCCGCCAGTCCGCTTCCGACGACCAATAGCTCAGCTCGGTCGCGGGCGAGCGGTGTGACACGCGCGCGCATCAGAGCCATGGCCGGGAAATTGCGTGCCCGCAGCAATGGCGGGGCGGCGAAGACCAGCGCCACCAGCAAGCCATAGGCGAGGGCAAGCAGGAGAGCGGGTGGATCGACCACGAAGCCCGCCGATACTGGCAGCAAGCCATCGAGCGCCTGCGCCAACAGGGGAACGATGGCGATGCCCGCGGCTATGCCCGCAAGGCTTCCGACCAGCGCGGCCGCCACGATCTGCAAGGCGTAGATGCGGGCGATATCGCCGCTCGTGGCGCCAAGTATCTTGAGAGTCGCGATTCCCTGCCTCCGGGCATCGAGGTATGAGGTGACCCCGCCGCCGATCCCGATCCCGGCGATCACCAGCGCTGCAAGGCCCACGAGCGTCAGGAATTCGCCCATTCGATCGACGAAGCGGTCGGTCCCGGGCGCAGCACGGTCGGCAGTGTCAATGTCGAACCCTGCATCCGGGAAACGGGCTTTCAGGGAGTCCTGCACCGCTTCGGGATCGCGGTTGCCACTGAATTTCACGCGGGTTTTCGACTGGTACATGGACCCTGGTGCGATCAGCCCGGCACGCTGCGGCAAATCCTCCGAAACAATGATGGTGGGACCGAGCTGGAAGCCTTCTCCAAGCCGGTCGGGTTCATCGGCGATGAAGCCGCCAACCTGCAGTTGTGCCGTCCCGATCAGGATTGTGTCGCCCAACTTCACACCAAGGCGGTCCGCCGCGCCCTGAGAAAGCCAGGCTTCGTTCCCATCGGGAGGGCCGACAGTCCGCCCGTCCTCGAGCGTCAAAGTGCCAAAGAGAGGGTAGCTTTCGTCGACGGCTTTCAGCTCTATGGGGGCTGCCTGGTCGGCGAAGCGCGCCATCGCCTGCATCCGCGTTCCCGCGGAGACATCGCCATATTCGGCAAGTGCTGCGCGTTCTTCCTCGTTGAGGGAGCGTTGCCACAGCTCGACCTGCAGGTCACCGCCAAGGAACTGGCGCCCGTTGGCCTCTAGTTCGCGCTCGATCGCTGCGGTGAGCGACCCGATGGCTGCCAGGGCTCCGGTGCCGAGGAACAGGCACACCAATAGCAGGCGCAATCCGCGGAACCGCGCGTTGAGGTCGCGGCGGGCGATCCGCCAGGCGGTCGACCAGCTCATCGCGGTGCTGCTCATCCGCGACGATCGCTCGCGATGCGGCCATCGCCAAGCGTCAGGATGCGCTCGCAATGCTCTGCCAGTTCGGGATCGTGGGTAATGACCAGCAAGGTAGCGCCCGTTTCGGCGCGGCGGGCGAATAGCAGTTCGACGATCTCGTGCCCGGTTGCGGCATCGAGGTTGCCGGTCGGCTCGTCGGCAAAAATCAGGTCGGGGCGTGGGGCGATGGCGCGGGCAATGGCGACGCGCTGCTGCTCGCCGCCCGAAAGTTGCTGCGGGTAATGGTCAAGCCGATGGCCGAGGCCGACGGCCTCCAGCTCGGCACGGGCGCGGGCCTGTGCGTCGGGTTCGCCCGCCAGCTCCATCGGGGTCGCAACGTTTTCGAGCGCGGTCATGGTCGGCAGCAGGTGAAAGGCCTGCAGCACGATGCCGATGCGGCCGCGGCGGGCGTGGGCCAGCGCATCCTCACCCATCGCGGCAAAGTCCTGCCCGGCAACCTGTAAGGTGCCCCCGCTGGCGCGCTCCAGTCCGGAGAGTACCGCCATCAGCGAGCTTTTGCCCGAGCCGGAAGGACCGAGCAGTGCCACGGTCTCGCCGCGGGCAATGTCGAGGTCGATCCCGCGCAGGATTTCGACCGGGGCCTCTGCCGTCCCGAGTGTGAGGGTGAGCGAGCGGGCGGAAATAGCGGCTTGAGAAGTGGTCACACCGCTGCGATGGCATGGGGTATGAGGTTGCACAAGGAAACTTGCCGATGATCGCCAGCCGTTGGTCGATAGTGTCTATTGCTCTGCTGCTCGTTTCCTGCGGGGGTGGGGTAGACGATGCGGCGGTGACCGAAAAGTCGGAGGCCGAAGCCGCCGCGCCCGCGCGGATCGAGGTCGCGGGCCCGGAACGCCACATCCTCGCTTTCGGCGACAGCCTGTTCGCGGGCTATGGCGTGGGCCTGACCCATTCCTATCCGACCAAGCTTGAAGCTGCGTTGCGCAAGCAGGGCATCAACGCCATCATCACCAATGCGGCGGTCTCCGGCGAGACCAGTGCCGCCGGGGCCAAGCGCTTTGCCTTCGCGCTCGATGGGCAAAGAGTGAAGCCCGACCTGATCATGATCGAGCTGGGCGGCAATGACATGCTGCGCGGCCTGCAACCCAACGAGACCCGCGCCAATTTCGCCGCCATGCTGGCAGAGGCGAAGTCGCGGGGGATTCCCGTGCTGCTCATGGGCATGCGTGCACCGCCCAATTACGGGCCCGAATACCAGGCGGAGTTTGACGGACTCTACGGCGATCTTGCCAAGCAGTACGGGGCCAAGCTGGTGCCGTTCTGGCTCGAGGCGATCTATGACAAGCCGCAGCTGTTCCAGCAGGACAGGATCCACCCCACGATTGAAGGCATAGACCTCTTGGTAGAGGACACACTTGAAGAGGTAGAGGCTGCCTTGCCTCCGGCAGGCTAGGCCCGCTCCACGCAACCGCCGGCGACGCGCCAGGTGGCGGCTTCGCTCGCAACGCTTTCGAACGGCGCGAGTTCGGTGCCGGTCATCCATACCTGCGCCCCGCTGCTACGCAGCTGGTCGAACAGCGCGGCGCGGCGCACCGGATCGAGATGCGCGGCGACCTCGTCGAGCAGTAGCAGGCTGGCGCGGCCCTGCGCGGCGAGGGCAGCATGGGCGAGCGTAATCGCCACCAGCATGGCCTTCTGCTCTCCGGTCGAACTTTGCGCGGCGGGCACGCGCTTGGCGGCGTGGATCACGTCGAGTTCGTCACGGTGCGGACCGGATAGCGTACGCTGGGCCGCGCGATCGCGACGGCGTCCGTCATAGAGTGCCTGTGATAGGCCGCCTTCATGCTCCGGCGCGCCGGGCATATAGGTGAGGGCGGGGCGGGCAAAGGGTTCGGCAGGCATCCGAGCCAGGCGCACGGCGAGTGCTTCGACGAGTCGTGCGCGACCAGCCATCAGTGCGCTGCCGTGTTCGATCATCTGCGCCTCGATCGCGTCGAGCCAGCTCGGGTCGGGTTCGCGCTGGTCGGAAAGCAGGCGGTTGCGTTCGCGCAACGCTGCCTCGTAGCGCGCTGAATGCACGGCGTGTGCAGGGTCGAGTGCGAGCGCCAGGCGGTCCATGTACCGCCGTCGATCACCGGCCGAACCGGTGAAGAGCCCGTCCATCGCGGGCGTGAGCCAGGTGACCGCTAGCCACTCGGCCAAAGCCGCTGCGGTGGCTTCGGCACCGTTGATGCGTACGCGGCGGCGCCCCTGGCTGGCGGGTTCGAGATAGGTGCCGAGGCGCACCGGCTCGTCTTCCTGCATCAGGTCCGCGCCGATGGAGAATCCAGCGGCACTGCCGGAACGGGCCATTTCCGCCAAGGCTGCCCGGCGCAATCCGCGGCCAGGCGCGAGCAGCGACAAGGCCTCAAGCACATTGGTCTTTCCCGCGCCATTCTCGCCTACCAGCAGGTTGAAGCGCGCCGTGACCGAAAGCTCGGTCGCGGCGTGGTTGCGAAAGTCGGACAGGGTGATGCGATCGAGCGCCATGGGACGGGTGGAGCGATAGCGCGCAAGGCCCTGTGTCGCCACTCGAAAGACGTAAATCTAAATGTTGGGAAAAAATCCCAACCTTTCGGATCGATGAATAAGCTCGGATCAGTGGGTTCAGGTAAAAACGGCTGAATTCTGCCGTTTTTCAAGTTTGGCACGCCTCGTGCAATCCATGAGACATCACCCGGATGGTCCGGGAGACCAACACCAAGTTTCAAGGAGTACCACAATGTCTGCTTTCGATTATGCCAGCAACCGCGCTCTCGCCGCCGTCTTCGCCCTGGGCATCTCGGCTCTCTGCATGGCCGCCGCGATCGTCCCCGCCAGCCCCACCGTGTTCATCGCCTGACGCGCTGACCACTTGCACGAATACAAGGAAAGGACCTATGTTTACCTCTGAAACTAGCAGCAAGCTTACCGCCGCTGCCTTCTCGCTGGCCCTCTCGGTGATCTTTTTCGCCACGGCCATCGTCCCCGCCTCACCCAATGGAGTCTGGGCATGAACGACCTCAAGTTCCGTGAAGACGACCGTGCCGTCCGCCCTGCCAAGAGCTTTGCGCTCGACCGCAACAACGGCAAGATCTGGGGTGTCTGCGCCGGCATCGCCCGTTACTTCGGGATCGACGCCACCTGGGTCCGCCTGGGCTTCGTCGCGGGTGCACTGCTCGGCTTCGGCAGCTTCATCCTGATCTACATCGCGATCGCGCTGATCGCAGACTGACCACGGCTCCGCGCCAACCGTCCCGGTTTTCGTGCCGGCCGTGGCTCACATCAAAGAAAACCGGGAGGGGCCGTCTGGCCCCTCTCTTGATTCTACATTGCCGAAATACCGCCATCGAGCTTGAGCTCGGCACCGGTCATGAAACGGCTCTCGTCGCTTGCCAGATAGACCACCGCATTGGCGATATCGTTGGGTTCGCCGACGAACTTGAGCGGGATCTGCCGCGCCAGCTTGTCCATCAGCACACCCTTGTCGAGATTGTGGTTGCGCGCCGTCCCGTCGAGGATCGGCGTGTCGACGAAGGTAGGGTGCACCGAATTGCAGCGGATCTGCATGTTCTTCTTGGCGCAATGCAGCGCGATCGACTTGCTCAGCATCCACACCGCCGCCTTCGAAGCGTTATAGGCCGGCATGGTATCGCTGGCGATCAGCCCGGCGATGCTGGAAATGTTGATGATCGAACCGGGCGCATGCTCGCGCATCAGCGGCAGGGCCTTCTGACAGCCGTGGAAGATCGAATCGACATTGACCGAGAAGCAGCGCTGCCAGTCTTCGAATCTGCAGGTTTCGATATTGCCACCCACGCCGATGCCAGCGTTGTTGACCAGCACGTTCAGCCCGCCAAGATTCTCGCGTGCCGCATCAACCGCGGCTTCCCACGCGGTGGGATCGGTCACGTCATGCTGGAACGCGAAGGCGGTGCCGGCGCCAAGCTGGGCGTTGATCTTCGCTGCGGTTTCTTCCGCGCCAGCGCCGTTGATATCGGTGCACAGGACCCGTGCCCCTTCTTCAGCCAGCCGCGTCGAATGCGCGCGCCCCAGGCCTTGCGCCGCACCAGTTACCAGCGCGAGCTTGCCCGCACACCGTCCAGTCATTGTCACTCTCCTGCCAGAATTCCTTGTCCCAGCAGCAAGAGCATGCGCACGTCGATCCCGCAACCATCGTTGCGCTTCGCGGCGATAAAGTCGGGCAGGGCGTCGAGCGCGACGCGGTGGACGGTGATGTTCTCGCCTTCGGTTCCGCCGCCGTCGCCGATCTTGGTCAGTTTACGTGCACGAACCAACGTGAAGCTTTCGCTGACCATGCCGGGCGAGGAATAGAAGGTGCCCATATCTTCCAGTTTGGCGGCGCGATAACCGGTTTCTTCCTCGAGCTCGCGCCCAGCGGCGGCGAGCGCATCCTCGTCTGGCGTTTCGTCATCGTCGCCGATCAGGCCTGCGGGCAGTTCCAGGCAATTGCGGCCCAGCGGCACGCGAAACTGTTCGACCAACAGCACGTGCGCGTCTTCTGCCGCCAGGATCACTGCCGCGCGGATATTGCGGCTACGCCCGACATACTCCCAGCGGCCGCGTTTCTTGGCGACCACGTAGCGGCCTTCCCAGACGATTTCCTCGTCTGCATCATGATCGGGTACCGCCATGATCAGACCTCGATCAGCCGGTCGGGCAGTTCGTTGACGTCGTCATCGGCGCGCGGGAATTCTTCAGATAGCACCTTGCCCACGTCGCGCACACCCGCGGCAAGGCCTTCGGCCAGTCGGCCCTGACGAATTTCGGCGAGCATGTCGGCCATGGCTTCGCCCCAGACTTCCGCCGGGACTTTCTCGGCGATCGAGACGTCGGCGACGATCTCAGCCCGGTGCTCGCGCATCGAGAGATAGAGCAGCACGCCGGTGCGGCCATGCGTGCGCCGTTCGGCGCCGACCTTGAAATGGCGCACCGCTGCCTCACGCACGCGGCTACGCTTGACCGCCGGAGGGACCAGCCAGAACTTGAACGGTTGCCACATCTGGATGGCAAGCACCCCGAGGAACTTTGCGAGGCCGATGCCGAGTGCGATGGTCAGCACTTCGCCCATGGTCCAGTCATGCGTCCAGCCGCCGATCAGTCGGTCGATCTTGCCAAGGGTGAATTCGGGAAACAGCGCAAAGACGCTCATCGCGGTGAAGCTGGCGCCGACCGCCCACCACAGCGCGACGTCAGTATAGCCATCGCTGCGGTCGGCGAGCACGGTCACGATCTCGCCCGAAGTCTCAAGCTCGGCCTGCGCCACCGCGGCCGATACGATATCGTGCTGCTCTGCGGTCAGATATGCCATTACCACCCCCCGGAGGCGCCACCGCCCCCGAAACTTCCGCCACCCCCAGAGAAACCTCCGCCACCAAAGCCGCCACCGCCGCCCCAGCCGCCGCCACCGCCCCAGTCATCATGGTCGCTGAGGCCGCGCGCAATCGCCTTGCCGGCTTCCCACAGGATGATGTCACCGACAGCACCGCCCAGGCCCGAGCGATAACGACGGCGTCGCCCGCCGCGGATCGCGGGGAGGACAAAGAACAGGAAGATGAAGACCAGCCAGATGAAGCCGCCGAGCGGGAAGCCGCCTTCCCCTTCGCGGCTCTGGTCGGCCTGCCGGGCGACCTTGGCCGCTTCTTCGGGCGGGAGTTCAAGCTGGCGGATGATCTGGTCGGCGCCCCAGGCGATCCCGCCCGAGAAATCCCCGTCGCGGAAGAACGGTTTCATTCCCTCGACATATTCGAAGGCGAGGCCATCGGGGATCACGCCTTCGAGGCCGTAGCCGACCTCGATCCGCATCTTGCGCTCGTTCGGCGCGACGATGAGGATTATCCCGTCATTGCGTTCCTTGTCTCCCAAGCCCCAGGCGCGACCGAGTTGATAGCCATAATCGGCAATATCGTAGCCATCGAGGCTGGGCAGGGTGACGATCACGAACTGGCGTTGGTTGCGCTCTTCGAAAGCGTCGAGTTTTTCGGTCAATGCGACTTCGGTGGCATCGTCGATAATGTTCGCCGCATCGACCACCGGCGCGGTGCCGCGGTCGGGAAAATCCTGCGCGGCAGCCGGGACCGCAAGGCCAAGGGCTGCCGCGAGGGCGATCAGGAAGTGGATGAGCCGGGTCATGAGTGCGGTTTCCCCGCGGCGGTCAGTTGGCCGCCGGGGTTTCCGCGCGCATGTTCAGCTCGGGCGCAACCTCGGCCCCTTCGCTCACCGCTTCGTAGGGTACCATCGGCTCGGCACCATGGATGATGTTCGCGCCGATCGTGTCGGGGAAGGTACGGATGGTAGTGTTATACTGGCGTACCGCCTCGTTGTAGTCGCGAATGGCCACGCGGATGCGGTTCTCCTGGCCCTCGATCTGGGTCATGAAGCGGCCGAAGTTCTCCTGGCTCCGCAATTCGGGATACTGCTCGACCGAAACTAGCAGGCGCGACAGCGCACCGCCCAGCTGGTTCTGCGCCTGCTGGTAGGCCTGCATCTTCGCGGGATCATTGAGGTCGTCGCCGCTGACCTTGATCTCCGGCCGGGTGGCCGAGGCGCGGGCCTGCACCACTGCGTCGAGCGTGGCGCGCTCCTGCTCGGCCGAGGACAATACGATCTGTTCGAGATTGGGAATCAGGTTGGCGCGCTCCTGGAAGGCCGCCTCGACATCGGCCCACTTGGCCTTGGCGTTTTCTTCCGCGGCGGGCACCGAGTTGATGCCGCAGGCCGAAAGCGCGAGCGCTGCTGCAGCAAGGATCGATGTGCGGAGGGAAGCGAAACGGGTCATGGGCACAGTCCTCTCGTGGGGATTCATGGAAAGTGTCTTAGTAAGATAGCACGCTTGTGCGGCTGTTCAAGATTAACGAGCCCTTGTCGGAAATGGGAGGCCATGGCAGGCAGGGCGTGGGTCAAAGTGGTTAAGCAGGGGTTATGTATGCTGAAAGAATTCAAGGAGTTTATCGCCAGGGGCAACGTCATGGATCTCGCGGTTGCGGTGATCATCGGTGCCGCCTTCGGCAAGATCGTGACATCGCTAACCGACGAAGTGATCATGCCCATCGTCGGAGCGCTGTTCGGCGGCGCCGATTTCTCGCGCTACTTCTGGCTGCTTTCGGTGCCCGAAGGTTATGAAGGCTCGGTGACGGACTATGTCGCACTCAAGGAGGCGGGTGCGGCTATGATCGGTTACGGCAGCTTCGTGACCGCGGTGATCAACTTCGTGATCCTCGCCTTCATCATCTTCCTGCTGGTGCGTTACGCCAAGAAGGCGATGGCCGAATTCGAGGAAAAACCCGCTGCAGAAGCACCCTCGGGACCCAGCGAAATCGACCTGCTGACCGAGATCCGCGACGCGCTGAAGAAATAGCGCCTGACCGCCTTGGCGGCCGCAGTCACTTCACATTAAGCTGGCGGGGCCTATATAGGGCCTGCCGGTTTCGGCCGGCTATGGCGATAAATTGCGGTGTGCAATAGGCACAACGGACCCGGGGGCAGTACCCGGCGGCTCCACCACCGCAAGCGACGGACCGAATGATCGGGCGCTTGCGATGATGGGGCCGAACCAGGATCGACGTGTGTTGAAAGACATTGTTTTCGCCCGGGCTGAGTAACCCGTTCAAGGCTCAAAACACACAAGTGCCAACGATAACGAAGCACTCGCTCTCGCAGCGTAATGTGATGGGCTAACGCCCTGAAGTTACAAAGCTAAAGCGCGGTTGGACCCACCGGGCAACAGAAGCGGATTCCGGGGCTCCGAGGGTAGCTAGCAACAGAAACCCTCACCTTCATAAAACTTGAATTATCGCTCTAATCGCTTGCGACGCTAAACCGCGTGAATAATCCAGCACCCTTTGCGTCTGGGATCTCTGCGACGATACCGTAGTCACCTGCTTCCAGATCAAGTTTGAAATAGGCAGTTGATCCTTCAGGCATGTCGTGGATGCCGCCGACAAAATGCGCTGGTGCAGGGGTTTGCTGGCCATCATCGGGAAAGAAATTGATCCAGTTGGCTGCGCGGTCGACGTCTGTATCTTCATCGATCCGGAACACATGTGCATCGTGGCCGACGAAATCATTATAGAGCTGCTGCTCAACGAAATTCACCCGAACGCGGTTTTCGCCCGGCCTGAACTGACCTGACGAAATGGAATAGCCGCTATTGGAGATATCGAGCGTTACATTGGCATCGGGCTCTGCCATGCTGCCATCTTCGTCGCGCACGGTAAATGCCAAGACCATGCCATGCATACCCGGCTCTGGATGGTAGTTGTGCTGGATGCCATTGGTTTTGACATAGCATTCGACGATGTAATTGCCGGGCTCGAGATACATTGTCGCTTCGCCGGTTACGCCGCTAGACATCATGCCCGGCCCGCCAAAGTAGACAATGTCGGCGATCCATGCGGGGATGGTTGCGGCGATCTCGGCAGCCTTTTCCTTGTCGCCTGCAATGCTGGCTGTAAGGCTGTGCTGGATCGGCTTGACCACTTGTTCGCCAATCATTTCCGCGGTTACGCCATCGGGCAGGCGATATACTAACCCGAAATGTTCCATTCCCGAATCATTGTTGATCCGCACCGTGGTCCAGCCAGAGCCGATTTCATCCGGCCCGATGAAAGACAGCCCGTCGATCTCTAGTTCCATCACATTTTCGGCGGTTTGGTCGGGTTCGCGTTGCCCGCCAGCGCATGCCCACAGCGCACCAGCTAGCGTTAAAGCCAGTATCGCCCTTCGCATCACAGTTCCCCTTCCGATGTCTGCGATCGTTGGAATTGCAATCAGGTTTAGCGCAAGGCAAGGGCAAGGCCAAATTGCCCCCGAATCGTCGGGTATTTTTCCATTTGAATTTGGGCCAGTTGGACCAGGTTTGTCAGTCTGGCCTCAGCTCATCGATACGCCCTATATTCGTTTAATGGCCGCTAGATTCATAGCTTCTGGCCTGGGCCAGCCATTTGATGCCGCGTAGGGTGGTTGCGGGAAATGCGGTGCCGTGATCGGAATCTTCGATGATCTCCAATCCAGTAACCACCAGGCCATTTCCATTCCGACGATTGAGCACTGACACGAATTCCTCGGTGATCTCCATTTCGGACTCTTCCAGTTCTCCAATGGAGACGAAGACATTTACATCGGCCAATTG
Organism: Erythrobacter mangrovi; assembly: GCF_013260645.1. Classification (NCBI taxonomy): domain Bacteria; kingdom Pseudomonadati; phylum Pseudomonadota; class Alphaproteobacteria; order Sphingomonadales; family Erythrobacteraceae; genus Erythrobacter; species Erythrobacter mangrovi. Next base: position 512,267 of record NZ_CP053921.1, on the reverse strand, counting down.
TTGAGGCGCCAATTGTGCTTCTGCCTGGTCGATCTGCGTGGCACTCTTGGCGCTGAAGGCCGGGCTACCAAGAATGTAATTCTGGAACAGATCCGGCTCGGCAAACAATACATATGCGCCGAAGGCCCCGCCGAGCGAGTAACCGAAATAAGTCCGTTCGTTGGGTTCCGCACGAAATTTGCTTGCGACCAGCGGGATCACATCGTCACGGATGAAGGCGAGGTGCTTGTTCGCCTGCCCGAAATTGTACTGTGATTGCAGCTCCTGGTTGTCGACCTGGAATGTAGTATAATCGCGAAACCGGCTGTGATGTTCTTCATCGGCCCCGAGATTGGTCTGCCATGAAATACCAACTAGGATCGAATCCGACATCAGATATTCGGTAGCGCCGGAAAGCATGTCCAAGTGCCATTTGGCATCAGTCGTATAGACGACCGGATATTGCTTATCAGTGCTCTCGGAATAACCATCGGGCAGTTTGATATAGAGCTCATACTGCCTATCGTTCGCAGCATCCTCGATAGCGAGGACCTGGGTCCGTGGCATTTCGTAGGCGGCAGGTTCACCTGCCCTGACGATGTTGATTGGCAGGGACAACAAGAACGAAATGGCGAATATCTTGAGTTTTCGGGGGGCAATCATTTGGCGCTCTGGACTTCCCTAAATTTGCCTACCCCTCTTGTGCGACTATCCTATCTCGACAAGCGTGGGCAAGAGCCGCCACGTCGTTTGGCAGACTACATTTACAGTTCGTGGATTGCGCTTTTTGGGAAATTTGCCTTGCGTTTGCCGCGCTACAAATTTGCCTAGGTCTGTGCGTAAGTTTGACCGGATAGGTTCGCGTTTAGGATTGTTCGCCGTTGAGGGCATCTTCCTTACGCTTTTCCTGCTCATAGCGGATCGCGTCGAGGATCTTCGCTCCGCCAAGGAACACCGCGCCTGCGGTGGCCGCCATCAGCAGGTATCCGCCGAAACCGGGGAATTGCTGAGTGTAGTTCGCGCCGCGGGTCATTGCGCCGAGGGCGAGGGCGTAGATGATCAGATACGCTTCGAAGCGCGTCTTGATCACGAACAGCCGTTTCACCTTCTTCAGCACGCCTAAGCACCGCTCCTTTGTTAACCTGTTGGAGTGCAAATCCCGTGCCAGCGACGGGAATCAGCCATATCCAATAGTTAATGTGCCACGGAGTGTAAGGTGGGCCGACGAAACGAGTCCAGCGCGTTAACCAGTGGCTGCCCGGCTTATGCGAGAACGTCCAAGGATAGGACAGTTAGCAGCGCCTCGCGCGCCTCGATCACGGTCTTGGCGAGGCTCTCCGAGCCGATGTCGACCGGATCGATCTGCTCGGGCCACATTTCCGCAATGACCGACTCCAGCCGCTCGGCCTTGGCTTCGTCGAGGAGGAAGCGCGCGTCGACGGTCGCCGGATCGGCCACCACGCGCAGCCGCAGGCAGGCGGGGCCGCCGCCATTGGCCATCGACTGGCGCACGTCGACCGGAATCACCTTGCGGATCGGGCCGTTCGAAGCGAGCATGCCTTCGCACCAGCTCCACACCGCGGCGCTCTCGCGGCATTCCTCGGGTACCACCAGCGCCATCTCGCCGGTAGGCAGGGTCAGCAGCTGCGCGTTGAAGAGATAGGTCTTGATCGCCTCTTCAAGGCTCACCGCGCTTTCGGGTACCTCGACCACCTGCAGCGCGGGGAATGCCGATGCAATGGTTTCGCAGGCGACGGCATTGTCGGCAAAGGCGCGTTCGTGGGTGAACAGCACCCGTTCATTGGCGACGGCGACGACATCGTTGTGGAACGCACCAGCCGCGATGGCTTCGGGGTTCTGTTCGATGAACAGGCACTTGTCGGGATCGAGCCCGTGCAGGCGCGCAACCGCGCGGCTGGCCTGTTCATGCTGGCGTGCAGGGAAGCGTCCGCCCGGCCGGCCGTAGACGAAGACCTCGACACCGGGGGCACCGTGGCCCTCGCAGAAACGCATGTGGTTCGCCGCGCCCTCGTCGCCGAAGCTGGCGGGTATGGCATCGTGCACCTTAAAGTGTCGGTCGTCGCCAAAGGCGATCTTCAGCTGGCGCTGCGTGTCGCGCCATTCCTGCCCGCGATGGAGCATGGTGACGAGGTTCGCCGGGGTCAGGTGGCAGCGTCCATCGGCGGTGTCAGGGGCGGGGCTGACAGTTGCGGCATTGGCGGTCCACATCGAGCTGGCAGACCACGCCGTGGCTAGCAGCGCGCGATCGGTATGTGCATCCAGCGCAAGGTCGCGCAACAGCGCGAAATTGGGACGTGGCAGGGGCAGCAGGAAACCCTGCGCCAGACCCCGTTCCATATTGCCGCGCATCTTGCCGATGCCCTGCAGTGCTGCAGCGCGCGGGTAGCTGGGGTCGCCCTTGTGGCTCGCGCTGGCGATATTGCCCAGGCTGAGGCCGGCGTAATTGTGCGATGGGCCGACAATCCCGTCGAAGTTGATCTCGACCAGCCCGCTCATCGTGCCACACTCCACAGTTCGTCGCCTTTGCTGACTTCCAGCACGTCTGCGCACTTCGCATCGATGGCGATGGTGCCGTCCTCACGCAGTTCGCGAAGGCCATAGGCACAGCGGAACGTGTCGAGGTGGCCGGTCGCGATCAGCGCCTTTTCGCCCTCGTCCAGATCGGTAGCCGTCAGCCTGGCAGCCACCGCATCACGGATGCTCCGCACCTGGTCGGTGCGTGCGGTCATGGTCGGGCCGCCGTCAAAGATATCGACATAGCCTTCCGCCGCGAAGCCTTCATTCTCGAGCATGCGCATGGCAGCCCGTCCGGTGGGGTGCGGCACGCCGATCACCTTGCGAGCTTCGCTGTTGAGCATGGCGACGTAGACCGGGTGTTTGGGCATCAGGTCGGCGATGAACTGGTTGCCGTTGATGGCATTGAAATAGTCGGCTTCCTGGAAGCCCATCCCGAAGAAGCGTCCGGCGACCCCATCCCAGAAGGGTGAACCACCGCGGTCGTCAATCACCCCGCGCAGCTCGGCAAGGATGCGGTCGGCGAAGCGGCTGCGGTGCATCGCCACGAACAGGTAGCGGCTGCGTGCGAGCAACAGGCCCAGCCCGCCCGCGCGTGCGGCAGGATGGAGGAACAGCCCGCCCACCTCGGACGAACCTTCGAGATCGGTGACGAGGTTGAGCAGTTCCGCGCGGACGGTGCGGTCGAGTTCCTGGCTGTGCTGCGTCAGCGTGTTGAGGCGATAGGAATAGAATGGCCATTGCTGGCCGACCATGCTCATCAACTGACAGGTGCCGCGCACTTCGCCGGTCTTGCTGTCTTCGAGGATCAGCACGAACTGGTCGTCGCCGATCTCGTCGTCCTTGCGCCCGAATGCGGCGGCCGCGCGCTCCAGCTTGCGGCCCAGCGCGCCGCGGTCGGCGGGAAGGTTGGTGAAGCCGCCGCCGGTAAGCTTCGCCATTTCATAGAGGTGTTCGAGGTCGCCGGTATTGGCGGCACGAAGGCGGAAGGTCACAAATGGTCTCCGGTGGAAAGCTTCGTGAGGACCAGCGCGCTCAAAGCTGCGCGTTCCTTCAACGAAGGGACGATCATGAATTCGTCGGGTGAATGGATCGCGCCGCCGCGCACGCCCATGGTATCGACCACGGGCACGCCGCAGGCGGCGATATTGTTGCCATCGCACACTCCGCCGCTGGGTATCCAGCCGATGGACTGGCCCAGTTCGGCGCCGCAATCGCGCACCAGGTCGAACAGGCGCTGCGCCTTGGCATCCACCGGCTTGGGTGGCCGGGTGACGCCGCCGTGGCGATGGATGTGAACGTCGCGTTCGGCAGCGATCGCGGCGATCACGCTGTCGAGCTGGGTATCGAAGCGAGTCATCGCCTCGGTCGACTTGGGGCGGATATTGAACCGTACCACGGCGAGGTCGGGCACGACGTTGTTGGCGCTGCCGCCCTCGATCTTCGCCGGATTGACGGTGATGTCCTCCGCCGCCAGTGCCGCGATGCGCAGCACCAGGTCGGACGCGGCAACGATGGCATTGCGGCCCTCGTGCGGGTTGCGCCCGGCATGGGCGGATCGGCCGTGAATGATTATCGAGTAATTGCCCGTGCCACCACGCGCATGGGCCAGTGTACCGTCAGGCAAGGCGCTGGGCTCATAGGTCAGCGCGGCGTATTTGCCCCGCGCCAGCTCCTCGATCAGGCTACGGCTGGCGAGGCTGCCGGTTTCCTCGTCCGAATTGATCATTACGTCATAGCCGACGCGCGCTGCACCGGCCGTCGCCTCGAAGGCCCGCAGGGCATGGAGGATCACGCAGATCCCGCCTTTCATGTCGGCGGTGCCCGGGCCGTTGAGCGTCTGCTCGTCGAGCCAGCCGACTTGCTGGAATGAATGGTCGACCGGGAAGACGGTGTCCATGTGCCCGGTCAGGACGAAACGCCGTTCCGCCTCGGGGCGAACGCGCAGCACCATGTGGCGGCCGTGCGGCTTGTCGAATTCGCGCCCGTCGGAGGCAATCGCGCTGACCGGCGCCGGATCGACCAGCTCGACCTCTCCCGGCAACGTCGCGAAGGCATCGGCCAGCACGCCCGCCATGCGGTCGAGCCCGGTGATATTGGCTGTGCCGGTGTTGATCGCGGCCCAATCCTGCACCTCGCGCAGCATGGTGTCGGCATCGATCCGATCGAGCACGGCTTCAGGGACGCTATCCGGTTTCATGCGCAACGGTCTCTAGCCGAGGCGTGCAATGAGTCCACCCCCGGGCCCTTGGCGAGGTTGCAAAGCGGTGGATGCTTGGTATGGGAGGCCACTCCTCCCCGGGACCGACATTGCCGTTCGCCTGATCCAAGAGGAGTTCCATGACCGAATATGTGACGCGCGCCGGGATCGAGACCGATCCTGCCCTGGCTACTTTCATCGAGACCGAGGTGCTTGCGCCGCTCGGCCGTGATGTCGACGCGTTCTGGCAGGGTTTTGCCGCGCTGCTTGGCAGCTTTGCCCCGCGCAATGCCGCGCTTCTGACCAAGCGAGACGACCTCCAGGCCCAGATCGATGATTGGCACAAGGCACGCAAGGGCGCGCCGATCGACCAGGGCGAATACCAGGCCTTCCTGCGCGAGATCGGCTATCTCGTCCCCGAGCCGGGCGACTTCGCCATCGGCACCCAGAACGTCGATTCCGAGATCGCCACTATGGCCGGCCCACAGCTGGTGGTGCCGATCCTCAACGCGCGCTTCCTCCTCAACGCGGCGAATGCGCGCTGGGGCAGCCTCTACGATGCTTTCTATGGCACCGACGCGCTTGATGCGCCGCCGGCACGTCCCGGCGGCTATGACGAGGAGCGCGGTGCTGCGGTGATCGCGGCAGGGCGCAAATTCCTCGACGAGGCACTGCCGCTGGTTGGCCAGAGCTGGGCCGATCTGGCCGACGAGCACGACGGGAAACTGCAGGACGAGAGCCAGTATGTCGGCAAGACCGAAAAGGGCCTGCTGTTCCGCCAGAATGGTCTCCACATCGAAGTGCAGTTCGACCGTGAACACCCCGTCGGGCGCACCGACAAGGCGGGTATTTCAGACATCGTCCTCGAAGCTGCACTGACTACCATCTGCGACTGCGAAGATTCGGTTGCCGCGGTCGACGCGGAAGACAAGCTGGCTGCCTATCGCAACTGGCTGGGCGTGATGCGCGGCGATTTGCAGGAAAGCTTCGAGAAGGGTGGCAAGACGCTGACCCGCGCGCTCGAAGCGGACAAGACCTATACCGACAAGGACGGTGTTTCGCACAGTCTGCCCGGTCGCAGCCTGCTGTTTGTGCGCAATGTCGGCCACCTGATGAGCAATCCGGCGATGCGCTGGGACGGCAAGGAAATCCCCGAAGGCATCATGGACGCGGTCGTCACCAGTGCGATTGGCGCGCATGACGTCGCGGGGCTTGGCAGGTACGGCAACAGCCGCTGCGGCTCGATCTATATTGTGAAGCCCAAGATGCACGGGCCGGAGGAATGCGGTTTCACCAACGATCTGTTCAATGCGGTGGAGGACCTGCTCGGCCTGCCGCGGCATACGATCAAGGTCGGCGTGATGGACGAGGAGCGCCGCACTTCGGCCAATCTCGGTGCCTGCATCCACGCGGTGAAGGACCGGATCGTCTTCATCAACACCGGCTTCCTCGACCGCACGGGTGACGAGATCCACACCTCGATGCAGGCGGGCCCGATGCTGCGCAAGGGCGCGATGAAGACCTCTGCATGGCTTACAGCCTATGAGAAGCGCAATGTTGGCATCGGCCTGCGCCATGGCCTTTCGGGCCGTGCGCAGATCGGCAAGGGCATGTGGGCCGCGCCCGACCTGATGGGCCAGATGATGGTCGAAAAGATCGGCCATCTGCGCGCCGGCGCCAACACGGCCTGGGTGCCGAGCCCGACTGCGGCGACGCTGCACGCGATCCATTACCATCGCGAGGACGTGTTCGCGGTGCAGAAGGGCCTCGGAGAGGTTCCGCCGCTCGACGAACTGTTGACCATTCCGCTGGCCGACGGCGTGAACTGGTCGGAAGACGAGATCCGCGAAGAGCTCGACAACAATTGCCAGGGCCTGCTCGGCTATGTGGTGCGCTGGATCGATCAGGGTGTGGGCTGCTCCAAGGTGCCCGACATCAACGACGTCGGCCTGATGGAAGACCGCGCGACGCTGCGCATCTCCAGCCAGCACATCGCCAATTGGCTGCTCCACGGTGTGATCAGCGAGGATCAGGTGATGGATTCACTGCGCCGGATGGCTGCCAAGGTCGACCAACAGAATGCGGGCGACCCATTCTACGAACCGCTGCTCGAAAATGAGGGCGGCGCGGCGTTCAGCGCGGCGAAGGATCTGATCTTCAAGGGTGTCGAACAGCCGAGCGGTTATACCGAACCGCTGCTCCATGCGTGGAGACGGGTGAAGAAGGCTAGCTGAGCGCGCGAGCCAGCTCGACAAATTCGGCAACGCTGACCGTTTCAGCCCGCCGCTGCGGATCGATCCCGATCGTCTGCGCCGCCTCGACCGCACCGGGAATGCCCTTGAGGCTCTGGCGCAGCATCTTGCGGCGCTGGCCAAAGGCCGCTTCGGTCAGGCGCTCCAGGGTGCGGGCAGAGACTCCCTCGGGCATCGTGCCTGGGGCGACGTGGACAATGGCGCTCATCACTTTGGGCGGCGGAGTGAAAGCGCTACGGTGGACCTTCATTGCCAATCGCGCTTGCCCGCGCCACTGGGCCAGAACCGCGAGCCTGCCGTACGCGGAGGCATCTGGAGCAGCCACGATGCGCTGGGCAACTTCCTGCTGGAACATCAGCGTCAGGCTGGTCCATTGCGGCGGCCAGCTTTCACCGCCGAGCCAACGGACGAAAAGTGCCGTTCCAACATTGTAGGGCAGGTTGGACAGAACCGCGAAAGGCTCGCCCCCCATCAGCTCGCCGTGGTCGAGTTTGAGTGCGTCGCCCTCCACCACGCGTAACTGCCCGGGGAAAGCCTCTCCCAGTTCCGCGAGTGCGGGAAGGCAGCGACGGTCCATCTCGATCGCGGTTACGCGCGCACCGGCGCGCAACAGGGCGCGGGTCAGTCCCCCCGGGCCGGGCCCGACTTCAAGCACCTGCTTGCCTGCGAGGTCACCGGGAATGGCCGCGATGCGATCGAGCAACTGCTCGTCGAACAGGAAGTTCTGTCCCAGCGCCTTCGACGCACTGAGACCATGGCGGGCGATGACTTCGCGCAGCGGAGGAAGGTCAGCCATGCGCCGCGCGCCGTGCTGCAATCTCGCCAGCCATGCGCAGTGCCGCGATCATCGCGCCCGGATCGGCGATGCCTTTGCCCGCGATGCCGAAGGCAGTGCCGTGGTCGGGACTGGTTCGCACGATCGGCAGGCCGAGCGTCACGTTTACCCCCTCGTCAAAGTCGAGCGCCTTGAGCGGGACGAGGGCCTGGTCGTGATACATCGCCAGGGCCACGTCATAGGTTGCCCGCCCGCGAGGCGTGAACAATGCGTCGGCGGGATGCGGTCCGGTGAGGTCGAGGCCCTCGGCGCGAAGTGCCTCGATTGCGGGGTAGATGATCCGTAGTTCCTCGTCCCCGAACCTTCCGCCTTCGCCCGCGTGCGGATTGAGTCCGCAGACTGCAAGGCGAGGCCGGCCAATGCCGAAATCGCGGTTGAGCGTCGCTGCGACGATCCGCGCCCGGTGCTCGATCAGCTCTCGGGTCAGCATGCCCGGTACTTCGGAAAGGGCGCAGTGGACGGTCAGCGGGACGGCGCGCAGGCTCGGTCCTGCGAGCATCATCACCGCGTCGCGCTCTTCATGCCCGCAGGCGGCCGCGAGGAACTCTGTCTGGCCGGGGAAGCCAAAGCCGACCTTTGCCAGTTCGGCCTTGGCGATGGGGGCCGTAACCACGGCTCCGGCCCTGCCTTCGCGTGCTAACCGCGTACCGACTTCGAGCGAATGGAGCGCAAGAGCCGCGCCGGTCCGGTCGGGTTCCCCCGGCGTATAGGAGCAATCCTCGATTCCCAGGACGGGCAAGGCGTGTTGGAAGACATTGGCGGCATGGGCGGGGTCGACGATGCGCTCGACCCGCACCGCTATGCCGCGCGCAAGCGCCGCCTGTGCCAGCACGCCCGCGCCGCCGATCACGAAAAAGGGAGCCAGCCCGGCAGCTTCGCGCCGCGCCCAGCTTTCGACGATGATTTCGGGCCCGATCCCCGCCGGGTCGCCCAGCGATACCGCGAGGGAAGCCACGGCGTCCGTCAATTATACTCGATGTAGGCGTCGTTGCGCAGGTCGCGCAGGTAACGCTGGGCGCGCTTCTGGATACGCTCTTCTTCGAGCTGACCCATGAGCTGGTCGAAATTCGGACCGCTCGCGGCTTGCGGATCGTCGCGTCCGCACAGCATCAGCACGCGCACGCCTTCTTCGAAGGAACCGAAGGGCGGGGTGATCTGCCCCACCTGCATCTGCAGCAGGATCGACTGGAGCTGTTCCGGGAGAGCGCGGACGGCGATCTGGTCGTTGGCTACCACTGTTGCGCCCAGTGCCGCGGCGCCCGATTCGGCCTCGCCGCAACCGCGCAGTTGTTCCACGCCGGAGAGGAAGGTTTCGAGCTGCTGGTTCCGCGCATCCTGCGAAGAATCCGGTGCAAAATCGATCTGGATCTGCTTGAGCGAGAGGAGTGCGTCGCGCGGGTCGGCCATGAGGACCTGCCGCTTGTCGATCAGCAAGCCGATCCAAAAGCCGCCGGGAATCGCAATCGGACCGACCAACTGGCCGGGGGTCATTTCGCGGACGACCGTTTCCAGCGTCGAGTTCTTCAGCTGGCCCAATGCGATCCAGCCGAGGTCGCCTCCGACCGCCGCTGTCGAAGCTTCGGAAAACTGGCGAGCATAGGCGACGAAACTGCCGCCCTGACGCAACTGTTCGACAATCTTCTGCGCGTTGCCCTCCACCTCGGCTGCGGATTCAGGCGTCGCCGACATGTAGATCTCGCCAAGGCGATACTCATCGGTCCCGCGACTTGCCTCGAGGCGTTTGATCAGGTCATTGACCTCTTCGGTCGAGACATTGACGAAAGGCGCGAACAGGCGGCGCTGGAGACGCTGCCATGCCAATTCGCCATGGATCTGGCGCTTGAGCGAGCTGGGCGAAGATCCGATCGAACGCAGATATTCGTCCATCGCAGCTGGACGCTGTTCGAAGTTCTGCGCCGCGATGCGGACATAGGTCTGATCGATTTCGGCCTGATCGATCTCGATTTCCTGCGTTTCGGCGGCCTGAATCTGCAGCGTCTCGTCGATCAGGTTGCGCAGCACCTGCATCTTCACCCGCTCTAGGTCTTCGGGACTCAGTTCCTGCTGGTTTGCCGCGACGAGCAATGCGGTACGCTGGTCCACGTCGGTTCCGGTGATCACGAAACCGTTGACCACTGCAGTCGCCTTGCGGACGTTGGGATTGGCGCTGCCGAGGAGGTTGATATTGTCGGGAATGCCAAGAGGATTGGCCGCATTCTGCGCGAGCCCGGCGATGGGCGACAGAGCAAGGCCTGCCACCGCAGCGAGGGAGATAAACTTGGAAATCCGGTGTCCGCTCACGTGTGATACCCAGTTGCGGCACGCCAGGCGCGCCCGATAAGATGCCGGCAATTGCCGCCTTGCGGCTTAACCGGAGCTGATTGAGCCGCGGCGGATAGCGCGTTTGCCGGAAACTGCCAACGGTCGCTACTCAGCGAAAGCCCAGATTTCGCAGATTGAAGTAGAGCTGGAAGGTGTCGCCGCGCCGTGCGTCACCCGATGTGATGTAGTCGCGCCGCCAGGTCAGGCCCATCTCGAGGCAATCGTCGGAATAGGCGATACCCAGTCGGGTGCGGATCGGATCGAAACCGTCGGACGTCAGCATCGGGTCTTCCCGTCTGTCGGTAAGATTGAATACTCCCGATCCGAACAGCGACCAGTAATTGGCAAAGGCGATGCGGACCGCGCCGCGCAGTTCCTCGCGATCCTGGAGATCCTCGACTTGCGTAATATCGCGGTTCAGCCGCAGATAGCCCAGCTCGACGTAGGTGCGATTGGTCCCGACCGTCGCATCGACTTCGCTGCGCCGGATCGCAAGGTTATCCTTGTCGAGGCGGAAACGATGGGTGAACTTGACGAAATCCTTGTAGCGAACCTCCGTGCGCCCAACCAGGTCCGAGAACTTCTCGGACAGGCCGGTTCCGTCGGGCAGGATGTCGTCCTTGGAGGACAGACGATAGGACTGGCCGAGCGTGGTCTTGATCTCCCAGTCGGGAATTCGCAGCTGCCAATCGAAACCATAGGTAGCCCGGGCGCCATCTTCGACCCGGTCATAACCCGGGAAGCGGCTGAGCGCGAACAGGTTCGAATCTTCCAGATCGATCGCACGGGCATCCTCGTTGGGGATGGCCAGGTTGCGGATCGGCGGAGTGGCGACCAGCTGGACGCGTGGGGTAAAGACCTGCTCCCCGCCGAGGAACTCGCCGACGAAGGGCCACTGCACGTCGAATGCGCCCAAGGCCACGGCGCGCCCTTCCCACCCGGCATCGCCGCGATAGGAGGGGGTCGCGGTCGCGAGGTTCTCGTCGGAGTGATAGACGTCGCCGCGCAGCAGGCCGGTGATCGTTACCACCTGGCCGAGACCGGTAACCCGGCTGAGGTCCCACTGCGCGCGGGCGAAGGCACGCTGGGTGTCCTGGCCGATGTCGCGGGTGATCGCCAGTGTATTGGCCTGCAGTTCGACCTTGCCGCCCAGCACTGGGTCTTCGATCCGTCGGCGGTAGTCGATCACCGGCAAAGCCACGGGGACTTCGCCCTGCGGCTGGTTCAGGCGCAGGGTCTGCGTCGCCCAGCCGGCGATCGATAGATAGCTATTGTCGTCGATCCGCTCGAGATTGAGCGTCGAGCGTAACCGGTCGTCGCGACTGATGTCGTAGCGGCGCAGGAAAGTCCTGTCCGAAGCGCGGCGGATCGAGCCGGTCAGGCTCCACTGTGGGTCGAACTGGAACTTGCCGTTGGCGAAGATGTAGCCGCGCAGGTCCTTTTCGCTCGTGTCCAGTCCAGTGAAGTCCGAAATGCGCCGACTATGCGTGACGTAGCCGGTGATCTGGTACGCGCCCTTGTCGGCCAGGTGACGCCACTGGGCGGCAACCAGCGGGGCGGCTTCGGTATAAAGGTGGGTAGTGAGCGTCAGGTCCTTGTTGTCGCCCAGCCGGACGTAATAGCTGCCGCTGACTTCCACCCCGTTGCTTTCCGACACCCGCAGGTCAGGAACCAGGAAGCCCGACACTGCGCCGCCATCGGTTCGCACGGCCAGGCCTGGAAGTGGCAGTAGGCGGAGGCCGAACAATTCGAGGAAGGCACCGCGAAAACTGATCCGGCGCCGGGTCGGATCATAGATCACCCGCTGGGCGGTGATCCGCCAGCTCGGATCCTTGGGGCAGCCCTTCGGGTCGACCACCGAACAACCCGAATAGGCGGCCTCGCTCAGCGTGACCGTCCCATCGCTTTCGCGCATGCCGCGATTGGCGGCGAGACGACCGCCCTGCCGCAGCGCGAACAGGAGGTTGTCCATCGCCCCGGCTTCGAACTGGTCGGTCAGCTCGATTCGATCGGAGAACAGCTGATTGCCGTTTTCGTCGACGAAACGAACCCGCCCTTCGGCCAGGATGATTCCCGAGCCACGGTTCCAGCTGACCGAATCGGCCCGCAGCGAACGATCGCCGCTGCGCAGCACAACATTGCCCGTAGCGGTGACCACGTCTGCATCCGAATCATATCCGAGGATGTCCGCCTCGAAAGCGATTTCGCGACCCAGCTCGGCAATCAGCGAAGTATCGGCTGTTTCGGGCGGATCCTCGGCTACCGTCGCGTCGCCAGTGGCCTGTGCGGCCAGCGGCGCGCTGCCCGCAAGCGTAACGGCAAGAACGAAGGAGCGTGCGACCAGCCGGCTGGCTGAAATAGCTGTCTCGGCGGGCAGGAGCATGCCTTGCCTATCGCACCGGCCACGCCTAATCGCAATCGCCATCCGACGGGCGGCGCCATGTACGGGCGCGTTGCCCCTAGCCATAAATTCGGGAGATCCCATGCACATCCAGTTTAGTCAGACCCGTCCGCAAACGGCGCGCCTTCTTGCCTATGTCGTCGACAAGGGCAAGCTTCCCGAAAGTCTCGAGCGTGCGCTTGTCGAAGGAGCTGCGGCGGCGCGCTTCAAGGGCAACGCGGGGCAGTTGTTCGAAGGTTTTGCGGAGCGCGATGGCGCGATCGTCCGGATCGCGCTGGTTGGGGCAGGCGACAAGGGCGATGATGCGCGCGCGATCAACCTTGAGAAGGCGGGCGCCGCCCTGGCGGGCAAATATCAGAGTTCGGGCGAGACCGAACTTGTGCTCGAAGTAGCCGACAGCAATCACTCGGCGGCGGAACTCGCCTCGGTGTTGACCGGTCTGCGCCTGCGCAACTGGCGCTACGACATCTATCGCACCCGCATGAAGGACGAACAGAAGGTCACGCTGGAAACCGCGACGGTGGTCGGTGCGCCCAAGGCGGCCGAAGCGGCCTGGGCCGAAGCCGCGCATGTGGTCGCTGGCGTCGAATTCGCTCGTGAACTGGTCACCGAACCGGCCAACATTATCTATCCTGAAAGCTTCGTTGATCGTTGCCGTGCGCGTTTCGAAGGTACCGGCGCGCATCTGGTGGTGCTCGATGAAGCCGCGATGGAAAAGCTGGGCATGGGTTCGCTGCTTGGTGTCGGGCTCGGCTCGGAGCGTGAATCGCGCATCCTCGCGATCGTCTGGAACGGCGGCAATCCGGGCGACAAGCCGACTGCCTTCGTTGGCAAGGGCGTGACATTCGACACCGGCGGCATCAGCATCAAGCCAGGGCCGGGCATGTGGGACATGAAGTGGGACATGGGCGGCGCAGGCGCAGTCGCCGGTGCCATGCTGGCGTTGGTCGGTCGCAAGGCCAAGGCCAATGTCGTCGGCATCATGGGCCTGGTCGAGAACATGCCCGACGGCAAGGCACAGCGCCCGGGTGACGTCGTCACCTCGATGTCGGGTCAGACCATCGAAGTGCTGAACACCGATGCAGAGGGGCGGTTGGTGCTGGCCGACGCGCTGCATTGGGCGCAGGAAGAGTTCCAGCCCGCACGGGTGATCGATTTTGCTACGCTGACCGGCGCGATGATCATCGCGCTGGGCAATGAGCACGGCGGCATGTTCTCCAACGACGATACGCTCGCAAACCAGCTGCTCGAGGCGGGTCTCGCCACCGGCGACAAGCTCTGGCGCATGCCGCTGGGTGCGGCCTACGACAAGCTGATCGACAGCCCAATCGCCGACATGAAGAACATTGGCGACAAGGGCGCGGGTTCGATCACGGCGGCGCAATTCCTCCAGCGCTTCATCGCCGATGGCACGCCTTGGGCGCATTGCGACATTGCCGGCACGGTGTGGTCGGACAAGCCCGGCCAGACTTGGGGCAAGGGCGCGACTGGTTATGGTGTGCGCCTGATGGACCGCCTGATTGCCGATACGGTTGAAAGCTGACCGGGCCCCGGGAGGCACAGCGGTAGGCCAGCCATGACCCGCGTCGATTTCTACCAGCTCAGTCGCGACCCCGTCGACATCACCGTGGCGAAACTCGCCCGCAAGGTGATCCAGGCGGGCGAGCGGCTGCTGGTCGTATCGGGCGATCCTAGCCAGCGCGAAGCGCTGTCTCGGGTGCTGTGGGCGCAGGATGGCGCAGCCTTCCTCGCCCATGGAATGGCCGGGAGCCCAGACGATGCGCGCCAGCCAATTCTCCTTTCGGACAGCGCGGTGGCAACCAATGACGCCGGCATGGCGATCATCGCTGACGGGCAGTGGCGTGACGAAGCTCTGGCGTTCTCGCGCGTGTTGCTGCTGTTCGACGCAGCGGCGCGTGACGGTGCTGCCCAGCTTTGGCGTCGCTTCGCAGCGGACGAAGCAATCGACAACCGCATCTTCAAACAGGATGAGACAGGCGGTTGGCGCGAAGGGGCTTGAACGCTAGCCTGTCCGGGAAGTGCGGAGGACCACCATGCGCCGTATCGCCTTGCTGTCATTGTCTTTGGCCCTTGCTGCCTGCGGTTCCTCGAACGAGGGGACACTGACCGATGAAGACGGTGACAGGGTCGGGACCTATGAAATCGACGGCGGCGAGACCAAAGCGTCGATTACCGACCAGGATGGCACCGTGACCACGCTGCGCGCCGGCGAGCAAGTGCCGGTCGAGCTACCACAGGGCTTCTCAATTGCGCCCGGGTTCAAGGTGCTCAACAACACCCATGTCGAGCGCGATGGGGGAAGCTTCGTTCTCCTGACCTTGCAGGGGGACGCGCCGGTCGAGGAGGTGATCGCCTTCTATCGCAAACAGGCGGAGGCGGCAGGGATAGAGGTAACCGTCAGTATTCCGACGGGCGAATCAACCACGATTGCGGGCGAGGGTAAGGACGGGCTTGCCTTCTCAGCCATGGCCAGTCGCAGCGGCGACAAGACTGCGGTACAGCTGACGCTGACCCAAGGCCTGAAATAGCCCCACGGCGCCGAACGCTTCGTACTTGCCCGCGCGCCTGTGCAGCGCTAGGGGCGCGCGCAACAATTTCCCCCATCTGCAAGGATAATTCTCATGGCGGTTACCCGCACCTTTTCGATCATCAAGCCCGATGCCACCCGCCGCAACCTGACCGGCGCGGTCACCAAGATGCTGGAAGAGGCCGGCCTGCGCGTCGTGGCGTCGAAGCGCATCCACATGACCCGCGAACAGGCCGAAGGCTTCTACGCGGTGCACAAGGAACGCCCTTTCTTCGGCGAACTGTGCGATTTCATGATGAGCGAACCAGTGGTGGTGCAGGTCCTCGAAGGCGAAGATGCCGTGACCCGCAATCGCGACATCATGGGCGCAACCAACCCGGCCGACGCCGCCGAAGGTACCATTCGCAAGACCTACGCCCTGTCGATCGGTGAGAACACCGTCCACGGTTCGGACAGCGACGAGAACGCCAAGATCGAGATCGACTTCTTCTTCAAGCCCGAAGAAATCGTCGGCTAAGCGAACTTCGGATCAACGTGATACGGGCGTGCTCCGCTGGGGGCGCGCCCGTTTTCGCATCCGGGATAAGTTTCCTGTCAGAAATTGGTCACGCTATCGAATTGCGGTATGACGTAGCTCTTGAGGAGAGACCGGGTCGCACGTTCTTTTGAGGAGGACACTATGGTGCGGGCACTGGTTATGGCGATTTCGGTTGCCGTCTACTTCGCATTCTTCGGCGCATTCCTGTACCTGGTCGGCTTCGTGGGCGAATTCGCTTTCATGCCGACGCATCTCGATAAGGGAGGCGCAGCCCCGCCACTGCAATCGGTGATAATCGACATCGCGCTGATTGCCCTGTTCGGCCTGCAGCATTCGGTCATGGCGCGACCGGGCTTCAAGGCCCGGATCACCAAGATCATTCCTGCCGCGATGGAGCGGAGTGTCTATTGCCTCGCAACCGTGGCCGCGCTCGTCATCCTGTTTGCCGGCTGGCACCCGATCGAGGGCACCCTTTGGAGGATCGAGGGCGAATTGGGACAGGCGATCATGAACGGTCTGTTCTGGGCCGGTTTCGGCATTGTCTTCATTTCAACCTGGTTGATCAACCACTTCGAGCTGTTCGGCCTGCAGCAGGCCTGGCTTAACCTGCGCGGTTCGCAGCCGAGCGCGCCGGTCATGCGTACGCCCATGTTCTACAAGCTGGTGCGGCACCCGATCTATGCCGGCTTCTTTCTCGCCTTCTGGGCCACTGCGACCATGACTTATGGCCACCTGTTGTTTGCGGTCGGCATGACGATCTACATCATGATCGGGATCGCGCATGAGGAGCGCGACCTGATGAATCTCTTCGGGGACCAGTATGCGGAATACCGTAAGTCGGTGGGGGCGTTCATCCCGGGGATCGGCAAGAAGGCCTGATGATCAGGCGAAATCGGCCATCTGGCCGCGGTGTGCGTGGTGCGGGTCGCTCTCTGCGCGACCCATTTCGCGCTCCATTGCGGCTACCGCCGAAGCTGTGAGGTCAAGGCCGAGCGTTGCATAGATCCGGGCGATCTCGCGATGCCAATCCGTGCTGAGGCCGGCGAAATCGACCCGCGCAAGCGGGCCATCGAAGCCCTCCAGCGCGGCTTCGATCCGCGCTTCGCGCAGCGCCAGTTTTCGTCGCCATTCTGCCTGGAGCGCAGCCAGGTCGGCGTGGTCGCTCTGGAAGGCCATCTGGCTCGCGACCATCGAAACCGAACTGTTGAGTACCTCCGCATGGTCGCGATGCGTCACTACCAGTCGAGCTTCGGGGAACTGTGCGAGCAGGGCGGGCAGGTCTTCGGAGAACTGCGGGCACTTGAGCACGCGCGGCCGGTGCGCGTCGCCCATGACGGCGGCATCGGTACGCAGGATGTGTGCGAATTCGGTGTAGATTGCGCTCGCATCGCGGGCTTCGCTGAATGCCACATAGCTGGGGATGCGCCATTGCGCTTCGTAGGCACAAGCATCCAGCGCCCCGGCCAGCCAGCCCAGCTCCTCGTCGACACGGGTGGCGCCGAATGGATGCAACGTGTCGAGCCAGGGGTTGATCCTGCGTGCGATGGCCAGGCCCAGCGCGATTTTCACCGGGCGCAGGTCCGGGCGGCGTGGCACGGGATCGTGGCTGTTGCAGAAGCGCGTGCCGGCATGGTGCGGGTCGGCCGCGAGTAGCCGGTGGATGCGCGTGGTGCCCGCGCGCATCTGCCCGACAACGATGATCGGCGCCGCGATCGTGGTATCCGCAACGGCTGGATTCACGCGCCAGTAACGGCCCAGTGCATGGCGCTTGCGGATGGCTGCGGTGAGCTGGCCATAGGCCATGGTGTGGCCCAGCGGGTTGAGGTCCGCCTCTTCACGCAGGCTGTGGCAAAGCAGGTCGAGCCGTTCGTGAAAATCCGTGACCTCCGCCGGGCTACGGATCGAGCGTTCGTCGTCTTCGGTGAAACCTCGAGCGCCGATCTGCCAAAGGTATTCGGGATCGAGCGGCGGCTTTTCGGTCAGCCCGCGTTCCCACATCGCCTCTACCGCGCGTCCCGCCAGCTCCGCCACCCGCGAGCGGGCAAAGGGGTGCGGGCGTGGGGGTGCGTTCACTCGCGGCCTTCGGAACGGGTGAATAGACGGGAGATTAACAGTCGCGACAGGAGCACGAAGACAAGCACGCCCCCGATCACCAGCAATGTTTCCCCCATGCTCGCCTCGCTCTGGCGACCTTCGATTTCGTCGGCATTGCTCGCCACGATGACGAGGACAAGCGCCGCGACGGCGTAGAATAGTATCGAGCGACCCATTGGGGCACCCTAGAACGCATCGGCCGCGTCGAGAAGCCTTGTCAGCCTGCTTGGGGCAATTAGTCGCCAACTGCGGTGCAGCCAGTCCGCAATCGCGTCCCAATCCACCCCTGGCCGATTGAGGATTATCCCGATCCATCCGCTGGCCCCGTAATAGGCCGGCTTGTGGTAGGCATGCGGCTGCGCTTCGACGAGGCCTTCGAGCTCGTCCATGCTGCTGCATTTGACAAGTAGCGACACATGGGGCGTGCCGTGATGCTGGTCGGCGAAATAGGCGAAGAACTTGCCCGATTTCTCGCTTCCCGCGCGCCAGCCGGGCGACCCGTGGCTTTCGCGCTCGTGCGTTTCAGGCAGGGCGAGAGCGAGTTGGCGGACGCGTTCAAGCAGCCATGCGGGATCGTTCTCTCGCATGACGTAATCGGCCAGCACCCGCGGATAGAGCTGGTGCTCGGCGATGCGGACGCGCTCGGCCAGCGTCTCGGGTGTGTCCTCGGGCTGGATCGCCACCGCAACCTGCCCCAGGGCCTCGCCCGCGTCGAGATCCTCGGTCACCAGATGTACCGTGGTTCCGGCATGGCTATCGCCCGCCGCGATGGCGCGGGTGTGCGTGTCGAGTCCGGGATATTTCGGCAGCAGCGAAGGGTGGATGTTGAGCAGTCGCCCTTCCCAGCGGCGCACGAACTCGGGCGACAGGATCCGCATATATCCGGCCAGCGCGATGTAATCCGCTCCGGCTTTCTTCGCTGCGGCCTCCATTGCCACATCGTGATCGGCGCGCTGCATGCCCTTGTGGGAAAGCGCGAATGTGGCAACGCCTTCACCCGCAGCCAAGGCCAGCGCGCCGGCCGCCGGGTCGTTCGAAGCGACCAGCACCAGTTCGTAGGGGCTGTCGGGGAGGCGGCTGGCATAGAGCAGCGCGGCCATGTTCGTGCCCTTGCCGGACACGAAGACAGCTACGCGGACACGATCAGGCATTATGCGTCGCCGACCAGTCCTCACGTGCCGACCAGGTGTCCGCCGATCCGCGTACGGTGCAGCCCTTCGGCCCCTCGACGATCCGACCGACCGAGAGAACGGTTTCGCCCGCGTCCTCGAGCCGCGAACGAACAATCTCGGCCTTGGCAGGTTCGACCGCCAGCACCATGCCTACGCCGCAGTTAAAGGTGCGGGCCATCTCGGCAGGCTCGATATTGCCCTGCGCCTGGAGGAAGGCCATCAACCCGGGCTGATCCCACGCGTCGGCATCGACTTCGGCATGTGCCCCCTGCGGCAGGACACGCGGGATGTTCTCCAGCAGTCCGCCCCCGGTTATATGGGCCAGCGCATCGACCAGCCCGTCGCGCACGACCGGAAGCAGGCTCCTCACATAAATCTTCGTCGGCTCGATCAGCGCATCGACCAGCAGGCGCTCCTGGTCGAACAGGGCGGGGCGGTCGAGCTTCCAGCCCTTGTCCGTCGCGAGTCGGCGCACCAGCGAATAGCCGTTGGAATGCACACCCGAGCTGGCGAGGCCGAGTAATACGTGTCCAGGCGCGACGCGTTCGCCGGTCAATTGTTCGCCACGTTCCACGGCGCCGACGCAGAAGCCGGCAAGGTCGTAGTCACCTGCGGCATACATACCGGGCATTTCCGCCGTTTCGCCGCCGATCAGCGCGCAACCGGCCATCTTGCAGCCTTCGGCGATCCCCGCGATGACGCGTTCGGCAACGCCGTTCTCCAGCTTGCCAGTGGCGAAATAGTCCAGGAAAAACAGCGGCTCCGCGCCCTGTACGATGAGATCGTTGACGCACATGGCGACGAGGTCGATGCCGACCGTATCGTGCCGCCCGGTGTCGATGGCGAGCTTGAGCTTGGTGCCCACCCCGTCATTGCCCGCGACCAGCAGCGGGTCCTTGTACCCGGCAGCCTTGGGGTCGAAGAAGCCACCGAAACCACCGATTTCGCCATCAGCGCCGGGGCGCATTGTCGCCTTCACCAACGGACCGATCGCCTTGACGAGCGCATTGCCCGCTTCGATCGAAACACCTGCCTGCTCGTAGGTGTAGGAGGGGGTATTGCTGCGGGGTTCGTCGCTCATGCCCCCCGCCTTACGCATTCGCGCTTGGATTTCCAGATTCCTTTCGGCAAAAGGCCCCGGATTCCGCGATGTCCCATGCCCTTTCCCTTCAACCAGCCTTGCGCCGCCCCGGCCTGATCCTCGCCGGGTTCGTTTCGGCTTGTGCGCTCGGCGCAGTGGTATGGGCGCAAGTCGGCGGCGATCGCGGTATCGCGGCCGTCGCAGCATCGAGCGATATCGAGGTTTCAGGTATCGAAGTCGATGAGACGGCAAAGACAGGCTCCGAAGCGCGTGAAAAGGCTTGGGATGTCGCTGCGAAACTGGCCTGGAAGAAGATCGGTGGGCCTAGCCTGCCCGATTCGCAGATTTCCGGCATGGTTTCGGCCATCGTGATCGAAAGTGAGCGGCTCGGTCCCCGGCGGTACATCGCAACGCTGGGTGTCGTATTCGATCGATCCCGCGCGGCGCCGTTTCTGGGCGAGGCCGGCGAAGTTGCGCGATCGGCCCCCTTGCTGGTTGTCCCGGTGACGGTGTCGGCCGGGACCGAGATGGTCTTTGAACAGCGCAATCCCTGGCAGCAGGCTTGGGCGGAATTCCAGGCGGGCACCAGTCCGATCAACTATGTCCGTCCGATGGGTGCCGGGGGCGATTCGCTGCTCGTCACCTACGGCCAGACCGGACGCCGCAGTCGCGTGTGGTGGCGCAACGTGCTCGATCACTTCGGCGCATCGGACGTGCTGATCCCGATTGCCCGGCTGCGCTACACCTATCCCGGCGGGCCGATCGAAGGCACTTTCACTGCGCGTTACGGCCCGGACAATGTCGTGCTCGACAGCTTTACGTTGCAGGCCGAGAGCCCGCAGAAACTCCCAGCGATGCTGTCGCAGGCCGTGGTCCGTTTCGATGGTATCTTCCGGCAGGCGCTGGCCGACGGCAAGCTCAAGCCCGATGCGACGCTCAACCTCGGCTCGCCTGAACTCGACCCGGCGATCCAGCGACTGGTCGAACTTGGCCGTGCATTGATTGAACGCGAGCGCGCCGCGCGTGAGGGATCAACTGAGCGGCCTACCGCGGAAAGCGGCAATGCAATCACCGCCGCGCCGGTCAACACGCCGCCGCCCGACGGTTCGGTTGCGCTCTATACTGTGCAGGTGGCGACACCTGACGCTGCGGCGTTCGACGGGGCGATTGCCGCCGTACGTGGGACGCCCGGCGTTCGGGCCACCGGTGTGCGCAGCACGGCAATCGGCGGGACATCGGTGATGACGGTCAGCTATGCCGGTTCGATTACGCAGCTGGCCGAAGCGCTCCAGGCGCGCGGCTTTACCGTCCGCCAGGGCAGCACCGCGCTTTCGATCAGCCGCTGAGCCGCGGCACATGTCGCAGATCGCCCTCCCGCTTTCAATTTCCCGCCCGGGCGGCGCCCAGTCGATCATCGTCGGCAACGGCAACAAGGCTGTTACAGACGCACTCGCCGCGCCAGAGACTTGGCCATACCGCACGGCGATCCTCACCGGCCCACGTCGCTCGGGCAAGTCGCTCCTGGTGCGCTGGTTCGAAGCCAGTGGGCTTGGCATTGCGATAGACGGGGCCGACCGGCTGGACGAAACCACCATCTTCCATCGCTGGAACCGCGCGCAAGAGGATGGCACCGCCTTGCTGCTGGTCGTCGATGGCGAGAAATGGGATATCGCCTTGCCCGACCTGCAAACGCGAATGCGGGCCTCGCTACATCTCGAAATTGGCCCGCCTGACGACGCGATGGCGGCGGATCTGATCCTGGCCCATGCCGATGCGCGCGGGCTTGCGCTTGGCGATGGCGCGCCCGCGTATCTGGTTCCGCGAATGGAGCGCAGTTATGCCGCGATCGAGCGGGTCGTTGCCGAAATTGATCGTCTGAGTCTTGAACGGAAGGTACCCGCCACCCTATCTGTGTGGAGAGACGCACTAGACGCCGTGGAGGGGCCCGAGCAGGGGCGCTTGCTTTAATGTCGGCGTGGTGGGAGAATATCGGCTATGTTGGAACGGCTTATCGCCTATCTCGACAGCGTAAAGGCGCGCGATCCGTCGCCGCGTAGCCGCTGGGAGATCCTCACCTATCCTGGCGTTTGGGCGCTCGGATATCACCGCATTGCGCATTGGCTGTTCGAGGCGGAACTGTTTTTCCTCGCGCGTCTGGTCAATCACTGGAGCCGTTGGCTGACGGCTATCGACATCCATCCAGGTGCCAAGATCGGCAAGAACTTCTTCATCGATCATGGCTTTACCGTGATTGGCGAAACTGCCGAGATTGGTGACAATGTCACCATCTACCAGTGCGTTACGCTGGGCGGTACCAATCCGACCAACGGCAAGGGCGGCAAGCGTCACCCGACGATCTCGGACGAGGTCATTATCGGATCGGGTGCGCAGGTCATCGGGCCGATCACCGTCGGCCGACGCGCACGCATTGGCGCCAACGCGGTAGTCACCGACGAAGTCCCCGAAGGCGCGACGATGATCGGCCTCAAGGCGCGCAGCACGCTGGTTCCCGCGGAGCAGTGGCTCAAGGAGTTCATTCCCTATGGCACTCCTTGCGACGATCCCTGTGAGGGCTCTCAGATCGGCAGCCGCGATTGCATCGAAAAGCTCGAGACAGAGCTGAAGGCATTGCGTGAAGAGGTCGCAGCAATGCGTACCGAGCGTGAACCGGTTATGCGGAGCGGGACCGACGATTGATGCAGTTCTTCGGTGACACGATTGTCGCCTTTCCCGGTCGCCAACCGCTGCAGGTTGGTTTCACCCGGGAAGAA
The DNA here is from genome assembly GCF_013260645.1 of Erythrobacter mangrovi. NCBI lineage: Bacteria > Pseudomonadati > Pseudomonadota > Alphaproteobacteria > Sphingomonadales > Erythrobacteraceae > Erythrobacter > Erythrobacter mangrovi. The sequence goes on along the minus strand of NZ_CP053921.1, from coordinate 489,539 downwards.
CTCGGTCGGATCCTCGATCTCTACGGTCGCATGGTCGCCGCCGGACAATGGCGAGACTACGCAATGGATTTCGCGAAGGACGCGGCCAGTTTCGCGGCGTTCCGCCGCACGGCAGAGCGCCCGCAGGCCCGGATCGAAAAACGCCCTGCCTTGCGCGCCAAACAGGGCATGTGGACCCTGTTTGGTGAACACGGGCAGATCCTCAAGCGCGGCCACGAACTCGCAGGGGTCATTGCCCCGGTCGAACGACGCCTGCTGAAGACAGTCGGCGATTAGAGAAAGCCAGGCCCACCCTGGCGACGGCGATAGAGGAATGCCGTAGTGATGATCGTCGGGAAGATGAATCCCTTGAGATAGGACAAGGGGTGTCGTCCGGCTGTGAAGTCGACCGGCAAATTGCCGAAATGCGCCCAGTAGTGCGTAGCGACCAGCCCGCCGATGCTGAACCACATTGCCAACAACGCAACGCGCTTGCCCAGCACTACCGCACCTAGGCTGACGATGATGGCGAAGCGCAGAATTGCCTGGATCGCATTGAAGCCTGCGTCGCTGCTCAGGCCCTTTCCCTGTGCGAGGTCGACCAACATGGTCACGTGATAGAATACCAGCAGGCCGGCCAATAGCAGGATGATCAGTGTCGGGGCGATACGGCTCCAGCCGGGCCCCGCGATGGCGTGGTCGTTCATTGGTTCGCATCCTTTGATTTTGCAGGTAAGGGCCCGCGCTCAAGTCGCGGACCCTCTCTACAGCAACGGGCGGATGTCACGCGGTGGCGGGAAGCCTTCCGCGCATGTCGCCTGGAAGCGTGGTCACCACTGCACGGCGGATCGGGGTCCACAGCGCGCTGAGTGTCAGCAAAGCAGAACCGATGACCAGAGCCGTCAGCGCGAAGTTGAGCTCCACGGCGCCGAATTCACGGAACAGGAAGGTCAGAGCGACCAAGACATAGGCCAGCGCCGAGACCAGCAAGGCGCGACGGTCGACCGCCAGCGCGACGAGGCCGAACACGACATAGACGCCGAGCACGGCAACAGCCGCACCAACGCCGATGTTCTGACCTTCGGTGACGCCGATCAGCGCAAAGATCGGGTGCGCGATCATCGGAGCGGCCAGCAGGTGCAGCCAGAAGGCGACGTCGCTGCGCCGTGTTGAGCGAGCCGTGTCGCTCATATCCCAACGCATGGCGAGTCCGAATACGGCCAGCCCGACGAGGAACACGAGCGTCAGTGCCACGGTCTTTGCATTGGCCGAATTGGGTCCGACGATGGCCATGATCAGCGCAATGACCGTGCCGGCAATCGCCGCGGTCCCGGCGGCAATGGTGATCGGGACCATGAAGTGCTTCCAGTGCAGCCAGGCGGCACCGGCAGTGACCAGACCGGACCCGGCAACCACCAGAGAAACTAGCGTCTCCTTGTTGTTCGCACCTTCACCGAGCACGGCTATCGCCAGCCCCAGCAAGCCAACGAACACCCCGCCGACGAAGGCCAGCAGCAGGATGATACTGGGCAGTGCCATCCGCCGTTTGGCGGTGAAGAATTCGGCGAGCATCCAAGCCGTCCCTGCCACCAGCACGCCGCTGGCGGGCGAGGGGGCATGATTGTTGCTCCAGATGGCATCGCCGATCGCGGCCATTGCGATCAGCATGATGACCGCGCCGATCGACACGAAGATATCGTTGAAGCCGGTTATCAGGCGGAAATGCTCGGCATCGGCCGGCACCGCATCGCGTTGCGCCGCGACATGCGAGCGTAGGGCGTTGGCCGCTTCGGCGCTTATTGCGCCCGCCGCCACCGCGGAATTGAGATCATCCTGGCTGTACATCAGCCTATCCTCCCACTGTTGAAGCGGAGAGGATAGGCCGAAGTGTATTAGTCAGTCAATACGGCAAGACTCAGCCGCGAGCGCTCGATGGTGCGGCGTCGGCGCCCAGAACCTTCTGCATGGCTGCCAGGATTGCGCCCGACTGCTCGCTGCCCGACTGCGGAGCCTTGAGGTTCGAGAACTCGCTGATCTTGTCCCAGTTCGCGGCGAAGCCTTCGACCGTACGCTCTGCCTCAGGCAGCCAGACAGCGTCGTTCATCACCGTCCAGGCCGAGTGATAGCCACCCGCGCCCGCGCCTACGATCGCATTGGTTGGGGCGTCTTCGCTGACGAGGAAGAGAGCTGCGGGGACTACGTTGACCGGGTCGAACAGCTTGAACGCCTGTTCGGGGAACAGATCCTCGGTCATGCGCGTGCCGGCCACCGGCGAGAGCGTGTTGACGCGGACATTGTACTTCGCACCTTCGAGCGCGAGTGTCTTGGTCAGACCCGCGAGGCCGAGCTTGGCCGCGCCATAATTGGCCTGGCCGAAGTTTCCGAACAGACCGGTCGAGGACGCGGTCATCAGGATGCGGCCATAGGCCTGTTCGCGGAAGGTTTCCCAGCAGGCCTTGGTGACGAAGGCCGAACCGGTCAGGTGCACCTTGAGCACGAATTCGAAGTCTTCCGGGCTCATCTTGGCGAAGGTCTTGTCGCGCAGCACGCCGGCATTGTTGATGAGAACATGCACGCCGCCCCACTTTTGCTTGGCATCGGCAACCATCTTTTCCATCTGCTCGTATTCGGTGACCGAGCCGCCGTTCGAGACGGCTTCGCCGCCCATCTTCTCGATCTCTTCGACCACCTGCAGCGCCATATCCGAATGGCCGGTACCGTCGCGCGATCCGCCGAGATCGTTGACCACAACCTTGGCTCCGCGGCGGGCTAGCTCCAGCGCGTATTCACGGCCGAGGCCGCCGCCGGCGCCAGTGACGATGGCTACCTTGTCCTTGAAATCGATGCTCATGGGGCTGCTCCTGCTTTGTCGTTTACGTAAAGGTCAATTGGCTCGGCGGAGTGGCACTTTCCGCCCACTCTTGCAACCGAATGCGCGGCCCATCGCCATGCCGTAGGGGCAAGCTGCCCCTCAGAGGCGTTCGAGCGCGGCGACCAGCTGGTCGAGCGAATCGATATGCGTATCGGCCCCCAGTTCCGGGCCGGGCTTGTCGCAATAGCCATAGGCCGCGGCGACAACCGGAACCCCCGCTGCGCGGGCTGCGATCACATCATAGGAGGAATCGCCGACGAAAACGAGACTGCCGCCGCCACCGCGTTTCTGCGCTTCGAAAATCGGGTCTGGCGCGGGCTTCGCGCGCCCCTTGCCCATCGTGTCGCCGCCGATGATCGCGACAAAATGATCGGCAAGGCCGAGTGTACCGAGAATCGAGCGGGCAAAGCTTTCGAACTTGTTCGTCACGACCGTCAGGGCAACGCCGCGACCGCCGAGCTCCGCCAGCACCTCCGCCGCATAGGGATAGGGCCGCGTGTGCACCGCATTATGTTCGGCATAATAGGCCAGCATTTCCTTGTAGAGCCGCCGAAATTCTTCCTCCGGCATTCCTCCCTGCTCGTCGACCGCTTTCTGCAGCATGATCTTGGCACCGCCACCAATCAGGTCGCTCGCGTGGTCGGCCGGGACTGGAGCGAAACCGCCAAGCGCCAGGGCGTGATTGACCGCGGCGCCGAGATCGCGGTGGGTTTCGAGCAGGGTGCCGTCGAGATCGAACCCGACAATGTCGAAGGGAAATGCCGTCATGGATGCGGTGCGTGGCGGATGGTTCTTCAATCCGCAAGGGTTTGCTGGCATGGAACCATGCCATGAGCCAGAACCGAGACTTCGCCGCCGTCATCCTCGCAGCGGGCAAGGGTACCCGCATGAAGAGCGGTATGCACAAGGTGCTTCACGCGATTGCGGGACGGGCGATGATCGACCACTTGCTGGACAGTCTCGCCGCACTTCACCCATCCAAAACGGTCATCGTAGCGGGCGATAGGCACGAGCAATTGCGCGATGCTCTAGTCGGTCGGAACGTCGTTGTCGCCCTGCAGGAGCCGCAACTCGGCACTGCCCACGCCGCGCTACAGGCCGAAGCGGCCCTGAAGGACTTCCGCGGGCTGGTAATGGTCTGTTTCGGCGATACGCCGATGGTCAAGGCGTCGACGGTGCAGCGCATGATCGACGCGCTCGACGAAACGACGCGGGTGGTGGTGTTGGGCTTCCGTCCCGCCGATACGCTCACCTATGGCCGGATCATAACGGCCGATGACGGCAGCGTGCGCAAGATGGTTGAGCACAAGGACGCCGATGAAAGCGAACGGCAATGCGACTTGTGCAATTCCGGCGTACTGATCGCGCATAGCGACGATCTGTGGCGGCTGCTCAAATCGGTCGGCAACGACAATGCTCAGGGTGAGTATTACCTTCCGGACGTCGCCACCCAGGCGATTGCCGAGGGAGCCCGTGTGGTCGCGGTCGAAACCGACCCTGCTGAAGTCGCCGGAATAAACTCGCGCGGCGAACTGGCCGCCGCCGAGGCGCAATGGCAGAGGCTGCGGCGCGAAGAGGCGATGGAGGCGGGAGTCACCTTGCGCGCGCCGGAAACGGTGTTCTTCAGCCACGATACCGAATTGGCGGCCGACGTCACGGTTGAGCCCAATGTTGTCTTCGGTCCCGGAGTGAAGGTCGCGAGCGGAGCAACGATCCGTGCTTTCAGCCACCTCGAAGGCGCAACGGTAGGTGAGGGTTGCGAAGTCGGCCCCTACGCTCGCCTCCGGCCCGGCGCGGTGATGGAGAAGGGCAGCAAGATCGGCAACTTCGTCGAGATGAAGAAGGCGATCCTGGGCGAGGGTGCCAAGGCCAATCACCTGACCTACCTTGGTGATGCGGAAATTGGCGCGGGCGCAAATATCGGCGCCGGGACGATCACCTGCAATTACGACGGCTATTTCAAGCACAAGACCGTGATCGGCGAACGCGCCTTCATCGGTTCGAACAGTGCGCTGATCGCGCCCGTCACCATCGGCGCCGACGCGATCGTGGCGGCTGGCAGCGCGGTCAGTCGCGACGTTGGCGCCGGCGACCTGCGGATGGTCCGCGCCGAACAGTTGGTGAAGCAGGGCTGGGCCGATCGCTTCCACGACACGATGAAAAAGAAGAAGGCGGCGGAGAAGAAGGACTGAACGAAGGGCGCACGACCTGCTGGCTATGTACTCGTCCCGTCGGGACGCGGGTGGAGCTTCACCACCCTGTACCCAAGACGAAGAAGGGGCGGTTCACCGTCCCCGTCCATCCAATCTGCCACCGTGCGATCCACGCCAACTTCAGCAACGCCGAACTCGCACGGATCGGTGAGAATCGCGCAGTTCTACTGCAGAACGAAGCACTCGGCAGGTTCGTCAAATGGGTGTCGGACAAACCGCCCGACTTCCACGCGCCGACCCGCGGCCCCCGGTGAACGAAAAAGGGCGGCCCGCAGGCCGCCCTATTGTTTGCATAGTGGCGGGGTCAGTCCGCCAAGCGCTGGAGCAGGTAGACGAATTGCAACGCCTGCAGCTGCGCGCGCTGTTCATTGTCTACGCCGCCCGAATGGCCGCCGGTCATTTCCTCATAATAGTAATAGGGCTGGCCCAGCGCCTTGAGCTTGGCCGCGCCCTTGCGGGCATGAGCCGGATGGGTACGGTCATCGGCGGTCGAGGCCCACAGGAATGGCGTCGGGTAATCCACGCCCGAAACGATCTTCTGATAGGGCGAATAGCCTTCGATCCAGGCGCGCTGTTCGGGGATGCGCGGATCGCCGTATTCGCCGATCCACGATGCGCCGCGACCGATCAGGTGGTAGCGCAGCATATCGAACAGCGGGATCTGCACGATGACCCCGCCGAACAGGTCGGGGCGCTGCGTCATAGCCGTCCCGACCAGCAATCCTCCCTGCGATCCGCCCTGGATGCCGAGATGCTTGGCGCTGGTGATCTTCCGCGCGATTGCATCTTCGGCAATTGCGATGAAGTCGTCCCATGTGCGCTGCTTGTTTTCGCGGATGGCGCTCTGGTGCCACATCGGCCCGAACTCACCGCCGCCACGCATGTTACCGAGGATGTAAACCCCGCCACGCTCAAGCCACAGCTTGCCGATTGAACCGAGATAGCTCGGCAAGCGTGGAACCTGGAAGCCACCATAGCCGGTCAACAGGGCGGGGTTGGTCCCATCGAGGACCATCCCCTTGGGCTTGACCACGAAATAGGGGATCTTGGTCCCGTCCTTGCTCGTCGCCTCGAACTGTTCGACCGACATGCCCGCCGCGTCGAAGTAGGAGGGCGAGGTCTTGAGAACCTCCATCGAGCCAGTGCTGCCATCGAGATAGAACAGGCGCGTGGGGTTGAGGAAATCGGTGACAGTGAACATCACTTCATCGCGCTCGTCGGACGAAGCGGCGATGTCGATCGTCGCGTTCTCGGGCAGTTCGACCGCGCTTTCGGTCCAGGCTCCATCGGAAAAGTCGAACTTCACCACCTTGCCGCGCACATTGTCGAGCAGCGCGACATAGAGGCTGTCCGAAGTGATCGTGGCGCCCTGCTTGGTCTGCCGATCGCCGGGTGCCCAGACCAATGTCTTGGGCGCACCATTGGGATCGGCCTTGAACGCCTCGAGTTCGACCGCGACCAGCGAGTCTGCGGGAAACGTCTGGCCCTGCGTCTCCCAGTCGACATCGGTCGAAAACAGCAGGTGGCCGTCGACGATGCCGTAGGGCGAGGCTTTGAGCGGGATGTCGAGCCGCAACCACTCGCCATCCTTCTGGAAATAATACTCGGTCTCGTGGAAGCTCACCGCGCGGAAGGCGGTCATCCCATGAACCGTGCCGGCCCCATCGCGCAGCAGGCTGGCGGCGGACCAGACGTCGCTGGTTTCGCCGCGGAACAGTTCCGGCGCGTCGGCAATATCAGTGCCGCGTTTCCACAGACGCGTGCTGAGTGGATATTCGCTGTCGGTCAGCGTTCCCTCGCCGAAATCGCGGCTGACGAGCAGCGTATCCTGGTCGAGCCACTCGATGCCGCCCTGGCTCTCGTTCTCCAGCGTAAAGCCGCCCTCGACGAAGCTTTTCGTCGCCATGTCGAATTCGCGCAGGATGGTGGCGTCCTTGCCGCCATCTGAAAGTGCGATCATGCACAGCCGCTGTGCGGGCGGCATGCAGGTCGAACCCTTGTAGACCCACTCGCGCCCCTCAGCCTTGGCCAGTGCATCGACGTCCAGCACGGTTTCCCATGCGGGGGTCTCGGCGCGATAGCTCTCAAGCGTGGTCCGGCGCACCAGGCCGCGCGGGTTCGCCTTGTCCTGCCAGAAATTGTAGAGGCCGTCGGGGCGGATCGAGACGAAGGGGATCTTGTCCTCGCTGTCGTAGATCGCCAGCGCTTCGGCCTTCAGTTCCTCGAAACGCGGGTCCTTGGCGAGCAGGCCGAGCGTGCGTTCGTTCTCCGCACGCACCCAGTCGAGCGCCTTCTCGCTACGGGCGTCTTCAAGCCAGATATTGGGGTCCTCGGCCGGACCGGGAACGCCGTCATCGGCGGCGGCGGAAACAGGATTTGCCAGCGTCATGGCGGCGGCCATGGCCAGCATGGATACGAGTTTCAAGTGCAGTCTCCCCAAGCGTACAACGCCTTGCTTGGCTAGCAGCAGCCTGGCCCCAGTCGACAAGGCCATCGACGAACGTCGGATCATATCCTGCGGATCGCCAGCCCATAACGAAAAGGGCGACCCGCGGGCCGCCCTTTCATTTCCTTGATGTCCGGAACCGTCAGCCTTCGACGTGTTCGGCCAGTACGGTCAATCCGTTCTCGCCAACCTCGGCGAAGCCGCCGCGGACCTCGATCACTTCGGGCGCGGCGCCTTCGGTCTTGTAGACCTGCACTGCACCGTCGCGGATGGTCGACATGAAGGGCGCGTGGCCCTCAAGCACGCCGAATTCGCCTTCCGCGCCGGGGACGACCACCATGTGGACGTCTTCCGAGCGGACCAGCTTGGCCGGCGTGACGAGTTCGAAGTGGAGGGCCATGTCCTTACGCGTCCTCGGCCAGCTTCTTGGCCTTGGTAACCGCCTGGTCGATGCCGCCGACCATGTAGAAAGCGGCTTCCGGCAGGTGGTCGTATTCGCCGTCGACGACAGCCTTGAACGATTTCACCGTGTCTTCGAGCTGCACGAACACGCCCGGGATGTTGGTGAACACCTCGGCGACGTGGAACGGCTGCGAGAGGAAGCGCTGGATCTTGCGGGCGCGAGCCACGGTCAGCTTATCTTCTTCCGACAGTTCGTCCATGCCGAGGATGGCGATGATGTCCTGCAGGCTCTTGTACTTCTGCAGCGTCTCCTGAACGCGACGGGCGGTCTCGTAGTGCTCCTGGCCGACGACGCGCGGTTCGAGCACGCGCGACGTCGAGTCGAGCGGGTCGACCGCCGGGTAGATGCCGAGTTCCGAAATGGCGCGCGACAGCGTGGTGGTGGCGTCCAAGTGGGCGAAGGAGGTCGCCGGTGCCGGGTCGGTAAGGTCGTCCGCGGGAACGTAGATCGCCTGCACGGAGGTAATCGAGCCCCTGGTGGTCGAGGTGATGCGTTCCTGCAAATTGCCCATGTCGGTTGCGAGGGTCGGCTGGTAGCCCACCGCCGACGGGATGCGACCGAGCAGCGCCGACACTTCCGAGCCCGCCTGAGTGAAGCGGAAGATGTTGTCGACGAAGAACAGCACGTCCTGGCCTTCGACGTCGCGGAAGTATTCCGCCATGGTCAGGCCCGAGAGCGCGACGCGGGCGCGGGCGCCGGGGGGCTCGTTCATCTGGCCGAACACGAGCGCCACCTTCGAGCCGTCCGAAGTCGGCTTGCCATCGGCGTCCTTGGCAATGACGCCGGCGTCGAGGAATTCGTGGTAGAGGTCGTTGCCTTCGCGGGTACGTTCGCCGACGCCCGCGAAGACCGACACGCCGCCGTGGCCCTTGGCGATATTGTTGATCAGTTCCTGGATCAGCACGGTCTTGCCCACGCCGGCGCCGCCGAACAGGCCGATCTTGCCGCCCTTGGCGTAGGGCGCGAGCAGGTCGATGACCTTGATGCCGGTGACAAGGATCGCCGCTTCGGTCGACTGGTCGATGAACAGCGGGGCTTCGGCATGGATCGGGGCCGAGCTTTTGGCGCCGATCGGGCCCATTTCGTCGATCGGCTGGCCGACGACGTTCATGATGCGGCCGAGGGTCTTCGGGCCGACGGGAACCGAGATCTGCGCGCCGGTGTTGACGACTTCCTGTCCGCGAACGAGGCCTTCGGTCGCGTCCATCGCGATGGTGCGGACGGTGTTTTCACCAAGGTGCTGCGCCACCTCGAGGATCAGCGTGTTGTCGCCGTTCTTGGTCTCGAGCGCGGTCAGGATCGCCGGCAGTTCGGCTTCGAACTGGACGTCGACGACGGCGCCAATGACCTGGCTGATGGTGCCGTTGGGGCTCTGGTTAAGCTTAGGTGCGGTGGCCATGATGCGTGTGTCCTACTGGCTCAGAATGCTGTGATTACGCGCCGGTCGCGGCGCAGACGGTGGTCGGGTCGGCAAGAACCCAGCCGGTGCTGTCTTCGTTGGCAGTGAGTGTCGCCTTGTTGCGAAGGTACTCGTCATCGCCGAGACCGTATTCGCAGATGACGTCCTTCGAACCGATGCCCGCGCGCTTGCAGACCGCGGTGTTGACCGGCTTGGCGCCTTCGCAGGCGACGGCGAAGGCGTTCGAGAAGGTTTGCTGGTCGGGGGCCGGCAGGGTGCTGACCGGTTCAGGCGCCGCAGCGACGGTTTCTGCGGCGGCGGGAGCAACTTCGGCTTCCTGGCCGCATGCGGCGAGCAGGGCGAGGGGAAGGAGGAGGGCAATCTGCTTCACGATGAGGTCCTTAGAGCGCTTCGGCGCCGGCAATAATTTCAATGAGTTCGGTGGTGATCGCGGCCTGGCGGCTGCGGTTGTACTGGATCGTCAGCTTGTTGATCAGGTCGCCGGCGTTGCGTGTGGCGTTGTCCATCGCGGTCATCGATGCGCCCTGTTCCGAAGCCTCACGTTCGAGCAACGAGCCGAACAGCTGGGTGCGGACGTAGCGCGGCAGCAGCTCGGCGAGGATTTCCTCTTCGCCCGGCTCGTATTCGACCACGGCGTCACCGCCGCTTGCCGCATCACCCTCGGGTGACGGCACGGGGATCAGCTGGTCGACGGTCGGATCCTGCGCCAGCGCCGACTTGAAGATCGGATAGACGAGGTGAGCGACGTCGAACTCACCGTCTTCGAACATGGAAATCAGCTCGGCAGCGATCGCCTCGGCTTCCTCGAAGCCGGGGGTGCGCACGTGCGAGGTATCGAACTGCTTGCCAATCCGTTCGGGGAAGTGCCGCTTGAGCGGCGCGCGGCCCTTCTTGCCGACCAGGTAGAACTTGACGTCCTTGCCCGCCGCGATGAGCTCACGCGCCTTGAGGCGTGCGGCCTTGACCACGTTCGAGTTGAGGCCGCCGCACAGGCCCTTGTCGGTGTTGACCACCACAAGCAGGTGACGATGGTTCGCCCCGGTACCCGCGAGGAGCTTCGGCGCGCTGTCCCCACTCACCTTGCCGGCGAGCGACGCCATCACGTCCGCCAGCCGCTGTGCGTAGGGGCGCGCGGCTTCAGCCGCGGCCTGCGCACGGCGCAGCTTTGCAGCCGCAACCATCTGCTTGGCCTTGGTGATCTTCTGGGTCGACTTGACCGAGTTGATCCGGCCCTTGAGTTCTTTCAGCGAGGCCATTTCGGCTCCCTAGCTAATCTCTTCAGGCTCAGGCGAACTGCTTGGCGAAGGTGTCGAGCGCGGCGACAACCTTGCCCTTCACATCGTCTTCAAACTTACCGGTATCGCGGATCTCGGCGAGCACCGCACCGTGTTCGGCGCGCATGTACGAGAGCATCTGCTCTTCGTAGGCCGTCACGCGATCGGTCGGGATCGGATCGAGATAGCCGTTGGTGCCTGCGAAGATCGAGACAACCTGCTCTTCCACCGGCATCGGCGAGAACTGGCGCTGCTTGAGCAGTTCGGTCAGGCGTGCACCGCGGTTGAGCAGCTTCTGCGTCGCGGCGTCGAGGTCCGAACCGAACTGCGCAAAGGCGGCCATTTCACGATACTGAGCGAGGTCGAGCTTCATCGAGCCGGCGACCTTCTTCATCGCCTTGGTCTGCGCGGCACCGCCGACGCGGCTGACCGACAGGCCGACGTTGATCGCAGGGCGCACGCCCTGGTAGAACAGGCCGGTTTCAAGGAAGATCTGGCCGTCGGTGATCGAGATCACGTTGGTCGGGATGTAGGCCGACACGTCGCCGGCCTGGGTTTCGATGATCGGCAGCGCGGTCAGCGAACCACCGCCCAGCGCATCGTTCATCTTGGCCGCACGCTCGAGCAGGCGGCTGTGCAGGTAGAACACGTCGCCGGGGTAAGCTTCGCGACCCGGGGGACGGCGCAGCAGCAGCGACATCTGACGATAGGCGACGGCCTGCTTGGAAAGGTCGTCGTACACGATCACGGCGTGCATACCGTTGTCGCGGAAGAATTCGCCCATCGCACAGCCGGTGTAGGGTGCGAGGTACTGCAGCGGAGCGGGCTCCGAAGCGGTCGCAGCGACGACGATCGAATATTCCATCGCGCCGTTTTCTTCGAGCGCGCGAACGATCTGCGCGACGGTCGAGCGCTTCTGCCCGACCGCGACGTAGATGCAGTAGAGCTTCTTGCCTTCGTCGTCGCCGGCGTTGGCTTCCTTCTGGTTGATGAAGGTGTCGATCGCGACGGCGGTCTTGCCGGTCTGGCGGTCGCCGATGATCAGCTCGCGCTGGCCACGGCCGACGGGAACGAGGGCGTCGAGCGCCTTGAGGCCGGTCTGCACGGGCTCGTGCACCGACTGGCGCGGGATGATGCCCGGAGCCTTGACTTCGACGCGGCGGCGTTCGGTCGCCTCGATCGGGCCCTTGCCGTCGATCGGGTTGCCGAGCGCGTCGACCACGCGGCCGAGCAGGCCCTTGCCGACCGGAACGTCCACGATGGTGCCGGTGCGCTTGACGCTGTCACCTTCGCCGATCTCGTTGTCCGAGCCGAAGATCACCGCACCGACGTTGTCGGCTTCCAGGTTCAGGGCCATGCCCTGGACACCGTTGGCGAATTCGATCATCTCGCCAGCCTGGACGTTGTCGAGGCCGTGGATGCGGGCAATACCGTCACCCACCGACAGCACGGTACCGACTTCGCTGACTTCGGCTTCAGTGCCGAAATTGGCGATCTGGTCCTTGATGACCTTGGAGATTTCTGCGGCGCGGATATCCATGAGTATGTCCTTTGATCAGGCCTTCATCGCCTGGGCGAGGGAATTGAGACGGGTGCGGATCGATGCGTCGATGCGCTTCGAACCGATTGTAACGACGAGGCCGCCGAGCAGATCGGGGTCGACCTTCGTGGAAAGCTTGACGGTGCGGCCCTCGCGTGCGGTCAGCTTGGTCTTGAGCTGATCGAGCTGGGCATCGCTGAGCGCGTGGGCGCTGGTGACTTCCGCCGTGACTTCGCCGCGCTGGGCAGCAGCAATGGCGCGGAAGGCGCGGATCACCTGCGGCAGCTTGGAAAGGCGGCGATTCTGCGCCAGCACGCCGAGGAAGTTCTGCGTCAGCTCGCTGAGACCCAGCACCTTGGCGACTCCGGCCAGTGCCTGCTGCGCGGCGGTGCGGGTCACCTTGGGATTGGTGGTCAGCAGGGCGAGCTCGTCCGATTCGGCGAGCGCAGCGGCCACCTTGTCGAGATCCGATTCGACCGCGGTAACGGTCCCGTTCTCGCTCGCAAGGTCGAACAGGGCCGATGCGTAACGCCCTGCCAGGCTAGCCTGAATACCGGCGGAAATATCCACGCGCTTGAGGTCCTCTCGGGTCCGGAAAGAAACTGTTACAGCCTGCCGAATCCGGACGCACGCAGAGGTGGCCCCGGCAAGGCTGGCGCGCGCCTAGCAAAGCCCCTTCGCACTTGCAACCCGACTCGGCGTGGGAAAGATTTGGACTCTTCCCCGGTGCCGCATAGAATGGTCTCGATAAGCAACCAGTCGCTTGGGAGAGATGCGATGGAAACCATGCCGTTGGCCCCGAAATGCGGGGTTGAAGTCAAGGGCGTGCGCTTGGCCGAGGCCGACGGCGAGACGCTGGCTGCGATCAAGCGAGCGATCTACGACCACGGCGTTGCCCTGTTCCGCGGTCAGGACGATTTCACACCGGAAGCACATATTGCCTTCGCCAAGCGCTGGGGTGGAATCGACATCAACAACTACTTCCCGCTTACCGACGAACACCCCGAGATAGCGGTGGTGCGCAAGAAGGCCGACCAGGTGACCAATATCGGCGGTGCCTGGCACACCGACCATTCCTATGACCAGATTCCGGCGATGGGTTCGATCCTTGTCGCGCGCCAGCTTCCGCCGTCGGGCGGGGATACGCTCTTCGCGCATATGGGTGAGGCCTATGATGCGCTGCCGGACGATCTCAAGTCGGAGATCGAGGGGCTGGAAGCGTTCCACACCGCAGACCATGTATACAAGGAAGACGGAATCTATGCGCAGACCGACATGGGCGGCGAGCTGCGCGGGCAGGATCTGAATACCGGTGCGATCCACCCGGTGGTCATTCGCCACCCGCATACCGGCCGCAAGCTGCTCTACGTCAACAGCGCCTTCACGATCCACTTCGTCGGCAAGACGCGCGAGGAAAGTCTCCCTTTGCTGATGCGCCTCTATGCGGCGGCTACGGCCGCGGACAACACGTGCCGCGTGGTGTGGGAGCCGGGATCGGTGGCGATCTGGGACAACCGCACGACCTGGCACAATGCGCTCAACGACTATCAAGGCTACGCACGGGAAATGCACCGCATCACGCTGACCGGGGAAGCCTTGGCCGCCTGACGCGACTCTTTTGAGACGGTCTTGGCGAGTTGAGACCTAGGGCCTGGCGCTACACTCGTAGACCAGCCGTTCGTTGGGTTGCTGGGGCAGCTGGCCGAGCACTTCGGTCTGCAAATCGCCCAGTTGGGCGGCCGCACCTTCGTCGCCGCACATCGGCGCATCGTATTTGGTGCGCGCGGTGCGGGCTTCCTCCATTGCGCTGCGCGAAAGCAGGTAGCGTTCCACCCGATACATTCGCCGGTCGGGATCGAAGCTGGCGACCGACACCGCATCCTCGTTCTCGGGAACGAAGACCCGCGACCATGTCCCTCCGGAAAAGCCGTACTGCGTGCGCCCGTTGACGCAGCCTGCCGTGGTCCAATCGAAATCGAGATCCTCGGTTTCCGAGCTGGTCACTCGACTGCGCTCAGGAACGATGCGGCAGGTCAGCTTGAGATCGCCTTGATGCAATGCGCTGCCGCCTTCGCCGTCATCTGTTCCTTCCGGTGTCATTGCTGCAGCAACGCGGCGGTCGATCTCGTCGAGGCCCGGGCGCGTCAGGTATGCGGCAAGCGCCACCAACACCACCACAATCGCGCCCGCGCCAACCATCCGCAGCTTCTTTTCGTCGCGCGGCTCGGCGTTGTGGATGGTCAGGGCCCACTGGCCCAGGCCGAATGCGACCAGCAGAAGCGCGAAAGCCAGGAACACCCGATCCTCGCGGTCGGTCATCACGCTCTGCTCGGCCTCGAACTGGGCCCGGTCGCGTTGCTCGCGCGTCATCTCTGCCCGTTGGGCCAGGTCCTGGCGGGCGATCAGTTGTTCGCGTGCCATGCGCTGGCGCTCGGCCTCGTCGAGATCGGCCATCGATCGGCAGGGCATGTCATTGACCCGCGCTTCGACGCCATTGGCCTTCAGGAACGGAAGCAGTTCGCGGTTCGAAACCGCAAAGAAGAACTCGGCATCGCCGCCGTCGCTGTCCGCCCCGAAGCTGTTGACGCCGAGCACACGACCGCAATTGTCGAGCAGCGGCCCACCCGAATTGCCGCGCGCGATGGGTGCGGTGTGGAGAATCGAATCGAACTGGCGGCTGGGTCGCGTGCCCGAGACGAATCCGCGGCTCTTCACCGGCGGCTGGCTGCGGAAGATGTCTCCCAAGTCGAGCCCCTGTGCGCGGTCGACGTTCATCGGATAGCCCACGCTGGTGACATCGCCGCTGTCGGGCGGCGCCCCTCCGGCGAGCGCCAGCGGCGGCAGGCGGAGCGACCCGGTGACGCGGATGAGCGCGAGATCGGTCTTGGCCGAGGCGGCGATCAGCTGTCCATAGACCGCTTCGCCTCCGCCGGTGGGGATTATGCCGATTCGCAGGTCTTCGTCGCGCATGGCATCGCGCACAACGTGGGCGTTGGTGACCACCTTGTCGCTCGCCACCGCAAAACCGGTGCCGTGACTGATCGGAACCAGCTCGCCACCCTGACTGTCGATGATCACCACGCGCACCACGCCGCGCGCGGCCGCATCGATATCCGCCGGGTCCGCCAGCGCGAGGCCAGGAGCGAGGAGCGCGAAAAGCGCGATTAGGCTGGTCAGAAAGCGTCCCATTCGTGCGCCGTTGTGACGGGCAAATGCTTTGATCGCAAGCGGCGGGATGCAGGCATATGGCGGTCCCGGCTATCTCGCCTTCATCCTATGGAGGCTCAGATGCATTATTTGATCGAGGGGATTGATCCTGCCCCCTATCGCCAACTCTTCGAACTCGACGATGCGGCGCTCGCTGCGCGAAACATCGTTCGGGTTACGGCGGACGGGAAGCCCGGCTTCCCCTGCCGCGTCACGCTCGACGAGGCGGAAGTGGGCGAGACCCTGCTTTTGCTCAACCACACCAGTCGAGATGGAGCCACGCCCTATTGCGCCAGTCATGCCATCTTTGTGCGCGAAGCTGGTACGGCGCCTGCGCGCTTCGTCGATAGTGTCCCGCCGGTGTTCGGCCCGCGGAAGCTCTCCTTGCGCGGGTTCGATGCCAGCGGCATGATGGTGGATGCCATGATCACCGAACCCGGGGAGGCTGCAGGAGGCCTTGAAACCCTCTTCGCCAACCCCGAGATCGTCGAGATCGACGTCCACAATGCGGTGCGCGGATGTTTCGCCGCCCGGGCGAGGAGGGCGTGATGACCGCAATTCCTGACAGCGAGACCGCTTGGGCTGCTGTCATGCGCCGTGACCGTTCTTTCGACGGGCGCTTCGTGACCGGCGTGCTGACCACCGGCATCTACTGTCGCCCTTCCTGCGCCGCGCGCCACCCCTCCCGCGACAATGTGCGTTTCTTCGCCAGCGGGCCAGAGGCGCAAGCCGCGGGGTTGCGGGCGTGCAAGCGCTGCCTGCCTGATGATGTCTCACGCGATCAGGCGGCCATTCTCGCCGCGATCGACGAGATCAGGCAGGCTGAAGATGTCCCGTCGCTTAGCGCGCTGGCGGATGTCGCGGGCTATTCGCCGACCCACTTCCAGCGCGTGTTCAAGCGGGCAACCGGGCTCTCGCCCGCGGCCTATGCCCGCGCCCTGCGCGAAGAACGCGCGCGCGATGCCTTGAGTGCGGGCGACAGCGTGACGGATGCCATCTACGAGGCGGGCTATTCTTCGGCCTCGCGATTCTATGACAATACGAAAGGACGGTTGGGCATGACTCCAAGCGACTGGCGCGATGGCGGCAAGGGCCGCACAATCCATTGGACGATGGTCGATACTAGCCTCGGCGCGATGCTCGTCGCGGCGACGGAGAAGGGCGTGTGCTGCCTGTCGTTCAACGAAGGCGAGGAGGAATTGCGCGAACGCTTTCCCAATGCCGAGCTTGTTCGTGGGGGCGATGTGTTTCGTGAACTATTCGAAGCGGTAACCGCCGCAGTCGAACAACCAGTCCATGCGACCACCGCCGATATCCCGCTCGACGTCAAGGGCACAGCCTTCCAGCAGCGCGTCTGGGCCGCCTTGCGGGAGATCCCTGCAGGGGAGACGCGCAGCTATGGCGAACTCGCCGCGATGGTCGGGAATCCCAAGGCGAGCCGCGCGGTTGGCGGCGCCAATGGAGCGAACAATATTGCCGTGCTGATCCCCTGCCATCGCGTGATCGCGCATAATGGTGGCCTGGGTGGCTACGCCTATGGCGCCGACATCAAGGCCGAACTGCTGCGAAGGGAAGCGAAGTAATGGACAAGGTCGAGGCATTCCGTGCGCTGCACGTCCCGGGCAAGCCGCTCATTCTCTATAATATCTGGGATGCAGGTTCGGCACGCGCCGTGGCGGATGCTGGCGCCAAGGCTATCGCGACTGGCAGCTACGGCGTGGCCGAAGCCAACGGCTTCCGCGATGGCGAAACCCTCCCGCTCGAAGTCGTTCTCGAGAACCTCAAGCGTATTCTTTCGGTGACCGACCTGCCCGTGACGATCGACATGGAAGCTGGCTACGGCGACACACCCGAGGAAGTTGGCACATCGGTAGGCAAGGCGCGTGCGCTAGGCGCGGTGGGCATCAACATGGAAGACCGCCTGCCGGGCGAAACGACGCTGTTACCGATCGAGGTCGCCGCGGAACGCTTCGCCGCTGCTGCTGCGACCGGCATCCATGTCAACGCCCGCACCGACGTCTACCGCGACAAGGACCCGGCGGACTATTCGCAGGCGATGATCGACGAAACGCTCGAACGCGCCCGCGCCTATGCCGCGGCGGGGGTAGGGAGCCTGTTCGTCCCCTTCCTTGGAGACCACCCGACGATCCGGGCGATCTGCGAAGGTTCGCCGCTCCCGGTGAACGTATTGTGGGGCCCCGGCCGAGGCACCCATGCCGAACTCGCGGGGCTGGGCGTGGCGCGGATCAGTTATGGCCATGGCCCGTGGGCCGCTGCGATGAACTGGCTCAAGCAGCAGGCCGAAGCAGTCTTCAAGGACGGCTAGACGAAGCTATACGGATCCACATCCACGGCGACACGCACACCGGGCGGGTGATCGACCTGTCCCAGCCAGTCGCGAATGACGTCCTGCAATTGGACACTGCGCCGCGCGTTGATAAGGAAGCGGTAGCGGTACCTTCCGCGCAGCAGAGCCATCGGTGCGGGGGCCGGCCCGAGGATCTGGCAATCCTCGACCTGCGGGCGAAAGGCACCGAGGCGGTTGGCGGCCTCGCGCGCTTCCGCATCGTCCTCGCTTGAAATGATGATTGCGGCCCAACGGCCAAAGGGCGGTGCTCCGGCATGGCGACGGCCTTCGGTCTCCACCGCATAGAAGGCATCGCGATCGCCAGCTGCGAGCGCGGCGATCACTGCCGCCTCGGGATGTCGGGTCTGGATCAGCACTTCGCCGGGCTTGGAACCGCGCCCGGCACGCCCCGCGACCTGTGCAACCTGCTGATAAGTCCGCTCGCCCGCGCGCAGGTCCCCGCCCTCCAGGCCCAGGTCGGCATCGACCACGCCCACCAGCGTCAGCTCGGGGAAATGGAACCCCTTGGTTACCAGTTGCGTGCCGACAATGACGTCGACTTCACCCGCTTCGACCAGCGCAATGAATTCGGCCGCACGCCCAGGCGAGTTAAGCGTGTCGGATGTGGCCACGAACACTCGCGCCTCAGTTAGACGCTGGGCGATCTCATCGGCGATGCGTTCGACCCCCGGACCACAGGCGACGAGGCAATCGGGTTCGCTGCATTCGGGACAGACTTCGGGGCTGGGCGTTTCGTGCCCGCAATGGTGGCAGGCCAGGCGTCGGGAGAAGCGATGCTCGACCAACCAGGCGCTGCAATTGGGGCACTGGAAACGAAACCCGCAGTTGCGGCACAATGTCAGTGGAGCGTAGCCGCGCCGGTTGAGGAATAGCAGCGATTGCTCTCCCCGGGCGAGCCGCTCTTCGATCCCGTCGACCAGTCGCTGGGCAAGCCACATGCCGTGCGGCGGTTTCTCCTGCGTCAGGTCGATCGTGTCGATGCTGGGCAGTTCCGCACCGCCAAAGCGGCTGGGCAGGTCGATCTTGGTGTAGATCCCGCTTTCGGCCATTTGCAGGCTTTCGAGTGCGGGCGTTGCGCTGGCGAGGATCACCGGCACCTGTTCGAAATGCGCGCGCATGACCGCCACGTCGCGCGCGTTGTAGCGTACGCCGTCTTCCTGCTTGAAGCTGACCTCATGCGCTTCGTCGACGACGATCAGGCCGAGCTTGCGAAAGGGCAGGAACAGCGCCGAACGGGCGCCGACCACGACCTGCGCAGTACCGTAGGCGACGGCGCGATAGGCACGGCGGCGTTCGGTCGCCTTGAGCGAGGAATGCCACAATACCGGCGCCGCGCCGAAACGCTCCTCGAACCGGTGAAGGAAGTTTTCCGTCAGCGCGATCTCGGGCAGCAGGACCAATACCTGTCGCCCCATACGTAGCGCTTCCGCGACGGGTTCGAAGTAGGTTTCGGTCTTGCCTGAACCGGTCACTCCGTCGAGCAGGAAAGGGGCGAACTCCGCCTTGCGAACGGCTTCGGCTAAGGTGGCCGAGGCTTCGGCCTGCTCAGGGCTGAGATCCACATGCGTGAAGTCGGGCCGTGCCTGGTCGTACGGGCGGTCGCAGTCGACCTCGATTGGTTCGAGAACGCCCTGATTGACAAGCCCACGCAGCACACCTTCAGAGACGCCTGCCAGCCCCGCCAGTTCGCGGATATTGGCCTGTTCGCCTTCGAGCGCCTCCATCGCGGCGAGCCGTTGTGGGGTCAGCCGCTCGGGCATGCCACCGGTCAGGCGGTACTCGGTCATTGTCGCGGGGCCTTTGAGCGCACCGCCCGAGGAAAGAGCCATCCGTGCGACACTGGCGAGCGATGCGACGTAGTAGTCGGCGGTCCACTCGATCAATCGCCTGAGCGGCGCGGACAGGGGCGGGACGGGCAGCACTCCGCGCAGATTGCGCAGCTTTTCTGCCGGAACCTCGGTGCCGGGCAGCCGTTCAGCCTCCCAGACGATGCCGATTACGGTGCGCGGGCCCAGCGGACATTCCACCACTGCCCCAGGCTCAACTGCCATGCCTTCCGGCACCTTGTAGTCCAGCGGACCCAGGGCGGCATTGAGGACGAGGCAGCGCACGCGGTTCATGGCCCGGCCATATGGGCGGCGCGCAGCAAGAGAAACAAGGGTGGGAAGCAAGAGGACTGGAAATATGAACGACATTCTCCAACGGCCTACCCACCGACGCTCCGTCATCGGCGGGCTGACACTTGGAACAGCTACGCTGGCGCTTCCTGGCTGTGCCGGCATTCCGGGTTACAGCCTTGTCGATGCCGTGCAGCGGTTGCTCTACCTGTCGAGCGAGCGCGCTTTCGCGCGAATGCTTCAGGCGGACGGCTTCTGGGATCGGCAGGTCGCCCAGCTCGGCCTCGGCAATCTGCTGGGTACGCGCGGTGACGTCCTTAGCCGAATCCTCACATCGGCGCTTTTCAAGGACCGGCTCGAAAACGCCTTTGGCGATATCGCCTACCAAGGAGCCGAACGCGCTGCCCCGCTTGTGAGCGAGGCCGTGCGCACCATCGGCGTCCAGAACGCCATCGACCTGGTGCGTGGCGGCCCGACCGCGGCGACAGCCTTCCTGCGCAACTCGATGGGGACGACGTTGATCGAGGCGATGGTACCCGAAGTCGGCTCCGCGATGCGCGTCGCGCAGGACCCGCTGGTGGGTGAACTGCTGCGCGGCCTCACGGGGATCGACCTGACCGGTGCGACCAACCGCTTCGCCACCAATCTCGATAATACCATCTGGCGCGAAATCGGAGTTGAGGAGAGTGCTATCCGTGCCAATCCCGATGCGACGCGAGATCCACTGATCATTGGCGTATTCGGCACCGGGGCACGGCTCTAGAAGTACCAGCTCGCAGAGATCGGTGCGTTGGTCGACCGGCATTGAGGCATCGAACATCAGCTAAAGCGGCGTTTCTTCCTCTGTCGCGTGGGCAGCTCATGGTTGCCATGCGGCGAAGGCGGCGGCAAAGCAGGTTGCAATGAAGCGACTGGTTCTCCCCATGGCAATCGCATAGGGGCGAGCGCAACATTCGCTTATCCGGATTCGGGAGCCTACCCATGAAATTCTTCGTCGACACTGCCGAAATCGCCGACATCAAGGAACTGGCCGAAACCGGTCTGCTCGACGGCGTCACCACCAATCCCTCGCTGATCGCCAAATCGGGTCGCGACTTCATCGAAGTGACCAAGGAAATCTGCGGCATCGTCGATGGCCCGGTCAGCGCAGAGGTGGTCGCGCTGGACCACGAGACCATGATGCGCGAGGCGGAAACGCTGCGGAAGATCGCCGACAACGTGTGCATCAAGGTGCCGTTGACGATCGATGGCCTCAAGACCTGCAAGAAACTCACCGGTGACGGGACCATGGTCAATGTCACGCTGTGCTTCAGCGCCAATCAGGCGCTGCTTGCGGCCAAGGCGGGTGCGACCTTCGTCTCGCCTTTCGTTGGGCGTCACGACGACAATGGCTTCGACGGGATGGACCTTATCCGCGACATTCGGCTGATCTACGACAACTACGCCTTCGAGACCGAGATCCTTGTCGCAAGCGTGCGCCACGTGGTCCACGTGCTCGAAAGCGCGCGTATCGGCGCCGATGTGATGACTGCGCCCCCGTCGGTCATCAAGAGCCTGTTCAAGCATGTCCTCACCGACAAGGGTATCGAGGGCTTCCTTGCCGATTGGGCCAAGACCGGGCAGTCGATCCCGACCGAGTAAGCGCGAGCATGACCGAGCAGACCCCCCTCGACCGTTTCAAGCAGGCGCTGACCGGTACCGCGCGGGCGATCGCGCGCGAACCTGAGATCGAGGTGGCGTGGAGCGCGGATGCCCCTGCGCAGTCGGGCAAGAACTTTCGGGTTCCCTTGCCGGGGCGCACCTTGCCCAGGGAACAGGCCACCGAAGCGCGTGGGTTCGCCGACAGCTTTGCGCTCAAGCTGCGGCATCACAACGAGAAGCTCCACGCGAAGGGCGCACCGCCAGAGCCGGTCGCGCGCGCTTGTTACGATGCCATCGAGCAGGTGCGTTACGAATCGATCGGCACCAATTCCTACGCCGGGATGCGCGACAATATCGGTTCGGCGGTGGCGATGCGCACCGCCAGCGATCCGATCGTCCGCGCGGATGAGGCTTCGCAGGTGCCGCTACCGACCGCATTGTCACTGATGCTGCGCGAGGCGCTGACCGGGGAGGAAATTCCCGATCGCGCGAAGGCCGGGGTCGAACTGGTTCGGCAGGACATCCTCGCCAAGATCGGCACCGACATGGAAGGTCTGGCGGATGCGCTCGACGATCAGCGCGCGTTCCAGGACCTGACGCTCGACATGCTCCGGCATCTCGAACTGACGTTGCCCGATACGCCCGATGCGACCGATGCCGATGACGGCGAGAACGAGGAGGGCGAAACTCCCGAGGATCAGGAGGGCGGCGAGGACGAGGACCAGGGCGCCGCCGAGCCGCAAGCCGCCGACATGCGATCCGAGGTATCCGATGGCGAGGCCGATGGTGACGCAGAGCAGGAGGTCGAAGGCGAGCAGGAGATGGCCGACGGCGATCCCTCCGACGACGGTGAGGAGGGCATGCAACCTGTGCGCCCGAACCGCCCATGGACAGAGATCCCCGACGGGTTCGACTACAAGGCCTATACCGAGAAGTTCGACGAGGTCGTCGAGGCCCCTGAACTGTGCGACAATGAGGAACTCGATCGCCTTCGCGCCTACCTCGACAGCCAGTTGGCGGGCCTACAGGGTGTCGTGACGCGCCTCGCCAACCGCCTCCAGCGGCGCTTGATGGCGCAGCAGAATCGCAGCTGGGACTTCGACCAGGAGGAAGGCCTGCTTGATGCGGCGCGGTTGACCCGCGTGGTCATCAGCCCAGGCCACGCACTCAGCTACAAGATCGAGCGCGATACCGAGTTCAAGGACACCGTCGTCACGCTGCTGATCGACAATTCGGGCAGTATGCGCGGCCGTCCGATCAGCATCGCCGCGATCAGCGCCGATATCCTGGCACGCACGCTTGAGCGCTGCGGGGTCAAGGTCGAGATCCTCGGTTTCACCACCCGTGCGTGGAAGGGTGGGCAGAGCCGCGAAGCGTGGCTGTCCGACGGACGCCTGCCCAACCCGGGTCGGCTCAACGATCTGCGCCACATCATCTACAAGCGCGCCGACGAGCCCTGGCGCCGCGCGCGCCGCAACCTCGGCCTGATGATGCGCGAGGGGTTGCTCAAGGAAAATATCGACGGCGAGGCGCTGTTGTGGGCACACACCCGCCTGCTCGCCCGTCCCGAGGATCGCCGCATCCTGATGGTGATCTCCGACGGCGCCCCGGTCGACGACAGCACGCTGAGCGTCAACCAGGCGGGCTATCTCGAAAGCCACCTGCGCAAGGTGATCGACTGGATCGAAAAGCAATCACCGGTCCAACTTGCCGCCATCGGCATCGGGCATGATGTCACGCGGTACTACAAGAAGTCGGTGACGATCATGGATGTCGAGCAACTAGGCGGTACCATCATCGAGCAGCTGGCCGGCCTATTTGAAGTGGAGTGAGCATGACCGTTACCGAAGCTGTTGAGTCCCGCCGATCCGTTCGTGCTTTTCTCGACAAGCCGGTCGAACGAGACATGCTGGAACGGGTGATTGAAAAGGCGCAGCGCGCGCCTTCGGGTGGCAACACCCAGCCGTGGCACGGCATCGTTCTCACTGGGGAGCCCATGCAGCAGCTCTTCGCGCGCATCGCGCAAGACCTGCCAAAGGGGCGCGAAGCGTTTGCGCCCGAATACCACATCTACCCACCGGAGCTCGACGGTGCCTATGAAGCGCGCCGCTTCGGGGTGGGCGAGGATATGTACGGCGCTCTGGAAATCACTCGCGAAGAGAAGGGCAAGCGGCTGATGTGGTTCGCCAACAACTTCCGTGCCTTCGGGGCGCCGGTGCTGATGCTGGTTCACACGCCGAAGTATATGGGCCCGCCACAATGGTCGGACATAGGAATGTGGCTGCAGACGATCGGGCTGCTGTTACGCGAAGAGGGGCTCGATTGCTGCTTTCAGGAAGCCTGGGCGGTCTATTCGCCGCAAATCCGCGAGGTGGTGGACATTCCTGAGGACCACACCTTTTTCTGCGGTGTCGCGATCGGCTGGCGCGACCCTGACGCGCCCGTCAACAACTTCTCCGTTGCCCGCGCACCGATCGAGGAATCGGTGCGTTGGGAAGGCTGGTGACGCTTCACTACAAGCCAGGCTGCGCTGCATAGCCTAAACGAATTTTGCCATTCGCCTTCAAAGGCGTAGGTATAGCTAAGCATAAGAAAAGAATCGGGTTCGCTGTCAGGGGTTGGAGTAGCTGTTCGGCTGCTCCAGGGAGGAGTGGCGAGCGTGTTCCAGCGGATTTTCCTGCTGTTCGGGGTGGCAATAGTCGCATCGGTTGTCTGCGTACCGGCGCAGGCGCAATCGGGGCCCGTGCTGCTTCGCGATTCGTTCTCCATCGGGAGCGAGCGAGGTATCCTGTGCCAGGTACAGGATCGCAGCATCGGCAATCCTGCACGCCAGTCTGTGTTCGATCGGCGCTGGGCGGTTGTCTGTCGCGACTCAGCACTGCCGGTCGCGACGATCTATGCATTCAAGGACAAGGCGGTAGCGACAGCGGATAAGCTTGCCCCTTGGCGCCGCGAGAGCGTGGATTGCAGCGGGGGTATGCGAGGGATCGAAACCGATGTTGTCGGCGCTTCGCTGACCGGCTGCAAGGTCGCGGGGACTGGGCTCGACTGGTCAATCATCGAGGTGCAGGGAACCGGCCTGTATTATATTACGGACGGATTCTCGGCTTACGACAGTGCCACGCTCCTGGCGCTGCGCTCGCTCCTTGAGAATACCGTAGTCCAAGGGACCATCGACGTTGCGACGACGATGGTCAGCGACCCGTTTGCTTTCGCTCGTGTGCAGGCTGAAACGCTGGAACCGGAGCAGGCGCTGGCAGAAGGGTATCGCCGCAATCTAGGCGGTGACTACGCCGAAGCCGCCGCCTATTTCGAGACGCTGCAGGACCGGCTCGAGCAAAGCGGGGAATCGAGCACGATCCCGGTCGGCGAATTCACCGTGAACCGTGCGCTTCAGCGGAGCAACATGGGCGAGTTCGGCACGGCGGACAGGCTCTTCGACGATGCGCGGTCGCAAACTGCAGGCGATCCCATCGGCGAGCGCTTGCAGCGCAACTTTGAAGCCATCCACCTGCTCAACCAGCGTTTACCCCGAGAGGCGGCAGCGCGTGCGGGGCAACCGCTCAGCGCCGCGGCGCTGCAGGTCGATCTCGATGCGATGAAACTGGAGATCAGCCTGCCACTGTCGGAGCGCCTCAATGGCTCCGGTGATGGGTTGTTCGGATTCATCGATGAGGTCCGCCTGACCCAGCGCGAGCGGGCGGAGATCCTCGACGCACAGGCGCTGCAACTGCGTGGCAGCGCCTTGCGGCTCGAAGGGGACCTGGCAGGGGCCAAGTCGCTTCTGCTCGACAGCTTTGCACGCGCCATCGCGGTGCGCGACGGACGGGTAACCTCGATCACTCGCTTGCGTGCGCAGACGCTGAGCGAACTGGCCATCATTGCCGAGCAGCAAGGCGATCCGGCAAGCGCGGAAGGCTACCTCAAGAACGCGCTGACGCTGCTCGAAGTGGAGTACCCCGAACGTCGCACGGTGAGCGCGGCGCGGGCGCGACTGGCCGATTTCTACCTCCGCCAGGGCCGCCGTGACGAGGCGCTGACGATCTTTGCCGACGTCATCGACCGGGCGGTCGGTCAAAGCGACGCTGCGACCGGCTTTGCCAATCGGCTTGCACCCTATTTCGCCACGCTCGCGCCCGAAGTGTCGCGTGACCCGGAGGCGGCGGAAGCCTTCTTCAAGGCCATTCAGGTGCTGGTACGTCCGGGCGTTGCTGAAACGCAGGCGATCCTGTCGCGCGAATTGTCGGCCCGTACCGATGAGGCATCACGCCTATTCCGCCAGTCGACCGACCTGTCGCGCGATATCGAGCGGAGCCGTATCCGGCTGCAGCAGTTGATCGCGACCGATGTCGCGGCCAACGATCCGCGTCGCGCCGAACTGGCCGGTCGCATCGAACAGATGCAGCGGGACCAGTTGCGGACGCAGGCTGAGCTGGCGGACTATCCCGAATATCGCGTGGTTGCGCCACGCTCACTGACCTTGGCAGAGTTCCGCTCCATCCTGCAGCCGGGCGAGGCCTATGCCCGCATCGCGCTGGTCGGACGCGACCTCTACATGTTCTGGACCGATCGCGCGAATGCGGCTGCGTGGAAGCTGGACATTGGAGAGGACGAGCTCGATTTCCAGGTCGACATGCTGCGCGCCTCGATCTCGATCGAACAAGGCGGGCGGATGCTCACTTATCCCTATGAGATCGGCATCGCACGCGAACTCTACAAAGAGCTCTTTGCCCCGGTGGCCGACCGCCTGGCCGCGACGGATCATCTGATCTTCGAACCGGACAGCGCCTTGCTGCGGCTGCCGATCGACATCCTCGTGGCCGATGACGCATCCGTCGACCGCTATGAGGCGCGGCTCGCCGCGGGCGGCGATCCCTATGACTTTACCGGAACGGCATGGCTGGCCCGCGCGACACGGGTCAGCACGGCGGTTTCCGCGCAGGCCTTTGTCGATGCCCGGCGCACCACGCGGTCACGGGCAGCTCGGGAATATCTGGGCCTTGGCGAGAATACCCCGCTGGGCAGCAATAGCGCGCCGTACAACAGGGCCCTGGTGGCGTCGGGCAATGCCAAATGCGGATGGTCCTTGGCGACCTGGAACAATCCGATCGATGACGCGGAGCTCGTCGCAGTGCAGGGTCTCGTCGGGGCGGGTCAGTCGGAACTGGTGACAGGCAGTGCCTTTACGGACGATGGCCTCGTGGCCCGCAACGATCTCGACCAGTACCGCGTGCTCCACTTCGCGACGCACGGCCTGGTGACCCCACCCGATCCCTCGTGCCCGGCCAAGCCCGCCTTGCTCACATCGTTCGGCGGGGAAAACTCGGACGGGCTGCTGTCCTTCGAGGAGATATTCGACCTCAATCTCGACGCGGATATCGTGATCCTTTCGGCCTGCGATACGGCCGGGGCGGCCAGTATCGAGGCGACCCGCGCGGCCGGCGTGGGCAGTGGTGGGGGAACTGCGCTGGATGGGCTGGTACGCAGCTTCGTCGGTGCGGGCAGTCGCGCGGTGCTGGCCAGCCACTGGCCGGTGCCCGATGACTACAACGCCACGACTCGCTTGGTGAGCGAGATGTTCCGTCTCGGCCGGACGCAGGACATCGGCAATGCACTGCGCGGTTCGCAGGCGCTGCTGATGGATCAACTCGACACGTCGCATCCCTATTACTGGGCAGGGTTCGCCCTTGTCGGCGATGCCACCCGCCCGCTCCTGACCGATCGCGCGATCGCACTCGCGCGTGCAGAGGATCCCGACCTTGGCCAATAAAGCGATAATCGCAGCTGCCCTCTTGGGCGGCATCAGTGCCACTCCGACGTTGGCGCAGGCGGTGCAACCGCCGACCCGCGAACAGGTTCGCCGTGACCAGTTGGACGATCAGCTCAGCACGCCAGGTGAAGGTGTTTCGGTCGATGCGTCCTTGGCGCGCGCGCCCTGCCCATTGGCGGAGCCGCAGTATGACCAGATCCGCTTTACGCTCTCGAGTGCCAGCTTCGTCGGCGCCGAGGAGGTCGAGCCGGGACTGCTCGACGCCGCCTGGAGCAGCGTAGCCGGGCAAGACCTGCCGATTTCGGCAGTATGCGACATCCGCGACCGGGCGAACGCGATCCTCAACGAAGCCGGCTATGTCGCATCGGTTCAGGTTCCGCCGCAGCGGATCGAAGGCGGCGCAGTGCGGTTCGACGTTATCGTTGCCCGGATGACGGGATTGGTAATCCGGGGTGAGCCGGGCCCATCCGGGGAACAATTGCGCCGCAACTTCGAGAAGTTGCGCAGCCAGCCGGTGTTCCGTCGGAGCGAGGCGGAGCGCACGCTGATGCTGGCGCGCGATATACCGGGGATGGACGTGCGCCTGTCGCTGGCGCGTGATGTCGGGCCCGATGCCAAGGCCGGCGATCTTATCGGGATCGTCGACGTGGTGATGGATCGCTTCCAGGCCGACCTGTCTATTCAGAACCTCAGCTCCGATCGCACGGGACGTTTCGGCGGATTGCTGCGAGGGCAGATCAACGGGCTGACCGGGCTGGCCGACCTCACCGAACTGTCCGTCTATTCGAGCCAGGACCCGCAGGAACAGCTGGTGCTGCAGGGACGGCACGAGTTCGGGATCGGGACCGACGGGTTCCGCGTCGGTGTCAATGCAGTCTATGCCTGGACCCAGCCCGACATTGTCGGCACCGATATCTTCCAGTCCACCACCTTTGTTGGCACGCTCTACGGAAGCTATCCGATTGTTCGCCGCCAGGTCGAGAACGTGGTGCTTTCGTTTGGGTTCGACTGGATCGACCAGCGGATCGACTTTGCCGGACTGGACCTGAGCCGTGACAAGTTGCGCGTCCCCTTTGTCAGGGTCGATGCCGGGCTGATGGATAAGGCCAGCGCCGAGGGGCGCGGAGGCTATACCATCGCTGAGCCGCGCTTTGCGGCGCATAGTGCACTCGAGGTTCGTCACGGTATCGGTGCGCTGGGCGCTAGCGAAGGTTGCGGCGCCGGCTTCCTGGCTTGCGCGGCACCCGGCGTGGTCCCGATCGCGCGCCTCGATGCGGACCCTTCGGCGCTGGTGCTTCGCTATGAAGGCCAGGTCAGTTTCCGTCCGTCGCCGCTCTGGCTCATCAAGGTGGCCCCCAGGGCCCAGTATTCGCCCGACGCCCTGCTCTCCTATGAGCAGTTCTCCGGAGGCAATTTCACGATCGGACGGGGCTATGATCCGGGTGAGTTGATCGGCGACAGCGGGGTCGGTGCGCGGATCGAATTCGCGTACGGTTCGCTGCAGCCGGAAACACCCGATGGCATCGCCTGGCAGGGTTTCGCCTTCTGGGACACGGTTTCCGCGTGGATCAAGAACGTCGCCGACGATCCCTTCACGATCAACTCGGTGGGCGCCGGTGTGCGCTTCAACATCGCCCGTCGCGCCTATCTCGAAGTCGTCGGTGCGATTCCGCTCGATCGCGCACCGCTTGAGACGAAGCGCGACGATTTCCGCCTGCTTCTCAACCTTTCGATCAATCTGGGGTCCTGATCATGACCAAGCGCCAACTCGCTGCCTCCGGTCGCAATCCGGGAACCGGTGTGCGTCGCTCGCGGTGGCTGACGCAGGGCTCCGGCATGGCGATCGCGCTCGGGCTTTGTTTCGGTGCCCCGGCACACGGCAAGGGCGGGGTGGTTCCGACCGTGGCTCCCCGAGTGGACGAAACCCAGGCTGTGCAGGGCACACCGACCTTGCCTGCAGGCGTCTCATGGGGCGCGCGCACGGCGAATTCGGACACGATCAATGTCGATACGACAGCCGCGATCATCAATTGGTCGACCTTCGATACAGCGACGCTTGCCGATACGACCGCCTATGTGAACTTCGTACCCGAAGGCACCTCGCTGAATTTCCGCGGTCCTGACACCGATTTCGTGGTGCTGAACCGCATTTTCGGAACACCGGACTCTGCCGGTAATTTTCGGGGAATTGCGATCAACGGCCAGGTCGCGAGCACGCTGATCGACGGTGCGACCCGCGCCGGGCAGATCTGGTTCTACAGCCCGGGCGGCATACTCGTCGGCAATGGTGCCGCGATCAACGTGGGCAGCCTGGTCCTGACGACCAGCGACGTGAACGCAATCACCGCCGGGCAGATCGACTTTACCGGCGCACCGCAGGATTTCTCGTCGGTCTACATCGACGCCGGCGCAACCATCAACCTGACGCAGGATGCCAGCTATTTTGCGGTGGTCGCACCCACGATCGAACAGCACGGTTCGGTCAGGGTCAATGGTAGCACGACCTATTTCGTGACCGATTCCGGGACCATCCTGCTCGATGGATTGGGTGGGCTCGACGCGCGCGTGATCGATCTCGATGGCGATCCGCTGACCATCGAAGGCGCGGCGGCCGACGGCAATTACCTGGTCCACACGGGATCGACCGGCGGGGTGGCTTCGCTGCAGGTTCAGGACGTCAACGGTAACGTCCTTTCGGCCGATCCGCATTTCATCGAATTCTTCGCGCCGAACAGTGCTCTGACGCTCGAGATATCGGGCAGTGTCGGATACGACGCGGCAGCGGCCGCCGCGGCGGGATCGAACGGCTCGGTCATCATCAGCGGCGTGGACAATCCGTTCGCCACCTTGCCGAGCACAGTTGATAGCCCGGCCAATTCGGTGACGATTACTGGCACTGCCTTTACATCGGGAACCCGGATCTACGGTTTCGACGACGTGTCGATCATCGCGGGTGCGGGTGAGGCTATCTCACTGGGCACGGACGGATGGGGCCCGCTGAGCCTTTCGGTCGAGGCCAATTCGGTCTCGATCGGTGCGGAAGCCGGCGGCACGGTGAAGATCGACGGCGATCTGTCGGTGTTCGACGGTCGGCCGGATCGATCGGGCGCTTTCAGTCTGTTTGCGGGGAACGACCCGGCGGGCGCCCTGGCGTCGGGAAGTGTGGCGATCGGCGGCGATCTTTCGATCAGTACCAGCCTTTTCTATTCGGGTAGCCCGATCCAGCCTGCGGTCTCCGACGATATCAAGGTTACCGTGGCCGATGGCGCATCACTCACCGTGGGCGGCCGGGCGAGGCTCGACACATCGACTTATTCGAGCTTCATCGAGGGGACGAGCCCCTACCAGTCTTCCGAGGTTCAGAGCGGGACGGTCACTCTATCGGTGGGAAGCGGCGCGACCCTTACCATCGCCGGAAACCTCACGATTGCGACCGATGCCGGACCGATCGAGGGCGGCTATTCCTATGGCGCGCCAGCCACGGCCGGGGACGTCGACATCGATTTCGTCGGTTCGACGGTCTCGATCGGCGGGCTGTCGATATTCGGCAGTGCCCAGGCCGCGTCGGGCTATTCCGCAAACACCTCGGGTACGACCTACGATGGAACCGGGGGTAAGGTAACCATCGATATTATCGGTGGATCGGCGGACCTTGGCTCGGTCAATATCGATACTTCGGGCCACGGGGCGAGCGGTGGGCCATCCAGCACTTCCGGTGCCGGCATTGGTGGCGACGTGAACATCACCAATACCGGAGCGTTGTCGGTCACCGACCTGACCGTCGTGGCTGACGGCGTCGGGCAAGATGGCACGAACGCATTCTTTTCCAGCCCTGGCGGCAATGGCGGTGAAGGGCGAGGCGGCTCGATTGTCGTCGACACCGGTTCCACGATCTCCGGACTTTCGTCGATCTACCTGTCGGCTACCGGTACGGGTGGCAATGGAGGTTCCGGCTATTATGGTTCGGGGCCCTATCCGGGGGGCGCGGGGGGCGCGGGTTTTGGCGGTTCGATCACACTGACCGCACGCGGCGCTGGGACCACGCTGACAGGGCTCGACACCCTGTTCCTCGATGTTACCGGGACTGGCGGAAGCGGGGCCGCGGGGGTCTATGGGTTTAGCATTGGCGGGACCAACGGCTATTCCGGCGGCGATGGCACCGGCGGCTCGCTGACGATCGAATCGCGCACCGGTGCCTATCTTGAAATCCCCTCAGGTTCGGATTTGCTTTCGGCCAACGGCTATGGCGGCGCGGGCGGTAACGGTGGCGGCAGCTATGGTGGAACGGCCGGCGCCGGTGGTGATGGCGGCGCGGGTTTCGGCGGTTCGCTGAGCCTGGTGGCGCAAGGGGGGACGCTGGTCGGCGGTAGTATCGATTTGACTTCGACCGGCACCGGCGGCGCGGCAGGAGTTGGCGGATACGCCTATAATCCGAGCGCGCCGGGCTCTTATGGCCCCGATGGCATCAACGGCTCAGGTTCCGGTGGTACGGTTTCGCTCAGCGCACTGGAGGGCAGTCCTGGCGTCATTTCGTTGGGCTCAGTTGGCATCGATGCCAGCGGCCTTGCGGGTGGCGGGGATATTACAGTTCCGACGACTGGCGGCGCGATCACCATCACCGATGCATCGACCGATCCTGCGGGTCTGATCACCCTGGGATCGCTATTCGCCGTGTCGGCGGGCGGATCGGGCACGCCGGGCAATTTCACCATGGCCGGTGACAGTGGGCCTATCACCGTCAACGGAAACGTCATCGTCGATGTCGATGGCAATATCCTGTTCGACTTCGCGGGGACCGGACAGCTCGATGCCGCCGGTGTCACCACGCTGTCGGCACTCGGTTCGATAACGGTAAACCACGCGAATAACGCGGGACCAACCCTGTCGATCGACAGCCTTGGCGCATTCACCGCGACTGCTGGCGGAAATTTCACCATCGGCAGCGGTGCCATCGTCAGTAGCGACGATACCGTGATCGTGCGGGCCGAAGGAGCCATCGATGTCGATGACATTCGCGGTGTCGGGTTCATGGACCTGTCCGCGGGGCTCGGGAACACTGTCAACAACGCCTCGGTTAGTGGCGCACCCACGATCGTACCCATCGGCGCGCTGTCGCTGGTCGTCTCGGGCCTGACGATCACTGCAGGCGGTGACGACAACAGCGAGGTCGAACAGTTCGATCCGAGTTACAGTGCGCAAATCACCGGGACCGTTACCTCGACCGGCTATATCCAGGTCGAGGCGGGCGGTACGGCAGTCTTCGGCCCTGGATCGAGCACGATTTCGGACAACGGCCTGTTGGTGCGGACCGGGGACGATATCATTATCGGGTCCGGGGCACTGGTGGAGGCTGCGGCCAATCCGGCGACCGCGGTGAACCCGGCGTTCCTGTTCTCCAATCCCAACAACCTGTTCCTGCTGGCGGGCGACATCAGCGGATCCGAACTGGTTTCGCCGATAACCAGCCCGATTTCCTCGATCGTCTCTACCGGGACGATCAATTCGAACACTTTCGCTGCGGTGCTCACCGCCAATGCGATCTTTGGTACGGGTGGGGTGCTGACCGGTGCTTACATCGCGGCGGATATCAACGACGCCCCGGGAGCCGGCGTTGCCCAGCGCGACGACGACGGCTTGCTCACCGACCCCTGCCTCGAAGGCAATATATGCCTCGGGGCGGTCAGTGCGACCAACCGGATCGAAATCGGCCAGGCGAGCAACAATGATGTGATCGCTTTCTATGCCGAAACCGGGGATGCGAACGCGGATACGATCCTGATCACGACCCGCCAGGACCTTACTTTCGGCACCGTCGGGCTTCCTTCATCGTTGAACGCGACAAGCCAATTCTCGGCGATCAGCCTGACCGGTGACGTCAACCTGCTGGATGCCACGATCACATCGGACCTGATCCAGATTTCCGCCGCCGGAAGCCTGCTCGGTTCGGCTTCTCTGGTTTCCGCAAACGACATCGGCATTACCGTGACCGGCGATATCAATGCCGCGCTGATCGATGCCGGCGGCCAGTTGACGACGGTGGCGGGTGTCGGCGGGGCGCTTGAGGCTTCCTATTCAGCGCCGGGTTCGTTCACGGTGGGTAGCCTGGTCCAGGGCGCCGCGATCGGTGTAAATATCATCGCTGGCGGTGATATTTCGATTGGATCGATTGTCACCCCTGGGCAGGCCATCCAGCTTACCGCAAACACGGGTACCGCCTATCTCGGAACGACGAGCGCGGCCGGCGCGGGCTCGATCGACGTGACCGCCGAGTCGATCGAATTCGACGACCTTGCCGCCGCCGGTACGATTTCACTGACCTCGACCGTGGGCAGTATCACGGGCGGGCTCCTGGCCAATCGACCGTTCGCTCCAACAAATCCCTTCGGCGGCACCGGGTCACTTGCGGCGGGTGGAACCGTCTCGCTGAACTCGGCGGGCGATATCCAGTTCGGGACCGGCTCAGCTGGCGGCAACTTCGCAGCGCAGGCAGGTAATTCGATCCTCTTCGACAATGCGACCACCAGCGGGTTCCTCGATTTCGGCGCCAGCCAGGGCATCACCGGAACCGGGACTGCCCAGGCCAATATCGGCGCGTTCTTCGCGGCCGGACCGGGTGGCATCGATCTGGCTGATCTGGTTTCGCCTTTTGCGACACTCTTTGCCGATGGCGGGCCGGTACGGGTCAGTTCCGCAACGGCCGACTTCATCTATGCGGATGGCAGCGACATATTCCTGCGCTCGACCGGATCGCTGACGTTGCAGGCCAATGCAACAAACGGCGGTATCGACGTACGTGCGGCAGGAGACCTGGCGGTCGAGTTCGCACAGGCGACGGGTTCGGTTGCCCTGGCGGCAGACGGCGGCGATCTCCTGATCCTGCCGGTGGTAGATGGACCTCCCGGCCCGGCGACAAGCGGCCTGACTGTCGATTTGTTCGCCGCGCAGGATATCGTCGTGACCGGGGATCTCTATGCGGATCAAGGCCTTGCCATGGCGGCGGGCGGCCTGATTTCGATCGAGGCCCTGGCTACTGGCCAGACCATTTCAACCCGCAGCGCGGATATGAATATCACCGCAACCGGTCAGTTGGGTGAGGCTGCCCGTACGGTCGACATACTTATCGGCAGCGACGGTTCCGGGCCGATGACACTGGGCGGTGATGGAACTGCCGCAGGCTTCGCCTTGAGCGATGGGGAGATCGGGCAGATATTCGGCAGTGGCAATCTCGGCTTTGACGCCATTGCTCCCTCGGCTGCGGGGTCTGCGCTGATAATTGGCGATCTGACTGTTGGCGTGAGCGACAGTGCGAATGCAGGGCAGATCGGGATCGGTGGGACGCTCAGTTTCAGCACCGACGGTGGGGTTCTGGTGAACGGCGCCCTGCTGGTCGATCGAGCGGGGCCGAACACCGCGCTGGAGATCGACGCCGGGCAGGTGCTGCGGATCGATTTGCGTATCGGCAACCTGCGGTTGGCAGACACCAATGGCGCGGCCACCGGGCAAGTGTTCCTCTCGGCGACCGACGTCTACGCGGTGACCGATGAGGCGCTGGCGGATCTCGATGGTTTGTCGCTGGACCAGATCAGCGACCGGCTGGCGCTGAACGACGGTGTCGATCGCCCCGATGGCGTAATCCAGGCGGAAGCCCTGACGATCTCGACTTCGGCCAGCAGCGTCTTCATCCAGAACACGGCACCGGGGACGGAGTTCGATGACCGCCGCGGGATC
The DNA here is from genome assembly GCF_013260645.1 of Erythrobacter mangrovi. Classification (NCBI taxonomy): domain Bacteria; kingdom Pseudomonadati; phylum Pseudomonadota; class Alphaproteobacteria; order Sphingomonadales; family Erythrobacteraceae; genus Erythrobacter; species Erythrobacter mangrovi. The sequence continues at coordinate 454,501 of NZ_CP053921.1, read as the reverse complement.
GTGGTCGGCTCGCTGGTGCTGACCGATTCGGCCGGCACGGTGATGCCGATCGTGATCAATGGTATCGTAGGCCAGGCGCAGGGTATCGACGCTATCGCAGCTACCGATATCCAGGCCAGCTACGATCCGCGGTCGACCATCAACGGCTGCCTGATCATCAGCCCCGCAGCCTGCAGATTCGGCAACAAGATCCCGCCTGACGATGTCCAGGATCTCATCAAGAAGATTATCCTCGACCCCGAAGAGCTCGCGCCGGCGCCGGGCGTTATGCTGATCGAGCTCGCCGAGCAGGATGAGTTCCGCAACGATCCGCTGATCGATGAACCGGTGACCGGCGCGGGTAATGACGATTTCTGGCAGGATGAGAGCTATTGCGTCGGCGGCAGCACTGACGCCCCCGATTGTTCCGTCCGGAATGAGCAGCCTGAAGCGGCACAGTAGGGGCGCAGCGTTGCTCGCGGCTTGACCGCTGCGAGGGTGCCCTTATTGCCGCACGACAATGACCGCTACCCCGCTCAAGCTGTTCAACTCGCTCACCCGCGAGCTAGAGACCTTCACCCCCGTCCATCCGGGTGAGGCGCGCGTCTACACCTGCGGCCCCACGGTCTATAACTACCCGCATATCGGCAACATGCGCGCCTATGTGTTTGCCGACGTGCTGGGCCGTACGCTGAGCTGGAAGGGCTACGAGCTCACCCACATCATCAACATCACCGATGTCGGCCACCTGACCGACGATGCCGATGCGGGCGAGGACAAGATGGAGAAGATGGCTGCCGAGCGAGCGCAGTCGATCTGGGATATCGCGAAGCACTATACCGAGGCCTATTGGGCGGACGTGAAGGCGCTCAATATCCGCCAGCCGGCCAAGTGGTCGATCGCGACCGATTACATCGAGGACATGCTCGAGTTCGCGAAGAGCATTGCGGACAAGCACTGCTACGAGCTTGATAGCGGCCTCTATTTCGATGTCTCAAGCGTCGCCGATTACGGGCGGCTGGCGCGTGCGGTTACGGAAGACGGTGAGGGCCGGATCGACGCGGTCGCAGGCAAGCGCAATGCCGCCGATTTCGCGATCTGGCGCAAGACCCCGCCGGGCGAGAAACGCCAGATGGAATGGGACAGCCCCTGGGGGCGCGGTGCTCCCGGCTGGCACCTCGAATGTTCGGTGATGGGCGGCGAGCTGCTCGGCTTCCCGTTTGACATCCACACCGGCGGGATCGATCACCGCGAGATCCATCACCCCAACGAGATCGCCCAAAACCAGGCCTTCTGCTGCACCAATGGGCTCGACCTGGCCGAGAACAGCGGTGCGCGCATCTGGATGCACAACAACTTCCTGGTCGAACGCAGCGGCAAGATGTCCAAGAGCGCGGGCGAATTCCTGCGCCTGCAGCTGCTGATCGACAAGGGCTACCACCCGCTCGCCTACCGCATGATGTGCCTGCAAGCGCATTACCGCAGTGAGTTGGAATTCAGTTGGGAAGGGCTGGGCGCCGCGCTGACCCGATTGAAGCGGATCGTCATGGCGGTAGCACCGCTGCGCGACGTCGCCACGGGCGACGCCGGGCACCCGAAGTTTGTCCCCATACGCGAGAAGTTCGACGCCGCGCTTTCCGAAGACCTCAACACCTCGGTCGCAATTGTCGCGCTGGAAGAGGCGCTGGCGGTCAAGAAGGTCGATGCGGGCATCAAGCGGGCGGTGATCGAGGATATGGACCGCGTGCTGGGGCTTAGTTTGTTCGACCTGGAACGCTCCGATCTGCGCATCCGCCCCAAGTCGGTCGTGATCGCGGAAGCCCAGATTGAGGAAATCCTGGCCAGCCGAAGGCAGGCGCGTGCCGAGAAGGACTTCGCTACCTCCGACACTCTCCGCGACGAGCTGGCTTCGCACGGCGTCGAAGTGATGGACGGCGATCCTCTCGGGTGGGAATGGAAGCTCTGACATGGCCGACCCGCAGACCCTTCTCTGGCAACACCTCAAGGATGCGCCGCAAGGTCTGGAGTTCGTTCGCGACTTCGAGACCGATGGCTTCACCCTGCCGTTCTATTGTGAGGCCGCACACCTCGCGATCGAGATCGAGGCCGACCCGTTCAGGTCGAAAACCCATGCCGCGCGGGATGCCTGGCAGGAGGCCAATCGCGTCGATGTGATGCAGGTTCCCCCCAGCCATGTGCTGCAGAATGCCTCGGAAGTCGCGGACGCGATCCTTGCGATCGCTGGCCCGCGCAAGCAGCGGTTCGCCAAGGGTTGATGCCCCTTTGGAGGCTCACCCGCGCGGCCGGCCGAGCCAGCAATTGATCGAAAAGCGTGCGTGGGCGAATGCGTCGCCGGGAACGGAGACCGGCTCAACCTCGTGCGGCAGGTAAGCCGGGAACACCACCAGCCGGTCGTGCTCGGGAGGCAGTCGCAGGGCCCCGGCTGCGCCGGCGAGGGAATAGAGCACGAGCTCCCCGCCCCCAAACCGCTTCGGCTGGATGTGCAGATGATAGACCAGCGTCGCGATCCGGTCATGGGTCGCATGTCGCCGTCGCTCGGCTGCGAACAAGTCGATATGCCTGCGGAAATAGTCGCCGTGGCGATGCGCAAACAGTCCGCATTCGAGAACAAGGTCGGCGATGGGCGCCATCCCGACCGCTGCGAGCAAGCCGTCGGCTTGGCTGCGCACCTGGGCTTCGAATCGATTCAGCAGCGCGCTGCCGCCCCGGAGCGTCCATGACCGGCGCGCGTCCAGATCGAGCGCGCGTGGTTCCTCGTCCGAGGTGACCTCGGTGCGGGCGAAGTCGGCTTCGCGCGCACAGGCCTCTGCGAGCAGTTGCGAAGCGTAGGTTTCGCCCATGAAGTGATCGATTGCCGCGTGAGGCATGCGGGTTTGCGCCTTTTCCTTGACGCCTCCGTCCGCATCGTGCTCGACCCTGTTCATGCGAGAGGTGAGTAAATGACCAAAGCCGTCCTGTCTGCCCTGATCCGTCCGCTCGTCGAGCCGCGCCTGCCCGATTGGGTCGAGCCGATGTGGTTCATGAGTAAGGAGCAGGCGCTCGAATTCGCGCCACAGGCGGAGATCGGCTGGTTCGACCTCAACGAGAAGGAACCGATGATCGAGATTGCCCACGCGGCAACCAATCTCAAATGGCTCAACTCGATCTATGCGGGGCTCGATTTCATGCCGCTCGACGTGCTGGCGGAGCGTGGTGTGGTGGTAACCAACGGCGTGGGGATCAATGCGATCACCATAGCGGAATATACCGTCATGCTGATGCTCAACCATGCCAAGGGCTATCGCGAGGTGGTGCGTGCGCAGGACCGCCACGAGTGGTTGTTCGACAGTCCGGGCAAGCGTGAACTGTCGGGCGAGCGCGTGCTGCTGCTGGGCCTTGGTGCAATCGGCAAGCTGATCAAGACCAGGCTCGAGGCCTTCGACATGGAGGTGGTTCCGGTGCGTCGATCAGGGGCCGAGGGAGCGCTGACGCCAGATGCCTGGCGCGGCCAACTGGGCACCTTCGACTGGGTGGTGATCGCCGTCCCGTCGACGCCCGAAACTCGTCATATGATCGGCGAAGCGGAACTGGCGGCAATGCGCGCAAATGCCGTGCTCGTGAACATCGCCCGTGGCGACGTGATCGATCAGGGCGCCCTGGTGGCTGCACTCGGCAAGAAGCAGATCGAAGCAGCACTGCTCGACGTAACCGATCCCGAGCCATTGCCGCCTGACCACCCACTGTGGGAACTCGACAACGCACAGGTCACCATGCACCTGTCGGGCAGGGCACAGACCAAAATGTTCCAGCGCTCTGCCGACCGCTTCGTCGAAAACCTCGAACGCTGGCAGCGCGGCGAACCGGTCGAGCCCCAACTCGATCTCGCATTGGGCTACTGACTCGCGGCCATGTGTCTGTTAGGCGTAACGAAAGACCCGTAGACGGGCATTGCATGGTCGCGATTGAAGCGGTGCCGGCGGACGGCGCCAGGGGGAGATTTCGCGTACCATGACCGATACTCAGAAAGCGTCCGACCTTTTTGTGAAATGTCTCGAAGCTGAGGGCTGCGAGTATATCTTCGGCGTACCCGGCGAGGAGAACCTCGACTTTCTCGACAGCCTCAGTCGCTCGAAGCAGATCAAGCTGGTGCTGACCCGGCACGAACAGGGCGCGGGGTTCATGGCCGCGACCTATGGTCGCCACACCGGAAAGACCGGCGTCTGCATCGCTACGCTTGGCCCCGGCGCGACCAACTTCGTCACGGCGGCGGCCTATGCGCAGCTCGGCGGCATGCCGATGATGATGATCACCGGCCAGAAACCGATCAAGAAGTCGAAGCAGGGGCAGTTCCAGATTCTCGACGTGGTCGCGATGATGTATCCGATCACCAAGTATACTCGCCAGCTCCACGCGGGCGACAACATCCCCAGTCGCGTGCGCGAAGCCTATCGCTTGGCTGAGGAAGAGAAGCCCGGCGCGGTCCCCCTCGAATTGCCCGAGGATATTGCCGAAGAACCGACCTCCTCGCGCCCGATCCCGCGCAGCGTGGCTCGCCGCCCCAGTGCCGAACCCAAGGCGGTCCGGATGGCGGTCGAGACACTGACCAAGGCCAAGAAGCCGATCCTGGTGGTTGGCGCGGGTGCCAATCGCAAGCTGACCGGCAAGATGCTCGCCGAATTCGTCGAGAAGACCGGCATCCCCTTCGTCACTACCCAGATGGGCAAGGGCGTGCTCGACGAACGCCACCGGCTGTTCCTCGGCTGCGCCGCGCTTTCGGCGGGGGATTTCTGCCACCGTGCGATCGAAGAGGCCGATTGCATCGTCAACATCGGCCATGACGTGATCGAGAAGCCGCCGTTCTTCATGCGTGCGAACGGGCACACGGTGATCCATGTTTCGAACCGGTCGGCAGAAGTCGACCCGGTCTATTTCCCGCAGATCGAGGTGATCGGCGACATCGCCAATGCCATCTGGCAGATCAAGGAAGAGATTTCGCGCCAGGATCACTGGGAGAGCGGCAGCCTCAAGCGCTATCACCATGCCGAGCTCGAACACACCGGCAAGCTGGCAGAGGATGCGCGCTTCCCGATCTTTCCGCCGCATCTCGTCCAGCAGGTTCGTGACTGCATGCCGGAAGACGGGATCATCTGCCTCGACAATGGCGTCTACAAGATCTGGTTCGCGCGCGGCTACACCGCTTACCTGCCCAACACCGTGCTGCTTGACAACGCCCTCGCAACAATGGGTGCCGGCCTGCCAAGCGCGATGATGAGCGCCATGCTCTACCCCAAGCGCAAGGTCATGGCGATTTGCGGCGATGGCGGCTTCATGATGAACAGCCAGGAAATGGAGACCGCGGTTCGCCTGGGCCTCAATCTCACCGTGCTGATCCTGCGCGACGATGCTTATGGCATGATCCGCTGGAAACAGGCGAACATGGGCTTCGAAGATTTTGGCCTCACCTACGGGAATCCCGACTTCGTCAAATATGCCGAAAGCTATGGCGCGAAGGGCCACCGGGTCGAAAGCAGCGATCATCTTCGCAAGCTGCTTGCTCATTGCCGCGATACGCCCGGCGTCCACCTGATCGATTGCCCGGTCGACTATTCGGAGAACGACAAGATCCTCAACAAGGACATCAAGGAACTGTCGAAGCAGCTGTGAGGCTGGTCGGGTAACGGAGGACACGAATGCCCCAGCTCAAGGATACCTACCCGCTCTACCTCAACAACAAGGCGGTCCTGCCCAACACCGATCTCGAAGTGACCGACAAGTTCACCGGCGAGGTCGCCTTTCGGACCGCGCTGGCGACGCCGGACATTATCGATGAGGGCATTGCCGGGGCGGTTCGCGCCGCCGAACCCATGGCGCGCATGGCAAGCTATGAGCGGCAGGCGGTGCTGCAGCACTGTGTCGACCGCTTCAAGGAACGGTTCGACGAGCTCGCCTATGCGCTCTGCGTCGAAGCGGGCAAGCCGATCAAAGACTCCGAAGGCGAGGTTACTCGCCTGATCGACACCTTCCGCATCGCCGCCGAGGAATCGGTGCGCATGTATGGCGAGGCCATGCCGCTCGACATCAGCCCGCGCGCCAAGGGCTACCAGGCGATCTGGAAGCGCTACCCGATCGGGCCGTGCAGCTTCATTTCGCCGTTCAATTTTCCGCTCAATCTAGCCGCGCACAAGATCGCCCCGGCAATCGCCGTGGGCTGCTCCTTCGTGATGAAGCCCGCCAGCAAGACACCGCTCGGCGCGATCATCATGGGCGAGGTGCTGGCCGAGACCAATCTGCCTGAAGGCGCATTTTCGATCCTCCCTGCCAGCCGTGACGGTGCCGACCTCTTCACCGAAGACGAGCGGCTCAAGCTGCTCAGCTTCACAGGTTCGCCGGGGGTGGGTTGGGACCTCAAGGCCAAGAGCGGCAAGAAAAAGGTCGTGCTTGAACTGGGCGGCAATGCGGCGGTGATCATCGACCATGACGCCGATCTCGACGATGCGCTCGAGCGGGTGATTTTCGGTGCCTTCTACCAGAGCGGGCAGAGCTGCATCGGGGTGCAGCGGATCATCATTCATGAAAGCGTCTACGATCGCTTCAGGGACATGCTCGTCGCAAAAACCAAGACGCTGGTCGCGGGCGATCCAAAAGACCGAAACACCTTCATCGGTCCGATGATCTCAGAAGGCGAAGCGAAGCGCCTCAAGGGCTGGATCGACGAGGCGGTTGAGGGCGGCGCAAAGCTGCTGTGCGGCGGGGCGCGCGAAGGCAACATGCTCGAAGCGACTCTGCTCGAACATGTCGATCGGGATGCCAAGGCGCTCAACGAGGAAGCTTTCGGTCCGCTCGCGATCCTGCAGAAGTTTTCGCACTTCGACGAGGCGCTGGAGGAAGTGAACCACTCCAAATTCGGCCTGCAGGCGGGCATCTTCACCCGCGACCTGTTCAAGATGTTCGACGCGTGGGACCGGCTCGAAGTCGGTGGCGTGGTGATCAATGATGTTCCCAGCTATCGCGTCGACAACATGCCCTATGGCGGAGTGAAGGACTCGGGCCTTGGCCGCGAAGGCATCAAGTTCGCGATGGAGGACATGACCGAGATCCGCAACCTGGTGATCCGGCGGACCTGAGGCACACCGCCCCAGGTTGTGACTGGGGCGGCGTTTTCCCTGCTCGGCTCGCGAGCCTATTCTTCGTCGTTGTGGTGATGCCCCAACATCGAGGTGCTGCGCACGACGAGCGATTGATACTCATCCCAGACGGCCTGCGCTTGCTTTTCGCCGCCGGCGATCTCCACCATCGCTGCCCACCACTTCTTGCGATTGGGCGAGCCGGTGTAGGTATACTCGATCGGCCCATCCTTGAGATCGAATGCGACGATGAAGTCCCATTCACCCGTCTGCAGGTGCACGAGATAGGGCATCGGCGTGCCCGCAGCCTTGGTGGCTTTCTGGAAGTAGTTTTCGATTATCTCTTCGGCACGATCGCGTTTGCCGGCTTTGATATCGACCAGCACGACCTCCATGTATTCCGCGTTCTCGCGGATCGTCGGCCCTTCTTCGTGGTGCTCGGCAAGCGCCGCCGTCGGAATGCTGGCCAGGGCGCTGGCCAAGGCGATGGTGACAATCTTATGCATGATGGGTCTCCCAATTTTGGTTGACCTGGCACCCCAGAACTCAGAGCGACCCTGCCAGGCGGAATGACCCTAGGGAATGGCTGCGAAAATTGCGAATCTTGCGTGGCTTCTCCGAAGCTACCCCTCCTCAAGCAGCAGCAGTTCGCATGTCGCGCTCAGCCGGGGCGAGGGGAACAGGCGATGTTCGGCCTCCACCACGGTAGCATCCGCGACAAGTTGGCCGGGGATCATGAACTCGTGTTCGGGCAGCGCCGCGATGAAGCGCTCGCCTGCTTCGACAGCCGTGTCGCCTGCGAAGACCAGTGCCAACAGGTGTCGCGTTCCGGCGAAGGTGATGCTGGCCCAGGGCGTCTCGCTGTGGGAGATCACCTGTGCTTGATGGTCGGCCAGTTGCAACACGGCAACTCGCAGGCGATCAGTCACGGTGCGGCGAAGGCGAGGGGGACGCGAAACCTTCCCTTCAGCCGACATGCGCCGCCTCCTTGCTCGCTTCGCTGCGTGCAGCCTCGAAGCCTTCCATGAAGCCACGGATGCGCTGTTCCGTGCGGTCGCGCGGCTCGCGTCCCATCCTGAGATCAAGCACGAAGCGTGGGTCGTGCGCTGCAAGGCGGCCGAACTTTGTCGGCGGCATTTCGTGGTAGCGCAGGAATTTTTCGATCGATCGGATCAGCATGCGGACTCTCCCCAAGCGGTTGCAGGAAAAGGCGATTCGTGCCTTAAGTTCCTAGTTTGTTCCACTCGAAATCCTACTTGTCTAGGAAAAATCCTATGGTATAGGAAGGATGATGGAAGGCCTTTCGAAAGATGAGCGGAACGCTCGGGGGCGATTGCAGGATCTGGTGCGCGACAGCGGTGCCAGTCTTGCCGGTTTGTCGCGCCTGATCGGGCGCAACCCGGCCTATCTCCAGCAATATGTCACGCGCGGAAGCCCGCGGCACCTGGACGAGCCTGACCTGCGTCGGATTGCGGAGTTTCTCGGGGTTTTGCCCCATGTGATCGAGACGCGTCGTTTCGACGAAGCCCGGTACCATGACCCCTTGCAGCATCGAGCCTCGCCGGTTGATGATTGGATCGATGTTCCCCGGCTTCCGCTCGATGCATCGGCGGGACCGGGCGCTTTCTCGGCGGAAGAAATTTCCTTCGACCATTTCCGTTTCAGCCGTCGGTGGTTGCGTGAGATGGGGCTGGAGGGGGCAGACCTATCGGCTATCCGGGTCGAAGGTGACAGCATGGAGCCCCTGTTGCGTAGCGGCGACGAGATTTTCGTCGATCGCAACAAGCGCGCGGGAGAAGGCATTCACGTTGTCCGCATCGGCGATGCATTGCACGTGAAGCAGATCCAGGCGCGCGGTCCGGGCCGTGTCGCCCTGATCAGCGCCAATGACGCCTATGCTCCGATTGAGCTCGCCCTCCAAGAAATTGAGGTGGTTGGTCGCGTCGTATGGAAGAGCGGGCGCATCTGAGCGCGCGGCTCTTCAGGACGGCATGCGGCGATAGTCCTCGCTGCGCAGCGTCAGCATGTAATTCGCAATCGCTTCGACGTCCGCGGCATCGAGTTCGACATCCATGACGTCAGGATAATTGTGAGCATCGCTGAGGTAGGCAACCAGCGTGTCGTGCGTGAGTCCGTGCGAGTTCGCAATATCCACGAAGCTGGGCGCGCGTGTGAGCGGAGATAGTTCGTCGCGGCGGATGGCATGGCAGCTCGAACAGGTCGTTTCGACGAGCGCAGGTATTTCAGCCTGACTTGCGTCGGGTTGTGCAGGGGCAGGGGCCGAGGCGAGTTTGCCTGTTTGGCAGGCGGTAAGCGCTAGGAGCGCGAGGGCCAAGACTGAACGCATCCGCAAAACCTCTGAATCAATCGTTCTGCTCCGGCCTATCGCTTGGCTACGGGTGGCGCAATGGCGATTGGGCATGTGGATCCGGGTGCCGTGCAGGCTGCTAGGGGGTCTTGCGACGCTGCCCAGATGCTTGCCTCGGCATTGCTGTCATCCAATCCGCCGCGCATGGTCCGATACGTCGCCTCCACAGTCGAGCAAGGACTCTGCCCGAAAATGGCGGCGGTTCCCTGCGCGCCTGTGTGCTGACCCAATCGACCGCCAGCTACAGCAGACAGAAGACCCCGCACGGCCGTTCCGACTGGATCCCAACGCACTGGTCGCGCGAGTTGCTGTTCAGCGTACCTGCGAGGCGCGGTTGGATCGAACCCGACCTAGCGAAACTGCCCTTCTGACGGGGCGCGACCTAACGATCGTGCTTGAGCGACATGATGTAGTCGCGCGCAAGGATCGCGTTATCCTCGGACAGCTGGATGCGCATCTGGCCGGCGACGTCATGCCCGTCGCGGAAGAATTCGTGCAGTGTGACCGGGGTGAAGCCCATGTCGTTGGCGACCATTTCGAATGACGGCGCGCGCGGATTGGGTGATTCGGCGCCTGGCCTGACCGCATGGCAGCCGCTGCATTGATCTTCGACGAATGCGAACGCCTCGCTCTGGACTATCGGCGGCACAGGCTCGTCGGAAGTCGTGGTGCAGCCAAGCGTGAGGACGAGCAGGGGGAGGGCGGCGAGACGTCTCATGGGCGCAGGCTAGTCGCTAGGTCCGGTAAGCGCAATCGACGGGCCCGCGAACTCGCGCTTGCGGGCGGACCGCATTCTCCCCACAATCGGTTGCATGACAGAACCCGCTACCCAGCCTCCGATGAAAGCCGGCATCGTTCCGGTCACCCCGCTCCAGCAGAATTGCTCGCTGATATGGTGCACCAAGACGATGAAGGGCGCGCTGGTCGACCCGGGCGGTGACCTGGCGAAATTGCGCGCGGCGATCGCGCAAACCGGGGTGACGATTGAAAAGCTGCTCGTCACGCATGGCCATATCGATCACTGTGGCGAGACGGGCATCCTTGCCAAGGAACTCGGCGTACCGATCGAAGGGCCGCACGAGGCCGATCGTTTCTGGATCAGCCGCCTCGACGAAGATGGTGCGCGCTATGGTGTGAACGGGCAGGTGTTCGAACCCGATCGCTGGTTGCAGGATGGTGACACGGTTACCGTGGGTGAACTCGAGCTCGAGGTCATCCATTGTCCCGGCCATACGCCCGGGCACGTGGTGTTCTTCCACCGCCCGTCCAAGTTCGCCATCGTTGGCGACGTGCTGTTCCAGGGCAGCATCGGGCGCACCGATTTCCCGATGGGTAACCATCAGGACTTGATCGATTCGATTACGCAGAAACTTTGGCCGCTGGGTGAGGACGTGACCTTCATTCCCGGCCACGGCCCCACCAGCACTTTCGGTCGGGAGCGCAAGACCAACGCCTTTGTCAGCGACTACGCGCTGGGCTGAAGGCCCCCTCCCGACTCGAGAGTTACATCACGCCCATCGCGATCAGCGTGGCGACCACGGCCAGGCCGAGCTGCGTCAGCATGGTGACGATCACCCCGATCGAACGCCCCTTGGCAAGTGCGCCGCCATCCATGCCCAGCCCGTGTGCCACACGGGCAAGCATGTAGACTGCCACGACCCAGGTGAGCCACTGGCCGCCCTTGGACGAAAGCTCGATAGCCGCGACAAGGATCAGCACGAAGGCCGTGTTCTCGACGAAGTTGAGCTGGGCTCGCATCCGCGCGGTCAACGGGCCACCGCTGTCATCGCCGATCGAAACCTTCTGCTTCACCCGCATCTGCCCGACGCGGATGGCCAGCCAGAGATTGATGATTGCGGCCGCCGCGGCCGCCGTTAGTGTTACCGGCAGGAAAATACCCAAGCGATCCCTCCTCTCGATTATGTCTGTATGCAGACCCGGGAAGTGCTAGGCGGAGGGGCAGGCCGAGGCAACGCAGGAAGCGGTGCCACGCGGCTTGCATCCCCCGCAAAATTCGCTATAGCGCCCGCCTTCACCGCCACGGTCGGGAATATTCGGGTTCACGCGCTCTTGTGCGTTGCCGGACCTTCCACTAGGGCGGCCACCGAAATCGTATCGAAATTGTTTGAGGAACAGGTGCCGCCATGGCCGTCCCCAAGAGGAAAGTATCGCCCCACCGCCGCGGCAACCGTCGTGCGCATGATTCGCTGAAGGCTGAAGCCTTCCACGAGTGCTCGAACTGTGGCGAGCTGAAGCGTCCGCACAACCTGTGCACGCACTGCGGCCACTACAACGGACGCGAAATCATCGCCGTCGGTCTCTAAGACCGTAGCTAAGATCCGGAGACGCACATGAGTTTGCCGCGTATCGCTGTTGATGCGATGGGCGGCGATGAAGGCGTGCGCGTGATGGTCGAGGGTGCCGCGCTTGCGCGTCGGCGCCACGACAAGTTCAAGTTCCTGCTGGTCGGTGACGAAGCGCGCATCAAGGCCGCGCTCGAGAATCATCCGGGTATGACGGGTGCTTCCGAAATCCTTCATTGCGACGATGTGATCGCGGGCGATGAAAAGCCCTCGAGGGCGCTGCGTCGCGCCAAGACCACCAGCATGGGCCTGGCCGTCGATGCGGTGAAACAGGGCCATGCCGGTGCTGCCGTTTCCGCCGGGAATACCGGCGCGCTGATGGCCATGAGCAAGCTCGCTCTGCGCACCATGCCCGGGCTCGACCGTCCGGCGCTCGCCGCGCTGCTGCCCACGCTGACCGACGACGACGTGATCATGCTGGATCTCGGTGCGAATCGCGATTGCGACGCGCGCAACCTGGTCCAGTTCGCGATCATGGGCGCGGCCTATTCGCGAATCGTCACGGGGCGCGAGCGGCCGCGTGTGCGCCTGCTCAACATCGGGACCGAAGAAACCAAGGGCACCGAGGACATCCAGGCCGCCGCCGAGGCGCTGCGCGCCGCCACCGGCCTCGCCATGGATTTCGAAGGCTACGTCGAAGCTGACAAGATCAATCGCGGCGAATGCGACGTGATCGTGTGTGACGGCTTCTCGGGCAATATCGCGCTTAAGGCGATCGAAGGTGCTGCGCGCTTCGTGACCGACCTGCTGAGGAGTGCGTTCACTTCCAGCCTGCGTTCGAAGATCGGTTTCCTCGTTTCGCGCCCCGCGACCGAGCTGCTGCGTCACCACCTCGATCCGAACAACCACAACGGCGCGGTCTTCCTCGGCCTCAATGGCGTGGTAGTGAAGAGCCATGGCAGCGCGAATGCCAAGGGCGTTGCCAATGCGGTAGAGGTCGCCGCGCGACTGCTCGAAGACGATATTCTCAACCGCATCCGCCACGATCTGGGCGAAGTGGGCACAGAAGGGTTGGTTGCTAAGTGATCCGTTCGGTAATCCGGGGAACCGGTTCGGCGCTGCCCGAACGCTGCGTTAGCAATGCCGAGTTGGCGCAGATGGTCGACACTTCGGATGAATGGATTGTCGAGCGAACCGGTATCCGCCAGCGCTATATCGCGGGCGAGGGCGAGACGACGTCGACGCTGGCCACTGCCGCCGCCCGCGCCGCGCTCGCTGCGGCGGGTATGGATGCGAGCGAAATCGACCTGATCGTGCTGGCGACGGCGACCCCTGACCATACCTTCCCTGCCACGGCAACGCAGGTCCAGGCCGCGCTGGGCTGCGGCGGCGGGATCGCCTTCGACGTCCAGGCGGTCTGTTCGGGCTTTCTCTATGCGCTGACCACCACCGATGCGATGTTGCGGACCGGCATGGCGAAAAAGGCGCTTGTGATCGGGGCTGAGACTTTCAGCCGCATCCTCGACTGGGAAGACCGGACTACCTGCGTCCTGTTCGGCGATGGTGCAGGTGCGGTGGTGGTCGAGGCGCAGGACGTTGCAGCGGATGGCCCGGGAATCATTTCCAGCCGCCTGCATGCCGAAGGCGCGCACTGTGACATGCTATTCGTGGATGGAGGCCCCTCGACGACGGGCACCGTCGGCAAGCTGCGGATGAAAGGGCGTGAGGTCTTCCGTCATGCCGTGGTGAACCTTGCCGACGTGCTCAAGGAAGTCCTTGAAGATACAGGGTTCAAGTCGACGGATATCGACTGGGTGGTACCCCACCAGGCCAATGCCCGTATCCTCGATGCGACCGCGCGCAAGCTCGACCTGCCCCCCGAAAAGGTGGTGGTCACGGTCGACCAGCACGCCAATACCTCGGCCGCTTCGGTGCCGCTCGCGCTCGATGTCGCGGTACGTGATGGACGCATCAAGCCAGGCGACCTGGTGATGTTCGAGGCGATGGGCGGCGGCTTCACCTGGGGTGCTTCGCTGGTCCGCATGTAGCGCCAGTCGAAAAAACTAACGTCAACATTGCGATTCGTGTGACAAACCCTTAGTTTGTCTGACGAACTTCACTCAGGGTCGCACCGGGGGAAGGGAAATGGATAACATGCGCTCAGTTGGCACGCTCACCCGAGCCGACCTCGCCGAAACGATCAACCGCAAGATGGGCCTCTCGCGGGCTGAGTCGCTCGACATGGTCGAAGCGATCTTGGGGAAGATGTGCGACGCGCTGTCGGCAGGCGAGAATGTGAAGATTTCGGGCTTTGGCAGTTTCGTGCTGCGCGACAAGAAGGAAAGAATCGGCCGCAACCCCAAGACCGGGGTCGAAGTGCCGATCACCCCACGCCGGGTTATGACGTTCCGCGCCAGCCAGCTGCTCAAGGAACGCATTGCCAACGGCTGAGGCCAGAGGAACGCAAGGCATGGCGGTATTCGAAGACGGCAAGGACGAAGGCGCGCTGCGCACGATTGGCGAGGTGGCCAAGGCGACCGGGATCAAACCGCATGTCCTGCGCTATTGGGAGCAGCAGTTCCCAATGCTCAAGCCACTGACCCGCAGCGGCGGCCGGCGGTATTACCGGACCGAAGACGTGGCATTGATCGAGACGATCGATCGGCTGGTGAATCGCGAAGGCTATACGTTGAAAGGCGCCAAGGCGGCGCTGAAGGGCGGGGCAGGAGAAGCTTCGAGCCCGCCCTCGGCCGCACCGCTGGCGGCTTCGCCTGACGCGCAGCCAGCCGGGGATGATATCCTCGCACGCCTCAAGGCGATCCGCGACGAGCTCAAGCGCGCGCTCGCAGCCTGACCTCGGTCAGATCCTCGCAGCGCCCAGTTCTTCGAGCCAATGCCCCAGTTGCATGCGCAGCACGTGACTGCGCATTGACGGGCTGAGGTCCTCCTCCAGAACTTCCAGGATCTCGAATGACAGGTCCTCGTCGCCACCGGCATTCCATGCCGCCTGCAGCGCACGATGGGGATTGCCGCCCTGCCTGAGCGTGAACCACACGCGGTTGCGGATGGTCGACAGGTCGGGTGCGCTCCCGACCCACACCTGGCCTGAGGCGCGGCTGCGGATCGCATAGATGCCGCTTTCGATCGTTCGATCCTTGTAGCTCGCGATCGCGGCCTTGCGATGCTGGGTCTTCATGAGTCGTTTCCTTATACCTTGGCCGCCCATAGCGGCAGGATGCGCAATTCACAATATTACCCGGGTAATATTGACTCTGTGAATTCTACCCGGATAATAGGAGGGATGACCGATCGACTCTCTCAACCCTGCACCGCCTTTGTCGGTGACTGCCAACTCGCCACTGGCCCGCTGGTCGAGGTGGTGATGGCAGTCATGACCCGCGCTGGTGACGGGGCGCAGGACCCGGTGCTTGTCTTCGACGACGCCAGCGGGCGGGTGATCGACCTCGATCTGCGCGGAACCCCTGCGGATGCCATCAGGCGACTGGCTGACAGCGAACCGGTCGAGGCCAGGGCTGCAACGACCCAGGGCAAAGCCCAGTCCCGCGGACGCGGCCGACCCAAGCTCGGCGTCGTTCCGCGCGAAGTCACCCTGCTCCCGCGGCAGTGGGAATGGCTGGCCGCGCAACCGGGCAGCGTCTCCCAAGTGTTACGCAAGCTGGTCGATGAGGCGCGCCGTGCTGATCGCGGCCAAGCGCAGCGTTCGGCCCGCGAGCGAGCCTATCGCTTCCTTGCCGCCAAGGCTGGCGACCTGCCCGGCTATGAAGAGGCGATCCGCGCCCTGTTCGCGGGGGATGGACCGGGTTTTGCTGCCCGCATGGCTTCCTGGCCCGAAGGGGTTCGCGATTTTGCCCTCAGGCTTGCCGACCCGCAGGAACAGGAAACCTGCCATGATGCATGACATGTCTCGAAAGCGACGCCTTGCCGATTTCATTCGCCTGATATGGGACCAGGGCGATCTCGAGGCTGCCGACGCGTTCCTCTCGCCTGCCTATACGATCCATCACGATCCTGGCGATCCATGGGACGGTCGGACACTGGACCTGCCCGCCTATAAGGAACGCGTTCGGATCTCCCGCTCAGCCTTTCCCGACCAAATGTTCGACATCCAGGCAATGTATGCCGACGGTGATGGCGTGGCGATGACCTGGCTCTGGGCCGCCACTCATCTCGGCGACCTGCCGGGATACCCCGCGACCGGCAAGCCGGTCCGCATGTCAGGAGCCACGGTCTATGGTTTCGATGCCGCGGATCGCATTACTGGCCACTGGCAGATTGCCGACAGGCTCAGCATCTACCAGCAGCTTCAGGTAAATTCTCTGCAGAACCAATAGCGGGACATGGGGCAGCGGTTGTCGCTACTCCGCCGCGAGCAGTTCCTCGGCCGCGCCGAGGTCGACGCTGACCAGCCGGCTCACTCCCTTCTCGATCATCGTCACGCCGAACAGGCGGTGCATGCGGCTCATCGTCACGGCGTTGTGGGTGACGATGAGGTAACGGGTGTCGGTTTCGCGGACCATGGCGTCGAGCAGGTCGCAGAATCGATCGATATTGGCATCGTCGAGCGGCGCGTCGACTTCGTCGAGCACGCAGATCGGCGCGGGATTGGTCAGGAACAGGGCGAAGATCAGCGCGGTTGCAGTGAGCGCCTGTTCGCCGCCCGACAATAAGGTGAGCGACTGCAGGCGCTTGCCCGGCGGTTGGGCGAAGATCTCAAGACCCGCTTCCAGCGGATCGTCGCTGTCGACCAGCGCGAGATGCGCCTCGCCGCCTTCGAACAGGCGGGTGAACAGGCGGCGGAAATGGGTGCCGACCTGCTCGAAAGCGATGCGCAGTCGCTCGCGACCCTCGCGGTTGAGGCTGCCGATCGATCCGCGCAGCCGGCTGACCGCCTCGCGCAACTCGGCCTGCTCCTCGGCATTGGCGCCGTGTTCACTCTCGATCCGCTCGAGTTCCTCGGCCGCGACGAGATTGACCGGACCGATACGCTCGCGACTGGCCGTGAGGCGGTCCATCTCCTCGCTTTCGGCATCGGCGCTGCCGATCTTGGAGTCGTCGAAGGAAAAGCGTTCGGCGAGCAGGGGTGGCGGGCATTGGAAGCGCTCGCCCGAAATGCGCGCCATTTCGATCCGTCGGCCGTCCTGGTTTTCGGCGCGGGCGGCCAAGCCGGCGCGGTTTTCGCGCGCCTCGGCCAGGGCCTCATTGGCGGTGGCGAAAGCGCGCTCTGCAGCCTGTGCAACCTCGCTTGCAGCGGAGACTGCCGCTTCGGCCTCGGCGAGTTCCTTGCCCAGGCGTTCGCGCACTACGTCGCCCTGTTCGATCTCGCGCATCAGGCCTTCGGGCTTGGCCGCGACCACGGCGCGTTCCTGCTCGATCTCCTCGGCGCGGATCTGCATGTCGGACAGCCGCCGGGCCGCATCGCCCGAACGCGCCTGCCATCCGGCCATGTCGCTGCGATGGGCATTGGCCCGTTCGCGCGCCACTGCCAGCGCCTGGTCATGCGCGGCCAGCTCCGCCGCGCGTGCCTGGAGCAGCGATCGCGCGGCTTCATTCTGCGCGCGTGCAGCCTCGAGCGCGGCCCGCCCGGCTGCCGGGTCGGGCAAGGCGTCGCGCTTAGTCTCTGCCGCGGATAGCTCCGCGCGGGAGGCGGCGATCACCTCGCCATGGTCGCGTTCTGCGCGGGCGAGCTCGCCGAGCTTCGCAGCGAGCCGTTCGCGAGCTGCTTCGGCCTGGTCGAGGGCACGCAATGCCTGCCGTTCCGCCTCGGCTGCCGTAGCCAACTCGCGCTCTGCAGCGATCAGGTCGCGCTGGAGCTGAGCCAGTTCAGTGCTCGCGGTATCGAGCGCTGTCTGCGATCGGTCGGCGGCCTCGCGCAGTTGGGGCAGGCGCGCTTCGAGATCGGCGAAACGGTTCTCCGCCTCGAGCCGCGCGGCTTCGGCCGACCCCTCGCCGCGCACCACAAGGCCGTCCCAGCGACGCAACTGGCCTGCCAGTGTAACCAGCGCATGCCCCGGCGCCAGCGTGCGGCCATCGTCGCTCTCGGCGACATGGACCAGCGCAAGCAGGGCGCGCAATTCATCGGGGGCGCTTTCCACGTGGGCCGCAAGGCCGCCCTCGACTGGTGCGGGGGCAGCCGCCCCGGTCCAGTAGCGACCTTCCGCGTCGCCCTCTGGCGCGCCCAGCAGTGCCCGCCCATCGCGACCCAGCGCGGCCGCGACGGCGCGCTCGTAGCCCTTGGCCGCGCGGACGCCGTCAATTGCCTGCTTGCGCCCGCTGCGCTTCTCCGCGGCGCGCTCGCGCGCATCGCGATCGCGCTTGAGCGCTTCCCATTCGCGCTGCACGCCCGAAAGTTCCGCCTTGGCTTCGGCCAGCGCGGAGGAGGCATCGTCGCGAAGCGCCTGCAGCTCTGCCTTGCGCGCCTGCATGGTCTCGAGGCTGGCGCGGCGGGTGGCCAAAGTGGCGGTCGCGGTGGCCAGAGCGGCCTTCGCGGCGTTCACATCGGCGTCGGGATTCTCGTTCGCCAGGGCACCGCGCTGTTCGGCCATGCGGCGGCCTTCGGCTTCGGCCCGATCGAGCCGCGCGCGGGCCTGTGCAATCTCGGCCTCGGCGACGCGCCACTCGGCCTCCACGCCTGCATTGTCCGCGGTGGCCTTGGCCAGCGCCAGTTCGGCGGCACGGCTGGCCCTCTCGGCATCGTCATAGGCCCGTTCGAAGCCGGGCCGCTTGGTCTCGTCTTCGGCCAGAGCCTTTTCGCTCGCGGCCAGTTCGCGTTCGAGCCGAGAGAGCGCCTCGGCAGCGTCTTTGGTCAGGCGATCGGCCTCGCCGCGATCGGCCTCCAACCGCGCCTTCTGCCGGTCGAGATCGGCAAGCCGTTCTTCCGCCGCCTCAAGCTGGCTGGTCAGGGTTGCCATGCGGTGGCCATGGGCCGTGGCATCATCGCGCCGGTCGGCATGTTCGTCACGCGCTTCGGCGAGCGCTTCGGCAGCCGAGCGTTGCGCCTTTTGCGCTTCGTCCGCGGCCTTCTGCATCTCTGCAACCCGCGCTTCGGCGGCCTGCGCGGCTTGCTTGGCTTCTTCGGCCGCCGCTGCCGCATCGCGCCACCGGGCGAATACCAGTCGCGCCTCGGCCGTGCGGATCTCGTCGGACAGCTTGGTGTAGCGTTCGGCTTGCTTGGCCTGGCGGCGCAGCGAGGTGATCTGGCTATCGAGCCCGGCCATGATGTCTTCGAGCCGCTCAAGGTTGGTCTCGGTCTGCCGCAGCTTGCTTTCGGCGTCGCGGCGGCGGACGTGCAGGCCGGCGATGCCTGCCGCCTCTTCCAGCATCATCCGCCGTTCCTGGGGCTTGGCGGCGATGACCTGGGCGATCTTGCCCTGGCTGACCAGCGCCGGACTGTGCGCGCCGGTCGCCGCATCGGCGAAGATCAGCGCGACGTCCTTCGCGCGAACGTCACGCCCGTTGAGGCGGTAGGCCGAGCCGGCACCGCGTTCGATCCGGCGGACGACTTCGAGCTCTTCACCCTCATCGTCGGCGCCATGCAGGACAACCTCGGCGAAGTCGCGCTGCGGGCGGCTTTGCGTGCCGGCGAAGATGACGTCTTCCATCCCGCCCGAGCGCATCGATTTGGGCGAGTTTTCGCCCATGACCCAGCGAATTGCTTCGAGCAGGTTGGATTTGCCGCAGCCATTGGGGCCGACGACACCCGTCAGCCCCGGCTCGATATGCAGCGTGGCAGGTTCGACGAAGCTCTTGAAGCCGCTCAGCCGGAGCTTCGAGATACGCATCGTCGGTTCAGCCCCCCAGCCGCCCCGACGCCTTAACGGGCACCGGCGCGCTGGAGGATGGGTTCTAGCGCGGCCCAGGTGTTGGCCTCGACCGTCTTCCCGTTGAGCACGAAGGTCGGAGTGCCGTTGATCTTGAACTCGGTTGCATATTTCTGCGTATCGGCGGCAGCCTTCTCGATCGCCGGGACATCGGCGAGGCACTGGCGGGCCTGGTCTTCCGAAATGCCGCGCTGGGCGAAGAAATCGAGATAGCCCATCTGCTGCGCCGCAACCACGAAGCGCTGTTCGATCGGCCGCTCCATCGCGGCTTGAAAGGCGGCCTGGTTCGAAGTGAGCGGCTGCATGATTGCCTCGTGGCTCTTCCACACCTGGTCGGACAGCGGCACGATCGCTTCCACCGGGCCGCAATTGGTCAGCCGGCCCAGCAGCAGGTCGATGGGGCCGTGGATGGCGAACTGACGAAGCTCGAAGCTGACACGACCGGAATTGACGTAGTCGTTGAGAAGTTCGTCAGAGCCTTCGATGCTGAAACGCGCACAGGTCGGACAGGTAAGCGAACCGTATTCGATCAGCTTGAGCGGCGCGTCGGGGTTGCCAACCAGGGTCCCGCCATCGGGCGTCGCCACAGCCTTGTCGATCCATTGCGTGCCCTCAGGAGCCGGGATTGCGGCGATCGCATCGCCTTCGAGTGAGGCCGTGTCATCTGCTCCCGATCCGCAGGCGGCAAGCGCCAGCGCAAGTGGGGCGGCGAGGGCGAAACGGAAGCTCTTGGTCATCGGAATCCTCGTATTTGTCCAAGGAAGGCTAGTGCAGGGGGTAAGGGAAATGGAAGGAGGTCAGGGGGGTATCCACAGGGCTTTCCCCCGAATCCCTGCTCGGAAGCGGTTTAGATGGCCTCGTCCAGCTTGGGGCGCAGCGCTTCCCAAGCATGCGTGCCCTCCAGCAGCGTTCCATCGAGCACGAAGCTGGGCGTGCCCTGGAGGCCGTATTTGTCCACATCGGCGCGCGAGGTGTCGGCGATCTCGCGGGCCTTGGCCTCGTCGGCAAGACACCTGTCCGCCTCGATACGGCTGTAGCCGCGCGTTTCCATTATCTCGTAGAAGTCGAGATCGCTGGCGATCGCCTGGAAGCGTGCCGAAAGCGTGCCGAATTGCCAGCGCGATTGCTGCGCCTGCGTGGCTTGGCGCGCCTTCTCGATCCACTGCGGATAGCGCGACATGACGGCTTCGTGGTTGAGCGCGAACTTCTTGGGATCGCCGCAATGGGTGAGCAACGCGGCAGTCAGATCCACCGGATCGCGGATCAGGTGGCGGATCTCGTAATTCATCCTGCCGGTGGGAATGTAGAACAGCTTGAGTGCGCCATCGCCCTCGCGCGCGAAATCGGCGCAGTGCGAGCAGGTGTAGCTCATGAACTCCACCAGCTTCACCGGGGCATCGGGATTGCCCAGCAGGTGCCCGCCTTCGGTTTCGGTTACCGTCGCAGACCAGTTGCCGCGCTTGGGCGCTGGACTGTCCTCTGCACTGGCACCGAGCGCTATCGCGCCGGCCGCGAGGAGGAGGATGGATTTGAGCAGACCCGCTTTCATCGTCACCTGGTATCGTTCCCGTCGTCTTGGTCACCGAAACTGCGCGCGAGCGATTCGAGCACGGCACGCAGTTCGGGGTCGCCGATATCGCGCAGACTGTCGCCCAATTCCATCGGAATCGGCTTGAGCGACGGCGGCGCCTTTGGAGGGTCCCTGCCTGGCGGCGGCTTAACCTCACCTTGCCGCAGCTTGATCCGCGCGACCGCGCGATAGCCGAAGAACCGGTTCACACGCTCTGCGATTTCAGGGAGGATCTGTTGCACCAGGGGGGCGTGGGCGGGCAGCACGATCAGGTGCATGATCCCTTCGGACTTCTCCCCAGGTGGGAAGCGGATCATTTCCGGGGTGCACACGCGGGCATGCGTTTCGCCGACGATTTCGGGCCAGCGGCTCACCACCGAACTCTGCACGAAGCCGAAGCGACGGAAGGCGCTGCGCCCGATCTGCGGCATCAGGTCGCTGATCGGCTTGGCCGCACCGCCGCGCCGCCTTTCGAAGGGCTTGGCGCCCTTTGCGCGCTTCGGTTTGCTGTCGTCCCGTTCCATTGCGCTTGGGCCCATGCCATAGGCAGGCCGTGACCGCCACCGTCTCCGACCTGCTTCTCGACTGGTACGACGCGCATGCCCGCGACCTGCCATGGCGTGCGAGGCCAGGGCATGTGCTGCCGAGCGATGGTTCCTGGCCCTATCGCGTGTGGCTGTCCGAAGTGATGCTGCAGCAGACCACGGTTGCAGCGGTAAAGCCCTATTTCTCCGCCTTCACCCAGCGTTGGCCGACCGTCGAGGCGCTGGCCGCTGCCCCCGAGGAGGACGTCATGGCGGCCTGGGCGGGGCTGGGGTACTACTCGCGGGCCCGCAATCTGGTGAAATGCGCACGGGCGGTGGCCGAACTGGGTGGTTTTCCTGCGAACGAGGAGGAACTCCGCGAACTGCCGGGGCTGGGTGCCTATACCGCCGCGGCGGTCGCGGCGATCGCCTTTGACGAACGTGCCGTGGTGGTCGATGCCAACGTCGAGCGCGTGGTTGCGAGGCTCTTCGCAGTCGAAGAACCCCTGCCCGGGGCGCGCAAGGCGATCCGCGACCATGCAGATCGCATAACCCCGACCCAGCGGGCGGGCGATTTCGCCCAGGCGATGATGGACCTCGGCTCGGGCATCTGCACTTCGCGCGATCCGAAGTGCCTGCTGTGCCCGCTCGCCGGCCACTGCGCGGGTCGCCTTACAGGCGATCCGGCTCGGCTACCGATCAAGGCACCGAAGAAGACGAAGCCCTTGCGCCTTGGCCGAGCATTCTGGGTCGAGCGCGACGATTCGGTTTGGCTAGTCCGGCGGGAAGGCACGGGCATGCTTGGCGGAATGCGTGCCTTGCCCGATGACGGCTGGAGCGCTCGCGGCAATGGCGCGGGTGGCCCTGCGGGCGAAACGCTCGGCCGCGTGCGGCACGGCTTTACCCACTTCGATCTCGAACTTTCGGTTGAGCAGGTAGCCGAACCGCTCGGCGAGGGCGAATGGTGGCCGCTTGAAGAGATCGACCGCGCGGGCCTGCCGACACTGTTCGCCAAGGTCGCGCGGCTGGCGCTCGCGCGTTAGATGATCCCGCCGCCGAGGCTCAGCCGGATCGCGGCGATGACCAGCACGATCAGGCAGAAATTGCGTCCGCCATTGCTCGAGGAAAGCGCCCCCAGGCCCGCGCCGGCGACGGCGAAGGGCAGGGCGATCCAGTTGCCCCAGCCGAGCAAGGGGATCGACGAGGGGATGGCGATGACGAGGGCGATGAGACCCAGCAGGATCGAAAGAATGTTGAGCATGTGTATTATATAACTAAGACAGTATGCGATTGCAACAGTTTCACTTCGCAATTGACCGCTCGGGATGGCTCCACCAGTAATGCGCCGCCCACACTGGAGAGGAAATCCATGGCCTATCGCAGTTTCGAATCCCCCCAACTGTCGCGTCGCGCCCTGTTGCGCTCAGGTGCCTGGCTCACTGCCGGGGCAACGCTGGCCGGGGGGCCTTTCTCCAGCATTGCGCTGGCGCGGGAAACAACCACCGCTTGGCCCGCGGTCACCTCGCTGATCGAGCAGTATGCCGGTGCGCGGAAAGTCGCCAATATGGTCGCGACGCTGGGCTGGGGCGAGAAGGCGGCACAAGTCATTTCGCAGGGAACGCTGGCCATCGGCGGCGAGGCCAAGGCCGGACCGGACAGCCTCTATCGCATCTATTCCATGACCAAGCCCATCACCGGCATGGCGGCGATGATCTTGGTGGACGAGGGCAAGATCGGCCTCGACCAGCCGCTCGCCGATGTCCTGCCCGCCTATGCCAACATGATGGTGCAGAAGACCTATGACGGCTCGGTCACCGATCTCGTTCCGGCCGAACGCCCGATCACTATGCGCATGCTGCTGACCCACACTGCGGGGCTTGGTTACGGCATCGTGCAGCAGGGGCCGATCAAGGACCTTTACGAGGAACAGGGGCTGATCCCCGGACAGGTCAGCCGCCTGCCGATTCCAGGCCTTGGCCGCGCCAAGCCGGTGCGGGGCCTCGACGTCTTCGCCGATCGGCTGGCGAAGGCGCCGCTGGTGCTGCAGCCAGGGACCAAATGGAGCTACTCGGTCGGGCTCGATCTCATGGGTCGGGTGATCGAAGTCGCCAGCGGGCAGA
The DNA here is from genome assembly GCF_013260645.1 of Erythrobacter mangrovi. NCBI lineage: Bacteria > Pseudomonadati > Pseudomonadota > Alphaproteobacteria > Sphingomonadales > Erythrobacteraceae > Erythrobacter > Erythrobacter mangrovi. The sequence goes on along the minus strand of NZ_CP053921.1, from coordinate 430,675 downwards.
GCTTCGATGACTTCCTCAAGGATCGCATCTTCGATCCGGCTGGCATGACCAGCACCTGGTTCACCGTGCCCGAGAGCGAGGTCGGGCGCCTGACGACCAATTACGGCATTTACAACGGTGCGCCGCTGCCGATGGATCCGGCGTCCAGCTCGATCTATCTCGATGTCCCAGCCTTCCCGATGGGCGGGGCAGGGCTCGTCTCGAGCCCGCGCGATTACGACCGTTTCCTCAAGATGCTGCTGGGCTTCGGCGTGATCGAGGGCAAGCGGGTGATGAGCGAAGCCGCGGTCCGGGTCGGTACGTCGAACCTGCTGCCCGAAACCGCCACGACCAAGGGAACCTGGGTCGAAGGGCAGGGCTTCGGTGCGGGCGGTCGCGTCAATGACGGGGCCTACGGCTGGGGCGGCGCCGCGGGAACGGTCGCCTTCGTGAGTTACAAGGCGCAGCTGCGCGCCAACATGATGACGCAATACATGCCTTCGGACGCCTATCCGCTGCACGCGGCCTTCCCCGAAGCGGTGCTGGCCGACCTCGCCGCGATGACCGGCCTGTGAGAGCGGGCATGCTGTCGTTCACCGGATCACGGCTCGACCGCGCCGACCATGTAAGGGCCGATCCCGACCAGCTGGCCGGCTACATGAACTGGAAGGCGCGGCTGCTTGCGCTCGACGGGCTGATGCCCTCGCTCGACGATGAGGGTCGGCTGGCATGGGGCACGCTGGCCGATGCGGCGGAAGATGCCGAACTGTGTTTCCTCGGCATCGAGAATGGGAAGGCCTGTTTCGCCGCCGTCCCGCCGCGCGGCGATGCCTCGCCGCGCATGGCGAATCCGCAGCTGTGGTCGCTTATGGCGACGTTGCAACACGAAGACCTCGCGTTGTACGGCGGGGCGCGCAGCCTGGTCGATTGGCATGCGCGACACCGTTTTTGCGCGCAATGCGGAGGTTCCACCGTGATCGCCAAGGGCGGCTGGCAGCGCAATTGCGAAGCCTGCGGCACCCAGCACTTCCCGCGCACCGATCCGGTCACGATCATGCTGGTCGAGCACGAAGGCCGGCTGATGCTGGGCCGGGGGCTCGGTTGGCCCGAGGGACGCTTTTCCGCGCTGGCAGGCTTTGTCGAGCCGGGCGAGAGCATCGAGGAAGCGGTCGCGCGCGAGGTCTTCGAAGAGGCTGGCGTGCGGGTGCGCGATGTGAACTACATTGCCAGCCAGCCGTGGCCCTTTCCCAGCCAATTGATGATCGGCTGTCACTCTTTTGCCGATAGCGACGAACTGGACATTGATACCACCGAGATGGCCGAGGTGGTCTTCTTCACCCGCGAGGAGGTGAAGGACGCGCTGGCGGGGAGCGGTCCCTTCGTGGCCCCGCCGACGCATGCTATAGCGCATCACTTGATGCATTGGTGGGTGAGGAAATGAGCGAAGCAAGAACCCTGCGTATCGACATCTGGTCCGACGTCATGTGCCCCTGGTGCCTGGTCGGCTGGGGCAATCTGCAGAAGGGGCTCGAGCAGCTCGAAGGCGAGATCGAGGCGGACATTCGCTGGCATGCCTTCGAACTCAACCCCGACATGCCGCGCGAGGGCGAGGAAGCCCTGTCGCATATCGCGCGCAAATACGGTTCGACCCCCGAACAGTCGCGCGCGAACCAGGCGCGCATGCGCGAAGCCGCGCAGAGTGCGGGCGTATCGCTGGACTATGAAGGGCCGGAGCCCGCGCCCGAACGGCGCATGTGGAACACTTTCGACGCGCATAAGCTGCTCACCTGGGTGTCCGAGGAATTCGGCCCAGAGAAGCAGACCGAGCTCAAGCTCGCGCTGTTCCGCGCGCATTTCAACGATCGGCGCGAGATCGGCGACCATGCGGTACTGCTTGAAGTAGCCGAAAGCATCGGGCTCGATCGGACGGCTGCCCAGGCTGCGCTCGACAGCGAGGAACTGGCGCACAAGGTCCGCGCCGAAGAGCGTGCGGCGTGGGACATGAACATCACTGGCGTCCCGGCGATGGTCGTCGAAAATCGCTTCATGATCCCCGGCGCGCAGCCGCCCGAGGCTTATGTGATCGCGCTGCGCCGCGTGGCCGAACGGGTTCCTGCGTGAACAACTGGCTGCCCGCCACCGCCGTGATTACCGGCGGTGCGTCGGGCATCGGACTTGCCATTGCACAAGAGCTGGCGGCGCGAGGGACCAGAGTCATGCTCGCCGATCTTACTGGCGAGAAGCTCTCCGCCGCACAGGCCGCAATTCCGGGCGCGCTCGCGCAATCCTGCGACGTCGCGATCGAGAGTGAGGTCGAAGCGCTGGCCACTGCCGCGTTCGACCAGCTAGGCACGGTCGAACTGCTGCTCAACAACGCCGGTGTCGGCGGCCCGCGCGGCAAGCTGTGGGAAGTCGATCCGATAGCGGCGCGTGCGCATTTCGACGTCAATTTCTGGGGCGTGTGGAACGGTTGCCGCGCATTCGCCGGGCGCATGGCTGACCAGCAGGTCGCATCGGCGATCTACAACACCGGAAGCGAAAACAGCTTCTTCTGCGCGGTCCCGCAAACGGCCGCCTATATCGCCGCCAAGCATGCGGTACTCGGCCTGACCGAGAGCCTGCGCGAGGACCTGCCCGAACATGTCCACGCTGGGCTGATCGTTCCCGGCTGGGTGTTCACGGCGATCGGCGATGCCCGCGTCATGCGGAACGGCATGGATGTGGGCGAGTTTGCGCGCATCACCGTGCCGCAAATCCTCGCCCGTCGTCGTTTTGTGGTTAGCCACCGAAGCAATCTGAAACGCATCAATGAGAGGATCGACGCATTGCGGGAAAGCTACGTCGAATTCGGGGTGGACGACGATATGGACGTCCGCGACGTGATCGCGCGATTGCGCGAAGGCCGCTAGATCAGCCCCAGCTTCTCCAGCGTGCCTGCCAGCTGGCCCGGCAGTGCGTCACCGATATCCTCACCATCCTCCAGGTCGCGCGGGGCCTTGTCTTCGGTCAGGTAGCGCCAGCCTTGGTGCGCGCGCTTGGGTTGCGGGTAGGTGCGGATCAGCCGCGTCTCCAGGTGGATGTGCCAGCGGCCGTCCTTCGCCTGCGGGAAAGCGATGATCGGTGAGCGGGCGACCAGCGTGTGGTTGAGGATCCAGTAGAGCGACCCGCCGACCATCTCCTCGTGCCGCTTGGGCAAATAGCGCGTGGTCATCAGGAACGGTTCGCGCTCCTCGAACCAGCCTTCGAGATCGGCGTAGCTTTTCGCCCCGAAGGCGATCTTGGTCATATGCAGCGGCATGGGGCTGCGATGTAGAGACTCTCTCCCAAACCTCAACCGGGGAGAGGCGCAGGCTTTTCGATCCTGTAGGGCTGGGCGTGGCGAACTCCCGCTTTGCGGCTCGCTCGTGTCAGGGCATGCCCGCGCCGACCGTCGCACGAACCGTAATGCCTTCGGGATCGAAATCTTCGAGGCAGAAGACGTTGATCCCGACATAGTCCGGGGTCACGCGCTTGCGGTGGAACGGGTAAATGCCGCAGGTCGAACAGAAGAAGTGCCGCGCGGTATGCGTGTGGAACTGGTATTCGGTCAGGCTTTCGGCGCCTGACAGCAGCTCGAACTCGCTTTCGTGCACCTTCACCATCAGCGCGTTCTTGCGGCGACAGATCGAGCAGTCGCAGGTGGTCAGTTCGGGAAAATCAGTGGTGATACGGAAGGTCACGGCGCCGCAATGGCAGCTTCCACGATAGTCCGCGACAGGGCGGTGTTCGCTCAAGGTCTAGCTCACTATGCCGCTCGCCACTGCGAGCCCGAGGAAGGCGAAAAAGCCCATAGAATCAGTGATCATCGTCACGAAAACGCTACTAGCCACGGCCGGATCCTGGTCCAGCCGCTCGAAAGCCACGGGGATGAGCACCCCGGCCGAACCGGCGATCAGCACGTTGATGACCATTGCCAGCGCGATCACCGCGCCAAGCTGGGGCGTGAAGATCGCCGCGGTTGCCGCACCGACCAGCAATGCGACCGTTGCGCCATTGAGCATGGCGACGCGCATCTCGCGCCACAGGATGCGGCGGGTGTTCGATCGGGTCAGCTGGTTGGTGGCGATGGCGCGCACGGTCACAGCCATGGTCTGCGTGCCGGCATTGCCGCCGATGCTGGCGACGATCGGCATCAGCACCGCCAGCGCGACCAGTTTCTCGATGGCCGCACCGAATGCGGCGATGATCAGGCTGGCGACCAGCGCAGTGCCGAGGTTCGCCACCAGCCAGCGCACGCGCGCGGAATAGGCGTCGCGGATCGGCTCGTTGATGTCGCCTTCGCCCGCACCCGACATCAGCAGCGCGTCCTCGCCCGCTTCCTCCGAGATGATGTGGACGACGTCGTCGACGGTCATCTGGCCGACCAGCCGCCCGCTCTCATCGACCACGGCGGCGCTGATCAGCGCGTACTTCTGGAACATCAGCGCGACCTCTTCCTGGTCGAGCATCGCCGGGATCAGAGTCTGGTCGCGCTTCATCACGTCGCCCAGCGGGATCGCGCGCGGGGTGCGCAGGATCCACGAAAGCTGACAGGTGCCGACCGGGTGGTGGCGTTCGTCGACCACGAAGACTTCGAGGAACTCGCTCGGCAGGTCGCGTCCGTCGCGCAGGAAATCGATCAGGTCGCCGACGGTCATCGCTTCGGGCACCGCGACGAATTCGCGGCTCATCAGGCGGCCCGCGGTCTCTTCCGGATAGGCCAGTGCCGACTGGATCGCGATCCGGTCTTCCGCGTCAAGTTCGGCGAGGACCGCGCGCTGGTCTTCCTCGTCCAGGTCCTCGATCAACTGGACCGCGTCGTCGGTATCGAGCTGCTCGGCGATCTGGGCCACTGCCTCGGCGGGCAGCGCCTCCATCATGTCCTCGCGGACGTAATCGTTGAGCTCGGCGATCACCTCGCCGCTCATCAAATCGGTGATCGCGGCGGCCAGCGGCGCGCGGTCGTCCTTTTCGATCAGCTCGAACAGGTCGGCGATGTCGGCGGGATGGAGCGGCTCGACGAGATCGTAGACCGCCTGCCCGTCACCCTTTTCCAGGGCGTCTTCGACCGCACGGACGAATTCGGGCTTGAGCGTGTTCTCCTCGTCCATCCGCTCGTCGTCGATGCGGTCGTCCGGGCGCGCTTCCTCGACTGGCGAATCCGCCAGCATCACATCGTCGTCGTCACGATCCAGAGGGGGGCGCTCATCCTCGGTCATGCGTGCGGTCTAGGCGAGAAGGCTTCAAAAGCAAGCAGAGGGTGACACGCGGCCCACAGACCCTATATCGGGCGCCGACCAGTTACAGGAGACATACGACATGGCCGACGAAACACTCACGCTCACGCTCGACTGCGGCGATGGAAAGGGTGGCGATGTCGTCATCAAGCTTCGCCCCGACCTCGCGCCGGGCCATGTCGAACGGATTACCACGCTGGCCAAGGAAGGCTTTTATGACGGCGTGGTGTTCCACCGCGTGATCCCCGGCTTTATGGCGCAGGGCGGCGATCCGACCGGCACCGGCATGAGCGGCAGCGACAAGCCCGACCTCAAGGCCGAATTCAACAACGAACCGCATGTGCGCGGCGTGTGCTCGATGGCGCGCACTCAGGTGCCCGACAGCGCCAACAGCCAGTTTTTCATCTGCTTCGACGACGCGACCTTCCTCGATCGCCAGTACACCGTGTGGGGCCAGGTCGAGAGCGGCATGGAACACGTCGACGCGCTGCCCAAGGGCGAACCGCCGCGTGAGCCTGGCAAGATCGTGAAGGCAACGGTTGCCTGATCCGCGCGATAGACAATTGACCAAGAGGGGCGGCCGTGTGCCGCCCTTCGCATTGTAGGACCCCGCCGTTTTCGCTATGGGCGCCCGCCTGCCATGAAACCGACCATCGCCCCCAAAGAAACCCCGCGCACCTACAGGGTCAAGAGCTTCGGCTGCCAGATGAACGTCTATGACGGTGAGCGGATGGCCGAGATGCTGGCCGAGCGGGGCATTCAGCCCGCGCCCGAGGGCGAGGAGGCGGACCTTGTCGTGCTCAACACCTGCCACATTCGCGAGAAGGCGGCGGAGAAGGTCTATTCGGACATCGGCCGCCTGCAGAAGGCCGACGGCACCAAGCCGCTGATCGCGGTCGCGGGCTGCGTTGCGCAGGCCGAGGGCGAGGAGATCATGGCGCGCGCTCCGGCGGTGAGCATGGTGGTCGGCCCGCAGGCATATCACCGCCTGCCCGAGATGCTCGACAAGGCGGTGGCGGGCGAGCGTGCGACCGACACCGACATGCCCGCGATCGCCAAGTTCGCGGCGCTGCCCGAACGCAAGCGGGTCAACCCTGCTGCCTTCCTCACCGTGCAGGAAGGCTGCGACAAGTTCTGCACCTATTGCGTGGTGCCCTATACCCGCGGTGCGGAAATCAGCCGCCCCTATGCCGACCTTGTCACCGAAGCGCGCAAGCTGGTCGGTGCGGGGGCGAAAGAGATCACGCTGCTAGGCCAGAACGTTTCGGCCTGGTCGGGCGAGGATGCCAAGGGCAGGGCGGTGGGCCTTGCGGGCTTGATCCGCGATCTCGCGCAAGTCGATGGCTTGGCGCGCATCCGCTATACCACCAGCCATCCTGCCGACATGGACGATGCGCTGATTGCCGCGCACGGCGATTGCGACAAGCTGATGCCCTTCCTCCACTTGCCGGTGCAGGCGGGCAGCGACCGCGTGCTCAAGGCGATGAACCGCAGCCATACGGTCGAAAGCTATCTCAAGCTGCTCGAGCGTTTCCGCGCCGCGCGCCCCGATATCGCGCTGTCGGGCGATTTCATCGTCGGCTTTCCGGGCGAAACCGATGCCGAGTTCGAGGAAACGCTCAAGCTGGTCGATACGGTCGGTTACGCGCAGGCCTTCAGCTTCAAATACTCGCCGCGCCCTGGCACCCCCGCCGCGACGATGGACGGGCAGGTCGCGAAAGAGGTCATGGACGAGCGCCTCCAGCGCCTGCAGGCTGCGCTCAACCGCGACCAGCTGGCGTTCAACCAGGCCAGCGTGGGCAGGACCTGCGAAGTCCTCGTCGAGCGCAAGGGCAAGCACCCCGGCCAGTGGCTCGGCAAATCGCCCTGGCTGCAGAGCGTGTGGTTCGAAGGCGACGTCACAATCGGCGACCTAGTCGAGGTGGAACTGGTCGAAGCGGGGCCAAACTCGCTCGCCGGCAAGCTGCGCGAGACCGTGACGGCTTGATCCCTACCTGTTATTGATCAGCGGCTTCTGGAGCAGGGTCTTTCGTCAGCTTGCGATATTCGGCCCAAGTAGCTCCGCGGATCGAACTTCCGCTGGCCGTAGGCGGCAAGCGGTAAAGCGCATTGAGATAGGCCCAGTCGAAGTCGGTTAGGCCTTCCGGCGTGAGGTTGTCCTCCGCGAAAAGTGTCAGGATCGAAGAGATACCCGCCTCTTCCGACAGGTCGGCCGTCGGAGCGACGAGGCGTATGGTAGCGTAGTCAGCAAGCTGCTGGATGGTCTTTCCTGGTACGAAATCATTGTCGAAGACGATCACCGCACCCAATATGTCTGCCCGGATCTGCTGAGCCAGGTTGCTCGCGCGATAGCCGGTGTTGATCTCTACTTCACGCGGTGGGTTGCCGAAGGTCCCGGAGTAGAATTCCTTGCCATCCGCGCCCTTCACCAATGTGGTTTGCCAGGCTTGAGCGGCACCATTGCCCGCAAAAATGCGGTCTACTTCATGATCCAATAGGCCTTCGAACAATTGCGGTTGCTCCTTGCGGAGCGCCTTCACCGTCTTTGGTCCATCTTGCACGAAGGCGACAAGGCTGTTGACCTGGCAGCCTTCCTTGTCTCGCCTTATTCCAAGATTATCCAGATTGCTTTCGATCTGGGCCAAAAGCGCAAGACCGGTCTCTGCCTTCATTCCATATAGGCCCAGACAAACTGCATTGTATCGGCGCGAAAGCGGCTTATCGATCCGGGGGCGACGGGTGATGTCCTGCGCCATCGAGCTGACAATCGAGCGCTCCGTTGTCTTCTTGCCTCGAACTATGATCTCGCGTCCCTCGTCGCCCGTGTTCTGGGCGGCGGCGGGAAAGGCGAGGCAGGCGCCGCAAGTCAGGGCCAGCGAGAGCAAACGAAAGCGGATTCTACGCATAGTTATTATGGGCCTATTTCGTAACGAACCAATTGAATTGGTTGATGCCCATAAGGTCGGAATGTTGCAGTCGGAAAACACAATCGACAAACGGTACTTCTGTCCCGTTCGATCAATATCTCTCCGTCGTTTCTTGATCGATTTGCCCGGTAATCGCCGCGCACCGGGTCATGGCGATTTAGGTCTATATCGGCAGCAAATGACCCAATGGCGGCAGGCCTGACGAGAGGGTGTGTCAATCGTCGGATGGGGCTTCAGCGTCTACCCTCGTGAAAACGGGATGCCTTCTTACGTGCTGGCCGGTGCATGAGACCTTGCTTCGACAGTCGACGAGAGAACCTCATCTGCTGGGCCGGTCTTGGCTCCGTTGCAGGAGGCGAGAGCCGCAGTTGCAAGGTAAATGGTGAGGCGGTTCATTGGCTTGCTCCGGCTCATTTGGGTCGGGTCGGGAATTCCTCAGCGACTGGGCGGTTACAAGCAGATGACTTTCCACCGTCATGATGCGTTGCCGTTCTTGCCTAGGCGGCTTTGAAGCCTAGACTCCGACTCGCACGCACGAAAGGAGCCCATGGCCCGTAAACCTGCCCGGGAGGCGCATCCCGCCTTCGCACCACCGCCCAGCCCACAGCGCGAAATTCGCCGCGCTCAGCTGGACATAAGCTTCGACAACCAGAGCCTGCTCGGCGCGCTCTTCGGCCAGTTCGATGCAAATCTGGTGCAGGTTGAAAACCGGCTGGGCGTATTCATTTCGGCGCGCGGCAATCAGCTTCATATCGAAGGCCCGGAAGACAGCGTGGCCCGCGCGCGGGAGGTGCTGAAGGCGATGTACGACCGCCTCGCGATGGGGCAGGACCTCGACGCGGGCACGATTGAATCGGTAATCGCAATGTCGAACGAACCGACGCTGGAAGGGATCATCACGGGCAATCTCGACAGCCCGCCGATAATGATCCGCACCCGCCGCAAGACCATCGTCCCACGCAGCGCGACGCAGGTTGAATATATGCGCAGCCTGGTGCGCGACGACATCATCTTCGCGCTCGGCCCGGCAGGCACGGGCAAGACCTATCTCGCGGTGGCGCAGGCGGTGGCGCAGCTGATCACCGGAAGCGTCCAGCGCCTGATCCTTTCGCGCCCTGCTGTGGAAGCGGGCGAGAAGCTGGGCTTCCTGCCCGGCGATATGAAGGACAAGGTCGATCCCTACCTGCGCCCGCTCTACGATGCGCTTTACGACTGCATGCCGCCCGAGCAGGTGGAGCGACGGCTGGCCAGTGGCGAGATCGAGATCGCGCCGATCGCCTTCATGCGCGGGCGCACCCTGGCCGATGCCTTCGTCATTCTCGACGAGGCGCAGAACACCACGCGCGAGCAGATGAAGATGTTCCTCACCCGCTTCGGCCAGAACAGCCGGATGGTGGTGTGCGGCGACCCGCGCCAGGTCGACATTCCCGGCGGCGATCGCATGAGCGGCCTGGCCGACGCGGTCGAGAAGCTGGAGGGGATCGATGGCTTTGGCACGATCCGCTTCACCGCCGCCGACGTTGTCCGCCACCCGATCGTGGGCCGGATTGTCGAAGCCTATGAGGGGCCATCGTCCTGAGGTGGAATTCGACGTCGAAATCGATGGATGGCCTGACGGAACCGATTGGGCCGGGTTGGCAGACCGGGTTGCCGGGGCAGCGGCGGAAGTAGAGCCGACGCTCGGTAACCCGCGCCTCTCGGCCAGCCTACTGTTCACGTCTGACGGGGAAGTCCATGCGCTGAACCGCGAATGGCGCGGCAAGGACAAGCCGACCAATGTACTGTCCTTTCCCATGCTCGAGCGGGGTGAACTGGAGGCCCTGGCCCCACACGGGCCGCCCGAAATGCTTGGCGACCTGGCGCTGGCTTATGAAACCTGCACGCGTGAGGCCGAGGAAAAGGGGGTCATGCTGGCGGATCACGCTGCACACCTGATCGTCCACGGCCTTCTCCACCTGGCTGGGCATGACCATGTCGACAGCGACGAGCAGGCGGAGGCAATGGAAGCGCTCGAAATCGAGGCGCTTGCAAAACTGGGTATCGCCGACCCATATGGGGACCGCAACTGACTGGAGCGCATTGTTAGGGCCATGCCCGATTCGCCATTACCCGCGGGAGACGCGGACAGTAGAAGCGGGCTGTGGCTCGCAATCCGGAAATTCTTCGACCCCGACCACGGCGAGCGTTCCTTGCGTGCGCAGCTGGAAGAGGCAATCGACGAGCACGAAGGCGAGAACGGAACCGACGCCGCGGAGCACAGCGGCGGCGGTGACCTCTCGCAGGTCGAGCGCCAGATGCTGCGCAACCTGCTGCACTTTTCCGAACATGACGCCGACGATGTGGCCGTGCCGCGCGGCGAGATCGTTGCCGTCAGGGCGGATGCCACTTGGGAAGATCTGGTGGAAACCTTCGCCGAACACGGTCATTCGCGCATGCCGGTCTATCGCGACCAGCTCGACGATGTGATCGGGATGATCCACCTCAAGGATATCTTCCCGTTCCTCGCCCGGCGCGAGGATCCGCCTGCCGACTGGACGGTGCTAATGCGCCAGCCGCTCTACGTGCCGCAGACGCGCAATGCGCTCGACGTGCTGGCCGACATGCGCCAGCAACGCGTGCACCTCGCCATCGTGGTCGATGAGTTCTCGGGAACCGATGGCCTGATCACCATCGAGGACCTGGTCGAGGAGATCGTCGGCGAGATCGAGGACGAGCACGACGACGCGCCCGAAGAGTGGATCGTGCCGATCGGCGAGGGAATGTGGGATTGCGATGCCCGCGCAGAGCTCGACGACGTTGCCGAACGGGTCGACGCCTCGCTGGCCGAGGTCGAGGAATCGGTCGATACCTTGGGCGGTCTCGCCTTCGTCCTGGCCGAGCAGGTGCCGCAGGTCGGTGCGATGCTCGAACACCCCAGCGGTTGGCGGATCGAGGTCACCGATGGCGATGACACGCATGTGACCAGGCTGCGCCTCCATGCCCCGCGAGGGAAGAGCGACAGCGACTGATCTTAGTTGCAGGAATTCGCACATTCACCCTCGACAGGGGCGATTTGCGTCCATAGCGTGCAACGAACATGGCGACCCGACGACTCCCCCCCTTGCGGGCGCTTGAAGCGTTCGTGCGTACCGTTCGACTTGGCTCGGCCCGCGCGGCCGCTGACGAACTTGGCCTCAGCCCATCCGCGCTTTCGCGGCGGATCGGCAATCTTGAGGAGTTCGTCGGCAAGAAGCTGTTCACGCGTGCGCGCCAGTCGATGCAGCTCACCGATGATGGGCATGCCTTCTACGAAGCTGTGAACCCGCATCTGGAATCGCTCGCCCGGGCAGTGGAGAGCCAGTCCGAAAATCTCTCACTGCTGCGCTTGCATCTTGGCGTGCTGCCATTGTTCGGAACGCAGCGCCTGTTCCCGCGGCTGGGCGAGCTGCGCGTGCGCCACCCCTTGCTGCACATCGATATCGATACGGGGCCGCACCTCGAAGATCGCGTTGGCGATGTGCTGGATGCGGCGATCATCCTGTCGCGCGGACCCGAACGCGGCCTGCATGCGGTCAGGTTGGACTACAACAAGGTTCACGCGATCTGCAGCAAGGAATTGCAGGAAAAGCTCGGCGACCAGCCGAGCCACGAGCTGCTGACCAAGCAGACCTTCCTGATCCATAACGAGCTGCCCGAGAGCTTTTCCGCCTGGAAGGCCGAGATTGGCATGCCTGACCTCGAGCCGGCAGCGATTGACCACTTCGATTCAGGCCAGATCATGCTGGAGGCCGCGGCACAGGGGCTTGGCATCGCGATCATGCATGACGACCACATGCGTCGCGCGCATGATTCGCGCCTGGCAAAGGTCTTCGACGTCGAGGTCGAGAGCCCCTACAGCTACTGGTTCGTCTGCAAGCCGACCGCGCTTGAAGAGCGTCCGGTCCGGCTGTTTCACGATTGGCTGGTCGGCGCCGGGCTCTAACTGGCCGGCGGTTTCGGCGGCTCGTAGCGGACCGCTGCGACGATGTGTTCGAAATCGCGCAACGGTTTGCCAAGGGCTGCAACCAATGCCGCTTCGATCTCTTCGCGCGCCTTGGCCGCTATCGCCTTACGGCCGCGGTATTCGACCGGACTGAACGGCTCGAGGAAGGTAATCCTTAGCCGGAAGGTTCCCCTTCGTGCGAAGACCCGTTTGGCGTTGTTGAGGCCGTTTTCGTCACCGATCCAGCCAATGAACTCTGCCACGCTGCCATAATCGAGCATCACCGGCTGCACGAGCACGCCCGGCGGCGGCGGCTCGAGCACGGAAAGCATCGAAGACTTGAATGGCAGGAGGGAATGGCCGTCGGTCGTGGTGCCTTCGGGGAAAACCGTGACCGACCAGTTGTCGGCGAGCGCTTCCTTGAGCGCGTTGATCTGTTCAGCCACGCCCAGGCGGTTCTCGCGCTTGACGAAAACCGTCCGATTGAGCCGGCACAGCCAGCCGATCACAGGAACCTCCGACAGCTCCTGCTTGGCAACGAAGGCGGTGCCGCTGGCGCCGGCGAGGGCGAGAATGTCGATCCACGAGACGTGGTTGGCTATGAAGAATACGTCCCGCCGCAGCGGGGTCCCGATGCACTCGACGCGCGCCCCGACGATCCGGGCAGAGCAGCGCAGGAACCACATGGGGAAGGGCGAGCCGTAGGCGAAGACGCGGTAGAGATAATGCAGCGGCACACAGGCGGCGAGAAGCAGCATCATGGCTGCGACGCGCAAGCAGAACCGAAGCCAACCGACCGGCGATAGCTTTGTCGGTTCCCCGCGGGCGGCGGCAAGCCGTTGTTCGGAATAGCGCGCGATGCGCCGTTCAACCTTCGCGGTCGAGGCGGACGCCATAAAGCTCGAGCCGGTGATCAACGAGACGATAGCCGAGCTTCTCGGCTATCTGCTTTTGCAGCGCTTCCACTTCCGGGTCGACGAATTCGATGACCTTGCCCGTTTCCACGTCGATCAGGTGATCGTGGTGCGCTTCGGGGGCGGCTTCATATCGTGCGCGGCCGTCACCAAAGTCATGTCGATCAAGGATGCCTGCCTCTTCGAAGAGGCGCACGGTGCGATAGACGGTTGCGATTGAAATGCCCGGATCGATCTTGTTCGCCCGATCGTGCAGCATCTCGACATCCGGGTGATCTTCGCTTTCCGACAATACGCGCGCGATCACTCGGCGCTGTTCGGTAATCCGCAGACCCTTGTCTGCACATAGCTGCTCAAGATCGATCTTCTGGTGCAAGTCAGCTTCCCAAATGAAAACGCCCCGTACCCATATCGGGCCGGGGCGTCTTGCTCAAGGTGATCCGAAGGACCGTCAGGCGGCCTTCTTCTTGCGACCACGCTTTTGTCCGGGTTTGCGACCGAGCCCGATCTTCACCGCGAGATCACGACGAGTGGCGGCATAGTCCGGCGCGACCATCGGATAGTCGGCAGGAAGATTCCAGCGTGCCCGATATTCATCGGGTGTCATCCCATGCTCAGTCGACAGATGTCGTTTCAGCATCTTCATTTTCTTGCCGCAGTCGAGGCAGACAACATGGTCCTTCTTGACTGACGCCCGCACGGAAACGGCGGGCTCGGGGAGCTCGGCCGAAGCAGTCGTGACACCGCCAAGACCGGCCAGAGCGCCATATACGGTCGAAATCAACGTCGGAACTTCATCGACAGCAACATTGTTGTTGCTCACGTGAGCCGCGACGATGTCCGAAGTCAGCGTTATCAGCGTCTCGGTCATGTCGGTTTCCAAATTCTCCATTCGCGGGGTCTCCCTTTTAGGCGCGTTTACTGCAGGTGCGACCCTGAAACTTCCTTATTGTATAAAATCGACAAGAGTTCGTAAAGCCGGCAATCGACTTAATTGTATGACGCAATCCTACAACTCACATGTCGCGTCGTTACAACTTTCGACCGAAAGTGATGGCATCCAGCGTCGTTCCGTCGAGCGTGCGATAGTATGCCGTGCGGCGTCCGATCGGTTCGAAACCGCAGGCCCGGTAGAGGCTGGCCGCCGGATTATTGGCCCGCATCTCAAGAAAGACGCTGTCGGCGCCGTTGTCGCGGGCAGTGTCGAAGAACAGTTCGATCAGCCGCTTGCCAACTCCGCGCCCCCTGGATTCGGGACGAACGCCGATCAGCAGCAACTCTTCCTCGCCGGGAGCCCGTCGGACCAGCACGAAGCCCGCAGCCTTGCTGCCTTCGGTTAGAGGTTCGCCTTTGTCGTCAAGCAACAGGGCGTAAGTATTCGGCATGGAGAGCGAGTCTTCGACCTGGCGACGCGTCCATGCTTCGCGCCATTGCGGGTCGAAAGCGGCCTCCATTACCGCCATCAATTGGTCGAGTTCACTCATATCTCGGGCAGCTTGGCATCGGGTGCGCGACCGTAGAGCGGCGCCAGGTCAACAGTAAGGAGGGCCGGTGGCAATCTTTGGGCGTTCGCGGCGGATGGCAGCATGTCGCGGACGATATGCTCTCCACCCAGCATCGCGGCGAGCTCTTCTGCGCGATTCCCGGCGATCAATCTGGCGTGCATTTCGCCCGCGGCGGCTGCGCGGGTCAGCGAACGGACTTCCGCCTCTGGCAGCCCGTCAGCTGAGAAGCGCTGGATGAACCATTCTCCATGGCCGCCGTTCATGCATACGGTCGATGCCTCTCCCGCCTGCGCGGCCACCAGGGCGAGCGTCGGGTAGCCGAGTACGTTCGCGTTCCACGCGATTCCCAGTGCGCGGGCCACGGCCAGTCCGATGCGCACACCGGTGAAACTGCCGGGCCCCAAGGAGACACGGATTTCCGTCGCGCGCCCCTTGTCGGGTAGCTCGGCGATCATCGGGACCAGGCGCTCAGCATGGCCGCGACCAAGCACCTCGTGCCGCGCTTCGACCAGTACAGGGCCGTCGAACAGTGCGACCGAGCAGGCCTCGGTTGCCGTTTCTATTGCGAGAATACGCATGGGCGCGCTCTGCCTCAGGCGGCGATGCGCTTCAAGTCAGGCAATGCGGTTGAAGGTGTCGAAATCGGGCCGCGGGCTACGATCGAAGATACTGGCGGGGTCGCCATAGCCGATCGAGCAAATGAAATTGCTGCGATGGCGCGGTTCATCTGCGAAGAAAGCCTTGTCGACGGCCGCATTGTCGAAGCCTGACATGGGTCCGCAGTCGAGACCCAGCGCCCGGGCGGCCAACATCAGGTAAGCGCCCTGCAGCGAGGAATTGCGGAAGGCACCTTCCTGGCGCAGCTTTTCATTGCCTTCGAACCAGCTCTTCGCATCGGTGTGCGGGAACAGCCAGGGCAGTTCCTCGTGGAAGTCGATGTCGTAGCCGATGATCGCCGTGACCGGGGCTGCCACGACTTTCGCCTTGTTGCCTTCCGAAACAAGCCCGGCGAGTTGCTGCTTGGCCTCGTCCGACTTCACCCAAACGACCCGCGCGGGCTGCATGTTCGCCGACGTCGGCGCCATTTTCATCAGATCCCAGATCGCGTGCAGCTGTTCGTCGTTCACCGGCTTGTCGAGCCAGCCATTGTAGCTGCGGGCTTCGTTGAACAGCTGGTCGAGCGTGTCAGCGTCCAGCGCACGGTCATGGTACTGCTTGGTCATAAGTGTCCTTGAATCTGCGGGTATCAGGCTGCGCGGACTTCCGTCACTTCAGGCACATAGTGCTTGAGCAGCCCTTCGATGCCATGCTTCAGCGTGGCGGTCGAAGACGGGCAACCCGAACAGGCGCCCTGCAATTGCAGGTAAACGACCCCGTCGCGGAAGCCCCGGTATTGAATGTCGCCGCCGTCCCCCGCCACGGCCGGGCGCACGCGGGTTTCGAGCAGTTCGTGGATTTGCGCGACAACATCGGCGTCCTCTTCGCGCTCCTCGACCATCAGGTCGTCGTCTTCACCCGGCACTACGATGCCGCCCGCAGTGCCCGGCGCAAAAAGCGGTGCTTCCGAGACGAAATGGTCGAGCAGGATCGCCAGAACTTGCGGCTTGAAGTCCGTCCAACTGGCGCCCGGCGCAATGGTTACGCTGATGAAATCGCTGCCAAAGAAGACGTTCGTCACTTCGCCGGTGTCGAAGATCGCCTGCGCCAGAGGGCTCGCCTCGGCTGCCTCGGGGCTGGCGAATTCGCGGGTTCCAGCGTCCATCACCTTGCGGCCGGGAAGGAACTTCAGGCTCGCCGGGTTGGGCGTGGTTTCAGTCTCTATGAACATGGGTGCGATGTAGGGAGGGGCAGGGCATGCGACAAGCAAAGAAGCATTTGTCCAATGTTCACTGTCCCTTCAGTTCAAGGCATCCTATATCGCCCCCATGACTATTCTCCCGCGCGCTGTTCGGCGTCTCGCGCTCCTTCTTCCCATCGCTTTGCTGGCCTCGCAGGTTACCCACGCGCAGGACCCGGCACCGCCCACGCCGCAGTATACGACGCCGGAAGGGGGCACGCCCTGGATTTACGAAGGCAGCGATGTTCCCCGGGATGAAGAATGGACCTTCGGCAAGCTGCCCAACGGGGTTCGTTATGCCGTGCGCAAGAACGGCGTCCCGCCCGGTCAGGTCTCCATCCGGGTCAGGATCGACGCCGGTTCGCTCTACGAAGAGGAAAGCGAGCTGGGCTATGCTCACCTGCTCGAACACCTGCTGTTCCGCGAAAGCCAGTATCTCGGCCAGGCGGCGGCGATTCCGACCTGGCAGCGGCTGGGGGCGACCTTCGGCAGCGATACCAACGCTGAAACGAGCCCCACCCATACCGCCTACAAGCTCGATTTGCCCAACGTCGATCCGGCAAAGCTGGCGGAGAGCATGAAGCTGTTGTCAGGCATGGTGCGCGCGCCAGTGCTGTCCGACGCCAACGTGAAGGCGGAAGTTCCAATTGTGCTCGCGGAAAAGCGCGAACGAGGCGGTCCCCAGCAACGGGCGGCCGACAAGTCGCGCGAAACACTGTTCGCCGGTCAACGGCTCGCGACCCGGATCCCGATCGGTACCGAGGCCACGCTGAACGCCGCCACCGGCAAATCGGTCAGCGCTTTCTACCAGCGCTGGTACAGGCCAGAGAATACCGTGATCGTCGTGGTCGGCGATCTCGACCCAGCCCAGCTTGCCGCGGAAGTGGAACGCTGGTTCGGTGACTGGAAGGGCAAGGGCGCAGCGACCCCCGCGCCGGACTTTGGCGATCCGACTGCCCCCGCAGGCGCCGATCCGGAAAATCCGGTGGGCGAAGTGGCGGCAATCGTCGAGCCCGGCCTGCCGCGTAGCTTCAGCTATGCAATCATGCGTCCGTGGCGCCCGGTCCAGGATACGATCGTCTATAACGAAGGCCTCCTGCGTGACAGCCTGGCGCAGGCATTGATCAACCGCCGCCTCGAGGCGCGTGCGCGGGCAGGGGGCAGCTATCTCTATGCCCAGGTTCAGCAGGATGATGTCAGCCGTTCAACCGACGCCACCTTCGTCGCGTTCGCCCCGTTGACGGGAGACTGGGAGGGCGCGCTGGCAGACGTCAGGGCCGTGATTGCCGATGCTCTGGCCAAACCACCGTCGACAGAGGAGATCGATCGCGAGCTGGCCGAATTTGAAGCGGCCTTTGCGAGTTCGGTGGAGCAGCGGCGGGTGATGGCCGGGGCTCGGCTCGCCGACGACATCGTCAACGCGGTCGACATCCGCGAGGCCGTTGCGGCGCCCGAAACGGTGCTGACGGTGTTCAATTCCATGAAGCAGACGCTGACTCCCGAGCTGCTGCTCGAACATACCCGCAAGCTATTCTCCGGGGCGGTCATCCGCGCTGCATATGTCACGCCGGACGCAGGCGAGGCCAGCGATGCCGACTTGCGCGCCGCGCTCGCTGCACCGGTAGAGGCAGCAGCCGATGCGCGTATCGAAGCGCAGGCGATATCGTTTGCCGACCTGCCGCCAGTGGGCGAGCCCGGCACCATCGCGCGCCAGGGTGCTCTCGGCGTACTCGACATCGAGCGGGTGGACTTCGCCAACGGGGTCCGCGCAATCCTGTGGGCCAACGATGCAGAGCCGGGCCGTGTTTCGGTCAAGGTACGGTTCGGTGCGGGCTGGCGCGCAATCGGACCCGAGGATTCGGTTTATGCCGCGCTGGGCCAATTGGCGCTGGTGGGGGCTGGCGTGGGTGAACTGGGCCAGGAAGAGCTCGACCGCATCTCCACCGGGAGGCGGATGGGCTTCGATTTCGACATCACCGACGGCAACTTCACCTTCTTCGCGCAAACCCGGCGTCAGGACCTTGCGGATCAGCTCTATCTCTTCGCGGCCAAACTCCAGCAGCCGCGCTGGGATGTCGCGCCAGTGCAGCGCGCGCTGGCGGCCGCTAAACTGTCTTACAATGCCTATGGAGCAAACCCGGCCGGCATCATCAATCGAGACCTCGAATACCTGCTGCGTGACAACGATCCCCGCTTCCGCACGCCCGATCCGGCGGCGCTCGATGCGGCCACGCCCGAGGGGTTCCGCAAGGTGTGGGAGCCGCTGTTGCGCCAAGGGCCCGTCGAAGTCCTGGTATTTGGCGATTTCGACCGTGACGAAGGCATAGCGGCGCTAACCCGTACGTTCGGTGCGATCGCCCCGCGCGAACCCGCCCCTGAAGCAGTTGCCAACACCACCTTCGGCTTCCCCGAGCCGGGCGAGACCGTGGTCCAGTATCACAAGGGCGATGCCAACCAGGCTGCGGCGGTAATCGCCTGGCCCAGCGGGGCAGGCGTCGATGGCCTGCCTGAATCACGCCAGCTCGAGATCCTTACCCAGGTGTTCAACAACCGCCTGTTTGATGCGATGCGCGAGCGAGCGGGCTCGAGCTACGCGCCGGTGGTCAACAGCTCTTGGCCGACCGACGTGAACAGTGGCGGACGGATCAGCGCCTTTGCCCAGTTGCGTCCGCAGGATGTGCCGGCCTTCTTCGAAGCGGCGGATGTGATCGCGCGCGATCTCGCCGCAACACCGCCGGGTGAGGACGAGCTCAAGCGCGTCACCGAGCCACTGCTCCAGTACATCAATCGCGTTTCGACCGGGAACCTCTTCTGGTTGTACCAGCTCGAAGGTTCGACGCAGGATCCCAAGCGGATCGGCTTGCTCCGATCGCTGCTCAACGATCTGACCGAGACTACTCCTGAGCGGATGCAGTTGCTGGCGCAGAAGTACTTCGGCGGAAAGCCAGGATGGCGCTTGGCGGTTATCCCGGAGGGACAGCAATTGGCGACCAAGCGGGTCGCCACGCCTTCCGAAGCCGGACGATGAGCCGCTTACTGCAATCGGCTTTTTGCGTTGGCCAAGCAAAAGCTGCTTGCCCCACAAGGCCTGCTCGTCTGCGGTAGACGGGCATTCTGGCGTCGTGGTGACGCCGCAACTGGATATGACAATGGCGACCAATTGGGCACCGGATAGCTGGCAGGGGTTCGAGGCAAGGCATCTGCCCGAATACCCGGACACGGCTGCGCTCGATGCCGCCACGACGACGCTTGCCACGCATCCGCCGCTTGTCTTCGCGGGTGAAGCGCGTGCGCTTAAGGCCGACCTCGCGGAAGTCGCCGAGGGCAAGGCCTTCCTGCTCCAGGGCGGTGACTGCGCGGAAAGCTTTGCCGAATTCCACCCGAACAACATTCGCGACACCTTTCGCGTGCTCTTGCAGATGGCGGTGGTGATGACCTTTGCCGGCAAGAAGCCGGTGGTGAAGGTTGGGCGCATGGCGGGCCAGTTTGCCAAGCCGCGCAGTTCGCCAACCGAAACGCAAGGTGACGTCACGCTGCCAAGCTACCTTGGCGACAACATCAATGGGATCGAGTTCGATCCTGAGCAGCGCATTCCCGATCCCGCGCGCATGGTGCGTGCCTATTCGCAGGCGGCGGCGACGCTCAACCTGCTGCGTGCCTTCGCCAATGGCGGTTACGCCAATTTGCGGCAGGTCCACCAGTGGACGCTGGACTTCATGGGCCGCAGCCCGTGGGCCGACAAGTTCTCCGACGTCGCCGACCGCATCGGCGAAGCGCTCGACTTCATGGAGGCTTGCGGGATCAGCCCCGAGACCCTGCCGCAGCTGCGCGGCACCAGCTTCTACACCAGCCATGAAGCGCTGCTGTTGCCGTACGAACAGGCGCTGACTCGCCGCGACAGCCTGACCGGCGATTGGTACGATACCAGCGCCCACATGGTTTGGATCGGCGACCGTACCCGCTTCGAGGGCAGCGCGCATATCGAGTTCTGCCGCGGCATCGGCAATCCGCTGGGCGTCAAGTGCGGTCCCAGCCTTGAGCCGGACGTGCTGCTCAAGCTGCTCGATACGCTGAACCCCGCGCGCGAGGCGGGTCGGATCGTGCTGATCAGCCGCTTTGGCGACGACAAGGTGGAAAGCGGCCTCCCGCCGCTGGTCCGTGCGGTGACGCGCGAAGGGCACCCGGTCGTGTGGAGCTGCGACCCGATGCATGGCAACGTGATCAAGTCGAACAGCGGCTACAAGACGCGTCCCTTCGACCGTATCCTCAACGAAGTTCGCGGCTTCTTTGCCGTGCATCGTGCGGAAGGAACCCATGCGGGCGGCGTGCATGTCGAAATGACCGGGCAGGACGTGACCGAATGCGTGGGCGGCGCAGTGGCCATCAGCCACGAGGCGCTGGCCGACCGGTACCACACGCATTGCGATCCCCGGCTCAATGCGGCGCAATCGCTCGAACTGGCCTTCCTCATTGCAGAGATGCTTAATGAGGAAGAGGTCACCCGGCGCGCCGATGCGGCCTGAGTATCCGGATTTAGGGGTTTCTACCTAGTCAGCTCTTCGGCTGGCATTCCGATCATCTGGTTAGTTCCCTTCGCAGAAAGGGACTCGCATGCGCGCAAGATGGTTCGACTCAATGCTGGTACTTGCGAGTTGGGCCGTAGTAGCTGTGCCGGCGGTCATGCTGCTGAGTGGCCGGACGCATCTTATCGAGCGTTGGCTGATCGCAGCAACGGTACTGCCGCTGCTCAGCCTGCTCTGGCGCCACTACCGCCTGTCAAATCAACTTGAGCAGGGTGAAAAATCGTTGGGCGCAAGTGTATCGGAACTGGCCCTGGCGGAAGAACTCGCAGGCGTCGGCAGGTGGTGCATCGACCTGAAGACCGAGGAGCATCGCTGGTCGGAAGAGATGCGCAATATCGTTGGCGTGGCCTCCGGTGTGCAACCGACGGATGAGCTCCTCGTCGAACTGATGCCCGAAGGGC
Organism: Erythrobacter mangrovi; assembly: GCF_013260645.1. Taxonomy (NCBI): domain Bacteria; kingdom Pseudomonadati; phylum Pseudomonadota; class Alphaproteobacteria; order Sphingomonadales; family Erythrobacteraceae; genus Erythrobacter; species Erythrobacter mangrovi. The sequence goes on along the minus strand of NZ_CP053921.1, from coordinate 409,313 downwards.
TTTCCCAGCTCGAAGTCACATTGGCGTCGCACATCAAGGACACCGAAGCGTTCCGGATCGAGTTCGAGTTCGAGAATCCCCGCCTCGGTTCGCGAGTACTGCAGGCCTGCGCCCGCAATGTCTTTGCCCAGTCAGGTGCGCGCGAGCAGGTTTTCATGGTCGTCCGCGATGTGACCGAAACCTATCTCCAGTTTGCCAAGGCTGAGCAGGAAAAGAACACGGCAATGCTCGAAGCCGAAGAGGCCAAGCGGATGGCGAATACCGACCCGCTGACCGGCCTTGCCAATCGCCGCGCAGCCATGGCGGCGCTCGACCGCGCGATCGTCGCCGCCCGGACCGAAGGCGAGCCGCTCGGCCTGCTGGTGCTCGACATCGATTACTTCAAGGCGATCAACGACACGCATGGCCACGCGGTTGGTGACGAGGTCATCGTCCAGGTCGGCCGGATAGCTTCGCGCTGTCTTCGGCCAGGGCAGCTAGCCGCCCGGGTGGGTGGTGAAGAGTTCCTGGTCATCCTTCCTGGCGTGACCCCTGCGGCCACCGCGGGTGCGGCCGAACGCCTGCGCCTTGCGATCGAGGCAGGCACGGCGTCGGCACCGATCCCGCAGGTCACCGCAAGCATCGGACATGCGATGCTGGAGCCTTACGATACCAGCCTGCTGCTCTTTGCCCGGGCAGACGATGCGCTTTACGAAGCGAAGCGTGAAGGCCGCAATCGCGTGGCCCGCGCCGCCTGAGCGATAATCGTCGATCTCCCCTGTAACTTCGCGGAATTTTCAGCGAAGTCTTTAATCGAACATCTAAACACGCCATGTTGCGCCGCGGTTGTCGCATTCTGACAGCCGCGAAGCGAGGGGGAGCGCAATGCCCCGGCCAGTACCTGTTTCGTTAAACGAAGGCGCGCCGCTTGCGGCGCGTTTCCATGCCGTGCGCGCGCTGACCGAAGCGCTTGCCGCGCCGTTGAGTGAAGCTGACGCGACCATCCAGTCGATGGAAGATGCGTCGCCCACCAAGTGGCACCTGGCGCATGTCACGTGGTTTTGGGAAACATTCCTGCTGCGCGACAACCTGCCGGATTATCGCCTCTTCAACGAACGCTGGCCGTTCATTTTCAATTCCTATTACGAGGCCGAAGGCGAGCGGATTGCGCGCTTCTCGCGCGGGATGCTCTCGCGCCCGACCATGGCGGAAATCGTCGAGTGGCGCGCCCATGTCGATCAGGCGATGACGCCCCTGTTCGAGCGCGAAGACCTGGTCCCGCTGATTGAGCTCGGGCTGGCGCATGAGCAGCAGCACCAGGAATTGTTGCTCACCGATATCAAGCACGCCTTGTTCCAGAATCCACTCGGCCCCGCGATGTGGGACGGCGCCTCGCCGCGTGCTGCAGCGCAGGCCGACGGCTGGTATGCCCATCCCGGCGGCGTGGCCCGGGTCGGGCACCAGGCGAGCGGCTTCGCCTTCGACAATGAAGGGCCTGCCCACCGGGTGCTGCTGGAACCCTTCGAGCTATCCGCGCGGCTCGTGACGAATCGCGAATGGGACGAATTCATTGTCGATGGCGGCTATCAAAGCGCCGGGCTCTGGCTTTCGGACGGCTGGGCCTGGGTCAAGCGTGAGGGTATTTGCGCACCGCTATATTGGCATGAAGGCGACCAGTTCACCCATGTGGGCTGGCAGGCGCGCGATCCCGACGCGCCGGTAACCCATATCTCCTATTTCGAAGCCGATGCCTTCGCCACATGGGCGGGCTGTCGCCTGCCGACCGAGTTCGAATGGGAAGCGATCGCCCGCGGACAGGAAGGTGAGGCCGCGGCGCATGATCCGGCAGCAGGCAACCAGATCGATACCGCCGCACCCCCAATGCCGCGGGGGAGCGCGGGCCTGTTCGGAGATGCCTGGCAATATACGCGCTCGGCCTATCTCCCCTATCCGCGGTTCAAACCGGCGGCAGGCGCCGTCGGTGAATACAACGGCAAGTTCATGAGTGGACAGGTCGTGCTACGCGGCGCGAGCTGCGCCACGCCACGCGGGCATTCGCGCGCGTCCTATCGTAACTTCTTTTACCCCCACCAGCGCTGGCAGTTCACCGGCCTCAGGCTGGCAAAGGATCTCTAATGAAAGCCAATCGTGGTATCGCGCTCGTCGATCTTGACGAGGATGGAGTCGACCGGGCGTTCCGGGCCGATGTGCTGACCGGCCTGCGCCAGCAGAAGAAGGCAATTCCTGCGCGCTGGTTCTATGATGAGGAGGGCTCGCAGCTGTTCGAGGCGATTACCGAGCTCGACGAATATTACCCGACCCGCGCCGAAACCGAGATCCTGCGTGCGCGCGGCAACGAATTCGCCGAGCTGATCGGCTCGGGGCGGGCCGTTATCGAGTTCGGTTCGGGCAGCTCGGTCAAGACCCCGCTGTTGCTCGAATGCATTGCGCCTGCCGCCTATGTTCCGCTCGACATTTCTGGCGAATTCCTGCGTGAAGCCGCGGCTGGGCTCGCCGCGAAGTTCCCCGGCTTGCCGGTCCACCCGGTGGAAGCAGACTTCATGCGCCGCGTGGCCTTGCCCGCCGAGGTCGAGGCGCTCCCCAAGCTCGGCTTCTTCCCTGGCTCGACGATTGGAAACATGGTTCCCCGCACCGCCGTCGACCTCCTGCGATCGATGCGCGCGACCCTGGGCGCGGACGAGGGCGAATGCCCCATGCTGCTGATCGGGATGGACCTCGTAAAGGAACCGGCGGTCCTCGAGGCCGCTTATGACGATGCGCAGGGCGTGACCGCCCAATTCAACCTTAACGTCCTGGCGCGGATCAACCGCGAACTCGGGGGGACGGTCCCGCTCGATGCATTTGAGCATGTCGCCATATGGAACGACGATTTTGCGCGGATCGAGATGCACCTTCGTGCCAAGCGCAAGCTCACTTTCGAAGTCTCGGGCAGGCCTTTCGCGATGGACGCAGGCGAGACCATTCACACGGAGAACAGCCACAAGTTCACCCATAGAAGCGCCAACTTGCTGCTGCAGGCCGGCGGATGGACCCCGCTCCAGTGCTGGAAGGACAGCGAGGAGCGCTTCTCCGTCGTCCTGGCCCGCGCCACAGAGCACCGCGACGCGCCCTGATCCGTCGCACCTTTCATGGACGCGTAAGGGGCGGATGCTTATATCGGGATCATGGACTTCGCACCCGCCTTTAGCGCTGCTGCCGAGACACTCCGCGCCATACCGCGATCGGAGCTGATGATCGCCGCGATCGTGGCGATGGTTATCGGTTGGGCCGGCGCATTCGCAGCGCGGCGTTCCCCCTGGGGCAGTGCGATGCGGACCTTCAGCTCGATCGCGCTTGGGGCAATCCTGCTCACGGTCGTGCTCCAGCTTTCGCGCCTTGACCCGCGTTTCGATGTGGCGGTCCCGCAGATCGGCCTGCCCGCGCAGGTGGTCAGCGGTGAAGAGACCCGCATCCCGCTTGGCGCCGACGGGCATTACTGGATTCGCGCCGAGGTCAACGGCGTCCCGGGCAATTTCATGATCGATACCGGGGCCACGCTGACCGCCATTTCGACCGATCTGGCCGACCGCGCCGGTCTGGAACCGCGCCGGGGTGGCATTCCGATCATGCTGGGTACGGCGAACGGAACGGTACAGGCCCATGTGGCCTCGATAGAATCGCTCCGGTTGGGCAATATCCGTGCGACGGGGACCGATGCCGCGATTGCCGAAAATTTCGGCGACTTCAACGTCATCGGGATGAATGTACTCGCTCGACTGGGTTCCTGGCGGGTCGAGGACGGGACTTTGATCCTGGTCCCCAAGCCCGAGGATCGTGTCGAAAGCTGAGTTGCTGCGCCTCGCGCGAACTCATGGCCCGTTGCCGCCATGACCGACTGCTGCCACTTTGCACGTCATGATTCGCGACGCATTCCTCGAGACCAAGGGCATCCACAATTTCCGCGACTATGGCGGCTGGCATGCGCCGGGTGAGGGGCGAGTGCGCAGGGACCTGCTGTTCCGCTCTGGCCAGCACGTCGATGCGACGGACGACGACCTCAAGGCGATCGCGGAGCTCGATATTAGGACGGTGATCGACCTGCGCGGCACGTCCGAGCGCGATCGCAATCCCTGCCGCCGGGTCGAAGGCTGGAACGGCGAAGTCGTCTTCTACCACGGCGAGACCACCAGCACCCCGCCGCACATGGACGTCGAACCGGGTTCGAGCGCATCGGACTTCGCCCGCCAGCGAATGATCGCGGTTTATACGCGCATGCCGCACAACCCGGCGATGATCGATATGTTCGGGCGCTACCTCAAGGTCCTCGCCGATCGCGATGGGGCTAGCCTCGTCCATTGTTTCGCCGGCAAGGACCGTACCGGCATCGCGGCAACCATGCTGCTGCACATCCTTGGTGTCGCGGAAGAAGACCAGCGCGAGGAATTCCTCCGCACCAACAAGAGCCCCACATTCGAGGTGCTGGTCCAGCAATCGCTGCCGGGCATCGAAGAACGCCTCGGTCGCAAGCTCGATGCCGAGCAGGTGCGCGATTTGCTGGAGGTCCGTGCCGAATATCTCGACACCTTCCATGCCGAGGTCGTGCGCGACCATGGCGATTTCGATACCTACCTCAGCCGGGTGATCGGCATTGGCAACGACCTGCGTACCCGCTTGCGCGAGCGCTTCCTCACCTAGCGCGTATCGGCACTCCAGGGTTTGAACGACGGCGTCGCCAGCACAGCGCTGCGCGCGCGTTCAAAGGCGGCACCGATCTTCAACACTTCATGGTCGGCCCATTTGGCGCCGAAGAAGCTGATCCCCACGGGTAGGCCCTCGATGGCGCCCATCGGCACGGTCAGGTGCGGATAGCCGGCGATGGCTGCCGGACTGCCGAAGCCGATGCTGCCGTTGAAATTGTCGCCATTGACCAGATCGCTGACCCACGTCGGCCCGCGCGTCGGGGCGACGAGGAATTGCACGTTGTTATCTGCCAGCAACTTGTCGAGCGTCTCCTCCCCGGCAATGCGCAGCGCGTTCTCGCGCGCGGTCTCATAGGCTTCACGGTCGGTGGTGGTTTCCGCCAGTTCGAACAGGTCCTGTCCGAACCAGCGCATCTCCTCGCCCACATGTGCCTTGTTGAAGGCGATCAGGTCGGCCAGGCTGCGTGGCATGTCTTCGCCAGGCAGGCTGGCGAGATATTTGCCCATCTCCTCGCGCAGTTCGAACATCAGCACGGTGAAGCTGTCGCGGTACATTTGCGGATTGGGGTCGAACTCGATCTCGACCAGTTCCGCCCCGGCGGCCCGCATGTCCGCCAATGCTTGGTCGAAAAGCGAAGTCAGGTCCTCGCGATTACCCACCTGCTTGCGCATCACGCCGATCCGCACGCCTTGCAGCGAATAATCCGCCAGGCCTGCTGTGTAGTCAGTCACGCGATTCTGCGCGGTCAGCGTCACCGGGTCGGCCGGGTCTTCACCGGCAATCGCGCCCAGGAGCATGGCCGCATCCCATACGCTTGCGGTCATCGGCCCCGGCGTATCCTGGGTGCTGGAGATCGGCACGACATGCGTGCGGCTGACCAGCCCGACGCTCGGCTTGAACCCCACGATGCCGTTGATCGAAGCAGGGCAGGTGATCGAGCCGTTGGTTTCGGTCCCAATCGCCGCCCAGGCAAAGCCCGCCGCGACCGCTGCGCCACTGCCCGAAGACGAGCCGCAGCTATTGCGGTCGGTTGCGAAGGGATTGCGCGTCAGCCCGCCGACCGCACTCCAGCCGCTGGTGGAGCTGTCGCTGCGGATATTGGCCCATTCGCTGAGGTTGGTCTTTCCCAGCACCACGCCTCCGGCTGAACGCAGCCGGTCGATCATGGGAGCGTCGCGCACTGTACGGTTATTGGCCAAGGCCAGGCTGCCGGCCGTCGTCGGAAACTCGTAAGTCTCGATATTGTCCTTCACCAGCACCGTCCGACCGACAAGCGGCAGGCCGTTCCTCTCTGCCTGGGCTGCGAGCGCGGGTGCACCGGGGTTGTAGACAATGACCGCGTTAAGCGTGGGCCCGGCATCGTCGAGCGCCTCGATCCGCTCGATATGGGCCTTTGCTGCCTCAGCGGCAGGGCTTGGCGGCCCCACCCTGTCTTCGGCCGTGAGGGGAGAGCTTGCCAAGGCAAGCGCGAGCAGTGAGGCTTTCGCTTTCATTCTCGCTTCCTGCCACCACTGTGGACGGTTGCAAGCCTGCTCAGAAATTCCCGCTTAGCGTCAAGCGGAAGATGGGCCCGATACGGCGGTTCTGCACTTCGGTGAAAAGCACATCGCCATCGGGGCGCGATGCGTCATAGACCGTCCGCCAACCCTTGTTGCGCGCACCCAGGATATTGTTGACCTGAAGCTTGGCGGTCATGCCGAACACGTCCTTGTGCTCGACGAAGATGTCCGCGAAGACTGGACCTTCCCAATAGCGCCCGATCTCGTACCGACGTGAATACTCCACCGGCCTGAAAGTGAACATTCCGACACCCCAAGCCCAGTCGCTGTCGGGTATGTCGTGGCGGAAGTCGAGGTCGAGCTGAGAATCGAGGTCGAAGGAGAATCCGCGATTGAGTCCGGTGAATGGATCGGTGACGTCCATCCACCGCTTGATCCCGGTGAAGTTGATCTGGGCCCCTTTGAACCCGATTGGATCGAACTTGATCGTTCCCGACAGCTCGACATGCAGCCGCTTGGCGTCACCGATATTGCCGCGCGCTTCGCCACCGTTGGATAGCGGGAAGAAGTCGACGAAATCCTGGAACCAAGCCTGGCGGACCTGCAGTTTCGCCGAACCCCACGGGCCGAAATTCTTGTTCATCTCCAGCTCAACATTCCAACTCTGGTCGGGCTCGAGCTCGTTGTTGCCACCATTGGAGTTGTTATCGTCGAGGTTTACGCTGGCGAGGAAGTCACTGAAGCTGAGCTGACCGACTCTTCGCCTGACTTCGAGCGAAATGTCGAAATCGTCTGCGGGCTTCCATGACAGCGAGAGCGAGCCCTTGGGCCGGGTGAACGAGCGTGAATTCGCCGCAGACCCGGTCTGTTCGATCTTCGAGTATTCGAACCCACCGGTCGCCTGAAGCGAAAGTTTCTGGGTCAGCGGCTTGGAGAAACTGAGGATGGTCTCATAGCGATCCTCGGTTACGCCGCCGTTGCCCGCATCGAAGGGGAGGCGCTGGAACTGGCCATTGGGATCGAGTTCGAACAGCGATGATCGCCGTTTCAGGCGGTTAAACGCAGCCTCCCCGGAAATCTGCCAATCGGCCCTGAACATGTTCCAGCCATATTCGAACCGACCGATCCGCTCGCCGGTGCCGTTGGTCTGTTCGAAGCGAAAGCCGGTCGCTGGCGAGCCGTTGTTGAAGTTGTCGACCAATGTGCTGACGAAATTGTCACGCTCATAGCGATCGAGGCCGATGAGCTTGAGCTTGCCAGGCCCGAACGGGAACTCGATATCGCCGCTGATCTCATGCGCGGGTCCGTCTTCGGTATTGCGAATGGATCGGTCACGCTCGGGGCCTGTTACCGGCGTGGCGAGTTCGGTGATGTTTTCGGAATAGTAATCCGCGCCGCGCTTCAGGTTGAGGTGGGCGACCACTTCGCTTGACGGGGTCCAGGTGAAGTTCCCCGACAGGCGCGGATTGTCGAACTTGCCGGACGCCTTGGAAAACTGCGTTTCGATTAGGTCGCCATCGCCGTCACGCAGGACGATCGGGCCATCCGCACCGAAACGGTTGTTATTGTTGCTCAACGATACTGCGTAATCGAGCGTGCCGCTCTTCCCCGTGAGCGAAATCTCTCCTCCATAGAGTTGCGCTTCGGTGTTGTGCGGACGAAAGCCGGTCAGCCAGCGAAACTGGCCCGATGTGCCCGTGGAATTGACCACGACATTCGCGACCTGGCCGTTCAGGCCGGGGATATCGAGCGAATTGCCGTCGACGATTTCGATGCGCACCACGTCGCCCACGGGAATGCGGCTGAGCTGGTCGCGGATGCTGTCCGACTTGCTTGAAAAACGCGCGCCGTTGACCAGCACATTGGCGCTGGCCTGGCCCAGCCCGCGCGCGCCCTGCTGGGCGGCACCTTCATCGATGACGAATCCGGGAACCTGCCGGACCATGTCGAGCGCATTGCGCGGCGCGTAGCGTTCGAAATAGGTGGGTTCGTAAACCTGTGCGCCTGCGGTGGGCGCATCCTTTACGTCGACCACGCCGATTTCGGCATCGGCTGCTGCCATCAAGGGGGTGGGGTTGAGGGCCAGCAGGGCGATTACGCTGGCGGCCGTGGCAACACGGATATCGGGCATTCGGATTGGTCTCCCCATCGAGATCCTTTGTGGATCTGACGGGGCGTTTACGCTTGTAAGCGAAAGGTGGAATCGACCCTCGACCGGTGCCGCACGATGCCCGACGAATGAGTCCGGCGGCTCTGCGAACGGCAATCCTTGCCGGACCAGCGACAGGGCTTGCAGCAGCGGCGACTACCAAGCCGCATGCCCTATCGAATGCCTTTATTTCAGTATTTTACACTTGTCGCACGGAGAGCGTCAGAAGGTCACTTCACTGGCGCGCTGGATCACCGTGCCGAGGATTCCGTAGTCCTTCGCTTCGTCGGTGCTCATCCAGTAATCGCGGTCGATATCCTTGATCACCTTGTCGTACTTCTGGCCGGTGGCATCGGCGATTTTGTGCGCGATGCGTTCGCGCATCTTGACGATTTCCTGCGCCTGGATGGCGATGTCCGATGCACGGCCACCGGCGCCGCCCGACGGCTGGTGGATCAGGAAGCGCGTGTTCGGCAGGCAGAAGCGCCGTTCCTTGGGCACGCTCAGGAAGATGTGCGTCGCGATGCTGGCCACCCAGCCGGTGCCAATGATCGCGACCGGCGAATTGATGTAGCCGATGAGGTCGTGGATCGTGTCGCCCGATTCGACATGGCCGCCCGGTGAATTGACGATCAGCTTGATCGGATCGTGCGACAGGTGGTCGAGGTAGAGCAGTTGCATCGACACGCGCTCGGCCAGCTTCTGGTCCACGCCGCCGAACAGCATCACCGTGCGCGCTTCGAGGAACTTGGTCACCATCGCCGCGCGCATTCCCTCGCCTTCCTTGCCGTCCTCTTCCTCTTCGTCGGCGCGGATGGGGTTGTACGAAGAGAATACAGTTGACGACATGATATGGACCTCGTGTTGATCTGGTGCGGGCGTTACCGCTACGTGCAACACATCGCAACGATATCGCGCGATTCAAGCCTTGAACCGCGGTGCGGCAGCACAGATATACGCCGCAAAGATAAAGGACCCTTCATGATCGACCTGTTCGGCACCGACGCTTACGCTACCCAAGGCCAGTTCACCCGTGACCCCGTGACTGGCGCACTGGTGCCGGTAGTCGTCGAGCAGACCAGCCGCGGCGAGCGCAGCTTCGACATTTTCAGCCGCCTGCTGCGCGAACGCATCGTGTTCGTCACCGGGCAGGTGGAAGACGGCATGGCTTCGTTGATCACCGCGCAGCTGCTGTTCCTCGAGAGCGAGAATCCTTCGAAGCCCATCAGCATGTACATCAACTCGCCCGGCGGCGTGGTGACCGCTGGCATGGCGATCCACGACACCATGCAGTACATCAAGCCGCGCGTGTCGACGGTGTGCATGGGGCAGGCCGCCAGCATGGGCAGCTTCCTGCTCGCCGCAGGCGAGCCGGGCATGCGCATCGCGCTGCCCAATGCGCGGATCATGGTTCACCAGCCTTCGGGTGGCGCTCGTGGCATGGCTTCCGACATCGAGATCCAGGCGCGCGAGATCCTGCGCATTCGCGAACGGATGAATGCGCTCTACGTCAAGTATACCGGCCGTTCGCTCGACGAGATCGAGAAGGCGATGGATCGCGACACTTTCCTCGACGCTGAAGAGGCGATGAAGTTCGGGATCGTCGACAAGGTTTTTGAAACGCGGCCGGAGAATGAAAGCGATGGTTCGGCCGATACGGCCGACTGAACAGGTCGGCGCGAGCTGTGCCCGCGCGGGACTGTTGCAAATTTGCCGTAGGAATTCGGCAACCTTGCCGCTTCAGCTTGTGGCAAGGGGTAGGGATTACCTATGATATTGACCCAATCCCCATGCGCCCTACAGTCGGGATTCCTCCGACGGGGCGTGGGGAAGACGTTAGGAAATGACGAAGTTGAGCGGAACCGATAGCAAATCAACGCTGTATTGCAGCTTTTGCGGCAAGTCGCAGCACGAAGTGCGCAAGCTGATCGCGGGCCCCACCGTGTTCATCTGCGACGAATGCGTCGAGCTGTGCAACGACATCATTCGTGAAGAGACCAAGGCTGGGATCGCCGGCAAGAAGGAAGGCGACGTTCCGACGCCGTCGGAAATCTTCGAGACGCTGAACGATTATGTGATCGGCCAGGATCGCGCCAAGCGCGTGCTCTCGGTTGCGGTGCACAACCACTACAAGCGGCTCAAGCACAGCGGCAAGGCAGGCGACGTCGAACTCGCCAAGTCGAACATCCTGCTGGTCGGCCCGACCGGTTCGGGCAAGACGCTGCTGGCGCAGACGCTGGCGCGCACCTTCGACGTGCCCTTCACCATGGCCGATGCCACCACGCTGACCGAGGCCGGTTACGTGGGTGAAGACGTCGAGAACATTATTCTCAAGCTGCTCCAGGCGTCCGACTACAATGTCGAGAAGGCGCAGCACGGCATCGTCTACATCGACGAAATCGACAAGATCACCCGCAAGGCGGAAAACCCGTCGATCACGCGCGACGTGTCGGGCGAGGGCGTGCAGCAGGCGCTGCTCAAGCTGATGGAAGGCACCACCGCCTCGGTCCCACCCCAGGGCGGTCGCAAGCATCCGCAGCAGGAATTCCTGCAGGTCGACACGACCAATATCCTGTTCATTTGCGGCGGCGCTTTCGCCGGCCTTGAAAAGATCATCGCCGATCGCCTGCAGAAGCGTTCGATCGGCTTTGGCGCGCATGTCGCCGATCCGGACAAGCGCCGCGTGGGTGAACTGCTGGAGAAGGGCGAACCGGAAGATCTGCTCAAGTTCGGCCTGATCCCCGAATTCGTCGGCCGCCTGCCGGTCATCGCCACGCTGCGCGACCTCGATGTCGAAGCGCTGGTGACGATCCTGACCGAGCCGAAGAATGCGCTGGTCAAGCAGTACCAGAAGCTGTTCGAGCTCGAGGATGTCCAGCTAACCTTTACCGACGAGGCACTGAAGGAAATCGCCGAGAAGGCAATCAAGCGCAAGACCGGCGCCCGCGGCCTGCGCTCTATCGTCGAAGGCCTGCTGCTCGACACGATGTTCGACCTGCCCGATATGGACGGCGTGACCGAGATCGTGATCGACAAGGACGTGGTCGATGGCCGCAAGGACCCGGTACAGGTCCACGGCGGCAAGTCCGACGAGAAGGAGGCGGCGGCCTAAGCCCCGTCACCATCGGAAATTCAGGAAGCGCCGCAGCATCTCAGGATCTGCGGCGCGTTTTTCGTTATGGGATTGGCAAATGAGAACGCTCGGACTGATCGGCGGGATGAGCTGGGAAAGCTCTGCCCAGTATTACGCGATCCTCAACCGCGAGGTGCGTGCGAGGCTTGGTGCGTCACATAGTGCCAAGGCCATGCTGCATTCGCTCGATTTCGGCGAGATTGAGCAGCTTCAGCATGCGGGTGAATGGGGCACGCTGGGCGATATCATGGCCGATAGCGCGCGGCGGCTGGAGGCGGGCGGTGCGGATGTGATCATCCTGTGCACCAATACAATGCACAAGCTTGCCGATCGGATAGAGGCGGCGAGCAGTCTCCCATTCATCCACATTGCCGATCCCACAGCGGGGGCGATCAAGGCACGTGGCATCACACGAGTTGGCCTCCTGGGCACGGCCTTCACCATGGAACAGGACTTCTATCGTGGTCGCTTGCACCGAGAGCACGGATTGGACGTGACGGTGCCTGATGAGGCTGATCGCGCCGAGGTTCATCGCATTATCTATGAAGAACTCATTGCAGGGAAGGTGACCGAGGCCTCACGCGCCGCATACCGCGCGGTGATCGCTCGACTTGTCGAGCGGGGAGCGCAAGCGGTTATCCTTGGCTGCACCGAAATCATGCTGCTCGTGCGCGACGAAGACAGCGCGGTTCCGCTGTTTGACACGACGTCGCTGCATGCCCTTGCTGCGGTCGACTTCGCGCTGGCCTAGCGAGCCTGCCTAGCCTCGCTTGTAGTGGTCCCCCACTCTGATCCCGAGGTTCGCTGCCTCGACCTCGTCCCCTGCTTCGTTCACCAGCGCGAGACGCAGCGGGCTGCCGGTTGCAGTGTCATACATTTCAAGCGGTGATGGTTCACCGGTGATGGCTTGGCCCCAGTCGGCAATGGCCAGGAAGGGAACAATCAGTTTCCGCCCGAACGATGTGAGGACATAGGCCTGGCGTGGCCGAGTGCCGGGATCCTGATAGGTTACCTTCTCCAGAAGGCCTTCGTCGACCAGGCGGGCAAGCCTTTCCGTCAAGATGGAACGGGAGATCTCAAGGTCTGCCTGCATGTCGGCAAAGCAACCGACGCCATACAGCGCTTCTCTCAAGATCAGCATGATCCAGCGATCGCCGATCAAATCGCTCGCGCGCGCCATGGGGCAGTCGGTCCGGGCGACCGGCGGGGCACGGCGAAGACGCAACTCGCCGAGGCTAGGGTAGGTTTCGCCGGAATCCGACTCTGGGTTTGACATTGGGACTCAGACTCCTATAGGACTCCCTGTGTTCTAAATGGAGACTCAGGTTTTGGCCAGCACAACGGACTCATTGAAGACAGATGATCCACTGTCTGATTTCGCCCCCCTCGAACTCACCTTTCCGAACGACATGGGTGCCGACGTAACGCGAACGGTCTACCGCGCGGGAGAAGGGCCTGCGGTTATCGTCCTGCACGAGATGCCCGGGATCAGCCCGCATGTTGCGCGCTTTGCCCGGTGGGTAAGGGATGCCGGCTTTACTGTCTGGATGCCTTCGCTATTTGGCCGTGACGGCGCGGTGCCAGATGCCAAGGAAGGTGGGGCCGTGTTCCGCCGTGTGTGTATGGCGCGTGAATTCAACGTCATGGCGGGCCAGGGGTCCAGCCCTGTCACCGTGTGGCTGAGGGCGCTTGCCGCTCATGCCCACACCGAGTGTGGCGGCAAGGGCGTTGGCGCGGTTGGCATGTGCTTTACCGGAAACTTCGCGCTCACGATGATGCTCGAGAAATCGGTGCTCCTTCCGATCCTGTCGCAGCCGTCATTGCCCTTGGACAATCCCGCAGCGGTCGAAAGCGACGCAAAAGAACTCGCGATGATTCGCAAACGCCTTGAAGAAGAAGACCTGGAGGTCCTTGCCTACCGCTTCGATGGTGACAAGATCTGCCAGGCGGCTCGCTTCGAAGCCTATAGGGCCGCGCTTGGGCCCCGCTTCGTCGACAAGCAACTGCCCGACTCCGCCGCGAACAGTGATGTCTCGCCGTTCTTTGCAGAGCACGTCAACTATCCCCATAGCGTCCTGACGCAGCACCTCATCGACGGGGACGGGGAACCGACTATCGACGCACGCGATGAAATTCTTGCCGCGCTAAGCGAACGTCTGCGGGACGCGGCTTGAATTCTTGACTCGAGGAAGCCTGATCAGGCCCCTTCGCTTGTCTCACGGCGCCGTACCAGGTCCTTGAGTCGTGCTACACGATCCGGCGGCAGTATTTCCGCCGGATCGTAGTAACCTTCGAACTGCGGTATGCCTTCCGGCGGCGTCACCCAGGGCATCTTCTCGCGCAGGTGGACCACAGCGTCCGGAATCAAAGCTTGAGGCTCATCGAGCGTGCCAACCCTGAGTCCCGCACCCAGGCGTCCAAGACGCGGGTAATAGCTCCACACGGCAGCGCCGCACTTGCTGCAACGGCAAATCGTATGAGGCCCGCCGCTACCGGCGGTCACGACATGCTCGGTCAACTCTCCGCTTTCCAACGTGATCCGTTCCGCTTCGTAGAATGCGTTGACCACGCTCGTCGAACCGGTCTGGTGCTGGCATTGGGTGCAGTGGCAGTTGTTGGTGAAGATCGGATTGCCCGCGACGCTGTAGCGTACATGCCCGCATCCGCATCCGCCGCCCCGTTCGCGTTCTGCCATCGTAGTGTCCTTCGTCCATTGGAGCGGTTGATATTCCTCGGCATGCGGTCGGTAAAGCTAGCAACCGGCGCCGCACTCACCCCGCTGGAGCTCGACCTGGATGGTCGCGTGTCCAATGCGATGATGGTCCGCAAGCTCATGTGCGACTTCGCGCAGAAAATCGTCTCCAGGATGGCCCGCTGGCATTACCAGATGGGCGGTCAGCGCGGTTTCGGTCGTGCTCATCGGCCAGATATGCAGGTCGTGCACTGCATTCACGCCGGGCAGCGAGCTGAGATAGGCGCGGACTGACCGCTCGCAGATGCCCCTGGGTACGCCGAGCAGGCTCATCGCCACGCTGTCCTTGAGCAACCCCCAGGTTCCCCATGCGATCACCGCAACGATTGCCAGGCTGACGAGTGGATCGATCCAGCGTGAGCCGGTGGCGATGATGGCTATGCCGGCGACCACGACACCGAGGCTGACGAGTGCGTCAGCAGCCATGTGCAGGAAGGCACCCCGGATATTGATATCGTCATGCCGCCCGCGCAGGAACAGCAGGGCGGTGGCGGTGTTGATGACGATCCCGATCCCCGCAACAATGACCATGGTCTCACCCTGCACGGCGGGTGGTTCTGCCATGCGATGGAGCGTCTCGAAGAGAATTGCCCCAATCGCCACCAGTAACAGACCGGCGTTGGCCAATGCGGCCAGGATGGTCGAGCTCTTGTAGCCGTAAGTGAAGCGATCGGACGGCGGGCGCTTGGCAGCAATGCTCGCGCCCCAGGCGAACAGCAGGCTGAGCACATCCGAAAGGTTGTGGCCCGCATCGGCGATCAGCGCCATCGAGCCCGAGATCCAACCATACGCAGCTTCAACCACGACGAAGGCGGAATTGAGGATGACGCCGATCAGGAAGGCCCGGCCAAAATCAGCTGGTGCATGACTGTGACCGTGGCTGTGCCCATGATCATGAGAATGCCCGTGACCCAAGCTACTTGCTTCCTTCCCGTCCGTTTCGCTGGCAGTGCGAATCTACCCCAAGAACGAACCGATCCTGTCAGCGCTCAAAAAAATCAAGCAAAATCAGGTAGATATAGAATATCATATTGTGCAATGTTATATCATATTTCACGCCAATCTATGTGCAAGCTCCTGTTTGCGCGGCTTATTCGTAAATACAGGAGTCGAGCGCGTCCCGACGGACCACTCCGACGCGGGCGGCAATCGAATTGCCGTGCCGCCGCAACCAGCCAGTGGGGTTCTTGACCGACCGTTGCTTGGGCAGGGGCAGGGCTACCGCCATCCGACCGGCCTCGAGCGGGGTCAGGCTGGCCGCGGACCTGCCGAAATAGCGGTGAGCCCCTGCTTCAACGCCATAGGTGCCGATGCCGGTCTCGGCGACATTGAGATAGACCTCCATGATCCGCCGCTTGCCCCAGATCTTCTCGATCAGGACCGTGAAGTAGGCCTCCAGCCCTTTGCGGAAATAGCCGCCGCCTTGCCACAGGAACACGTTCTTGGCGGTTTGCTGGCTGATCGTCGAGCCGCCCTTGATCCGACCGCCCCTGGAATTGTTCTCGATCGCCTTCTCGATCGCTTCGCGGTCGAAGCCGTCGTGGCTGCAGAACTTGCCGTCTTCGCTGGCGATCACCGCGCGCGCCATGTTGCGGTCGATATTGGAAAGGCTGGTCCAGTCCTTGGTAATGCCGTTGCCGTCCATGACCATCGTCGCCGTGACGGGCACCGGCACGAATTTGAAGAGCAGGACCAGCGCGAGGCTGAGACCGATAAAGCCCAGCAGGGCCTTGAACAGGAAACGGGTGACGCGGCGCATTGGCGTGGCTTAACCGCGGCCTTTCCCGCGTGCAATCGTGTCGCTTGCCGCGCCACGCATCGCGTGCTTTGATCGACCTGGATAAGTCGCAAAGAGGAGCGGAGATTTATGGGATATAGGCGTAACATTCTGATGGGCGCTGCGCTGGCATTGGCGTTGGGTTCGACCCCGGCCAACGCCGATCCCGCGGCCGTCGCTGCGGCGGTGGAGGCCGACTATGACGGCCACCTCGAGGACTTGTTCCTGCATTTCCACGCCAACCCCGAGCTTTCCTTTCTCGAAACCAACACCGCGAAGCGCATGGCTGCGGAACTGCGGGCTGCCGGCCTCGAAGTGACCGAAGGGGTCGGGGGTACGGGCGTGGTCGGGATGCTGCGCAACGGGCTGGGGCCGCTGATCCTGCTGCGGGCCGACATGGATGGATTGCCGCTGCCCGAAAAGTCGGGGCTGCCTTATGCCTCCAAGGTCACCCAGACAGGCCAGGACGGCCAGGAATATTCGGTCATGCACGCTTGCGGGCATGACGTGCACATCACCTCGATGGTTGGCACGGCGCGGCGGCTAGTGACCATGAAGGACCAATGGTCGGGCACGCTGATGTTCGTCGTGCAGCCTGCAGAAGAACGCGTTGGTGGCGCTGTGGCGATGCTAAAGGACGGGCTCTACGAACGCTTTGGAAAGCCCGACTACGCACTCGCCTTCCACGTCGCGGCAGACGTCCCCACCGGCAAGCTGGTCGGACCGGAGCGGCTGGTGGGTTCGAGCGCGGATTCGGTCAACATCACCGTGCCCGGTATCGGCGCGCATGGTGCGGCGCCCGACACGGGCCGTGACCCGGTCTATATCGGCGCCCAGATCGTCGTCGCCTTGCAGTCGATCGATAGCCGCGAGATCAACCCGCTGCAGCCGGTGGTGGTGACCGTGGGTTCGTTCCATTCGGGCACCAAGCACAACATCATCTCCGACCGGGCCGACCTCCAGCTTACCGTGCGCGCCAATGACGAGAAGGTGCGGGCGCAGACCATCGCCGCGATCGAGCGGATTGCGGTCAATATCGGCCGTGCGCATGGCCTTCCCGAAGACAAGCTGCCCAAGGTCGAGGTGGTCGAAGGAACGCCGGTTACCAACAATGATCCCACCCTGGCCCGGCGCCTCAACGCCGTGATGCAGCGCACTTTCGGGGACGATGTGTTGTTGCCTGACGAGCAGACTTCGATGGGCGCGGAAGACTTCGCCTTCTTCGTTACCGAAGATCTGGGCGTACCGGGCTACTACTTCTCGGTTGGCGGCACGCCGCAAGCGGCCTTTGATGCGGAGAAGAACGGAGGCCCGCCGGTTCCCTCGCACCATTCGCCGCTGTTCAAGATAGCTCCACGGGAATCGGTCACGCTGGGAACGCAGGCGATGGTCGCTGCGGTGCTCGACCTCGCGCCGGGCAGCTAGTCCTTCGCATATTTCCCGGCCAGCTCGCTGCCTTCATGCCAGCGCGGGCTGGCCGGGTCGTCGGCGATACGTTCGGCCAGTTCGAGCCAGAAGTGGTTGAAGGTCTTGGCGGCCTGCCAGTCCATCAGCTGCTGCGGGTCATCCTGCGGCTTGTGGTAGCCGGTGCGGTACCAGTGGCGGTAGATCCGCTCACTCTCGCTCCCCGGCTCGAAACCGAAGGTGAAGTTGAGGAACGGGATGCCCGCCTCCATGAAGGGGCGATGGTCGGTTCGCAGGATCAGACGCCGCTCGGGCTCGGGATCGTCCTGCAGCACGAAGCCGTATTTCGCAGCCAACGCCGCCGCATGGTCGCCCATGGTGCTGTCGGTTCGTCCGTGGGTCGTTAGCCGCTCAAGCGGGAAGATCGGTCGCAGCTGGTCGAGGTTCAGCACGCCCGCGATCTTCGCCAGCGGCCAGGTTGGGTGCGCGGCGAACCAGCGCGATCCGTGCAGGCCCAGTTCTTCACCCGTCCATACACCGATAATGATTGGGCGCTTGAGGCCCTTGCCCCGCCGGGCCTCGGCGAATTTCAGCAGCAAGGCGACATAGGCTGCATCGTCGAGCGTGCCGTTATACAGCGCATCGCCATCGACCGCATGACCGAAGCCGTAGCCATCGAGGTGCGCACCGAGCAGGATCGCCTGGTCCGCAAGCGCCGGATCGGTACCGGGCAGGTAGCCGATGACATTGGGCGAACTGTACTGGCTGGTGCGCAACACGGTGGTCAGCCGCACTGTGCCGCCGTCGAAGGACGGAAGCGGTTCTCCCGCCGCGCCCTTGGTGACGAGCGTCGCCGCGTCGTGCCTGGGCACCAACCTTCCCAGTGCATCTGCGTTAAGCAGGATCGACACGAAGCTGTCGGCGGTCGGGATTTCTCTAGGCGTCGAAACAACCTTGTTATAGGCGAATGGCCAGCGGGGCGGCTCTATGGTGAAGCCCGGATCGGCAATCTGGATGATCGCGGCAGCGCCCGCAGCCCGAACCGCCGCTTCGCGTTCGGGATCGCTGGGCAGCCCACTGCGGCGCGTGTTGTGGCAAATCACCACCCGACCGGCGACATCACCCAGATCACCGGCACCGCAGTAGCCGCGATAGGATAGCGCGTAGCTTGCGCTTCGTGGCAGTCCGGGCTGCGGGCGCACAACGAAGTCATCGAGATGGTGCAGTCTGCCCACTTCGCCGTCCAGGGTCGCGAAGGACACCGCGACCTCTTCCAGCGGGACGCGCTGATACCAGCTGCCATTCTCGCCCAATGGTCGGAAGCCCGCCGCCGCCAGCTTGCTTGCTACCAGCACCGCCGCACGTTCGTGCCCCGGAGAACCGCTGGCGCGGCCCTCATAGGCATCGCTCGACAGTTCCGTGGCGAGATCCCACCACGCCTTCGTTTCGGGGTCGGTCGGTTCGCCTTGATGATTGGCAAGCAGTGCCGCCCCTGCAAGCAGGGCGCAGATCAGTTTCGCAGGCTTCAAACGACAGTCTCCCCCGGTCGCGCTGGACCGGGGGAGACTGGAGTGTTCACCGTCGATGTCAATCGCCCTGGGGCAATTGCGCGGGCCAGGTCCTGATCAGGCCACGCCCGGGAGCAGCCGTTCCCCGGCGATGCGCTGCATCGCCTTCTGCAGCTTCTCGAAGGCGCGGACCTCGATCTGGCGAATGCGCTCGCGACTGACGTCGTAGACCTGCGACAGCTCTTCGAGCGTTTGCGGGTTGTCCGTCAGGCGGCGCTCGGTCAGGATGTGCTTCTCGCGCTCGTTAAGGCTGCCCATCGCCTCGACCAGCATTTCGTGGCGCACGTCGGCTTCTTCGGCATCGGCGACCAGCTCGTCCTGCAGCGGACCGTCATCGGCCAGCCAGTCCTGCCATTCGCCCGAACCTTCCTCGCCATTGCGCATCGGCACGTTGAGCGAACCGTCGCCGCCCATCATCATCCGGCGATTCATGTTGACCACTTCCTGCTCGGGCACGCCGAGGTCGGTCGCGATCTTGGTCACGTCGTCGGGATGGAGGTCGGTATCCTCATAGGCGTCGAGGTTCTTCTTCATCCGGCGCAGGTTGAAGAACAGCTTCTTCTGCGCGGCGGTGGTGCCCATCTTCACGAGCGACCAGCTGCGCAGGATATATTCCTGGATAGAGGCCTTGATCCACCACATCGCGTAGGTCGCGAGGCGGAAACCACGATCGGGCTCGAACTTCTTCACACCCTGCATCAGGCCGACATTGCCTTCGGAAATGAGATCCGAAACGGGCAGGCCGTAGCCGCGGTAGCCCATGGCGATCTTGGCCACGAGCCGCAGGTGCGAAGTGACGAGCTGCGCGGCAGCTTCGGGGTCCTCATGCTCGGCATAGCGCTTGGCGAGCATGTATTCCTGCTCAGCCGTCAGCACGGGAAACTTCTTGATTTCGGAGAGGTAGCGATTGAGGCTCTGCTCACCGCCGAGCGCCGGGACGCTCAAAGACTTGTTATTGCTCACTTATACCCTGACCTTTCTAGCGTCGACCTCGGCTGCGGGACCCCTGATGGGCATCCGGCTGTCGGGCCACTGAGGTTACTTATACTCGAATCTTGTCAAAATTGCACTGCGATTCATCGATTTCAACGAGCGGTTTCGTCGATCAGTTCCTGAAAATCTGCTGGTAAATCAGTGTGGAAATCCAAGCTTTCACCCGTGATAGGATGAATGAATCCGAGCCTTGCCGCGTGCAGCGCCTGTCGCCGAAACTGGAGTTGGTCCAGAACGGGCTTGAGGGATTTGGGCGTGCGACCATAGACTGGGTCCCCCAATAGCGGATGCCCGATTGACGCACAGTGAACGCGGACCTGGTGGGTGCGCCCGGTTTCGAGCCGGCATTCGATCAAGGTGGCGTGATTCAGCGTCTGCAGCGTTTCATAGTGCGTGACGGCGCGCTTCCCCCGGCTGGAATCGTCCGGCAGCACCGCAATCTTCTTGCGATCCTTGTCCGACCTCCCGATGCGACCGAAAATGGTCCCGGATCGCGGGTTGGGGTAGCCGGCGCACACCGCCAGATATCGGCGGGTGATCGAATGGTCGGCGAATTGCTTTGCCAGGCCTTCATGCGCGGCATCGGACTTGGCCACGACCAACAGGCCCGAGGTATCCTTGTCGATCCGATGGACGATACCGGGTCGGGCGACCCCGTTGATGCCCGAGAGCCTCCCTGCGCAATGGAACAGCAGCGCATTGACCAGGGTCCCGTCAGGATTCCCCGCGGCAGGGTGCACGACCATCCCGGCGGGCTTGTTGACGACGATAAGGTGATCGTCCTCGAACACGATATCGAGCGGGATGTCCTGCGGTTCGGCGGCAAGCGGTTCGGGCGGGGGCAGGGCGATGCTGAAATAGGCGCCGGCCTGCATCTTCACCGATCCACTGTTGGCAAGCGTCTTGCCCACCGTGACCGCCCCATCGGCAATCAGCGCCTTGACCCGTTCGCGCGATAGGCCGCTCGCTTCGGCCAGAACCTTGTCCAGGCGACCCGCAGTGGCCAGGGTTCCCGTGATGATTTCTGGCTCGGTCATGCTAGGGCCATGCGCGATGGCACTCGAAGTCTCAAGCGTGGTGATCGATCGACTGCTTGTGGAGGCAGAGCGATCCCATCCCAATGAATGCTGCGGCCTGCTGTTCGGGGCGACGGATCGGATCGAATCCAGCGCCCCCGCTGCCAACGTTCACGCCTCGCCGCAGTCGCACTTCGAGATAGACCCTCAGGCGCTCGTCGATGCACACCGCGCAGCCCGCAACGGGGGCCTTCGGCTGGTCGGCTATTACCACTCGCACCCCAATGGCATCGCAGAGCCCTCTGCCACGGATCGGGAGATGGCTGCTGGCGATGGGATGGTGTGGGCGATTGTCGCGGCAGGGCGAGTCACATTTTGGCGTTCGGGGGATGCAGGTTTCGCCCCGCTTCCCTATGAGGCTTGCCCTCGCTAAGACACCATCGCAAACTTCATCACTGGGATCCCGATGGACGACCGCCAATCGATCGACCTTGCAGCCATGTTGTGTTCGCGGCTGTGCCACGACATGCTCAGCCCTGTGGGCGCTCTCTCCAATGGGCTTGAGCTGCTGGCGCTCGAGACCGACCCTGAAATGCGTGCCAATGTCATGCAATTGCTCGACCAGAGCGCCAAGATCAGCACCAACAAGCTCAAGTTCTTCCGCCTGGCCTTCGGTGCCGCCGGGGGTTTCGGCGATCAGGTCGATGTCGAGGAACCCAAGGCGCTGATCCAGGCCCTGGTGGCGGACAAGGCTAACGTCGAGGTCAACTGGGCCCTGGCCGGCAGCACGATGGCGAAGCCCGCGGTCAAGGTACTGCTCAATTTCGCGCAGATCGCGATCGATGCGCTGGTGCGTGGGGGCACGCTCGACGTGGGCGCCGAGGTGCGCGATGGTGCCACCGAGATCGTGGTTCGCGCGACGGGCCCCAAGATCGCCTTCGACGAGACGATCGGCAAGGCGCTCGACGGCACGCTCGATCGGACCGAATTGTCGAGCCGCACCGCTGCAGCCCACATGATCGCCTTGCTGGCGCAAGAGAACGGCGGCGGCCTGCAATATCACCGATCGGCCGATGCCCTGGTCCTCGGTGCCGTCCTGCCGCAATCCGGAGACCTGATCGGGTGACAGGAGACGAGCTCGTCCACCGGGAGCGCCCTTCGCCCAACTTCGACGATCGCG
This sequence comes from Erythrobacter mangrovi, assembly GCF_013260645.1. Taxonomy (NCBI): domain Bacteria; kingdom Pseudomonadati; phylum Pseudomonadota; class Alphaproteobacteria; order Sphingomonadales; family Erythrobacteraceae; genus Erythrobacter; species Erythrobacter mangrovi. Next base: position 387,162 of record NZ_CP053921.1, on the reverse strand, counting down.
CGCTACCGGTGACGATGGCCGTCATCCATTACACCGACATGCTGGGACCCGAGGCCGCTCTCGAGCGGATGTGCGATCCCGCTGCCAAGGTCTCCGCCCATTACCTGATCGCCGAAGACGGTACTGTCACGCGCCTCGTGCCTGAGGCCAAGCGCGCCTGGCATGCCGGTGCGTCATACTGGCGTGGCACCCGTGACGTGAATTCGGCCAGCATCGGTATCGAACTCGACCATCCGGGACACACCAACGGGTATCGCGACTTCAGCGAGGCTCAGTTCGAGGCGCTGGTTCCCCTGCTCGCGCGGATCGTGCGGGCTCACGACATTCCCCGCGCCAACGTGGTCGGCCATTCCGACGTGGCGCCTGCGCGCAAGCTTGATCCGGGCGAGCTGTTCCCGTGGGAGCGGTTGGCGGAATACGGGCTATGCCTGCCGACGCCGAAGATCGAACTGGGCGACCCCTTCGACAATGATGGCGCCTTCTACCTCGCGCTCGAACGCTTCGGTTATGACATCACCGATGGGCATAAGGCAGTCGAGGCGTTCCAGCGCCGCTGGCGCCCCCGCAGGATCGACGGCGAGATCGACGGCGAGGTGCGGGCGATCCTGTTCCAGCTATTGCTCGACCGGGACCGCGGAGCGCATAGGTAGGGCCGGATGGACGCAAATTGGTGGAGGGCGGACGTTGGCCTGACTGCCGACAGTTTGACATGCACAGTCGGGAAGGATCAACGTCGCAGAACACGTGGAGCGACTGAGGTTATCCGATGCGTCTGACCCGCCGTAACATTGTCAAATCGATCGGCGCGACCAGCCTGGCGATCGCCAGCGGACGGGTCGGCGCAACAAGTTCACAGACTTTGGACGTGGCCGTAGTCGGCGCAGGCGTCTTTGGCTCCTGGACTGCTTGGCATCTTCGGAAGCGTGGCCTGAAGGTTGCCCTCTATGACGCCTATGGCCCGGGGAATGTCAGGAGTTCGTCCGGCGGCGAAAGCCGGGTCATTCGCCTGAGCTATGGCGGCGATCCGCTCTATTCTTCGATGGCGCTTGAATCGCTGGGTTACTGGAAAGCACTGTCGGATCGCCAGAGCACGCCGATCTTCTACCCGACCGGCGTCCTGTGGTTTTCGCCCGAGCGCGACCAATACATGCAGCGCAGCCTGGCATGGCTGGAAGCACAGAAGATCAGCCACCGATCGGGGAATGCCGATTGGCTTGGCAAGAACTGGCCGCAAATCCGCTTCGACGCGAATGAGGTGGGATTCATCGAGGAAGACACGGGCGGCCTCATCGCCAACAGGGCGGTACAGGCGACGGTGCGGGATGCCGGTTTGAAGCCGGTGATTGCGCATGTCGGACCACCCCGAAACGGGCAGGCCGGCGGCTTCGAATTGCCTGACGGGCAAAGGGCGCGAAAGCTGGTCTATGCACTCGGCCCGTGGTTGGGAAATCTCTTCCCCGGCACGCTGGGAGAGCGGCTCTCTGTTACCCGCCAGGAGGTCTTCTATTTCGGCCCCCCGGATGGTGATGACCGTTTCGCCGCTGGTCGCTTCCCCGTGTGGGCGGACTTCAACGGCGGCGATATCGTCTACGGCTTGCCGGATATCGAAGGCCGAGGCTTCAAAATCGCCTTCGATCGACACGGCCCGGCAATCGATCCCAATTCGCTGGAGCGAGAGCCGAGCAGCGAGGGAATTTCCATGGCCAGGGCATTCATCGCGAACCGCAGTCGGGAAGGATCAACGTCGCAGAACACGTGGAGCGACTGAGGTTATCCGATGCGTCTGACCCGCCGTAACATTGTCAAATCGATCGGCGCGACCAGCCTGGCGATCGCCAGCGGACGGGTCGGCGCAACAAGTTCACAGACTTTGGACGTGGCCGTAGTCGGCGCAGGCGTCTTTGGCTCCTGGACTGCTTGGCATCTTCGGAAGCGTGGCCTGAAGGTTGCCCTCTATGACGCCTATGGCCCGGGGAATGTCAGGAGTTCGTCCGGCGGCGAAAGCCGGGTCATTCGCCTGAGCTATGGCGGCGATCCGCTCTATTCTTCGATGGCGCTTGAATCGCTGGGTTACTGGAAAGCACTGTCGGATCGCCAGAGCACGCCGATCTTCTACCCGACCGGCGTCCTGTGGTTTTCGCCCGAGCGCGACCAATACATGCAGCGCAGCCTGGCATGGCTGGAAGCACAGAAGATCAGCCACCGATCGGGGAATGCCGATTGGCTTGGCAAGAACTGGCCGCAAATCCGCTTCGACGCGAATGAGGTGGGATTCATCGAGGAAGACACGGGCGGCCTCATCGCCAACAGGGCGGTACAGGCGACGGTGCGGGATGCCGGTTTGAAGCCGGTGATTGCGCATGTCGGACCACCCCGAAACGGGCAGGCCGGCGGCTTCGAATTGCCTGACGGGCAAAGGGCGCGAAAGCTGGTCTATGCACTCGGCCCGTGGTTGGGAAATCTCTTCCCCGGCACGCTGGGAGAGCGGCTCTCTGTTACCCGCCAGGAGGTCTTCTATTTCGGCCCCCCGGATGGTGATGACCGTTTCGCCGCTGGTCGCTTCCCCGTGTGGGCGGACTTCAACGGCGGCGATATCGTCTACGGCTTGCCGGATATCGAAGGCCGAGGCTTCAAAATCGCCTTCGATCGACACGGCCCGGCAATCGATCCCAATTCGCTGGAGCGAGAGCCGAGCAGCGAGGGAATTTCCATGGCCAGGGCATTCATCGCGAACCGCTTCCCGGCGCTTGCCGATGCGCCCTTGGTCCAGGCCAGAGTGTGCCAGTATACCAATACGTCGAACGGCGATTTCCTGATCGATTGGCTGCCCGGCAACAGGGATGTCCTCCTGATAGGCGGAGGGTCTGGCCATGGTTTCAAACATGGCCCCGCCGTGGGCAAGCGTGCGGCCGAATTGCTAGTGTCAGGCTCGGCACAGGCGGAACCTCGGTTCTCGCTGGAGACCAAGGGGATCAACACAAATCGCCAAGTCTATTAGACCGCAACTGGTTTCCCGATGACCGGGATAGATCGCAAGGTCAGCCTTCGGGTCGTTAGCTGCCATTCGCGCTTTCCTACCGAAATGCCCTCATGCCAGATCCCGAGCGTGGACTTGGCAGCTCTCTCATCCTCAACCGGCGTCGCTTCGTCATGGTCCTGCTGGCGCGGTGTTTTCTTCTGCAGGACCCTGTTCCATGTGTTCCATCCAGCAGGGTTACGTCCGGCCAATCCAATTCCGGTCCAACACGGCTTTTGCTTGGCGAAATCGGCTCGACACCCTATTTGCTTACCCGCCAGGGGGCCGGGCAGCCGCGTGCCGCAAGGCGCGAGGAAAGTCCGGGCTCCACGAAGCAAGGGTGGCGGGTAACGCCCGCCGGGGGTGACCCCAGGGAAAGTGCCACAGAGAGTATACCGCCGATGGTCCCTAAAGGGCTCAGGCAAGGGTGAAAGGGTGCGGTAAGAGCGCACCGGGGCGCTGGCAACAGGGTCCGCATGGCAAACCCCACCCGGAGCAAGGCCGAATAGGGGCGGCGCGCCGCAAGGCAGGTGTGTTTCGCATCGACCGCCCGGGTTGGCTGCTTGAGCCATGGAGCGATCCATGGCCCAGACGAATGGCTGCCCCTGCGGATACGGTCCGGTTATCGGATACCGTCGGCAGGACAGAACCCGGCTTACAGGCCCCCTGGCACCTCTCTCGGAAACCTGCCGTGCTAGGCGAGATCGGTCTTGTCGATCGCAATCACGCTGTCGGTTTCGACCGCCTGGATGGTCCGGCGCGATGTGCCCTCAAGCACCAGCGCGGTCAGGCGCCCGCTGCGAAAAGCGCCGGTGTCAATGCCGATGCGGTGGTCGGTCGCCTCGACAGTGTCGAAGATCGTGTGGCCATGGATCACCACGTGGCTAAAGGGCTCGGTGTGCTTGAGAAAGCGCTCGCGGATCCAGCGCAGGTCGGACGGCTTCTGATCTTCGACCGGACGCTTCGGGTTGATCCCGGCATGGACGAAGACATAGTCGCCTGCGACGATCATGTCCTCGAAACTGCTCAGGAACTTGCGGTGCTTGGCAGGGACCAGCTGGGCAAGCTCGCCCTGCAGCTCTTTGATGGTCAACTCGTTGTAGCGCTTGCGCTTGATGCCGTAGGACAGGATCGTTTCACGGCCGCCATGCTTGATGAAGTGGCGGAGCATTTCCTTGTCATCGAAGGACTCCAGGAACATTTCCTCGTGGTTTCCGGCGATGAAGCGAACTGTGCGGGTCTTGGTCCAGGCCCGTGCCCGGTCGATCACACCCGAGCTGTTCGGTCCGCGGTCGATCAGGTCACCCAGCAGCACCACGGTGGATTGCGCCGCCGGAGCGGATGCGTCGTCGGCCTCGATCGCCTCGATCAGCGCGTCGAACAGGTCGAGGCGCCCGTGTACGTCCCCGATGACGTAATACCGCTCGCCCGCAGGCACCGACGCCAGGCGGCGTGGGGCAGGTTTCTCCTTGAATAGCTGGCGTAGCGATCGGAGCATTGTGCGGTTGTGTTGTGGTCCATCCCCTGGCCTGCGCCTGTACGCCGGCCTCGCTGGGCAGATAGGCGCAAGCCGCTCGCGCGGCAACCGCGACCCAGCCGACCGATCCTGCAGTTGCGAAAACACCACAGCTTTTGCTGCATATGCGAAATGTTGCCACACATATCTTGCGCGCTGGGTCCGTTCGATGCACAAATCTTTCTGTATCCGCACGAGGAGCCGATCAAACCAGGCCCCGACGGATTCGCAGGTGGGACGAAGCGACACTCGTTGAGGAGTTTGTAATGCTGACGTCCTTTCGTGGCCTAATGGCCGTTTCGCTCGCTACGGTGAGCCTTCTTTCCGCCGCGCCGGTCATGGCGCAAGATGAAGAGTCAACCGACGAAACGTCGGCTGGCGGCTTCACACTGTCGGGTAATGTTGCCCTGACGACCGACTACCGCTTCCGCGGCGTTTCGCTGTCGAGCGGCGACCCGGCAATCCAGGGTGGCTTCGACGTTGCCCATGAAAGCGGCTTCTATGTGGGCACCTGGGCCTCGTCGATCAGCGGCGGTGACGCTTATGGCGACATGGAGCTCGATGTCTACGGCGGCTGGAGCGGTGACATCACCGATGGCGTGAGCCTCGACGTCGGTGCGATCTACTACATCTACCCGACCGAGGATATCGGCGCCAATGTCGACTACTACGAGTTTCTGGCTTCGGTTGGCTTCTCGCTCGGCCCGGTCGAAACCACGCTCGGCGTCGGCTATTCGCCCGATCAGGACTCGCTCGGCGATGACGACAACCTCTATCTCTATACCGATGTTGGCGTGGGCATCCCCAATACGCCGATCACCCTGACCGGCCACATCGGCTACACCGATGGGGCGCTGGCTCCGCCGCTGCTCGCCGGCGCGGACGACGATACCGGTCTCGACTGGTCTATCGGCGCCAGCATTGCGCACGGTCCGTTCGAATTCGGTGTCGCCTATGTCGGCGTCGAAGGGCCTTCGATCAACGAGTTCACCGATGATGCCGTGGTGGCCACGATTTCCGCCAGCTTCTGAGAATTTTTGGGGGCGGTATTCCCGCCCCCCATTTTTCATTCGAGTGCAAAGTCGACCGTCGTGACGACCCGGACCTTCTTGTAAGGCGTGTCGCCCACGCCCCAGCCGCCGGCTTCTCCGTCGCGGGCCTCAATCGAAAAATACCCCTGCGTCGCCTGCCTGATCGAACCGACGGCAGCGCCGCTGTCCTTGGCAAACTGCTCCGCAGAGGCGCGTGCGTCCTTGGTCGCTTCGGCGACCATGTCCGGTTTTACCGCATTGAGCCCGGTGAAAGTGTAGTTGATCCCAGAGCCGTCCTCTAACACCACGCCGCGCCGAACCAGTTCCACCTGCCGGCGCGAAGCTTCCTGCGCGCGCTTGATGTCCCTGGTGCGCAGTACCATCCGCTGCTGAACGGTGTATCGGGTTATCCCGTCATTGGTGTAGCTTGAGACATTGACGCCTGCCGGGGTTAGCTCGTTGTCGGGAAAGCCGAGCTCCTTGAAAAAGCTACGGATTGCGGCGGCATCGCGGTCGGCCGCCGCCTGTGCTCCGGCCAGGTCCCCGGCGATGCCCGCGTAGGAAATGGTCCAGGTCGCCAGATCCGCAACGACATCGCGCTCGGCAAGCCCCCGCACAGTAACGCTCCGTTCCGCCGCCTTCATCCGTACCAGCCCGTCACCGAGAACGAAGCCGCCAGCCATGATCCCCACGGCAAGGATGGCGGCGCTGCCGAGCCAGCGACGCATGGTTGAATCGCCGCGGGCTTTCATGGCACCCTCGGTTTCCTCGGACGAATCTACGGTCATGAGTGATTCCTTTCGCTGCTGCGATCCAGGCAGGGGTAGATAGGAGTGCTACGATGAACCGTGCTTTAATGTCGACGAATGGAGTTAGTTTTGACCAAGTACCTGCACAGCATGATCCGCGTTTCGGACCCGGATGCCACTGTCGCTTTTTTCGAGCTGATCGGGCTCAAGGAAGTGCGCCGCTTCGACAGTGAGCAAGGACGGTTCACGCTGATCTTCCTTGCCGCGCCGGGCGAAGAGGGCGTGGCCGAGGTCGAGCTGACCTATAACTGGCCGCCCGAAGAGGGCGAGCCGGAGACGTATTCAGGCGGGCGCAATTTCGGCCATCTCGCCTACCGCGTCGATAATATCTACGAGACCTGCCAGCGCTTGGCCGATGCTGGCCACATCATCCACCGCCCGCCGCGCGATGGGCATATGGCCTTCGTCAAATCGCCCGACGGCATTTCGGTAGAACTGCTGCAGGAAGGTTACCTCGAACCCGCAGAGCCTTGGGCCAGCATGGAAAATACTGGCAGCTGGTAGCTACTCTCTCACTGGCGATAGGGGTTGCGCGGGTCGTCCGGGTGGATCGTGGTCATTCGCAGGATCACGAAGCCCACCAGGGCCGATATCAGCGAACCCAGCAGGGTGCCGATCTTGGCCTCGTCGATCAGTTCGCGCGAACCGGGGAATGCCAGTTCGCCGATGAACAGCGACATGGTGAAACCGATGCCGCACAGGATCGATACGCCCCAGATCTCCGGCCAGTTGGCCTGATCGGGGCGGGGGGCGAAGCGCAGCTTCTCTGCCGCCCAGATCGCCGCGAAAATGCCCACCTGCTTACCCAGGAACAGGCCCGCGGCGATCGCGAGCGGCAGGGGTGCGAGAATTCCATCCAACCCCATAGTGCTGAAATCGACCCCGGCATTGGCGAAGCCGAAAACTGGGACGATCAGGTATGCGCTCCACGGCGCGAGCGAGTGTTCCATGCGTTCGACCATGGTATCATCGTCCTTGCCGCGCATGGGGATGGTCAGTGCAGCCACGACACCTGCGATGGTCGCGTGAACCCCCGAATTGAGCACGAGGAACCAGAGCACCAGGGCGAGGAGGATGAAGGGCTCGAAGCGCGAAACCTTCGCGCGGTTGAGCGCATACATCAGGCCAACCACGACGGCCGCAGCCACGAGATAACCGAGCTTGAGACCAGAGGTGTAAAACACGGCGATGACCAGCACCGCCCCGATGTCATCGACGATCGCGACGGTCAGCAGGAACAGGCGTAGCGACGCGGGAACCCGATTGCCGAGCAGGCCCAGCACACCCATGGCGAAAGCGATATCGGTAGCCGCGGGGATCGCCCAACCACCGGTCAGCGGATTGCCGAGGCCAACGATCGAGACGTAGATGAGCGCCGGGATCGCCATGCCGGCGGCGGCGGCGAGCACTGGGAGACGGCGCTGCGACGGGGACGAAAGCTGGCCTTCGATCCATTCGCGCTTCACTTCCAGCCCGACGACGAAGAAGAAGATCGCCATCAACCCGTCGTTTATCCAGAGATGCAATGTGTTGAGCTTGAAGATCGCTGCAGAGAACAGCGCATCATGGAATAGCGCGTGATATTCCGTATGCAGGGGTGAGTTAGCCGCAAGCATCGCGGCCGCGGCCACGACGATCAGCAGAATACCCGCTGAAGCGTCGCTGTCGAACAATGCGCGGACGGGGGCAAATACAACGCGGAGTGGGGTTGGGCGGTCATTCATATCGGGGCGCTCTCTTCCGTATTCCGTCGCCAGTTGCAAGGTCGAAGCCCGTCGTTGTTTATTGAGAGTTGCCATCAACCTGTCGCGTCGTTACAAGTTATGAAAAACGGGGTCGCGCTTGGGTCTGGATCAATTCACTGTTCTAGAATGGTTTTTGGTCGCACAGCATGAATTGCTGCTGTTCACAGCCGCGTTCTTTGCGGTGGGACTCATCGATGAACTTGCCATCGATCTGGCGTATCTTGGCCTACGCCTGAAACGGCGGTTCAAGACGCCAGTGGTGAATGGCGTCGAGCTGTCACGACGCCACCTCTCTGGACGCGCTGCGGTGTTCATTCCGGCTTGGCAGGAATCGGCAGTGATCGGCCCGACCATCTGCCACATGCTCGCCAATTGGTCACAGACAGGCCTGCGGATCTACGTCGGCTGTTATCGAAACGATCCCTCGACTATCGCCTCCGTGATCGCCGCTGCGCGAAGCGACACCAGGGTGCGTCTGGTCATCCACGGGGCAGACGGACCAACGAGCAAGGCCGATTGCCTCAATCGTCTCTACTCGGCCCTGTGCACAGACGAAACTCGCATAGGCGAGCAGGTGCGCATGGTCGTTCTCCACGACGCCGAAGACATGGTCGACCCGGCCGCACTAGGGCTGTTGGATATGGGTCTGTCGCATGCCGACTTCGTGCAGCTGCCGGTCCTCGCACTCCCGCAGATCGGGTCGCAGTTCATCGGCACGCATTATTCGGATGAGTTTGCCGAAGCCCACGGCAAGACCTTGGTAGTGCGGGACGCTTTGGGGGCGGCAATACCGGGGGCAGGCGTCGGCTGCGCCATCTCACGGGAAATACTGGCGCAATTCGGGGATGAGCCTTTCGCCCGCCATTCACTGACCGAGGACTACGAACTCGGCCTGCGCATCGCCGAGCGTGGAGGGCGCGGCCGCTTCCTGCGCTGCCGGACGCAGGAAGGGCGGCTCATCGCCACCCGTGCCTATTTCCCTGCCGAACTAAACATAGCCGTCCGCCAGAAGACGCGCTGGATGCACGGAATCGCCTTGCAGGGCTGGGACAGGCTGGGCTGGAGTGGCTCGCCGGTGAATCTCTGGATGCAGCTGCGGGACAGACGTGGCCCGTTCGGCGCGATACTGCTGACGCTGGCCTATGCGCTGATAGTAGTCAGCGCGCTTGCAACACTTGTGGTCGGACTTGGGCTTGCCAAGCCTTTGCCGCTGAGTTCGCTGCTCAAGGCGCTTCTGCTCGTCAATCTGTTCGGCGTGGCGTGGCGCCTAGGATCTCGTGTCGCATTCACGGCGCGCGAGTACGGTTGGCGGGTCGGCTTCATGGCAATCCCACGCCTCATGGTGTCCAATGTCATCGCCATCATGGCAGGGCGCCGCGCACTGCTGGCCTATATCGGCACGCTGCGCGGCGCGCCGATCGTATGGGACAAGACCGAGCACCGGGACCACCCGGCAATGAACCCGTCATTGGGGCAGATGGCCGGCTGATGGTGCACGAAACCCATCGACGCCGCGGCCAACCGATCATCTTCCTCGGTTCGCTGTTCGTCGGTTGGGCAGTGCTGCGGGTCCTGGTGTGGGAGCCGCCACAGCCGGCATCGGCTAATCCGCTAGACGTATCCGGCACCGCTAAAGATGCGTCTCTTCCCATTCGTACGGCGGAAACGAAGCTTGGCCAGGTGTCGGTGCGGCTCTCTTCCCCTGCGGGCCTGCGACCCAGTCGACGCGATGTCCGGCAGTGGGAATCGGACCCGCGTGCCACGCACATACCCACCCTCGAACCGCCACCCCATTCCCCGAAGGAAGAAGCCCGCCAACCGTTCGGTTCTCACATATTGGGGGAACCGGGCATTGCCATGTTGCCAGCGCCGAAGACATTTGCCGATTCGCCCGGCACGGTCGGGCCAGATCCTGCGATCCGCGTGCAACTTGCCGGCCCGGCGCGTCAGGCCGGTGCGAAGCGCTGGCGGATTGATGCTTGGCTGGTACTTCGCCGTGATAGCGAGACCCTGGGCACGTCTGGAGATCGTCCGGCAAGCTATGGAGCAAGTCAGGCAGGGGCGGTACTGAGCTATCGTCTCGCCCCGGCGACCCGGCTTGAGCCTGCTGCCTATGTCCGGACCAGCAAGGCCCTGGTGACGAACGGCGAGAGCGAGGGGGCGGTCGGAATCCGGGTTCGCCCATTCGCAAACGTGCCAGCCTATGCCCACGCCGAAGTCAGGGCGGTCGACAGCGGCGGTGCCGTAGAATTGCGCCCGGCAACGTTCGTGAGCTCCGGCTTGTCGGACGTTCCCCTAGGTTTGGGATTTGAAGGGGAAGGGTATGTCCAAGCGGGATACGTTGCTGGCGACTTCGCCACAGGCTTTGTCGACGGGCGAGTGACTGCTGTGCACTCCGTTGTGCGGGGCGAGACGGCGTCGCTTGGCGCAGGGTTCGGGGTTTGGGGCGGTGCACAGCGTGGCTCGGAACGGCTCGACTTCGGGCCCAGCCTTCAGGTGGCTTTCAGGCTTGGCCACGTGCCCGCACGCATTGCGGCCGACTATCGCATCCGTGTGGCCGGTAACGCCAGGCCGGATACGGGCGTGGCGATTACGCTTTCAACCGGCTTCTGACACGGTTCAGCTTTTATCCGGGCAAGTGCTGCGATAGGGCGATCCCATGGACGTCTACCTTCCCATCGCGAACCTGTCAGTCAACGGACTGTGGATCGTCGCGCTGGGCGGGCTGACCGGGTTCCTGTCCGGTCTTTTCGGAGTTGGCGGCGGTTTCCTGACAACGCCCTTGCTGATCTTCTATGGAGTCCCGCCGACCGTCGCAGCCGCTTCCGCTTCCACCCAGGTGACCGGCGCCAGCGTGACCGGCGTGATCGCCCATAGCCACCGCAAGGGTGTCGACTACCGCATGGGCGGGGTGCTTGTGGGGGGCGGCGTCATCGGCTCGGGCATTGGCGCACTGCTGTTCCAGTTCTTTCGATCCATCGGCCAGATCGATGTGGTGATCAACGCACTCTACGTCGTCCTATTGGGCGCTGTTGGCTTGTTGATGGCGAGTGAATCGGTTCGCGGCCTGCGTGGTCAAGCCGCCGCCACCCAGGCGCCGCGGCGGCGCCACCACCCGCTGGTTGCCAGTTTGCCCATGCGGTGGCGGTTTTACCGCTCGGGCCTCTACATTTCGCCATTGGCCCCTCTGATCGTTGGGATCTGCGTCGGCATCCTGACCATGCTAATGGGTGTGGGCGGTGGCTTCATCCTTGTTCCCGCCATGCTCTATATACTTGGTATGAGCGCCAGCGTCGTCGTTGGCACCAGCCTGTTCAACATCCTCTTCGTAACCATGGCGACGACGATGATGCACTCGCTGACGACCAAGGCGGTGGATATCGTCCTTGTCTTCCTGCTGCTCATCGGCTCGGTCTCGGGCGCACAGCTGGGTTCGCAGATCGCGATCAAGGTCAAGCCGGAAGTGCTACGCCTGATCCTCGCCACCATCGTCCTTCTGGTCGCCTTCCGCATGTTCCTCGGTCTGTTCTACCAGCCTGAGGAAATCTACACGCTGTACCCGCTATGAGGGCGGCAATGCTCATCCTCTTTGCGGTGCTGCTGATGGGGCAGCGCGACCCTATCCTCGTGCCGGAAGTCAGCCAGCACGAGATCCATGTGCGGCAGGGATTCACCGGGACCGAACTGCTGTTGTTCGGCGCAATCCTAGATCCAGGTGGCCGCGCAGCGGGGAACCAGTACGATATCGTGGTGGTTCTCAAAGGGCCTTCTGAGCCTGTCCGGCTGCGCGAGAAGGAGCGGTTTGCCGGGGTTTGGGTCAATGCCGCCAGCAGCGATTTCCGATCCGTCCCCTCGTTCTTCGCGATGGCTTCGTCGCGGCCCGTATCCGATATTGTCGATGATAAGACGGCTGCGATCTACGAGTTCGGCACCGACTATATCCAGCTCAGCCCCAGTGGCGTGATCGACCCGGTGGAACAGGCCCGGTTTGCCGCGGGTTTGGTTGACCTCAAAACTCGTCAGCAGCTTTACAAGCAAGATTTTGGTGGCGTCCAGGTCAGTGAACAGGTGCTCTACCAAGCGCGCATTTCGTTGCCGTCCAGTGTCACGACCGGCACCTATACGGCGGAAACCTTTGCGATAAGCCGCGGTCGTGTCATCGCGTCAGCCCTTGCCGAAGTCGAAGTGAAGAAGGTCGGTTTCGAACGGTTGATCGCAGATTATTCTCAGGAATGGTCGCTGATTTACGGGCTGTTTGCGGTATTCCTTTCCGTTGGGATGGGCTGGGCGGCCGGGCGCCTGTTCGCCATGATTTGATGGCATGGCCAACCCCTTAACATTGACGGGATTTTAACCCTTCTTGGGGCAGTAAGGACCGCGTCTGCGCACGGTGCGCAACAAGGGGCCGAGCCGAACCAATGACCGACATGGGTAATCCCAACTTTCGTACTTTCGATCCGTCCAAGGAAGATGGGGCAGAGCCTCCGCAACCGCGCGGAAATTCTCTGCGCGACCGCATCCGCCGGAGCGAACAGACGGTGAGCCAACCTGCGGTCTCGCGCTCGGGATATGTGCACCAGCCGCAACCCGATCCCGCACCTGCAGCTGAGTATGCACCAGCACCCGTAGCTGCACAGCCGGAACCGACCCCAGAGGTCTCGCCCGAAGCGCCCGCCGAAATCACGCCTGAACCGGTGCTGGGCCAGGCACCGCCGCGCCCCGAGCCCGAAGTTGTCGAGCCGGTGGAAGAGGAAGAAGCGAATGGGCCGGCCCAGGACGCGCCGGCCAGCGAAAACGCCTCACAGCCGATTGGCGTGGTACTCGAGATCGCGGGCTCGGGCTCGATGATCGCGATCGACCTTCAGCGACTTTCCGAATGCTCGGAGGATGAAGACCCCTCCGTAGCAATGGCAGGGCAGGTCGGCAGCCAGATCAAGATTCGCGTCGGCAACAGCTGGCTGCTCGCCAGCGTGCGCAACCAAAAGCAGGATCGCAAGGCCGGCAGCATCCTCGCCAACATCGACTTCCTCGGCGAAGGGGTCGAGGAGAAGCTCACGGGCCGACTGCATGGTTTTCGCCGCGGTGTGACCCGCTATCCGGTTCCGGGCGCGCTGGTCTTCCCTGCGTCGACCCCCGACCTCAAGCAGGTCTACGCCAGCGACGGTCGCAGTGCCGTCACAATCGGCAAGGTCTACCCGACCAAGGACATTCGCGCCGGTATCTACATCGATGCCATGCTGGGCAAGCACTTCGCGCTGCTCGGCTCGACTGGTACCGGCAAGTCGACCAGTGCCGCGCTGATCCTGCACCGCATCTGCCAGGCCGCGCCTGAAGGTCACATCGTGATGATCGACCCGCACGGTGAATATTCCGCAGCCTTCCGCCAGACGGGCGTGATCCTCGACGTCTCGAACCTGCAGATGCCGTACTGGATCATGAACTTCGAGGAGCACTGCGAAGTGCTGCTGACCAGTCACGGCAACGAACGTCAGGTCGACGCCGATATCCTTGCCAAGTGCCTGCTCGCCTCGCGCACCAAGAGCCGATTGGCCGAGACCATGGGCAAGATCACCGTCGACAGCCCGATTCCTTACCTGCTTTCGGACCTCTCGAACGAGATCCAGAACCAGATGGGCAAGCTCGACAAGGCGACCAGTTCGGCGCCCTACATGCGGATCAAGAACAAGCTCGACGAGTTGAAGGGCGATCCGCGCTACCAGTTCATGTTCTCCGGCATGCTGGTGGCGGACACGATGACCGACTTCATCGGCAAGGTCTTCCGCATGCCCTCCAACGGCAAGCCGATTTCGATCATCGACGTGTCTGGCGTGCCGTCGGACATCACCGCGACGGTGGTGGCCGTGCTCAGCCGCCTGGTCTTCGACTTCGCGATCTGGGGCCGCGAGGAACGTACAAACCCGATCCTGCTGGTCTGCGAAGAGGCACACCGTTACGTTCCCAGCGAGAAGAATGCCGACGGCAACTCGGTGGGCAAGATCCTCAGCCGTATCGCCAAGGAAGGTCGTAAGTACGGGATCTCGCTTGGCCTGATCACGCAGCGCCCGTCTGACCTTGCCGAAGGCGTGCTGTCACAGTGCGGTACGATCATCTCGATGCGCCTCAACAACGATCGTGACCAGGCCTTCGTGAAGGCCGCCATGCCAGAAGGTGCGCGCGGTTTCCTCGACAGCATCCCGGCGCTGCGCAATCGCGAGTGCATCATCTGCGGTGAGGGTGTCGCCATCCCCATTCGCGTCAGCTTCGACAATCTCGAAGAGGCCAAGCGCCCGGCATCGGAAGACCCGAGCTTTGTTGATTTGTGGAACCGGACCGGCGGCGAGGAAGACATCGTCAACCGCACCGTCCAGCGCTGGCGCTCGCAAGGGTAAATGCTAACCGATTGACTTTTCTTCGTGCTGTGAGAACAGAACGCCTGCGCTACGGCGCTTTGTTTGGTTTCCCCGAGTTGGATTCGAATTCTCGTGGAAAGGGAGCCAAATGAAGAAGATTCCGACTGTTTTCGTCATGGATCGCACCTCGCGACCCCATGCCATTACGCGCGAGTGCCGCGAAAAGTGGGTGCTCGCTGGCGAAGGTGTAGCTACAATCAAGTTCGATGGTACGGCCTGTCTGGTCAGAGGCGGCAAATTGTACCAGCGCTATAACTTGAAACTGGGTCGATCAAAGCCTCACGGCTTCATCGCGGCTGCTGACGCACCTGATCCAGTTACGGGCCATTTCCCCGGTTGGGTCCCTGTGCGGGAGGACGACCCAGGAAGCCAATATCATCTGGAAGCCTTCACTGGCAATGAACCGGACGGCACATACGAACTCTTAGGCCCGAAGATTCAAGGAGGGCGCTATGAGTTTGAGAGACACGTATTGCTGCCCCATGGTAGTCACCCTGTAAAAGTGGAGCGCAATTTCGATGCTCTGAAGGATTGGCTTGTTGCGCACCCGGAGCATGAGGGCCTCGTGTTCCATCATCCAGACGGCAGAATGGCGAAGCTTCGTCGACGTGACTTCGGGCTGCGTTGGTAGCTTTCAGCGTTGCTCCCACACGTTTCGTCCAGCGTGTGGGAGCCTCTCTTTTTGGAGTGGATCACGTCCCGCGCGTATCGCCGAACAGGTGGATATGCAGGCGGTCGGACAGGCGGAAGCCATGCTCGACGCATAGCGGTGCCAGCCACTTCTCGCGGGTGCGCAGTGTCTCGCTGTCGGTGCCTTCGGGCATCAGGAAGACGTGGTCCGGACGGAAGCGGTAGCGTTCGTGCAGTGCCAGGACCTCATCGACGTCTTCGGGCTGCGCGATCACGAATTTGAACCATGCGCGCGGATCGGTGGCGTAGGCGTCGAGCCGTTCGGGTAGCAGCGCCAGTTCTGCCGGGTTGCCGCTATGCGACAGCTTGGGGCTGACGTTGAATTGGTCGATACGGATATCGAGCGCGGTCGAGGCCTTGGTCGTCCCGTTGGTTTCGACTTCCACATGCATGTCGGGCAGCAGGTCGAGCAGGCGGGCCAGGGCGGGGGCCTGCAGCAGCGGCTCACCACCCGTGATCACAAGGCGCTTCTGCCCGAGCGCGAGAATACGGCGCGCCACCTCTTCCTCGTCGAGGCTCAGCTGGTTGGTCTTGCGTTCGAAGTCCACGTCATCGCGGTGCGGGCGATTGTCGCCTTCGAAGCGCCAGGTGTAGGCGGTATCGCACCACCGGCACGCCAGATTGCAGCGCGACAGGCGCAGGAAGGTGCAGGGCATCCCCGCACTGGGGCCCTCGCCTTGAACGCTGGCGAAAATTTCCGGCTCGCCCGGCGCCTGCGTGGCGAGGACTAGCGGCATCCTGGTCCGTGCCCGAACGTCGAAGGCGACAAAGGCGACTCAGGTGTCGCCCTTAAAAACCATCTATTTCCAGTCACTTGACCTCCTAAAGGCGACAGTTAGGGTGCTTTTCGGCCCCCATTTGCAGTGATGGTGGCACCAATAGGCCCGTCATGACACGCGCCGGGCGAGTAGGAAACCACTGGGCACCGTCGGCCGTGCACCGTCGGCGCGTGGCCTTCGACAAGCTCAGGCTGAACGGGTCTTGTGCTTGCCCCGGAATCTAGCCTGCTGATCCTGAGCTTGTCGAAGGACAGCCACCACCTATCCCAATCGCGCCAAAGCTGCTTCGAGGCGCGCGACTTCTGCGACGTGATGCGCGTGGTCGGCACGGGCCTTCTCGACAGCTTCGGGCGCCGCACGTTCGACGAAGTTGGCGTTGGAAAGGCGCCCTTCGAGCGACTTCGCTTCCTTGGCCGAGGCGGCGAGCGCCTTTTCGAGCCGCGCCTTCTCCGCCGCAATGTCGATCACACCTTCGAGCGGGACAAGGAAGGCATCCTCGCCTGCCGAAACCTGCATCGCCGCACCGGCGGGTGCCTCGGAAAAGTGGATGGGCGTCAGTCGCGCGAGGCGTTCGATCGCAGCGGTATTCGCCTCGATCACGCGCTTGCCGAGCGGCGAGGGGCTGGCGACATAGGCCTCCAGCTTGGCGCCCGGCGCAATGCCGAGCTCGTTCTTCGCCGCACGCAACGTGCTGGTCAGTGCGATCAGCCAGTCGATTTCCGCCTTTGCGTCGGGGTCGACGCCGGCGTCGATCTGGGGCCATTGCGCAGTGATCAGCGGGTAGTGGCCTCGGTTGCCTTGCTTCGACCACAGCTCTTCGGTGATGAAGGGCATGAAGGGGTGGAGCATGACGAGGATCTGGTCGAGCACCCAGCCGGCGACGGCCTTTGTCTCCTCGTCGATCTGGCCCTTGATCAGCTCAAGGTACCAGTCGCAGAAACGATCCCAGACGAAGTGGTAGATCGTGTTGGCCGCGGCGTCGAAGCGCAGGTCGGCAAATGCCTTGTCCAGCGCATCCTTGGTCTCGACCACTTCGCCGATGATCCAGCGGTTGACCGCATGGCTTGCGGCAGGGGCCTCGATCGTGGCGCTCGCCCCGATGCCATTGGCCTGGCAGAAGCGGGTCGCGTTCCACAGCTTGGTGGCGAAGTTGCGATAACCCTCGATCCGCTTGTCATCCATTTTGATGTCGCGGCCCTGGCTTTCCATCGCGCACATGAAGAAGCGCAACGCATCGGCACCATACTGGTCGATCAGGCCCAGTGGGTCGACGACATTGCCCTTGGACTTGGACATCTTCTGACCGTCCGCCGCGCGCACCAGGCCATGGAGGTAGAGCCGGTGCCAGGGGGCCTGGCCCATGAACTTCATCCCCTGCATCGCCATGCGCGCATCCCAGAAGAACAGGATGTCGAAGCCCGATATCAGCAGATCGTTGGGATAATGGCGCTGGAGCAGTTCGGTGTTCTCCGGCCAGCCGAGTGTGGCGAATGGCCACAGGGCGGAAGAAAACCAGGTGTCGAGGACATCCTCGTCACGGGTCAGCTTGCGATTGCCGGCCTTGGCCTGCGCCTCTTCCTCGGTCATGGCGACAAAGACATTGCCGTCCTCATCGTACCAAGCTGGAATCCGGTGGCCCCACCACAGCTGGCGGCTGACACACCAGGGCTGGATGTTTTCCATCCAGTTGAAGAAGGTCTTCTCCCAGCTCTTCGGCACGATCTCGATCGCGCCCGAACGGACCGCCTCGATCGGGGCCTTGGCCAGCTTTTCGGCATCGACATACCACTGATCGGTCAGCCATGGTTCGACGACCACGCCGCCGCGATCGCCGAAGGGAGTCTGGATCGTGCGTGGCTCGGCATCGTGCTCGAGTTCGTTGCCGTCCTTGTCCTTGGTGACATGAGGGATGAGGAAGCCGAGTTCCTTCATCCGCGCGACGACCAGTTCGCGCGCGCCGTCACTGCCATCGTGGCGGAAGCGGTGCAGGCCGACGAATTCGTCCGGCACCAGCCCGTCGGCGGTCTGGCAGACGTTGCCTTCGGCATCGAGCATGTTGAGCATTTCGCCCGGCTTCATGCCCGCGCGCTTGCCTACTTCGAAGTCGTTGAAATCGTGCCCCGGGGTGATCTTCACGCAGCCGCTGCCCAGTTCGGGATCGGCGTGCTCGTCGGCGATGACCTTGAACCGGCGGCCGGTGATCGGCTGGAGGATATCCTTGCCGACAACCGATTTGTAGCGCGCGTCATCCGGATGGACCGCCACTGCCATATCGGCCAGCATGGTTTCAGGCCGCGTGGTCGCGACGACAAGGTAATCCTTGCCCTCGGACGTCTTGACGCCGTCTGCCAATGGGTAGCGGAAGTGCCAGAAGCCGCCCTTGACCTCGTGCGTCTCGACCTCAAGGTCGCTGATAGCGGTCTTCAGCTTGACGTCCCAGTTCACCAGTCGCTTGTCGCGATAGATCAGCCCGTCGTTATAGAGGTCCACGAACACCTTCATCACCGCGGTGTTGAAATGTTCGTCCATGGTGAACTGTTCGCGCGACCAGTCCATCGAGCAGCCGAGGCGGCGCAGCTGGCGGGTGATCGTGCCGCCGCTTTCTTCCTTCCACTGCCAGACCTTGGCGACGAAATCTTCGCGCGAATAATTGGTGCGCTTGTCCTGCAGCTGTTCGAGCTGGCGTTCGACCACCATCTGCGTGGCGATGCCGGCGTGGTCGGTGCCCACGACCCACAGCGCGTCCTTGCCGCGCAGCCGCTCGTAGCGGATCATCACGTCCTGCAGCGTATTGTCGAGCGCGTGGCCGATATGGAGGCTGCCGGTCACATTCGGCGGCGGGTTCACAATGGTATAGGGCTGAGCGTCCGGACGCTCGGGCCGGAACAGGCCGTTTTCTTCCCAATGCGCATACCAGCGCGCCTCGATTTCGGCGGGGTCGAAAGTTTTGGGCAATTCAGTGGTCATGGCGGTGGCCCATGCCAGCGCCCATGCTGCGATGCAACGTTCCGTTGCGGTGCACAGTATAGCCGCTTGTTATGTGCCGGATTTCCCCGCATACCCCGACGCCGATGAATGGCTTGGCGAATTACCGGCTCGATCAGGACGGCAGCGGGAACACCCTGCTGACGCTGTCGGGGCCCTACCTTGTCTCGACGATCGGGGCGATCGACGCGGAACTTCGCGCGCTCGAAGGCCCAATTGCGCGCATCGAACTGTCGGATGTGAGCGAAATCGATACGGTGGGGGCCTGGATCGCGGGCAATCTTGCCAGCCAGCATCAAGCGGAGATCAGCGGGGCCACCCCACGTGCGGAGCGACTGTTGAAGGCGCTCGAGGGCATGAGCGGCGAAGAGCGCATGGTGCCCGAAATGCTGCCCGTGTGGGAGCGCGTGCCGCTGGCGATGGGCGAAAAGGTATTCGCCGCGCGTGACGGCATCATGGGCGTGCTCAGCTTCCTGGGTGCGATTATCTCGGCGACCGCCCACCTCGCTCGCCATCCGCGCCGGTTTCGCATCCTGGCGCTGGTCCACCAGCTCGAACTGGTCGGGGTCACCGCGCTGCCGATCATCGGGTTGATGAGTTTCCTCATTGGGATCGTCATCGCCCAGCAGGGGGCTGTGCAGCTCGCCCAGTTCGGGGCGGAGACACTGACGGTGAACCTGGTCGGCCGCATCACCCTGCGCGAATTGGGTGTGCTGATGACGGCGATCATGGTGGCAGGCCGTTCGGGCAGCGCCTTTGCCGCGCAGATCGGGACGATGAAGCTGACCGAAGAGGTCGATGCGATGCGCACGATCGGCATCTCGCCGGTCGAAGCGCTGGTCATCCCGCGCATACTTGCCGCCGTGATCATGATGCCGCTGCTCGGCTTCTATTCGGCAGGGATGGGGATCATCGGCGGCGCCGTGATCGGGGACTTGATGCTCAATATCCCCTTCTGGACGTTCCTGGTGCGGATTCACGATGTGGTCCCGCTGCACGACCTGTGGGTCGGGCTGCTCAAGGCACCCGTGTTCGGCCTGATCGTGGCGCTGGCGGGCTGCTATCACGGGATGCAGGTGAAGGGTAATTCTGAACAGGTGGGCCTGCGTACCACCATGGCGGTGGTCTCGGCGATCTTCGCGGTAATCGTGCTCGATGCCATATTCGCCGTGTTCTTCACCGAGATTGGGTGGGGCTGATGCCGCAGGACGAAGACGGCAGGCCGCTGGGTCGGCACGAGCGCTATCGCGGCGAGTTCCCGATCGTGGTTGAAGGACTGGAAAACCGGTTCGGCGAACAGATAGTCCACCAGAATCTGGATCTTAAGGTCCGGCGTGGCGAGATCCTGGGCGTAGTAGGCGGCTCGGGTAGCGGTAAGAGCGTGCTGATGCGCTCGATCATCGGGTTGCAGGTCCCTTCGGCTGGCGACATTCAGGTTTTCGGCCGCTCGATCAACGGTGCCGACCCCGATGCGGCGATCGGCGTACGCAACCGCTGGGGCGTGCTGTTCCAGGGCGGGGCGCTGTTTTCCACGCTGACCGTGGGCGAAAACGTCCAGGTCCCGCTCAAGCAGTTCTATCCGGAGATTGCGCCCGACCTGCTCGAGGAGATTGCGCGCTACAAGGTCATGCTTTCGGGCTTGCCGGGAGAGGCTGCGTGCAAATTTCCGGCGGAACTGTCGGGCGGGATGCGCAAGCGCGCCGGTCTCGCCCGTGCGCTGGCGCTCGATCCCGAACTACTGTTCCTCGACGAACCCACCGCGGGCCTCGATCCGATCGGCGCGGCGGCGTTCGATCACCTGACCCGTGAGCTCAAGGCCACGCTCGGCCTGACGGTGTTCCTGATCACCCACGACCTCGACACCCTGCACGAAATCTGCGACCGCGTTGCGGTGATTGCGGATCGTCGGGTAATCGCGGTCGACACCGTCCCCAAGCTGATGGAACTCGACCATCCCTGGATCCAGGAATACTTCAACGGCCCGCGTGGACGCGCCGCGCTGACCGCCCAGGCGATCGACGAATTGCGCAAGCACAGCGATATCCCGGCGGCGGCCCAAGCGGTCAAAGCGTTGGACAAAGCCGAAAAAGGCAAGGCATAAGCGAGGCTAGATGGAAACGCGGGCAAACTACGTTTGGGTCGGTGTGGTGACACTGGCGGTGCTCGGCGCGCTGGCGCTGTTCACTGTCTGGCTCGCCCGATGGAGCGAAGGCGCGCAGAACGAATACGACATCTTCTTCAAGCAGTCGGTCTCGGGCCTTGCCAATGGCAGCCAGGTGAGCTTCGCTGGTGTTCCTGTCGGTCAGGTCGCGAATATCACATTGTGGGACAAGGATCCCGAGTTCGTCCGCGTGCGGATCAAGGTTAAGGAAGACGTGCCAATCCTCGTCGGCACCACGGCGACGATACAGGGCAGCTTCACCGGCGTTTCGACCATCCTGCTCGATGGCGCGCGCTCGGGCGCCCCACCGATCACCTGCGAAACCACGGCCTGCACCGAAGGTGCGCCAATCATCCCGCCAGCCGCGGGTGGGTTCAACGAAATCCTCGCCAATGCGCCCTTGTTGCTTGAGCGCCTGGCGACATTGACCGAGCGGTTGACGCTTCTGCTGTCGGACAAGAACCAGGAAGAAATCTCCGCGATCCTTGCCAACACCAACCGTATGACGCTCGACCTTGCCAAGGCGGCGCCGCAGGTCGAACGGACAATGGCCGAACTGCAGGTGACGCTGCGCGAAGCGAGCGAAGCGCTCGACCAGTTCGAGAAGGTTTCGGCTTCGGCCGACCGGATGCTGAACACCGAAGGCGAATCAATCGCCAGGCAGCTGCGCGCGACGCTGACGTCTGCCAGCGGTGCTGCGAAGGAGCTCGAGGAAACGCTGAAGGAAGCGCGCCCTGCGACCAGGCAACTGACTGAAAGCACCTTGCCGGCCGCCGAAGCCACGCTGAAGGACTTGCGCGCAACCAGCAAGGCGCTGCGCGAGGTAACCGAAAAGCTCGACGAGCAGGGGGCAGGCGCGCTGCTGGGCCCGCCACCGCTGCCCGACTACAAGCCATGAGGGCCGACGCATGAACCGCAAGACCATCATCGCCGCACTGGCGCCTGCCCTGCTGCTTGGCGGCTGCGTAAGCCTGGGCGCCGAAGCGCCTCCCAGTTTGCTGACGTTGACGCCTACCGAGGTCGCCGCCGCCGGAACAGGCGCGACCGGATCGCAACTAACTGCACTGGCAATGGTTGAATTCGAGGTTCCCCGGGCACTCGACGTCACCCGCCTTCCGGTGCAGGTCAGTGACACCGAGATTGCCTATCTCAAGGATGCGGTGTGGGTCGAACGGCCCGCGCGGCTGTTCCGCCGCATGGTCGCCGAGACCATCCGAGCAAGATCGGGTCGCCTGGTGATCGATGGTGACGATCCGGGCGCTGGCGCCTCCGATCGCCTGAGCGGAACGCTGCGCAACTTCGGTTATGATGCACGCACATCGTCGGTGGTGGTGGTGTTCGACGCGACCCGCAGTGGCGGAGGTTCGCAAGTGGTCACGAAGCGGTTCGAGGCGCGGGTGTCCGGCGTTCCTGCCGATGTCCGTTCGGTCGGTCCGGCGCTCAACCAGGCCGCGAACGACGTGGCAGGGCAAGTCGCGGAGTGGATCGGCTGATCTAGCTTTCCCTGGCCGGCCCGCTGATCGAAAAATCGCGGCTTATCGCCGCCGTGGCTTCCCACCATGCTGATGCCCTGCTTCGGGACTGGTGCGCTTCAAATGAAGCCCAGTCCGCAAAGCGCTCGGCAACAGTCCACACAAGCGGATCACCGGTCTCCTCGACGCGAAAGGACAAGCAGCCATCCTCGGCCAAGGTCAGACGGATGTGTTCGGGCAAGTGCCTTCGCACCAAATCCGATTGCTCGGCGTTCTCGCAGATCAACCTGCCATGAAGCTCGACATGCGGGGAGGGCAGGGCCTTGCCGTCCGGACCGTGATTGTCACCTGACGGCATGGGCGAAGCCCATTGCAGCGAGAAATGTTGCCTTGCGGCGGGCGCGGCGAGCCGCAGCTTCGCTGTCTTCACCCCATTGCTCGACCTGCCAGTCCTCCTCGAGATTGGCAGCATTCCACAGCGCGTCCCCATCGGCGTGTGGTTCGAGTGCGGAGAGCCCTATGCTGAGCGAAGCGGCTAGCGAGGCCAGCGGCTCCAGCGCGGCGAGGCTGAATTCGTCGAGTTCCTCCAAGCGGGTGCGTAGCTTTGCCAGCGTATCGGGCGGCTGCAGACGGTGCATCACGCCGCTCACACGCTCCATGCGAACGCCTTCGCGAGCCTCGAAGTCTGCCAAGAGCGGCTCCCACACGTCCATCTGGCGACGCCAGAATGGCTCGTCGGGATCGGCGCGGTAGCATAACGTATCGGTCTCTGCGTAGCGCAGGATCTTGGCGATTGTTTCGCTGCGAGCCGTGGGCAGAACGTCGATCGCATAGTCGACCATATCGCGCAGTACGAAGCGCGCCGGATCGATCTCTTCGCCCTGCTCTCGCCATTCTGCCGCCATCATTTCGGCCAGCACTCGCGTTGGCACCACTTGCGGTTGCCCGCCCTGCGACTTGATCGCTCGACCGTCGAGCGCGACGTGGAAACCGAGTTCGGTCTCCACCACGGCGGCGTCCTTGTAGAAGCGCTTCACTCGTCGCTCTTCCACCTGCGGGCGAGCACTATCGGCATGACGAAGAAGTCGACTGCGCCGATGACAAACAAGGCCACACCTACCGCTTCGGATTGTTCGATGGTCCCTGCGAGTATCATCGCGCCGACCAGCACCAGTGCAAGGCCGCTCAGGCGCATGAACTGCAACAGCCAGAAACGGCGGGCAGCGCGTTCATCCTGATCCAAGGATCATCTCCTCAAGTTGTGCCATCGTTCCGGCGACCGCGCTCGCGCCCGCTTCGAACAGTTCGTGTGGCTCGTGATAGCCCCAGTCGACCCCGATCGCGCGAACCCGCGCGGCACGCGCCATTTCCATGTCGAAGCTGGTATCGCCGATCATTACGGCGTCGGCGGGCGTCACTCCGGCCTCGAACAATGCAGCCTCGAGCATGGCCGGATGTGGTTTTGACGGGTGGCGATCGGCGGTCTGCAGCGTCACGAAATGCTGCTTGATGCCATGCGTTTCGAGGCAGGCATGGAGCCCACGGTCGCTCTTGCCGGTGGCGACGCCCAGCAGCCAGCCGGCCTTTGCCAGCCGCACGATGAGTTCGGCGATCCCGTCATACAGCGGTTCCTGCAGCGCACCGGACAGGCGCAGGGCGCGATAGCCAGCCTTGTAAGCCTCGACTGCCCGTGTCCTTTGCTCCTCGTCGGCGTCGGGTGCCAGCTCGCGCAGCGCATAGGGCAGCGACAGGCCGACCATGCGCCGCACGGAATGACGATCGGGCTGCGGCAAGCCCGCCGTGGCGAAGGCTTGCTCCATCGTTTCGCAGATCGCGGCCTGGCCATCGACCAGCGTTCCGTCACAATCGAAAACCGCCAGCCGCACGCCTAGGGCACCAGCTTGCGCATCAGGTCGGCAATGGCGCGTGCACCCTGCAACTCTAGTCCGGCAATCACGCGCTCGCGTTCCTCTGCTGGGGCGTTCTGCGACAGCTTGAAGGTCGGGCGCCAGGCAGAGATTTCCAGCTCGAAGCCGACGATCGCGGCCAGCAGTCCGCGCCTATGGCTGTCGGGCAGCTTGTCCATGGTCCAGGGCTTGCCTCCGAGCACACGGGCTTCTTCGCGGGCGGTTACAGCCTCGACCTGGGCAAGCAGGCCGTCGCCATCCATCCGCCGGACGCGCCCTTCAAGCTCCAGCGCTACATAATTCCAGGTCGGAACGCGCTTCTGGTCGGCATACCAGCGCGCACTGACATAGCCGTCCGGCCCGTTGACGACCGCAAGGGCGGTCTGGCCCTCGAGATGCTTCGTCAGTGCGTTGCCGCGTGCCAAGTGGAATTGCACGGCACCATCGCCGGTAGAGTGCAGCGGGACATGCGCCACGCGTGGCCCATCCGGCGTCGTGCAGAAGACCATGCCAAAGCCGATTTCAGCGATCAGCGTCTCGAAAAGCTGCCGATCATCGTGGCGGAAGGCCGGATTGGGATGCATCAGCGCTTGCCCCTGGGCGGCTTGGACGGTTTCGCACGAGACCTCGGCTTGGGCTTGCTTGCGGCATTGGCAGTGGCACGGCCACGGCGCGTGGGCTTGCTCTTGCGCAGTTGCTTGGCGTGGGCGCGGGCCTGCTGCTTCTTCTCCTCGCGACTCTTGGGCGGCGGATCGTCGCGCATGGGGGAGGCGTCGCTGGCGCCGATGTTGAAGCCGAGCTGTTCCATGCTCGCCGCGAAATGCTCGGGCAGTTCGGCTGTCGCATCGATCTTGCCGCCGGCCGGGCTGTCGATGATCAGGCGTCGCGCATGCAGGTGCATCTTGCGACTGATCGATCCGGTGAGGAAGGCGTCCTTGCCGCCGTATTTGCCGTCGCCGACGATCGGATTGCCCATGGCCGCGCAGTGGACGCGCAATTGGTGCGTGCGCCCGGTGAGTGGTTCCAGTTCGAGCCAGGCGGCGCGATTCCCAGCTTTATCGACCACGCGATACTTGGTCTTGGCCGGCTGCCCGCCGTCGTGATCGACGTGCATCTTCTCGCCGCCCGAACCCGGTTGCTTGGCCAGCGGAGCCTCGATGATCCCCTGTGCGACCTCGGGCACGCCGACGACCAACGCCCAATAGACCTTCTTGGCGCTGCGACCCGAGAAGCGCTTGGAAAAGAATGCGGCGCTGCCCGGCGTCCGGGCGATCAGCAACACGCCCGACGTGTCCTTGTCGAGCCGGTGGACGAGGCGAGGGCGCGGCTCATCCTCGCCCGGCGCGAAGGCGTCGAGCAGCCCGTCGACATGGCTGGTAGTCCCCGTGCCGCCCTGCGTGGCGAGGCCGGGGGGCTTGTTGAGTACGATCGCCGCCTTGTCCTGCTGGATGACCATCGCCTGCGCCGCTTCGACCTCTGCCGCGGTCAGCGCGCGCTTGGCCTTGGGTGCCTTGTGCGGTGCGTCGCCCCCTGGGGGCACCCGGACGGTCTGGCCTGCGGCGATACGATCTTCAGGCTTCACGCGCTTGCCATCCACGCGAACCTGCCCGGTGCGCGCCCATTTGCTAACGGTGCCGAAGCCGATTTGCGGCAGGTGGCGTTTGAACCAGCGGTCGAGCCGCACGCCGTCATCATCGGGCGCGACGGTGAAGGTGCGTACTTCGTCCGACGTCGTCATGCGAAGCTCCGCATCATGGTGAGCCCGAAGATCAGTCCGCTGATGCCGAGCGCGAAGGACAGCACCGCATAGAGTGCCGCGAATGTGAACTGTCCGCGTTCGAGCAGCAGGACCATTTCGAGGCTGAAGGCGCTGAAAGTGGTGAAGCCGCCGAGCAGCCCGACGCCGAGCAGCAACCGCAATTGCTCCCCGCCGGCCGAACCGTGGCGGGCCAGCCAGCCGGCCAGCACGCCCATCAGCACGCTGCCCAGCGCGTTAGCGGCCAGCGTCGCCCACGGGAAAGTGGAGACGGCCTGTACGCCGAGCCAGTGGGTCATGGCACGCCCGAGCTGATATCGCAGCAACGCACCGAAGCCGCCGCCGATGAAGACGTGCAGCGCGGCGATAAAGGGGGTAAGCGATGACATTGCCTCGCCCCCTAGCGGCTTGCGCCCGAATCGGAAAGCGGCAGCTGTTGCGACCCGTGCTTGTCGAAGGACGCTTGCCTTTTGTCGCTCGAATCCGTATGTGCGCCCCCGTTCGAGCCGATCCGGAACGGATTCGGCGCGTTTTTCGTTCTCTAGACGAAACCGTAATCAAGGAGGCAACCCCGCAGCGGCGGGCTCTGTCCCGCTTAGTGAGGTGTTGGAATTTATGCAGATCATCGTTCGCGATAACAACGTCGACCAGGCCCTGCGCGCGCTCAAGAAGAAGCTGCAGCGTGAGGGGGTGTATCGCGAAATGAAGCTGCGCCGCCACTTCGAGAAGCCGAGCGAAAAGCGCGCCCGTGAAAAGGCTGCTGCCGTTCGCCGCGCCCGCAAGCTCGAGCGCAAGCGGATGGAGCGTGACGGCGTCAAGTAAGCCGTTGCCAGCCAATCCAAGCTAAGCCATGAGGGCGCGGAGAAATCCGCGCCCTTTGCGTATCAGGACACGAGTACCATGACCGAGATCACCCGCGTTCCCCTCCAGCCCATCGCCAAGGGCTCGCTCACCAAGCTGTGGCTGGGTGTCATCGTCGCGGTGCTGATCGGCGCCGGTCTTGCCTGGGCCGCCGCGCCCAAGGGCCTTTCGGTCGACACGATCACCGAGGGCACGGGTGCATCGCCGAAGATCGGCGACGTGGTGTTCGTGAACTATGTCGGCAAGCTGGCCGATGGGACCGAGTTCGACCGTTCGCAACCACTGCCGATCCCGCCCGGCCTGCTTCCCGAGGGCAATCCGCTGCTGCTGGAGGATGGCGCGATCATCGACGGCTTTCTGACCGGGATCCAGGAGATGCAGAAGGGCGGCAAGTACACGCTGACCATTCCGGCCGACCAGGCCTACGGCGCTTCGCCGCCTCCCGGTTCGCCGATCCCGCCGAACGCCGATCTGGTGTTCGAGGTCGAAGTGGTTGATTTCATGAGCAAGGCCGATTTCCAGGCCCGCGCGGCTGCTATACAGCAGATGATGCAGCAACAGCAGGGCGCCGCCCCGACCGAGTAATACGGCGGCGCCGGGGAGAAGGCGCTTGAACGAGACGACAACAGTTCACGAACCCGATTGGCCGCTGCGGCCGTGGCTGCTTGCAGGCATTCTTGGCCTTGGCGGCCTGGGCGTCTGGTTCTTCTCCGACGGATACAATGGCACGTTCGAGCCCTGGCGCGCGGCGCTGACCGCGCTTGCCTTCTTCGGTACCATAACGGCAGGGCTTACGCTGGAGCGGGACAAATGGCTTCATGCAGCACTGTTTTCTGCGGGGGTCGGCATTGTCATGGCGGGAATCGCCTGGCGCGTCGCGGGTGCCGAGCACCATCATGATGCGGCTGGCTATTGGCTGGCCGCAGGGGTGGTATCTGCCCTGCTCGCGGTACCGTTGTTCCAGGCAGGATTTCACCGCCACCGCTGGAAGACCTCCTATGCCGAGGCGCACTACCATGTGTGGACCGATGCCATCGCGGCCGGTGGCGCCTTAGCGTTCACCGGCCTGTCGTGGCTGGTCGTGGTGCTGCTCGCCGAGCTGTTTCACGCCATCAAGATCGACTTTCTGCGCGAACTCCTCGACAAGGGACTGTTTGGTTGGATGTTCTCTGGCGTGGCTTTCGGGGCAGCTCTGGGCGTGCTGCGCAACCAGGTGCGGATCCTCGGCACGTTGCAGAATGTCGTCATGCTGGTGTTTGCGCTGCTCGCGGTGCCCCTTGCGGCGGCAGTGGTGCTGTTCCTCGCGGCGGTAGCGACGAGGGGGCTCGACGTGTTGTGGGAAGCGACCCACAGCGCCACGCCTATGCTGCTCGCCATTGCAGTGGCTAGCTTCGTGCTGGTCAATGCGGTGCTTCGCGATAGCGAGGAAGCCGCGAGCAAATCGCGGATCATGCGCGCGGCCGCCTTTGTGCTGGCGCTTGGCATCCTCCCGTTGGCGATCCTGGCCGTGATTTCGATGGGAACCCGGATCGATGCCTATGGCCTCAGTCCCGAGCGGATCTGGGGCCTGATAGCGATCGCGGTGGCGGTGGCCTATGGCGTGGCCTACTTCGTCGCAGCGATCCGCAGCCGCAAGCATGGCTGGGTCACCCAGCGGCAGGCGAACCTGCACCTTGCGGTGGCGACCTGTGCCATCGCCTTCCTGCTTGCCATGCCGCTCGCCGATTTCGCCGCGATCTCGACGCAAAACCAACTCGCACGGCTGGAGGCGGGCAAGGTCAAGGCAGAGGATTTCGACTATGATGCGCTGCGCTGGGATTTCGGCGAAGCCGGACGCGACGCATTGGCCGAACTGGTCGCCAGTTCCGATCCTGAAGTCGCGAAGCTGGCGAAACTGGCACAGGATCGGACCGAGCGCCCCTATCGCTGGCGCGACGACGATAGCGAAAAGCGTGAAGCTCGCATGGCGAACCTGCGTACCGATATTCCCGCCGGTCCGCTGCGCGACGCGGTGGAGGCAGAAGTCAGCGGCAACAGCTGGCGCTGCAGCAAGACTTGCGTCGTGCTCGACCTGGGTCCGGGGGAGAAGGGTGGAACCATCGTTGCCTTCGTCGAAGGAGGCCAGGTGAACATGCGCGTGCTCGACGCCCCGCCACAGCAGCGGGACAAGGATGGCGCGGTTTCGGTCGCGGTGGACCTGCCGGGCAATTTCGATCTCGATCCGCCCAAACAGACCGCTGATTCCAAGGTCGAAGTTCGCGAATGGACCGGGCGTCGTATCTACATCGATGGCGAGGCCGCAGGCCAGCCGTTCGAATAGTCCCGCAGCGCAGCATGACCGCTTGAAGCGCGGCCCCTGCGCGGCTAGGGCGCGCGCATGTCCGTAACACGTGAAGAAGTGGCGAAGATCGCCTCGCTCGCCCGGATCAAGATGGGCGACGCGGAACTCGAACGCATGGTGCCCGAATTGAACGGCATCCTCGCCTGGGTGGAACAGCTCGGTGAGGTCGACGTGTCCGGGGTCGAACCGATGACTGCGGTCATCCCCAACCACTTGCGCCTGCGCGATGATGTGGTCGATGCCGATCCCAAGACCGGCGGCGGTCGCCGCGACGACGTTCTGGCCAATGCACCGGCGGCCGAACATGGCTTCTTCGGCGTGCCCAAGGTGATCGAATAATGACCAGCCTGACCGAACTCGGCGTCAAGCCCATCCGTGACGGCGTGGCCGCCGGAACCTTTACCGCGCGCGAAGTGGCCGAAGCCTTCAACGCTGCCGTGGCCGAAGCCGCCGTGCTCAACGCCTTCATTGTCACCACCCCCGATCATGCGCTCGCCGCCGCCGATGCGGTCGATGCCAAGCGCGCCAGGGGCGAGGACCTGGGCAAGATGGGCGGCGTGCCGATCGGCATGAAGGACCTCTTCGCCACCCGCGGCGTCCAGACTACCGCCGCAAGCCATATCCTCGAAGGCTTCAAGCCCGAGTATGAGAGCACCGTTTCGCAGAACCTGTGGGATGCCGGCGCGGGCATGCTGGGCAAGCTCAACCTCGACCAGTTCGCCATGGGCAGCTCGAACGAGACCAGCTATTTCGGCAATGTCTCCTCGCCGTGGAAGAAGTCGGGCACCAATGCCGCGATGAGCCCGGGCGGTTCCTCGGGCGGTTCCTCTGCCGCAGTCGCCGCGCGCATCGCTCCGGCCGCAACCGGCACCGATACCGGCGGCTCGATCCGCCAGCCCGCCGCCTTCACCGGCATTTGCGGAATCAAGCCGACCTATGGCCGCTGTAGCCGCTGGGGCGTCGTCGCCTTCGCCTCCAGCCTCGACCAGGCCGGGCCGATGGCGCGCAGCGTCGAGGATTGCGCGATCATGCTCGAAGCCATGGCCGGCTTCGATCCCAAGGATTCCACCAGCCTCGACATGCCGGTGCCGAATTGGGAAGCCGATTTGTCGGCCGACTTGCGCGGCAAGAAGATCGGCATCCCGCGCGAATACCGCATGGAAGGGACCGACGCCGAAGTGCTGGCCAGCTGGGATCGCGGCATGGAATGGCTGCGCGACGCGGGGGCCGAGGTGGTCGATATCTCGCTGCCGCATACCAAGTATGCGCTGCCTGCCTATTACATCGTCGCGCCCGCCGAAGCTTCGAGCAATCTCGCGCGCTATGACGGCGTGCGCTACGGCCTGCGCGACCTGCCCGATGGGGCGGGTTTGCAGGACATGTATGCCGCCACCCGTGCCGCCGGTTTCGGCGATGAGGTCAAGCGCCGCATCCTGATGGGCACCTATGTGCTCAGCGCGGGCTTCTACGATGCCTATTACACGCAGGCACAGAAGGTTCGCGCGCTGGTGAGCCGCGACTATGCCGAGGCCTTCACCCAGTGCGACGTGATCCTCGCCCCGACCACGCCGACCGCCAGCTTCCCGCTGGGCGAGAAGACCGACGATCCGCTGGCGATGTACCTCAACGACGTCTTTTCCGTGCCTGCGAGCCTTGCCGGCCTGCCCGCGATGAGCGTCCCCGCCATGCTCAACGGAGACGGCCTGCCGCTCGGCCTGCAGATCGTCGGCAGGCCCTTCGACGAACAGGGCGTGCTGAACGCGGGTCTGGCGATCCAGCAGCGCGCCAACTTCAACGCTCAGCCGGAGAAATGGTGGTGAGCACTTACCGCATCCAGGGCGCAACGGGCGAATGGGAGGTCGTGATCGGCCTCGAAGTCCACGCGCAGGTCGTCTCGAATTCCAAGCTGTTCAGCGGTGCCGCCACCGCCTTCGGGGCGGAGCCGAACACGCAGGTCAGCCTCGTCGATGCGGCGATGCCGGGCATGCTGCCGGTGCCCAACCGCGAATGCATCCGCCAGGCGGTGCGCACCGGCATGGCGATCGAGGCGCAGATCAACAAATGGTCGCGTTTCGACCGCAAGAACTACTTCTATGCCGACCTGCCGCAGGGCTACCAGATCAGCCAGCTCTACCATCCGCTGGTGGGTGAGGGCAGCCTTATGATCGACGCCGACGAAAAGGCCGGGATCGCCGAAGACAAGGTGATCGGCATCGAGCGAATCCATGTGGAACAGGATGCGGGCAAGCTGATGCATGACCAGCATCCGACCATGTCCTATGTCGATCTCAACCGCAGCGGTGTGGCGCTGATGGAAATCGTGTCGAAGCCTGACATGCGTTCGCCGGCGGAGGCCGGGGCCTATGTCCGCAAGCTGCGCGCGATCCTGCGCTATGTCGGTTCGTGCGACGGCAATATGGAAGAAGGATCGATGCGCGCCGACGTCAATGTGTCGGTGCGTCGCCCGGGCGAGGAATTCGGCACGCGGACCGAGACGAAGAACGTCAACTCGGTTCGCTTCGTCATGCAGGTCATCGAATATGAGGCCAACCGCCAGGTCGATGTGATCGAGAATGGCGGTACGGTCGAACAGGAAACCCGCCTGTTCGATCCGGGTACGGGCACCACGCGGACGATGCGTTCGAAGGAAGACGCGCATGATTACCGCTACTTCCCCGATCCCGACCTGCTTCCGCTCGAGCTCGAAGACGCTTTCCTCGAGGAGTGCCGCGCCTCGTTGCCCGAACTGCCCGATGCCAAGCGCGCGCGCTATGTCGGGGACCTGGGCCTGAGCGAATACAATGCCCGCGAACTGACCGCCGAAGTCGAGACCTTTGCCCGCTTCGAAACGCTGCTCGCCGCTACTGCCAGGGGCATCGGCAAGCCCGAACGCGATGTCGCCACGCAGGTCGCCAACTGGGCGCTGTCGGTCGCACCCGGCGTGATCAACGCGCTGGGTGAAGAGGCCAATCCGGCCTTCGCCACCGCAGAAGCGCAGGCTGCGATCCTCGATATGCAGGCCAAGGGCGAAATCAGCGGCGGCCAGGCGAAGGAGATCTTCGAGATCGTCCTCAAGACCGGCCGGACCCCGGAAGAGATCGCCGAGACCGAGGGGCTTAAGCAGCTCAGCGACACCGGCGCGATCGAAAGCGTGATCGACGAAGTCCTCGCCGCCAACGCCGACAAGGTCGAGGAATACCGCAGCGGCAAGGACAAGCTGTTCGGCTTCTTCGTCGGCCAGACGATGAAGGCGCTGCAGGGCAAGGGCAACCCAGCTGTGGTCAACCAGATCCTCAAGGACAAGCTGGGATAATGACACTTGAATGCTTCTGTGGAGGCGTGCGGGTCACGACTAGCAGGAGGCCGGAATTCATCCATGCGTGCAACTGTGACCTTTGCCGCAAGTCTGGGGCGCGCTGGGGCTATTTCGAACCTGCTGAGGTGACGGTCACCGGGAGTAGCTCGAGCTATCGCCGTCACGACAAGGACGAACCGGCCGTCGAGGTTCATTTTTGCCCAAGTTGCGGCTCGACCACTCATTTCCGATTGACCGAGGCAGCGGTGGTCAAATTCGGGGACATCATGTTGGGCGTCAACATGGGTTTGGCCGAAGAGGCAGAACTGGCGGGAATTGAACTCCGCTTTCCCGATGGCAAGGCGTGGTCCGGAGAGGGTGAGTTCGGCTACATTCGCGAGAGTAGCATCCTCGGTTCCGACGGCTGAGCCGGCCGTGACTTCCATCGTCCTCGTCCAGCCTGAAATACCCGGCAATACCGGGGCGGTGGGGCGCACCTGCGTTGCGCTCGACATGGAACTGGTGCTGATCCATCCGCTGGGGTTCGAGATTTCGGACAAGCGGGTGAAGCGATCGGGTCTCGATTACTGGCCGCATATCCGGCTGGTCGAATTCGCCAGTTGGGATGCCTTCATCGCAGATCGGTCTCCGCGTGCCGACCAGCTGTTCCTGTTCGAGGAATATGCCCCGCGCAGCTTCTACGAACCCGACTATCCCGCGGACGCCTATCTCGTGTTTGGGCGCGAGACCAAGGGCATCCCGCCTGCGATCGTTGAGGCGCACCGCGAGCAAATGGTGAGCCTGCCGATGCGATCGGACAAGGTGCGCTCGCTCAACCTGGCCAATACGGTCGCCGCGGCGGCCTACCAGGCGGTGCGGACGCACCTTCCCCGCTAGGCCTGTCAGCCGCCTTCTACGAAAGCGTCGACGATCACATAGGTTTCCGGGCCAAACCGGATGGTGACCTCATCGCCGCTCCGGGTCGATGTGAAGGTCCACCCGGCCGAACCGTCGGACTGAGCGCTATCCGCTCCATAGGGTTCGGTTCCCTTGAAGAAGATCGCGCGTTTGAAGCCATCGGGTTTCTGCACTTCGACCAGCGTGGTGCCGTCTTCACCCCATTTGCGCTTCACCCCCGCATCGCAGCTCTGCGATGGCTTGGCGTTCTTGAAGCCGCAGCGGATCTGGGCGGTGGCATTGTAGTCGGTTCCGGGGACCAGCGCGTCTTCGCTGGGCGCATCGACGGGCAGGGTCATGCCGACATTGGCATTGCCCATCGGGATACTGACCAGGCGAACCCCGTCGATGTTCCCGATGACCGTGCCGCCGAGCGCTTCGGCGGCGGCTTCCGATGGGCAGCCCACAAGGGTGGCACTGTCGTCGAGGAAGTTGGACGTCGCTTCACTCTCGCCCAGCCGGCGGCACGCATCACCCGGGTTGGGATAACCGTCACCGAACGGGGCGAGGGCTTCGGGGATGACTGCCACGTCCTCCACCGGGGTTGAGGACGCCCCGGTATCATCCGAGGCCTGGCTTCCGCCGCAGGCGGAGAGGGCGAGCGCGGCGGCGCCCGCCATGATCATCGATCGCTGCATGATTGCTCTCCCTCGTATCAACGGCAGTTGGGATGCTGGCCGATATCGCGCAGGTCGTAGAGATGACCGTCAGCGATCGTCACCTGCACGCATTGGCGCGACGCAGAGCGCCACTGGATCGAATAGCGCGTATTGCCCGAAGTGAAGTTATCGACCTGGCTGAAGCCGCGCCGCTCGAGTTCATCCATACCGCCCGCCGCGCGCGCACCCTGGAGATCGTTGAAAGCAACGTGCTGGGCATAGCCGCCGCGGCCCGAATGATGCGAGAGGTTGGCATTGCGCTGGTCGACGCCCGCGGAATAGCCGCTCGAATAGGCGTCCGAACGATCGTAATTGTGGTAGGCCGCATTGTGCAGGCCGTCGTTATAACCACGTTCGTACTGCGCCTCGGCCTGATGGTCGGATGAATGCTGACCGTCGTCGTGATGGCTGCCCTTGTGGCTCAACAAGGCGCCTAGCAATGCCGCCCCTGCGACGACGCCGACCGCCGCTGCGGCATTACCGCCCTTGTGATGGCCGCAATCCTGGTCGCTGGCATCGGTGATCGTTTCGACCCGGCCATTGTAGACTTCGACCTGGACGCAGTCGTCATCGCGCTCGTTCCACCAATAGCTGTAGACGTAGCCCGACGACTTCTTGTTGGTCGAAACGTGGCTGAACCCGCGCGATTGCAGCGCTGATTCCGCATCCCGGCCATAGGAGCCGTTGATATCGATCAGCTGATCGGCCTTTTCCGCCAGGGCGGGGGTGGCAACGAGGGCGGCAGCGCCTGCCACGCCGACAAATTTCGAAAGTAACGTGGTCATCCTCACTCTCCCTGAGGAACGATTGCGATTGTCTCACTCGAGACGCGGACGCGACCACTGATTCTTGACGTCGATTTGGCCACAACCATCTCACGATGGCAAGGCCGTGCTTCTCTTGCGCATTGTGAATGGCGCAAGAAAAGGGCGCCGGAATCAAATCCCGACGCCCTTTTTTGTTGCTCGTTACTTGGCCGGATCAGGCCTTGCGCGTGCCCGTCAGCGGCATGTCGCCAAAGGCGCCGGCATTGACCTTGCCGGTCAGGCTGTCGCCGTCGATGGTGGCGGTGCAGGTCAGCGTCATCGGCATCGGCACCGTCATGTTCATCTTCCAGCTGATGGTGTTGCCATCGACCGACCCGTCGGCGATGTCCATCGCGCCCATGCCGCCGGCCATCGAGCCGGTGAAGCTGGTGCCATCGTCGCTGGGATTGACGGTCAGCGTGCCCTTCTGGTCGCCCATCGGGCTCTTGACGGTGGTCTCATAGGTACCGGCTACGGACATGGCATTTCCTCTCTTCGCTTGAGGTTGGATTGGTGACGCTTATTCCGCGTTGCTGACACTCGTGTCAACAGCGAGATAGGTGATCGGCAGGCCGAGTTTGGCGAGCTGCGCGTCGATCAGCTTGCGGTCCCCGACCACCACGATGGTGAGATTATCGGGGCCGAGATACTGCTTGGCCGCGGCGTCGATCGCATCCTTGGTAATCGCGCGATAGCGGTCGGGCAGGGTGGTGTAATAATCGTCAGGCCGACCAAGGCGATCATTCTCCTCGATCGCGCCGAGAACCTGGAAATTGGTCTCGAAGCGATTGGGCAGCCCGCGGATATTGCCGTCGGTCACACGATTGAATTCGGTGTCGTCGACCCCCTGCGCGCCATTGGCGAAATCGCGCGCGATATCGAGGATCAACTGGACCGAATCCGCGGTGCGGTCCGACTGGACCGCGGTGCTGATCGTGAACAGGCGCGGGCCGGCCGGGTCGTCCACCCCGCTGCGCGCGCCGTAGCTCCAGCCCTTTTCCTCGCGGATCACCATGTTGATACGGCTGAGGAAACCGTTGCCGAGCACTTCGTTGGCCAGATCGAGCGATTCAAGACCGGACGTGGGTCCGGTGATCGGCAGGACCCGACCGGCGTAGATCACCGATTGCGGCGAATTGGGCCGGTCGATCACCACCAACTTGGTCTGGGGCGCAGGAATCGCGCCGTCCAGGACCTTGGCAGGTGCTGCCTCGCCGGTGCCCTGCCAGTCGCCAAAGGCGCGCTCAAGCTGCGGCTTGAGCTCGCCCATGGTCACGTCGCCGACGACGAAGATCTTGGCGTTCTCGGGCCGGATCCATGCCTGGTGCTCGGCACGCAGCTTGGCCGGACCGATCGCTTCGACCACCGGTACCAGCCCGAGCGATCCGACCGAGCCATAGGGGTGGTTCTCGCCGAACACGAGCGGGCGCAGTGTGCGGCCGGCCAGGCCACCGGGCGATGAGAGCTGCTGGCCGATTTCGGCGAGCCGCTGGTCGCGCACCCGCTGTACCTCGGTTTCGGCGAAGGCCGGGTTGCGCACGATGTCGGCCATCAGCGCCAGGGATGGCGCCAGGTTGGAGGTGAGCGCATTCATCGACACCGAGCTGGTATCGAGCGAGCTGCCCGTGCCAATCTCTGCGCCGAGTCGCTCCTGCTCCTCGGCGATTTGGAGCGCGCTGCGGCTGGTTGTACCTTCCTCGAGCAGGTCCATCATCAGCGACTGTGTGCCGGCATTGGCCGCGCCGTCGGCGGCATAGCCTGCGTCGAATTCGACCGAGATGGCCACCTTGGGGATCGCCGTGCGGCGAGCGAGTGTGACTTCGATCCCGTTTTCTAGTTTGGCGCGCTCGACCGTCGGGAAGGTCAGCGGGCCGACCGGCTGCGGCGTCGGCAATTCGCGCGGCGGACCGGTGCGAGTGACCTCGATTGGTGCCTTGGCATCGGGCGGCGGCGCGGCAACGCTGCCCTCATCGCCCCAGCCACCCATGGTGGCGCCGCTTTCCACACGTTCGCCGGGTACGATGGCGAGGCGGTAGGCAGGGCGCGTCATCCAGCGACCCAGCGCCTCGGTCACCTGTGCGGGCTTCAGTGCGGCGACCTGCTCGAGCGTGGACTTGTAGAACGCGGGATCCTGCGAATAGAGCAGGCCTTCGGCCAGTGTTGCGCCCTTACCGCCGAAGCCGCCGACGCGTTCCAAGCCGTCGATCTCGCTCGACACCAGGCTGGTGGCGGCGCGGGTCAGCTCGTCTGCAGTGGGGCCCTTCGCCAGCATTTCGGCAATCACCTCGTCGAGGCGTTTCTCGGCTATCGCACGATCGATCCCGGGCTTGATGTCCATCTGTGCGACGAGCACCGAGACCTGCTCGGACTGCCAGTTGAAGGCGCTAACACTCGTGGCGAGCTGCTCGTCACGCACCAGCACATTGTCGAGCCGTGAACTGGCAAGGCCGCCGAGTACGCTCATCCCGATGCTCAAAGGAACCGCGTCGGCGTGATTGAGGCTCGGTCCGGTCCAGGCGCGATAGATGCGCGTCTGCGGGACCTGGTCGATCAATTCGCGGGTCTTTTCCGTGGCGAGCGTCACAGGAGCTGCCTGGACTGGGGTCACTTCGGGTCCGCGCGGGATCGCACCAAACCACCTTTCGACCATCGGCCGGGCGGTCGCGGCATCGATGTCGCCGGTCAGCGACAGCACCACATTGTTGGGCGCGTAATTGTCCGTGAACCACTTGCGTACGTCGGTAAGGCTCGCGGCATCGAGGTCGGCCATCGAACCGATGGTCGAATGACGATAGGGGTGCCCCACGGGGAAGAGCCCCTCCAGCAGGGCGTAGAAGGTCAGGCCATAGGGCTGGTTGTCGCCCTGGCGCTTCTCGTTCTGGACGACGCCGCGCTGCTTATCGAGCTTCTCCTGGCTGATCGCGCCAAGCAGATAGCCCATACGGTCGCTTTCCATCATCAGCGCCAGGTCGAGTGCACCGGTCGGCACAGTTTCGACGTAGTTGGTGCGGTCGAAGTTGGTCGAACCGTTGGTGCTGGTCGAACCGGCAGCCTCGAGCGGGATATCGAAGTTCTCGACGTTCTCGCTGCCGCCAAACATCAAGTGCTCGAACAGGTGGGCGAAGCCGGTGCGGCCGCGTGGTTCATGCTTGGAGCCGACCCGGTAATAGGTCGTGACGCCCACGATCGGCGCCTTGCGGTCGGTATGGACCAGCACGGTCAGGCCGTTTTCGAGTGTGAAACTCTCATAGGGAATATCGACCTTCTCGACGAGTTCGGAGAGCGTCGATGCCTCGGTGACAGGTGCGGGCTTTAGCGGTGTGTCAGCGTGGGCCGCCGATCCGGCGACAAGCGCGATTGCGGCAAGGCTGCTGAGGAGATGGGGACGCATCGAGGCTCCTGTTAGCGATTGGGTCGGTGTGTGACGGTGGTGCGGGACTTCGCGTTGGCGAGCACGTCTTCGCGCCAGAAATGGACCGGCTTCAAGCGATGCTGGACGAACAGCGCCGCCTGATCGGTGTAATGCGGGGAATTGGGCCGTGTGGTAGCCGCGCCGAAGGGCTGGATCGACTGCGAGCTGACCCGCTTGCCCGGGAGCCATTCGATGAACTGGATGAAGCTGTCGCCGTGCTTGACCGCCAGGCGACCATCGTCTGCGACGTCCCAGGTGGTCGAAGCCCGCAGCGTGTCCGATCCGCCGTCGAGTGGCAGGTCGACCTGGCCGAGCCGGAGGCGCAGCAACTCGCCCGCCGGCGGATCGATGCGCCCGAAGTGCGCCTTAAGGTGGTCGACTGCCCAAGCCAGCTTCTCCCGCACATTGGGGAGCGGCTTGTTCTGGTATTCGGCCGACATGAAATCCTTGATCATCAACAGCGCCAGCGCATCGCCCGGTCCCTTGCTGTCGGCGTCGAAATCCCAGTCGATCAACAGCTGGCGTGCTTTGCCAAGCTCGCTCTTGGGGTCGAGCTGCAGTGTTTCCAGTTCGGCCCAGAGATCGGCAACATAGCCTTCGCGTGCGTAGCCAGTGTCATACTTGATCCGCTTCAGTGTCGGCAGGTCGATCACCGCAGCTTCGCTCATCAGCTTCCACGCGCGGTGCGAACGATTGGTCTGCTTGAGTTCGACCCCCATTTCCGGCGGCACGCTGCCGGGTGACAGGTCGCTGCCCGGCCCCGCGGCGGTAAAGGGGGTGTTGTTCGAGTTGTAGAGCCATCCGCTTGCGGGATTGATGTAGCGCGGGAGCGCCTCGTAAGCGACGGGGCCCTTCCAGATCGCCTTTGCATCGTCGCCGGGCAAGATGCCCCGCCAATCATATCCCTTGGGCCGATCGGGGATCGCCGCATTGTAGACATAGGCGATATTGCCCTTGGCATCGCCGTAGATGAAGTTGGTGGACGGGATGTCCATCCGCGCAAGGATGGCCTGCCATTCATCGAGGCTCTTGGCCTTGTTGAGCCGGTAATAGGCGTCGAGCTGGCCGATATTGTCGATCCCGCCATAGCGGATCGCGAAGGTGCCCCGCTCGTTCCGGATCACCGGACCGTGTACGCTGCGATAGACCTTGCGCGGGATCGGAAGCACTAGCGGGCCGAGCTTTACCGGCAGGGTGACGATGTTTTCCTCGAGCGCTAACCACTTGTCCCCCATGCGGTATTTGGTGCCGCTATCGTCCATCACCAGCTGGTAGACGTCGGCCATGTCGGGACGGTTGACCGTATTGGTCCAGCCGAGGTCCTCATTGTGGCCGAGGAAGGGGTAGGGGCTGCCCGGGAAGTTCGCGCCGGCATAGTGCCAGCCCTCACCGCTCTCGACGACGAGTTCGTACCAGGCAACGCCGCCGCGCCACGGTTGGTGGCTGTTCGATACCAGGCGGGTGGCGCCATCGCCCGATTTCTGCGGGGCGATCGCGAAGGCGTTCGAGCCGGACAGCGCCCCGTCTTCACCCCAAGGTAGCGGGTAGGCGCGGGCCTGCTTGCCCTTGGGGGTTGGCGGGCCGAACTCTGGCAGGAGATCCGTGCCCGTCACCAAGGGTTCGATGACATTGTTGAGGCCGAAGAAGAACGGCTGGCGCAATGCGAAACCCGCGGCGATGTCGGTCCCGTCGACGGGGAACAGGTTGGCGAGGGCGACCTCGTCAGGATGGTCCTTGGCATAGTCGTTGAGGCCAGTCGCATAGGCT
The DNA here is from genome assembly GCF_013260645.1 of Erythrobacter mangrovi. Lineage (NCBI taxonomy): Bacteria > Pseudomonadati > Pseudomonadota > Alphaproteobacteria > Sphingomonadales > Erythrobacteraceae > Erythrobacter > Erythrobacter mangrovi. The sequence continues at coordinate 346,787 of NZ_CP053921.1, read as the reverse complement.
TCGAACAGCGCCCGCGTATCTTCGGGCAGTTTGGGATAGTGGCGTTCTGCCGTGCCGCGTGCATCGAGCAGGTGGTAGACATAGTCCACCGCCGCACCGTCCTGTCCGGCGATCGCGCCATAGCGACCGCGGGCCATGGCGACGACGTCCTGGAGTGTCGCGAAATCATCCTGTGCGTGCGCCACAGCCACGCCGTAGGCGACATCGGCGTCGGTCTTGCCGTAGATATGCGGGACGCCGAAATCGTCGCGCACGATTTCGGCGGAATAGGAGCGGTCCGACAGGCGGACATCGTCTCGTTCGGCCCAGAACGGTTCCCACGTAGCCAGCACTATGAAGCCGGCGATCAAAATCACCACCAGCGCAAATCCGATGCGCCCTAACCATTTCCGCATGTAGGCAAGTCCTCTCTTGCAACCGACCTAGCGGGAATCGCACGGGGCGGGAAGCAGCTCTTTCGGTTGGGTAAAACCGTCGCCGGCCTATTTCGTTAACGGGATTCGACCCGCTAGCTCCACACACGTGACAGCCCGCATCACCATCGGCAACGACGCGTCCGGCAAGCCGGTCGAGTTCGATATCGAGGAGCTCCTCGCGACCCGCCTGCTCGTCCAGGGCAATTCGGGCAGCGGCAAGTCGCACCTGCTGCGCCGCCTGCTTGAAGAGAGCGCGCGGATGGTCCAGCAGGTGGTGATCGACCCAGAAGGCGATTTCGTCACCCTGGCCGAACCCTTCGGGCATATCGTGATCGACGGCGCGGCTTATTCGCCCGCCGAGATCGAGGCACTGGCGCGCCGTATCCGCGAACACCGGGCAAGCGTGGTGCTGGCGCTGGAAGGACTCGAGGTCGAACAGCAGATCCGCTGCGCCGCGCAGTTCCTGACCGCACTGTTCGATGCCCCGCGCGAGCACTGGTTCCCCGCGCTCGTGGTGGTCGACGAAGCGCAGATGTTCGCGCCCGCGGTCGCGGGGGAGATCGCCGAGGACACGCGGCGCATGACGTTGTCGGCGATGACCAATCTGATGTGTCGCGGGCGCAAGCGCGGGCTGGCGGGGATCGTCGCAACGCAGCGGCTGGCGAAGCTGGCCAAGAACGTCGCGGCTGAAGCCTCGAACTTCCTCATGGGGCGTACCTTCCTCGATATCGACATGGTCCGCGCGGCCGACCTGCTCGGCATGGAGCGGCGGCAAGCGGAACGCATCCGCGAGCTCGAGCGCGGGCACTTCCTCGCGCTGGGTCCGGCAATTACGCGGTTGCCTGTCGCGGTGAAGATCGGGCCTGTCCAATCGGGCCTCAAGGCGCGCGCCGAAGGGCTGATGGCGATGCCCGAAACCGCGCCCGCCGACATGGAGGCGCTGCTCACCCGCGACCTCGCGAGCGAGGTCGCCAAGGCGCCGCCGCCCGCGCCACCTCCGCCGCGCTGGGAGGATGTCGAGGATTCGATCGCCCAGGCAGAAGAGCGCCAGGTCGAGGCGCCGCGCGCGCCCGTCGACACCTCCGCCGTGGCCCAACAGATCGACACGATCATCTCCACGCTGGCTGCGGAGGAAGGCATCGCCTTCCAGTCGGCCAGCACGCAGTACCAGACCTTTCTCTCGCGCTGCCGGCGTGAACGGATAATCGGGCCGATGCCCGACATGGGCAGCTTCCGCCGTCGCTTCGCCATGGCGGGTGCCGGCCTCGACTTGCTCGACGAAGATCTGCGTGAGCGGATCATGCAGCTCGCACGCGGGGTAGAAGACGACCTACTCGCGCCTTTCCTGGTACTGGCCAAGACTGCGAGCGCGGGCGAGGCGGATGTCGACGAGGACGAGCTGGGGCGTGCCTATGGCAGCAGTTCGCCGGGGCGTATCCGTCGCCTGCTCGACCATCTCGAACGCCAGGGGCTGATCGTCGTGCGCGAGGATTTCGGCGGTGGCCGCTCGGTCTTGGTGCCGGGGCTCGAAAGCTCAGCGACTCCCGCCGAATAGTTGCCGCCCGGCGAGGTCGAGCATGATCTCCTCGCTCCCGCCACCGATCGCATTGACGCGTACCTCGCGATAGATTCGTTCGACCTTGCTACCGGTGATGTAGCTCGCCCCGCCGAGCACCTGCGCCGCTTCGCGCGCGACGGCTTCGAGCATGCGCGTGGCCTGCACCTTGAGCATGGCGAAATCGGCCGGGCGATCGCGTCCCTCGCGCACCTGCCAGGCGCAGAGGTCCACCCAGGCCTGCGTTGCCTCGATCTGGCGCTCCATATCGGCCAGCTTGATGCGGATCGACTGGTGTCCGACCAGCGGCTTGCCGAAAGTTTCGCGCTGCTGCGCCCATTCCGCGGCTTCGGCCATCGCCACGCGGGCATAGGCGCAGCAGCCCATGGCCATGCCCAGCCGTTCGCCGTTGAAATTACGCATGATCCCGATGAAGCCGCCATTCTCGGGCCCGATCAGGTTCTCTGCGGGCACTCGCACGTCGGAGAAGTGGATCGCCGCGGTGTCCGAACAGCGCCAGCCCATCTTGTCGAGCCGGGTGCGTTCGACGCCTTCGCTCGCCATGTCGATCAGCAGCAGCGAGATGCCGCCCGCCCCGGGGCCGCCGGTGCGCACCGCGCAGGTAAGCCAATCGGCGCGCATGCCGCTGGTAATGAACATCTTGCCGCCGTTGACGACGTAATGGTCGCCTTCGCGCCGTGCCGTGGTCTTGAGGTTGGCGACGTCTGAACCGCCGCCAGCCTCGGTGATGCCGAGCGCGATGATCTTCTCGCCCGCGAGTACCGGCGGGGCGACGCGTTGTTTCAATTCGTCGGAGCCGAGCGCAAGGACCGGAGGCAGGCCGATGCCATGGGTCATCAGCGAGGCGCCGACACCGCCGGCGCCGCAGGACGCGAGTTCCTCGGTCACCACCAGCGAGTGGAAGATGTCGAAGCCTTCCTCGTGCCCGCCATATTGCTCGGGATAGCGCAGGCCCAGGATGCCCGCTTCGGCCGCCTTGCGGTGCAACTCGCGCGGCAATTCGCCTTCCGCCTCCCACCGGTCCACGTAGGGCGCAATTTCGCGCTCGACGAAACGGCGGACGCTGGCGGACAGCGCCTCGTGGCTTTCGTCGTAGAAGGGAGAGCGGGCGCGCCAGTCGTCGAATGCGGTCATGCCGCATCCTTGTGCGACACGGCAGGACAGTCAATCTCCGCGATTGGATGAAGGGCGGGGGCGCTGGCCCGAAGGTGCGCCCCCGCCGATCATGGTGCGGCGATCAGTTCTTGACTGTCAGCGTGGCAAACACCGCGCGCGGGGCAGCTGTCTGCAGCGTCTGGTTGTCACCACGGTTGCCGAAGCCATTGGTCCCGATCGTGCCGATATAGCGTTCGTTGAACAGGTTCGTCGCGTTGAGACGCAGTTCGAAGTGATCGTCGAAACGATAGCCGAGCGCAGCATCGACGGTCACCCGCCCGCCGACCGACTGGTCGTTCTCATAGGTGAAGTAGCGCTTGGATTGATAATCCATGCCCAGATTGCCGAAGAAACCCACAGTGTCGAAGTTCACTTCGGCGTGGAGGATGTGCTTCGGGCTGTCGACCACCGTCTTGCCACGGGTCGCCGCATAGAGCGTTGAGTCGGCGTTGAGAACGTCGTTGCGATAGGTCGAATCGTTGTAGGCGTAGCTGGCGTAGAAGCCGACGATGTCGTTCAGCTTCACGTCTGCCGCCGCTTCGATGCCGATCGAGCGCACCGAACCGACATTGCGCAGGATAGCCGGGTTGCCGACGATCCCCGCGCCATTGGCGAAGGCGATGATGCGGTTGTCGAAGTCGACGTAATAACCGGCGAGCACTGCGTTCACGATCGGCGTGTTGTAGCGTACGCCAATCTCATAGGTGTTCGAGGTTTCCGGCCGAAGCCCGTCTGCCTGGAGCGAATCGAAGCCGGCCTGGCTGGTCGCGAAGGGACCGGCGGTGGTGGCGCTGGCGAAGGCGCGGGTGACCTGCGTGAAGCCGGCGAAGATTTCCGCCTGACCCAGATCATAGGTTACGCCTGCGTGCGGCTGGAACCAGTCCTCGACTGCGAAAGAGCCCACGGCGCGACCTCCAGAGATCACCGGATCGGCATTGTTTTCGACGCGGAAGCCCTTCCAGCCCAGGTTCAGCTTGAGCGCATCGAGCTGGATCGAGTCCTCGACATGGTACTGGTAGGTCTTGGTGTTGAAGTCGAATTCCCACTGGGTGAAGAACGGATCGCTCTGGAATTCCAGGAAGCTGCGGCCCGGTTCGGTGCGGCTGGTCAGCGCGTAGAAGCGCCGCGCCTGGTGGAAATCATTGTTCTCGTACCACAGGCCCAGGGTCAGGTCGGTGCCTGCGACCGGAAGCGACGCGGTACCGAGCACGCCCGTGCGCTCGATGTCGTATTCGGTGGTACGGATCGAATAGGGCGATCCACCGGTCGGGCTCGGCACATAGGGCGTGCCCCACAATCCCTGGCCTTCATTGGTGTGATAGTAGCCGGTCAAGGCCAGCTTCGCCTGCCCGGCGTCGCCGTGCAGGCGCAGGTAGGCGAGGTGATCTCGACGCAGGCCCGCGGCGTCGAGATAGGCATCGTCGGGCGAGGTATAGGGGGCAGGGTAGGTAGTCCCGGCCGCCGGATTTTGCGGTGTCGCGCCGGTATAGCCCGTGTTGGCCCCGACATCGGCGACAAGGTTGGCCAGTTCCAGCCGTTCGTAGCTGAGATTGTCGGCGAAGTAGCCAAGGCGGTCGATCTGCTCGAGGCTGAAGTCCTGGTAATCCTGCTCGGCACGGTCGGAATAGCTGTACCAGCCGTCGATCGCGAAGCTGCCGACAGGGATAGTCAGCTTGGCGTTGACCATGTGCTGGCGCTGCTCGCCGTAACCCTTCCATTTGTCGGTCTGGTAGTAGCCATAGCTGACATAGCCCGACGCGCCGCCCGGCGTGCCATAGTTCAGGCGCAGGAAACCGCGATAGGTATCAAACCGGCCATAGGTCGCATCACCCAGTACGGCGAGGCGCCCTTCCGGATCCTGCGAGCTCGTCTCCACCGTGCCGCCCAGGTTGTTGGTGGACGCGACCCCGATGTTCCCTGCGCCTTGTGTGACTGCGATCGAACCGATGTTCTCCTGCGAAATCACTCGGCTGATGTGCAGACCGTTGTGATTGCCGTAGCTGGCATCGCCCAGCGGCACGCCGTCGAAGGTGTAGCCCAGCTGGTTCTGGTTGAAGCCGCGGATCGAGATGCGCTGCGACCATTCGTAGTTGCCGAATGGATCCGACGACTGGAAGTTCACGCCGGGAAGTCGCGCGATCGCCTTGAGCGGGCTGATCGCCGGGGTCGAAATGGCGATCCGTTCTTCGTCCAGCGTGCCGGTCTGGCGGGTCTGACCCTTGCCGAAAACGATGATCTGGTTTTCGTCGCTGGCGGCGGCTTCGCCGGAGTCCGCGATTTCGCTTTCGGTGGCGTGGACTGCCTGGAACGGGACCAGGGCGGTCCCTGCAAGCAGGCACAGGAGCGTGGAGCGCATCATGATTGTTTCCCTCATTGTGATGGCGAAGCGCATCGAACGGGGGAAGGAGCGACGTCGTGCTGCGCCGCATGCATTCCCGTTCGAACGGTTCCACCGCGCCACTAGAGGTGCTTGGTGACCGATCGGGTTCAGTGCGATGACGGCTTGGAGAATCTCGCGCGGCAGTTTGGAGACAGCGCGGGCAGGGTGGAGAATTATCGGCAATTCCCTCTCGCCAATTCTCACCCGACTCCTATATTCCACTAATACACCTCGCAAAATTTGGCGGGGAGGGCTTGTGTTGCATTATCGCCACACCATATCCGGGCGGTAATTCAGGTTTGGGGTGTTTGCATGAATCTCGAAAAGTTCACCGACCGCGCCAAGGGTTTCCTCCAGAGCGCGCAGACCGTTGCGATCCGCATGAATCACCAGCGGATATCGCCGGCCCATATCCTCAAAGCGCTGTTGGAAGACAGCGAGGGCATGGCTGCACAGCTGATCCAGCGTGCGGGCGGCAATGCCGGGATTGCGGTCAACGACGTCGACATGGCGCTGGGCAAGATACCCGCGGTTTCAGGCGGTGGTGCGCAACAGACCCCCGGCCTCGATAATGACGCCGTCCGCGTGCTCGACCAGGCCGAACAGCTCGCGCAGAAGGCGGGTGACAGCTTCGTCCCCGTCCAGCGCCTGTTGCAGGCGCTCGCGCTTTCGGGCGGCGATGCAGGCAAGGCCCTGCAATCGGCCAATGTTGATGCAAAGGCGCTGGAAACGGCGATCCAGGAGGCAACCGGCGGGCGCACCGCCGACAGCGCCGGTGCCGAAAACGCCTATGACGCGATGAAGAAATATGCTCGCGACCTGACTCAGGCCGCGCGTGACGGCAAGCTCGACCCGGTCATCGGCCGCGACGAGGAAATCCGCCGTACGGTGCAGATTCTCGCCCGCCGCACCAAGAACAACCCCGCGCTGATTGGCGAACCCGGCACCGGCAAGACCGCGATTGCCGAAGGCCTCGCGCTGCGCATCGCCAATGGCGACGTGCCCGATAGCCTCAAGGGCCGCACGCTGATGGCGCTCGACATGGGCTCGCTGATTGCGGGCGCAAAGTATCGCGGCGAATTCGAGGAGCGGCTCAAGGCCGTGCTCGACGAGGTCAAGGGCGCCGAAGGCCAGATCATCCTGTTCATCGACGAGATGCACACGCTGATCGGTGCGGGCGCCAGCGAAGGCAGCATGGATGCCTCGAACCTGCTCAAGCCGGCGCTGTCGCGCGGCGAATTGCACTGCATCGGCGCGACCACGCTCGACGAATACCAGAAGTATGTCGAGAAGGATCCCGCGCTGCAGCGGCGGTTCCAGGCCGTTTTCATCGGCGAGCCCAGCGTCGAGGATACGATCAGCATCCTGCGCGGGATCAAGGACAAGTACGAACTGCACCACGGCGTGCGCATCACCGATGGCGCAATCGTCGCGGCGGCGCAGCTGTCCAACCGCTATATCCAGAACCGCTTCCTGCCCGACAAGGCGATCGACCTGATGGACGAGGCGGCTTCGCGCATCCGCATGGAGGTGGAGAGCAAGCCCGAGGAGATCGAGAAGCTCGATCGCCGGATCATCCAGCTCAAGATCGAGGAACAGGCGCTGCAGAAGGAGAGCGATGACGCGTCGAAGGACCGTCTCGAGGCCCTGCGTAAGGAGCTTGCCGATCTCGAGCAGCAGTCGAGCGAGCTGACCACCCGCTGGCAGAACGAGCGCGACAAGATCCACGCCGAGGCGCGGATCAAGGAAGAGCTCGACCAGGCGCGGCTGGAGCTCGAACAGGCGCAGCGCACCGGCGATCTCGCCAAGGCGGGCGAGCTGCAATACGGCAGGATTCCCGAGCTCGAGAAGAAACTCAACGAAGCTGCCGGCCAGACCGAGAACGCGCTGCTGCGCGAGGAAGTGACCGAGGATGACATCGCCGGTGTCGTCAGCCGCTGGACCGGCATCCCGGTCGACAAGATGCTCGAGGGCGAACGCGAGAAGCTGCTGCAGATGGAGGAGATCCTCGGCAAGCGGGTGATCGGCCAGGCGCAAGCGATCGATGCGGTATCCAAGGCCGTGCGCCGCGCGCGTGCGGGCCTGCAGGATCCCAATCGCCCGCTCGGCTCGTTCCTCTTCCTCGGCCCGACCGGTGTCGGCAAGACCGAACTGACCAAGGCGCTGGCTGGCTTCCTGTTCGACGACGACCAGGCGATGGTCCGCATCGACATGAGCGAGTTCATGGAGAAGCACGCGGTCGCCCGCCTGATCGGCGCGCCTCCGGGCTATGTTGGATATGAAGAGGGCGGGGTCCTAACCGAAGCCGTCCGCCGCCGTCCCTACCAGGTCGTGCTGTTCGATGAGGTCGAGAAAGCGCATGCGGATGTATTTAATGTACTTCTGCAGGTGCTCGACGACGGTCGCCTGACCGACGGGCAGGGCCGCGTGGTCGACTTCACCAATACGCTGATCATCCTGACGTCGAACCTCGGCAGCCAGTACCTGGCCAATCTCGAGGATGGGCAGGGCGTTGAGAGCGTTGAGACGCAAGTGATGGATGTGGTGCGCGGGCATTTCCGCCCCGAGTTCCTCAACCGGCTCGACGAGATCATCCTGTTCCACCGCCTCGGCCAGGAACACATGGCACCGATCGTCGATATCCAGGTCAATCGCGTGCAGAAGCTGCTCAAGGATCGCAAGATCGTGCTCGACCTTACGGAGGGTGCAAAGAAATGGCTCGGCCGGGTGGGTTACGACCCCGTCTACGGCGCGCGACCGCTCAAGCGGGCGGTGCAGCGCTACCTGCAGGACCCGCTGGCAGACAAGATCCTGCGCGGCGAGGTGCCCGATGGATCGACCGTGCATATCGACGAAGGCGACGGTGCGTTGGCGATGAAGGTGGGTTGAAGGCTGGACGGATCGCTGGTCCGCTAAACACTCAGGACGTCTTAAAAAAAGGGCCCCGGTTTCCCGGGGCCCTTTCTTTTTATCTTACAAGATCGATCAGAGTTCGAGGCGGAAGCCCGCGTAGAAGTAGCGACCGAAGGTGTCGTACGGATCGCCACCGGCGGTGCCCAACTGACCGAAGGGCGGCTGTACGTCGAAGGCGTTATCGACGCCGATGTAGAAGTTGTAACCACCTTCAACATCGAAGCTGAGCCGGAAGTTATTGTAGATCTTCACCGGGAAGGTCGGATCCTCATACTGGTCCGCGTTCGCGGGATCCAGGCGGGTGAGTTCGCCGGGGGTACAAGTGCCACCCGAAGAACCCGTGACGCCCGACGCGGGGCAACGCCCGATATAGGAGAATGCGTTCTCATAGGCCGACTTGGTCTGCGGTCCGAGATAACGCATCGACCAAGTGAAGTCGACATCGCCAAAGTCGTAGTTGAAGTTCGTCGAAGCGGCCCACTTCGGGTCGCCCAGCTCACTCCGTTGACGGTTCGGTACTTCAGGATCCACCGGGTTGAGGAAGTTGTCCAGCCTGATGAGGTAGGTCGCGATGCCACGGAACCGCAACCTGTGACCATTGTCGAAGGTATGGTTGTACTGAAGATCGAAGTCGATGCCTTCGGTCTTTTGTGCAGCGAAGTTGACGCCACCAGAAATCGTCGCGGGATCAATGAAGAGTCCGGTTGTCGGATCACGATTGACGTTGGCGCAGAACTGGTTGCTGATACCGTTGGCGTCGCTGTAGCACTGGTTGATGATCGTTTGGGCGGTCAGCGTGGAAATCAGGCTGTTCACCTTGATCCGATAGTAGTCGACCGTGAAGTTTAGGCCCGGAATGAACCGTGGTTCAACCACCACGCCGACGGTTAGCGACTTGCCGCGTTCTTCAACCAGCGCGGGGTTGCCGCCCGAGAGGAAGCCGGTTGACGAGGTGCGAGCCGTACAGTTGGTGTAGGGATCGCCAAGTGCCACTGCGAACGAGGTGCCTGCGCATGCCGCCACCAGAGCGGCATTGGCAGTCGTCGGTACGCCCGCCGCCGCACAGTTGGCTACGCGGTTAGGATCGGTATTGATCGCACCCGTCGCCTGGTCGCAGGGGTCAGCGATGAATGCAAAGTTCTGCGACTGCGGCGAAAAGAGGTCGGCTTGCGTCGGTGCACGAACCGAAGTTGCGTAGGCGGCACGGAAGCGAATGTCCGGGACCGGAGCGTAAATGCCCTGGACGTTGTAGGCGTAAACCGTTCCAGTTGCATTGTTATAGTCCGACACGCGGCCTGCAGCGCTTACGGTCAGCTCTTCCGCCAGCGGCACGTTCGCCAGGAGCGGAATGCTGAGCTCGCCGAAAGCTTCCTTCACGGTCAGCTTCGGCGGGTCGAAGGGCTGGATCGCGTTGAGGAAGGTGGCACCGCTTGCGGTCAACTCGTCAAAGGCGCTGTAGGCCTTCTCGGACCGGTATTCCCCGCCGAGAGCGAAAGCGATCGGACCGCCAGGCAGTTCGAACAGCTGCGACAGATCGCCTGAAACCGTGGCGAGAATGTCAAATTCTTCCGCCGTTTCTTCGCGATGGCCGGTTGTGTTCACATAGTCCAGGGCGGCTTGGCTAGGCGCGCCGAAGCCGAAAACGTTGATCGGCACACAGGCTGGATCATTGTTGTTCGGATCCGCATCGACGTTGATGCGGCAGACCGGGTTGCCATTGACGTCGCGAACCGCGTCAACCGCCAGGTTGAACCCGGCAAGGTTGTTACCATCCTGCGTGTAGAGCAGGAGGTTGTTCAGCGAATCCAGCTTGGTTTCAAGGCGGCCATAGTTGACCGACAATTCGTAGCGCCAGTCTTCGTTGAAGGTGCCTTCCACACCGGCAACGATACGATAGGTGTCGCGATCGTGGATTTCACCGCGGCCCCCGAAGTCGATGTTGAAGCGCGTGAGAGGGATGCGGCCGGTCGGTGTCGCGCACAGTCCGAAGCTCTGGAGCGTCGAGAGTGCCTGGGCATTCAGGAATGCGTTGTCACAGGTGATGGCAGGACCACCGAAGAACGAGTCCGGACCGCCTACGAAGAAGCTCGGCTGACCTTCCTGAAGTGCGTCGACATGGACATACTTGGCTTCGACGAACGGAACGAAGGCTTCGCTTATCTCAAAGTGAGCTAGCAGGTTGACCGAGATACGCTCCAAGCCGGCAGCAAGCTGGCCAGTGTTGCGCAGGGTCGATCCGTTGCCGCCGATCACGTTGCCGCTGAACGGCAGGAACTGGTCAGGTACGTCGACAAAAATGTTGCCGTTGCTGTCGAAGCGCAGGAACTGACCCTGGCCCAAACCGCCGATCGTGCCGCCGTCCGAAATCGAGCCGTTGCGGATACCGCAGACCGGCTCGAGATCAGGAATGCCGTCGGAGCCGAACGGCCCTTCGTCGGCCTGGCTGTCGCCAACGTTGTTGTACTGGCAGCGTCCGCTATAGGCGCCGGTCAGGCCATCGCGTTCGCGGAAGTACAACGGCTCGGACTTGGCATATTCGACTGCTACGGCGACATTGCCGCGGCCGTCCGCAAAATTCTTGCCGTAAACGCCGGCAAGGAAATAGTTCTCGCGATCGCCGCGCGATGAAACGCCAGCCTGCCCCTTGAGCGAGATACCTTCGTAGTCGCGCTTGAGGACGAAGTTGACGACGCCCGCCACCGCGTCCGAACCATAGACTGCGGAATTGCCGCCAGTCACCACGTCGACGCGTTCGAGCAAATCGACCGGGATGGTGTTGACGTCGACCAGGTAATCACCCGGCGAAGCCGTCACGTGGCGGCGGCCGTTGACCAGAACCAGTGTACGGCTGGTGCCCAGGCCACGCAGGTCGAGCAGGTTGAGACCGGCGGTACCGATGAAGCGGGTCGAGTTGCCCTGGCTGAAGGTGGAACGGAGCGAAGGCAGATCGTTGAGCGCGTCGCCCAGCGAGGTATCGCCATTGTCCGTCAATTCAGCTGCCGACACCGTGGTCACGGGAACTGGCGAAGAAAGGGTCGGCCGAGCGATGCGCGTGCCGGTCACCAGGATCGCACCATCGAAGGTTTCGGTTGTGTCGTCAGCGATCGATTCGTCAGCTGCCGCTTCGTCCGTGTCCTCTTGGTCCTGGGCGAAGGCCGGTGCTGCAATCGTCAGTGACAAGGCGGCCAAACCGGCGCTGCTAAACAAAGCGGCACGTCCACCCAAGGTGGAAGTTCTCTTTTTCATGGATTTCAGTCCCCACAATGCGAGCCGGACCCGACCGGCTCGATGGAGACATAAAAGCAATCCGTTCATCTTGTGGCAAGGGAGACCAGCCGCAAAACGTCAAAAATGCGAACTTCGGGTCAAGTGGGTCACCGATTTGCAACAGGTTGGGTTCTGATCTCCCATCCGGCCGCAAAAATATTCCAAGCGCGTGCTTTTCTGTGGAATTTTCGGTTGTTCTTAAACAAGGCGGCCCTAGCGAATCCGCGTGCCCCTTACTCCGCCTTGGCCATTGATCCGTAAGAAATATGATGAGAGAGCGGCATTCTTGATAAGCAGCGTATCCCCGGATTTGGGCTCGAGCAGACGCCTGGGAACGACATCAATCCGCCATAAGGCGCCCTCGGTAGTACGAATAACATAGCCGCTTCCGTGCGATCCTGAAACGGACACGATCTTGGTTTCGAGTTCCTGGATCTCGTCCTGATCTTCACCGTCTTTGTCGCGTTTGCCGAATATTCCGAAATCAGGGAGAGATAGGCCGAAGAAATTCCGGCGTGTTTTTCGCACCTCCTCGCGGTCTACCAATCGGAGATCACCGGTCTCGCTTGCGCCAACGATCGTCGCCGCAGCAGCATCGAAGCAGGCGAGTCTTGCGGCCGAATCTTGCTCCTGTTGGCAGGCCTTGAGTGCAGCGAGATAGGAGTTTTCGGCCGGCTCGTCTTCGGCCGACGCACTGTATGCGGCGGTCATGATGACAAAGGCCACCACAGCGACCTTGCCCACTTTGGCCCTGGAAATCACAACTCTCTCCTGCTTGGCATTCTTGTTTCGGTGTAACGATATCCGCTTATCCAGCGAAATCCAGTCCGTAGATAGTACCGATTTTGGATAGCCTTCCTGATCGAGAAAAGATACACTTAGCCTTTGGAATAAAACTGGATATTGGATTCGACATGAGGTTTCTCGCTACTTCGGCTGCCGCCATCCTTGTTGTTGCAGCTCCGGTCATCGCGCAAGAATCGCAACCTGCCACAGATGAGACGGCAGCCGTAGACAAGGAGATTGTGGTCGAGGGCGAGAAAGAAGATTCGAAACTCGACAAGGTAGTGTGCAGAACCGAACGGATCGTTGGCTCGCGCCTTGCTACTGCCAAACGTTGCCAAACACGGCGCCAGTGGGCAGCGGATCGGGCCCAGGATCGCAGAGACATAGAGCGCATTCAAAACTCTCGCGAGACCGCCGGCGGTGGCTGACCTTGTGTTCTGTTAAGACAATCGAGTTCTTGACGCTCGGTTGCATAGAGTATCTCGCGCCGTGGCGATTGTCGGGCCATCGCCACAGTTAATAGTTGGCAGCAAAGTCTGCCAGCACGATGATCGCCTGCGGCTTTAGCGTTCTTGAAGATAGTCCATTTTCTCTGCCCACGGCCTTAGAATAGGGATTACGGGCTTGAGGTGCTCGGCGTAGCGTTTCCAACGATCGGTCGCCCGGATGTAAAGCGATTCACCGATCTGCGAGTAGCTCGCAGTCCGCACGCGCCCACGTTCGCGCGCCGTTGTTGTATGGTCGAGCAGGCGGTCATTCCATCCGAGGCCGAGCCAGGATACCAACGGTTCGAGTTCGGCTCGCGGGTCGGCCACTAATCGCTCGTATCGCACCGCGCGCCAGTCGACCGGGAATAGTTCGATCCCGCGCTGCCAAGCCCGCCATACCGCATCGTAGGTCCGCGCTGCTTCTTCAAGGTCAGCAAAGCTGCGCATCGCAAGGTTGAGTTGGAAATTTGCCATGAAACAGCTGAGCACAACGTCGTAAGGATGCCGCTCGGCCAGTATTACCCGAGCATTGGGAAACAGGCGGTGGATTGTAGGCACGCGCTCCATATTGAGCGGGTGCTTGTCGACCAGCCATCTGGTGCCATCCCAGCCGAATTCGCGAGCGTAGGTGAAATACATTTCGCGCAACTCATGAACTCGTTCAGGGGTTAAACTCGGTAGATCTTCGTTCTCTCCCAACTGCCTGATCGTGCGTGCCATCATTGGTCGCTCTTCGAGCACCGAAAGTTCACCCTGACCCATGAGCATTGTATCGAGTAGTGTCGTGCCCGAGCGCGGAAAACCAACTAGGAAAACGGGATCTCGATATTGATCACTGGGCTCGAATGGCGGCCATTCCCGGGCCCATTCATCAGTCCACTTGGCTAGGTCGCTCGTTACCTCTTCGCGGTAGGTTGGACCAATAGGCGGCGGCGAAGAATCGATGGCTTCGCGGTTCATTTGCTCGAATGCTGCAAAGGCCTCGTTAGCATTGCCACGGCGATCTTCGATCCCACCGATCAGGTGGAATCGGCGCCGAGGATGAACCGTCTCCGGTATCCTGGACGCCAGTTCGGCAGCGTCTTCGAAACGTCCTTCTCTCCGTGCCTGCCAGGCCAGCAGGAATGCGAATTCCGCCGGTGCCTTTGTCTGGTCCACGCTCCCGACTAGTTCTGTCAGTTCCTCAACACGATTCAAGTTTTCATAAATCATACCCAGCTCGATATGCGCGTCGCAAAAACCGGGAGACAGATTTATCGCGTGTTTCATAGTCGAGATGGCGGAGTCTAGATCGTCGACGCGCGCATAGGTCATCCCAAGTTCGACCAATACCTGCTGGTCTTCAGGCGCGAGCTTTCGCGCATCCGTCAATACTCTGAGTCGTGCTTCCGGTCGATCTGCCTCTTTGAGGACTTCCGCTAGATTCAAATATATCCGCAGTTCGCCCGGAGCAATCGATATGGCCCTCTCAAGGGCTTCGATTGCTCCGTCAACGTCGCCGCTCGCGGAAAGAACGTTCCCCAAGTTGTTCCATGAAGACAGATCGTTCGGATCTCCAGCAATGGCTCTGCGATACGCAGCGACTGCTCCTGCAAAATCATTCGCTTCTTGCAGGATGAAGCCTTCGATTCTCGCTAGCCCTGGAGCGGTCTCTCCCCGCACCAGTTCCAGGGCCAGTTCGTGCTTACCCACCTGGACATAGGCGTTGGCCAAGTTCGCTCGCGATGCCCGATCGCCTGGATTAAGTGCAATTAATGACTCGAGATGTGGAATGGCCCGTTGGGGCAGACCGAGCCGCAAGGCAGCGAGACTTGCGACCGCCATCAGCGGTGCCTTGTCAGCCGCCTCGACGAGCGCCGCCTCGGCAATGGAAAGCGCTCCATGATTGTCATCCATCCTGAAGCGCGACATCGCTTCCAGTACCTGCGGCGAAAGGTGCGAGGGGATTGCGGAAGGGTGTGTCATTCAGCTCAACTTTGTCGTGGTAAGGCAATATCGAATGCGACGGTCATGCGTTCACCGGCAGGGAAGGCGCGCGTACCATGCCACATAGTCGAAGGAAACAGCACGAGTCGGCCAGGTCGCGGCTCGATCAGTCGGATTGGCTCGAGCTCGGGCAACAGGTCACGACATTCGCCGAGAGAAAGCCATCCCTCGTGTGATGAATCTTTACCTGGGCTGGAAAGCGAATCTGGAAGCGAAACATATAGTGCCGAACTGAGCCACCCCTGACTATGGACGTGGTCGCTATGGAAGCCGGAGTCCTTTAGGCGAACTGACCACGATCCTGAAATGCGTTGACATTCGCGCTGCCGGGGCAGGGTGGGGTGTCCTTCAGCATGATCCGGCAATTGGGCTACATGGCGGCTGACCGTCTCGAGGAGCAGTGCGCGTAAAGCACGAATTTGCGGTTCGTCCCGCAAGAGCAGGTTGCCGTCCGTCTGGGTTCCCCCACGGACAGACTGATCGAGCGGTGCCTCACGCGCAACATGGAGCGCGCGGAGATGCTCAGCTAGTCCATCGAGGTTATCGAAGCGCTCTGCTAGGTCATACACTCCGACCAAGCGTTCATCACCCTCAAGCCAGTGCCAGCGCCTATCCCCAGTCATTCGCCAAGCTAAGGAAAGATACGGCCACAGGAGATGATTGCGATCCTGTTCAATCCATTGCTCAAGCAGACCAACAGCAACTTCTGGTCGTCGCGCGCGAATTGCATGACGTGCCAAAAGTGAGACGTCCTCTGGCGTGGATGGCACCGGTGTTTTGGAGAACAGTCGGTCGGCCGCGATGAGGTCGCCTCGTTCAGAAGCGATATGCGCGGCAAGAAAAGTAAGCCACGGCTGATCACCGAGCATTTTGAACGCGTCAATTGCCGCTCGATCTGCAGCAGGCAAGTCCCTCGCCTCCAAAAGGAGTGAGATGTGAAGTCGACGGAGGTCAGGTTGCGAAGGATGCAGGGCGATTGCAGCGCGTAATGTTGCGTCCAACTCGAGCCCCTCCTGCGCCCTGATCTGGGCAGCGGCGCGATGTCCGTCGGTCCACAATGGATTGGATTGAAGGATATCTTCCAGCTCCTCAATCGCAAGAGTTGCATTGCCCTCCTGAACTCGTGCAGCGGAACGTCCCAATAAGACGGCTCCGTCGTTCGGGCTGAGAAGGCGCGCCCTTTCAAACAGGCCAGAAGAGGGACGGCCGGCTTCGAGCGCAACACGGGCATGAGAGTGAGCGATCAAAGCGTCGTTTGGAGCCAACTGTGCGGCCCGTGAGAACGCCTCCAGTGCTTCATGGCTCTCGCCGACTGCGCGCGCTGCCAGCCCCAAGAGCTGGTGAACTCGCGGATCATCGGGAAACTGTCGCGTTGCGGTCTTCGCAACAGGGAGTAGTATTTCGGGATAGTCGGCCTTGATGAGGTCGATTCCGCGAGTGAATAGGTGCCGCGCATTGTTGGTTGCGAGTGCCCTGACGAGCGCTTCCGCTTCATCCTTGGTCACGGGTCTAATTTCCTCACCGAAAGCCCAAATGAAAATGGCGGACCTGACGGCCCGCCATTCCCAATTCAATGTGGGTAACGCTTAGAATTCAAGCGTCACGCCAGCGTAGAGGTAACGACCGATAGCGTCGTACACCTGCGCAAAGGTATTGCCGTTACAGAAGCCGGCCGGGCAGGCCTGCGAACCGGTAACCGGCGGCGCCTTGTCGAAGATGTTGTTGGCACCCAGGCGGAACTTGTAGTGGTCGCCAACTTCGAAGGTCAGTGCCAGATCGAAGTAGTTGACCGAGTTGAAGCCAGCGAGACCCGGACGGGCAACGCCACCCGGTGCAGGGCCCGAGTTGCCGGTGCTGCTCAGGTTGGTGTTCGATTCGAGTGCGTCAAGCGAGACGGACCCGAAATAACGCCAGCGGATCGATGCTCCAATGCCGCTGGGCATGTCGAAGCTCAGGCGAGCCTGATGACGCCACTCCGGATTCGGCGTGCCGCAGGCGTTGCCGTAGAGCCCTACGCAATCGTAGGTCTGGTCGAGACCCGGGACATCAACACCCGTGTCGGTAACCAGCTCGTCCAGGTACGTGCCGATAAAGGTGAACGACAGGCGACCGGCGTTCCCAATCTGACGGCTGTACGCAACGTTTACGTCGATGCCCGACGTTTCCACGCCGCCGATGTTCTGCGACAGATCGTTCACGAAGCCACCCGACGAACGCCAGATGGAGCCCGAGGCATCGCGGTTGATCAGCGAGCAGTACGTGGGGTCAGCCGTAGCGGTACAGGCAGAAAGAATGGTGTCTGCACCGATGCCCTGGATCGCGTCCTTCACCTTGATGTTGAAGTAGTCGACCGTGGCGCTGAAGCCCGGAATGAACGTCGGCGTGAACACGAGACCCACCGTGTAGGTGTCTGCGGATTCCGGAACAAGGTCCGGGTTGCCGCCGATCAGGCCATTGTACTGGCTTGCCGGGTTCGAGGGGACGACCTGACCCACCGAGAGACCCTGGGCAATACAGCCAACGTCTGCAGCAGTGATCGCGAAGTCCGAGCACGGATCGGTCGAACCATCGAGAGCGACACGCTGCGGAGCGAAGAGATCCTGCACCGTCGGCGCGCGCACCGCGCGGTTATAACCGCCACGGAGACGAATGTCCGCCGTCGGAGCAAACTCGGCTTCGATCTTGTAGGTATCGGTCGTCGCACCCGTGCTGTAGTCCGAATAGCGGTAGCCACCGGTGATGGTGAAGTCATACACCCAGCTGTCCTGCGCCACAGGCACACGGACTTCGGTGAAGACCTCCTTCACATTGAACGAACCCGAAACCGGGAGCGTCGGAGCGCCCTGGCCTGCGAGGTCGCCGGTCTGGAAGGCGAGGTCCGAAAGGAACTCAAGCTTCTCCTTGCGGTATTCGCCACCAAGCACGATGCCGACACCTTCCGAGGCCCACGGCGACTGTACGCCATATTCGCCCAGCGCACCCGAGACATAGCCCGACAAGACCTGCTCGGAAACGATGCCGCGAGAGAAGCCAGGGGTCGAAAGGTAGGCTGTTGCTGCAGCGTCCGGAGTCACAGTACCCGGCGAGAAGATGTTCCAGGGAACGCAATTCGGATCCGAACCGTCGAGCACCGAACGGCAGACCGCGTTACCATTTCCATCGTCCACCACGTCGAGGGCGCGAGTGATACGCGTCACCGAGAGGTCATTCTGGTAGGTCTGTGCGAAGTTGGTCCGACCATACTGGTAATAAAGGTCGTACGACCATGCCGAGCCCAGATCACCGCGCGAACCGATCACTGCGCGATAGCTGGTGTGCTGCAGGTCATCGCGACGCGAGCCACCTTCGATGTTACGACGCAGAATCTGCGCGAAACCGCGATTGTAGGTCGCTCCAGTGGTCGGATCGATGAAGTTGAACGGCGTCAGGCCAAGCAGCGGTTCACCGATGTTGCGAGCGGTACGAGCAGCGTTCTCAGCTGCGGCGTTACCGACAACGAAGAATGCATCGCCGGGCGCTGGGCTGACGAGCAGGTTCTCGGTGTCGCAGATCAGCGCGAGCTGATCGGCACCCAGCAGCGGGTTGTCGCAGTTGAGCGAAAGCGTGTTGCCGAAGTTACCCGACGGAGCAATCTGGGCGACCGTGCGGTCGTCCATGAAGTTGAACTCCATATAGGGGTGCAGCGCTTCGGAAATTTCGTAATCCGCGAATACGCCAGCCGTATAACGTTCGTCCGGACGCTGGAAGTAGTTGGTCGGCGCGAAGTTGAATGCGGTAAAGCCCGGAAGGATCGTGGCGTTCGGACCGAACTGATAGGTCAGCGAGGTGAACGAGCTGGTCCGCGGATCGTCACTGTCAAAGGCGAAGACCGTCCCGGTCGGCGAAGTTGCCGAGCCGCCGCAGCTGTAGAGCTGGCCGTTGGCCTGAACCTGAGCTGCAGTACGTCCCGAGAGCGCACAAGCCGAGTAGTCGCGACGTGACTGGTTGACAGCCTTGATCTTGCGGTAGCCGACGTAGGCGGTGGCGTGACCACGGCCGTCGTCGAAGCTGGTACCAAACGCCAGCGTGGCATCGAAGGTGCCGCCGTCCGTCGTGGTACCGCTCGGGTACGGGAAGTTGCGTGCGTCCAGTGCATCCGTAATGCTGGAACCGGCACGGTTCTTGTGGCTGTAAACGGAATACTGAGTGTCGAGCTTGAACCCTTCGAACTCGGTGTCGAGGACGAAGTTGACGACGCCCGATACGGCGTCGGCGCCGTACACCGACGAAGCACCGCCGGTAAGCACGTCGACGCGCTTGATCAGCGCAGCCGGGATGACGTTGATGTCGGCAGCCGAAGTGGTCGGGTCACCCGGGACAAGACGACGGCCGTTCAGGAGAACCAGCGTACGCTCCGAGCCCAAGCCACGCAGGTTCAGCGTGGCGGTACCGGTTGCGCCGTTCGAGACGTTCGAACCCTGGCCGGCGAAAACCTGCGGCAGCGAGTTGACGAGGTCTTCGACGCGAGTCGTGCCAGTCTGCGTGATCTCGGCAGCGCTAACGACCGTGATCGGGCTAGCCGATTCGAGGTTTGGCTGCTTGATGCGCGAACCGGTAACGACGATGGAAGCGGCGGGAGCTTCGTCAGCGCCCTCATCCGCGTCCTGTGCCATTGCCGGCTGCGCGATGAGCGCAAGACCGAGTACGGCCGGGGCCGTGCTGGCTTTGAAATATGTCTGGAGTTTCACTCTTTTCAGTCCTTCTTCCGTTTCCCGATCACTAATCGAACGGGACTTAAGAACCCCCATGGATTGACCGCGTGATGCAGCAATGCCGCACAACGGCCATCGGCGGAACCGGCTATCTGCATCCGGAGATAGTTACATTGCAAAGTAATTCTCAGCCCCGATCGGGATTGGTTTGCCCTGTGTGGCGTCTGGAACACACCCCCTGTGTGTCGGCCTTACGTAGCTCTCGTGACTACGTATGCACGCGACACAATTCGTCGCTTGGAGTCCGAAACTTGACCGGGAATTGCGGGCGACCTAACGCCAGTAGCAATTCGAAACTCAAAAGGAGCTCATTCCGATGCCTGAAGCCTATATCGTGGAAGCCGTGCGCACGGCAGGTGGCCGCCGAGGGGGTCGACTCGCCGGGGTCCATCCGGTCGATCTTGCCGCCAAATCGCTCGATGCGATCATGGAGCGTGCCGGTCTCGAGGCTCAAGTGATCGACGATGTCGTGATGGGCTGTGTCAGCCAGGGTGGCGAACAGGCGATGCAAGTCGGGCGCAATGCGGTGCTGGCGAGCAAGCGCCTGGGCGAGGGCGTGCCGGCAGTGACGATCGACCGCCAGTGCGGTTCTTCGCAACAGGCGGTCCAGTTCGCCGCGCAGGCGGTGATGAGCGGGACGCAAGACGTGGTGATCGCTGCTGGTGTCGAAAGCATGAGCCGCGTGCCGATGGGTTCGACCGCCATGTTCCACATGAAAGAAGGCCTGGGGAACTACAAGTCGCCGGGCCTCGAGGAAAAGTACCCCGGTATCCAGTGGTCGCAGTTCGTCGGTGCGGAGATGATCGCGCGCAAGCACGGCTTCACCAAGGAGGACCTCGATCGTTTCGGACTCGGCAGTCACGAGAAAGCGATCGCAGCGACGCAGGGCGGGGCCTTCGCGAATGAGATTGTCCCGGTTGAGATTGAAACTCCCGAGGGTGCTCAACTGCACACTGTCGACGAAGGTATCCGCTTCGACGCAACGTTCGAAAGCATCTCAGGGGTCAAATTGCTCAGCCCCGAAGGATCGATCACTGCGGCCACCAGCAGCCAGATCTGCGACGGGTCAAGCGCCGTGCTTGTCGTCAGCGAGAAGGCATTGAAGCAATACGGGCTGACACCCATGGCGCGTATCCATAACCTCACGGTGACTGCGGGCGATCCTGTGATCATGTTGGAAGAGCCGCTGTTCGCCACCGATCGCGCGCTCGAGCGCGCGGGTATGAAGATTTCGGACATCGATCTTTACGAAGTCAACGAGGCCTTTGCGCCGGTTCCGCTCGCCTGGCTCAAGCACACCGGGGCCGACCCGGAAAAGCTCAACGTCAACGGCGGCGCGATCGCGCTCGGCCACCCGCTCGGAGCCTCGGGCACCAAGCTGATGGCGACGCTGGTCCACGCACTGCGCGCTCGCGGTAAGAAATACGGTCTGCAGACGATGTGCGAAGGCGGCGGCGTCGCTAACGTCACCATCATCGAAGCGCTTTGATTCGTTCTATTTGAGAGGACTATTTCCATGGAAGTTGGTGCAAACACTCCCGCCGTCGTGACCGGCGGTGCCTCTGGCCTCGGCGCGGCGACCGCTCGCGCGCTTGCCGCCAAGGGCGCCAAGGTCGCGATCTTCGACATGAACGAAGAGAAGGGCGAGGCGCTCGCCGCCGAGATCGGCGGGGTATTCTGCAAGGTCAATGTGACCAGCGACGAAGACGTCGATGCGGGCTTTGCCAAGGCCCGCGCCGCGCATGGGCAGGAACGCATCCTCGTCAACTGCGCGGGCATCGGCAATGCGATCAAGACCGCCAGCCGCTCGAAGGAAGACGGCTCGATCAAGCATTTCCCGATCTCCGCCTTTGACTTCGTCATCCAGGTCAATCTGATCGGCACCTTTCGCTGCATCGCCAAGTCGGCGGCCGGCATGCTCACACTCGACCCGCTTGACGAGAATGGTGAGCGTGGCGCGATCGTGAACACCGCTTCGGTAGCGGGCGAGGACGGTCAAATCGGCCAGGCCGCCTATTCGGCGTCTAAGGCCGGTGTCATCGGCATGACTCTACCGATCGCGCGCGATCTCATGAACGAAGGCATCCGCGTCAACACGATCCTGCCGGGCATTTTCGACACCCCGCTGCTGCAGGCCGCTCCGCAGAACGTGAAGGACGCGCTGGCCGCTTCGGTCCCGTTCCCCAAGCGCCTCGGCCAGCCGACCGAATATGCCAAGCTTGCCATGTGCATGATCGAAACCGGCTATTTCAACGGCGAGGACGTGCGTCTCGACGGTGCCATCCGGATGGCACCGCGGTGATCCGACCAATTCTTTCCTACCGGCGGGGCGAAGAATAGCCTTGCCGTTATGAGCGATCCGAAGCGCCCCCGCTTGCCCGTCAGTGACGCTGCAATCGGGGGCGCTTTCTTTTATATTCGAGGACCGTGTTCCACGTGTTCCAACCAGACGGACTGACCCGGGGGAAATCCAAATGAGCTCCTACACGCAGATCAAGCTCGACATCGCCGACGGCATCGCGACCGTCACGCTCAACCGGCCTGAAAAGATGAATGCCTTCACTCGGGTGATGATGGACGAATTCATCCACGCGATGGACGTGACCGACGCCGATGACAGTGTCCGCGCGGTGATCGTGACGGGTTCGGGCGATCGCGCCTTTTGCGCGGGTGCGGATCTCACCCCTGAAGGTGGCGGTCATGTTTTCTCCGATCCCAATCCCGTTGAAGACCTGTCGGACGAACGTGTGCGCGACGGGGGCGGGCGGTTGACGCTGCGACTGTTCAACTCGCAGAAGCCGCTGATCGGGGCCTGCAACGGCGTGGCGGTGGGCGTTGGGGCAACGATGCAACTGCCCTTCGACATCCGCCTGTGTTCGGACAATGCGCGTTTCGGTTTCGTGTTCGCCCGCCGCGGTATTACGCCCGAAGCGGCATCGAGCTGGTTCCTGCCGCGCCTGGTTGGGCTGCAAACGGCGCTCGAATGGTGCATGACCGGCCGGATCTTCGATGCTGCTGAAGCGAAGGAACGCGGTCTGGTGCGGTCGGTACACCCACAGGGCGAACTGATGCAGGCGGCAATTGGTATTGCGCGCGAGATCGCCGACAACACCTCCGCGGTCTCGGTCGCGATGACGCGGGCGATGCTCTGGCGCCTGTCACCGCTGGAGCACCCAATGATGGCGCATCGCATCGATAGCCGTGCAATCTATCGCCTCAGCCGCAGCGCTGATGCTCGGGAGGGCGTGGCCAGTTTCCTCGAGAAGCGAACGCCTGCCTATCCCGACACGGTCAGTGCCAACATGCCCGATTTCTATCCGTGGTGGGACGAACCGGGCTTCGAATAGTTGCACATGAGATGGTCACACAGGCAACCGCCTTGCCAAGCGGGCTGTTGAACTTATGAATTGCGAAATGTCCAAACGCCAACCCGCTCCGCGCCTCGCCGATTTCCTGCCATACCAACTCTCGGTTGCGTCCAATGCGGTGTCGACCCGGATCGCGCAGCAATATCGCCAGCGTTTCGGGCTTAAAACAACCGAATGGCGCATCATGGCGGTGCTCGGCGACAGTGGGGCCCAGACCCAGCGAGAGTTGTCGCAGCTGACATTGATGGACAAGGTGCCGGTCAATCGTGCGTGCAAACGACTGGAAGATCGCGGCCTGGTCCGCCGAACCCCGAACACCCGCGACGGACGGTCACACCTGCTCGAACTCACAGAGGAGGGCTGGGCCGTGCATGGCGGGGTGATGCCTCTGGCGCTGAAGATCGAAGCGGAAATGTTTGCCGTACTGAGCGCTGAGGAGCGCGAGGCGCTCCACGACATGCTGCACCGCATCCGCAAGAATGCTGGTGATTTCGACGCGGAAAGCCTGGCCGACTAGGTCGCCCAGGCTTTCTTGCGCCCCAATCCTTTAGATTCGGACTGGCTAGCCGATCCCGCCACTGAAGGCGTCAGAGATTGAACAGGCCGCCGGGCCGAGAATGACGATGAACAACACCGGAAGGATGAACAGGATCAGCGGCACCGTCATGATCGCGGGAAGGCGCGCAGCCTTTTCTTCCGCACGCATCATGCGTTCGTTGCGGAACTCGGCGGATAGAACGCGTAGCGCCGACGCTAGCGGCGTACCATAGCGTTCGGTCTGGACCATGGTCGTGACCACCCCTTTCACTGCTTCGAGGTCGACGCGGTAAGCGAGGTTGTTGAAGGCCATGCGACGTTCGTTGAGGAACGAAAGCTCGATTGCGGTTAAGGTGAACTCGTCACCCAGTTCGGGATAAGCGCGCCCTAGTTCCTTGGCGACGCGATTGAACGCAGCATCGACAGTAAGACCAGCCTCCGCGCAAATCACGAGGAGGTCGAGCGCATCGGGCAAGCCTTTCCGGATGGCATCCGAACGCTTCTTGGCGATGTTGCCGAGATAAAGCTCGGGCCCCTTGTAACCGATGAACAGTGCGGCTGCGAGCGCCAGCACCCGCTTGATCTGCCAGTCGGGATAGATTTCCGCGACATAGAGCAGGATAAAGGCAGTGCCGCCGAGCACAATCGGCAGGACCATGCGCAGGCCGATTATCAGCACTGCGAGTTCCTTGTTGCGTATACCCGCATGGGCGAGCTTTTGCTGTACGACCTCGATCTGGCTCTGCTGCAGCACCTTCATGCTGTCGAGCGTGTCCCTGATCTTTTCGGTCTTGTCTGTCTTGCGGACCAGGCTCTGGCGCTTCTTTGCGTTCGAGGTCACCAGGCCAAGCTTCAATTCCTCACGTCGCCCTTCCAGTGCGCGCACGCGTTTGGCCATCGGGTCCTTGATGGTGACAGCCGAATAGATTGCGACGAGCACTGCCAAGGCAGCGATCCCGGCAAGGATTGAGCCGATCAGGATGACGTCGAAGCCAAGAAGCTTGGGGCCGGTCGAGGGATCCATTGGTCTTTACTCTTCCTTGCTCAGATTTCGAAACTGACCATCTTGGCCATGATGAAGGCGCCAATCGACATCCACACCAACCCGCCGAGGCCAGTAATAATGAGACGATCATCCTCGAAGAACCCACCGATATAGCTCGGATTGATCCACAAGATCATCGAGAAGACAATGAAGGGAAGGGCGCCAACGATATATGCCGAGGCTTTCGATTCCGAACTCATTGCCTTGATCTTTAGTTTCATCTGGGCGCGCTTGCGCAGAACGTCAGCAAGGTTCGACAGCGTTTCGGCGAGATTGCCACCCGTCTCCCGCTGGATCGCAAGCGTGATGCAGAAGAAGTTGAATTCCGCGATACCAAGGCGATCGGCCGTGTCCTGGAGTGCATCCTCCATCGTCTTGCCGATCTTGATTCGCTCGACGATGCTCTTGAACTCCTGACCCACTGGGCCGGGGACTTCCTGTGCGACGACTCCCAGCGTCTCTGTAACAGGCAAGCCTGAGCGCAGGCCGCGCACGAGCAGCTCGATCCCATCCGGGAATTTGGTATTGAATTGGTTCGTGCGCTTCTTGATCTGACGACCCACAATGAAGTGCGGTATGCCAGCACCAAACAGAGTTCCGATGCCGAGCGAGAGCGGAAATGATCCGCTACGCAAGAATAGCAGAAGGGCGACGCCCAAACCGATCCCGATCGAGGTGTAGGCGTACTGGGTAAGCGTCCAGTTCTTGCCTGTCCGGTCTAGCCTTGTGGCCAGCGCGTCCAGGCGAGAGTCTGATCCTGCCACCTTGTAGCGCTTGGGCTTGCGGGCGGCCAGCGCCTTCTTGAGCTGCGATTCAACCTTGGCGTCGGTACTTTCGGAGTGACGATAGCGAAGCTGCTGCAGGCGGCGCTGACCCGACTTCGCCGCGTTGGGACCGGACAGCGCCGTGTAGCCCAGCACCAGCAAAGCCAGTACACCGACCACAACTAGCAATAGCTGAATGATATCCATCGCTGAATCCGTTCCTAACCTTTGACACGCAGCGAGATCGCGCCGGTTGCGGCGACGATTCAAACCGAATGATTATTCCGCGGCTGCCTCGAAAGTGACCGCCTCTTTCTTCCTCGGCAACAGACCCTTGAGATCGAGCCCGCCAAGCAATGACTTCTTGGCGCCAGTACTCGCTTCCGCGCCGCCTTCCTCTTCGCTTCCGATACCGATAATCCGTGCCGCAACCTGCTTGATGGCCGCGGCCGCCTTCGACCCGCCGTTGGCGTCGACGAAGGTCTTGCCCAGTTTGGCTGCATTGGCGGCAGCCTTCTGGTCGAACGGGATCGTGACGTCGATCTTGCGCTCGATCGAGGCCTCGAAGTCGGCCTTGCTAATCTCCGCCACGCCGGGCTGTACCTTGTTTGCTACGATCAACGGCTTCGCTTGCGGAGCGTTGGTCTTTAGCCACGACAAGATCCGGATCGTATCGCGGGCCGAAGCAAGCGACATTTCGGTTGTCAGGACAACTACATTCACCTCATTGAGAAGGTGTGGGAAGTTGATCATCATATTGCGCGGCAAGTCGACGACCGTCATCTCGAAAGCGTGGCGGAACTCGTCCTGCAGTTGCATGAAGGCCGACCCGTCAGTCATCAGCGGCTGATTGATCGGGGCCTCGGCCGAAAGAATAGCAAGGTTGTCGTTCGCGCGGATCATTGCGCGTTCAATAAACAGCCCGTCGATACGGCTTGGATTGTCGATAGCGTCAGTCAGGCCACGGCCCGGTTCAAGGTCGAGCGCTAGGGCGCCGGTACCGAAATGAACGTCGAGATCGAGCATGGCCGTCGACATCTTGCGGTCACTTGCAAAGGTCCAGGCAAGCGATGTCACCAAGGTCGATGCACCTACCCCGCCGCGAGTGCCGATGACTGCAGTCGATATGTGGCGTTTGGCCATTTCTTCATCGCTCAGACGAGGGGCGGCGAAGATCGCCTGCGCTTGATTGAGCGAGTCACGCAGCGTGGCCGGCGAGAGCGGCTTCAGCAGGTAGTCGTGAATGCCGCTTGCAAGCAGATCGCGATAGAGGCGCACGTCATTGACCTGTCCGACAGCGATCACCACCGTTCCAGGCTCGCAAACCTCGGCGAGGGCGTTGATGTCATTGAGAGGGTCTCCGCTCTCCGACAGGTCGACCATCAGGATGTTCGGGCTAGCCGAAACCGATAGCGACTGGACCGCATTGCGCAGTCCACCCTTGTTGCACTTCTCCGGTTGCCAGCCGAGTTCGATCACCACCGGGCGCAGAACATCGAGCGCAGCTTCGTCGCACAGATAGGCGGCGAATGGATCGCGATTGCCGGAAATGGCTGATTTCAACGACGCGCTCATGGCTTAGTTGCCTCCTTCTGAGGTGGTGACTTCCGGTAGGCCTAGGGCACCCGTGGGCGCCGCTTCACGATAGGAATCGATGGCCTTGTTGGAACTCAGGATCACGGTCTCGCCGCTGCCCTGCTGGCCGTGGATCAGGTCCTCGGGGTTGGCCACCATTGCAGCCATGTTCGAGTTCACCGCACAACCGTAGTTCGGATAGGTGGCGTTGCCGTAGTTGATGTCGCTTTTGGCCGACCAGTCGGGGCAACCCGGCACGCTAGCGAGCGTGCGCGAAATGACCACGCGGGCCTGGCCCGGATTGACGTAACCAGCGGTCGGGGGTGCGCCTTCGCTGACCAGCAGGCCGTAGCGACCAGCCAGCCGTGCCACTGCATCGCGCACGCTTGCGTTGTTGGACGGATCGTCGATCGAAATGCGATCTCCGTATCGCAGGCTCATCGAGTCAAACCAACCGACAAGGCGCTGCTGTTCGCTAACTGGCAGGCTGTCCCCGCCAGTCGATACGTCGAGCGTGTAGTGGGTCCGCTCAACCACCGGCTGCTTGGTGCTGTAGAGCGAGGGGTTGTCGGCAACACCGCCGCAGGCACCCAGTCCCAGCGAGAGCGAGAGGGCCAGCGCGGCTGCCGTCTTCCTGGTCAGATCGTTACGCATCACTCTTGTCCTTCTCACTCGAAGCTGAAGCCGGGCTTGGCGTCGGTATCGACATCAGCCTCGGCACGGCGCGGCTGGGCCGGGCCGGTTGCGACATTGGCTTGTCCGACGGGCTGAGCCTGCGACAGGCCCGGGGTCGGCGGCTCGGTGCTCTCGCGCATCGTCGGCGACGGGCGCTGTTCGCCACTCTTGCCGTTGTTCTCCATGTAACCGATGATGCTCTGGATCTCATTGGGAGCCCGGAAACCATCCGTCGGCAGGACAATGTCGTTCGCATTGACGGGCTTGACCAGGTAAGGGGTGACGACGATCACAAGCTCGGTCTCGCCCTTTTGGTAGCTCTTCGAACGGAACAGGTTGCCAAGGATCGGCACATCACCGAGCCCAGGAGTCTTCTGCAGCTGGTTTTGCGAACTATTCTGCATCAGACCGGCAATCATGAAGCTCTGACCCGAGCCGAGTTCGATCGTGGTCTCGGCCCGGCGTGTCGTGAGAGCCGGGATCTGGAAGCCGTTGACGATCACTGCGCCGCGGGTCGAAAGTTCGGAAACTTCCGGACGAACGCGGATTGAGATGCGACCGTTCGACAACACTGTTGGTGTGTAGGTCAGGCTGACACCGTACTTCTTGTACTCGACCGAAGTCGTGCCGAGTCCCTGACTTTGCGGGATCGGGAATTCACCACCTGCAAGGAATTCTGCTGTCTCACCCGACAACGCGGTCAGGTTAGGCTCTGACAGGGTCGTGACGAGGCCGACCTGTTCACCAAGGTCGAGCGCACCGAGCAAGTCCAAGCCGAGAAAGCGACCGAAACCAGCGATAGTGCTGCCTCGGTTGACTTGGTCGACGATCGTGAAGCCATCGCCTTCGTAGTTGGTACCGACGGCGACTGGGCCCGCCGGAAAGCGCTGACCTGTCGTTGGGTCGATGCCTGAAGGAGTAACCTGGGAGAAGGCTCCGCGACCGGTACCGACCCCAAACTTGAAGCCGCCAGTGCTATCGACCGTCGTCAGGTTGCTACCGATATCGCGTACCAATGTGCGGCTGACCTCGGCGAAGCGCACCTGCAGGTTGACCTGCAGCGGCGTAGCCATCTTGAGACGGCTGATCACGTTGGTATCCTCACCGACAAATGCTTCAACCAGGCGCTGGGCCTCCGAAGCATCTTCGGGCGCTGCGACGGTCCCCGTCAGCAGCACCGTATTGGTACCCATGGTGGAAACGGCGACTTTAGCTGCAGGCATCGCCAGCGCGAGCATCTGGTCGATGCTGTCGATGTTCGAACCGACGCGAACGTTGGTCGACCAGACGATGTCGCCTGCAGCGTTGCTGGCGTAGACCGTCGTTTCGCCGCCGGCCTTGCCGAAGACGTATAGCTGTCGCTGTGACTTGACCTGAACGTCCGCAATGCTGTCGTCCGCGACGAAGACGTCCGCCATCGTACCGGGCACGGTGACAAGCTCACCGCGACCGATCGAAAGGACGAGATCATTGGCCGGCCGGGCAACCGACTGTGCGGTTGCGACATTCGCCGGGATGCTGATCAGCGGCGCGAACGCCAGGCTGGCGAGCAGCACTTTAGTGGAGAGACGACGGTTCATGGAATTGCCCCCTGAATGGCTTCCTGTCTGCTGGTTCTGGCTCATCGGATCATCGATGCACTGGCGACTGGCACGGTCTGTGCTGCGCTGTTGAGGCCCTGCGACTGGGCTGAAAGGATGCGGCCTGCGCCCTTTTCAACGGGGACCTCCTCGGTGGTTTTGCCACGAGTCACTCGGACGCTAGGGCCCGTGCGAGCCGGACCTCCAAAGCCTGAGGGGGACGCTCCCGAAGCCGACGAACCGGTCGGTGCCCTCTGGGCGGGAATTGTGCTACGCTGGAAGCGTGACACGTCGCCACCGGTCACATAGGTGCTCTTGCTGTCATCGGGACGAGCCATTGCATCGCGCAGCATTTTTTCTTCTTCCTCGGGCGAGACGCCATCGGGGATCCTGACATCGCCCGAAGCAATGCGACGCTCGAGGTCGCTCTGACCGTCCGCCAGCGAACGCAGCGATAGGCTTAGCGTGCCGATGGTCTGAGCTACCGCGATCTTTTCGGCGATGACCGGTGTCACTTCGAGCGTGACCGTCCGGAAAGCCTTGACGATGGTCGAACCATCTTCGCCCTTTTCCTGCGTGGTTGACTGGTCGGTTGCCAGCACACGAAGGTTACGAATGATGGTTTCCGACGCTTTCAGTGAGCTCTCTTCAGCGCCCGTGATGGTCTGGGTCAGCACCATGTCGACCCGGTCGCCCGGGAAGACGAAGCCCGCGACGCCCGACTGGGCCGAAACGGGAACGGTAATGGCGCGCATGCCTGGAGTGAGGGCGGCAGCGAGGAAGCCGCGGTCGCCCGGACTTACCAACGAGCCTTGGGTGACTGGCTCACCCGCGGTGATGGGGTGGCGGACCACGGTTCCGAGTAGCTTGGCCATGTCGGCCTCGCCTTCGAGGAAGTACGCATCCTGCACCAGTTCTTGAGGCCACAGCTGATAACCGATGGCATCGGCCGAAATGATAGTGCCAACCGGCAGTGCACGCTGGGCAACGAGGACCTTCGGGCCCTGCGGTTCGACCTGTGCGGCTTCGGCCTGCGGCGCCGAAGCACCCGCGAACATGCTTCGTGCAATCAGAGCAGTCCCGACCGCGATGATCAGCGCACCTACCAGCAGAAGCAGCTTCTTCCTATCCATGGCTATTTAGCCCCCTCAAATGACCCGCGGTAATCCCGATGCGGGCAAGTATGGTTTCAAGCCTTACGGCCGAATTGGTTAAAATCGGGTTTTCAACCCATTCCTGTCGCCGATGCGGCGCGGCCAAGCGGTTCGGTACCAAGCACCCAAAGACCAGCGACAGCGATGGCGAGGCCGTAGGGGATCGCAATGCGATCCTTGCGGCGGCGCAGAAAGTGAATTGCGGCAAATACGACCGTCAGGAGCCCACCAACGAGCGCCATGACGATCACGAGCTTGAGGAATGGATAGGGTGGTATCCAAAGCGCAAGCGCGGTCAGCAGCTTGACGTCGCCACCGCCCATCTGGCGGATCGCAAAGAGCAAGCAGCAGATCGAGAATACGATCGCGGCAAAACCCAGCTGAGTTGCCGCATCCGGCCAAAGCGAGAGGCCGCTTGTCCACCACCAGAGCGGTGCTGCAAGGGCGATGGCGGCGTTGAGCTTGTTACCGATCTGTCGACTCTTGAGGTCGGTAGCGGCAGCAATCAGCAGTGCGATTGCCAAGCCGCCGAGCAATACGTAGGTGAAATCGAAACTGGCCATCTTGCCCCCCGAAGGTCTTGCCGTCGGGAGTGCTACAGAACATGGCTTACCAAATAGTAACCATAGCGGAGCGCGGGAAGCCTTGGATCAGCCAGCCTTACCAAAGATCGATCGTCGAGCCATTCCTGCTCGGGCGCGTGAAAGCAGCTGGGAAGCGCCTGACGGCTACGCGTTGCGCAGGATCGACTGGCCGGCCGGTGCGCCGCCGCGCGGCTCGATCCTGTTCCTGCCAGGGCGAGGCGATTTCTACGAGAAATACCTTGAGACGCTCGATCAATGGAACCGTGCGGGTTGGCGGGTTACCGCTACCGACTGGCGCGGGCAGGCCGGTTCAGGTCGCTTGGGTGACGACGCGGTTACAGGGCATATCGGCGACTTCTCGCAATGGGTCGATGATCTGACCGCATTGTGGAGCGACTGGAAGGCGGCGACGCCCGGGCCGCATATCCTCGCTGCACATTCGATGGGCGGCCATGTCGTGATGCGTGCCCTTGTCGCGCATGCAGTTGATCCGGATGCGGTAGTGCTCAGTGCGCCAATGCTGGGCATGTCGGGGCCGCCGCTTCCGCTGTTCTTGCTCCAGGGAGTGGCCAAGTTGATGTGCATGGTCGGCAAGCCAACCCGTCCCGCCTGGAAGTGGAGCGAGAAGCCCGGGGAAATCCCAGCGCGTCGGCGCGACCTGCTCAGCCATGATGGCGAACGCTATGCCGATGAGCTGTGGTGGCGCGAGAAGCGGCCCGAACTGGTGATGGGGCCGGGAAGCTGGGGCTGGGTCGAGCGGGCCTATGCCTCGAGCCGTGTGCTTGAAGCCAAGGGTGCACTCGAGGCGGTCCACGTACCGGTGTTGATGGTTTCAACCTCGAACGACAAGCTGGTCAGCCATCCGGCGGCGGTACGTGCCGCCGAACGCCTGCCCCAGGGCGAGCTGGTCGTCTTCGGCAAGGAAGCGCACCATGAGATACTGAGGGAAGTGGATGCTGTGCGTGACCAGGCGATGGCGGCGATCGCCGAATTCCTTGACCGGGTAGCGCCAGCCCGAACCTGATCATGCATGACTTCGCGATAATAGGGGCCGGTATAGCCGGGGCCAGCCTTGCCGCCGAACTTGCGGCAGAGGGCGTCAGTGTGGTGTTGCTCGAGGCCGAGGATCATCCCGGCTACCATGCGACTGGGCGGTCCGCCGCATTCTGGGAAGAATGCTATGGTGGGCCCGAGATCGTTCCCCTCACGCTGGCTTCCGGACCCTATCTGCGCGACGGCGGGTTCCTCACACCGCGAGGCGCACTTTACATCGCGCGGGCGGCGGATGAGTCCGAGCTGGACGCATTCATGGAGCGCTTCGCGCCCACCGGCGTCACCATCGAGCGTCTCGATGCCGCGAGCCTTGCGCAGCGCTTGCCCGGGTTGCGCGCGGACTGGACCGGCGCGGTGTGGGAGCCGGCCTGCGCCGATATCGACGTTGCCGCGTTGCATGCCCATTATCTTTCACTCGCGAAGCACGGCGGGGTCGATCTGCAGGTGCGTGCGCGACTTGCAAGGGCGGAGCGGCGCGGAGGCGTGTGGAACCTTGCAACCGAGCGCGGCGATACATTTCGCGCGCAGACCCTGGTCAACGCCGCGGGGGCGTGGGCCGATGAGATCGCAGACATTGCCGGCGCACGTCCGCTCGGGATTGTGCCGCTACGCCGTACCGTGGTGCAGTTGCGGGTCGATCCACCGGCGCCAGCGGATCTGCCGCTTGTGCTCGACATTGCCGGAGGCTTCTATTTCAAGCCTGAGTCCGGGCGGCTCTGGCTGTGCCCGCATGATGAGACGCCCAGTGTGCCCTGCGATGCCGCACCCGAAGAACTGGACGTAGCAGAAGCGATCGACCGCTTCGAACGCGCGGTCGAATGGAAAATTGGTGCGATCGAGCGCAAGTGGGCAGGATTGCGCAGCTTCGCGCCCGATCGCTGTCCGGTCTATGGGAAGGATCCCCGCTGCGAAGGGTTTGCCTGGTTCGCCGGCCAAGGTGGCTACGGCATCCAGACATCCCCGGCCGCGGCACGACTTGCGGCACAGCTACTCCTTGGTAGCGAGCGCGACGAAATGACGAGCGCGATAGACGCGACAATTTATGACCCGGCGCGCTTCGGCTAGCCAAGCTCGACAAAGTCGTTAGGCTGGTGGACGAAACAACACCAAAGTAGGAGAGCTGCTGGGATGGCACACCACTTCGAGATCTATAAGGACAAGGCTGGCGAGTTCCGAGTGCGCTTCAAGTACAATTCGGAAGTGATGTTCTCGACCGAAGGTTACAGCACCAAGGCGAGCGCGCAGAACGCTATCGACTCCATCAAGAAGAACGGCCCGGGCGCTGAGGTTATCGACAACAGTTGAGCGGCCTTAGCCTTCGCCGGCGGCGATGCGTTCTGCGGCGTCGCTGGCGAGGCGATCGACCCGCTCGTTTTCCGGATGGCCATTGTGGCCCCTGACCCAATGCCAGGTGACCTTGTGTCGCGCCGTCAGTTCGATCAGGTCATGCCATAGTTCGGGGTTGCGGACCGGTTTCTTGCTGGCGTTTACCCAGCCGTTCTTCTTCCAGCCATGAACCCAACGGGTGATTCCGTCGATCAGGTACTTGCTGTCGGTATAGAGATCGACCTCGCACGGTTCGATCAGCGCCGACAACCCCTGGATCGCGGCAGTCATTTCCATGCGATTGTTGGTCGTGTCGGATTCGCCGCCCGACATTTCCTTTTCGTGACGACCCATGCGCAACAGCGCTCCCCAGCCGCCTGGACCGGGATTCCCTTTGCAGGCGCCGTCAGTGAACAATTCGATTTTCTTCATGCAAACAGCTCTTTGCCGTTCGCTCGGTAGAAATCCAGCCTCCGCGCAAAATCCATTGGGTCCTTGCGGACCACCAGGGCATCGGTCGGGGTAAAGACCCAGTCGTAGGCGCGCGATGACAGGAAGCGCATGCAGGCACCGCGCAGGAGGACGGGCATCTGATCGCGCTCTTCATCAGAAAGCGCGCGACCGGAGGCATATCCGGCAAGGAGCGCGCTGGAAATCTCCGGTCGGAACTGGTGCCCGCCGGGACTGAAGCACCACGCCGCGTGGGTGACGGCCAGATCGTAGGCAAAAAAGTCGTCGGCCGAGAAGTAGAAGTCGATGAGGCCCGATACCCTGTCGCCGAGCATCAGCACATTGTCGGGGAAGAGGTCACAGTGAACCACCCCATGCGGCAGGCCGCCGGGCCAGTGCATCGCGAGATAAGACAGTTCTTCATAGGCCAAGTCAGACAGGCCGGGTGAAATCGTGTCGAGCCTCTCCGAACCGCATTGGTGGATCAGGCGGTCCCATTCGGCCAGGCCCATCGTCTGTATGCCCTGCATCGGGAAATCGGCAACGGCATGGTGCAATTGCGCCAATGCACTACCAACAGCCTTGGCCTGACCCGGCGTGGGGTGATCGACCGAAACACCGGGCAAGAATTCGATCAGTGCCACAGCCTTGTCTTCGATCATGCGGAAGGCAGCGCCATCACAATCGTGGATCGTGCGCGGGACTGGGCAGCCCTTAGCAGAAAGATGATCGAGCAGGCCAAGGAAGAAAGGGAGATGCGCTGTGTCAATGCGCAGCTCGTACATCGTCAGGATATAGCGGGCACGGGTGGTTTCGATCAGCCAGTTCGAATTGGAAACGCCTTCGGCAATGCCCTTGGCCGAAACCAGTTCGCCGACGTCATAGGCCGCGATCAATTCCGCCAGGTCTTCGGCACCGAGATGAGTGTAGACCGCCACTTATTCGGTGAGCTGCCTGGGCAGCTTGAA
Organism: Erythrobacter mangrovi; assembly: GCF_013260645.1. NCBI lineage: Bacteria > Pseudomonadati > Pseudomonadota > Alphaproteobacteria > Sphingomonadales > Erythrobacteraceae > Erythrobacter > Erythrobacter mangrovi. Next base: position 311,990 of record NZ_CP053921.1, on the reverse strand, counting down.
GACCATGTTCTCTTCGGCGGTAGCGACGGTTTCCTCTTCGACAGTGCGCCATTCGCCGAGTCGATCGACAACCTCGCGCACGAGCTTCTCCGGGGCAGAAGCCCCGGCAGTAAGGCCGATCGTGCTGACGTTCGCAATCCACTCAGGATCGATCTCGCTCGCACGTTGGATCAGCCGCGCCTGCGTGCCAAGCCTTTGCGCGACTTCGACCAGTCGTAGCGAATTGGACGAATTTGGGGCACCGATCACCAGCACCAAATCACATTGGGGAGCAATCTGCTTGACCGCCGCTTGGCGATTGCTGGTCGCGTAGCAGATGTCTTCCGCCCTTGGTGCCACGATATGCGGATAACGTGCCTGCAGCGCTTCCACGATCTCGCGCGTGTCGTCGACAGACAAGGTAGTCTGCGTGAGGAAGGAAATGTCATCCGCCTCTGTGAAGCTGAGCTCGGCAATATCTTCGATTGTCTCGACCAGCGTGATTCTGCCTTCGGGCACCTGTCCCATCGTCCCGATTACCTCGGGGTGCCCCGCATGGCCGATGAAGATGATGTGCTGGCCCTTTTCGATTTGCCGTTCGGCCTGACGGTGAACCTTGCTGACCAGCGGGCAAGTTGCGTCGACATAAAGCAGCTGGCGGCGCTCTGCTTCAGCCGGGACAGACTTGGGCACGCCATGGGCGCTGAACACCACAGGGGCATCGTCAGGAACCTCGTCGAGTTCCTCGACAAAGATTGCGCCCTTGTCCTTGAGGCAATCCACCACGTAGCGGTTGTGGACGATCTCGTGCCGGACGTAGACGGGAGAACCAAACTTTTCGAGCGCGCGCTCGACGATTTCGATCGCCCGGTCGACGCCGGCGCAGAAACCCCGCGGGGCTGCGATCAACAGCTTGAGAACGGGGCGTTCGGAACCCTCGTGCGAAGGCGCGGTGGATGGAAAGGGGGCGTTCATGTGCCGCCCTCTAGCGCTTTCGCCCGACCCAAGCTAGGGCGTGTCCGCACCCCAAGAGGGGCAAGAATACGAATTGCGACAAGGGAATCGAAGCCGCATGACCAGCCGATATCGCCTCATCTCTGTGCTTGCCCTCGGGCTGGCGCTTACCGGCTGCAAGAAGGAAGGCGATCTGGTGTTAGATGCCGGGGTTGGCATCACCGCTGTCCGCACCGCCTGCCCGGCAGTTGGAATCCCTGACTACACCGGCGATATCACGACGTTCCGCGCACCCGGTTCGACCACCCAGGCCGATCTCGATGTTAGTGCTGTCATTACCAACCTGCGCTCGAGCTGTGACGATGGCCCCGAACGGGTCTATACCGAGGCGACCTTCGATGTCCTGGCCAGGCGTAGCGATACCCGCGGCGCCCGGACTGTGACCCTGCCCTACTTCTCTACCGTCCTGCGCGGCGGCAGCGCCGTGGTGACCAAGCGTGTCGGCCAGGTCACGATTCAATTCGCTGACGGGCAGGAGCGCGCGCAGGCTCGGGGCACGGCCGGTGCGTTTGTGAACCGTGCAGATGCCTCTCTACCTGCGGATATCCGCGAGCAGATCACGCGCAAGCGCAGGCCCGGAGACCCCGACGCTGCGCTCGACCCGCTTGCCGACCCTGCAGTCAAGGCGGCCGTCCAGCGCGCAAGCTTCGAACTGCTGGTCGGTTTCCAGCTGACCGAAGAGCAGCTGCGCTACAACGCCACTCGCTGATTGCACGCCTCTGACGGCTTGCGATTCTGGCCCAATGGGCTAGGCGCGCGGCATGGCTGACATGCAGACTCTTCACGCGGCCTTCGCGGCCCGGATCGATGCGGTATTGAACGCGCTGGAAGCGGAGGGCGTCCTTCCGGCGGGTGTGTCGCGCGCCAACGTTGCAGTAGAGCCTCCCCGCGATCCCTCGCATGGGGACCTCGCGACCAATGCGGCCATGGTTCTCGCCAAGCAGGCGAGTACCAATCCCCGCGCGCTCGCCGAAAAGATCATCGCCCACCTCGAGCGCGATCCAGACATTGTCGCGGCGGAGATCGCCGGGCCTGGTTTCATCAACCTGCGCCTGTCGGACGAGGCATGGCGGCGCGAACTGCGCGCGATTGCTTCGCTCGGCACCGATTACGGCCGGTCGACGATGGGCAAGGGGCGCACGGTCAATGTGGAATATGTCTCGGCCAACCCTACCGGGCCGATGCATATGGGGCACTGCCGCGGTGCGGTGGTCGGGGACGCCCTGGCGGGCTTGCTCGAATTCGCCGGCCACCGCGTCGTACGCGAATACTACGTCAACGACGCGGGAGGGCAGGTAGACGTTCTCGCCCGTTCGGTACACCTACGGTATCGTGAGGCTCTCGGCGAGAGTATCGGCGAGATACCCTCGGGCCTCTATCCCGGCGACTATCTCGTTCCCGTCGGCCAGCGGCTCGCGCAGGAATTCGGCGATGCCTACCGGGACGCGCCGGAAAGTGAATGGCTGGAGCTCTTCCGCAACCGCGCGGTTGCCGGAATGATGGACATGATCCGCAGCGACCTGGCGCAGCTCGGCATTCATCATGACCTGTTCTCGTCCGAGGCGGAACTCCAGGCTGCGAAGAAGCCCGAGGCGGCCGAGGCCTGGCTGCGCGAGAAGGATCTTGTCTACGACGGTGTGCTAGAGGCGCCCAAAGGCAAGGCTCCGCCCGAGGACTGGGAGCCGGTCGGGCTGCCGCTGTTCCGTTCGACGAAGTTCGGCGACGACCAGGATCGCCCGATCAAGAAGTCCGACGGTTCATGGACCTATTTTGGGGCCGACCTCGCCTATCACCTTCAAAAGGCGCAGGGCGCCGACGAGCTGATCGACATCTGGGGTGCCGATCATGCCGGTACGGTAAAGCGGATCAAGGCCGCCGTCGCCGCGCTCAGCGAAGGGCAGGGCAAGGCAATCCCCTTCGACGTCAAGCTGGTCCAGATGGTTCAGTTGATGAAGGGCGGCCAACCCTTCAAGATGTCCAAGCGCGCGGGGAACTTCGTCACGCTCGCCGACGTGGTCGAGATGGTCGGCAAGGACGTCGTCCGCTTCACCATGCTGACCCGCAAGCCCGACGCACAAATGGACTTCGACTTCGACAAGGTGGTCGAGGCGTCGAAGGACAATCCGGTCTTCTACCTGCAGTACGCGCACGCGCGCATCCGCTCGACGCTGCGCAAGGCTGGCGTCGCGCCTTCCGATGCGCACCTCGACCGGCTGGGCGCCGATGAACTGGCGCTGGTACGCGAAGCGGCGCAGTTCCCGCGCGTGGTCGAAGCCGCCGCCAAGGCTCGCGAACCGCACCGCATTGCGTTCTTCCTCGGTGACCTCGCCGCGGCCTTCCACAGCTTCTGGAACGCCGGCAATGACGACCCGGCCAAGCGGATCATTCAGGAAGGCGACGCGGATATTACTGCTGCAAGGCTTTATCTCGCCGATGCGATCGGGCAGGTAATCCGCAACGGTCTCGCGATCCTGGGGGTCCAGGCCGTCGAGGAGATGTAATCATGGCGGCAACGCCCTACGACGCTGAAGAGGATTGGGACGAGGACGAACAGCTCGACCTCTCTCAGGACGATCGCCTGCCATGGCTCGAATCGGCGGAAGAAGAGGATGCGGCTGGTGGCTTCGATACGGTCCGACTGGTTTTGTTGGGCGTACTTGCGCTGGCAGTGCTCGGTGCTGTCCTGGGCGCCATTTGGTTTGTTACGAATAAGACGTCCGATGAACCGTCCGCCGATGGCAGCCTGATCGCCGCCCCCACGGAGCCCTACAAGACCAAGCCCGCCGACGAAGGCGGTAAGGTTTTCGCCGGGACGGGTGATTCGAGTTTTGCGGTTGGCGAGGGCCAAACGCGCGAAAGCAAACTGGCGGACAAGCCGGTGAGTGTCGCAGGTCCCTCGATCGCCACCACACTCGACGATGAAACGCGTCCTGCCAGTACGACATCCTCTTCGCAACCAAGCACCCCACCGCAAACCGTCGGTGTAGCAGTTCAAGTCGGCGCTTTCCCGCGCCGCCAGGATGCCGAGGCGGCTTGGGCCGCTCTGCTGCGCCAGACTGAAGCGCTGAGTGGCGTCAGCCATCGCGTGGTTGAGGCGCAGGTCGATATTGGTCGCGTCTATCGCCTGCAGGCAATGGCCCGAGATCGCGCCGCAGCGAACCAGCTGTGCGCAGCGCTCAAGGCTGATGGACTCGCTTGCTTCGTCAAATAGCCCGCACCCAAGCCCTGTTTCCACACTTGCTGCGGCAGCCGCGCTTGCCCGGTTTCCGGAAAAGCCGCAGTTTCATCGCATGACGCCTGCCATCTTCGGCATTTCCGGTCTCGAATTGACGGCCAACGAGCGCGCCTTCTTCCGTGAGGCCGACCCGACGGGCTACATTCTGTTTGCGCGCAATTGCGCAACTCGCGACCAGCTCCGTCGGCTGACCGACGAACTGCGTAGCATTCACGGACGCGACCGGCTGATCGTTTCGATCGACCAGGAGGGCGGGCGCGTCGTGCGGATGAAGCCGCCCGAATGGCCACGCTATCCCGCGGGTGAGGCTTTCGCCCGGCTGTTCGAGATCGCTCCTGCGTCCGCGATCGAGGCAGCACGGGTCAATGCGGAGGCGATGGGGCGCGAACTCGCGCTTGCCGGGATCAGTGTCGACTATCACGCGCCGTTCGATGTGCGTCGGCCCGAAACCGACAATGTCATTGGCGACCGTGCGCTGGGTAGCGACCCTATGCAGGTCGCGGCGCTGGGTCGTGCGGTGCTTGATGGTCTTGGCCGCGCGGGCGTGGTCGGTTGCCTCAAGCATATGCCCGGTCATGGCCGGGCGACGGTCGACAGCCACAAAGAGCTGCCGCGCGTCGACGCAAGCGCCGAGGACTTGGCGATTGATATCGAGCCCTTTCGCACGCTGTCGGCGCATCCGCTCGGGATGAGTGCGCATATCGTCTTCACGGCGTGGGATGCGGACAATCCGGCGACCCTGTCCAAGACCGTGATCGACGACGTCATTCGTGGCCAGATCGGTTTCGATGGGCTGCTGTTGACCGACGACATCGACATGCAGGCGCTTGAAGGTACGATCCCCGATCGTGCCGAGCGTGCGCTCGCGGCGGGTTGCGATATCGTGCTCAACTGCTGGGCGAAGCTCGACGACATGGCCGGCATCGCCGAACGATGTGGGGCGATAAGTGAGGCGAGCGCCGCGCGGCTGACGCGCGTCCATGCCGCAATGGGCGAACCTGCCGATGCGATCGAGACGAGCGACCTTCTCGCCAAGCGGGATGCGTTGCTCGCGATCACGGGAGAAGCGGCATGACCAGCGACGGGCTGTTGTTCGCCGACCCTTCCGCCGAGGAAGAATGGGATGGCATCGCCAGCGAGGCGAAGGTCGACGAGAACGCGCTTTACCTCGAGCTCGATGGATGGGAAGGGCCACTCGACCTGCTGCTCGACCTGGCGCGGCGGCAGAAGGTCGATCTCAGGCAGATCTCTATCCTCTCGCTGGTGGACCAGTATCTCGGCTATATCGAGCGAGCAGAGGCTCTGAGGCTCGAGCTTGCTGCCGACTACCTCGTGATGGCCGCCTGGCTGGCATACCTGAAGTCCGCCATGCTGCTGCCCAAGGACGAGCAGGAAGACCCCAGCCCAGAGGAATTGGCGCTCAGGCTGCAATTGCGGCTCCAGCGCCTGGGCGCGATGCGCGATGCAGCGGCGCGGCTAATGGGTGGCAACCGCCTTGGCCGCGACGTCTTCCTGCGTGGTGCGCCTGAAGGGCTGGAGATTGCCCGCAAGAACCTGTGGCAATGCGACCAATTCACCCTGATCGAGGCCTATGGCCGGGTCAAGGCGCGTACGGCGCCGGCAATCCACATGGTGCGCGAACGGCCGGTAATGACGCTCGAAAGTGCACTCGAACGGGTCTCGCACATGCTCGGTGTCACGCTCGACTGGATGGAACTGCGCGACTTCCTGCCGCCGCATGCCGAACCGCGGCTGCGCAAATCGGCCCTCGCGTCCAGCTTCGTCGCCGCGCTTGAGCTGGCCCGTCTGGGCCGCGCGGAGTTGCAACAGGAAGATGCCTTCGGGCCGCTCCACCTGAGACGGGTCCAGGCCAATGGATGAACTGGTCCGGGCGATAGAGGCCGCGTTGTTTGCCGCAGAGGAACCGATGGCCGTGGAGGAGCTTGCGCATTTCCTCGGCGATGCTTCGAATGCGGACGTTCGCGAAGCGCTGGCGACTCTCGCCGGTCATTACGAACAGCGCGGGGTTCGCTTGGTGGAGCGCAGCAAGCGCTGGCATTTCGAAACCGCACCTGACCTCGCCCATCTGCTGCGGCGCGAGAAGGAACAGGTCCGCCGTCTCAGCCGCGCCGCGACCGAGGTCCTCGCAATTATCGCCTATCACGAGCCGGTCAGCCGCGCGGAAATCGAATCGATCCGCGGCGTGCAGACCAGCGGTGGCACGCTGGACGTGTTGATGGAGGCCGGTTGGGTGAAGATCGCCGGACGTCGCGAAGTCCCCGGGCGCCCGACCATCTACGCCACCACGCCTGAGTTTCTCGACCATTTCGGCCTCACCAGTCGCAGAGACCTGCCGGGAATCGCGGAATTACGCGCAACTGGTCTGCTCGATCCGATCGACGATGCTTATGATGCAATGGTCGGGGAAGAGACTGAACAGCCGGAAGAGGATATCGAAGCTGACAGTGATGCCTGACTGGCGCTGCGCCCGGTGCGCGCCTATATGGAAGTCCTAGTCACCAAGAAGGTTTCGGAAAATGTCGCTCGGTCCCTGGCAGCTCATCATCATCGCCCTCGTCATCCTCGTCCTGTTCGGGCGCGGTCGTATCTCTGAAATGATGGGAGATTTCGGCAAGGGAATCAAAAGCTTCAAGGAAGGCATGTCGGAAGAAACCAAGTCCACGCCGCGCATTTCCGCACCCGAAGCCAAGCCGGCAGAGGATGCGCAGCCCGCGCCGCGTGCCGATACGCCCGACCTCAAGGGCTAAGGAGCCGCCTCCATGTTCGATGTCGGCGCCAGCGAACTGCTGGTGATTGTCATTGTGGCGATCCTCGTGATCGGCCCCAAGGACATGCCGCGTGCGATGCGCACCGCAGGGCGCTGGATCGGAAAGGCACGACGGATGTCGAACCATTTCCGTGCCGGGGTGGACGAGATGATCCGGCAGGCGGAAATCGAAGACATGGAAGCCAAATGGGCCGAACGTAACAAGGAAATCATGGCCAAGTACCCGTCAGGCGACGAAGCGGCGGGGGGGGCACCTGATGATCTTGTGCCGCCCCAGATGGAACCGCTCGACCCTGCACACGCGGATGCTGCGGCGGAGGCTGCAATCAAGCGCGCCGCGCCGGTGAAGGCTCCAGAGCATGAGAGCGAACCGCCGCTCCCGCTTGAGCCGCCGCCTGCCGCAAAGGACGCGTGAGATGGCGGTGATCAAGGATATCGACGAGACGCAAGCGCCGCTGATCGACCATCTGATCGAGCTGAGGGCGCGGCTGGTTCGTTGCGTCGCCGCGCTGGTCGTCGCTTTCGGGATCTGCCTTTATTTTGCCGACCCGATCCTCGGCTTCCTGGTCCAGCCGTTGAAGTCGGCTTTTCCCGAGGGAGAGGGCCAGCTGATCTTCACCAAGCTCTACGAGGTGTTCTTCGTTGAGCTCAAGGTCGCGCTGTTCGCGGGCTTCTGCCTGAGCTTTCCGATCATCGCCAACCAGCTGTGGGCTTTCATTGCGCCCGGTCTCTATGCGCGGGAAAAGAAGGCCTTCCTGCCCTTCCTGTTGGCAACCCCGGTGCTGTTCACCATGGGCGCAGCACTGGCCTATTACGTGGTCATGCCGACAGCCTTCCAGTGGTTCCTTGGCTTTCAGGGCGAAGCTGGCGGGCTCAAGATCGAGGCGCTGCCGACGGCCAATGAATACCTGGGACTGGTGATGCAATTCATCCTGGCATTCGGGATGAGCTTCCTTCTCCCCGTTTTGCTGCTGCTGCTGCACCGTGCGGGAATCGTCACCCACGCCCAGCTGTCAGGCGCGCGGCGCTATGTCATCGTGCTGGTGGTGACGCTGGCGGCGATCGTCACGCCGCCCGATCCGGGATCGCAACTGCTGCTGGCGGTGCCGTTGTTGTTCCTGTTCGAAAGCTCGCTGCTGGTGATGAAACTGACCGAGCGCCGCCGCAAGGAGGCGCCCGGGTCCAGCGAGGCAGAGGAACCTCAGTCGGCGTCGTAGACCTTGCGTCCCCCGACCCAGGTTTCCAGCACCTTGGTCGCGCGCAATTCTGCCGGAGTTGCGAGAAGCGGGTCACGATCGACCAGGACGAAATCGGCGCGTTCGCCGGGCAGTAGCCGACCGAAGCGCCCTTCGGCAAAACCGGCAAAGGCCGCGTCGCTGGTGAACCCCGCCAACGCTTGTTCGCGATTGACGCGATCCTGCGGGCGCCACCCGCCGAATGGCTGTCCATTCGCATCCATTCGCGTGGATGCGGCAGCAAGGCCCGCGAATGGATCGGGCGACTCAACCGGTGCGTCCGATCCGAAGGCCAGCCGGCCGCCCAGCGAAAGGATGGTGTTCCACGCGTAGGCGCCTTCTAGCCTGTCTGGTCCCAGGCGGGCCTCTGCCATCAGGCGATCGCTGGTCTGGTGGACCGGCTGCATCGACGCGATGATCCCATGCTGGCCGAGCAGCGGAAGATCTGCCGGATCAACGATCTGCGCGTGCTCGACGCGCCAACGACGGTCGCCCGGGAAGCTCTCGGCGATCTCGGTGATGGCGTTCAGCACCTCGGCGTCGGCGGCGTCGCCGATCGCGTGGATGGCGGGCTGGAAATTGCCCTGCGCCGCCCGAACCAGGATGTTGCGCAGTTGCGCGCCGGTCATCAACGGCAGGCCGGTATTGCCCGGATCATCGGCATAGGGACGCTTGAGCCAGGCTCCGCGACTGCCCAGCGCGCCGTCCATGTATAGCTTGACCCCATTCAGCCGTAGCTTGTCCTCGTAGAGCCATGGCGATGGCCGCGCGCCGGCGATCAGCTCCATATTCTCCGGTCCCCCGGCATAGGCCATGATCCGCAGCGTCAGCGTGCCTGCATCACCCGCACGGCGATAGGCCTGCCAGTCCTCGATGGTGGTGCCCATGTCGGCGACGGCGGTAATGCCGAAGCGATGCAGCACACGCTGAGCCTCTGCGAAGGCGAGATCGCGCTCAACGGGGCGAGGAGCTGGTATTGCGCGCGTCATCAGTTCTTCCGCGGCGTCGACGAATACGCCTGACGGTGCCTGTGAACCGGGCAGTCTCTCGACTCGCCCGCCGCTGGGGTTCTTCGTGGCCGCGGTTATCCCTGCGGCCTGCATTGCCAGCGAGTTGGCCCATCCCGCGTGGCCGTCCACGCGCTGGAGATAGACCGGACGGTCCGCCACCGCGCTGTCGAGTTCGGCGGCGGTGGGAAAGCGGCCCAGGCCCCATTTCTCCTGGTTCCAGCCGCGCCCGAGGATCCACGGCCGTGCTTCGTTTTCCGCAGCGAAGGCGCGGATCTTCGTCAGCGCCTCGTCGAGAGTGTTGGTATCCGACAGGTCGAGTGTCAGCGCGCCGATACCGATCCCCATGACATGGGCATGCGCATCGATCAGGCCGGGGATCATCACTCGCCCTTGGCCATCCTCGCGAAAATCGGTCTGCGGTTTCTTGTCCCCGCGCTCGAGTATCTGCGCGATCTTGCCGTCATCGTCGATGACCAGTGCGGAGAAACGCTTCACCTTGCCATTGTCGTCGATCGTAAGGCCCTCGACATTGTCGATCAGCACATCGGCCAGGGCTGGCGTCGTGACAGTGCAGGCGAGGAGGGCGGCTAGGAGTTTGCGCTTCATCAGGCGATCCCGTTTCCAGTCAGAACGGCGGCGATAAGGCATAGCTTGGCGCAGGCAAACCCTTTCCGCGATTGCGCCGAACCCCACTGCGCCCTAGGGGCGGGGCCATGACCAAAGCTTCATCTGCGCGCGCCTCCGAAAAGGCGACCGACCTGCTGACCCTCGACGATGTGCGCGCTGCCGCTGCGCGCATTGAAGGCGCAGTGGTCAAGACGCCGATGATGCATTCGCAGACGCTGTCGCAGATTACCGGCGCGGATATCTGGCTCAAGTTCGAGAACCTGCAGTTCACCGCTGCCTACAAGGAACGCGGGGCGCTCAACGCGCTGCTCCACCTTACTGAAGAGCAGCGGGCCCGCGGCGTGATCGCAGCATCGGCCGGCAACCACTCGCAAGGGTTGAGCTATCACGGGCGCCGTCTCGGCGTGCCGGTGACCATCGTGATGCCGCAGACCACGCCCAGCGTGAAAGTGATGCAGACGGAAGCCGTTGGCGGCAATGTCGAGCTGTTCGGCGAAACCTTCGACGAAGCCTACGCGCATGCCCGCCAGCTGGAGCAGGAGCGCGGGCTGACCTTCGTTCATCCGTTCGATGATCCGCTGGTTGCGGCGGGGCAGGGCACCGTCGCGCTCGAGATGCTCGAGCAGAAGGACGATTTCGATTGCCTCGTCGTGCCGATCGGTGGTGGCGGGCTGATGAGCGGGATGGCGACGGTTGCCAAGGCGCTCAATCCGGCCATCGAGATGGTCGGCGTGCAGGCACGGCTATTCCCATCGATGTATTCGGCCATAACCGGCGATGATCTGCCTTGCGGCGGAGACACGCTGGCCGAAGGCATTGCCGTCAAGGCACCAGGCGAATTCACCCGGCAGATCATCGGCGAGCTGGTCGACGAAATCCTGCTCGTCAACGAGTCCAAGCTCGAGCATTCGGTCTCGCTACTGCTGCAAATCGAAAAGACCGTTGTCGAAGGCGCGGGTGCGGCTGGCCTTGCAGCCGTGCTGTCCAATCCTGAAAAGTTTGCCGGAAAATCAGTGGGCCTGGTCCTGTGTGGCGGCAACATCGACACCCGCCTGCTCGCCAACGTTCTGCTGCGCGACCTGGCGCGTTCGGGCCGCCTGGCACGTCTCAGCATCGTGCTGCAGGATCGGCCGGGTGCACTGTTCAAGGTGATGCGTGAGTTCAACGAGCACAACGTGAACATCATCGAGATCTACCACCAGCGCATCTTCACGACGCTCCCCGCCAAGGGGCTCACGGCAGAGATCGAATGCGAGGCACGCGATGCCGATCAGATCGAAGCCCTTGTGGGTGCGCTGCGCGCCAAGGGCTATAAGGTAGAGATCGCCGAACTCGCCTGACCCTTCGTTTTGCTTCCGTTTTCCCCGTTCTCTGCGCCGTTTGTCGGCGTGGAGGATGTTTTCATGGTTAAGGGACTTTTAACACGGGACCTGGTGCGGCATAACAGAGTCAACAAAGCATTAACCAGCTTGAGACGCCCGTCTTGCCGACGAAAGGATGCCACTGCCCGTGACGGCCCCGATCCGCTTCCCGCGCTTTTTCGTGACCAGTCCTGCGCCGTGCCCCTATCTGCCGGGCAAGAGCGAGCGGAAGGTCTTCACCGAACTGCGGGGCGATAGCGCTGACGAGCTGAACGAGGCGCTCGGCCGGATCGGCTTCCGTCGCAGCCAGACGGTCGCTTACCGTCCGTCCTGCCTCGACTGCCAGGCCTGTGTCTCGGTTCGTGTCGTTGCCGACGAATTCAAGCCTTCCTCCGCCCAACGGCGGGCCCTCAAGGCGAATGACGACCTCGTTTCGATCGAATGTCGTCCGTGGGCGACTGGTGAGCAGTTCGAACTCCTCCAGAAATATCTCGCGGTGCGCCATCCCGGTGGCGGCATGACGCAGATGGAGGAAAACGACTTCGCCGATATGGTAGAACACACGCCCGTATCCAGCTATGTGATTGAATATCGGGAACCGGGGATTGGGGCTGAGCCAGGTCGGCTGGTCGGCGCATGTCTCACGGATTTCCAGGGTGACGGGCTGTCGATGATCTACAGCTTCTACGACCCTGAGCATGAGGATCGCGCCGGGCTTGGTAACTATATCATCCTCGACCATATCCGCCGGGCGGCGCGGCGTGGGCTGCCCTATGTCTATCTCGGCTATTGGGTCGAAGGTGCAGAGCGCATGCAGTATAAGATCCGCTATCGCCCGCTCGAACGGCTTGGCCGGGCCGGGTGGGAACGCGTGTCCGAAGACGAACAGCGCAGGCTCATCTCTGCCGCCACGGCTCCTCGCAGCGAACGTCGCGGCGAACCGCTGCCCGCGAAAGACGGCAACCAAGTCGAATATCGCCTCGTCGATTGAGGCCTTGCGCCGCATCCTGATCAACTGCGCTGCAGGACTGGCACTTGCCGGTCCATTGGCCGCGCAAGAAGCCCCGCCATCCCCTTCGCTCGAGGATCTGATTCCCGACGCTGCGGTCGAAGATCCCGACGGTTGGTCCGGGCAGGGGGCAGAACAAGGCGCTACTGAGGAAGCGGAACCCGATCTCGCGGCCGATACGCCGATCGCAGAGCTGCCCGAGATGGAGCTTGCGTGGCCTGACGATATCGAGCTCGACGCCTTGCAGGATCTCGAACCCGAGGAGGATATCGAGTTCGCCCAACTCCTCGAAGATCGGCGGCAGGTCGCACTGGACACCGCACCGACCGAGGCGATTTCCGACCGGCTGGTGCTGGGCTTCCCGCAGAGGGAGCCGGTCTTCGAGGATCGCGAAGAGTTCGTTGCCCGGTTCACCGCGCTTTCGACTATCGAACAGCTCGAGGACGGTGAGGAGAATGTTGCACAGTTGGCTGCGCGTGCGCGGCAGGACGAGGAACTGCTGGGCAATCTCCTGCGCGTCTATGGCTTTTACGATGGCAGGATCTTGCGGACCATCAGCTCGCGTGAAGCGACTGAGGACAATGTATCCGAAAGGCCAAGGGTGCGCTTCGATGTCATCCCTGGCACACGCTATCGTTTTGGCGCTATCGACCTGGGGCAACTCGACGCGGCGCTGGATGCGGCGGCTTTGCGCGGCAGATTTGCAGTAGCCAGCGGCGACTTCCTCCAAAGCGACAGGATCGTGGCCGAACGGTTCAATCTCGACTGGGCATTGGGTGAAACCGGATACCCCTTCGCAGAGATCGATGAGCCCGAATTGCTGATCGATCACGAGCGCGAAGAGGGCGATCTCGCCATGCCTGTGCGCCCCAATGGCAAGTATGTCTTCGGGGAAGTGGTTAGCAGTGACCCTGCCTTCCTCTCGAGTCGCCACCTGGCCAATATCGCGCGGTTCGAGGCTGGCGAGGTGTACAAGCGCAGCCTCGACTTCGATTTGCGCCGCGCCGTCACCGCGACCGGGCTGGTTTCGACGGTTTCGGTCACGCCACGCGAAGTCACCCCGCCGCAAGGTGACGAGCCCGGCGTGGTGGCAATGGATGTGACGATGGAACGGGCGAAGCTGCGCACCATTGCCGGTGCCATAGGCTATGGCTCGGAAGAGGGCGTCCGTGTCGAGGCTAGCTGGGAACATCGCAATCTGTTCCCGCCCGAGGGTGCCCTGCGCATACGCGGAATCGTCGGCACCCAGGAACAGCTGGCTGGTGTGACTTTCCGCCGCAACAATCTTGGTGGGCGCGACAAGGTACTGACGCTTGATGCCTACGCATCGAGCGTCTCGACCACGGCCTATGAAGCGGATACCGTTGCACTGACGGGTAGCTATGAACGCCTGTCCAACCTGCTGTTCCAGAAGCCCTTGAGTTGGGGCGTTGGGGCGGAGCTCCTTGCCACGGATGAACGCAACCGGGTGATCGGCGGTGTCGAGCGGCCTCGCCAGACCTATTTCATCGCTTCGCTGTTCGGGCGAGCGACGCTCGACTCCAGCGACTCGCTGCTCGACCCGACGCGTGGTTTCCGCCTTTCAGCCTACCTCGCGCCGGAAACATCGCGCAGTAGCGGACAGCAATACACCTATCTGCGCAATCAGTTCGATGTGTCCTTCTACCAGTCTGTGGGCGAGAAAACCGTTCTGGCAGCGCGCGGACGCTTCGCCAGCATTCAGGGAGCACCCTTGTTCGCGGTGGCTCCGTCGCGGCGGCTCTATGCTGGTGGTGGTAGTTCGGTCCGCGGCTATGGCTACCAATCGGTCGGGCCGAAGAACGATTTCCTCGAAGCGACGGGCGGGCGGAGCCTCGTCGAAGCTTCGGTCGAAGCACGCATCGGGACCGGCCTGTTCGGCGGGGCGCTATCGGTAGTTCCATTCTTTGATCTTGGCGCGGTCTCGATCGACAGCACGCCGGACTTCCGCTTCGTCAAATACGGTGCAGGACTGGGCTTTCGCTACGCGACAGGCTTCGGCCCGATCAGGCTCGACCTGGGTGTCCCCATCAATCCTGATCCGGAAGATTCCTCGTTTGCGGTCTATGTCTCGCTGGGGCAGGCATTCTGATGGCGGAAGAAGCCGCCATCGAAGCCACGCCAGCGCATCGCAGCTGGCGTAGGCGCATTGCGAGAACGATCTTCGGCGGACTAGCCGCCTTGGTTTTGCTCGTCGTCGCCGGGCTCGTGATCCTCAACACCCCGCTGGGTGAACGCTTCCTCGCCAGCCGCATTGCTGAACGAACACTACCCAACGGGCTCAACATCGTGATCGGGCGGATCGAGGGTAACATCTATGGAGCGGCGGTGTTGCACGACGTGCGCCTGTCGGACCCCCAAGGCGTTTTCATGACGATCCCGCGGGTGGAGATCGACTGGAACCCCGGCGCCTGGCTTTCCAACCGCCTCGAAATCGACAGCTTCGCTGCGCGGCGGGCGATGCTGGATCGTGTCCCCGAGTTTCTCCCAAGCGATGAAGGTACACCCATCCTGCCCGGTTTCGACATTTCGGTAGACCGGTTCGAGATCGACAACCTGACGCTGGCGAAGGGGATCGCGGGAGAGCAACCGCAGCGCATTGACCTGGACGGGCAAGTGCAGGTTGCCGATCGCCGGCTGCACGTCGACGCGCGCGGCAGATTCGGACAGCGTGATCGGTTGGTCTTGCTGCTCGATGCGGAACCGGATGGCGACAATTTCGATCTCGCACTCGATCTCGATGCTGCCAGGGATGGGCCGGTCGCTGCGCTGGTGGGCCTCAAGGCTGAGCATGTCGCCCGGATTCGCGGCAAGGGAACCTGGAGCAAGTGGGATGGTGGGTTGCTGGTGCGAAGCGCCGCCCGCCGCGTCGCAGCACTGCAATTGACCAACCGCGCTGGGCGGATCGGCATTTTGGGCAAGGTCGACCCGTCGCAGTTCCTTAGCGGACTTTCCTTGCGCGCCCTGGGATCCGACGTCGCAATCCAGTCGGAGTTCGAGGTCGAGAGTCGCGTGTTCGATGGGCAGGTTGTCGTAGTCGGCTCGCGCCTGCAGGCAACCGCGCGGGGCGAACTCGACCTGGCGGACAACGAAGCCCACGCGCTCGTGATCGAGGCAGTTGACCGCGATCCGGCCTTGCTGGGCGAGACTGTCAGGCTTGGTCGCGCGCGACTGCAAGCGACGCTTGACGGGCCGCTTGCCGCCCTGTCGGTCCCGCACGAGCTCACGGTAGCGACGCTCGACATCGATGGAATCGTGTTAAGCGATCTGCGGCAACGCGGAACGGCGCGACTTGCCGACGGTGTGTGGAGTTTGCCGCTCGATCTCACGGTGTCGCGCGTTGTCAGCGGAAACGCATGGTTCGATCCTCGGCTGGTCACGGGTACGGGCCGTGGTACGTTGGTATTGCAGGGTGCGCGGCTTACCTCCGACGACCTGCGGCTCGCCTTCCCCGGTGCGCTGGCTGCCCTCGCGCTACGAGGCGATCTTGCGAAGGGTACCTTCTCGTTCAAGGGGCCGCTTCAGGCGGACAGGCTGGCGCTCGATAATATCGGCGCGCTTGGCGGCACGGCCATGCTCGATCTTACGCTGGCCTCGAATGCCCCGTGGAAGCTCGGTGCGCTGGTCGACGCGAGGGTTGCGCCAGTGACCAATGCGACGCTTGCCAACGTCGCCGGGGCTCCGATCCGACTGCGCGGTGCCTTTGCCGCAGGGGGTGCCGCGCCGCTGACCTTCGATGGCGTCAGGGTCGACTCCGACAAGCTCGCACTCGTCCTCGACGGGTCCTTGCGTGACGGTACCACCAAGATTGCCGGTACGGGCCGCCACGTCGACTATGGCGACTTTAGTGTCGATGCCAGTATCGCGGAAGGTGGGCCTGAAGCCGTGCTGGTCTTTGCCGCGCCGGTTTCCGGTCTTGAAGATGTCCGCGTTGCGATCGCCCCAACCGCTGAAGGCTTCCTGATTGATACCGAGGGCGGCTCGCTGCTCGGCCCGTTCATGGGACGCCTTGGGCTGGTCATGCCTGCCGGAGGTCCGACCCGCATCGCTATCGAGAACTTGCGCGTGAGCGACACCAGCGTGGCTGGCGACCTCACGATTGTCGATGGCGCGGCGCAGGGCGACCTGACTTTTGACGGGGGTGGCCTGAATGGCACCCTGGATCTTGCACCCCGTGGCGGCGGCCAGGGGCTCGAGATCGATCTCAGAGCGCGCAACGCCAGCTTTGGCGGCCAGGTTCCCTTGCGTATCGCCCGTGCGACGATCCAGGGCAGCGGACTGCTGCGCAAGGGCCATAGCAGCTTCACCGGGTCGGGCCGGGCGAGCGGCGTCTCCTACGGCACGTTGTTTATCGGGCGCCTTGCCGCAAAGGGTGAGGTTGAGGACGGCGTAGGCAGCTTCGATGCGTCGCTCGCGGGTCGGAGAGGTGAGCGTTTCAGCCTCGATCTCAACGCGCGCGTCGCGCCCGAACGGGTCGCTATCGCGGCCCGCGGCGAGTTCGCCGGGCACGACATAACCATGCCGCGCCGTGCGGTTCTGTCCAGGGTGGAGGGCGGCTGGAAACTTGCCCCCACACAGTTAAACTATGGCCAGGGCGGGACGGTGGTATCGGGCCAGTTCGGCGGCGACAGTTTAGAGCTCAATCTGATGCTCGCAAAGATGCCGCTTTCGCTCATCGACCTGGCCCGCGCCGATACGGGGCTGGGCGGGACGATTTCCGGGACGATCGACTATCGCCTGGGCGCGAACCGTTTGCCGGTCGGGACCGCCAAGGTTCAGATCGAAGGGCTGACGCGATCGGGGCTCGTGCTGACCTCGCGGCCCGTCGACGTCTCGCTGATGGCACGCTTGCGCGAGAACAGCCTGGAGGCGCGCGCGGTGCTGGGCAACCAGGATATCCGCAAGGGCCGCGCCCAGGCGCGGATCACCGACCTGCCGCAAAGCGGCATGATCCTCGAACGGCTGCGGGCGGGCCAACTGTTCGCTCAACTTCGCTATAGTGGTGCTGCAGAGAGCCTGTGGAGACTCGCCGCTGTCGAAGCATTCGACATCACCGGAGCGATCTCGGTAGCCGCCGATGCCACCGGTACGCTGGCCGACCCTCGCGTCTTCGGCTCGGTTTCGAGCGACTCCCTGCGGGTCCGCAGTGCCCTGTCGGGGACCGACATTCGCAATGTATCGGCACGCGGCCGCTTTTCGGGATCGCGATTGCACCTCACCCGCTTCGCGGGGACGACTGCCAATGGGGGCAGCGTAACCGGCAGCGGCATTGTCGACCTGCGCACGTTGGGCGAACCGGTCGAGGGCAGGGTTCTGGAAATCCGCGGGCCGACACTCGACGTGCGTGCTTCGGTGAAGAACGCGCGTCTGCTCGACGCACAGGGCCTGAGCGCCACGATCACCGGACCGCTGCGGATCGTTTCCGACGGGCTGGGGGGAACCATAGCCGGGCGGGTGATCATCGATCGCGCAAGCTGGAGGCTGGGCACTGCGGCGGACGATTTGCGGTTGCCGCAGATCGCCACGCGCGAGATCAATTCGCCCGACGATCGCGGGCCGCGTACCGCTCCTGCCCGGCCTTGGCGCTACCTCGTCAATGCCAAGGGCAGCAGCCGTATCGATGTCGACGGCATGGGGTTGGATAGCGAGTGGGGCGCCGACATCGTCTTGCGCGGCACCACGGCCGAGCCGCGCATTGGTGGTCGGGCGCAAGTCGTGCGCGGCACCTATACCTTTGCTGGATCGCGGTTCGAGCTGACGCGCGGTCGCATCGAGTTCGACGAGCGAAGTGCGATCGACCCGCGGCTTGATATCCTTGCCGAATCCGATCGTGACGGGCTGGCCGTCGAAGTCGCAGTCCGGGGAAGCGCGACCCAGCCGGAAATCACCTTCAGCTCCAGTCCGGCCTTGCCCGAGGAAGAGATCCTCGCACGGCTGCTGTTCGGGGGCTCGATTACCTCGCTTTCGGCGACCGATGCCCTGCAATTGGGTGCGGCAGTCGCCAGCCTGCGCGGAGGCGGCGGCCTGGATCCAATCAACCAACTGCGCAGTGCCATCGGGCTCGATCGCCTGCGCATCGTCAGCGCCGACCCCGCGCTGGGGCGCGGGACCGGGGTTGCCCTGGGCAAGAACTTCGGCCGCCGCTTCTACGCCGAAATAATCACCGACGGGCGCGGTTACAGCGCCACCGAGGTCGAGTTCCGCGTGACCAGCTGGATCTCGCTGCTCGCCGCCGTCTCCACCGTCGGGCGCGACAGCGTGAGAGCCGAAATCAGCCGCGATTACTGAGCACGGATCACCCTTCAGCCTCGGGTACCAGCACTGCATCGAGCGGGATCACCACGCCGTTGCTGGTGGCGATCGGGGTGCCGGTGAAGTTGGCGCTGGTGCCGTCATCGAGCGAGACGCTGATCCGGTCTCCATCCTGCGCGAAGGTCACCGTGCCATCCCCCAGCGTCGTCATCGTCACCGGTCCGCCCTTGGACTTGATGGCTTCGGCGATGAGTTCGGGTGTGACATGCCCCGGCAGCATGTGATCGCGCAACAGGCCCACCAGAAGCGGGCGTTGCTCCTTGTCCAGCAGGGCCTCGCCCTGCTCGCCGAGCGCGGCAAAGGCATCATCGCTGGGCGCCAGCAGCGTATAACTGCCGGGGCCATCGAATATCCCGGTCAACTCGCTATCGGCGAGGACGCCTTGCAGCTTGCTCATGTTCCCCTCGGAATTGAGCGCGCCAGCCAGCGTCGATGACTTTTCCTCCTTGGTTGCCTGGACTGGCGAGTTCTCCTGGCTAGTTTCTCCGCAAGCCGAGACGAGAGGAAGGACGGCGAGGGTGGCTGCGCCAAGGGCGCATTTGATGAAAGGCGACATGGGGTCCTCCGTCAGACGAGCAGGTCGATGGCTGCTGCGACAAGCTGGGTGGCAGGATCGATGCGGTACACATAGCCGTCAGAGTAACGGTACCGGGCGTCCGGCGTATCATAGTAGCGATCGCGGTAGGCGTAGGGGACATTGTAAACGTCGTACCCCACCGGCATCGGGCGACCGATCTGGATGTCGTCGCCGGTCAGCAATGCGGCCACACCGAGGATCGCCGTATCTTCGGGATCGACGCGATAGATGACGTTGTCCGCATATCGGTAGCGATTGGCGGGGCCGAGATTGTAGTAGTCGACGTAGTAGTTAGGTACCGGATAATAGCTGTATGAAGACGGCCACCGATTGCCGATTGCCAGCGCGCCGCCAAGCAGCGGGATATAGCCGCTGATTGAGCCGCCGTTACCGATGCGCAGCAGGAAGCCATCGTCGTAGAAGTACCGCCCCGAGGGGTAGTGGCTCAGCCCGAACAGGCCGGGTCGGTAGCCGTAACCGAACACGGCGCGTTCGTAATAGCGCTTCTTGGCCTGGCCCGGCGGCATGCAGCCGTTGTATTTCTTGGCCAAGCCCGGCGGACAGCCTGCGATCAATCCGCGGTTGCGGTCGCGCGAAAGCAACACGCGTTCGTCGCGAAATACAACGTGATCGACGATGCGGTCGCGAATGTCGCGGCTGCGGTCGAAGCGGCGGTCGTCACGACGGTCATCGCGGCGGTCGGCTCGACGATCCTGGCGCTGATCGGCCCGTTCCTTCACCCGAGCGTCGGTACGACCTTCGACCCGACGGTCCTGGCGCTCTTCCACCCGCGCCTTGCCACGGTCTTGGGTACGGCGATCCTGTTGGGCTGAACGCTGCGAACCGCGCTGCTCCTTGACGGCGCTATCGCCGCCCCGCTTCTCAACGCTTGCCGCGGGTCGATCCCGCTCGCCGCGATCGTTCCCCTTATCCTTGTTGGGCTGTGCAAGGGCACCGCTGGCAGCCAGTGCGATGGCTGCCGCACTGCTCAGGATGTACTTCATTGCATGTCTCCTTTGGCTGCATAACGGACCAGCTGACGGCCCGGTTCCCCCACATCGGAAAACAACGTCGCGTCTATCTGGCGTTCATCCGCCCGACCGGTAGAGCAGGGCTTCTGAGCGCCTACGGCGAACCAGCCCCTGTAATACCCGCCCGCCGCCACGGGTCCAGCGCAGGAACTCATCGGCGGCGGCGTCGAACTTCCCTGCGCGGTGCAGATGAGTGAGCGTCGCCCGGCCGATGGCTCCCGTATTGTAATGGAAGCTGACCAGCGCATCGAACTGGCCCTGTGTTGTCGGTGAATCCCCAATGGCCTTGCGGACATCGCTGGCATGACGTCCGATGTCGGATTCCAGGCGTGCGTCGCATTGAGCCTGCGTCCACACGGTGGCTTGGCCGATATCCGGCCCTGTCGCGCCCCAGCCAATCGTCCATGGCTCATGACCGGTGGCGGGATCGGGATAGGCTTCGATCAACCCGTCCGGCCGCTTTCGCGCGCAACCCTCGAAACGCTTGATCAGTTGGACCCCGGCCGCCGAAACCCTCAAGGATGGAACAGGTGGAACAGGGTCTTGGGACACATTCTCCACCGCATCGAGCGCGCGGTCGAGAGCCGTCACTTCGGACTGGCGCAGGCCTCGGCCAAGCAGCCGACGGACAAGGTCGAATATGGGTTTGCGTTGCATGAAGCACCTCGTTCACGGAGAGGCGCCGGGAGTAGGCATGAAATCGGCCTGTAGGAAAATCCTCCCGTGACAAGTCACCGCAACTGCGCATGAATTTTCTGTTCGCGCATCGGCAAGAAGCGTATGGGGCGGAGCAATTACCACGAGTCTGAAAGACCGGGTCGCGACGCGTTTCAAGGAGGATGAAGCATGAAGCGATCCGCATTGGCGGCTAGCATCGGGTTCGTTGCAGTGGCCGGCATTTGGGGCGTCCCCGCCGTGACCCAAACTGACGCCGCACCGGCACGCTATACGATGGATGCAGGCACCATGTCGGGAATGGCGGCGATGGCAGGCCAGGGCGGCATGGCCGCGGCCATGGCGATGATGAAGGGGGAAGGCGCGGGCCCCGCCCACCAATTGCAGCTCAGGCTGGGCTCGAGCCAGGCCCCTGCGGACGCAGCCAAGGCCGATCATTTCATGCCCAGTGGAGCCGGCTTGGGCGCCTCGGTTCCCCTTGCATACACTCCCGCGAGGGGTGCGGTCGACAGGGCCGAACCAGGCCAGCCTGGCGAGGTTCAAACCCCGCGTGGCAAGCTCTACCTGTTCTGGGGCTGTGGCGAACGTGCTGGCCCGGGACAGCCGGTGGTGATCGATTTCTCCAAGCTGGCGAAGGGGCAGGTCCCGCCCGATTTGTATGCTGCGGCGGTCAATATCCCGGAAGAATGGCGGATCACGCCGGCCAACAGCAAAACCTACGGCGAATGGCCCAATAGCCGTGACACCAAGGCGCTGACCGGGCGTTCGTCGCTGCTTGGTGCCCACAAGGTCGTGAGCAGCTACGCGCCGCAAATCTCGTTCACGCTCGACCAGGACTTCATGGCGCCGCTTGACGTGAAGAGCAGCAAGAGGCCGAGCGGGGCATGGGACCTGAGCTGGAACGGGATTGACGGGGCCACTGGCTATTACGCATGGGTCATGTCGGCCAAGACGGACCGGCGCGGAGAGGCAGCCGAGATGGTCTGGTGGACCTCCAGCGCCAACCGGGCCTTCGGCGGTCCCATGTGGGACTGGCTATCGCCGGCGGCTGCCGCGAAACTGGTAACGGCAAAGACCGTCATGCCGTCGACGCAGACCAGCTGCACAGTCCCGGCCGAGGTCCAGGCCGCGGGCGGTGAAGTGATGATGGCCAATCTGTCGGGCTTTGGCCCGGAGAAGAACTTCGCCTATCCGCCAAAGCCTGCCAAGGCGACGGCCTGGAAGCCCGAGTGGATCGCAAGGGTGCGCTTCCGTTCTACCTCGATGACCATGCTTGGCATGGACATGGGGGCGATGAGCATGGGCAGCTCGTCCGAGAATGCGGAGAGTGCGACACCGCCAGCCCAGACCAAGCCGAAGTGCAAGGGACTGGCCGGTATAGCCAAACGCGCTGCGGGATTGTGCGAGTAAGGCGGGGCTCGGCTGGGCCGGGTCCGCGAAGCCATATGCTAGCTGGCTAGCTCGCGGATTGCCTCGACCAGCCGGTCCAGCTCGCTTTCGTGCGTTGCCAATGCCGGAGTGACCCGCACGCAGGAACCCGAAGCCAGGCCATCGCGGTGGACGGTAAAGATCCGGTGCCGTTCAAGCAAAGTGCGAGCGAGCGCCACGTTCTCGTCATGCGTCGCCCGCCCTCGCAGCCGGAACGACGTGATTGCGCCATACAGCCCCGGGTCGTCGGGTGTGAGGATCTGGATTTGCGGCGTATCGCGCAGCGGGCGGACCCAGTGGTCTCGCAACTGCTTGAGCCGTGCTTCGCGGCGTGGCCCGCCAATGGCAGCCTGGAATGCGAGTGCTGCAGGAACCGTGAGCTGCGCGGCATAATCGACCGTGCCCGTATGAACGCGTGCGACGATATCGGTGCGCGTCGGGCTTTCTGCCGGGTCCGGGTCGATCGCTTCGATCCGTTCTTTGCGAATATACAGCGCCCCCACGCCCAACGGTGCGCCGATCCATTTATGCAGGTTCATGCCGATGAAATCGGCCTTCAAGTCGGGCAGGCGAAAATCCAGCTGCCCCACACTATGCGCCGCATCGACGATGGCATCGATTCCGCGTTGGCGCGCCATCGTTGCGATCTCCGCCACCGGCAGGACCAATCCCGTGCGGTGGCTGACATGGGTCAGCAGCACCATCCTGATGCCGGGGTCGGCGTCAAAGGCCGTCTGGTAGGCATCGAGAAGATTCTGGTGCGTAGCGGGTTCGGGCAGCGCGATCTTGCTGACGCGAACGCCCCGCGTGGCTGCAAGCGCATCCATGCTCGCCTGCATGCTGTCATAGTCGAGATCGGCATAGAGCACGGCATCGCCTGATTGCAGGTGGTTGTACTGCAGGATCAACGCTTTCAACGCTTCGGTCGCATTGCGTGTGAGTACGATCTCTTCGATTGCAACCTCCATCGCATCCGCCACTTGCGCGCGAACGGCCTCGAGGTCGCCGGCCATGCCGCGGCGGGCGTAATAGCTGGTATCGCGGTTCACCCGCTCGATCATCGCACGGTAGGCTTGCAGCACCGGCTGCGGCATCATGCCCCAATTGCCGTGCTCGAGCTGGATGACATCGCGAGTCACGGCGTATTCGCCCGCAATGCTGGCCCAGTCCCCCGCGGAAGCCGCGGTGGAGAGCACGCCCGGCATGAACGGCAGGGCCGTCGCGCCCAGCAATGTTCTGCGATCGATATCCATGGGCCGCCTCTCACAATGGCTCCGCGCCAAGGTACCAGACTATTCGCAGCCGTCGACAAGCGCGTGGACCGGTCACACCGAAGCCATCACTGCAACGCAAAAGGGGCGCCCGGATTGCTCCGGACGCCCCTCTCTCGGTGATCTCGCGATCTTGGCGCGTGATTGTTACGCGCTGTAGTACATGTCGAATTCGGCCGGGCACGGCGTGGTTTCGACGCGTACGACGTCTTCCCACTTGAGTTCCATGTAGGCTTCGATCTGGTCCCTGGTGAACACGTCGCCCTTGAGCAGGAACTCGTGGTCAGCTTCGAGCGATTCCAGCGCTTCGCGCAGCGAACCGCACACGGTCGGGACCTCGGCCAGCTCTGCCGGCGGCAGGTCGTAGAGGTTCTTGTCCATCGCTTCGCCCGGGTGGATCTTGTTCTGGATCCCGTCGAGGCCAGCCATCAGCAGCGCGGCATAGGCGAGGTAGGGGTTGGCCATCGCGTCCGGGAAACGGAACTCGACGCGCTTTGCCTTGTCGCCGGTACCGTAGGGGATACGGCACGAAGCTGAGCGGTTGCGCGCCGAATAGGCGAGCAGTACGGGCGCTTCGAAGCCCGGCACCAGGCGCTTGTAGCTGTTGGTGGTCGGGTTGGTGAAGGCGTTGAGCGCCTTGGCGTGCTTGATCACGCCGCCGATGTAATAGAGGCAGGTTTCCGACAGACCGGCATAACCGTTGCCGGCGAAGGTCGGCTTGCCACTGTCCCAGATCGACATGTGGGTGTGCATGCCGCTACCGTTATCGTCCTTGATCGGCTTGGGCATGAAGGTTGCGGTCTTGCCATAGGCATGGGCAACCTGGTGCACGACATACTTGTAGATCTGCATGTTGTCGGCGGTTTCGACCAGCGTGCCGAAGGTCAGACCCAGCTCGTGCTGCGCTGCGGCCACCTCGTGGTGGTGCTTGTCGCAGTTGAGGCCCATTTCGATCATGGTCGAAACCATCTCGCCACGGATGTCGACGGCGCTGTCGACCGGAGCGACAGGGAAGTAGCCGCCCTTGGCGCGCGGGCGGTGGGCAAGGTTGCCGCTCTCATATTCCTTGCCGGTGTTGGTCGGCAGCTCGATGTCGTCGATGGCATAGCCCGAGCCGGCATAGCCGTCTTCGAAGCGGACATCGTCGAACATGAAGAATTCGGCTTCCGGGCCGACGTAGACGGTGTCGCCAATGCCGGTCGACTTGAGGTAGGCTTCGGCGCGCTTGGCGGTGGTGCGCGGGTCGCGGGCATACCATTCGCCGGTCGAAGGCTCGACGATGTCGCAGAACAGGATCATCATCGGTTCAGCGCTGAAGGGATCGATGTAGACCCGCTCGAGGTCGGGCTTTAGGATCATGTCGCTTTCGTTGATCACCTTCCAGCCAGCGATCGACGAACCGTCGAACATCAGGCCGTCTTCAAGCTGGTCTTCGTCGAGGATCTTCGCGACCATGGTCAGGTGCTGCCACTTGCCCTTGGGATCGGTGAAGCGCAGGTCGACCCATTCGATGCCTTCTTCTTCGATCTGCTTGAGGACCTTCTTTGCACTGGACATTGATTCTTCCTTTTTCAGTTCCCCTCCCGCCCAGGAGAGGGAGAGGTGATCAGATAGCGTCGTCGTCGCGTTCGCCGGTGCGGATGCGCAGGGCACCTTCAATCGTGGAGACGAAGATTTTTCCGTCGCCGATGCGGCCCGTCTGGGCGGCTGCGGCGATAGCTTCCACGGTGCGCTCGGCGATGTCGTCGGTAACGACCACCTCGAGCTTCACCTTGGGGAGGAAATCGACGACGTATTCGGCGCCGCGATAGAGTTCGGTATGGCCCTTCTGGCGACCGAAGCCCTTGGCTTCGGTCACGGTGATGCCGGACACGCCGATTTCATGCAGCGCCTCCTTCACCTCGTCGAGCTTGAACGGCTTGATGATCGCTTCGATCTTTTTCACGTCTCTCTTCCGACCCCCGGTCTGGTTGGGAATGCGTTTCCTCGCGCGTTCTAATCCAAGAATCGTGCCAACACGCGAGGCCCACGCCTAGACGAAGAATCGGTCGCCTCCAAACCGCCTTGACGCAATTTTCGTTTAGCCAGCCCCAAGTCGGACGCAATGTCGGGTAAGGGCGCTACTGCCCCTGCCCAAGCACTAGCCTGATGATGCCTAATTATTAGGCAGACGTGAGGCGCAGGCCGGCAGTTTCAGGCAGGCCGCAGAGCAGGTTGAGGCTCTGGACGGCAGCGCCGCTCGCGCCCTTGCCGAGGTTGTCGAGCCGCGCAAGCAGGCGTGCCTGGGTGCCTTGCGCATTGCCGAACACCCACAGTTCGAGATCGTCATGCGGCACAGCGTCGTGGGGTAGCAGCAGCTCGGCCGGAGCGGCACCCTGATGCACGCGAACGATCGGCGATCCGGCGTAGAATGCGGCCAGCGCATCACGCATAGCATCCGGCGTCGCAACGCCCGGCATGGCAGCCAACGGCAGTGGAATTTCAACC
This sequence comes from Erythrobacter mangrovi, assembly GCF_013260645.1. NCBI lineage: Bacteria > Pseudomonadati > Pseudomonadota > Alphaproteobacteria > Sphingomonadales > Erythrobacteraceae > Erythrobacter > Erythrobacter mangrovi. The sequence continues at coordinate 285,933 of NZ_CP053921.1, read as the reverse complement.
ACCATGCCGCGGAAGGTATCGATCACCGAAGGTGAGAACACCGGCTCATGCACCAGGCCCGCATGAGCCTGCATCTCCGGCACGTGCTTGTGGCCCATTTGCAGCCCATAGGCGCGGAAGGCAGGAGCCCCTGCGGCCTCGAACCGTTCGATCAAGGCCTTGCCGCCGCCCGAATAGCCGCTGACGGCGTGGACGGTATAGGGCCAGTCGGCGGGGAGCAGGCCCGCACGCACCAAGGGTGCGACCAGTGCAAGGAAACCGGTCGGGTAGCATCCCGGATTGCTCACCCGCAGCGCGTTGGCGACGCGTTCGCGCCCGACCAGTTCGGGAAAGCCGTAGCACCAGCCACTGGCCGTGCGGTGAGCGGAGGATGCATCGATCATCCGCGTTCCCGCGGTCGGGTCGATCAGCGACACAGCTTCGATTGCCGCCTCGTCGGGCAGGCACAGGATTGCGACGTCGGCCTCGTTCAGTGCATCGCGACGGGCCCCCGCATCCTTGCGCTGCGCGTCGTCGAGCGTGATGAGGGAAAACTCGCTGCGACCGGAAAGCCGTTCGGCGATTTCCAGTCCGGTGGTGCCTGCGGCACCGTCGATGAAGACCTTATGCGCCATCTTCGGGCGCCAGCGCGCCGAGGCGGACATAGCCGCTCGGGCCTTCAGGCCCACGGGTGACCCACGCCCAGTCGCCAGCGATGTCGAGTAATTCCACCGCTTCGTCCGCTGCGAGCGATGCACCATTGTCGGCGTCGTCGCGCATGCCAAGCTTGAGCACCGCCCCGGCGCCACCGATGCTGCGCAGGCGCGGGATCACGTAATGCGCCGCAAGGTAGCGGCCCGCCAGCGCAATGTGGGCCAGATCGCCACGCAGGGGCAGGGTCCCGGGCGCGGGTCTTTCAACCGGACCTTTCAGTCCGACGATACCTTCGGGAAGGGAATACGCTGCGGGCCCGTTCACGCTGGAATTCAAACTCGGTTGTTAATGCTGCGCGCGCTTAACCGCGCCGGACCATTCTCGCAAGCCACCCCCCGGTTACGCTCCACCGAAACGGTTGCGCAGCATGTGCCATGTGGCGCGCAGGCCATAGGCATCGCCACCCTTGGGTCTGCCGGGTTTGGCCGTGGGACGCCAGGCGAAAGTATCGAAATGAGCCCAGTCGATGCCCTCGCCGACGAAACGGTCGAGGAACAGGCCGGCGACGCTGGCCCCAGCAAAGCCGTTGGTCGCGGAATTGTTGAGATCGGCGACGTCGGAGGAAAGCCACTCGCGATAGGAGTCCGGCAGGGGCAGGCGCCAGGGCTCATCATCGCAGGCCTTGCCCGCATCGATCAGCGCCTGCGCGGTTTCGTCGCGCCGGGTCATCAGCGCCGGATAGTCGGGCCCCAGGGCGACACGGGCCGCTCCGGTCAGCGTGGCGAAGTCGACGACCAGTTCGGGCTTCTCTTCGCTCGCCCGTTGGAGCGCATCGCCGAGGATCAGGCGCCCCTCGGCGTCGGTATTGCCGATCTCGACGGTGAGGCCCTTGCGCGTCTTGAGGATATCGCCGGGGCGGAAAGCATTGCCGGCGATGGCGTTTTCGACCGCTGGAACGAACAGGTGCAGGCGGACCTTCAGCCCTGCGCCCATGACCAGCCCGGCTAGGGCGATCGCGTGGGCCGCGCCGCCCATGTCCTTCTTCATCAGCAGCATGCCGCTGGCCGGCTTGATATCGAGGCCACCGGAATCGAAGCACACCCCTTTGCCGACAATGGCGAGGACAGGATCGCTTGCCTTGCCCCAGGTGAGGTGCATCAGGCGCGGCGCGTGGTGGCGCGCGGCGGCGCGCCCTACGGCGTGGACCATGGGAAAATCCCGTTCAAGAGCGTCGCCCTTGGTGACCGCAAGCTTGGCCGAATGTTTCTTGGCCAGGGCTTCGCACTCCGCCTCGAGCGCTTCGGGCCCCATGTCTTCGGCCGGTGTGTTGACCAGGTCGCGCACCAAGCGCACCGCCTCCGCTTCGGCGATGGCCGCTTCGATACGCCCGGCTTCCTTGGTCAGCAGGACGCGCGCGCCCACCGGCCTTTCGGGCTTCTTGTAGCGATCGAACACATATTGCCCGGTCTGCCAGCCATGCATGGCCGGACCCGGCTCGCCTTCGACCCTGCGATAGGTTCCTTCAGGCAGGGCCTCCGCAAGCTTGGCCATGCACCAGCTCGATAGCGCCGCCGGGTTGGCGACGCCGCCGACCGCGAACCAGCTGTCGCCATCGGGGACGATCCCGACCTGGTAGGCACTACCGTCGAATTTCTGCCCCACCAGTGCAGCGCGCTGTCCGGACGACAACTGCTTGACCCATTTGGGAAAAGCCTCGCGGTTGACGAGGTGGATGGCGGTTGCCTGCTGGCCCTTGTCGGGCTGGATAAGCGGCACGGTGTCGGCCATAATCGGAGCACGTCCCTTTGTATCGTTCCGGTGCGGAAGGAAACCGCGATGCGAATGTCCCTGTTCCTGATTTCGCTGCTCCTGTCGAGTGCGGCCTGTTCCGATCCGCAGGAGTATGGCGAGAAGGCCGGCGTTGACCCCGCCAATGCTGCGCAACCCAAAGATGCGGGTTCGACTGGCCCCCAGCCAAAAGCCGAAGCCTTCGCATTCGAACAGAAGCTCGAGGAAAAGGGGGGCGGGGCTCTGGAGTTCGCATTCGCATGGCCCGCCCAGGTTAGCGCGGAACCGGAACTGGCTGCGCAACTCGACAAGCGGCGCGGGGACCTGTTCGACGAGACAAAGGCCGATTGGCAGTCGTCGGTATCGGAATGCCCGGCGGAAGCCGCCTCCTGCCGCAACTACTCCTTCGCCAGTGAGTACCAGGTCGTCGCGGACCTCCCGCGCTTCCTCAGCCTGTCGATCGAGTTCTATACCTACACCGGCGGTGCGCACGGCATGTACGGCAGGAGCGCGCAAGTGTGGGATCGCGAAACCGGGCAGCTGTTCGATCCGCTGGCGATGTTCGCCTCGCAGGCTGCGCTGCACAAGGCGGTCGGGGCAAAGGCTTGCGCTGCGCTCGATCGAATGCGTGTGGAACGGCGCGGTGAACCGATCGACGATCCGGCGGGGGAGTGGCCCGATAACTGCCCCGGTATGGACGAAACGACGCTGTTCGTCGGCTCCTCCAACGGCAAGACCTTCGACCGGCTTGGATTGTACTATGGACCCTATGTCGCCGGCCCATATGCGGAGGGCGAGTATGAGGTCACCCTGCCGGTAGATGCGGCGGTGATTGCCGCGGTAAAGCCCGAATATGCGAGCGTATTCAGCGTGAAGCGCTGAGCATCTCGCAATTTGGCGGCTTAGTCGCTATGTGGCGCGCATGACCGAATATCAGGTGATCGACAGCGACCAGACCGTCTACCGCGACGGGACCATCAAGCTCCACGGACCCGAAGGGTTCGATGGGATGCGCAAGGCCGGCAGGCTGGCGGCCGAGATCCTCGACGAACTGACCACCTTCGTGAAGCCTGGTGTGACCACCGGGCAGATCGACGATCTCGTGCGGCAGATGACTTTCGATGGTGGCGCCGTTCCCGCAACGCTGGGCTATCGTGGATACACGCATAGCTGCTGCACTTCGATCAACCATGTGATCTGTCACGGTATTCCGGGCGACAAGGCTCTCAAGGACGGGGACATCGTCAACATCGACGTGACCCCGCTGCTCGATGGTTGGCACGGCGATACCAGCCGTATGTACTTCGTCGGCGACGTTCCGCTCAAGGCACGAAAGCTGGTCGACGTGACCTACGAATGCCTGATGCTCGGGATCGAGGCGGCATCGAAGCCCGGTGCCAGACTGGGCGACATCGGAGCGGTGATTGAGGCGTATGCGCGCCAGCATCGTTATGGCGTGGTGCAGGAATTCTGCGGCCATGGGTTGGGACGCCTGTTCCACGACGCCCCCGAAGTGGTCCACGCTGCCCGCGCAGGGACGGGCCCGGAACTCAAGCCGGGGATGTTCTTCACCATCGAACCGATGATCAACCTCGGCCGTCCGCACGCCAAGATTCTCGGCGACGGCTGGACCGCAGTTACGCGCGACAAGTCGCTGAGCGCCCAGTTCGAGCACTCGATCGGGATCACCGAGAGCGGCGTAGAAATCTTCACCGAAAGCCCCAAGGGGCTGCACAAGCCGCCTTACTAGGTTTCCCGTGCCGCCCGGATGGCGGCGCCTGCCGCGAGCGGTGCGAGGGCGACCAGCACCAGGCTGATTGCGCCGGTCAAGGCGATTCCCCCTTCGCCTGTCGGTGAGAGAGCGCCCGCGCCGAAGATCAAGATCGGCACTGCCAGCGGGATGACCATCAGTCCTGCCAGCGCTGCGCCGCCTCGCAGGCTCGCCGTGAGAGCCGCGACGGCGAGGCCAACGGCGGCCAGGCCCGGCGTTCCCGCAAGCAGGCCAAGCAGAACAGTCCGCACCGTTTCCTCGCCCAGGCCAAGCAGCGCCGCGGCCGGGATCGTCGCGAGTAGGAGCAGGGGTGCGAAGGCCAGCCAGTGGGCCAGCAGCCGCACCGCCATCGCCAGTTCTTCGCTCACTCCGCGCAGCGCGAGCTGGTCGAAAATGCCTGCCTCGAGATCGCCCGCGACGAGCTTCTCGAGCGGTAGGATCGCCGCCAGCAATGCCGCGACCCAGATCACGCCACCGCCGGTTCGCGCCAATAGTTGCGCGTCCGGCCCGACCGCGAAGGGGTAGAGCATGGCCACAGCGAGGAAGAACAGTAGCGGCAACACCCCTCCACCGCCCCGTCCGCCGGGGAGCAGCAATCCGAGGTCGCGGCGCAGCAATGTCGTTATCATGCCGCATACTCCGCAAGGTCGATCCGCAGCGGCGAGGGAAGCGCAAAGTCCTGGTGCGAGGCGACCACTGCGATCCCGCCGCCCTGGCAATGCTGCGCAACCAAAGCCTCGAACGCCGCCTGTGCCTGTCGGTCGAGGCCGTTCAACGGCTCGTCGAGCAACCACACCGGGCAGCCACGGTTGAGGAGTCGGGCAAGCGCCGCACGCTTCCTCTGCCCGGTCGAGAGATAGCGAACGGGGACGTCCATCAACTCGCGCAATTGCAGCAGTTCGAGCGCCCGACCGGGATCGCGACATCCGTCGAGGCTTTCCCAGAACGCCAGCGCCTTGCCCAGCGGCAGCGCCTCGTCGAGCGCCAATCGCTCGTCGACCAGACCGATCGCCCCTTCACGCTCGATCTCGCCAGCGAAGGGGCGCAGCAGTCCTGCAAGGATGCGGATCAGGCTCGATTTCCCGATCCCGTTCGCGCCCGCGACGTGCAAGGCGTCACCCGGCATGCAATCGAGCGACAGCCCGCGAAACAGCAGCCGCTCGCCGCGGCGGCAGGCAAGATCTTTCGCGGTCAGGCGGGCGGTCATGGTCGAAAGCGTTAGGCGGAAGGGACAAATGCGCCAAGTGCCCGATTTGCCTTGTCAACCGGACCGCTTGTCGTGAGAACCGCCCGCACAGGGTCGCATCTTCGGACAAGGGGGGAAGGGGATGTCGGACAAGGGGCACCTGCTAAGGGTGCTGGGGATCGTCTTCGGTCTCGCCGCCGTAGTCGGCAGTGTCGTCGGGCAAGGCATCTTGCGCGCACCCGGCGTGGTGGCGCAGGCCAGCGAAAGCCCATGGATACTGGTCGCGCTATGGGTGCTTGGCGGCATTCTCGCTGCATTCGCTGCATTGCCCTTCGCCGAACTGGGCGCGGCCTTGCCGAGCGCGGGCGGTGTTGTCGCTTTTGCCGGTCGAGCTTTCGGTCCCAAGGCGCGCCTCGCGACCGCTTTCACCATGCTGCTGATGCTGATTTCAGCGCTTGCGGGCGTTGCCATCGTGGCTGGCGAGTTCCTCGTCCGGCTCGGCGTGGGAGGGGGGCGCTTCGGCCCCGGCGCGCTGGCCACCTTCATGCTGGTATTGTTCTTCATCGTGAACGCGCCGGGCACGCGCATGTCGGGGACGGTGCAGATCCTCTTTTCCGCGACCAAGGGGGTGGTGCTGATGGCCCTTGCGGCGGCGCTGTTCTCGCAGCCGGGCGTTGCACAGCCCGCGACACCGATCGACCTGGCGCCGCAAGGCTGGCTGGGCTTCGCCACCGCCATGCTGGTGATCGTGGGCGCCTATAACGGTTGGGGCGACGTAGTAGTCTATGGCGAGGAAATCGAGAATCCCGGCAAACAAGTCCCCCGCGCCATATTCGGGGGCATCCTCGGTGTTACCTTGCTCTATGTCGCGGTGAACCTAGCCTTGCTTCATCGCCTCACCCCAGCCGAGATGGCCGTGTCCGAATTTGCTGCCGCGGATGCGGCAGGCACCGTGTTCGGTGGGACCGGCGATCTCATCTTCACGCTTTTCGGACTGCTTTCGATCAGTGCGATCTGCAGCCTGATGATGATGACCATCAGCCGGATCACCTACGATTCGGCACGCGAGGGCATCCTTCCCTCCTACTTTGCCACCGTGACGCCGCGCGGAACTCCGCTGCGGGCGATGTCGCTGGTGGTCGTCGGTTCGGCGGCCTTCCTGTGGTCAGGGACCTATCTGGCGCTGTCGTCGACCAGCACTTCGCTGTCGCAGGCGATCTTCGTGCTGGTCGCGTTGTGCGCCATGCGGCTGCGCATTACGGAACCCGGGCTTGGACGCCCCTTCAAGGTACCCTACTTCTGGCCGCTGATGAGCCTGCTATTGCTACTCGATGCGGTCACCCTGGCGGTATTCGTGGCGCAGGATCCCTACTACGCATTGCTGGGATTCGGGCTGGTCGCTGTGCTCTCGGGCGGCTACTGGCTGCTCGCCCGCCTTGGAGGCGCAAAACAAGCGAAGGACCTGACGTGAGTGTCGAGAAACTGACGAGTGAGGAACGTGACAGCTGGCTTGCCGCGCTGCCCCAGTGGGCGCTGGCGCGCGATGGCGATGCAATCGCTCGAACCTTTACCTTCGCGGATTTCTCCGAAGCGTTCGGCTTCATGACCCGGGTCGCGATCCTCGCCGAGAAACGCGACCACCATCCCGAATGGTTCAACGTCTACAACCGTGTCGAGATCACGCTGACCACCCATGACGCAGGCGGCCTCAGCCTGCGCGACGTGAAAATGGCGCGAAAGATCGACGCGCTGGCCTGACGGTCTACTTCCCGAGCGGTCGCGCGGACGCGCGGGTCTGCTTGCGCAACCGGCCGGGCATCCAGCGCGAGGCAAAGGCCAGTTGCTTTGCAGTCTTGCCCACGGTGGTGTGCAGGCGATCGCCATGGACCGCTTCCCACGCAGCTTTCGCCACTTCCTCGACCGGGGTGATTTCCAGCCCTGCCTCGGTCACGCGTTCGCGAATGCCCTGGTTGGACTGGGCGTTGGGTGTGTGGTCGAGCAGAGGCGTATCGATGAAGCTCGGCATCAGCGAGCGGACCTTGATATTGTCTTCTGCCCATTCGCCGTCGAGGCTTTCGGTGATCCCGCGCACACCGAACTTGGTCGCTGTATATACGCTGGCGCCCGGAGTGCCGTAAATTCCCGCGGCGCTGGCGGTGTTGAGCAGGCAGGAATCGGGCGCCGCAGCCTTGAGGTAGGGATAGACAGCCTGCGCCCCGAACAGCACGCCCTTGAGATTGATATCGAGGCAGCGCTCGATCTCGTCGATCGAATTCTCGATCAACGAACCGCCGATTGGGATACCGGCATTGTTGGCAAGGACGTTGATCTGCCCGCCGGCGGCAGTGGCGAAGGCATCAAGTGCTTCGTCCCAGGCCGCCCGGTCACGGACATCGAACTTGACGGAGAAGGTGAAGCCATTGCCGATCAGGGCGAGGGTCTCATCCATCCCCTTCTGGTCGATATCACCAAGGCCCACGAAGTAGCCGCGATCACCGAAATATTTCGCGATGGCGCGACCAATGCCCGAACCGCCGCCGGTGATGAAGATGGATTTACGCGTGCTCATGTCTCTCTCCTGATACGCGGCTCTACAAGGCTGCGTTGTTGTATGTGTGCCATGTGAAGATGGCCATCGCACCACGATAGGGGCGCCACTTCTCACCCAGGCTGCGGGTATCCTTCTCGCTCGGTCGTGCGGGCAATTCCAGCAATCGCCCGACGGCTTCCTGAACCGCCAGGTCGCCTGCGGGCCAGATATCCTGGCGTCCCTCTGCGAACAGCAGGTAGATCTCTGCCGACCAGCGCCCGATCCCCTTTATCCGGGTCAGCTCGGTAATGGCTTCCTCGTCATCCTCGGGCAGGCTCTCGAAGCACAGCTCGCCGCCAGCGACCAGTTCGCAAAGGCTGCGTGCATAGCCCTGCTTCTGCCGCGAAAGGCCGCAGGCACGCAGCGTATCGAAATCGCGCTCGAGCAAGCAGGATGGGGTGAAGTCGGGGCCCAGTTCCGCTTCCAGCCTGTTCCACATCGAGGTCGCCGCCGCGACGCTAACCTGCTGACCGACGATGGTTCGCAGCAAGGTCTTGTAGCCTGTCGGGCGAATCCGCTCTTCGGGATAGCCGCAGCGTTCGATCGCAGCGGCCACCACCGCGTCCTGCGCAGCGACGGTGTCGAGGTGGTCGCGCAACTGTGCGTTTGTCAGCCCCATAGCGCTCTCACTTGCCTTCCCGTTCGCGATTGAATAGCAGCCGCTCGCATAGGGTCGGTCAGTGGCCCTTTGCAACCGAGGATATGCGCAATGCCCAAGCTGATTGTCACCACCCGTGAAGGCGAAACCAGCGAGATCGACGTCGCGGACGGCCTGACCGTGATGGAAGCGATCCGCGACAATGGCTTCGACGAGCTGCTGGCCCTGTGCGGCGGCTGCTGTTCGTGCGCCACCTGCCACGTGCACGTCGACCCCGCCTTTGCCGACAAGCTGCCGACGATGAGCGAGGATGAAGACGACCTGCTCGAATCAACCGATCACCGCATCGCGACGTCACGCCTGGCCTGCCAGATTCCCTTCACCGGCGATCTCGACGGGCTGAAGGTTACTATCGCGCCTGAAGATTGATGTTGTTTGCGGGTTGAGGCGCGCGCGCCTACCTCGCACGGTATGATTGATATTCCCGTACGCGAGCGCGCGCTCGACCTCATCGGCAATACGCCGCTGGTCCGCCTTGAAGGACCGAGCGCGGAAGCCGGCTGCGACATTTTCGGCAAATGCGAATTCCTCAACCCCGGCGCTTCGGTGAAGGACCGCGCCGCGCTCTACATCATTCGTGATGCAGAGGCGCGGGGTGACCTGAAACCGGGCGGTACGGTGGTCGAAGGGACCGCGGGCAATACCGGCATCGGCATCGCACTGGTGGCCAATGCACTGGGCTACCGCACCATCATCGTGATGCCGGACAACCAATCGCCGGAAAAGATGGCGACCCTGCGCGCGCTTGGCGCGGAGCTGGTCACCGTACCACCGACCAAATACGCCGATTGCAATCACTTCCAGCACGTCTCGCGCCGGATGGCGGACGAGATCGAAGGCGCGATCTGGGCTGGGCAGTTCGACAACACGGCCAACCGCAAGGCACATATCGAAACCACGGCAAAGGAACTGTGGGCACAGCTTGAAGGACGGATCGACGGTTTTACCTGTGCGGCCGGAACGGGCGGAACGATTGCCGGCGTCGGCATGGGCCTAAAGGAACTGGACGAAAACATCGTCATCGCGCTGACCGACCCGCATGGGGCGGCGCTGTACAACTACTACGCCCACGGCGAACTCAAAGCGGAAGGGTCCTCGGTCGCCGAAGGGATCGGCCAGGGCCGGATCACCGGCAATCTCGAGGGCGCTCCGATCGATACCCAGTTCCGCATTTCGGACGAGGAAGGTCTTGTCTGGGTCGCGCGCCTGCTGCGCGAGGAAGGGCTGTGTCTGGGCCTGTCGAGCGGGATCAACGTCGCCGGAGCGATCGCGCTGGGCAAACAGCTAGTGGCGGAAGGACGTGAAAATCCGCGCGTGGCGACAATCCTGTGCGATACCGGCTTCCGTTACCTGTCGACGCTCTACAATGCCGACTGGCTGGCGCAGAAGGGCCTTCCGGTGTTCGAGTGGCTCAAGTCCACCGATTGACCGCGACCCGGCAGGCAGCCTAGGCTCCATTCATGGCGCATTTCTTCGACATGAGCCGCAAGCCGGTGGTGCCAGAACTGGCCGATGTGTCGGGCGGAAACGCCCGGCGTGAACGGACGATTCAACGGCTACAGATTGGCGTCACCGGCGTGGTCCTGATGATCCTGCTGGTCGGCCTAGCCAGCGTGATCCAGAACCGCGCCGCCGAAACCGATGCGACTGCGGTCCCCGAAGCAGCAGCAACGACCGAACCGACCACGGCTGCCACCCAGAGCGACCCGCTAGTCGAGGCCGGTGTGGTGCCCGACATGCCGGCCCAACCGGCACCGGCGACAACGGTTGCGCCGACGCCAGCACAGGCCGATGCGGCAGCGCCTGCGCAGTAAGATCCTCCTCGTAGCAATGCTGGCGCTGGCAGGGTGCCAGCCCGGCGAGGCGAATGGAGACGATGCGCCTCTCCCGGCACTCGGCCTGTTCGGGACGATCTCGATTTACTGGGGCGAAGAGAGCGATGTTGCGGACTTCCTCGACGACACTGGCGAACCGGACTGGGTCCGCGCATCACTGGAAGAAAGCTTCGAGCTGGTACCGCTGGATGCGCTTGAGGACGATATGCTCGCGGCAATGCGCTTCCTGATCCTTGCCCAACCTCGTCCCCTGGCGCCCTCGGAGAACGTTGCGCTCGATCGCTGGGTGCGCGCCGGCGGGCAGGCGTTGATCTTTGCCGACCCGATGCTGACCCGGCACAGCAGCTTTCCGATCGGCGACCGGCGCCGACCGCAGGATGTGGTGCTGCTTTCGCCGATCCTGGCGCGTTGGGGCCTCGAATTACGGTTCGACGATGAGCAGCCCGATACGGAGCATTGGGTGACGCACGCCCGAGGCAGTATCCCGACACGACTGGCCGGAGAATTCGCACTGCTACCAGGTGAAGGCGCGGCTGCTTGCCGCTTATCCGCCGCAGGCCTGGTGGCCAGATGCGATATCGGTGAGGGTCACGTGACGCTGGTTGCCGATGCTGCCGTACTCGATGGCGATGAGGCGGGTTTTGTCTCTTCAGATCGGCGCGACTCCTTCGTCGGCCTGGTCGACGAGTCCTTTACGCGCTGATCCCGGGGATTTTGCGGGACAGACTCGGCAATTTGGCCCGATTGAGGCCGCGACTCGGCAGAATCGCGTGATTTTCCAGTACTCTCTTTAGGCATTTGATAAGAATTTCGAAGTTGGCATCAGAAAAATAAAACAATAAAATCAAATATATACGGGATTATCCCGTAAAATCCCGCAATTTTCCCTTTCATCCCCGATGCACCCGCGATAAATCATCAGGACATCGGACAAGGCTGTCTAAGCGTGCAGGGCCAGCAGGCACTGCAGCTCGCCCGTGCTTACGGGTGAGTGGGGGGAAGTCTTGCCCGGGGGAGGTTTTGAACGCTTAGTCGGGATTTGGGGCAGTGGCTTTCGGAGGGTACAGCGGACAGGCATATTCGCCTGCGGGCGACAAGGGTCGCTTCGTGCTGCCCCCGCTCTTCCGCAAGGCGGTGAAGGACAGCAGCGACGGCCGCGTCCTGTGCCTGATGAAGCACCCCACCTGGAACTGCCTCGTCGGCTTCGGCCTTTCCCGCAAGGAAGAGCTCCACGCACAGATCGACCGTGAAGAAGAGATGGCCATCCGTCTCGGCAAGGAGTTCGATCGCGACACCCGTTCCAGCCAGCTATTCGGTTTCGTCGAGCTTCCTTTCGACGACAGCGGCCGTTTCGTCATGCCCGAGCACCTGCGCACCCTAGGCGGGATCGAGGGCGGACTCTATTTCCAGGGCGGCGGCCGCTTTTTTACCCTGTGGAACCCGGACGAACTCGCCAAGATGGGCGACGACTGGGCAAGCGCGAAGGCCGCCTGCGGCAGCTTCCTCGAAGAAGTGAAGGCGAAGGGCAAGTGACCGGCGCCCCGCACATCCCCGTCCTCCTCGACGAGGTTGTCGAGGCGCTCGACCCGCAACCGGGCGACGTCATCATCGACGCGACCTTCGGGGCGGGTGGATATACCCGTGCCCTGCTCGCGCGGGGCGCGACGGTGCACGCTTTCGACCGGGATCCTGACGCAATTGCATCGGGTCGCACATGGCGCGAGACGGAGGAAAATCCGCCGCGCCTTTTTCTCCACCCACACCGTTTCTCCGAGATGCTCGACGTCATGACGTCCGCCGGCGTCGCGCGGGTCGATGGTGTGGTCATGGACATCGGCGTGTCATCGATGCAGCTTGATCAGGCGCATCGCGGGTTCGCCTTCTCGTCGGATGGTCCGCTGGACATGCGCATGAGCCAGGAAGGGGCGAGCGCCGCGGACTTCCTCAACAGCGCCGACGAGAAGGCGATCGCCGACGTCCTTTATACCTACGGTGAGGAGCGCCAGTCGCGCCGCGTGGCGCGCGCGATCGTTGCCGCGCGGCCGCTGTCGACGACGGGCGACCTGGCGCGCGTGGTTCGCAAGGCACTCGGCTTCAAGCCGCATGACAAGAAAGACCCGGCCACCCGTACATTCCAGGCCATCCGAATTCACGTGAACGGCGAGCTCGACGAACTGTCCCAAGGCCTGTCGGCTGCCGAACACTTGCTGAAGGAAGGGGGCCGCCTTGCAGTGGTCAGCTTCCACAGCCTCGAAGACCGGATCGTCAAGCGCTTCCTGCGCGAGGCATCCTCAACCCCGAGCGCTTCGCGTCACGTCCCACTGGCGGCGCAGGACGATCCGGTCTTTTTTCGAGTTAGCAAGGCAATCAAGCCGACCGAGGCAGAGATCGCCCGCAACCCGCGCGCACGCTCCTCGGTCTTGCGCCACGCCACTCGCACAGCAACACCGGCAAGGGAGGCCGCATGATGGTAGGAGGTTCACGCGTTCGCCAGATCGGCTGGGCCATCGTGCTGTCCGTCTGCTTCGGCCTGCTCCTCGCGCTGACCTTCAAGGTCAACGCGGTGAAGAGCGATGTGCGCCTGACCGAACGCGAGATAATCGCCGTGCAGCGCGCAAAACTGATGCTCGAAACCGAGTTCCAGACTCGCGCCAGCCAACAGCAACTGGCTAACTGGAATGCGGTCGAGTTCGGCTATGGCGCGCCGCGTGCAGACCAGTACCTCGAGAGTGAAACCCAGCTTGCCGCGCTGGGTACGCCGTGGGGTATCGATGCGCCTTCGCCGGTCCGCGTCGCTCTTAACACCCCGCCGCGCGAGGATACGGGCCTGCTGGCTAGCTGGATCGCCGAAGACGGGACGGTGTCCGCTGGAGCTGACCGGCCATCCCACCGCGATCTCGCCGCCACCGATCTTGCCCAGCGTCTTGCGCATCCCACCGGAGCGATCGTTGGCGTTGCCGAGGTGACCCGGTGAATGCTTTCTCTGGCTACGGTCCCGCGATAGCGGCGGGAAGTAGCGGACACGGTGCAGTAAGCATGGCGGTGGCCTCTGGTCGCGTGCAGCTCGTCACCGTGCGTCAGCGTTCTCTCACCGTGGCCCGTTGGCGGGTATTGTGGATCGCCTTCGGCTTTGCCTTCATTGCGCTGATTGCGCTTTTACGCATCACCTACCTTGGCATGTCGGATCATGGCTTGCGCGCGACCTCGCTCGAGGAAGCGCTGCTGCCGCCGCGTGGTGAAATCACCGATCGCAACGGCGTGCCATTGGCTCGGGCATTCCCGGCCTATGCCCTGTGGTTCAATCCGCAGGCGATGGGTGAGGGTGGTGCGCCGCTTGTTCATGCACCGCGGGAAGTTGCGGCCAAGCTCAAGGCGATCTTCCCTGACCTCGATGAGAAACGCGTAGCCGCCCAGTTCGCTGCCGGACGGCAGGGTTACATCCGCCGTCGCGTGCTACCAGAAGAAGCCAATCTCGTGCAGGACATCGGCGAACTCGCCCTTGAGATGCCGATGGAGAACGATCGCCACTACCCGCAGGGGTCGATGGGTGCCCATGTGCTTGGCTATGTCGCTGCCGACGGACGGGGGCGGGTTGGCATGGAGCAAGTGCTCGACGAGCATTTGCGTGACCCTGCCACACGCGGGACACCGGTAGCGCTTTCGATCGACGTGCGGGTGCAGGGCGCGCTCGAGGACGAACTGCGGCGTGGCATGAAGCTGAACGACGCGCAGGGTGCGGCGGGTATCGTGCTGGACGTGGATACCGGAGAGGTGCTCGCATTGGCCTCGCTTCCCGAGTTCGACCCCAATAAGATCGATGCTCGCGGGCAGAGCCTGATGTTCAACCGCGTGACCAACCAGGTCTATGAGCTTGGCTCGACCTTCAAGCCGATTACCGTCGCTGCCGCGATCGATGCCGGTGTGATCCGCGATCTCGGCAAGCGCTATGACGCCTCGCCGGTGCAGGTCGGGCGCTTTACGATCAGGGACAGCCACGATCTGGGAGCGTCGCTCAATCCCATCGAGACGCTGATCCATTCGTCCAACACTGTAAGCGCCCGGATCGCCGACGAACTGGGCCCGGAACGCCTGCGCCGCACGATGATTGACTTGGGCATGAACGAGCGACCCTATATCGAGATTCCTGCCCGGGGCTTCCCCCTTTGGCCCGGCAAGAAGTGGCCGCGCCTGACCAATATGACCGTTGGATTCGGCCACAGCATCGCGGTGACCCCGCTCCATCTGGCTTCGGCCTACGCTGCTCTGGTGAATGGCGGAATCTGGCGTCCGGCCACCTTGCAGAAGCTGGGCGCGGGCGAGGCGCCCAAGGGGCGGCGGGTCTTCAAGGCGTCGACCTCCAGCCGGATGCGCCAGCTTCTGCGTGCAATCTCGGTCTACGGTACCGGCCGCAATGCCAATGCACCGGGCTATCGTGTGGGCGGCAAGACCGGTTCGGCCGAAAAACCTGGTGCCAACGGCTACCGGAAGAGTGCGGTGGTCTCGACGTTTGCAGCGGCGTTCCCGATGGATCGCCCACGTTATGTTGTTATCGCCATGCTCGACGAGCCGCGTGGCACGATCGCGTCCAGCTACCAGCGTACCGCTGCTTGGAACGCTGCCCCAATTGTCGGCCGGCTGATCCCTCGCATTGGCCCGCTGATCGGCGTGCGCCCCGACGATACCCGTGATGTTGATATCTCCGATATCCGCCCGCTGATTCCGGAGGCAGCTGGCGAATGAAATTGCGGAAACTTTGTGAGACGGCTGGCTTGGAATGTGGCGATGGCGATGCCGAGGTGACCGGCTTCGCGATCGACAACCGCAAGGTCGCCCCCGGCACCGTTTTCGGCGCCTTTCAGGGTGCGCAGGCCAACGGTGAAAACTTCATCCCTGCCGCGATCGAGGCTGGGGCTGTTGCCGTGGTCGCCCGGCCCGAGACGCAGGTTCTGGGCGCCTTGCATATTGCTGATGCCAATCCTCGCAAGACCTTCGCCCGGCTGGCGTCGCACTTCTTTACACCGGTACCCCAGCACATCGTTGCGGTCACCGGCACCAACGGCAAGACTTCGACCGTCGAGATGACGCGGCAGCTCTGGCGCATGGCCGGGGAAAGGGCGGCGAGCATCGGCACGCTGGGCGTAACCACGCCCGACGAGAGCGTATCGACTGGCCTGACCACGCCGGACATCGTGACCTTCCTGGCGAACCTGTCGGGTCTCGCCCGCGAAGGGGTGACCCATGTCGCCTATGAAGCGTCGAGCCACGGGCTGGCGCAGTACCGTAACGAAGGGGTTGCGGTTGAAGCTGCGGCTTTCACCAATTTCAGCCGCGACCACCTCGATTACCATGCCGATATGGAAGACTACTTCGCGGCCAAGATGCGCTTGTTCGATGAGGTCGTCTCCGACGGAGCGACGGCGGTGATCTGGATGAGTGCGGACGGGAGCGAGTGGAACGCTCGCGCTCTCGACCATGCGCGCCGGCGCGGACTCGCGACCGTGACAGTGGGTGAGGCGGGCGACGATATCCGCCTTGTCGGACGAGAGCCGACCCAGCTTGGCCAGGTCCTGACCGTCGAGCATGGCGGCGAGACCCGGAAGATCACCCTCCCGCTGATCGGCGCCTACCAGGTTGCCAACGCACTCTGCGCAGCGGGCCTCGCGCTAGCGAGTGGTACGCCGGCAAATCTCGTGTGGGACGGCGTAGCGCGGCTGCAGCCCGTCCGAGGGCGACTTGAACGCGCGGCTATCGCGCATTCCGGTGCGCCGGTTTACGTCGATTATGCCCACACACCGGATGCAATCGAAGCCGCCGTTGCCGCGCTTCGCCCTCATGTTACCGGACGGCTCATCACGGTCTTTGGTGCCGGCGGCGATCGCGACCACGGCAAGCGCGCGCAGATGGGCGCGGCTGCCGCCAAGGCATGCGATGTGGTCATCGTCACCGACGACAATCCGCGGGGCGAGGATCCTGCGGAAATCCGCCGCCAGGTGCTTGCCGGTGCACCGGGTGCACGCGAAGTGGGCGATCGCCGCGAAGCCATTTGTGCTGCGATCGCCGAAGCCGGTGCGGACGACATCGTCCTCATCGCCGGCAAGGGTCATGAAACAGGTCAGATCATCGGATCGGGAGACAACATGCGAGTGCTGCCCTTCGACGACGTCGAGGTTGCGCGTGAATGCGCGGCAAAATCTGTAGGGGGTGCGGCATGAGCGCTGCCATCCTGCGTCACCCTGCCTATGTCGATTGGCCGGCCGACCCGCGCGACCGGCTACCCTTAACGCTGTGGTCGGCACAGGATATCGCGGCGGCAGTCGGCGGTATCCCCAGCCAGGACTTCCAGGTTGCGGGGGTCGAGATGGATAGCCGCGACGTCGTCAATGGCGATCTCTTCATTGCCCTCAAAGGCGAAGCGATGGACGGCCACCGCTTCCTCGGCAAGGCCTTTGCCAACGGCGCCGCCGGGGCAATCGTCGACCGCCCGGTCGATTACCCGCATATCCTGGTCGAGGACACGACGGTCGCACTCAAGGCCCTGGCCCGCGCGGCGCGCGATCGTGCCTCGGCAAAGATCATCGGTGTCACTGGCTCAGTGGGCAAGACCGGGGTCAAGGAAGCCATCTTTGCCGCGCTGGAGCGCGCCAGTAGGGGTGCGGCACACCGTTCGATCCGCAGCTACAACAACCATGTCGGCGTGCCGCTCAGCCTCGCGCGGATGCCTGCGCGCAGCCGTTTCGGCATCTTCGAAATGGGGATGAACAATGCCGGTGAGATCGAAGGGCTGACAAGGCAAGTGCGCCCGCATGTCGCGGTGATCACCACTATTGCCCCTGCCCACATTGAAATGCTCGGTTCTATGGAGGCGATTGCCGATGCGAAGGCCGAGATATTCCTCGGCCTCGAACCCGGCGGTACGGCGGTGATCCCGACCGACACCCCCCATTACGAACAGCTACGCGATGCCGCGCTAAGACTGGGTGCGAAGGTCGTGAGCTTCGGAAGGGCGCGCCACGCCGACATGCGCCTGCTCGATGCGATCCCCAGCGCGAATGGTGGCAGCCTGGTCACCTGCGAGTTTCCCGAGGGGCGGCTGTGCTACACCGTCGCCGAACCGGGCGAACATTGGGTTGCCAATTCGCTCGCGGTGATGGCGGCGGTCCGTGCCGCGGGCGGCGATATGGCCGCAGCCGGTCTCGCCCTCGCCGAGATGGGCGGGCTCAAGGGCCGCGGCGCGCGTCACGGCATCGATGCGCCGGGCGGCAAGGCACTGCTGATCGACGAAAGCTACAACGCCAACCCTGCCAGCATGCGGGCCACGCTCGCGCAGCTTGGTCAGACGCCCTCGACCCGTCGCATCGCGGTGCTTGGCGCCATGAAGGAGCTGGGCGATTTCGGGCCGCAGTTCCATAGCGCGCTGGCCGAGCCGCTGCTGGCGGCCGATGTCGACTATGCGTTGCTGGTCGGCGACGAGATGATCGCGCTCGCGCGCGAACTGGGGAAACCGCAAAGTTCCGTCCTTGGCAAGCCTATTGCCTGGGCGCATTGCCGGACCGCCGACGAGGCGATCGGGCTGCTCGAAGACTTCGGCGTCGTCGCGGGCGATGCTGTGCTGGTCAAGGGCTCCAATTCGGTCGGTCTCGGCCGGCTCGTGGATCATTTCACCCGCGCCAGCTAGGCGCGAGAGAGGCCCAATTGCTGTACCTGCTCGCCGAATGGTTGAACTTCGAAGGCGCCTTCAATCTCGTGCGCTATCAGACCTTTCGCGCCGGGGCGACGCTGATGACCGCCCTGGTCATCGGCCTGCTGATCGGCCCGCGGTTCATCGCCATGCTGCGCGTGCGCCAGGGCAAGGGTCAGCCGATCCGTGAGGACGGGCCGCAATCGCACCTCGCCAAGCGAGGCACGCCGACGATGGGCGGGTTGATGATCCTGATCAGCCTGTTCCTCTCGGTGCTGATCTGGATGGACCTGCGCAATCCCTTCATCTGGTCCTGCCTGGCGGTGACGCTGGGCTTCGGGATCATCGGTTTCCTCGACGATTACGACAAGGTCTCCAAGGCCAGCCACAAGGGCGTCTCCGCGCGGGTGCGGCTGTTGTTGGAGTTCACAGTTGCGGGGATCGCGGCATATATCACCGTCAGCCAGATCAACACATTCCTCTATGTCCCCTTCGTCAATGACTTCGGGATCGAGCTGGGCTTCCTCTATTTCGCCTTCGCCGCGATCGTCATCGTCGGGGCGGGCAATGCGGTAAACCTGACCGACGGGCTCGATGGGCTGGCAACGATGCCGGTAATCATCGCTGCCGGGACCTTTGCGATCATCGCCTACCTCGTTGGGCGCGTCGACTATTCGACCTATCTCGGCATTCCCTATGTCGAGGGTGCGGGCGAACTGGCGATCTTCTGCGCCGCGATCATGGGGGCGGGGCTCGCCTTCCTGTGGTTCAATGCGCCGCCCGCCGCCGTTTTCATGGGCGATACGGGATCGCTGGCACTCGGCGGCGCGCTCGGCGCCATCGCGGTGGCGACGCACCATGAAGTCGTGCTGGCCATCGTGGGCGGGCTGTTCGTGTTCGAGGCGCTCAGCGTCATCATCCAGGTCTTCTGGTTCAAGCGTACCGGACGCCGGGTTTTCCGTATGGCCCCGATCCACCACCATTTCGAGCAGCTCGGCTGGTCCGAGAGCAAGGTCGTGATCCGCTTCTGGATTGTCGCCATCGTGCTCGCACTCATGGGGCTCGCGACGCTCAAGTTAAGATGATCACCTCGTCCGCCTGGTCTGGAAAGAAATACGCCGTCCTCGGACTGGCGCGCTCCGGTCGGGCGACGGTCGAGGCGCTGCTGGCGAGCGGGGCCGAGGTGCTGGCGTGGGATAGCCGCGAAGAGGCGCGTGCCGAGTTCGCAGGTCGCGTCGAACTGGCCGATCCGGTTGAGGCGGACCTGACGGGCTTCGCTGGCGTGGTCGTCAGCCCCGGCGTCCCGCTCAACACGCATCCGATTAAGCCGCATGCCGACAGCTTCGGCGTGCCGGTGATCGGCGATATCGAACTCTTCGCGCAGGCGCGGGCTGAACTCCCGCCACACAAGGTCGTCGGCATCACCGGCACCAACGGCAAATCGACCACCACCGCGCTGGTCCACCACATCCTCAAGACCGCGGGCGTGCCGACCACCATGGGCGGCAATATTGGCCTGCCGATCCTCGAGCAGGAGCCATTGCTCAAGGGCGGGGTCTATGTGCTCGAGCTGTCGAGCTACCAGATCGACCTGACCTATTCGCTCGATTGCGATGTCGCGGTGTTGCTCAATGTGACGCCGGATCATCTCGATCGGTATGAGGGTTTTGAAGCCTATCGGGCTTCCAAGTTGCGGCTCTTCACCATGCAATCGAGCGAGGGCACGGCTGTCGATGCCAGCTCCGATCCGGCGGTGCACGAAGCAATCCTGGCTATCGAAGGACCGGGTGAAATTACCACGCTGAACCCGGCGGCTAAGGACAGCGACTTCCTAGATCTTAGCGGCGCGTCATCGTTGCAGGGTCCACACAACGCCCAGAATGCCTACGCGGCCTGGGCCGTGGCCTTCGATCTTGGAATCGATCGGCTTACGGTCAATGCTGCGCTCGCAAGTTACTGCGGCCTTCCGCACCGGATGGAGCGAGTGCGCGAGTTGCGGGGTGCCGCCTATATCAACGACAGCAAGGGCACCAACACCGCCGCCTCGGCCCCTGCGCTGGCGGCGTTCGACAACATTCACTGGATCCTGGGTGGGCTTGCCAAGGAGCCGGGGCTTGGCGAGTGCGAGGCCGAGCTTGGCCATGTGAAGGCCGCCTATACCATCGGCAAGGCAGGGCCGGATTTCGCCGCGCTGCTGGAAGGCCGCCTTCCGGTCGAGCAGTGTGAAACACTCGATCGCGCGGTCTCATCCGCTGCCTCCAAGGCCCAGCCAGGAGATACCGTCCTGCTCTCGCCTGCCTGCGCCAGTTTCGATCAGTATCGCGATTTCGAGCAGCGTGGCGATCACTTCCGCGAGCTGGTGGAGGCGCTGAAATGACCCCCACCATGCAGCCCTATGTCCCCGGCAAGCGCCAACCGATGCACCTGCCACGGCACAAGCTGTCGCGCTGGGCCGAGCTCAAGATCTGGTGGCGCGAGATCGACCGTGTGTTGCTGCTGCTGGTGCTGCTGTTGATGAGCTTCGGTACGATCGCCGTCGCCGCCGCATCGCCCGCAAGTGCCGACCGTCTGTCGACCGCGAGCGAGACGCTCGACCCGCTCTACTTCTTCTATCGCCACGTCGCCTGGCAGGTGCTGGGCCTGGGAGTGATGTTCGGCGTGTCGCTGCTCAATCGGGACAATGCGCGGCGCTTCGGCGTCCTGTTAGCGGGCGGGATGTTGGGGCTGCTGTTCCTGGTCCCGATCGTCGGGCCGGAGATCAACGGCGCGCGGCGCTGGATCAATATCGGCATGCAGTTCCAGCCGTCCGAGTTCCTCAAGGCTGGCTATGCGATCACGCTGGCGTGGATCCTGTCGTGGAAGGTCCGCGATCCCAACCTGCCCGTGCTGTGGATCGCCACCGCGCTGTTCGGTACCATCGCCATATTGATGATGCTGCAGCCCGATTTCGGCGGCACGATCCTGTTTGCGGGTGTGTGGTTCGTGATGGTGGTCCTCTCCGGCGTGGACGTGAAGCGCTTGGGCGGCGTGGTCGGCGGGGCGCTGGTCGGCCTCACCGCGACCTATTTTCTCTATGACAACGCGCGCCACCGTATCGATGCCTTCATGGGTGGCGGCACGGCCTTCGACCAGGTCGACCTTGCCAGCCGCACCTTGCTGGCAGGCGGGTGGACCGGCGCGGGCTATGGGCTGGGCATCCGCAAGATGAGCCTGCCCGAAGCCCATACGGACTATATCTTCAGCGTCATCGGCGAGGAATTCGGGCTGATCGCCTGCGCGGTGATCCTGCTGCTGTACCTCGCCATCGTCGGTCGGGTGCTGATGCGGCTGGTGGATGAGGAAGACCTGTTCGCGCTGCTCGCGGGGACAGGCCTCATCGCATTGCTCGGCGGACAGGCCTTCATCAACATGCTGGTCAACCTGCAGCTGTTCCCCTCCAAGGGCATGACCCTGCCGCTGGTCAGCTATGGCGGCTCCTCGACAATTGCGGTGTGCATGGGCGTTGGCCTGCTGATCGCGGTGACGCGGCGCAATCCGTTCCTCAAAAGCCGGACCAAGGGGCTTGGCGACCTCATCGGATTCGGGCAGGCGGAATCGACGACCGAGCATACGGGTCGCAAGCCGCGCGAGATTTTTCCATGACTGGCGCCAACCGCCATTACGTCCTAGCTGCCGGGGGTACCGGCGGCCATCTGCTGCCTGCCTTTGCGCTCGCCACCGAACTTGACCGGCGCGGCCACCATGTCGCGCTGATCACCGATGCGCGCGGTGCCGAAATTCCGGGCAAGCCCGATTTCATGCCCGCGCATGTCCTGCCGGCCGGGCGTTTCGGCAAGAACCCGCTGCATTGGGTCAAGGGAATTTCGGCGGTCCTCGAAGGGCGGCGCATGGCATTGCGCCTGTTCGAGAGTTTCGAGCCGAGCGCCGTGGTCGGCTTCGGCGGCTACCCATCTCTGCCCGCGATCCTCGCTTCGACCTCGGCCAGGATCCCGACGGTGGTGCATGAACAGAACGCCGTGCTGGGCCGGGTCAATCGCCTGCTATCGGGGCGGGTCGATGCGATCGCTACCGCCTATCCCGAAGTCGAACGGCTCGCCGCCAAGCATCAGGGCAAGGTCCACCTCGTCGGCAATCCGGTTCGTGCCGGTGTGCTGAGCCTGCGTGACGAGCCGTTCCCGGCATTCTCCGAAGACGGACTGCTGCGCGTGCTCGTAACGGGGGGGAGCCAGGGCGCGCGAGTGCTTTCGGAGGTCGTGCCCGACGGGCTATCCATGCTCCCGCCCGCGCTGCGCCAGAGGTTGCAGGTCACCCAGCAATGCCGTGCCGAAGACCTCGATAACGTGCGCGAGCGCTATCGTGCACACGGTATCCCCGCGGAGCTGGCAACCTATTTCGAGGACATGGCCGCACGGCTCGCCGATGCGCACCTGTTCATCGGCCGTGCCGGTGCCTCGACCATTGCCGAACTTACCGCAGTGGGGCGCCCGGCAATCCTCATCCCGCTGCCGATCGCGACCGACGACCATCAAGCCGCCAATGCGCGCGAACTCGCCAAATCGGGTGGCGCGCGCATGATCCGGCAGGAACGCTTCACCGGCAAGGAACTGGCCAAGCAGATCATGGCGCTGGCCGATAACCCGCAGGGCCTTGCCAAGGCGGCGCATGCGGCGTGGAACTGCGGCAGGCCCAAGGCAGTCGAAGACCTTGCCGACCTGGTCGAGAGTTTCGGCGGGGCGGAGATGATGGACGTCATTCGCGTGGGCGGGAACAACGCGCGTGGCGCATCGCAAGGCGTTCCGGCCGGGCAGGGCGCGGCGAAGGAGATCGCGAAATGAGGGGCGTTCCGACCGACATCGGCATCGTCCATTTCGTCGGAATCGGCGGCATCGGCATGTCCGGCATCGCCGAGGTCATGAAGAACCTGGGCTATACCGTGCAGGGCTCCGACATGAAGGAGAGCGCGACGGTAGAGCGGCTGCGCAAGCAGGGTATCGCCGTGAGCATCGGCCATGCCAAGGAGAACGTCGAGGGCGCCGCCGTTGTCGTTACCTCGACGGCGGTCCGGCGGACCAATCCCGAAGTCGCCCATGCGCTGGAAAACCGCATCCCGGTGGTGCGGCGCGCGGAGATGCTGGCCGAACTGATGCGCCTGAAATCGACCATTGCGGTTGCGGG
Source organism: Erythrobacter mangrovi (assembly GCF_013260645.1). Lineage (NCBI taxonomy): Bacteria > Pseudomonadati > Pseudomonadota > Alphaproteobacteria > Sphingomonadales > Erythrobacteraceae > Erythrobacter > Erythrobacter mangrovi. Next base: position 262,619 of record NZ_CP053921.1, on the reverse strand, counting down.
CACCCACGGAAAGACCACCACCACCAGCATGATCGCGACGCTGCTCGATGCGGGCAGCGTCGACCCCACCGTGATCAACGGCGGGATCATCGAACAATATGGCTCGAACGCCCGGCTGGGCGATAGTGACTGGATGGTGGTCGAAGCCGACGAGAGCGACGGCAGCTTCCTGCGCCTCGATGGGACCATTGCGGTTGTCACCAATATCGATCCCGAGCACCTCGACCACTATGGAGATTTCGAAGGCGTGAAGGATGCCTTCGTCGAGTTCATCCACAACGTGCCCTTCTATGGTGCGGCGGTGCTGTGCATCGACCATCCCGAAGTGCAGGCCGTGATCGGCAAGGTCCGCGATCGCCGTGTGGTGACCTATGGCTTCTCGCTCCAGGCCGATATCTGCGGCGTAAACGTCCGTCCCGACATGGGCGGCAACTGTTTCGACGTGATCGTCCGCCAGCGCGGTGAAGAGGATCGCCGGATCGAGAACGTGCGCCTTCCCATGCCCGGACGTCACAACGTGCAGAACGCACTGGCGGCGATCGCCGTGGCGATCGAAATGGGCTGTAGCGATGAAGTCATCCGCACCGGCTTTTCGAGCTTCGGAGGGGTTCGGCGTCGCTTCACCAAGGTCGGCGATGTGCCCATGCGCAGCGGCTCCGTGCCGATCATCGACGATTACGGCCACCATCCGGTAGAGATCAAGGCGGTGCTTGCCGCAGCGCGCGAAAGCGTGGGTGACGGACGCGTGATCGCGGTGGTCCAGCCGCATCGCTACACCCGTTTGCGCGACCTGATGGAAGAATTCCAGACCTGCTTCAACGAAGCCGACACAGTCTATGTCACCCCGGTCTATGCCGCGGGAGAGGACCCGATCGAGGGCGTCGATGCGGAAGCCCTGGTCGCCGGCCTCAAATCGCGCGGCCACCGGTCCGCGGCGACCGTGAACGACGAAACCGACCTTGCGGGCAAGCTCGCTAATGAAATTGCGGCAGGCGACATGGTCGTATGCCTTGGTGCGGGTGACATCACCCGTTGGGCCAGCGAGCTCGCCAATCGGATCGAGCAGGAGCGGGTGGCATGACCATTCGCCAGCCCGGCGATGTGTGGAACCGTGACAATGGCATGGCGCCCGACTGCGAGGTCGAAGGCGCGGTGGCAACGCCCGTCTCGACCGCCGGACTACGCGGCAAGTTGACCCGCAATGCGCCATTGGCCAAGCTCGTCTGGTTCAAGAGCGGTGGCAACGCCGACTGGCTGTTCGAACCCGCCGATCTCGATGACCTGCGCGTGTTCCTGGAACGGCTGGGTGGAAACCTGCCGGTCATGGCGTTGGGTCTCGGCTCCAACCTGATCGTGCGCGATGGCGGCGTGCCGGGCGTAGTCATAAGGCTCGGCAAGGCCTTTGCCGAAATCGAGGTGCGCGACCATTGCGTGCTCGCCTGTGGCGGCGGGGCGCATGGCATCCTTGTCGCTTCGGCGGCCCGCGACGCCGGGATTGCGGGCATGGAATTCATGCGCGGCATCCCTGGCACCGCCGGCGGCTTCGTCCGCATGAATGGCGGCGCCTATGGGCGCGAGGTCAGCGACGTCCTGGTCGACTGCGACGTGGTCTTGCCCGATGGGCAGATGTTCACGCTCCCCGCTGCCGACCTGCACTATACCTATCGCCATTCCGACCTGCCCGACGGCGCGGTGGTGGTCGGCGCGCGCTTCAAGGGCGTGCCCGGAGATCCGGTGGCGATCGGCGCGGAGATGAACCGGATCGCCGCGGCACGCGAGGCTTCGCAACCGCTGCGTACCAAGACTGGCGGGTCGACCTTCAAGAACCCTCCCGGACAAAAGGCCTGGGAACTGGTCGATGCCGCCGGCTGTCGCGGCTTCCGCATGGGCGGCGCACAGGTCAGTGAAAAGCACACCAACTTCCTCATCAACACGGGCGATGCGACCAGTGCCGACATCGAAGGGCTGGGCGAGGAAGTGAAGCGCCGGGTTTACGCCAATTCGGGCGTCGAACTCGAATGGGAAATTCAACGCGTGGGGCGACCGTAGGAAAGACATGCAATGACTGATCTCCCCAAGCTCCATATCGCCGTTCTCATGGGTGGATGGGCCAATGAACGGCCTGTCAGCCTCATGTCGGGCGAAGGTGTCGCCAAGGCGCTGGAGGCGCGTGGGCATCGCGTGACGCGGATCGACATGGACCGGCAAGTAGCTGCGCGGATCGCCGAAGTGGCCCCTGACGTGGTCTTCAACGCGCTGCATGGCGTGCCGGGTGAAGATGGCACCGTGCAGGGCATGCTCGACCTGATGGGTGTGCCCTATACCCATTCTGGCCTGGCGACCTCGGTCATCGCGATCGACAAGCAGCTGACCAAGAATGCGCTGGTTCCGCATGGCATCCCGATGCCCGGCGGGCGGATCGTGAAGAGCGCGGATCTCCATCAGGGCGACCCGATGGCGCGGCCCTATGTGCTCAAGCCGGTCAATGAAGGCAGCTCGGTCGGCGTGGCGATTGTCACGGCGGAGGGGAATTACGGCAACCCCATCGCGCCCAACGCCAAGGGGCCGTGGCAGGAATTCGCCGAGCTGCTCGCCGAACCCTATATCAAGGGTCGCGAGATGACGACGGCGGTGATCGATTTCCCCGAGGGACCGCGCGCATTGGCGGTTACCGAGCTCAAGACCAAGAGCGGCTTCTACGATTTCGATGCCAAGTACACCGAAGGCATGACCGAACATGTCTGCCCGGCCGAGATCCCCGACCACATTCGCGACCTGTGCCTCGAATACGCCTTGAAGGCGCATAAGGTGCTGGGTTGCCGGGGCACCAGCCGCACCGACTTCCGCTGGGACGAAGAGCATGGCGAGAGTGGACTGTTCGTGCTCGAGACCAATACCCAGCCGGGCATGACCCAGCTCAGCCTGGTGCCCGAACAGGCCAAGTACATGGGCATCGATTACGGCGAGCTGTGCGAGATGATCGTCGCGGCTGCCTTGCGCGACCATGCTGCCAGGGCGAGGGGGGGCGATGGCTAAGGTTACCCGCAAGCAGCAGGGCGTCCGCCGTTCCGCCGCCGCGCGCAGCCGCAGCCAGACTGCGCATGCCGCGCGCAAGCGCACCAGCGGTCTGCTCGACCAGACCATGGCCGCACTGCCGTTTACCGACGAGCAGTGGCACCGGTTCTTCCTCACCTCGATCGTGCTGGTCGGGCTGGCGATCACCTGGACCATCGCCAGCTATGCCGGCCTGCCCGAGATCGCTCGCGAGGAAATGGCCAAGTCGGCCTCGCGCGTCGGCTTCGAAGTGAAGAAGGTGCGCGTGTCGGGCGTCGAGCGGATGAACGAACAGCTCATCTATGAGCGCGTGCTTGCCGAACAGGCGCGGCCCATGCCGCTGGTCGATCTGGACATGGTGCGCGAGCGATTGCTCCAACTGCCCTGGGTCGCCGATGCACGGGTTTCGCGCCAGCTGCCCGATACGCTCAAGGTCGATATCGTCGAGCGCGTACCGCATGCGGTACTGGCCAAGCCGGGTCGGCTGGTGCTGGTCGACGGACAGGGTCACGAGCTTGAGCCGATCAGCACTGCGAACGCCAAGGGCAAGCTGCTGATCGAAGGCCCCGGCGCGCAATTGCAGGTTGAGGAACTCGGCAAGCTGCTCGACGCGGCGCCGGCGCTGAAGCCGCAGATCGCCTCCGCCGAATGGGTCGGCAACCGCCGTTGGAACCTGACCTTCAAGACCGGTCAGTTGCTGGCGTTGCCCGAAGGCGACCTGGGTGCACCCGCGCTGGTCAAGTTCGCCCAGCTCGACGGGATGCACCGCCTGATCGGCGGCAAGCCGATCGCGATCGATATGCGCGTGCCCGACCGTGCCTACCTGCGTTGCCAGGACGGCCCGTGCCCCAAGCAGATGGCGCTCACCGGGAGGCCCGAATAATGGCTGCCTCGGCTCCGCGCATCACCCGGGTATTCGGTGCGGTGAACATCGGTTCGTTTCGGATATCCGCCATGGTCATGGGCCAGGCGGAGAATGGCGACATGGTCGTCCTCGGCTCCAGCCACCGCGCGAGCGAAGGGGTCAAGCGCGGCTATATCACCGACATGCGCGCTGCGAGCCACGCGATCCGCAACGCGGTGGAGAAGGCGGAAGCCAATGCCAATACCGCCGTGTCCAGCGTCTGGATCGGCTGCGCCGGGGCGGGGCTGTCCAGCCGCATTGCCAGCGTCGAGATCGCTATCGGCGGGCGGCGGATCGAGGAAGACGACATCGAGCACCTGCTCTATGCGGCGCGCGACCACCTGCATCCCGATGGCCGCATGGTGCTGCATGCGCAACCGGCCCACTATACGCTCGACGGGGCGCACGGCGTAGCCAATCCCAAGGGCCTCCATGCCGAGGCGCTGGGGGTCGACGTGCACGTGACTCTCGCCGAAGGGGCGCCGGTGCGCAATCTGATCGAAGCGGTGCAGGGCGCACATCTCGACGTGGAGGGCGTGGTCGCCAGCCCGCTGGCTGCCGCCTATGCCTGCCTGTCGGCCGAAGAGCGCGACCTTGGCGTGGCGGTGGTCGAGATCGGCGCGCAAGTCACCAATGTTTCGGTCCATGCCGCGGGGATGCTACTGGGCCTACGATCGATCCCGGTCGGCTCCAACGATATCACCGATGCCATCGCTTCTTCGCTGGGCATTCGCCGCAGCCAGGCCGAGCGGCTCAAATGCGTTTCGGGCTCGGCGATCGCCACGCCGACCGACCACCGTGAGATGGTGCCGGTCAACGCGCCGGGCGAGGAACCCGGCGGGCGGCTGGCACGTGGGGCTGACGAGCACAATCGCATTCCTCGCGCGGAACTGGTCGCGATTGTCACGGACCGCCTTGGGGTGATGAGCGGGGAGATCGGCAAGGCGCTGAAAACGCTGGGTTTCGGTGGATCCCAGGGTGGTCAGGTGGTGCTGACCGGTGGTGGTGCCGAACTGCACGGCATTGCCGAATTCATGCAGGGTGCCCTGGGGCGACCAGTGCGTATCGGCAAGGCGCCGACGTTGACGGGCTTGCCTGAAGCCCATGCAACACCCGGCTTCGCGACGCTCGCCGGCCTATGCCTCTATGCCGCCGACGACCCGATCGATATCCGATCCGTTGGCCCCCGTTATCAGCCGACGCGGCGCTATTCGGGGCTCGGTCTGGTGAACCGTGTCGTACAGGCGGTGCGTGAGTATTTTTGAGTATTGTACACGCGCGCTAACCCGTCATTAGCCCTTGTGGATAAGGATGTTTCGCCCCACGCGCTGCGATTCGCTTTGTGCGAGATGTGTGACATAGTGTTGGTCTTAGATTTCGAATTCCCGGGGGATACCCAATGAGTATCAATATCGGTCCGGCTTCCAGCGATGAGCTGCGCCCCAAGATCATGGTGATCGGGGTTGGCGGTGCGGGCGGAAACGCCATCGCCAACATGATGCAGGCCCAGATCGAAGGCGTCGAGTTTATCGTTGCGAACACCGATGCGCAGGCGCTGTCGACCTCGCCATCGGAAAAGCGGATCCAGCTGGGCCCCGACATTACCGGTGGTCTCGGCGCCGGCGCCCGGCCCGAAGTGGGCAAGGCGGCAGCGGAAGAGACAGTCGAAGACATCGAGGACTCGCTCGAAGGCGTGAACATGGTCTTTATCGCCGCCGGTATGGGCGGTGGTACCGGTACGGGTGCCGCCCCGGTTATTGCCGAAGCGGCGCGGCGCAAGGGCGTGCTGACGGTCGGCGTGGTGACCAAGCCGTTCCTGTTCGAAGGGACCCGGCGCATGCGTGCGGCGGAAGCCGGTATCGAAGAGCTGCAGAAGCACGTCGATACGCTGATCGTGATCCCGAACCAGAACCTGTTCCTTGTCGCCAAGGCGGAAACGACTTTCAAGGAAGCCTTCATGCTCGCCGACGAGGTGCTGCAGCAGGGTGTCCGTTCGATCACCGACCTGATGGTCATGCCCGGCTTGATCAACCTCGACTTCGCCGACGTGCGTTCGGTGATGAGCGAGATGGGCAAGGCGATGATGGGCACCGGCGAGGGCGAGGGTGACAACCGCGCGCTCGAAGCCGCGGAACGCGCTATCGCGAACCCGCTGCTCGATGGCGTCAGCATGGCCGGGGCCAAGGGCGTGATCATCTCGATCATCGGCGGCGAAGACATGAAGCTGCTCGAAGTCGACGAGGCCGCGAACCATATCCGCGAGCTGGTCGACGAGGATGCGAACATCATCTGGGGTTCGGCCTTCAATCCGGATCTGGAAGGCAAGATCCGCGTTTCGGTGGTTGCCACCGGTATCGACGGTACAGGTGCTTCGGTCGTAGCCGCTCCGCGCGCCTTTTCGATGAGCGAACCGCGGGCACCGCAGCGGCCGATCCTGGAGCTACCTAGCGAAGAGATCGCGGAGGAAGAACCCTTTGAATTGTCGGAAGGTCTTTCGGCCGAACCCGAGTTCGAAGAGGTTGAGGCGCTCGATCTGAGCGAAGAGGTTGAGGTCAGCCCTTCGGTGCTCTCCGAGGATCTCGGTTATGGGTTGTCAGATGACGACGACGAAGAGGAATACGACGACGTCGATGGCATCGTCGACCCTCTGGCTGGCCTGCGCAACGAAGAGACCGAACGTTTCGAAGGCGGCTGGGACGAGGAAGACGGCGAAGAGGCCCCTCTCGACCTGTCATCTGCCATGGAACAGGGCGGGCAGGATGAGTTCGAGCTTGGCGCAGACCAGTATGCCGAAGGCGGAAGCCCGCTGGCGAGCAAGCCGATGCGCAAGCGCCCGCTGCTTGGCGGCGACTACGGCGATGATGACGATATGGGCGGCGGCCTCGGTGGCCTGGGCGGCTCGCTTGGCGGCGGCGGCGCCGCAGGCGGTGGAGCCCCGGCCGGCGGCGCCCCGGCAGGCGGCGCTGCACCCTCGCAGGGCAGCACCCTGTTCGAACGGATGGCCAATCTTTCGCGAGGGGCGAACAAGCCCGAAGACGGCGAGGAAGATGCCGACGGGGACGATGACGGCGATGGTGGCGGTGCGCTCAACATCCCGCGCTTCCTCGGTCGCCAGAACAACCAGTAAGCTACACGTCGGGGGCTAGCCCGCGCAAGCGCCGGTTAAGGCCTGCGCAGGCAGGAACGGGATCATGGAACGAGACCTGCGATGCCTGCGGGCGGCCCTTTTGTTGGCTGCTGCGTCCAGCCCGGCAGTGCTGCTGGCGCAGGCGGAGATCGTGCAGCCGCTGCCGCCAGAGGGCGCCGCGCGATTGAATGACGCGTTGGGTCGCCTCGCGCGGAGCCCGACGGACGTTGCCGCCCTGATCGATGCTGGCGAGGCGGCCTTGGCAGTAGGTGATATCGCTGCGGCAATCGGATTCTTCGGCCGTGCGAATGAGCTCTCTCCGAACAACAGCCGGGTAAAGCTGGGTCTGGCGACATCCTATGTCCGTTCGCGCCGCCCGGTCGAAGCCTTGCGCCTGTTTGCCGAGGCCGAACGTGCCGGGGTCGATCGCGCGCGGATGGCCGAGGATCGCGCGCTGGCGTTCGATCTGGTAGGCGATGCGGCGAGCGCGCAGGAACTCTACCGTCTCGCCCTCGCCAATGGCGCGGGCGCCGAAACTCGCCGCCGGCTTGCGCTGAGCCAGGCGATTTCGGGCGATCGTGCAGGCTTCGAGGCTACTTTGTTGCCGCTGCTGGAGGAGAAGGACCTTGCCGCCTTTCGCACCCGGGCCTTCGGCCTCGCCATCCTGGGCCAGACCAAGGAAGCCATCGGCATCGCGGACGCCATGTTGCCGCAGCAGATGGCGGCGCGGGTAAGGCCCTATCTGGAGTATATGCCGCGCCTCACCCAGGCACAGCAGGCAGCCGCCGGATCGCTCGGCATCTTCCCGCGCACGGCAAGCATTGGCACCGACGAGCCGCAGATCGCGAGCTATGCCGGTACCCGCACCGCCGAAGCGCGACCGGCTGCGGCCAGTTCGCCTCGCGGAACCGCGGCTCAGGCGGAACCGGCAAGGCAAGACCCGCGAACGCAGCAACGCCGTCGTCGCCCCGATCGGACCGGGTCGAGCTCGACGGGCAGTGCGGGGCAGCCGCAGGAACTCGCCCCTGCTGCCGCCAGCTCACGGCAGGGTGATGCGGTCCGTGTAGCGCCACCGCCACCGCCTCCTGCTTCTGCGCCCGCCGCGACGTTCTCGCCACAGGAACTGATGCCCAGGCCGGTAGAGCCCCAGCGCAGCACGGCTTCGCAACCGGAGTCGCAGCCCGCAACGCCCCCGGTTCGCATCCTCCCAGCGCCGCCGCCTTCGCCGCCGCCAGCGCCTGCCGTTGAGCAGCAGGAAGAACTCCCTTCGCTCGAAGATGCCTTTGCGAGCTTCACGCTTGAGTCGCGAAGGGAGGCGCGTCCGGCTGCTGGGGCGGTGGACATTACTCGGATCGCGATTCCGCGCGAGGTACCCAAGCCCCCACCGCCGCCGCCACCCCCACCGCCGCCGGTGCATCCGGCGCGCCATTGGGTGCAGGTGGCAACCGGCAAGGACCGTTCGGCGCTGGCTTTCGATTGGCGGCGGATCGAACGCAAGTCGGAAGGCAAGCTGAAGGGCAAGGGACCATTCGTCGCGCGTTGGGTCCAGGCCAACCGATTGCTGGCCGGGCCCTTCAAGAGCGATACGGCTGCGCGTGATTTCATGAATGATCTCAAGAAATTGCAGATCGACAGCTTCACATTCCACAGTGCCGAGGGCGAAGTGGTGGAGCCGCTAAAATAGCGATCGGCGGGGCGCTTGTGCACAGGCTATGCACAAGCGAAATCGGTTCTCCCCAGCAGCGGTAGCGTGGCGGATTGCCAAGTGCCTCCATGCTTTGCATCCAGCCGGCATGACGCGCACGGAACAGGCACGATGAGAATGGCGGGCGAGAACTACGAGGCCGACGACGATGCCGCGCCGCTCGACATGCTCGTGGCATTGTTCGAAGCGCGCGGCTGGCCTTGCGAAAGCGGTCACGGCGAGATGGCCGGCGAGATTCCCGGCAGCTGGACGACCTATCAGGTAAAGGGCATCTGGCGGCCGGAGGATATGGTGCTCCAGGTCCTCTGCCTGCCAGAGATTCGCGTGCCCGACGGCAAGAAGAAGCAGGCGCACGAACTGGTCGCACGGGTTAACGAGCAGCTGTGGCTGGGCCATTTCGATATCTGGTCGAACGGTGGCGTCGTGCTCTACCGTAACGCGACGATGCTGGGCGATGAGGGCCTGCTGAGCCTTTCACAGGCCCAGGCACTGGTCGAAATCGCCGTCGACGAGTGCGATCGCTTCTACCCTGCCTTCCAGTTCGTGCTGTGGGGCGACAAGTCGCCCGCCGAAGCACTTGATGCCGCCATGGTCGACGCTGCAGGCGAGGCCTGATTTGGCTAAGTTTTTCGGTTAACCGGGATTAGGCTTTCGGGGTCCGGTTTCGCTTGAAATTCACGCGATAAATCCCGATATTCCCTCCATGTGGAGCGGGGGCTCGACCATAGCCGCTTAGAGGAGTGATTTGAAATGGCGAACTGGAACGACACCGAGCAGAGGCAGGGCTTCGGCTCCGTGCCGCGCGCGGGTGACGCCGTTACGAGGCAGGAGACCTTCGACCTTGGTCTGCGCAAGCACATGCTGTCGATCTACAACTACATGGCGTCGGGGGTGCTGCTTACGGGCATCGTCGCGCTGCTGACGGCCAGGACCGGGCTCACGCTGGCGCTCATTGGATCGCCCGTGCTTTGGATAGTTAAGCTTGCCCCGCTGGCATTCATATTGGCGATAAGCTTCGGGCTCAATCGCATGAGCTACGGCACGCTGCAGGTGCTGTTCTGGTCATTCGCCACGGCGATGGGCCTGTCGCTGTCGACGATCTTCCTCGTCTATACAGGTGAAAGCATCGCGGCGACCTTCTTCGCTACGGCGGGCGCCTTCGCGGGTCTGAGCCTGTATGGCTACACCACCAAGAAGGACCTGTCGGGCTTCGGCACCTTCCTGATCATGGGCGTGATCGGCTTGCTGATCGCAATGGTGATCAACATCTTCCTGCAGTCGAGCACGCTGGCGCTGGCGGTCAGCTTCATCGGCGTCCTGGTGTTCGCAGGCCTCACTGCCTACGACACGCAGCGCTTGAAGACCGAGTATCAGTACCTGCGCGGGACCGAGTTCGCCGGTAAGGCGATTATCCTGGGCGCGCTCAGCCTGTATCTCGACTTCATCAACATGTTCCTTTTCCTGCTGCACTTCATGGGCAATCGCGAATGACCCATCGATCCGTCGCATAGACGAGTCGCTTGATCGTGCCCGGGGCGTAACCGACGCCCCGGGCATTTTCTTTGCGGACGACAAGCGCTAGGCAGAGGTGCTTCATCCCCGGTCAAGGGTCGCGGGTGCAAGATAGAAATAGACGATTTCGAGGAGGGTCCGCGCGCCATGAGCCGCGATACGAAACCAGTCATTCGCCTTGCCGTTCTCGCTGCGGGTCTCGCAGCAGTCGCCGCCTGTACCACCCCTCCGCCGCCTCCGCCGCCTCCGCCGCCCCCACCGCCGCCACCGCCGGCTCAAGTCATCCCGCCGCGGCCGCTGCCGCCAGGTGGTGCGACCTCAAGCATGATCATTCCGATGGTGGGACCCGATGGCGTGCGCCAGACGGTCAATGCCAACCTCAGCACCGCACAGACGACCTGGAACCTGCGCTCGGCGCTCAACGTAGCGGCGCTCAATTGCCTGAAGCCGCAGCATGCGGCGATCCTGCCGGCCTACAAGGATTTCCTGAAGACGCATTCGCGCAAGTTGTCCTCTACCAACGCCGCGTTGCAGGGCGAATTCCGCAAGCGTTACGGCGCGACCTATCGCGACGTGCAGGATTCCTACATGACGCAGGTCTACAATTATTTCGCGCTTCCGCCGGTCCTCAATGACTTCTGCGACACGGCCCTGGAGGTCGCGGCGGCTGCACCTTCCACTTCGAAGGAAGATCTCGATCTATTTGCGTCCGGCGCGATGCAGCGGCTCGAAGCCGTCTACGAGAATTTCTTCCGCGCCTACGAGCAGTACCGCGTCAACCTCAATGCATGGGATGCGCAATACGGCCTGGCAGCGCGAACTGTCCAACCCGCGCCTTCCGTGACCTTCGGTCCCACGGTTTCTTCGCAGCCGGGCTTGCCGACTTCGGGTCCGCTTTTCCAGTCCGGCGAGGTGCTGCAAGGCAGGCCGGCGGGTGCTCCCGACGGCGGGCGGTGAGGCAACCTTTCGACCGAATTTTCCCTTTGCAGGCGCGTCGGCATTCGCTAATGCGCGCGCCTGCCGCAGCCCCGGCCCGACGGGTCGATGCTGCCTGCATACCTGGAACGGGGCCGTAGCTCAGCTGGGAGAGCGCGTCGTTCGCAATGACGAGGTCAGGGGTTCGATCCCCCTCGGCTCCACCAGGTTACTTCCACCTCATCTTCGCTATGCTTGCCAGGCGCCGACTAGCCGCGCGAGGCCTGCGGTATGACGATGCCTGCCGAACCCACTCTGCTTCTCGTGGGCGCCGGCCACGCGCATTTGGGCGTGATCGATGACTGGCGTCGCAACGGCACGCCCAAGGGGCGCACCTTGCTGGTCGAACCACTTGCGGCGATGCAGTATTCGGGCATGGTTCCAGGGTGGATTGCAGGCGAATATCGCGCCAGCGAGCTGGCCATTCCGCTCGCCCCGCTGGTCGAGCAGGCGGGGATCACCTGGCACCAGGCGCGACTGGCGGGCATCGATCCGCGAGCGCGGGTCGCGAAACTGGATGACGGCAGTGAAATCGCTTTCGATGTCTGTTCGATCGCTACGGGCGGAGCAGGACGGGCGGCACGCGCGATGGGCAACGACCCGCGCCTGCTCGATATTCGCCCGCTCGATCGTTTCATCGGTCGTTGGCAAGCGCTTCGGGACGATGTGCCGCAGCATCGTCGCGTGGCCGTGATCGGCGGCGGCGCAGGCGGAGTCGAACTGGCGTTCGGGATGCGTAATTCGGCGCATTGGCGCGACCTTGCAGTTACGCTGGTGATCGGCGAGGCAGGCCTGCTTCCTTCGCATCCGGCTCCGGTTCGCAAGCGGGTGACGCGTGAGCTGGAGAGGCAGGGTATCGCGCTGCTGGCAGAGGATGCCGCCTTCGAGAGGGGCGAACTTGTTGCCGGGGGGCGGTCGCTCGAACCGCTCGATCTTGTCGTTGCCGCCGTTGGCAGCGGCGCACCCGACTGGCCACGCGAGAACGGGCTACCGGTCGATCCAGACGGATTCATCGCAGTTGACCGGTACAACCGGGCTTGCGGCCAACCGCACATCTTTGCGGTTGGCGATGTCGCGCGGCGCACCGATCGCGACGTGGCCCATTCCGGTGTCCACGCGGTCTACAGCGGGCCGGTGCTGGCGCGGAACCTGCGACGGTCCCTGTCTGGTGAGGAGCCCGCGCGCAGCTACAGCCCAAGTTTCATGGACTTCTACCTGCTCAACACCTGCCGCGGTGAGGCGATTGCCAGCTATGCGGCCCTCGGTGTGCAGGGGCGCGGATTACGGGTGCTCAAGAACTGGCTCGACCGGCGTTGGATCAAGCGTTTTACTCGCTCAGCCGCGCGTTGATTGCCTTGCCGAGTTCGCCCAGGCGAGCCGCGTTGTAGCCGAGGTCCGAAACCCCCACGCGGCTGACCGAACGCAGATCGATCTGCCCTTCGCTGACGCGCGCCACGACATCGTCCTTGAAACCGAAGGCGAAGGTTTCGGCAGTGCCTTCGACCCGTCCTGCGTCCGGATCGCTCCGCACGTCCGACAGGCCGATATCCTCCATGGCCGCGGCCACGGCAGCCACGGCGTCTGCATCGCTGCCCGGGTAGGGGATCGGCTTGAGATCGCCATAGCTCTCGGCGATCAACTCGGCATGGGTCTTGGCCGCGATGGGCTGGCCCTTGGTCCGTTCCGCCCACAGCTCGATCTGCCCCAGAGGAGTGGCATAATCGTCGATCGGGTTGGCTCCGAAGCCTTCGCGCATCGCCAGCGTTTCGGCAGAAAACTCGGGTGGGTTGGTGGTGTCGGTGGCAACGTCGTGGATCGGCGGTACCGCATCGCCCTGTGCGCGAACGGACAGGAGCCCAGCGAACAAGGCCACGGGGATCGCCAGTGCAGCCGCGGCCTTCCACCATTCGCCGCGCGGCCCCTTCACGAAGGCCATGATCAGCGCGATCAGCGCCACCAATGCGACCACGCCCATCAGGATCGGGCCGATGGTCACGACCATGGTCAGGAAGCCGACCTTCCAGTCGATCAGGCCGAATTTGGGGCCGAATACGGCAAACAGGAAATACACCAGCAGCGCGAGCGCCAGCCAGAGCGAAATCCGGGGTAACCTGGCGATCATCGTGGAATCTCCTATCCCTATCCGCGCCCACGATAGGGCGCCACGCCCTGGTCGGGAAGCCATAGTCCTTCAGGCGGCGCAGCGCTTTGCCAGAAGACATCGATGGGGATGCCCCCGCGCGGATACCAATATCCGCCGATGCGCATCCAGCGCGGCTGCATCTCGTCGAACAGGCGCTTGCCGATACCGACCGTCACATCCTCGTGGAAGCCGTTGTGATTGCGGAAGGAACCGAGGAACAGCTTAAGGCTCTTCGATTCCACAATCGTTTCGCCAGGGGCATAATCGATTACCAGATGGGCGAAATCGGGTTGGCCCGTGACCGGGCACAGCGATGTAAACTCGGGAGCCGCGAAACGGACGAGATACAGCTCCCCCTTGCGCGGGTTGGGCACGTAATCGAGCTCGGCTTCTTCGGGTGAAGTGGGCAGCGGGCTATTGGCGCCGAGGAACTTCGGGCTGGGTGTGTCGGTCATGTCGCGCATCTGCCGCGATTGACGCGCCTGCGCAAGGCAAGGCTTGGATCACCGGCCTTCAGTACCTATTCAGCCCACCATACGGCATATGCGCGTTCTTGCACGCTACCCCGACCCTGATGACCCATTCCGCCCGTTTCCCATTCCTTGCGATCGCGCTGGCCCTGCCTTCACCACTGATGGCGCAGGCCGTGCAGGATTTTTCCCTCCCGCCAGCCCCTACGCCCAGTGCGAGTCCGCGCGCCCAGGGGCCGATCGATGAAGAAAGCGGACCGGTGCCCGCCCGCCCGCGCGTGATCGGGACCCAGGCGCCGACGGCCATACCCACTCCCTCGCCGACCCCCGCAGAGCCCACCCCGGTTGATGAGGATGTTCTCGCAGCATCACCACGCGAATCGACCATCACCGCGCGCCCACAACCCCGCCCGACCGCTGCCGAACCACAGGCAGCGCTGCCGAACGCTGACGCGGATGTCGGCAGCACCGCAAGTGCCGAAGTCGCGGCTCCCGCGGAAGCGGCAACCGTACCGGTTGCGCCGGCTATCGGGGCATCGGAAGCAGCAGATTCTCCTGCAACCTTCGACTGGCGCTGGGCGGCAGGCGTCGGTGCGGCACTGTTGGCGGCGCTTGGCGGCCTGCTCATCTGGCGTCGCCGTCGCGCCAAAGCCGCGCCTCCGGTGATCGAGCGCCCCATAGTGCGCACGGCAGTGGAGCCGCAGATCGTTCCCGCAGCCCAGGCGCTGTCGATCCGGTGCGAGGCCGAAAAGCTTACCCGCAGCGCAGCCTATGCCACGCTCAAGTATCGCCTTACCCTGGTCAATCGCACCGACCTGCCGCTGACCGATGTCGCTATCGGCCTCGATCTTGCCTCTGCCCACGCGGGTGCGCCAATGGAGGACCAAGTGGCGACGACCGGTACTGCGCTGGATATCCGGCACACGCTGGCGCGGATCGCGCCGCACCAGACCGTCACGGTCGAGGGGCAAGTCCAGCTTCCGCTGGCCACCGCGCAGGTGGTCCTGCAAGGCCGCCATCCATTGCTGGTCCCGCTGCTGCGAGTGCGCGTGGATGGCGCTGGAGAAGGGGTCCTGGTCAAGACATTCGTCGTGGGGCAGGGGAGTCCCGATGGGGGTCGCGTGCAGCCTTTCCGGCTGGATGAACCGCCGCGCAGCTATGCCCCATTGGCGCATCGCGAGCTTGCCTGAGTCGACTTGATCTCAACCGCCCGCTAACCGGGAGGGGATGGACAGACTCGTTTCTACCGAATGGCTTGCCGGCGAACTGGGCGCAGCCGACCTTGTCGTGTTGGATGCCGGTATGCACTTGCCAGATGCGGGCCGCGACGCGAGGGCGGAATTCCTTGCCGGACATATTCCGGGCGCGCGCTTTCTCGACCTTGAAAGCTTCATCGACACGGGTTCGTCCGTACCCAAGGCGCTACCCACGGCGGAGCAATTCGCTGAGCGCCTTGGCGCGCTGGGCATTGCTCCCGATACGCGCGTGGTGCTGTACGACGACAGCCAGGTGAAAAGCTCCGCGCGGGCCTGGTTCGTGTTCGCCCATTTTGGATTTGCCAAGGTGGCAATCCTCGACGGGGGGCTAGCCAAGTGGCGGGCAGAGGGCAGGGCGCTGGAAACGGGCATGCCGGACGTCGCGCCGACCACTTACCCCAAGCCCGACCCACAGCGCATCATCCGCAGCCGCGACGAGATGCTGGCCAATTGCGTGAATTGCGCCGACCAGGTCGTCGATGCCCGCGATGCGGCTCGTTTTGCCGGAACGGAAGGCAGCGGTTCGGAAGGGCACATTCCGGGCGCGGCCAACCTGCATTTCCCGCGCCTGTTCGAAGCGGACGGGACGTGGAAACCGCTCGAAGCCATCCGGGCCGAATTCACCGCTGAGGGGATCGATCTGGCGCAACCGGTGACGACCAGTTGCAATAGTGGCGTCACCGCCTGCGTCCTGCTGTTCGGCTTGGGCCTTGCAGGCAAGGACGATGCGGCGCTCTACGATGGCAGTTGGCTGGAATGGGGCGCAGACCCGACCACGCCCAAGGAACAGGGATCGGCACGCTGAGCATGGCCGGGGGAGACGACAGCAAGCAGACTCCTGCCACCCGGCTCGTCACCGGGGGACGCTCAGGCGATTTCGCCGAAAGCGTGGTCAATCCACCCGTGTGGCGCGCCAGCACGCATCTCTACGCCAATGTCGCCGCGCTGCGCGAAGGGGTTAAGACCAACGAAGACGGTCGGTTCTTTTACGGCCGCCGGGGCTCGCCGACCCAATGGTCGTTGTGCGAGGCCCTGACGGGGATCGAACCGGGCGCGGTCGGCACGGTGCTCTATCCAAGCGGGCTCGCCGCAATCGTAGGCTCGCTGATGGCGGTTCTGCGCAGCGGCGACGTACTGCTGGTGGCGGACAACACCTATGACCCCACGCGCAATACCGCGATGGGCATCCTCAAGCGGTTCGGTATCGAGCATCGCTTCTTCGATCCCCTCGACCTTGTCGCTTACGATGCGGCATTCTGCGATCGTACCCGTGCGGTCATGCTCGAGGTGCCTGGAAGCCTGACGATGGAGGTCTGCGACATCCCGACGCTGGCGCGCATCGCGCGCGACAAGGGTGCGGTGAGCCTGGTCGACAATACCTGGGCGACCTCGCTGGGTTTCCCCGCTCTGGAGCGCGGCTGCGACATCGCGATTACCGCGCTGACCAAGCATGTCGGCGGGCATTCGGACCTCATGCTGGGCGCGGCAAGCGCGGGCGAACGGTGGTACCGTCCCTTGCGGATGGGGGCGCAGCAACTCGGCCATGTGGTCTCGCCCGACGACGCGGCGCTGGCCTTGCGGGGGTTGCGGACAATGGCGGTGCGGCTCGAACGCGAAACCGCGAGCGCGCTGGCCATCGCCGAATGGCTTTGCAGGCGCGAGGAGGTGGCACACGTGCTGTGCCCGATGCTCCCCGGGTCGCCTGGTCATGACCTGTGGCAGCGCGATTTCACCGGCGGCTGCGGCTTGTTCAGCTTCGTGCTCAAGGGGCGTGACGATGCTGCGCGCTGCCGCCTGGTCGATGCGCTGGAACTCTTCGGTATCGGCTACAGCTGGGGCGGCTTCGAAAGCCTCGCCTTGCCCTTCGACGTGGAGCCGGTGCGTAGCCGCATGGCCTGGCCGAAAGCCGGCTGGGGGGTTGAGGATCGCTACGCCATCCGTCTATCGATAGGGCTTGAGGACGCGAAGGATCTCATCGCCGATCTCGAACGCGGCTTTGACGCGATGGACAAGGGATAAACGTGCAGCCCACCGCCGAACCTGTTCCAAGCCCGACTGCCACCTCCGTGGAGCAGGCGTGGAGCCTCGCGGAGACTGCACCTGAAGAAAGTTCGGTGGCCGCCGCCGAGGGCATCAAGGAGGCGGTCAGCGCGAAGAGCAGGACCGCCGGATCGATCGTCGACACGCTGGATTCGCTTGCCCTTAGCCTCGGCAACTTCCGTATATCGCTGTTCGATGTGCTGATCGTGGCAACGGTCATTATCGGCGTCCTCGCCGCAGCCTGGTTCATCAGCAAGATGGCGCGGCGGCTGATGCGCCGGGTCAAGGGCTTTGACGATACGCAACAAGTGCTGGCCGAAAAGGTTGTCAGCATCGTCGTCTGGTCGGCTGCGTTCTTCCTCGGGATCGACCTGCTGGGGATCGACCTGACTGCGCTGGCCGTGTTTTCCGGCGCCTTCGGCCTAGCGATCGGTTTCGGCCTGCAGAAGACCTTCGGCAACCTGATCGCGGGGATCATCCTGCTGATGGACCGTTCGATCAAGCCGGGCGATGTGATCGCCGTGACCGACACATCAGGTCAGCAGAGCTTCGGCCAGATTCGACGGATCGGGATCAGGGCCGTTTCGATAACCACGCGGGACCAGAAGGAATACCTGATCCCCAACGAAAACCTGATGATCAATCAGGTCGAGAATTGGTCCTATTCCTCGAAGAACGTGCGCATTCAGGTGCCAGTGGGAGTCGCTTATTCGGCCGATCTCGAGCTGGCCGAGAAACTTATGCTCGAGGCTGCGAAATCGGTCGAACGCGTGCTGTCGGTGCCGCCCCCGACGGTCTGGCTCGACCAGTTCGGCGCAAGTTCGGTCGATTTCGTCATCCAGTGCTGGATCCGGGATCCGGAAGAGGGGGTCGGTAACGTCCGTTCTGCCGTACTCAAGAAGCTCTGGTGGCTATTCAAGGAACACGGGGTGGAAATTCCCTATCCGCAGCAGGACGTGCACCTGCGTGCCAGCCCGGAGCTGGAGCAGGTCTTGACGCTGCTTTCCCAAGGCAAGGTTACGAAAGAATAGGTTGCCGACCCGGAAGGGTGGATTTCAAAATTTCTGCTAGTCAAGCGGACACGCATTCTGATTGGCGTGCTCCGGCCATGCGGCCCATTTTCGCAGCATGGCACAAACCGGAACCATTTACCTCGTTGGCGCGGGGCCGGGCGATCCCGACCTGCTGACAATCCGCGCCGCGCGGCTGATCGAGCGCGCCCGCGTGATCGTGCACGACGGCCTTGTCGATCCTGCAATCCTGGCGCTCGCGCATCCCGAAGCGGAACTCGTCTCGGTCGCCAAGCGCCGCGCCCGGCACACCATGCCGCAGGATGACATCAACGCGCTGTTGGTGCGCATCGCGCGATCGGGCGAAGACGTCGTACGCCTCAAGGGCGGCGATCCCTTAATCTTCGGGCGCGGCGGCGAAGAGGCCGAAGCGGCACGTGCGGCCGGTGTGCCGGTCGAAGTCGTCCCGGGGATCAGCGCTGCCAATGGCGCCGCGGCTGCGGCCCGGATCGCGCTGACGCATCGCGAGGCTTCGAGCATCGTCACTTTCGTGGCGGGCCAGTGCAAGGGCCTGGCCGAACAGGATTGGGCTGGGCTGGCCGGGAAGGGCCGCACGCTGGTGATCTACATGGGCGTGAAGACCGCGCCGCAGATCGCCGAAAAGCTGATCGAAGATGGTCTTGCCCCCGATATGCCCGTGGCCGTGATCGAGAATGGGGCCCGCCCCACAATGCGCGTGCTGCGCGGCCTGCTCGCCGGCCTGCCGGACCTCATCGAGCGCGAAGCGGTCGTCAGCCCGGCGCTGATTGTTATCGGTGAAGTCACTGCGCGTGACGATATCGCGCTTGCCGCCATCGCAAGGGAGTCGGCTCAATGAGGATCCTGACCGGAAACGATCTGCGCACCGGCGCTGTCACCTGGTGGGACGGCAATGACTGGTCGCTCCATGTGGAAGATGCCGTCGATGTGACCGGCCACGAAGACGAAATCGCCCGTCGCGAGGAAGCGGCGCGGCGGGTCAACGTTCCCTATGCCATCGATGCCGAACTTCACAACGGCTCCCCGCGCCCGTCGCATATCAAGGACCGCGTGCGCGCGCTCGGCCCGACCGTCCGCCCCGACCTGACCCTCAAGCCGGCCGATCCCGACATCGGCAATTGGGTGATCTGATGTACCAGTACGACCAATATGACCAGGCGATGGTCGACGCCCGGGTCGAGGAATTCCGCGACCAGGCCCGCCGCCGCCTCGAAGGCAAGATAACCGAAGACCAGTTCAAACCGCTGCGGCTGATGAACGGTCTCTACCTTCAGCTCCACGCCTATATGCTGCGCGTCGCGGTGCCCTATGGCACGCTCGACAGCCGCCAGATGCACATGCTGGCGACGATCGCCGACAAGTATGACCGCGGCTACGGCCATTTCACCACGCGCCAGAACATTCAGTACAACTGGATCAAGCTGGAAGAGGCGGCCGATATCCTGGCCGATCTTGCCAGCGTCGAAATGCACGCGATCCAGACTAGCGGCAATTGCATCCGCAACACCACATCGGATCACTTCGCCGGTGCTGCTGCAGACGAAGTGGTCGATCCGCGGCCCTATGCCGAACTGATCCGCCAGTGGTCGAGCTTCCACCCTGAATTCAGCTACCTGCCGCGCAAGTTCAAGATGGCGGTGATCGCCAGCGACCGTGATCGTGCGGCGATGCGTCTGCACGATATCGGCGTTCAGATCGTCGAAAAGGACGGCGTGCTGGGCGCGGCCTTCTATGTCGGTGGCGGCATGGGCCGCACGCCAATGGTCGCACCGTTGATCCGCGATTTCGTGCCGCTCGACCAGTGGGTTACCTATGCCGAGGCCTGCCTGAGGGTCTACAACCGCTATGGTCGCCGCGACAACAAGTACAAGGCGCGGATCAAGATCCTGGTCCACGAACTCGGGGCGGAGGAATACACCCGCCAGGTCGAAGAGGAATTCGCGCATCTGCTCACGCTGGGCATCGAGCCGCCGGCGGCGGAACTCGCGCGTATCAAGACCTACTTCGAAGAGCCGCTGTTCGAAGAAGGCCTTTCGGAGGAAATCGACCGTTCGGACCCCGACTTCGCGTTGTGGGTCGATCGCAACACGCATCCGCACAAGGCGCCGGGCTATGTCTCGGCGGTTATTAGCCTCAAGCCGGCTGGTGGCATTCCCGGCGATGCGAGTGCCGAACAGATGCATCTGATGGCCGATCTCGCGAAGGACTACAGCTTCGACGAGCTGCGCGTGATGCACACGCAGAACATCGTCCTGCCGCATGTCCGCAAGGCTGATCTCCATGCCCTGTGGACTGCGCTCGACGCGGCTGGGCTGGGTAGCCCGAACCTCGACACGATCGAGGATATCATCGCCTGCCCGGGTCTCGATTACTGCAGCCTCGCCAACGCCCGTTCGATCCCTGTCGCGCAGAAGATCGCCACGCGCTTTGCCGATACCGGCAAGACCGCGCGGCTGGGTGAGCTGAAGCTCAAGATTTCGGGCTGCATCAACGCCTGCGGCCACCACCACGCGGGCCACATCGGTATCCTCGGTGTCGACCGGAAGGGGGTGGAAAACTACCAGCTCCTGCTCGGCGGCAGCGAGGCAGAGGATACCAGCCTCGCCAAGATCACCGGTCCCGGCTTCGACGAGGACGGCATCGTCGATGCGGTCGAAACCGTGACCACCGTTTACGAACGCGAGCGCCAGGATGGCGAACGTTTCCTCGATACATATCGCCGGATCGGCATGGATCCGTTCAAGGAGGCCCTTTATGGCTGATGCCCTGGGAACCAGTCCCGACGCCGTCCAGATCCGTTTTCGCGATGACGAACCGGTCGACCAGCCGGCGGTCACCGTCGATGCCTGCTGCGATCAGACCAACGCCACTGCGGTGCGGATCGAGCCGGGCGACGATGCCCGCGAGCTGATCCCCTTTCTC
The DNA here is from genome assembly GCF_013260645.1 of Erythrobacter mangrovi. Taxonomy (NCBI): domain Bacteria; kingdom Pseudomonadati; phylum Pseudomonadota; class Alphaproteobacteria; order Sphingomonadales; family Erythrobacteraceae; genus Erythrobacter; species Erythrobacter mangrovi. Next base: position 241,462 of record NZ_CP053921.1, on the reverse strand, counting down.
GACCGGCTGGCGCTGATCGAGGTGAACTTCCCGGCCTTCGGCGATGGGCGCGGCTATTCTTCCGCCCGCATCCTGCGCGAGGCCGGCTATACTGGCGAATTGCGAGCGGTGGGCGACGTGCTGGTCGACCAGATCGCCTACATGCGCCGCTGCGGCTTCGATTCCTTTGCGCCCGATCAGTCTCTCGACCCCGACGATGTCGAGGCGGCCTTTGCGCGCTGGCCGGAAGTCTACCAGCCCGCCGCCGATGCGCGCACCGCCATCTGGGCCAAGAGGCACGCATGAACGAGCTGCGCGCCATCGACCGGCTCGACACTGCTCCGAGCTTCGTCGAACACGACGCCGTGAGGCTCAATCGCATGTTCCGCGGTCACGAGACCGAGGAATGGCTGCGGGCGGTGATCGAAGGCAACCTGGCTGGCGATGTCGCGATCGTGTCGAGCTTCGGTGCGGAAAGCGCGGTTCTGCTGCACCTCATTGCGCAGGTCGATCCCAGGGTGCCGGTGTTGTTCCTGGAGACCGGCAAGCATTTTGCCGAAACGCTGGCCTATCGTGACGAGCTGACCGACCGGCTGGGGCTCAATCTCGTCAATCTCTACCCCGAGATCGCCGATCTTGAGGCCCGCGATGAGAGCGGCCTCCGTTGGTCCTACGATCCCGATGGGTGCTGCGATCTGCGCAAGGTCAAGCCGCTGGCCAAGGCATTGGCGGGCTTCGACGCAAGCTTTACCGGGCGCAAGGCCTTCCAGTCCTCGACCCGCGCGAACCTGCCGCGCTTCGAACTTGACACGTCGGATGCGCAGGGACGGTTGAAGATCAATCCGCTGATCGACTGGTCGGCCGATGACATTTCTGCCTATTTCGAGCGCTATGACCTGCCGCGCCATCCGCTGGTGGTGAAGGGTTTCCCGTCAATCGGTTGTTCGCCCTGCACGAGGCCAGTGGCCGAAGGCGAAGATGCGCGTGCGGGGCGGTGGTCCGGCTGGGACAAGGTCGAATGCGGCATTCACAGGCCGGGCGAGGAACCTTTCCTCTAGCAAAGCGGGGAGGACGCGCTGTGCGCCCTCCCGCCGTGCGCAAGCCTTATTCTGGCAAGCGTTCTACCATTACCGTCTCACCGGTCTTGGTGTTGCTTGAAATCCAGACGCCCTTGTCGTCGATCTTTTCCGGATAGCACTCCTCGACAGCGCCTTCCTCGTCCTTGGTTGTGCAATATTCGCCCGGCTTCTGGACCCAGGTGCCCGATTGCATCACGGTGCCGTCCGCTGCGGTGGACGTGTAGGTGCCGTCAGGCCGCACGTCGTCCGTGAACGACGTTCCGTCCGCCTGCGTGATCTTGAACTTGCCGTAGGCCGGACCGCCATCAGCGGCCATGACCTCTGCAGGAACCGCTTCGGCCGTGGTTTCAGTCGTGGCTTCCGCTTCAGGTGCTTCAGCCGACTGCGAACAGGCCGAAATGACCGCAAGCGCAGCCACAAGTGCAATTCTTTTCATGGAAAATCCCCTAGATCGTGAACGAACGGACGGCCGTTACCGTCAATGCGACTCGCGATCCCGTGCGGGACCATAGGACTGTTTGGCCCTGTGCCAAATCAAACGGATCAGAGGAGGCCCTCGGCGCGGTACCACTCTGCCGTGCGGGCTAACCCTTCCTCACCCGCTACACGCGGCGTCCACACGGCAGGGGGCACTCTCTTGGCAGAGCGCGCGACCCAGTTTGGATGCACCATGTAGTCTACCCGATCGACGGTTAGCCGCGCCTTGTCCTTGCGCAGCAGCGCGTCGAGATGGGCACCGAAGGTCATCAGCGATTTGGGCAGGTGCGGAGCGAAGACGCGCCGCCCCACTGCCGCGCCGATCGCGCCGGCCAGTTCCTTGTGCGACCAGCCACCCTCACGCCCATCATCCGGTTCGAACATCTGCCGTCGAACCAGGGCGGGCTGGGCATCGACGAGAGTGAGCAGCAACCGCGCCAGGTCGTCGACATGGATGATCGAACTCGCCCCGCGCGGCGGCAGTGGCACGAAGCCATATTTTGCCGACCGAAACATCTCAAGATAGTCGACATCGCGCGGGCCGTAGACCCCTGGCGGGCGGACAATGGTCCAATCCAGCCCGCTCGCCTCTACGATGGTTTCGGCCCTGGCCTTCGATGCACCATAGAGCGACAGTTGGGGTTCGCGCGCCGAGAGCGAGGAAACGAAGATGAAGCGTCGGGTCTTCGTCTGCTTGGCCGCCGCGATCAGGCTCTCGGTTCCCGCGACATTCGCCAGCTCGAACTGCGCGGGGTCCGGGGTGTTGGTGAGGCCCGCGACATGGATCACCGCATCGGAGCCTTGGCACAGGGCGGCCAAGGATGCGGGATCGGATAGACTCCCCTCTACCCAATCGATCCCTTCGCGGGGCGCCTGTTCCCTGCGGGTGAGTGCGCGGACGGGAATCCCTTCGCGCCCCGCCGCGTCGAGCACCGCCTGGCCGACGAAGCCGGTGGCGCCGGTCAGTGCAATGGTCATGTGCGCACCATGTGATCGCGATGGACCACCGCCGCGCGCGGGGCATAGCCGAGCCTGTCGGCCTGTCGGTCCTGCTTGAGCCCACGGATGCTGCGACATTCGGCGGCCGTATACTCAACCAGGCCCTGGCCCAGGCGTTCGCCCTTGGGCCCGTGGATCGCGACAAGGTCGCCGCGCGCGAAGTCGCCCTCGATTTCGGTGATGCCAGCCGCCAGCAGGCTGGCGCCTTTCTCCAGCGCAACCGCGCAACCCGCATCGACCGTCAATACGCCCGCCGGGGCCAGTCGCCCGCCGAGCCATGCCTTGCGCGCACTGGCATCGCCCTGCGGCACGAACAGCGTGCCGACCGGGCCGTCCAGCGCGCGAGCGATCGGCGAAACATAGGTGCCATTGACGATTGCCAAAGCGATGCCGGCGCGCTCGGCGATCCGCGCGGCCTGCAACTTGGCGAGCATCCCGCCCGACCCGAGGCCGGAGGCTGATGCACCGCTGGCCATGGCCATGACCTCTGGCGTCACGCCTTCGACCCGCTCGATTAGTGTCGCACCCGCCTCGCGCGGGTCGCGGTCGTACAGGCCATCGACATCCGAAAGCAGCAGTACGGCTTCGGCACCAGCCGCTTGCGCAACGCGCGCGGCCAGCCGGTCATTGTCGCCAAAGCGAATTTCCTCGGTCGCGACGCTGTCGTTCTCGTTCACCACCGGGACGGCACCCGCTTCGAGCAGTCGAGCCAGCGTCGCCGACGCGTTCAAGTAGCGCCGTCGTTCTTCAAGGTCGCCGATGGTCACCAGCATCTGCGCAGCGGTGATGCCGTGGTGTCCCAATGCGTCGGACCACAGGCGCGCGAGTTCGACCTGACCGACGGAGGCAGCCGCCTGCGCATCGGCAAGGCTACCGCGCCCGCCCTTGGCGAGACCGAGCTTGGCCGCGCCAAGCGCAATGGCGCCGGAGGAGACGACGATTACCTCGCTCGCCTTGCGCAGATCCGCGATCTCCGCGGCGAGCGAGGCAAGCCATTCGACGCGCGGTTTGCCCTGCTGCACGAGCAATGCCGAGCCGACCTTGATTACGAAGCGACGTGCTTGGCGTAGTTCGGAGAGGGCGTGCATGGCGATCACGACGCCAGCCCTAAACAATGCCTGCGCGAAGCGGAAGCCGCCTTCGCTTGGGGCGTGCCTAGCGCGGGTATTGGCTAGATCGGCGACCAGTCGGGCGCTTCACCCTCGTCCTCGACCTCTTCGGCGTGGGTCTCGGTCGATGTCCGGTCGGGCAGATATCCGAGCACGGCATCGAGCAGTTCCTCGATCCCCTCTCCGGTGGCACCCGAAATGCGGAAGACCTTGTCCGCACCGGCGGCGATCAGTTCCTCGGCGAAGCCTTCGCCCAGTTCCTTGTCGGCGAGGTCGAGCTTGTTCAGCGCCACGAGCCGCGGCTTGTCGCCAAGCCCCGCGCCATAGGCTTCCAATTCGTCTTCGACGATGCGCATCGCCTCCACCGGGTCGACTCCCGCGATATCGATCAGGTGGATCAGCACGCGACAGCGTTCGATATGGCCGAGGAAGCGGTCACCGATCCCGGCGCCTTCGGCGGCGCCCTCGATCAGGCCGGGAATGTCTGCGAGCACGAATTCGCGGCCCTTGTGCGTCACCACGCCCAGCTTGGGCACCAGCGTGGTGAAGGCATAGGCGCCGACCTTGGCCTTGGCGTTCGATACCTGGTTGATGAAGGTCGACTTGCCGGCATTGGGCAGGCCGAGCAGGCCGACGTCGGCCAGCAGCTTCAACCGCAGCCAGACCCACATTTCCTGCCCCGCTTCGCCGGGCTGGTGTTGGCGCGGTGCGCGATTGGTGCTGGTCTTGTAGCTGGCGTTGCCGCGCCCACCCATGCCGCCTTCGAGGAAGACGATGCGCTGGCCGACCTCGGTGAAGTCGGCGAGCACCTCTTCCTTGTCCTCGGAGAGGATTTGCGTGCCGACGGGAACCTTGATCACGAGATCGGGCGCGCCCGCGCCAGTACGATCCTTGCCCATGCCATGGCTGCCGCGCGAAGCCTTGAAATGCTGCGAATAACGGAAGTCGATCAGCGTGTTGAGGCCCTGGACCGCTTCGAACACGATGTCGCCGCCCTTGCCGCCGTTGCCGCCGTCGGGGCCACCGTATTCGATGTACTTCTCACGGCGAAAACTCACCGCCCCGGGGCCACCGCCGCCGGATTTCAGATAGATCTTGGCCTGGTCGAGGAAATGCATCGCGGCCCCCTAGTCGGTTTTGCGTCAGAAGGCGAGCATCCTCGATTCACCGCCTTGCAAGCACAGTCGGGGGCGGTGCGGGCGAGAAATGCTGTGAGGCGTGGATTAAACTCCGAACGCTCTTCGTTTCCTTTCCAGACGGGCCGCCAGCTGCGGCTCGCGAACCAAAGGAGTGTGACATGAAGACGCTTTCACTTGTTTCGCTGGCGACGCTTGGCCTCGCCACCGCCGCAACTGCCGCACCGATGCTTTACGAAGAGCAGGTCGCGCGCGCCGAAGAGGCACTGATCCTGACCAGCCCGATCGCGGGAATCGAGAACAGTCGCTGGTTCGACTATCGTAGCGATGTCGGCGAAGCTCAGAAGGAGTTGGTCAGCGACCTTCGTCGCGCGAGCGACCTCGAAGACACTCGTGATGCGTGGGAAGAGTATGCCCACGAACTCAAGCATGAGCGGATCGATTATATCGAGGACATGGCCGAGAAGGGCTACCGCCAAGGTACCGTGACGATCGTCAACTGACAGTTCCGCTCCCGCCGCGCCGTCGCCCGTCCCTACTCAAGCAAGGCGGCGGCGCAATTGGAGGAAGGACCGGTCCCATCCCGCCGGTCCTTCCTTTCTTGTTGTCTTTAAGCATGAGAAATCAGCGCCAGCCGCTGGCCTTGGCACTAGCTTCGGCCTGTGCATCGAGCGCCGGGCCCTTGGCCATTTCCTGTGCCCTGGCGAGCAGCTCGGCCTCGCCGGCGCCGGCCATCCGGTAGTCCGTCGATGCGGTGGTTGAGCCCTTGCCGAGTGCTTCCAATTTCCAGCCCTCGTCGTCACGGCAGGCAATCCCGCCGCCTTCCTTGCCACTAAAGGCACGGCAATATCTGCCTGCGTCGTTGCGGAAGCTCAGCAGGATGCGGGTCTCCGCAGACACCGGTTGGTCGGCGACCAGCTGACTGTCGAGAGTGCTGGCTAGCTGCGCGTCGGCATAGCCTTCCTGCACCTCACCTCCGCGCGGCAGGAACATCGCCAGTGCCAGCGAAGCGGCGAGGGCGGGGCCAACGACCCAGCCCCAACGCGGAAGGGTGCGCCGTGCCTCGATCCGCTCGCGCGCGGCGGCTAGGTCGACGACCTCCGCCAGCTTCGGTTGAAGCATGGTGGCCAGGGCTTCGGGTACCGGCTGCTCTACAATCGGGTCGAAATGTCCTGCCAGGCGAGCCTTGAGAGCGCGATGCGCCGCGACTTTGCGCGCCAGCTCGGGATCGGCCTCAATCGCCGCGGCGATCTGCGCTTCGCGCTCGCCCGACAATTCGCCGTCGGCAAAAGCAGTCAGCTCTTCGGGGGTGATCGTCACGACGCTTCTCCCAAGAGATCAAGCAGCGCATCGCGCCCGCGCACTAGGCGCGAATTGAGCGTACCGACCGGGCAACCGACAATTTCGGCGGCCTCTTTGTAGGCATAGCCCTCGACCATCACCAACAGCACCGCCTCGCGCTGCTCTTGCGGCAATTGCTGCATTGCGCGGTCGACCATGGAAAGTTCGACGGCATGCTCCTGCGCGCCATCGCCGCCGACTGACAGGCCGGCGTCGGGGTCCACGAAGGTCTCACGGCGCCGCGTGGTAGCGCGGCCCTCGTCGATCCAGATATTGCGCATCACGCGATACATCCAACTGTCGAGCCGCGTGCCTTCCTGCCACTTGGTGCGATTGGCGAGCGCGCGCTCGAGGGTCATTTGGCACAGATCGTCACCGTCGGCAGGATTGCCGCACAGCCCGACCGCGAATCTTCGCAGCCGGGGCAAGAGTGCCAGCAGGTCCTGCTCGAACGATGTGCCCAGTGTCTGTGCCTTCCACGGATTAAACGAACCGCCCGGTGCGTTTCATCCATGCTTAATCGCGTTTAGGAGAAAGAGCACACCAATGCGCCGCATTTTCCTCATCCCGGCCCTCTTGGCCATGCTGGCTGCGCCGCTCGCTGCCCAGGTGACACTGCCCGGCACGCCGCTCCCTCGCGTGGGGGAGGTTCTGGACACGATGACGGACACGCTGGACGAAGTGCTGGAGACAACCAGCCAGACCGCAGGAAACCTTGCGCGCGAGCGCCTGCGTGCGATCGATCGGCTGGTGCGTCGGAACCGCGATACGATTGCGCTTGATATGCGCGGCGAACCCGCCCGACGCGGGGAGCTGCTGGCGATGGAAGTCGATACGGCGTCGCTCAAGCGAGCAACGGCCGCCGGATTCACGGTGCTCGAAGTCAAATTGGTAGAGGGCCTCGACTTCATTGTAACGCGCCTAGGCGTTCCCGAGGGAATGAGTCTGGCCGAGGCCGAGCGCGAATTGACGCGCTTGATGCCCGAGGCGACGGTCGCCGCCGACAACCTGCATTTCCAGTCGGGCGCAACGCGCAGAACAGTGCTTCCGGTCGCCAATGCCGCAACAGGTGGACTTGGACCAAGCGTTCCGGTCGGCATGATCGACGGTGCCCCCGGCAGGGCGGTCCCCGTCGTTGCGAGCAAGGGATTCGCGCGCGGCGCGCCCTATCCCAGCAATCACGGCAGCGCTGTCGCCAGCCTGCTGGCTTCGGCCGGGGCAACTGCGATACGCGTCGCCGACGTATACGGAACCGACAAGGCAGGCGGAAATGCACTCGCCATCGCCAAGGGTCTCGGGTGGCTTGTGACCGAAGGCAGCCGCGTAGTAACAATCAGCCTGGTTGGACCGCAGAACCCGGTGCTCGCACGCGCCATCGAGGCCGCCCAGCGTAAAGGCGTGGTAGTTGTGGCGGCCGTGGGAAATGCCGGTCCTGCCGCGCCACCGGCCTATCCTGCGAGCTACCAAGGAGTAGTTGCGGTAACCGCCGTTGACGGTAGGCGCCACGCGCTGCTCGAAGCTGGCCGTGCGCTGCATCTCGACTACGCTGCACCCGGGGCGGACATTCGAGCTCTCAACGCCAAGGGAAAGCGCCAGAGACTGCGCGGTACCTCGTTTGCCGCCCCGCTGGTCGCCGCCCGCGTCGCCCTGGCCCTGGGCGATAATCGCAACTGGCGCGCGGCGCTTGACGGTGAGGCACTCGATCTAGGCAGGAAGGGGACCGATCCGGTCTATGGGCGCGGGCTCGTCTGTGCATCGTGCAAGGGCCTTTGAGAAATATTCGCGAGTGATGGATTAAACACCGCATGGCATCCGTTTTCCCTTCGTAGCAGGCGCACAATCCTCCTCGCGCGCCTGCCGAGACGAAAGGAAAGATCGATGAAAAAGCTTCTCCTTGCCGCTTCGGCACTCACTCTTTTTGCTGCTCCGCAGGCCCACGCCCAACTGCTGTCGGGCAGCGGCCTGGGCCAGGTCACCGGCGGCGTAACGGGCAGGGTCACCGGGGTTGCCGGGCCTCTGATTGATCGCACGACCACCACGGTACGTTCCGCAACGCGTGGGTCGGCACGCGCCGATGCCCGCACCCGTGGTAGCCAGAACGTCGATCGCAATTCCGGCACGGTAGCGGTCGATCGCTCGGTCGATACCGGGATCGAGGCGACGACCAGCCAACTGCTCGCTACCCCCGTGGGGTCCGCAGACGGATCAGCCTCGGGCAGCGGCAGTGCATCGGGTTCGGGTAGTGCCAACGCACAACTTCTCGGTACCGACGCCGCGAGCGGTATCGTAGGCGAGACTGCGGGCCGCGTCCGCGCAACCGCCGGGACCGTGCGCAATGTCGCCACACCCGCCGTCGGCGATGCACGCGACCGGGCGACCGGCCTTGCGGGGCAAGCTGGCACTCTCGCTGGTTCGGCGAGCGCTGCCGGATCAGCCGCAGGCAGCGGCGCAGGAATGATCGGAGGCAATATGCTTGCGGTTGCCGGAAGCGGTGCCGCAGCGGGTGACGGGGCTTTCGCCGTTGCTCCCGGCATGCCGGTGGTCGCGCCCGATGGTGCCGAGATCGGCGAGGTCCGCCAAGTTGTCGGCGATGCGCGGGGACGCGTGCAGCAGGTCATCGTCGATGCCCAGGGCCAGCAGCTGGCGATCCCCGCGGGTAGTCTCGCAGCGAGCGGCGATGCGCTGGTAATGGGTAGCGGAACGGCCTCGGGCTCGACCGCGTCGCCCCCGGCTGAGGAAACTGCCGACGAATCGGCACAGTAAGCCGTTTGGTAGGATAGCGAGGGGCGGTCAGGCAGTGGCTTGGCCGCCCTTCTCGTTCGCGCTTCCCATCAAGTGTAAGTGGCCCTATCGCGCAGGCATGCAGCTCGACGACCTCTTCCGCCGTTATTTCGGCAGCGACGATCCGACCGCGATTGTGCCCGCCGCGCTTGAGGCAGGGATCGAGCATTGCCTCGTCGACTTCGGGCTCGAGAAGGACCGCAGCAAGCGTTTCGCGCTGTGGACGCTGCTCTACATGCTGGGGGCCGCGCCAGACCTCGATGTCGCGTTCAAGCAGGAGGAAGACCGCGAGGCGGCCCGCAACTTCATGGACCTAATGGCGGCTGGCGAAGAGGAATAGTGGTGCCGGTTAGAGGATTCGAACCCCTGGCCTGATGATTACAAATCAACTGCTCTACCAACTGAGCTAAACCGGCACGGCACAGGCGCGCGCATTTGGTTTACAATGCGCCGAAAGTCCAGCCCTCTGTTCGCGCGATTTCGGCGGTGAGGCCTTCAGGGTTCCAGTGCGCGGGATCTTCCGCAACCGAACGCAGCCAGGCGGCAGTGACCAGGGCGTCGGAGGAATGGTCGTCGATCGGCCCGGCCCCCGCAACGGGTGGCGTGTTCAGGCGATCGAGTGCGGCGTTGAGCTCCTCGTAGCTGCGCAGCTTGGTCTTGGCGCCGCCGGTTTCGCCCCCGACACCCGATGCGCGCGCGGCAATGCTGGTGTAAATCTCTACTACCACCGGACCGCCCTCGGGCAGGGGATCGATGGGCCAGACGGAGACGCGATCGCGCAGCCGGTTGAGCAGGCGCATGCCGGTGAGGCTCGACTTGCCGACCTGCGCCGCGCCGACCAGGTTGAAATTGCTCACCGGGCGCACGTTGCGATTGCGTTGTGCCTGTTCCGCAATGCGAAACCGGCCTTCGCGGGTCGGTGCATTGGGCAAGTGGAAACGATCGCCTACATGATCGCGCGAATGGCGAAAATATCGGGCGGCTTCGGGATGGGTCACGAAGCTTCCAGATTCGAGATACGGATCGTCCGCGCAGATCCGATCGATCAGCGCCCAAAGCTCCTTCGCGTTATCGGGACTCTCGTCCCAACCCGGGAAGAAGGCACCCGCATCGGCGAAGGGCAATGCTATGCCAAGGTCCATGCCTACCAGCGTATCGGGTGGCAATTCGTGGCGCAGGATGTGCAACACCTCCTCGCGGCTCCACGCCGTGTCGCGATCGATCAATACGGGCGGTCCGCCACTCGCATCGGCAAGCGATAGCGCGATCCCCTTCTGCCGTTCCCCCTTCGCTCCCGACCAGTCGATGGCGAGGAAATGGGTGAAGCGGTCAATCCGTATCGGGTGCTGCACAGGTGTCACCCTTGGCCAATTTCCAGCCGTTGTCGGCAACGGCGACGTAGCTGTCGCGCGGAGCGGTTGCGTTGCCGACACTGTATGGCACTGCCGAGAGATGGACGCATTCTTCGCCCTCCCAGCGGTCGATCCGCCAGCCGGCCCACGGCAAATCCGTATCGACGTGCTGCGGTTCGATCCTACGTGAGAGGATGCGATAGACCGCGAAGCCTTCGAAGCCGCCCCATCCGGCGTCGGACCATTGAATTGTGGCGAAGAAGCTGCCGCTCGGCGAAATCACAGGCTTAGCCCCAGTGTCGAGATCCGTGCCGGATCCCGACTGGTCAATCAGGAGATAGCCAAAGGCCTCGTATCCCGACCATGAGATACCGAGAAAGCGGTCTGCAACGCGGTCGAAGCTACGGAATTTCGCGATCCAGCCGATGTAGCTGCAGTGGGTTGATCCCAGTTCAGTGGAGACAGCCAGCCATTCGCGAGAGGCCTGCGCGATGTCTGCCCAGTCCGCGGGTAACTCCGGCGCTTCGGTCCGGGGATTTAGCGGATCAGGGTCAGTCCCCAGTTCGTTGCAAGCTGCAAGGTCCGGGGCCGCTTGGGCTGGCGCTGCCAGAATGGTGATAGCCAGGCCGAACAATATACCGGCAGTCCGCTGAATCATTTAACTCTCTCCCTTCGCAACTTGTCCCAATAGTCGAGCCGCTTCCTCACTTCGCGTTCGAAGCCGCGCTCGACCGGTTGGTAGTAGGCCTGGGGTTCCATCTCTTCGGGCCAGTAATTGTCCCCGGAGAAGCCGTCATCGGTGTCGTGATCGTAGCTGTAGCCCGATCCGTATCCGATATCCTTCATCAGCTTGGTGGGCGCGTTGAGAATGTTCTGCGGTGGCATCAGGCTGCCGGTCTCGCGCGCGCTCTTGAAAGAGGCCTCTTGGGCCAGGTAGGCGGCGTTCGATTTGGGTGCGGTGGCGAGGTAGATGCAGGCCTGGACCAGCGCGAGCTCTCCCTCGGGGCTGCCGAGGAATTCATAGGCGTCCTTTGCCGCCATGCACTGCACTAGCGCCTGCGGGTCGGCCATGCCGATATCTTCGACCGCCATGCGTACCAAGCGGCGGGCGAGGAAGCGTGGCTCCTCCCCGGCGGTGAGCATGCGGGCGAGGTAATACAGGCTGGCCTGCACGTCCGACCCGCGCACCGCCTTGTGGAGCGCGGAGATGAGGTTGTAGTGCCCCTCACGGTCCTTGTCGTAGACCGCTACGCGCCGCTGGAGGAACTGGCCGAGCGCGGCCGGATCGAGCGGGTCTGCAATCTTCGCGTTGTAGAGCGTTTCGGCCTGGTTGAGCAGGAAGCGACCGTCGCCATCGGCACTGGCGACAAGGGCGTCGCGCGCCTCGGGGGTGAGGGGGAGGGGGCCTTCGAGTTCCTCCGCGCGGTCGAGCAGCGAGCCAAGCGCTTCGTGATCGAGCCGCTGGAGGATCAGCACCTGTGCGCGGCTCAAGAGTGCGGCGTTGAGGGCAAAGCTGGGGTTTTCGGTCGTGGCGCCGACCAGCGTGACGGTGCCGCGCTCGACGAAGGGCAGGAAGCCGTCCTGCTGTGCACGATTGAATCGGTGGATTTCGTCCACGAACAGCAGAGTGCGTTGGCCCGCTGCAGCGGCCCTGTCGGCCTCGGCAAAGGCCTTCTTGAGGTCGGCAACGCCGCTGAACACAGCGCTGACGCTGGCAAAGCGCATGCCCACGCTGTCGGCCAGCAGGCGCGCGATCGTGGTCTTGCCGGTACCTGGGGGGCCCCACAGGATCATGCTGGAGAGACGTCCGGAGGCGACCATCCGGCCGATCGCACCCTCTGGCCCGGTCAGGTGATCCTGCCCGACAACATCGGCAAGCGTTGCGGGGCGAAGGCGGTCGGCGAGCGGCGCGTCCTCGTGCGAGGGGTCGCCAAGGGCGGGCGTCGGCAGGCTGTCGGGGAAGAGATCGGACATCGGACGGTTGACATAGGACGTTCGTCGCAAATTTGCAGCGTCCTCTTGCATCGACTTCTCTATGATATATCTTAGAGCTATCGAAGATACGATGAGGACTATCGCAATGTACAAGGCACATAAGTGGCGCAAGATGGCGCGAATGGGCGGCTGGCCCTTTGCCGCGGCGATGATGTCGGGCGCCGATTTCGGCAGCAACTTCGGCCGTGGCTTTTCTCCGGAGAACTTCACTTTCGAGTTCGGCCCGCGCGGTGGGCGCCGTCGACGCATGTTCGGATCTGGCGAATTGCGGCTGGTGCTGCTGCACTTGCTCGCCGAAGAACCGCGTCATGGCTACGAGCTGATCAAGGCCATCGAGGAGCTGACCGAGGGCAGCTATTCGCCGAGCCCGGGCACGGTTTACCCCACGCTGTCGCTGCTCGAGGACGAAGGCGCGATCGCGCAGGCCCCGGGTGACGAGACGCGCAAGGCCTATGAAGCGACCGAAGCGGGACGCAAGGAGCTGGAGGAGCGGGCCGACGAGGTCGAAGCGCTGCTCGACCGGCTCGAAGGTCACGGCGAGCGCCGCCGCGCCTATGCCACGCCGGAGATGTTTCGCGCGGTCGGCAACCTGGCCAGCGTGCTCAAGCACCGTGCCCGCTCGGGCAAGCTCGACGAGAAGACCGTCAACGAGATCGTCGACCTTGTCGACGAGCTCGCGAGGAAGATCGAGCGGCTGTGACCCGGACCATCCCTTGCGCCTGCGCCGCGTGGTACTAGACTGCGCGGCGGAGGTCGTGAGAGGGAAGGAACTCGCATGAACACCGAGACGACGGGTAAGGTACCGGCGCACCTGTGGGCGGTCGGCGGGCTATCGCTGCTGTGGAATGCCTTCGGTTGCTACATCTACACCATCACGATGATGCGCGATCCGGCAATGATGGCACAGGCGTCGGAAGAAATGCGCGCGGCAATCGAATCCACGCCGATGTGGGCAAACAGCGCCTGGGCGCTGGGTGTCTGGGGCGCGCTGATCGGCTCCATCCTGCTGCTCATGCGCAACCGGCTGGCGCTGCATGCCTATGCGGTGTCGCTGCTGGGGCTGATTGGCACGGCGATATACGAGGTCACCAGCGGCATACCTGTGAATTTGCCGCAAATCGCCACCATCTGGGCGGTCGCCCTGTTCCTGCTGTGGTACGCCTGGTCGATGACCAAGACGGGCGTGTTGCGTTGAGCTGACTATCGTCCGCGCTGGGCCTGCAACCGCAGGTAGGTGTCGACGACGGCCTGATTGATCGCGTCCCACGAATAGGCGCGGCTGGCTTCCTCGCCAGCCGCGCCATGCGCGCGGCGCAGCGCATGGTCGGTGCAATAGGGAGCCAAGGCATCCGCGCAGGCGAGGGCGAAGGCTTCGGTCTTGCTTGGCGGGACGAGCTGGCCCGTCACGCCATGGTTGACCAGGCTCGCAGCCCCGGTCGCCCCCGCCGCCACTACCGGCAGGCCGCTGGCCATTGCTTCCAGGGTGACGTTACCGAATGTCTCGGTAATCGATGGATTGAAGAAGACGTCGCCGCTGGCCAGCGCGCGGGCGAGGTTCTCGCCCGTCTGGAAGCCGACGAAGGTTCCGCCGGGTAGCGCCTTATCGAACCAACTGCGTGCGGGACCATCGCCGATCACCAACACCTTGTGTGGAACTTGCCGGCGTCGCAGCTCGACGATGGTATCGGCGAACACGTCGAGCCCCTTTTCCATCACCAGCCGGCCAAGGAAGACGATCGCCACGTCGTCATCGGCCAGGCCCAGCTCGCGCCGCCAGGCCAGGTCGCGCCGCGAAGGATCGAAGCGTTCGCGATCCACCCCGCGGGACCAGATCGAGATGTCCTCGTGCATGCCTTGCGCCTTGAGCTCGGCGATCTGGCTTTGCGACGGGGCAACCAATGCGTCGCAGCGCTGGTAGAAACGTCGCAGAATCCCTTCGATGATGGGCTCGAGGAAGCCCAACTTGTAATAGCGCGGATAGGTTTCGAACCGCGTGTGTACCGATGCGAGTACGGGAATGTCGTGCGCTAACGCCCACTTCAATGCGGCGTGGCCCGTCGGATCGGGCGAGGAGACATGGACGAGGTTGGGTGCAAATTCGGCGAGGTCCTTGCGCGAAGCAGTATCGAGCCCCAGCGGAAGACGGTATTCGCCGCGACTTTTCACCGGCATCCGGATATTCGGCACGCCGATGAGGTCCCCCGTCGGCTCGAAGTCGGGCTTCTCGACCACCGGTGCGTAGACGCGCAGTGCCGCTCCCTGCCGCAGCAGGTATTCGGCAAGCCGGTTGAGCGCCTGGTTAGCCCCGTCGCGGGTGTAGTTATAGTTCCCGCTGAACAGCGCGATGCGAAGGTCTGCGACGGTCATGACGGATGGCCCATAATCATGCGGGCAGCGGATGGCGAGAGGAAGAAGCCAATCTATTCCGGACGATTATCTGCGTCTCTGCCAGCCAGAAAGAAAAACGACGCGCATGGCGCGCGCCGTTTCTCCCTGTGTTTAGGCAACGGTTAGGCTGAATTAGCTTCCCGAAGGGCTCGTCACCGCACCCATCACAGTGTCGTAGAGGCGCCGAGCGACCAGCGAGGTCGCGATGCCTGCTGCCGCGATGGCCAGATTTCCGAAGATGGCCGTCAGGTATTCGCCGACCGCCGGCACGCCCCCAAGCGTTGCCCCGATGGCCGGAAGTGCCAGCACCGCCAGGAACATCCTCACGGCATTGTCCTGATCGGTAAATGCCCCTGCAATGATCCCAAGCAGGATCAGGATCAGGGCGATATTGAGGTTCGGTATGGCCACGAATCCAGCAACCACGGCCACAACGACACCAAGGGCTCCTGCAAGTCTTGCAACTCTCTCCATGATTTTCCCCCTTCGTTTCTCCTCTACGGAGGCCGTTGAGGTTAAGCGAAAATGTTGCGCGGACAAAATTTCATGCTGCGCAGTAAACCATTGCTATTGATAATGATTTCCAGAAATCCCCGGATTTCTTGAGCTTACCTTAGCGGTTAGGCACTGCCTACGCATCGCTTTGATGGATCACGTCGCACCCGCCCGACTCCGCTTCGACTGGCAGACGAATGCGCTTGACTTGGGGCTCCGCGCCACTAGTTCGGCCGACGGGCCACGCGGTCCCAACGCCGCGCGAGCTCTCTGTAAGGAGAGTCTACATGACTGATACCCCGTACCCGGCGCGCAAGCCTGCGCGTCCGTATTTCTCTTCCGGTCCCTGCGCCAAGCCGCCGGGCTGGGCCCCCGAAAAACTCGCTACCGAATCGCTCGGCCGCTCGCATCGCTCGAAGCTGGGCAAGGCGCGGCTGCAGTATTGCATCGACCTGATCCGCGAAGTGCTCGAGGTGCCGGAAACGCACCGCATCGGCATCGTGCCCGGATCGGATACCGGTGCCGTCGAAATGGCGATGTGGACGATGCTGGGCGCACGTCCTGTCACGACGCTGGCGTGGGAGAGCTTCGGCGAAGGCTGGGTCACCGATGCGGTCAAGCAGCTCAAGATCGATCCCACGGTCATCCGTGCGGACTATGGCCAATTGCCCGACCTGACCCAGGTCGACTGGTCGAACGACGTCATCTTTACCTGGAATGGCACGACCTCTGGCGTGCGTGTGCCCAATGGCGACTGGATCGCCGCGGATCGCGAAGGCCTGGCGATTGCCGATGCCACCAGTGCGGTGTTCGCGCAGGACATTGCCTGGGACAAGGTCGATGTGCTGACCTTCAGCTGGCAGAAGGTACTCGGTGGCGAGGGTGCGCATGGCGTGCTGATCCTCGGCCCGCGCGCGGTCGAGCGACTGGAAACCTACACTCCTGCATGGCCGCTGCCCAAGGTGTTCCGCCTGATGAGCAAGGGCGCGCTGGCTGAAGGCGTGTTCCGTGGCGAAACGATCAACACCCCGTCGATGCTTGCGGTCGAGGATGCGATCTTCGCGCTCGAATGGGGCAAGTCGCTCGGCGGCCTGTCCGCGCTCAAGGCGCGGGCCAATGCCAATGCCACGGCGCTCGACGCTATCGTGCAGGAACGCGACTGGCTCGGCCATCTCGCCGTCGATCCCGCCTGCCGGTCCAACACCAGCGTCTGCCTGACGGTTGAGGGCGCGGACGAAGCCATGATCAAGGCCATGGCCAAGCTGCTCGAAGATGCGGATGCAGCCTATGACATCGCCGGTTACCGCGATGCCCCGGCGGGCCTGCGCATCTGGTGCGGTGCGACGGTCGATACCGCCGACATCGAGGCGCTCGGACCCTGGCTCGACTGGGCCTACGCCAGCGTGAAGGCCACCGCCTGACAATTGCGCCACCCCGGGTCACGCCCGGGGGCGCTTCCCCCTCAGTCCCGCGGCAAGGCGGGGTCTCCGGACCAGGTCCGGGATGAAGAATTCAAGATTGGACAATACCATGACCAAGCCCAAAGTCCTTATTTCGGACAAGATGGACCCCAATGCCGCCCGCATCTTCGAAGAGCGCGGCTGCGACGTCGACGTGAAGCCGGGTATGACGCCTGATGAGCTCAAGGCGGTGATCGGCCAGTATGATGGCCTGGCCATCCGTTCGGCCACCAAGGTAACCAAGGAAATCCTCGACGCGGCGGACAACCTCAAGGTCGTCGGTCGCGCCGGCATCGGCGTCGACAACGTCGACATCCCGGCGGCGAGCGCCAAGGGCGTGGTGGTGATGAACACGCCTTTCGGCAACTCGATCACCACCGCCGAACACGCCATCGCGATGATGTTTGCGCTGGCCCGCCAGATCCCCGAAGCCAATGCCAAGACGCAGGCCGGCGGATGGCCCAAGAACGACTTCATGGGCGTCGAGGTCACGGGCAAGACGCTTGGCCTGATCGGCGCAGGCAATATCGGTTCGATCGTCGCCAGTCGCGCGCTCGGCCTGAAGATGAAAGTTGTCGCCTACGATCCTTTCCTGACTCCCGAACGCGCGGTCGAGATGGGCGTCGAGAAGGCCGATCTGGAAACGCTGCTGGCCAAGGCCGACTTCATCACGCTGCACACGCCGCTGACCGATGAAACGCGCAATATCCTCAGCCGCGAAAACCTCGCCAAGACCAAGAAGGGTGTGCGCATCGTCAACTGCGCGCGTGGCGGGCTGATCGACGAGGCGGCGCTGGCTGACGCGCTCGACAGCGGCCAGGTCGCGGGCGCGGCGCTCGACGTGTTCCAGACAGAACCGGCCAAGGACAGCCCGCTGTTCGGCAAGCCCAACTTCATCTGCACCCCGCATCTTGGGGCGAGCACCACCGAAGCGCAGGTCAACGTCGCGTTGCAGGTGGCCGAGCAGATGGCCGACTACCTCGTCAACGGCGGCGTCACCAATGCGCTCAACATGCCCTCACTGAGCGCCGAGGAAGCGCCGAAGCTCAAGCCCTACATGAAGCTTGCCGAGAACCTCGGTAGCCTCGTCGGCCAGTTGGCGCACGGCAACCTGACCAAGATCAGCATCGAGCGCGAAGGCGCGGCGGCCGAACTGTCGGGCAAACCGATCGAAGGTGCGGTTCTGGCGGGCTTCATGCGCCAATATTCGGACACGGTGAACATGGTCAACGCGCCGTTCCTGGCCAAGGAGCGCGGGCTCGATGTCCGGTCGATCCGACATGAGCGTGAAGGCGCCTACAACACGCTGATCCGCGTGACCGTGGGTACCGAACAGGGCGATCGATCGGTCGCCGGTACGCTGTTCGGTGTCGATGCGCCGCGCCTGGTCGAGATCTTCGGTGTCGGCATCGAGGCCGAGCTGGACGGTCACATGCTCTATATCGTCAATGAGGACGCGCCGGGCTTCATCGGCCGTATCGGTACGCTGCTGGGCGAAAACGGCATCAACATCGGCACCTTCCACCTCGGCCGTCGCCAGGCAGGAGGCGAGGCGGTGCTGTTGCTCAGCGTCGACCAGCCGATCCCGCAGGATGTGGTCAGGGGGGCTTGCGCGCTGCAAGGCGTGAAGGTCGTCATGCCACTGGCATTCTGACCGCCATTGGGGCAGGGGGCGCAGCGCAATGATTTCATCTGACGACCTCCTGCCCGTCGGCCTCGAAGACGCCCTTCCGCAACGCGCGCGGGCGATCACCGAGGCGATGCGTGCCGTGCTCGATGCGATGGATGCGCACGGCTACGATCGCGTACGTCCCCCGCTGGTCGAGTTCGAGAAGTCGCTCGCAGGTCGGATGGAAGGCGTGGCCACGCGTCGCATGGTGCGCTTCACCGATCCGGACTCGCTCCGCACGCTGGCACTGCGTAGCGACATGACCGTGCAGATCGGGCGCATCGCTGCGACCGTGATGGCCGCTGCTCCGCGCCCGCTGCGACTGTGTTATGCCGGGGACGTGGCGCTGCTCAAGGCGGACCAGCTCGATCCGGCCCGACAGCGGCTGCAGCTCGGTGCCGAACTGATCGGCAGCGATGGCGTTGCCGCGGCAAGCGAGATCGTCTCGGTTGCGATCGATGCGCTCAAGGGCGCGGGGATCGGCAATATATCAGTCGACTTCACGCTTCCCGACCTGGTCGACACGCTCGCGGACAAGGCGCTGCCGCTCGATCCCGCTGCGCGCGAAGCAGTGCGACGCGAACTCGATACCAAGGATGCTGGCGGGCTCACGGCAGCCGGGGGCGAAGCCTATTTGCCGCTGCTCTATGCGACAGGACCCTTTGCCGAAGCAGTCGAGAAGCTGGCTGCGCTCGATGTTGGTGGGGTGCTTGCCAGCCGCATTGCGGGCCTGCGTGCCATCGCCGAAACCATCGGAGCCCGCGCCCGCATCACGCTCGACCCGACCGAACGCCATGGCTTCGAATACCAGAGCTGGTTCGGTTTCACGCTCTATGGAGAGGGCGCACGTGGTGCACTGGGGCGCGGTGGGACTTACACGATCAAGGGCAGCGAAGAAGCCGCGACCGGTTTCTCCCTCTACATGGACCCGCTGCTCGAAGCGTTGGGCAGCCGTCCGGCGGAGGCGCGCAAGGTGCTGTTCCTGCCCCTTGGCCACGACCGCGACGTCGCAGCCCGCTTGCGCGCCATCGGCTGGCGGACGGTCGCCGCGATCACCGGTGAGGAAGATCCGGCGGTACTGGGCTGCACCCACCGGCTCGATGGCGACGAGGCGGATGAGATCAGCTGATCAATGCGGTCAGTCGGCCAACACTTCTTCGATATCGGCCAGCTCTATGTCGCTCGTCATGCCGAGATAGCGCTCGTAGTACGGCTTGTGTGCGGCACCCACGATCGCCAACACCTTGCGACCCGGGCCGACAACCTCGCGAATATTGGCGACCATTCGCAGGTTGCGCGTCTCCCAATAGGCCAGATAGCGGCGACCGCTATTGCCCGGCAATTTTGACGCAGCCGCAGCGGCAAAATCGCTCTCCACGGCCAGACGTTGCGATTCCAAGCTGTTGAGCGAGCGGAACCAGTCAATGATCGACCCGCCTTTGGCGATCAACCGATCCCAATGCTCGTCGTCTTTGATCCGTTGCTTGACAACGGCATTGTCCCAGATCTGGGCGATCTCAGCGGCATATGTCTTGTCATCGCCCGGACCTGACGCACGGTCCCCCGTATGATCGTCGACCGATTCAAGTTTCTCGAGACCTAACTCGGCCGCAAGGAACGCGCCAATCGACACGTTTTCATTGAGTGATTGGCTTCGTTTGGACAGGATCTCGATCAACTGTGGCGTTAGATAGGCGTCCGCGTGACGCTCAGTGGGATCGAGCCGGAACCACTGGACTACTGCCGAATTGGGCTCGCCCGCGGCCAGAAACAATGCGGCCAACCTGCGACGCACTTCTGGCGGCCGCTGCCTTTGAGGGCTTGCGAGCACTCGTTCGATTGCCTCGGATGCCGCCGCACCCGAAAGGCCGATCGCCTCTCTCGCGGCCGTTGGGTCAAAGCAATAGTCAGCGGCAGAACCGGAGTAGGCAAAGTCGTATTCGCGCAGATAGTCGCACTGAGCGCCGGACAAGGCTTCGATCGCGATTGCTTCGGGCTGCCATGCTTTCAGCTTTGCCAGCAAGGGCTCAAGCTGGCGGCGGTCGAAACCCTTCGGGAGTTGCGAGAGATGGGCTACCCCCAGGACCAGCACTTCGCTGCGATCACCACGACTTTCGGCAGCAGTATCCGCGATGGCGACTGGCGACGTATCTTGCGCAATGGCGCCGGCCCCCCATGCAAGCAAAGCGACACAGCAAAAATCGCGCAGTGCGCGTCGGTGAAGTAACATTGGCTGACCCTTTATATGTATTGCTATATCAATACAGTGCACCAGTTGACTGTCAACCTGGTCCCTGGAGCAAGCGCTTGCTGAATCTAAGGAGAGACGTGTGCGACAGGCAGTGCTGCCTTACGTGGCGCAGCCTACCAGGAAAGCGATCGTTGCCGCGATCGGCAAGGTTGCCACCCATGACAGCAGGATGTTCCGCACCACGGAAAGATCCAGTGTGCCCGCAGCCGCGCCACTACCGATGATCGACCCTACAGAGACGTGGGTGGTCGAGACCGGAAGGCCGAGCCGACTGGCACAGAGCACCAGGCTGGCGGTGACGAGGTTGGCGGAAATGCCCTGCGCATGATCGAGGCGGTTGATCTTGTGGCTCATGGTTTCGGCGACGCGGCGCGACAGGAGCCAGCCGCCGATACCCATCGCCACGGTCACGCCTATTGCCGCCATGGTACCGTCCAGCAGTGACGCCGCTACCAGCAGCGCCGCCAGCTTGGGCGTGTCGTTCACACCCCGGGCAAAGCAGATACTGGTGGCCGAGAGCAGGTGAACACGGTGCGCCCAGGGCCCCGATGCAGGAGGACTGTTCTTCGACCACTTTGCCCCGTTGGGGATGAGCAGCACGATGAGCCATGCCAGCGTGGCGGAGATGATCGGGCTGGTCAGCAGGGGGACGATGAAGTTCGAGCCCAGCTTGCCGAGCTGGATCGGGTCGCTGCTTTGCGCCAGGGCGGCACCGATCAGCCCGCCGACGAGGGAATGGGTGGTAGAGATCGGAAAGCCAAACCGCGTGGCAAGGATCACCGTCAGGGCCGCGCCACTGGCCACGGCAAGGGCAAAGCGTGGCGTGGCGGCCAGTTCGTTGCCGACCAATCCCTTGCCCGAGAACTGATCGATCAGGCCGTGCGCCAGGATGACCGAGGCTACTCCGCCGAGGACAGTGGCGATCGTCGCGAGGATCAGGGCCTTGCGATATTCGAGCGCGGCGGCACCCCAGACCGTGGCGAAACCCTTGAAATTGTCATTGGCGCCATTGCTGAAGGCGAGAAACAGAGCGGTAAATGCGAGCAGTGACAGGATAAGAATAGCTAAACCCCAAACCGTGACGGGAATGGGTGTTTTCGGTCAGGGTCGTCGATGGTTACGCGGCGCCCGGAATTCTCAGGGGCTTCAGCTCAGCCAATCTGGGTGATCAGTCGGGCGAAGGCTTGGGAAATTGCGCACCGACATGGTCGCTGCCGCGCGCCTGCGCCAGCTCCTCTTGCCGTTGCCGTTCGGCATAGCGGGCGCGCTGTTCGTCGGTACGGGTGGCGTAACAATGCGGGCAGCTGACCCCGCGTTCGAACTGCGGTGAGGCGCGATCCTCTTCACTCAGCGGCATGCGGCAGGCGCGGCACAGTTCGTGGTTTCCCACGGTAAGGCCATGACCGACGCTGACGCGCTCGTCGAATACGAAGCACTCACCTTGCCATAGGCTTTGTTCCGCCGGGACATGCTCGAGGTAGTTCAGGATGCCGCCCTTGAGGTGATAGACCTCTTCCAGCCCTTCCGCCTTAACGAAGGCGGTGGACTTCTCGCAGCGGATTCCGCCGGTGCAGAACATGGCGATCTTCGGGGTCTTGCCTTTGGCCTCCAGTGCCGCGCGGCGCTGGCGGAACCATTCGGGGAATTCGCGAAAGCTCTTCGTCTTGGGATCCTCTGCCCCGGCAAAGGTCCCGATCGCTACCTCGTAATCGTTGCGCGTGTCGATCAGGATGGTTTCGGGCTCGCTGATCAGCGCGTTCCAGTCTTCCGGCGCGACATAGGTGCCGACCCTGGCAAGCGGGTCGAGGTCCGGCTGGCCCATCGTCACGATCTCTTTCTTCAGCCGTACCTTCATGCGGTGAAAGGGTTCGGTGACGGAGCGTGATTCCTTGACTTCCAGCTGTGCGCAGCCGGGCAGGCCCCGGATATGATCGAGTACAGCCTCTATGCCAGCGTCCAAACCCGCGATCGTGCCGTTGATCCCTTCGCGCGCCAGCAGCAGCGTGCCGCGCACGCCGTTGGCAAGGCAGGCATCGAGCAGTGCGGGCCGGATTGCGGCAGGATCGTCGAACCGCGTGAACTGGTAGAGCGCGGCAATGCGGAATGTGTGGTCGGACATGGTGGGGCGCCCTTAGCAGCCCGACTTGCGCGGCGCTATTGGCGCGAGCGTAGGTTTTCTGCGACCCAGGCTCCGGCGCTCATGATCTTATCGAGCCCAAGCTGCGCGGCAACGCTGCGGTTGAGGGTGACCAGGTCGACCCGGGCAAGACTGTCGCGATAGGCGGCTTCCGCACGGGCGAAACCGGCGGCGATACTGCACGGCAGCCTGCAGTCCTCCGGCTTGCTGCCGCAGGGGCCGTTCTGGCGTATTTCAGTGCACCGAAACATGGGCTCGTCACCGTCGATCGCCTTGAGGATATCGAGCAGGGTTATCTCGGCCGGAGCCTTGGCGAGCGCATAGAATCCGCTGCGCCCACGCCCGCCCTTGACGATGCCTGCCTGGGCCAGGGCCTGCATCTGCTTGGCCATATAGGGCGCGGGCACGCCGTGGAATTCGGCCAGGGCGGCAAGCGACAGGCCGCGGTCGGGCCACAGGGGTGCCAACACGGCGCAGGCATGCGCGGCCCATTCCACCCCCTTGCTGATCTGCATCGCGAAAGTTCCTTGCCATGATTCCTTTAATTGGATACTTGATATCCGAATATAAGGAGTGGTCCCGTGATTAGCAAACCTGATGCTCTCGACCGCGCGATGCAAGCCGTGATTGCGCTGGTTGCTCTCTTCTCGATCGGCAACGGCTTCTTCATGCTCACCGGCCCGCTCGGGTGGTACGCGTCGATCGATACGGTGCAGGCGACCGGGCCGGCCAACCGCCACTTCATCGGCGACATCGGCCTGGCCTATCTCATCTCGGGGGCGGTGCTCGGCTATGCAGCAGCGAATCTGGCGCTGCGCTGGGGCGCGGCGCTGATCGGTATCTCATGGCTGGCCGCGCACGGTGGCTTCCATATCTACGAGGTCATGACGGGCATCTGCGCGCCCGACGTATTCTGGCAGGATGTGCCGGGCGTGCTCGGCCCGCCGCTCCTGGCGCTCATCGCCGTGGCGGTGCAACTCGGTCGCCAGCGGGCCTCGCCCGTTCCGCTGCCCAAGAAGCTGTTTCTTTCGATAATGCACAAGGTGGCGGGCGACGGTGAACCCTATATCGACGACCTCGATGCCGCCGGCGGGTTCGCAACGGAGAAATTCCAGCACGCCATGCTGCTTTCCGGCCATCGCTATCATGCGCCTGCCGCCTTGCTACACATGGCGCGCCTCGGTTCGACCCGCGCGGAAGATTGCGGCCCCTGTGTCGAAATCGTCAGGCAGTTCGCGCTGGCCGACGGGATCGACAACCAGCGTATCCAGAATGCCCTGATGGGCCGGCCCGATCATGTGGAAGACGAGCTGGCGTACAATTTCGGTGCAGCCATCGCCTCGGGCGATGTTGCTACGGCTGCCGAGCTGGGTGAACAGATCGAGGCGAAGTACGGTCGCAAGGTGCGCACCGAGCTGTCGCTGGGCGCGGCCAGCGGGCGGTTGTTCCCGGCGATCAAGCGCGGGCTGGGCTACGCTTCGGCCTGTACCATCCCGCGCATGGCATGAGGCGCTGGCTGGCTACTGTGCGAAGCGGGCGGCCAGCCAGGCGTCGACAACGGGAGTCGCAGGGTAGTCGCTTTCGCCGAGCTTGCGATTGATCTCCATATGGCCGCGCAGGCCGCGCCCGGCAAAGCCCTGCACCTGCGCTGCGGTCCCAGCCTTCGTCAGCGCTGCGGCAAGCGCGCGCGATTGGCTCGCACCGTCCTTTCGCTGGACATGCAGGATCAGGAAGGCGGGGGCATTGGGTGCGGCGGCGTGGAAGGTCGGCGACAGGGCCCGTTGGCGATCGGGATCGGTGCCGAAGGCCTGCTGATAGGTATCTCCCATCAGCCGTGCATTCTCGCCCATCTGCGCGGGCACGTCATAGGCAGCTCCATCGAGCGGCACGACACCGACGATGTCTGCATAGGATAGGCCAGTCTTCCTGAGATAGCTCGGGTTGGTCCCGACCAGCGCAACGAGGTGGGCCCCCGCGCTATGCCCGACCAGCGCGATGCGCTTGCCATCGAAGCCGAGCTTTTCCGCATCGCGTTTCAGCAGGGCGACTGCATCGGCCACGTCCTGTGCCTGTTGCTCGACCGTCGTATCGGGCACCAGGCGATAGTTCACCGAAGCCACCGCATAGCCGAGCGCCTGCCAATGCAAGAGCTTGGCCGATTCCTTCATCATCGATTTGTCGCCGCGCTTCCACCCGCCGCCATGGACGAATACTACGAGCGGGGCACCTTTTGCGGCACCGGGCCACACGTCGACCCGCTGCAGCCGGTCCTTGCCATACGAAATTTCGGAAGGCGCCGGCGAGCGCCGTTCGGCGGCCACGGTGGAGACGCTTCCTCCAACCAGGCTGAGGGCAAGCAGCGAAGCAATCACACGTCTTCTCATGGTGAAATTCTCACGCAATCGGCTCGGCGCAGTGATGGCATGGCGCCCGATAGATTTTCCAGTCTCGGTTTGTCGCCGATTGTCGCGCGGGATTGCTTGCCCTCGCGGCGCGGACAGCCTAGGCGCGCACGCGTTTGTGTCACTGTGACAGGCAGGTTTCCCGCATATGGCCAATGTAACCGTGATCGGCGCCCAATGGGGCGATGAGGGCAAGGGCAAGATCGTCGACTGGCTCGCCAGCCGTGCCGACGCCGTCGTCCGTTTCCAGGGTGGGCACAATGCCGGTCATACGCTGGTCGTCGGCAATACCACCTACAAGCTCTCGCTGCTGCCCTCGGGCATCGTCACTGGTACGCTCAGCATTATCGGCAACGGCGTGGTGCTTGATCCGTGGCACCTGAAAGCCGAAATCGAGAAGCTCGAAGGGCAGGGCGTCACCATCAATGCCGACAATTTTGCCATCGCGGACAACTGCCCGCTGATTCTGCCGATCCACCGGGACCTCGACGGGTTGCGTGAGACGGCCGCGGGTTCGGGCAAGATCGGCACCACCGGGCGCGGGATCGGCCCTGCCTATGAGGACAAGGTCGGCCGTCGCGCGATCCGCGTGTGCGACCTGGCCCACCTCGATGCACTCGACAGCCAACTGGACCGCCTCTGCGCGCACCACGATGCGCTGCGCGCCGGCTTCGACGAACCCCCGGTGGATCGCGAACGTTTGCTGGCCGACCTTCGCGAGATCGCACCCTTCGTGCTGCAATATGCCCAGCCGGTGTGGAAGCGCCTCAAGAAGGTCCGCAAGGCGGGCGCGCGCATCCTGTTCGAAGGCGCGCAGGGCGTGCTGCTCGACGTCGATCACGGCACCTATCCCTTCGTAACCAGCTCGAACACGGTCAGCGGCACCGCCGCCAGCGGTTCGGGCCTCGGTCCGAACTCGACCGGCTTCGTGCTGGGCATCGTCAAGGCCTATACCACCCGCGTCGGCAGCGGTCCTTTCCCGACCGAGCTCGATGACGAGACCGGCCAGAAACTGGGTGAGCGCGGGCACGAATTCGGCACCGTCACCGGTCGCAAGCGTCGCTGCGGCTGGTTCGACGCGGTGCTGGTGCGCCAGAGCTGTGCGATCAGCGGCGTTACCGGCATCGCGCTGACCAAGCTCGACGTGCTCGACGGCTTCGAGACGGTGAAGATCTGCACCGGCTATCGCCTGGGCGGCAAGATCCTCGACTACTTCCCCAGCCATGCCGCCGATCAGGCCAATGTCGAGCCGATCTATGAAGAGATGGACGGCTGGCAGGAAACCACTGCCGGGGCGCGTTCGTGGGCCGACCTGCCCGCGCAGGCGATCAAGTATATCCAGCGCGTGCAAGAACTGATCGAAACGCCAGTGGCGCTGGTCAGCACCAGCCCGGAACGCGAGGATACTATCCTGGTGCGCGATCCCTTCATGGATTGAGGCCGGTTTCGCGCTAGGGTGGCGCGATGCGGATCCTTGCGCCCTTGCTTCTGTTCGTGCTGGCCGACTGCTCGCCTGTGCCAAGTGCGCGAGCGCAGGAAGCGCAGGTCGGTGAGCTCGCGGATTTCCTGTTGGTCGACAAATCGGAACGCACGCTTTGGGTCTACCAGGGTAGCGATGTGATCCGCACCTATCGCAGCCTGCAGTTCGGCGATGCCCCGAAGGGTCACAAGCGCTTCGAGGGCGACGAGCGCACGCCCGAGGGCCGCTATACCATCGACTACGGCAATCCGAACTCGAGCTACTACCTCTCGCTCCATATCGACTACCCGAATGCGGCGGACAGCGACTTTGCGCAAAGCCAGGGGCGCAGCCCGGGTGGCCTGATCTTCATTCACGGCCAGCCCAATGGGGTGCCCGATGGAGTGCGCATGCCAGGTGACTGGACCGATGGCTGCATCGCGATGATCAATGCCGAGATCGCCGAGCTGTGGAGCCTGGTGCCCGACGGTACCCCGATCGAGATCAGGCCCTAGTCCCGCTCGCTTTCGAGCAACGCTACCTGCACCTGGAGGCGCTTCACCTCGCGCAGGATCGTGAACATGTTCATGCGGCTGAACAGCCAATCCTTGAGGAAGCCGATGGACATCACCAGCGCCACGGTGCCGGTGGCCCACAGGATCGTTTCGCGGAGCTCGCTGGCGGCGAACATCTGCCACACGCAATAGAACATTGCCGCCGCCATGACGAAGGTCATGGCAAAGACCAGCTTGGCCCAGCCACCCAAGGGCCCGCCAAGGCTGTCGCCAAGCTGCGTGAACAGCCCGCGCGAATTGTCCAGTGAAGCAAGGAAGGCGCGATCGTCCTCGTCGAGGGCGCCGCGGATACGGTCGTCGATGGTCGTCATGGGACGTCTCCGGATAGGGCCGCCTTCAACTGGCGGCGAGCATGGAAGAGGCGCGACTTGGCGGTGCCCAGTGGCACCTCCTGCACCTCGGCAATCTCGGCGAGGGTGAGGCCCTCGACGAAGAACAGGTGTGCGGCGATCCGCTGGTCGGTTGCTAGCGCGGCAAAGGCCTGACGGATTGCCAGGGCCTCATCGACCGCGCCGCCTGTGGCCCTGGGCTCGCTTTCGAGCTCGTCCTCGCGACCGCGCCGCGCCTGATTGCGGCGGATACGGTCGACGCAGTGCCGGTGAAGGATCCCGAAGGCCCACGGCGCAAAGCGGGCCGGATTTCGCAGGCCACCGATCCCGCGCAGGATCGCCACCCAGCTATCCTGCACGGCACCCAGCGCCGCTTCGCGATCTCCCAGCAGTCGCCTCGCAGTGCGTGCAAGGCGCGGCTGCCAGCGCGCCGCCAGGCGGTTCGCCGCGGCCCGGTCGCCTGCCTGGGTCAGGGTTACCAGCAACTCGTCATAAAGCCGCTCGGCTTGGGTCGCGGAGGCGTTCGGACCTGTCATGCGGGGATAGTCGCAGCAGTCGGGCAAAAGGTTCAATCCGGAGGCAAATCTTTGCACCACTTCTTGCTATGACCCTCATATGTTCTTATCATGTTCCAACAAATCCGGCGAGGAGTGCGAGTCGATGCAGGCCGATTTCCAATATGAGCCAGCGCAGGATGGGGCTGGGTGCCAATTGGGCGTCACAGTGCTGGCGGACCGTGCGCATATTCGCGGCGAGTTGCGTGACGATGCCGAAGCGGCGGGTTTCCGGATCCTCCATTCCTGTTCGCTTGCCGAGTATGCTCAGGGGGAACTCACCGCGCTGGGCGATCTCGTTCTGATAGACTGCGCGGAAGATAGTGCCGAGGCCTTGGCGCTGCTTTCGCGGCTCGACATGCGGGCAGGCAAGGCGGGATCGGCGCTCGTGGTGTCGACGACCATGGGCGCACTCGACGCGGTGTTCGGATGTTTCTCCTTTTCGGCCCCGCAGATACTCGTCGATCCAAGCCGGTCGGAACGGGTGATCGCGATCGGGCGGGTGTTGGCGCATGTTCCCAATTTGCGCCTGCGCGAACTGGGCGAAGAAGACCGGCTGATGCTGCTGCGCCTGACCGAACAGGTGGGACGGATTGCCGAGCGGCTGGAGAAGCTGCCTGCCGGTCAGCGTGCAGGCGGGGGTGCATTCCGCCTGGAGTCGCCATCTCCAGCCTGGCACGGCGAAGACCATGGGCAAGGTGCCGGACCTGGGACGGTGGAACGCCCGCGCCTGCCCGATGCCGCGGTAATCCGGCGGGCTATAAAGCATCGCCACGCCCGCGCGCGGTTCTTCGATCCGGACCTGTTCGCCGATCCGGCATGGGACATCTTGCTCGACCTGGCGGCGGCACGGGCTGAACGGCTGCAGGTTAGCGTGACGTCGCTCTGCATCGCGTCAGGTGTCCCGGCGACCACGGCCTTGCGCTGGATCGGTCAGATGGTCGAGGCAGGCCTGCTGGTGCGCGTCGCTGACCCACGCGACCGCCGCCGCGCCTACATTGCGCTGGCCGATACGACGGCCGATGCGATGGCGCTCTATTTCACTGAGATTGGCGTCGAGCGGGGCACCTTGGTCGTGGTGTAAATCAGGCAAGGCCGATCATCGCAAGGATGCGGTCCGCGCGCCGCTCGACCGGTTCGCGTGGCAGGATTTCGGTCGCGAAACCGAGCCGCGCATAGACCTTCAGCAAGCGCTCGTACTCGCCCACGGCTTCGCTCATGCCGTGTTGCCGTTCCACCGATTGGTGGAAGTGTTCGGGCCAGGGCGGAACCAGGAAAGCGGTACGGCAGAATACGCCGGGCTTCGGATAGGCCGCGGCATGGTCTTCACCGGTCGCGAACTCCAGTGCTGCGACCGCATCGATCAATCCGCGATCGAAGAACACTGGGCCACCGGAACTGCTGGCCGATGGCAGGTCGTTGCGGGCCATTTCCACCGCGCGCCGGGCAAAGGCCGCAGGGTCGATCCAGGGCAGGGCGCTACCGCCGTTCTCCCGCTCCTCGCGCACGATTCGTAATCCAGGCTCAGGCATGATCGTATAGCCGCGCCGCGCTAGTTCTTCGATCAGCGTGGTCTTGCCGCCACCCGAGCATCCGGACAGGATGACCAGCATCGTCCCTACCAGTATCCTTCCATCAGTTCGCTCGCCCAAGCGGGTTGGCGCTGTTCGCCGCGTGGCTGGAATTCGCGCATCAGCGGCTTGATATCGAGCACCGGGGTACCGTCGATCGCGTCGAGCCCCGCCACTTCAATCCGCGTGCCGTCGACGCTGACGATGCCACAGGTGGTCAGGCCGATCCGGTTCGGCCGGTTCTTGCCGCGCTGGGCAAAGATGCCAACCAGCGGCCAGTCCTTGCGATTACGCGGATGTCGCGCACCGGTCTCGATCTTCTCCGGTGCCACCCTGTCGAACAGGAAGATCACCTCGGCATGGCTGAAATCGGCAAGTCCGGCGAGTGCCTCAGGGCCGAAGCGGCTCGTATCGAGCTCGATCACCGCGCGTTCCTTGCCCCAATCATCGTCCACCGCTTCCGACCGGCCTCCGCGCACGTATCCGATGGGGGTGACGGTGTAGTCCATGACGGCAGGCTTCCCATGAAATGAACAACGCTCAGATGCGGAGGATGACGGTCAGCCCCTCTTCAGGCGGATCGCAGGGCAGGGCGCGGCGCGTGGCGTCGGCCCGGGCGCGCACCAGGATCGCTTCGGGTACTTGCGGATCGTGAAGTACGGTGTCGGCCATGCCGAGCAGTCGCGCCTGTCGCAGTGTCAGGTCTTCGGGATCGCTTCCCGTCAGCGTGAATTCCACCAGGCCGCCGGTCGATGCAACGGCCTCACCGGCCAGCCAGCCATCAACCCGCTCCGTGCTGCTCGCATCGAACGGGTCGAGCAGGCCGCCTTCACCCAAGGCTTCGTCGAGCGCGCGGCGGCGTTCGTCGGCTTTGGGGTAGCGTGCCCGGATTGCCTCGCGTGCCCTGTCCAGCGCGCGGGCCAGTGTGCCAAGCCTCTCGGGCAGCAATCGTTCGAGCCGCAACCGCAGATGCTTTGCCAACCCCGCCGAGGCTCCGCCCGTGCTCACCGCCACCAGCACCGGGTCGCGGTCGAGGATCGAGGGCAGGGTGAAATCGCAGAGCTCGGGCCGATCGGCGACATTGACCAGCAGGCCCGCCCGCTTGAGCCGCATTGCGGCCGCTTCCGCAGCGCGCGGATCCTCCAGCGCGACGAAGGCCAGCTTTGCGTGATGCGCCTCGGTCTCCGCACAGGGGATGCCGCCCGCGCGGGTGACCAGCCGCGCCTTGGCCTCGGCCATCTCTCCCTGCCCGACCACCACCACGCGCTGTCCCGCGATCCGGTGGAAGAGAGGGAGCGAATGCATCAGGCCAACCACTCCGGCACGCGCTCTGCATCCATGATCGCAGCAGGCGCGAGACGATCGGCCACCACAGCGTAGCGGTCTCCATCGACCAGGACTTCGGCCACGAAGCCGCGCGAGTTGTACGATGAAGCCATCGTCGCGCCATAGGCGCCAGCCGTGCGGAACACGGCAAGGTCGCCTGCGCCGATGGCATCGCATTCGCGATCCATCGCAAAGGTATCGCCGGTCTCGCAGATCGGGCCGACGATATGTGCGGTCATCCGCTCGCCGGTCGGCTCGACCGCCTCGAAATCGTGCCAGGCGCCGTACATTGCCGGCCGGGCAAGATCGTTCATCGCCGCGTCGACCACCACGAAGGGCGGGCCGTTACCGCTGCGCTTGGAGCGGATAACGCGGGTCAGCAGCACACCGGCATTGCCCGCGATTACGCGGCCCGGTTCGAACATTAGCCGCACGCCCCATCCGGTGGTGACGCGAGCGACCATGGCGCCGTATTCGGCCGGCGAGGGCAGGATTTCCCCGGCCTTGTAAGGCACGCCGAGCCCGCCACCGAGATCGGCATGGGTGACAGTGCAGCCCTTGGCGCGCAGTTCTGCGATCAGGGTGCCGACCTTGCCGAAGGCGGTTTCAAGCGGCTCGAGATCGGCCAGCTGGCTGCCGATGTGGACCGCGATGCCGCGCATCTCCAAGCCGTCCTCGTCGGCCAGGCGGGCATAGATCTCCGCCGCGCGATCGAGCGGGACGCCGAACTTGTTTTCGCGCTTGCCGGTCGAGATCTTCTCGTGCGTGCGGGCATCGACATCGGGATTGACCCGCAGCGCGCAGGCGGCCCGAAGTCCCATCCGCCGGGCGATGGCCGCAAGCTCGAAGCCCTCTTCCTCGCTTTCGATATTGAACTGGCCGATTCCTGCCTCGAGGCCCTGCACCAGCTCGGCATGGGTCTTGCCCACGCCTGAAAAGACCACATCCTCGGCCTTCATCCCCGCCGCCAGGGCACGGGTCAGCTCGCCGCCGGAGACCACATCGGCGCCGTAGCCTTCGTTGGCCAGCACCTTGAGCACCGCAAGGTTCGGGTTGGCTTTCACCGCGAAGGCGATGTGGGGATTGTCGAGACCGGCCAGTGCCTCGCGAAAGACGCGGGCATGGCGCGCAAGCGTAGCGCGCGAATAGACATAGACCGGCGTGCCAACCTCCTCCGCGATGCGCGGCAGGGGCACGTCTTCGGCATGCATCACGCCGTTGCGAAGCTGGAAATGGTCCATGCGCGCCGCTTAGCCCTTCGTATCGCGCGAAGTCGAGACAGGTTAGATTGCTTCGGACCTATCTCGCCTACGCTGCGCAGGTTCGATGCGATCTGCCCCGTATGGGTCGCCTATTCCGGGGGCAGGTCGAATGGATCGTCCTCACGCTCTTCCGAGCGCCGCCGCAGCTCCACCGTCCGGTCGGGTGCGGCTTGCGGTTGCTGCGCGAGCAGTTCCTCGGCGCTCGGCTGCGCTTCCGCACCAAAGGGTGCCGGGGGCAATGCCGCATCGGGAGCAGGCTCGAGCGCTGCCTTGGAGCCGCAGGCGGCGAGGAATACGAGCGCGACAAGGGCCAGTATCTGTCTCATTCAAACATCCATTCCCAGCGCCTTGCGCGCCTCTGCGACCCGCGCCTCTACTTCCTTGGGTGCCGTCCCGCCATAGGAAGAACGCGAAGCAACCGAAGCATCGACCGACAGCGCCGTATAGACTCGCTCGTCGATCCGCGAGTCGATTTCCTGCAGGACGTTGAGCGGCAGCTGGTCGAGCGCCACGCCGTCCGCCTCGGCCCGCTTCACTGCGGCACCGGTGATATGGTGCGCCTCGCGGAAGGGGACGTCGGCTTCGCGCACCAGCCAGTCCGCCAGGTCGGTGGCAGTGGCATAGCCCAGCTCTGCCGCCTGTCGCATGCGTGCGGTGACGAACGTCGTATCGGCCACCATTCCGGTCATCGCCGCAATGCTCAGCGCCAGCAGGCTTGCCGCTTCGAAGACCGGCGGCTTGTCATCCTGCATGTCCTTCGAATAGGCAAGCGGCAGGCCTTTCATGGTGATCATCAGCGCGGTTGCGCAGCCGATCACCCGGCCGGCATGACCACGCACCAGTTCGGCGGCGTCGGGGTTCTTCTTCTGCGGCATGATCGAGCTGCCGGTCGATAGGCTGTCGGGCAGCTTGACGAAGCCGAAAGGCTGGCTGGCCCAGATGATGAATTCTTCCGCCAGTCGGCTGAGGTGGAGCGCACATTGGCTCGCCGCCATCAGGTAATCGAGCGCGAAGTCGCGGTCGGACACCGCATCGAGGCTGTTGCGCGTGGGGCGATCGAAGCCGAGCGCCGCGGTAGTCGCCTCCCGATCGATCGGGAAGCCGGTTCCTGCCAGCGCGGCGCTGCCGAGCGGACTTTCGTTCATCCGTGCACGCGCATCGGCGAAGCGGCTGCGATCCCGCCGGATCATCTCGTAATAGGCCATCAGATGGTGGCCAAGCGTGACCGGCTGGGCGGTCTGCAAATGGGTGAAGCCGGGCATGATGCTGGCTGCGTGTTCGCCGGCGCGGGTGACCAGCGCGCGCTGCAGCGCTTCGAGCCCGGCATCGGCTTGGTCCATCGCATCGCGCACCCACAGGCGGAAATCGGTCGCCACCTGGTCGTTGCGGCTACGCGCAGTGTGCAACCGCCCGGCCGCGGCACCGATCAGTTCGGCCAGACGGCTCTCGGTCGTCATGTGAATGTCTTCGAGATCCCAGTCCTCGGGCACCCCGTCACGCTCATATTCCGCGGCGACAAGATCGAGGCCTTCGGCGATGCGCCTGGCGTCCTCGGCGCTGACGATGCCCTGCGCACCCAACATCGCGACATGCGCCTTGGACGCGGCAATGTCCTGCCGCCACAACGCCTTGTCGAAGGGGATCGAGGCGTTGATTTCGCGCATGATCGCGCTAGGGCCCTCGGCAAACCTGCCGCCCCACATGCTATTGGAACCGCTATTGTCCCGTTTTTCGCTCACGCTCGCAATCTTCCTCGGCCTGTCGCTCGCCGCATGCGATAGGGGCGCACCGGACGCGGCGCAAGAAAGCAGCACTAAGGCCGCCGCAACCGGAGAGATCGATCGCAGCCAGGCCGGCATGCTGATGCCGACTGCCAGCCTGACCGATCCCGATGGGCAACAGCTCAATCTCGGAGCCCTGCAGGGGCAGCCGGTACTGCTCAACCTGTGGGCGACCTGGTGCGCACCCTGTGTCAAGGAAATGCCACAGCTCGATGCGCTCGCGGCGGAATATGGCGAGCGACTGCGCGTCGTGACAGTGAGCCAGGACATGCAGGGGGCGGAGAAGGTCGTGCCGTTCTTTGCCACCGGCGGCTTCAAGCAGCTCGAGCCCTGGCTCGATCCCGAGGCGGAGCTCGGCTTCGCGCTGGGCGGCGCGGTACTGCCGACGACCGTGCTCTATGACGCCGCAGGGCAGGAAGTCTGGCGGGTTACCGGTGAGTTCGACTGGGCGGGCGAGGAAGCCCGTGCGGCCATCGATGAGGCGATTGCGGAATAGTCTGGCAGGTCGAGCCCCAGCGATTGCAGGGGCCAGCCGAACAATCCGCTCATCAGCTGCGCCTGGATTCGCGCCACCGGGCCAAGGCGCGACAGCGGCGCCATCATTCGGTCTCGCAGCCATGGCCAGAGGGCTAGGTCGGACTGGAACATCGGTGTGAAGGCGGCGGTGACGAACTGGTAGAGCGCGACATGTTCGCGCCGCCAGCGAGTGGTGAGGCGAATGCCTTCTGCCACCGAGCGGCCTTCGCGCAGACCGGTGGCCAACGCCCAGGCATCGAGCAGAGCCATATTCGCGCCCTGGCCCAATTGGGGGCTGGCCGAGTGCCAGGCATCGCCGATGCGAACCAGGCGGTCGCCGTGGGCCTTTCGGGCGGTGCGGTGTGCGTAGCGGGCAAAGGTCAGATCGTCGTGTGAGGAAAGCCGGTCGAGCAGGAACTCGACCTGAGGCCACAGCCTGCGGACCTCGTCCTTCCAATCTCCGAGCGGCCTCTTGCGCCATTGGGCATGGTCGTCCCGGCGCAGCGACCAGAAGAAGGCGACTTCCTGTGAGGATCCTTCGGCACGCGACCCGATCGGCAGCACGCCGACCATCTGCGATGCGCGCCGATAGCGTTGTTCGAGCAGGTTGCGCGCATGCGGATCATCGGTCGTGACTGGAATGCTGGCCCATAAGGCGCCGAAAGGCAGCAGGCCGCGCTGTTCGCCCTCTTCGATTCTGGAAGCCCACCCGCTGGCATCGACGATCAGGTCATGCGTGTCCGACTGCGTGTCGTCGGAGAAGACAAGACATCGACCATGCTCGTTGGAACGGCTCGTCACGACCTCGTGACCCGTCCGGATTTCGATGCCCTGGGCAAGCGTGGCGTCGTAAAGCACGCTGAACAGGCTTGCCCGGTGAATGCCGACACCAAAGGCGTTCGCTACGCCAAGTTTTGCGTAGGGCGCGTCGAGTGCGATGCGCCCATGTTCCTCAATCCCCAGCAGTGCGTCGATTCGGGCGCCGCGCTGGGCGACTGTTTCGGCGAGGCCCAGCCTGTCCAACACCGCCACGCCCGACGGTTGCAGCATGAGCCCCGAACCGAGCGGCCTGGGCGTTTCGAATCGCTCGTAGAGGGTGACCCGATGGCCATCGCGCTGGAGCAGCAGGGCCGCAGCCAGGCCGGCAGGTCCGCATCCCGCGATTCCGATGTCATAGGTGTTCCGGATAGAACCCTCCCGCCACGCCGGGCGATGCCTGCCCTTCGCCGTCGCTTGTCAGAACCGCTGTATTTTCGCCCCCTGGAGGGATCCGTGCGACCGTAAATGGTGGGCGCTGACGGGCTCGAACCGCCGACCCTCTCGGTGTAAACGAGATGCTCTACCAACTGAGCTAAGCGCCCCCGGGAATCCCTTGGGTGGGCGCCCTCTAGCAGCCTCGCCTTTAAAATCAATTGCCGCTAACGCGCGCGGCATGACGACAGCGAAAATTAGGGTCCTCGCCACCGGTGGGACGATTGCGGGCAGTGCCGGATCGGCGCTGCAGCGCGGCTATGCGCCGGGCCAGATCGGGATCGATGCGATGATGGCGTCGGTGGCCGAGCTCGGGCTGGATGCCGAGCTCGACGGCATCGATATTGCTGCGGTCGGATCGCAGGACATCGGCTGGCGCGATTGGCAGGCGCTGCATCGCGAGATTGCTGCGGCCACGTCGGATGATGGCATTTCCGGCATTATCGTCACGCATGGCACCGACACCGCCGAAGAAACCGCGCTGCTGCTCGATTTGACCCACCCGGCCACCAAGCCGGTGGTACTGGTCGGCGCGATGCGTCCGGCCGATGCCGTGGGCAGCGACGGGATGCGCAACTTCGCCAACGCCGTGCGGGTCGCCGGCGACCACATGGCCGCCGGCCGCGGCGTGCTGGTGGTGATGGGCGACTCGATCTTCGCCGCAATCGATGTCCGCAAGGCGGCGACCAGCAGTATCGACGCCTTCCGCGGATTTCCGCGCGGGGCGCTGGGCATGGTCACTCCGCTGACGCTCGACTGGTTCGGGCCGCCCGATCGGCCGGGCGCCGCCGCGCGCTTCGCCTGGCCCGATGCACTACCGCACGTCGAAGTGGTCTATGCCCACGCGGGAATGGATGCCGGGTTGGTCGAAGGGGCGCTGTCCCGCGGCGCGCGCGGGATCGTGCTGGCGGGCATGGGGCAGGGCAACGCGCCTACGACCGTGCTCGATGCGCTCGAGGCGGCCGTGAAGCGGGGCGCGCTGGTCGTCCGCGCAAGTCGGGTCGATGAAGGGTCAGTCGATCGCAACCTCGAGGTGGACGACGATGCGCGCGGCTTCGTCGCTTCGCGTTCGCACAACCCGCAGAAGGCGCGAATCCTCGCGCAATTGCTGGTCGCGAGCGGGATTACGGACCCGCTCGCGGCGCAGGCGCATTTCGACCGGCGTTAGCCGTTCGGCAGGACGAGGTACTTTTCGCCGGTCTTCATCTGGCGATAATCGAGGATCGCATCCTTGGTCAGCATGCCTTCCAGATCGACGCGCGTCTTGTAGCTGCTGGCGAAGGTCGTGGTGAGGTTGTCGAGCACGCGCTTGCGCATCCGCATCACCGTTTCCATGCCGGCAGTCGCGAGGAACGGCGTCAGCAGCCAGCCCGACAGCGTCCAGCCAAAGCCATAGGACGGGGTCAGCGTGGTCGGCCCGAAGTCGAGCCGGCCGTAGATGAACATGCGCTTCGCCTGGTTCGAGCCGTAGCGCGAATATTCGGTCATCTTCGACACCGCGACCTGTTCCATCGCCTTGAAGCAGGTGTCCACCATGGTGCCGCCGCCGATCGGGTCGAAGCCATAGAAGGCATCGGTCTCGTCGATGGCCGCCTTGAGCTGGGCCATGAAATCGCCGTCCGACGAATTCACCACATGCGTCGCGCCAAGGCCCTTGAGCAGGTCGACCTGGTCTTGCTTGCGGACGATGTTGACGAGGCCAAGACCGTCTTCCTGGCAGATCTTGACCAGCATCTGCCCCAGATTCGAGGCGCCGACCGTGTGCAGGATCGCCTTCTGGCCATCCATCTTGGCGTTCTCGGCAAAGCCCAGCGCGGTCATCGGGTTGACGAAGCTCGACGCGCCGTCCTCGGCGCTGTGATCGCCCAGCGGCAGGCACATGGCGGCATCGGCGATCGCATATTGGCTGTAGGCGTTGCCCGGAACGCAGGCGACGCGCTGGCCCATCAGCGCCTTGGCCATGTCACTGTCGCCAGTGGCGATGACGGTGCCTGCGCCTTCATTGCCCGCGGGCAGGCGCTGGCCGTGGCGGGCCTTTTGGCCGCTGTTGAACGGCTCGGGCATCTTGGCGACGACCTTGCCGGGGGAATAGGTCGCGTTCTCGAAATC
Source organism: Erythrobacter mangrovi (assembly GCF_013260645.1). Classification (NCBI taxonomy): domain Bacteria; kingdom Pseudomonadati; phylum Pseudomonadota; class Alphaproteobacteria; order Sphingomonadales; family Erythrobacteraceae; genus Erythrobacter; species Erythrobacter mangrovi. Next base: position 203,679 of record NZ_CP053921.1, on the reverse strand, counting down.
GGCCGCGCCGGTCAGGATGGCGAGGTCGCTGGGGTTGATCGGCGCGGCTTCCATCTTGACCAGCACCTGGTTTCCGGTGGGATCGGGGAATTCGCGGCTCGCGATCTCGACCGTGAGCGTACCGTCGCTTTCAAGAGTAGTGAAAAGCTGCTTGCCGGTAGTGGGCATGTCCATTCTCCCAATTCGAATCTGGATTGAGCGGCATGGCTACGCCTCTGCCGGACGCTTGGCTAGGGTGACGTTAGGTCAACCGGCGTCCGGATAGAGCGCGCGCACGAAGTACAGCCCGCAGGAGGGCGCGTTGAGCCCGAGCGCCTGTCGATCGCACGCTTGCAGCGCCTCGGCCACCTGCTCCACCCGCCAGCGGCCCATGCCGACGAGCGCAAGGCAACCAACCATGCTGCGCACCTGGTGGTGCAGGAAACTGCGCGCTTCGGCGTGGATGCGGACTTCCTTGCCTTCGCGTTCCACGTCGAGCCGGTCGAGCGTCTTGACCGGGCTTTCGGCCTGGCAATGCGCGGAACGGAAGGTGGTGAAATCGTGCAGGCCGACGAGCGACTGCGCGGCGCGATGCATCGCTTCATGGTCGAGCGGGGTGCCGAGTTGCCACGCCCTATCGCGGTCGAGCGTTAGCGGCGCACGGCGGTTGGCGATGCGATAGACATAGGCGCGGCCGATACAGGAAAAGCGCGCGTGCCAGTCATCGGGCACGACCTCGCACGCAGTCACCGCGATCGGATCGGGCCGCAGATGCGCGTTGAGCGCTTCCATCAGGCGAAACGGCTCGATGTCCTTCTGGATGTCGAGGTGGCTGCGCATCGCCAGCGCATGGACACCGGTATCGGTGCGGCCCGCACTGTGCAGGCGTGTCTCCTCGCCGGTCACGCGGAACGCGGCTTCCTCCACCGCTTGCTGCACGCTCGGCCCATCGGCCTGCCGCTGGAGCCCGAAGAACGGCGTCCCGTCGAATTCGAGAGTGAGTGCGAAGCGGGTCATTGGGTTCCCCGGCGGCGCGTGGCCTTCGACAGGCTCAGGCTGTGCGGGTGTAAGTGAGGCAACCAATCCCGCTCATGCTGAGCCTGTCGAAGCATAGTCACCAAAATCACTTCAGCACCGTGCCCGCGGGAACCCGATTACCGCGAAGGAAGGTGTCGAGATCCATCGCCGGCTTCCCCGCGCGCTGCAGGCGTACCGGCCGGATCGCACCGCCGCCGCAAGCGATTGCCAGCCGGTCATCGAGCACTTGGCCGGGCGCGCCCGATCCTTCGGCCAGCTCCGCCCGCAATAGCTTGACGCGGTCTCCGTCGAGTTCGAACCAGGCGCCGGGGAAGGGGGCAAGGCCCCGCACCAGGCGTTCGATCTCTACGGCGGGCTTCGACCAGTCGATGCGCGCCTCGGTCTTGTCGATCTTGGCGGCATAGGTCGCCTCGGCGTCGTCCTGTCGCATCGGATGCAGGGCGGCGAGGTCGATCAGCGTGCCGACCATCAATTGAGCGCCGATCTCGGCCAACTCCTCGGTCAGTTCGCCGGTGGTCTTGTCGTCGATCGGCGTGCGCGCAGTGGCGAGCATCGGGCCGGTGTCGAGACCCGCTTCCATCTGCATGATCGTGACGCCCGTCACCGGGTCGCCCGCCATTACCGCGCGATGGATCGGCGCGGCCCCGCGCCAGCGCGGCAGGATCGAGGCGTGGACGTTGAGGCAGCCGTGCTTCGGCGCATCGAGCACCGGTTGCGGCAGGATCAGGCCATAGGCTGCGACCACGGCCACGTCCGCATCGAGCGCGGCGAAGGCCGCCTGCTCCTCGGCCGATTTGAGCGATTTCGGGTGACGGACCTCGATCCCCAGGTCCGCGGCGCGCTGGTGCACCGGGGTGGGTGTCAATTCGCGCCCGCGCCGTCCGCCCGGGCGCGGCGGTTGGGTGTAGACACAGACCACCTCATGCGCCGCGTCGACCAGCGCCTGCAGCGTCGGCACCGCGAAATCGGGCGTTCCCATGAAGATTATGCGCATGAGGGTGCCAGTGGCCTTTCTCTGTTCCGCCGCTGCCCCTATCTGTCGACCCATGGCATCGCAAGAGATCGAAACCCTCGCAGCCGCGCTGGCGAAGCTTCCCGGCCTGGGTCCGCGCAGCGCACGGCGCGCCGTACTGTGGCTGGTCAAGCGCCGCGAAACCGCATTGCCCGCGCTGCTCGACGCGCTCGCCACCGTCGGCGAAGCGTTGGTCGAATGCGAGGTCTGCGGGAATGTCGACACCCGCAATCCCTGCGCGATCTGCGCCGACCCCCGCCGCGACAGCAAGAGCCTCTGCGTGGTCGAGGATGTCGCCGACCTGTGGGCGCTGGACCGGGCCAAGCTGTTTACCGGCAAATACCACGTCCTCGGCGGGAAGCTCTCCGCGCTCGACGGCGTGCGACCCGAAGATCTCAACATCGCTGCGCTGCTGGCGCGGATCGAGGAGGGCGGGGTGGACGAAGTCGTCCTGGCCATGAACGCTACCTTGGAAGGGCAGACCACGGCGCATTACCTCGCCGAGCGGCTCGAGGCCTATCCTCTGCGCATCACCCAGCTCGCACACGGCTTGCCTGTGGGCGGAGAGCTCGATTACCTCGACGAGGGGACGCTGGCACAGGCGCTGCGGGCGCGGAGGCCGGTGGGTTAGGCGATCACTCATGTTGCAGCATTCGCGTTGAAGAATCCCGAATCCGCTACTATCTGGCCGAAATGGCTATCCGTGAAATCCTCGAAGTGCCGGATCCCCGGCTCAAGACCGTATCCGAACCCGTCACCGCGTTTGACGACGAGCTGAAAGAGCTCGTCTCGGATATGTTCGAGACCATGTATGCCGCGCCCGGCATCGGCCTGGCCGCGATCCAGGTCGGCGTGCCCAAGCGCGTGCTGGTGATCGATCTCCAGCCCGACGATCTCGATGCAGAGCCCGAGGAATGCGATCACGGCGGGCACCATCACCATCACTATCCGACGAAGAAGGAACCGCGGGTCTTCGTGAACCCCGAGATCCTCGACCCGGCAGAGGAACTGGCGACCTACCAGGAAGGCTGCCTCTCGGTCCCCGAGATCTTCGCCGACGTCGATCGTCCGGCCACCTGCCGCGTGCGTTACCAGGATCTCGAAGGCGAGACCCACGAAGAGGACATGGAAGGCCTGATGGCCACCTGCATCCAGCACGAGATGGACCACCTCGAAGGGATCCTGTTCATCGACCACCTCAGCCGGCTGAAGCGCAACATGGCGCTGAAGAAGCTGAAGAAGATGCGCGAATACGCGTAGTCCGTAATTCGGTTGATACCGGGCGAAGGCTACTGGCGTTCCCTCTCCGTTCCGCATAGGATAGCGGAATGGATATCACTGCAATTCTCCTGATTTTCCTCGCGCTTGTCCTAGGCGGCGCGCTGGGTTGGTTCGTCGGTTCGCGTCCCGTGGCCGATTGGAAGGCGCGGCATGGCGAAGCCGACGCCGGGGCCAAAGCGGCGGAAGAGAAGCTCGCCCGCATGGTGCCGGAGCTTGCGACCATGTCCGAACGCGCGGCGCGGGCCGATGCGCTGGCTGCGCAGCTCGACGCGGCGCGCGAGGAGAATTCCGCATTCCGCGCCGAACGTGCCGGGTTCGAGGAGCAGAAGCGCCTGCTCGAGGAAAGCCGCGCCAACCTGCTCAAGGAATTCGAGAATACCGGCGCCAAGGTGCTCTCGGCCGCGCAGGAGCGGCTGGTCGCCGCCGCCGCCGAACGGCTGGGCCATTCGGAAAAGGCGAGCGAGGAAAAGCTGCGCGCATTGCTCGAACCGGTCGGCGCGCGGCTCAAGGCCTATGAGGAACAGGTCGGCGCGCTTGAGGCGAAACGCGTCGATGCCTTTGGCCAGCTTACCGGGCTGATCGAGTCGATGAAGGCGGGGCAGGAAGAGGTCCGGCGCGAGGCGCAGCGGCTGGGCAATTCGCTGACCAATGCCCCCAAGGCGCGCGGGCGCTGGGGCGAACGGGCGCTGCAGAACGTGCTCGAACAATGCGGTCTTTCCGAGCACACCGATTTCGAACTCGAGCGCTCGATGGATACCGAGGAAGGCCGGTTGCGTCCCGATGCGATCGTCCACGTACCCGGACAGAAGAAGCTGGTGATCGACGCCAAGGTCTCGCTCAACGCCTACCAGGCCGCGTTCGAGGCCGATGACGAGGGCGAGCGCAAGCGTCACCTCGATCTCCACGCCAAGGCCATGCGCGGGCATGTCCAGACGCTCGGCACCAAGGGGTACCAGAGCCAGTTCGACGAGGCGCCCGATTATGTCGTGATGTTCGTCCCCGGCGAACATTTCGTCGCTGCCGCGCTGGAGGCCGATCCCGAACTGTGGGACTTCGCCTTCCGCAACAAGGTGCTGCTGGCGACCCCGACCAACCTCGTCGCCATCGCGCGCACTGTGGCGCAAGTCTGGCGGCAGGACACGATCGCCCGCGAGGCGATCGAGATCGGCAAGGCCGGTGCGGAATTGTATGATCGCCTCGCCGTGGCCGCCGAACACCTCAAGCGTGTTGGTGGGGGCCTCGAAACCGCGGTCAACAACTACAACAAGTTCGTCGGCAGCTTCGAACGCAACGTCCTGACCTCGGGCCGACGCCTCGCCGACAAGGGTATCGAAATCGGCAAGCGCGAGATCGAGGAAATCCCGCTGGTGGAGAATGCGCCGCGCTATACCGGTAATGATCTGCTCGACGATGGCAGCAAGGAAGTTGCGGAGTAAGATCGGCGAACGAATCCTAGAGATCCATCTGTAAATATTACGATTTATTCATTTCGCGCAGCTATTGCGCCCCGATGAACCATGACGAGTTTTACCGGATCTGGTTCCATACCCGAAGGCCGGATTGCAAACTCTACCTCCGCGGTTCGGAAGTGCCGAAGTCCGTTTCATACGCTTATGTGGGACGCGAGAGATCGTCCCACAGAGGTATCAAGAACCAAACACAGCTAAGGGAGCTCTCCGCACTTAGCGTTAGCCAGGATTTCCTTGATGAAATTGGGCATTTACGCGAGCTTGAGTATCTGGAGATTCCAAAATTCTTCACGGCAAAGGATTTGGGGCCCCTCCTGAATCTTCAGAAACTGAGAATCCTGAAGATTAGTTCGCCGCACAGAATTACCGATCTTACGCCCATCCTGGAGCTTCGTAGCCTCGAAAGGCTTTTTATCGAGAACGCGTCGAAGATGACGGACCTCGAATGGTTGCGACCTCTCAAAACCCAGCTGAAGGTGCTGGGTGTTGAAGGCAGCATGTGGACGAGACAAGAGATTCCGAGCTTGTCTCCCCTTGATGGATTTGGATTGGAGGCCCTTTTTCTCACCAGCACAAGGCTAGGAGATAAGAGCTTGGCGCCACTGAGATCCATGCATAGCCTTAGGTACTTGGGTACGGCGCTGAACGCACCGCGATCCGAGTTTAGAGCGCTGCAAAAGGCTCTGCCTGACCTCGAATGCAATGCCTTCCATGACAGCGCATGGGAAGCATAGATGGGAGGCATCAACATGGGTCCGCCCTCCAATCCGGCCCAGGACATATTGAGCGATGCAACCGCCGTACACCTCCGGCGCGAGATCAAGGAGATTCCTCTGATGCAAAGTGCCCCAATCTACACTGCGCAAGACCCGCTTTCGGGCGATATTATGGACGGTGCCGAATGATTTGGCGGCTAGGCCTCGCAGCGATTGGGCTCGCAATGGCGATGCCCGCCTCGGCCGAGAGTTTCCCGCCCCGCGACGAGTGCGGCGATATTCCGGGGGCAGACGCCTTTCGCATGGCGCTGGCTACGGCGGTGGCCAGCCGCGATGAGACCAAGCTCCTGCCCCTGTTTTCGCCCGATGTGTTTCTCGATGTCGTCGGAAGCGGAGGACGCAAGGAACTGCGTGAGCGGTTGTTGGACCCAGATACGCATCTTTGGGAAGAACTCGAGACGCTGCAACAGCTTGGCTGCGGTCGGACGTCAAAGAACTTCTACCTGCCTTGGTATTCGGGTGAGAGGCTGGGAGGTGACGATGAATTCACCACCTACCTTGCAGTCGGCGAGAAGGTGCCGCTTCGTTCCGGACCGAGCGAGGCCGCGCCCGTCATACGCTATCTCAACTGGGAAGCGGTGACGATGGAGTGGAATATGGCGTCGGAGTTGAGTTTCTATCAAGTGTACGGGGGTGTCTTCGAGGAAAGTGGCTTCGTCGACATGAGCGATACCACGTTCTTTGCGGAGGTGACCGCGGGCTCGACACGTGGCTATGTCGACGGGTCCGATCTACGGGCGCAGCTTGCCTATAGCCTTCGTGTGAGCCAGATCGATGGCGAGTGGCAGATCACATCCTTCTATGCGGGCGACTGATGTTCGTGCTCGGAACCTCGGATCATGGCAAGGAAGCCATGGCGTGATTTGGCGGGTGGGTCTCGCAGCGATTGGGCTCGCGGTGGCGACTCCCGCCTCGGCCGAGAGTATTCCGCCGCGCGACGAGTGCGGCGATATTCCTGGAGCAGATGCATTCCGCATGACTCTCGCTACGGCGGTCGCCAATCGCAACGAGGCAATGCTGGTTCCGCTGTTCGCGCCCAATGTGAAGTTCCACGACGATTTTGGACACGCAGCCTTGCGTGAGCGGCTGCCCCACCCTGATTATCGCTTGTGGGAAGAACTTGATGCGCTGCTGCAGCTGGGCTGCGGCGGAACGGCCAATGAACTCTATGTTCCTTGGGTCGGGGACCAGGGATTTGTGATGGAGAATCCGAGTGTTGAATTACTCGCCGTCGGCTCGGCCATTCCGCTCCGCAGCGCCCCCAGCGAGACCGCTCTGGTGCTGCGCTATCTGAACTGGGAAGTGGTGAGGTGGAACTCGGAATGGGAGACAACCATGGCACATGATTTCGCCCAAGTTACAATAGGATCGATGGTGGGCTACGTCCTCGAATCGCAGCTGCGCTCGGAATTCCACTATCATATGTCTGTCTCGCGTATTGACGGCCGATGGCAGGTCACCTCCCTCGTTGACGGCGAGTGATGCTCGCTACCATGGCACTCGCGCTGGCTACTGCCGCCTCGGCTCGCAATTTGGCGCCGCGAGACGAGTGCGCGGCAATAGCGGGGGCCGAGGCCTTCCGCATGGCTCTCGCCACGGCAGTGGCCAATCGCGACGAGGCGATGCTGCTCCCGCTATTTGCGCCGGACGTGTTGTTGGACTTCGGTGGAGGCAGTGGGCGCGAGCTGCTGCGCGAGCGGCTGAATGATCCCGAGTACCGGCTCTGGGAGGAACTCGATGACCTCCAGCGGCTCGGCTGCGCGAAGGGATCGGACGGCGGGATCACCATGCCCTGGCTTTGGGCGCAGGATCTCGATGAGGACGATGCGTTCGCTGTGCTTTACGTGACTGGCGCGAATGTCCCGGTCTATCGCGGCCGCACCGGGGACGAGGTCGTCACGCGTCTTTCGTGGAGCCTGGTGGGTTGGTCTGCCTTTCTCGATCAGGAAGAGGAGGCGGAAGGCGCAACGCGCGGAGCGGTTCGTCTTGCCGATGGTACGACCGGATATATGTGCAGGCACACGGTCCGTTCGCTGCTCGACTTCCGGCTGATCGTGGAGCGCATGGACGACGGGCAATTGCTCGCCCGGGCCTTTGTCGCCGGCGACTGATGAGGCCGACTGAGCCGGGTGTTCGATTGATGGGTGGGGAATGCCGCTGCCGGTCTCGAACCCGGCGGATCATCGACATCCCCGGCGGCTAGCCCAATGCACGCAATCGCTGCGACGCGATGTCGAGGATCTGCAGGCGGTCGAGGAACTTGGCGATGACGTGATCGTCGTCGCTGAGGCTGTCGGCCAGTCGGTCGAGCTGGTCGGCAATGTCGAGCAGGCTGTCGCGCGTCGTGGCTGCGGAGGTAGTCGCATTTGTCATCAGGTGGTGCGTATCCGCCACGGGGTACCGATGCTTCGCTTCCTGGACCACGCGGTCCACTTCGACCTGGCGGGAATGACCGGCGGCAAGCCAGTTCTGGACTTCGATGCTGCGTTCGAACAGCAGCCCCGCGTGCTCCTCATTGCGGCGCATGATCCTGCCCGAAACGGATAGGCTCCCACGCCTTATCCGGCAGCGTTCCCCCGCCTGAGGCAGGTCGGGGCCGCTTACCAGGGCGCCATTGGGCGAGAGGTTGCGAATGCGGACCGGGGCGGACATCGCATCGGTCAATATCGTCCCCATCACGAAGGTGTTCGTGCGGGCTTCTTTCCGGCGCGATTCTTCTGTGACCCAATTGGCGAGAAGCGTTTCCATGAGGTGTTAATAGGTATTTACCATCAAGATCGCCTTGAAGGTGCTTAGGGGGAAATACGTATCATCCGGCGTTGGAGGTGGAGGAGGCGTCCAGTTTCGTCGCTATTTCCTACGCTTCCCGCATCTGCTCCACCTTAGCGGATGCCGAAAGTGCCCGCCCATCGCCTCCGTCGCCGTCCGCCGTTCTTCCCGCCCGTTCCGCTACGTGCCCGCAGTGATGGATGGACTGAAGAGCGGCAGTGCGGTTTCCTCGCGCAACTCTATGTCACTGGTTCGATCGGTGCTGCAGCCCGCAGCGTCGGCATGTCGCGCGCGAGTGCCTATCGCCTGCGGGAACGCGACGGGGCAGAGGGGTTCGCCCACGCCTGGGACACGGTGCTGACGCCGCCGGGCAAGGGGCGTTGCCACGCAGCGAAACCCGATTGGCGGAAGGTGACAACCGCGGCGCTGCTGCAACGCGTCGAAAGCGGATTGGTCAAGCCGCTGCTCTATCGCGGGGCCATGGTGAAAATCGTCCGAAAACCTGACAATTCCGCGCTTCTCCGACTGCTCCGGCGCGGCGATGCGCTCGCCATCGTTATGCAGCGGAGTGGGTCGAGGCGGTGACGGCGAAGTTCTTTAGAGCCCCCCGCTCGGTGTTCCACCGGGGCCTGTGGCTAGACCTCGAGCAGGCTAGCACCTCATATTCCAGCACTGCTGCCGTTACCGCTTCGCTGAGGCTTCCGCGGATGTTGCAGCCAAAAACCGCCAATGTTAGCGATCCAGCATGAGAGAAGTTGAATTTTTCTACGATATGCGAAGCCCATATGCCTATTTTGCGTGGCATCGGCGAAGACTGCTTGAAGATGCAGGGATCAGGATTTTATTCAAACCGATATCCATTGATGTACTGCTGAACCTGCAGGCAGGGCGCGAGCCCTGGGCCGAGTATATTGACCCGCTGGCCCCACCCAAACGGCAGCATCTTCTTGCCGATATTCCACGGATGGCCGCCTATTGGAAAATTCCGATAACTGGGCCGAGGGGCTTCAAGCCGAGATCGAAGCGCGCAATGTGCGTTGCGACAAGGCTGTTTCTGGACGGGGTCGATCAGCGGGAATTTGTTGATGCGGCGTTCAAGGCGCTCTGGATAGATTCCCAGGACATTGACGATGAGGCTGTGCTTGGAAACATAACTTCTTCGCTGTCTCTCCATCTCCCGTCAGATGGAGTTGAACAGGCGGCTCTCGCTGAGCTCACCGCGCTTACCGAAGCGTCTTATCAGGAGGGTGTCTTCGGTGTGCCGAGTTTCAGGCACGGCGGGAAAGTATATTTTGGCGCTGATCGGATGGATGTTCTCGCCGCCGAACTTGCTGGCAGATAGGATCAGCGATCCAGGCTGTTCAGAACCTCGTACCCCAGGACCGCCGCTGCCACCGCGGCGTTGAGGCTGTCTGCGCGGCCTTTCATCGGCATGGTGACGCGCAGGTCGCAAGCCAGCTCATATTCTTCGGGCAGGCCGCGGCTTTCATTGCCGACCATGACAAAGCAGGGCGCGGCATAGGGTGCGCCGCGGTAGGGTTGGGCATCGCGCAGGCTCGCCGCGACAAGCTGGCCGGGACCGCTGCGGAGCCAGGGCTCGAAGTCCTCCCACCGCGCCTGGGCGAGTTTCTGGGTGAAGATGGCACCCATGCTGGCGCGCACGGCCTCGACGCTGAAAGGATCGGCGCAGTCGTCGATCAAGATCAGCCCGCCCGCACCGATCGCGTCGCCGGTGCGCAGCATGGTGCCGAGATTGCCCGGATCGCGCAGCGCCTGCGCGACCAGCCAGATATCGGCGCTGGTTCGGTCAAGCGCGGCGAGCGAGGTGTCGAATTCGGCAAATACGCCGGCGACAGCCTGCGGATTGTCCTTGCCGGTGATCTTGGCGAGGATGTCGGGCGAAGTCTCGATCACCTCGCCGCCCGCGGTATCGACCGCCGCCTCGAGCTCCGCCAGCAGGGGGTGCGGATCGCGGCTGGTGGCCAGCACCAGCACTTCGGGCACATGCCCGCATTCGCGCGCATCGGTGAGCAGCCGCAAGCCTTCGGCGAGGAAGCGCTTGGCAGCCTTGCGATGCTTCTTCTCGCGCAGGGCGCGCAGCGCCTTGACCGTGGGATTGGAAAAGCCGGTAATCTCGCGGCGGGCCGCCATGGTTCAGGGCTCCCCGAAGCCGTCCTCGATCATCGCGGCGAGCCCGGCCATGGCCGCTTCGCCATCGGTTCCGCTGATGATCAGTTCGATCTCGTCGCCCTTGGCCGCGCCCAGCATCATCAGGCCGAGGATGGAGCCACCCGCCGCTTCGCTGCCGTCCTTGGCTACACGCACGGTGCAGCCATCGGGCAGTTCGGCCACGGCATTGACGAATTTCGCGCTGGCCCGCGCGTGCAGGCCGCGCTGATTGACCACAATGAAGGTCCGCCGCAGTTCGCTCAAGAGGCCTTCCGCGCGGTTTCGAGGTCCTGGCCGAGGAACTCGCTGGCGACGGTGATATAGTTGCGCCCGGCGGTTTGCGCAGCGTGGACCGCATCGACCACATTCATGCTCTTGCGCGCGCCGGCGAGGCGGATGAGCATCGGCAGGTTGATCCCCGCGATCACTTCGATGCGACCGGCGTCGAGCAGCGAGATGGCAAGGTTGGACGGGGTGCCGCCGAACAGGTCGGTCAGGATGATCGCACCGTCGCCAGTGTCGACGGCCTTGATCGCATCGGCAATATCCTGGCGCCGCTGCTCCATGTCGTCGTTCGGGCCGATACAGATCGTGGCGACGCCGTCCTGCTTGCCGACCACATGCTCCATCGCGTCGATGAAGTGCTCTGCGAGCATGCCGTGGGTGACGAGGATCATGCCTATCATGCGTGACGTATCCGAATTGCGACCTTGAAAGGACTCGTGCCGGGCTCTCAACCACCAACCAGCGTGGGAATCAACGTCGTTCGAGCGGAACCGCGGGACGACTTCCCAGATTGCGATGGATTACCGTGGGCGAAAAGCCCGCTTCGCGCAAGACCTCGGCCGCGCGTTCCGCACTGTAGACTGAACGGTGTCTCCCCCCGGTACAGCCGAAGGCGATGTTCAAATAGCTGCGTCCCTGGGCCGCATAATGCGGCAGCAGCTCGCGCAGAAGATCGGCGATCCGCGCGAATGCGGGGGCAAAGGCGGGATCAGCGGCGATGTGTTCGCCGACAGCGCGATCGAGTCCGGTCTTCTCGCGCAGCTCCTCGACCCAATGCGGGTTGTCGAGGAAGCGCATATCGAACATCAGGTCGGCCAGCGGCGGCGTTCCGCGGGCGAAACCGAAGCTGGACACCGTCACCGTCATCTCGCGCTCAGTGCTGTCGGCAAAGGTTTCCCGCACCACCTGCTGTAATTGGTTGGTGGCGAAATCGGAAGTGTCGACGACAATTTCCGCCCAGCGCCGCAGCGGTTCGAGCAGCTCGCGTTCGGCCTTTATCCCGTCGAGGACCGGGCGACCGCGTGCCATCGGATGCGGGCGACGCGTTTCGTTGTAGCGCCGCTCGATCTCGCTGCTGGCACAGTCGATGAACATGGTCGTCAGTTCGAGATCGGGGCGGGCGGAGAGCTGCTTGCACAGTTCGATGATCTCGCGCGGGACGAAGCCGCGTGTTCGCGAATCGAAGCCGATGGCCAGCGGGCCGCTCGGCATGTCGCCCGCCATGAGGCCGCCGAGCAGGCGAATGGGGAAATTGTCGATCGCCTCCCAGCCGATATCCTCGAGCACCTGCAGTGCAGTCGACTTGCCCGCACCCGAGAGGCCGGTGACGAGCAAAATGCGCTGCGGCGCGGGAAGGGACGAATTGTCAGCCATCGTGCTCCCTTGTCGCGCTGCTGGTCCGATTGGGGAAGGGCAGTCCGTGTTGTGCCAGCGCATATTCGGCACGCAGGGCCTGGACCGCATCGCCGGGAGCGAACGTCAGTAATGGGATCGTGGTACCGAGCAGCACGCGCTGGCCGAGTTCGAGCGGGAAACGCGCGGCTGCCGGGTCGAGCGATAGCACCAGCGCGACCTGTGCCTCGACCGTGGGTAGTTCGACGATGCCCACATTGCGGATTTCGATCATGCCTGCCGTGTTGGGAGGCGGCTCTGCGATGATCTGGCCCGATCGTTCCGAAATCGTCACCGCATCGTCACCGATGAGGCTCGCGCCGCGATCGATCAAGGCAAGGGCGAGCGAAGACTTGCCGCTGCCCGGAGCGCCCTCGATCAGCAGTGCCCGCCCGTCGATGGCGACGCCGCTGACATTGGGGAGGACCTGCGAGTTCATCGTTTCGCCGGCAGGCCAAAAATGAGGCAGGCGCCGCGCTTGCCATCCTCTCGCGCCGTCGCGACCAGTGTTCCGTCGTGTGCTTCGGCGATCGTCCGCGCGATCGCGAGGCCGAGTCCGGAATGCTTGCCGAAGTCTTCGCCCTCCGGCCGGTCGGAATGGAACCGCTGGAACACCGCTTCGCGCTTCTCCTCGGGGATGCCCGGGCCTTCGTCGCAAATCGTCAGCGATACCCAGCTATCCTGTCGCTCGAGGTTCACCGCAATGCTCCCGCTTGACGGAGAGAAGGAAACGGCATTGTCCAACAGGTTCTCGATCACCCGTTCGATACGAACCGGTACGCCCATCACGACGACCGGCGCGCCGCTGATTGTCAGGTCGATCGTGCGACCGTCATTCTCTTCGCGCGCCTCGCGGCTGGCGACGATGTTCGCGAGCAATTGTGCGATATCGACCGGCTCGAATTCAGCGCGCGAAAGCTCTGCGTCGATCCTGCTTGCGTCGGAGATTTCGGTCACGAGGCGGTCGATCCGCTGTACGTCATGCGTCGCGATATCGAGCAACTGCGCCCGCAGTGCCGGGTCCTCGACCCTTGCGAGTGACTCGGTCGCGCTGCGCAATGAAGCGAGCGGATTCTTGATTTCATGGGCAACGTCAGCCGCGAAACTCTCCACCGCGTCGATCCGCTGGCGCAGTGCCAGCGACATGTCCGAAACCGCGCGTGCCAGCATGCCGATCTCGTCGCGTCGCTCGGGCAGGCGCGGGACTTCGACCAGCCGATCGCGACCTTGCCGCACTCGAACCGCGGCCTGGACCAGCTCGCGTAAAGGGCGCACGATGGTGCGGGCGAGGAACAGCGACAGCATAGTCGATACCAGCAGCGCCAGCAGCACCGCCACCAGCACTGTCGACCGCGCTTCGCGCACACTCTCGGTAATGTCGACCGGATTGCGGGTCAGCAGCAAGGTGTCCCCGTCAAGACCGACCGGGGCGGCGGCGTTGATCACATGGGTGCCGTCGGCTGCATCGCGCAGGACGATCTGTGTCAGGCTCTCCTCGCGGGCGCGCTTGAGCTCGGGCCAGTCCTCGACGTCGTCGGTCTCCGGCTCCCTGTAATCCGGCAGTGCGGGTGCGCCGACGACGCGATCGAACCAGCGATCGACCCGCAAGGCGAAGGCGTTCTGGTCGACTTCCGCCGGGTCGGGCAGGGTGAAGCTGGGCGGAGCCAGGGCGAAACTGTCGGACTCGAGCTTGCCGTCGGGGCCGTAGACGCGCAACCGCAGCCGTTGTTCCTTGCCGATCTGGATCAGCAGCGCATCCTGGCGGCGTGGGGTCGCGCCGGCCAGCGCCTCGGCGGTGATCTGCGCTTCGACCAGCGCCAGCTTGAAGCGTTCGTCGAGCAGCTGCTTGCGATAGGCGTCGACATAGATGACGCCGCCGCCCAGCAGCACCAGCGGGAGGACGTTGACGAAGAGAATGCGGCTGGTGAGCGACAGCCTTCGCGACCAGCGCAGCTTGTCCAACCGTGGGTCGCCCTTAAGGACGCTGCCGATCTCTGTCATAGCGGCGCCCGTCAGCCGTCGCTGAAGCTGTAGCCGGCACCGTACAGCGTCTCGATCGCGGAAAACTGCTGATCGACGCTGCGGAACTTGCGGCGCATGCGCTTGATGTGGGAATCGACGGTGCGATCATCGACGAAGACATCGTCGGGATAGGCCGCGTCCATCAGCTGGTTGCGACTCTTGATCACACCAGGCCTGGCGGCGAGCGCTTCGAGCAGGAGAAACTCGGTCACCGTTAGTGAGACTGGCTTGCCGTCCCAGGTCACGTGGTGGCGTGCCGGGTCCATCAACAGGCGACCGCGTTCGATCGCTTCGCCTGCGGGACCGTCGAAGGCGTCGGTCATCAGCAGTGGCCGCGCCGCGTTGCTGCGGCGCAGGATTGCGCGAATGCGTGCCAACAGCAGCCGCAGGCTGAATGGCTTGGCTATATAGTCGTCCGCGCCCATCTCAAGCCCAGCCTGCTCGTCCGCCTCATCGTCCTTGCTGGTCAGGAAGATCACTGGCAGCGGCGATTGCTGGCGCAGGCGGCGAAGCAGCTCCATCCCGTCCATCTTGGGCATTTTGATATCGAAGATGGCGAGGTCCGGCGGATTGGCCAGCAAGGCTGCAAGCGCAGTCTCGCCGTCGGAATAGAGCCGCGTGGCGAAGCCCTCTGCCTGCAGGGCGATCGAGACGGTTGTGAGGATGTTGCGATCGTCGTCGACCAGAGCGATTATCCGCTGGTCGGGATCTTGTGGGTTGGCGCCGAGTATCGCGTCGGTGGTCATGATAGGGTGACTAGTGCGTTTGGCGCGGCAAAACAACGCGGGCTGTATGTCCCGATAGGACAAGTGATGCCTTCGCCATTTGACCTCTGAGCGACGCGGGACTATGCGCAGATCATCGTCGCGCGCATTCGTATGCGAGGCCGACTCCATTACAGTAACGCATTGGCGCACTGGAGATTTTGGTGACTTTTCCGCTTTCCTTTCCGCTGTCCAGCCAGGGCATCGAAACCGCTGCAACCATTCACCCGAACCTCGATTCGGCCGAACTGACCGCAGCGGCTCTCGCACGTGGCGAAGGACGGAGAGCCAAGGACGGCCCGCTGGTTGTGGAAACAGGTAAGCACACCGGGCGTAGCGCGAAGGACAAGTTCATCGTTCGCGACGCCGAGACCGAGAACACGGTTTGGTGGGACAACAACGCCTCGATGACGCCGGAGCACTTCGCTGCGCTCAAGGCCGACTTCGTGGCCGCGCTCAAGGACAAGGGCGATCTCTACGTCGCAGACCTGTTCGGTGGTTCCCAGCCTGAATACCGCGTCAACGTCCGCGTCATCAACGAATTGGCGTGGCACAACCAGTTCATCCGCACCTTGCTGGTTCGCCCCACCGAGGCTGAACTCGAAGGCTTCGTGCCGGAATACACGATCATTGACCTGCCAAGCTTCCGGGCCGATCCGGCGCGCCACGGCACCCGCAGCGAAACGGTGATCGCGGTCAACCTGTCCGAGAAGCTCGTGCTGATCGGCGGCACCAAATACGCAGGCGAGATGAAGAAGAGCGTCTTCGGCATCCTCAACTACCTGCTCCCGACCAAGGGCGTCATGCCGATGCACTGCTCGGCGAATGTCGGTCCTGACGGCAAGACCGCCGTGTTCTTTGGCCTGTCGGGCACTGGCAAGACCACGCTGTCCGCCGATGCCAGCCGCACGCTGATCGGTGACGACGAGCATGGCTGGTCGGATACCGCCGTCTTCAATTTCGAAGGCGGTTGCTATGCCAAGATGATCCGCCTCTCGCCCGAGGCAGAGCCTGAGATTTACGCCACCACCAAGATGGAAGACACGGTGCTCGAAAACGTCGTGATGAACGACGCGGGCGAGATCGACCTTGACGACAACAGTCTGGCTGAGAACACCCGCGGCGCCTATCCGCTCAGTTCGATCCCGAACACTTCGGCCGAGAATATGGGCCCGCCGCCGTCGAACGTGATCATGCTCACGGCCGATGCCTTCGGCGTGCTGCCGCCGATCGCGCGACTGACACCCGACCAGGCGATGTATTACTTCCTGTCGGGCTACACCGCCAAGGTCGCGGGAACCGAAATCGGGGTGACCGAGCCCGAAGCCACCTTCAGCACCTGCTTTGGTGCTCCTTTCATGCCACGCCACCCCAGCGTCTACGGCAACCTCCTCAAGGAGCGTATTGCCAAGGGCGAAGTGCAGTGCTGGCTGGTCAACACCGGCTGGACCGGTGGCAAGTACGGCACCGGCAGCCGCATGCCGATCAAGGCCACCCGCGCGCTGCTCAACGCTGCCCTCGATGGTTCGCTCAACAGCGCCGAATTCCGCAAGGATGCCAATTTCGGCTTCGAAGTCCCGATCAGCGTCCCGGGGGTCGACAGCACGATCCTCGACCCGCGCACGACTTGGGCCGACAAGGACGAGTACGACCGCACCGCGCAGAAGCTGGTGCAGCTCTTTGCCGACAATTTTGAACCTTTCGCGGCCCATGTGGACCAGGGCGTCCGCGACGCGGCACCTATCGCCGCTTGAACCCTTTCGCTCCTTGAACCGGAGCACACGAGTTGGAGAGGAGAGCCCCCGGCCGGGAAACCGGACCGGGGGCCATCTTTTCGTCATCTTGATGGTCTTAAAGGGCTGTGGCTCCCCCGACCGCAAGGAGATTGCAAATGAGTCTCTTCGATAGCGTACTCAAGAAGATTGCCGGCTCACCCGACGACGTCGCCAACCTCGCGGCCAAGGTGGGGATCAATCCGGGAATCGCGGAAAAGGCGATCGCCGCGCTCAGCCAATCGCATCAGATGCACGGTGACACGGTCGAACTGGCCGCGGCCAAGACCGGGCTCGAC
This sequence comes from Erythrobacter mangrovi, assembly GCF_013260645.1. Lineage (NCBI taxonomy): Bacteria > Pseudomonadati > Pseudomonadota > Alphaproteobacteria > Sphingomonadales > Erythrobacteraceae > Erythrobacter > Erythrobacter mangrovi. The sequence goes on along the minus strand of NZ_CP053921.1, from coordinate 186,652 downwards.
ACGGGGACACTCAATCAGATCGTCGAACAGATAGGCGGCGAAGGATCACTGATGGAATTCGCCAACACGCTGAAGGACCATCCGCAAGCTGCCGGTATCCTGAAATCGCTCGATCGCGACGGCGATGGCAACCCACTCAACGACATAGCCGACATGGCCAGCGGGCTATTCGGCAAGAAATAGCGCGTTGGCTCAATCTTGGCTGAGGGGCCCACTGCCAATGACGATATCCTCGACCTCGATATCGCGGCTTGGGCGCCACGGTGTGCCTTCGGCCACGCTTTCCATTGCCTGGCGGTAACGCTTCGCCCGGCTGGCGAAACTACCGCCGTGGGGGCTGGCAGCAACCGGAGCCATGGTAAACCTTGCTAGTTCAATCTTGCCTTCGCTCGCCTGCAGCAACGCAAGGTTCATCGCCAGCCCTTGGTCGAATGGGGCAAGTTCGGATGCCCGCTCTAGAGCATGCCGCGCAGTCTCGTTGGGCTCGACCCCACGCTCCAGAAAGCTGAAATAGTAGTACATCAAGGGCAGAGGATGGTCAGGTTCTAACTTGTTGAGAGCAGAGAACGGTTGCATCGCTGCCTTGTAAGCGGTGTCTTTGTCCTGTGCGTCTTCGGCCAAGGCAAAGAGGGCCAGGGCCTTCTGCCGGTAGGCGTTCTTGACGGCAGGATCGATGGCGATCGCCCGGTCTGCCGCTGAAACGGCCTGGGCGTGGTGCCCTGCATCATGCTCGGCTTCCGCAAGCGCGGAGAGCACTGCCGCGTCATCCGGGTATCTTTCGGCTACCGCCTGGACTTCAGGTAGCAGTTCAAGTGCCTGTTCGCGCGTCACCCCGCGCTGCGACCGGATCCGCAGTGGCATTACGGCTGCTTCTCCCTCTCGTAAGGGACGAATGGCGATGTCGCCGATGGGAAGCCTGCTTGGACCCAAGTTCCAAACCGACAGGCTTCGCCGATCCAGGTAGCGATCGAGGTCCTTCTGCAGAACACCAAGGTCGCCAAATACCTTTGCTGCCGCGGACTGAGCGCTCGCACCGGAGCCTATGGCAAGCTGATATGACTCCAGCTGCCCTCTTCTGGTGTCCGAAAAGTACAGGTAGTGAAACAGCGCCCAGGCTCTGCCGTAAAAGGCATCAAATGCTTGCCCGTGTCGCTTTGCATAGAGATCGGGATCGAGCAGCTCTGCAACAGTGACGTCCTTGGCGTATGCCAGTTCGCCGGCGCGATGGTATGCGGGGCGACCAATCGAAAGGCTCCGGTCCTTCCCGAACTTCGCCGAGGCGAAGAACTCCGCAGCTCCTTCGTTGAGCCAGCGCGGCATTTCATAGCGAGTGCTCGAAAGCAGGAAATGGTGGGCGTATTCGTGCAGCAGCACGATCATGGAGAAGTTTGTTTCTCCACTCGTGAGGCTGATGTTCGGTACGAAGGCCAACGACCCACCCGCTCTCGGGATGTAGAAGCCCGCGACGTTCTTGGCATCGTCCCCCACCAGTTTTCGTACTTTGCTCCCGTTCCCGACCACAAAAATTGTGACGCGATTGGACGGGCTGGGAACTTCTGCCTCGCGGGACAGCAGGAAGGTCAGGGCCGAGTGATACCGCTCTAGCGCTTCAGAAAATTTCTGGACATCCTGCCAGCGGTCGTCCGCGTATACAACGAAATGATCGGACTGTGCCTCATACCAATCGGCCTGGGCGGGTGTCGCCAAGAATAAAGCTGCCAGGAACGGTAGTGTAAAGCGCATGAATACAACCCCCAAACATCGCTAATATGGGAGATATTGCAGGCAAATTACACGATGGCCAGTACTGCTTGAGTTTTTCTAGGCCTTCGTTCGCGCGATATAGCGTTCGACGTTCTTCGCCATGACATCGAGCGGGGCGTTGCCACCGAGGATAACCGCGTCATCGAAATCGCGCAGGTCGTAGGCGTTGCCAAGCGCAGCCTGCGCTCGTGTGCGTTGGCGGACGATTTCCGAATGTCCGATCTTGTAGCCACAGGCCTGGCCGGGCCAGCTGCAGTAACGATCGACTTCACTTGCCACTTCCTCAGGCTTTGAACCGTTGCGTTCGACGAAGAAAGCGCGGCCCTGTTCGCGGCTCCAGCGTTTGTGGTGGAGCCCGGTGTCGACCACCAGTCGGCAGGCGCGGAAGGCGAGGCTTTGCAGGTAGCCGAGGCGGCCAACCTTGAACTCGTCATAGGCGCCAAGTTCGTCGGCAAGTTGTTCCGCATAGAGCGCCCAGCCCTCGCTGAAGGCGTTGAAGGCGAGGATAGAGCGGATCAGCGGCAGCCGGTTCGAGAATTCGCCCTCCCACACATGACCCGGGATGGTTTCGTGGAAGGCCAGATCGGGCAGGTCGTACTTGCGGTGCAGGTCGGTGGTCCGCAAGTTGATCCACATGCGGCCGGGGATCTTGCCGTCCTTGCTGCCCGCCCCGCCATAGGCACCGGGTGCGCCGGGTTCCTCCTCGGGTGGCAGGCGGCGGATCTCCATGTTGGGATCGACCAGCGTGCGGAAGGCGCGCGGCATCTGTGCCTTGATCCAGTCCACCTTGTCCTGGAGGTAGGCCATGATCTCTGCGCGGCCCGGATCGCCCTCGGGGAACTTGTAGCGCGGGTCTTCGGCTAGCTTCTGCATCCGCTCGCCAACCGAACCGGAGGTATAGCCAATCTCGCGCAGGATCGGGTCCATGCGTCCGTGAAGCTCGTCCAGCTCGCGCAGGCCGATCTCGTGGATTTCATCGGGACTCAGAGTGGTGGTCGTGGCGGCGCGCAGAGCCCAGGCATAGTATTCTTCGCCCTTGGGTTGGCTCCACATGCCGGGATCGTTGTCGGCGATCGCGCGCTGCATCTGGAGTTCCGCCAGTTGCGCTTCCAGGGCCTGGGCGATTGGGCCAGTCTCGAGCGTCCTGGCGCGGTTGGCGTGGCTTTCGGGCATGTCCTTGGCGATCAACCTCGCACGCAGGGGATCGGCGAAGAGTTCACCCTTCATCGCCCGGGCCAGGGTGCCTTTGAGCTGATCGATCGCCTTGTCCAGCAGGAAGGCCGGCGGGACCATGTCCATCCCGCGAGCCGCTTCGCATCGCTCGCGTTCGCCGGCGAAGGCGGCGGGCATGGCTTCCATCCGGGCGATGAAGGCATCGGCGTCATCGCCATTTTCGACTGGATGGGTCGAATCCATGAAGCGCGGCAGATCGAGATAGCCCCCAACGTTCTGGATCACGCAATAGGGGGTATTGCGCCAGCTTCCCACGGCGACGTCGCCGTAAGGTTGGGCAAATCCATCGAGTGCCGTGGCGTAGCCGCTCTCAACCACCTCGAGGTTGGTGATCGTATCGGCATCGAGCCCTTCGCGCGGATAGGCCCGCACGCGTTCGAGATCCTGCCGCAACGTCGCGGCGTAGGCGTCCTGTCCCGCCTGGGTCTGGTCCTCCAGAACGTAGCGCAGGCCCGCAAAGCGGCCAGTGTCGACCCCCAGGCTGGTGGCGCGGTCGGGTTCGTGCGCGAGGAGGTTGTAGCCGACGACTTCGAGCAGTCGCTCGGCGCCGATCTGCGAGGCCCGGACGACGCCCTCGGGCCGGGGGCCGGACGCACACCCGCCGAGCGTAAGTGCGGTCGTCGCGCCAAAGCCCTCAAGGAGTTGGCGGCGAGTGATTTCAAAGCTGTGCTGGATCATGGCGCGCGGTTTGCGCTGCTGTTTTGAGGCTGTCAATCGAGAGAGAGGGGCTTGCGAGGCTGGGTCGCTCGGCTATGGCGAAGAGATGCTTGACGCGGTTCTCTCGCTCCTGGTTTTGGCTGCCATTGTGCTGGTCATCGGCGCCTTCATGCTGTGGCGGCGGACAGGCAATGTGAAGAATGCACTGCTGATGGTCGTGCTGGCCGTGGTTGCGCTGGTCAACGTGATGATCTGGACGCTGCCGGACGCGGGCGGGGAGGCCCCGCTCGACAAGCTCGAGCAGGGCGCTCGCTAGATCCTGCCTAGTCCGGCAATTCCCACATGACCGATCCGGAATAGCTGCCGGCCACCGGCTGGCCGCTGGTTCCGTGCGCGGGCTCGAACTTGGCACGCTTGGCAACGAGGGTGCAGGTCGCCTCGTCGAGTTCGGCATGGCCGGTCGAGCGAGTGATCGAACAGTCCGTGACCTTGCCGTTGGCTGCGACTTGCAGCCGGAATGCAGCCAGCCCGGCCAGCTCGCGCCGTGCCCAGCTGGGCCGGTAGTCTCTATCGGTCAGCCAGCGCGAGGGATCGTTCCTGGGTCGCGCCGCCACCGGATCGAAGCCGGGCTGGGGCCTTGGTTTTGGCAGGACAATGCCCGTTCCTTGTCCAGGACTCGGTGTCGCGACGGGGATGGGGAACAGTGTGGTCTGGATTTCGGGCGGATCGACCTTGATGCTGATGGGTGGCTGCGGTGTGATGGCCTGCGGTTGCACCGGCTGCTTTGGCGTCACCTTCTCGATCGGATCTGTGGGAGGAGGGGGCGGCTCGATCGGGATATTGATACCCTGAACGACAGTAGTGATGTTGGGCAGCGAACCGGTAATGGTCAGCCCGAACACCAGCGCTGCGCCCGTCGCTGCATGGATCGCTACCACTGCCGCCATGCTGGCGGGCGAGGGCCTGCGGGACTGGTCGACATAGGACATGGGCTTGCTCCTCTTCCAAAGCGGGAGGTTGCTGATCACCTCCTCGTTTGCGCAATGTTACAACATAACATTGGTTGAGCAAGTATTTTCGAGTTCTCATTTGCCACTGAGCATGAGAGGTGAAGAACAGCAGCGATGTGCAGGACCGAAGAACACACCCCCGCGCCCGTTGGCGCTCATAGCGCAACGAACAAGCACCTTCAGGCGGGTGCAAAGTACGCTTGCTCGATCTAGCGCTCAGCCCTTGTGGACCCGAGCGCTGGGCGGATCACTTTATCGGGCAGGCCGGGTCGAGGCGGAAGTCGAGGTAGTTGTCGACTGCCGCCATGAGATCCACCTGCTCGTTCTCGAAGAAGTGGTTGGCGCGCGGGATTTCCTCATGGTGCACGGTGATGTGCTTTTGCGTGCGCAGCTTGTCGACCAGCTTGGTGACCGAATTCGGCTGCACCACCGTGTCCTGCGCGCCGTGGATGAAGATGCCGCTGGCGGGGCAGGGGGCGAGGAAAGAGAAGTCGTACATGCTGGCGGGGGCACCGATGGAGATCCAGCCGCGGATTTCCGGGCGGCGCATCAGCAACTGCATGCCGATCAGTGCGCCGAAGCTGACGCCGGCGATCCAGGTAACCTGCGCTTCGGGATGGATCTGCTGGACCCAGTCGAGAGCCGCGGCAGCATCGCTCAGCTCGCCAACGCCGTTGTCGAAACTGCCCTGGCTGCGGCCGACGCCGCGGAAATTGAAGCGCAGCGTGGCGAAGCCGCGATTGACGAAGGTCTTGTAGAGCCGCTGCGTAATCTGCTCGTTCATCGTGCCGCCGCCCTGCGGATGCGGGTGGAGGATCATCGCTACCGGCGCACGCGGGCGCGGGGCGGGGGAGAAACGGCCTTCGAGGCGGCCTTCGGGGCCGGGGAAGATGACGGTCGGCATGGGCGGATTACCTGTCGAAATGTGCGGTTTCGCGCGCCCTCGGGTGGCGCGCGGGAAGTCGCGGGCTATATAGGGACCGCAACCAAAATCGCAATCATTTCGAGCCCGTATCATCCCGGAACGCATCTACCTCGACCATGCCGCCACTTCACCGCTGCGCCCAGAGGCGCGAGCGGCGATGGAGGAGGGCTTCGGAATGTGGGCCAATCCGAGCAGTCCGCACGCCGAAGGGCGCAAGGCGCGGGAAGCTCTGGAGGCCGCACGTGAACGGGTGAAGGAGGCGCTCGGGTGGCAGGGTGAAGTCATCTTCACCTCGGGCGCGAGCGAGTCACTGGCGATGGCGCTACAGCATGGCCAAGCCGGTGCGCGATTGGTGAGTTCGGTCGAGCACGATTCCGTGATGCGGGCTGCCTCCGATGCCGAACACCTACCGGTGCGGGCCGATGGAGCGCTCGACCTCGAAACCCTCATGGAAGCGGTGCAGCGCGAGAAACCGCTCGTCACCGTGCAGCACGTGAATTCCGAGACCGGCAATCAACAGGATCTTGCTGCTATCGCCGGAATCGTGGGACAGGCCGGTGGCCTGCTGCTGGCCGATTGCGCTCAAAGCGCGGGCAAGATCGCCCTTCCTCCGTGCGACCTGGGCGTGGTCTCCGCGCACAAGTTCGGCGGGCCCATCGGTATCGGCGCGCTGCTGGTCAAGGACTATGCCATGCTCAAGCCGACCGGCGGGCAGGAACGCGGCTATCGACGCGGGACCGAGAACCTGCCTGGTGTGCTTGGCATGGCGGCGGCGCTGGAGGCCTGTGCCTCGCCCTACGTTGCACTCGAAGTGCTGGAGCCGCTCGACACCTTGGCCGAGCAATGCAGGAACCTGGGCGGTACCTGGCTGTCCGATCGCCTGTGCGATCCCACGCCCTATATCCGCGCCATCGCCATGCCTAGCACGAGCGCCACGGCCCAGGTCATGCGCTTCGATATGGCCGGGATCGCTGTGAGCCAGGGCTCGGCCTGTTCGAGCGGGACGATGAAGACCAGCCGCGTGCTCGAAGCGATGCAACTCGAACCCGATATCGCCGCGCACACGATCCGCGTCAGCGTGGGCTGGAACACCACTCGCGCCGAAGTCGAGCGGTTCTGCGAGGTCTGGCTCGAACTGGCGGGCAAGGGATGATTTATCTCGACTACCAGGCCACCACCCCGCTTGCGCCCGAGGCGCGCGAGGCGATGTTGCGTTGGCTCGGTGGGCCGGATAGCGACGGGTTCGGCAATCCCCACAGCCCGCACCGCATGGGCCGCATGGCCAAGGCCGCAATTGAAAACGCGCGAGAGAAGGTCGCGGCACTATTCCCCTCAGGCGGGCGGATTATCTTCACATCGGGCGCGACCGAGGCGATCAACCTCGCGATCAGAGGATCAGGCTCGGTCGGCTCAGTGGCGGTTTCTGCAATCGAACACGCGGCGGTACTCGATACGGCCGAGGCGCTGGGAAGCAGGCATATCCTGCCCGTCAATGGCGATGGAACTTGTCGGTCAACGAAGGAGCTGCCGTCGGACACGCGTCTGGTCTGTGTGATGCAGGTCAATAACGAGATTGGCACGATCCAGCCGGTGTCCGACTGGCAACGAAAGGCTCACGCTGCAGGCGCGCTGTTCCTCTGCGATGCGGTGCAGGCGTATGGCAAGCTGCCCGTTGCGAGCGCCGACATGATCGCGATCAGCGCGCACAAGTTCCATGGGCCCAAGGGTATCGGTGCGCTGTGGGTCCGTGATGGGATCGACCTGACCGAAGTCCAGACCGGTGGCGGGCAGGAGTTCGGCCTGCGTTCGGGGACGCTGTCCCCCGCACTTGTCGCCGGGATGGGCGCAGCCGCCGCGCTCGCCGCCGAGCGCATGGCCGACGATGCAGCACATGTCGACGCGCTGTGGTTGCGTGCACGGGAGCTTTTCGCCGACTGGACTCTCAACGGCAGTGCCGATGCCCGCTGGCACGGCAACCTCAACATTCGGCGCGACGGCCTCGATGTTGCCCGGCTGATGAGCGATTGCCGCGACGTCATGTTCTCCGCCGGATCGGCCTGTGCCAGCGGCTCGGGACGCACCAGCCACGTGCTCAAGGCAATCGGACTATCCGATGCCCAAGCCAAAAACTCGATACGTCTCGGCTTCGGGCGCTATACCACGCTTGAGCATATCGAAGAGGCAGCGCGCCTCATAAACGCGGCGGCGGAGGCACAAGGTTTGTGAAGGTCCATTTCACCACGGCTAGAGGCGAGGAAGTTACGGCGGAAGCCGAACCTGGCGACAACCTTCTGCGCGTGGCACAGGCGGTCGGCATGCCGCTGGAAGGGACCTGTGAAGGGCAAATGGCCTGTTCGACCTGCCACGTGGTGGTTGCGGCGGATTGGTTTGCGCGATTGCCCGAGGCGAGCGAAGAAGAGGAAGACATGCTCGACCTGGCTGCCGGGGTAACGCGCACCAGCCGCCTGTCCTGTCAGATCGTACTCGACGAGACGCTCGATGGGTTGGCGGTGACTATCCCGCCGGAAAGCTACGACATGCGTCGCTGACCCTCGGTCCGGTCCAGTCGGCCTTCGGTCGATTGGCCTTTGCCCCACGGGGTTGCTGGGCTAGCGAGGCCCTTCCGGTTCGCAGACCTTGGAGGGAAGTCATGCGTCTTGCTTACGCTCTGTTGCTCGCCACCGCGCCGATTGCAGTCGCCGCGCCTGTCGCCGCGCAGGATCACGCCGCTCATCACGCCGAACATCATGCAGCCAGCGAAAACAACGCCGAGCTGCGCGCCTGGTTCGAGGCGAAATACGAAGAGCAGTTGCAGACCAGCCCGCTGTCGCTGACCGGTCTTGGCCGCAAGGATCACTATGGCGAAATCGACGACTTCTCGCTTGAGGCCGCAGATCGCGACCTCGCCTGGCAGAAGGCCAGCGTCGAAGAGATGGAACGGACCTTCGACTATGCCAGCCTGAGTGCGGCCGACCAGCTGTCTTACGACATCTGGAAATACGAATATGAAAGGGCCGCCGAAGGCGCCAAGTGGCGCGACAATAACTACGTCTTCACGCAAATGCAGGGGCTGCACACGGCCCTGCCCTCGATCCTCATTTCGCAGCACGGGGTCGATACCGCGCAGGATATGCGCGATTATATCTCGCGTGTCGGCCAGATCGGCCGAGCCATCGGTCAGCTGGTCGATATCGCTGAGCCGCGCGCAGCAGCCGGCGTGCGCCCGCCCTATTTCGCCTATGACTTCGTGATCGCGGAAGCGAAGAAGTTGACGTCCGGCGCGCCGTTCGACGATGGCCCGGACAACGCGGTGTGGCAGGACGGCAAGTCAAAGATCGCCCAGCTTGTCGAAGCCGGCACGATCACGGCAGCCCAAGGCGAAGCAATGCAGGGCGAGCTCGAGACTGCGCTCAAGACCGGCTATCGATCTGGCTACGACCGTCTCGCGGCCTACATGACTGCCGATCTCCCCAATGCGCCGGAACTGGCGACCGGGGTTGGCAGCCTGCCCAATGGCAAGGAATACTACGCCTATCGTCTGGCCGCCTCGACGACGACCGATCTCACACCCGAGCAGGTGCACCAAATCGGCCTCAATGATGTGAAGCGCATCCACGCCGAGATGGAGGCGATCAAGAACAAGGTCGGTTTTGAGGGGGGCCTCAAAGCCTTCTTTGCGCACGTCAAGGACGACCCGGCGAACTATTTCCCGCAGGGCGACGATGGCGCGCAAATGTACATCGACGCCGCCAGCGCGGCGCTCGACAATATCGAATCCAAGCTGCCCGACTATTTCGGCCTGCTGCCCAAGGCCCCGCTTGAGGTCCGGCGCGTCGAGGCATTCCGCGAACAGCCGGGTGCGGCGCAACATTACCGTTCGGGTACGCCCGATGGTTCGCGTCCGGGTATCTACTACGCGCACCTGGCCGATATGAGCGCGATGCCCAAGAACATGCTCGAGGTGATTGCCTACCACGAAGGCCTGCCGGGCCATCACATGCAGATCTCGATCGCACAGGAACTGACCGGCGTCCCGACCTTCCAGACGCAGGTCGGTTACGGCGCCTTCGCCGAAGGCTGGGGACTCTATTCGGAGCGCCTGGCGAAAGAGATACCGGGCACCTACACCGACCCCTATTCGGATTTCGGTCGACTGAGTTCGGAGCTGTGGCGCGCGATCCGGCTGGTGGTCGATACCGGCCTGCATTCCAAGGGCTGGACCGAAGAGCAGGCGATTGCCTATTTTACCGAGAATTCTCCCCAGAATGCCGAGACGATCCGCAGCGAAGTGCGCCGCTACATCGTCTGGCCGGGACAGGCGACCAGCTACAAGATCGGGATGAATAAGATCCTTGAACTTCGCGCCGAGGCTGAGGCGGAACTCGGTGACAAGTTCGACATCCGCGGCTTCCATGATGCGGTACTGGGCGGTGGTTCGCTCCCACTGTCACTGCTCGAGCGGCGGGTAAGCGGCTGGATCGCGGAGACGAAGGCGAGCCACTAGCACGGAGATCGGTTCTGCGACCGGTGAACCTTCGCTCGTCCGGCCATTATGCGTGCGTCAGGTTGACAGCCTGCGGCCGTTGATGGCGCGATAGGCTCGGCGGAGATTGGCTTCGGAACCGAAGCCGGTTTGAACCGCCACCTGCTTTGGAGGGACCCCCGTCTCCAGATAGGTTCGCGCGGCCGCAACCCGCACCCGGCGTACGAAGGCCGCTGGGCTCTCGCCGGTTTCGGCGACGAATCGTCGGTAGAATGTTCGCTCGGACAGGTTTGATCTCTCGGCGAGGCGGGCGACCGACAAATCCTCTGCCAGGTTCTGCTGCATCCAATCCACGAGCTCGCTGAACTCGCCCGCCTGCGCCGCCAGGATCTCGGAGAATTGGGACTGATTGCCGCTGCGCCGGGTTTGCAGGACAAGCCGCCGCGCAATCCGCGCTGCGAGGTATCGACCGCAATCCTGCTCAACCATGGCTAGCGACATGTCGATGCCGGTTGAGACACCCGCGGAAGTCCACACGTTGCCGTCCTCGACAAACAGCGCGTCGGCATCGACTTCGAGGTCCGGGTGCTTCCGCTTGAGCTCCAGCGCAGCTTCCCAATGTGTCGTCACCTTCTTGCCTTCCAGGAGGCCCCACTTGGCGAGCAGGAACGCCCCGGTGCAGACCGATGCGATGCGTCGTGGTTGCGGTAGTGCTTTCACTGCGTCCGCCAGAGCCGGGTTGCGAACTGCCGCCGCAAGCGAGCCTGTCTCCCCTCCTGGAACGATCAAAGTATCGATCCGACGGGACTGAAATTGTTGTAGCGGGACCGGCTGCACCACCAGGGCTGCACCCAGTCGTATCCGCGCGCCCTCGATCGAGGCGATCACCACTTCATACTGCGCTGCCTCGTCCAAGGTATTTGCTTCACCAAAGACCGATGTGGGCCCGGCAACGTCGAGGATCTGGGCGCCATCGTAGGCTAGTATCACGATCGTTCGCATGAGAGTCCTTGGCAGAAAATGACTGTACTTTGTCATTACTGCCACATCCGGAAGGCGATATGTAGCCCTGAGTTAACGAGCCTAGGACGGATCTTGTGGCCTTTCGTATCGGATTTCTTGTCTATCCCCATGTCACGCAGCTCGACTTGACGGGAGCAGCACAGTTCCTGTCGCGCATGAGCGATGTGTCGATCCATCTGGTTTGGAAGGACAGGCAGCCAGTTATCACTGACGCAGGCTTTGCAATTGTTCCGACCGATGATTTCTCGACGTGCCCGCCGCTCGATATGGTTTGTATACCCGGCGGAGCGGGCCAGACGGCGCTCAAGACCGACCCCACAATCTTGAACTGGATTGCAGCGGTCAGCGAAGGCGCGGCCTATGTGACAAGCGTATGTACCGGCTCGCTCTTGCTGGGCGCGGCCGGCGTGCTGAAGGGATATCGCGCGGCCTCGCATTGGGCCTATCGCGATGTACTTTCGGCGTTTGGAGCCACCCCGGTCGCCGAGCGGGTGGTGAAGGATCGCAACCGTATTACCGGCGGCGGCGTGACCGCAGGAATCGACTTTGCCCTGACCGTGATCGGCGAAATTCGTGGCGAGGAAGAAGCCCGAACGATCCAGCTCGTCTACGAATACGCGCCAGAACTTCCGTTCGGCAAAGGTCTGCCCGAGTTCTCGAGCGACGAGACCATCGCATCGGCACATTCGATGCTTGCCGACATGCAAGAAACCGCTGCTGCAGACCTGCAAACAGTCGCCTGAAATCCCCCCATCAGACACAGTGTGAAGAGTGATATGTCCAAGAATGCTCTCGTAGTTATCGACCTCCAGAACGACTATTTTGCCGGCGGCAAATGGGAATTGCACAACATCGATGCAGCCGCCAGGAACGCCGCCTCGGTGCTGTCATCCGCGCGTGAGAATGGCGACCTGGTCGTTCACGTGGCGCACGAGTTTCCCAGCAAGGACGCTCCGTTCTTCGTGGCGAACACGGAAGGTGCGCAGATCAATCCGGCTGTCGCGCCGGAACCGGGCGAAGCCAAAATCATCAAGCACCGGGCGAATTCGTTCCACCAAACGAAACTGAAGTCGATCCTGGATGAAAATGGTGTGACCGATGTGACTTTGGTCGGCGCAATGAGCCACATGTGCATCGATGCAGCCGCCCGTGCGGCGGTGGATTTTGGCTACAACGTGACCGTGGTCGAGGATGCCTGTGCCTCGCGCGATCTTGAATTCAAGGGTGGCACCGTTCCCGCGGAACAGGTCCATGCGGCCTTCATGTCCGCGCTAGCCTTTGCCTATGCAAAGGTCACCACAACGTCCGAATATCTTGGGTGATCCAAGGCAATCTGGAGCACCCGGAGTCCAACAATGACAGCAGTACTCATGCATGCCCCCAAGGCCTGTTCTCTGGCCGCCAGGTTTGCCGCAGCCGAAGGCGATGTTGCGCTGGACACGGCCTGGCTCAACCTGCGCACTAAAGAGCTTGAGAGAGGCGGTTCGCTCTACGATTTCAATCCGCTTGGCCAGGTTTCCACGCTCAAGCTGGACGATGGCACGATCCTTACGGAAACGTCGGTGGCGCTCCTGTGGATACAGACCCAATCGGAGAACGCGGACTTCCGCATAGACCCATCCGATCCCCGCTATTTCCAGCTCGTGCGCTGGCTGGGTTTCTGCGCAACCGAACTGCACAAGCAGATATTCCGGGTCGTCTTCTATGGTGAGGCGACCGATGAGGTGAAGGACAGGATCAGGGAACTGGCGCCGCAAAGGTTCGGGTTGTTAAACCGACATTTGGCGAGCACACCTTACCTGCTTGGGGACAGGTTCAGCGCCGCCGACGCCTATCTAGCCTGGTTCTTCGTCCTGTCCGACAAGGCGGGCCTCACGCATGGGAGCTACCCGGCGCTGACCTTCTACCGGGATCGCGTCCTGTCCCGCCCGAAGATCAGGGAGCTGATAGCGATCGACGAGAAGAGATATGCTGAACTGAGCTGATCGCTGCCCTGGATTCCCTCGGTTTGCCCGATCCTGTGGACAGCGCTCTCCCCCTCGCGCGGCACGATTGCTAAACGCCGCGGCTATGGCCGACGCAACCGAAACGACCGAACCCGATCCGTTCGACGCTATCGTCGATGCTCCGTTCGATTCCGCGCTGTCCGAGCGCTATCTCGTCTATGCGCTGAGCACGATTACCGCGCGTTCGTTGCCTGATTTGCGCGACGGGTTGAAGCCGGTTCACCGCCGCCTGCTGTGGGCGATGCGGCAGCTCAAGCTGGACCCCAACAGTGCCTTCAAGAAATCCGCGCGCGTCGTGGGCGATGTGATCGGCAAGTATCACCCGCATGGCGACTCTTCGGTCTATGACGCCATGGTGCGCATGGCGCAGGATTTCGCGCTGCGCTATCCGCTGGTCGAGGGGCAGGGCAATTTCGGCAATATCGACGGGGATAATGCCGCAGCCTATCGCTACACCGAAGCGCGGCTGACCAAGACCGCGCTGCGGCTCATGGAAGGGCTCGGCCATGGGACGGTCGATTTCGTCCCGACCTACAATGGCGAGGAGGAAGAGCCCGAAATCTTCCCCGGCCTGTTTCCCAACCTTCTCGCCAACGGCTCCAGCGGCATCGCAGTGGGCATGGCGACCAACATTCCAAGCCATAATGTCGCCGAGATCGTCGACGCCACGCTGGAGGTGATCGACAACCCGCATGTCGAACATGCGCGGCTGATGGAACTGTTCAAGGGCCCGGATTTCGCCACCGGCGGTATCCTCGCCGAAAGCGCGGAAGCGATTGCCGCGGCCTATGAGACCGGGCGCGGATCGTTCCGCGTGCGCGGACGCTTCCATGCGGCGGAGTCCGACAAGCCAGAAGATCGCGAGGCGGGGATCGAGCGACTGGGTGGCGGGCAGTGGCAACTGGTCATTTCCGAGATCCCTTACCAGGTGCAGAAGGGCAAGCTGATCGAGCAGATCGCCCAGCTGATCGCCGACAAGAAGCTGCCGATCCTTGAGGACGTTCGTGACGAGAGCGACGAGCAGATCCGGATCGTCCTGGTCCCGCGCAGCCGCAACGTCGAGCCTGAGCTGCTCAAGGAAAGCCTCTACAAGCTGACCGATCTGGAGACGCGCTTCGGGCTCAATCTCAACGTGCTCGATGCCGGTCGCACGCCGATGGTGATGAGCATCAAGGAAGTGCTCACCCACTGGATCGCCAGCCAGATCGACATCCTGCAGCGCCGCACGCGCCACCGGCTTGGCCAGATCGAGCGGCGGCTGGAACTGCTCGAAGGCTACATCATCGCCTTCCTCAACCTCGATCGGGTGATCGAGATCATCCGCACCGAGGATGAGCCCAAGCCGGTGATGATGAAGGAGTTCAAGCTCACCGACAATCAGGTCGAGGCGATCCTCAACATGCGGTTGCGCAGCTTGCGCAAGCTGGAGGAAATGCAGCTACGGCAGGAGCGTGAGGAACTGCTGAAGGAGCAGGACGACCTCAACAAGCTGCTCGAGAGCCCCGCGCGCCAGCGCACAAGGCTGAAGCGCGATCTCAACGCTCTGCGCAAGGAATATGGCGAGGATACCGAACTCGGTCGTCGCCGTACGACCATCGCCGAAGCCGCCCCTGCGGTCGAATTCAGCATGGACGCGATGATCGAGAAGGCACCGGTGACGGTGATCCTTTCGCAGCGCGGGTGGGTCCGCGGGGCGAGCGGGCACTTGCCATTGGACCAGGAATGGAAATTCAAGGAAGGCGATGGTCCGGCCTTCGTGCTCCATGCCCAGACCACCGACAAGCTGCTACTGGCTGCGGACGATGGACGCTTCTTCACACTGGGTGCCGACAAGCTGCCCGGTGCGCGCGGCTTCGGGGAGCCGGTGCGCAATACGCTCGACATCGATGCGGAGGCACAGATCATTGCGGTGATCGTGCACAAGCCGGGTCAACGCCTGCTGCTGGCTGCCACGACGGGCAAGGGTTTCGCTGCGACCACCGACGAACTGCTCGCCGAAACGCGCAAGGGCCGGCAGGTGGTCAACCTCAAGGATAAGGCGAAACTGGCTGTCGTACGCCCGATCGAAGCAGGGCACGATCATGTCGCCGTGGTTGGCGACAACCGCAAGCTGGTGGTGTTCAACCTCGAGGAAGTACCGCAGATGGCGCGCGGGCAGGGCGTGACGCTGCAGCGCTATCGCGACGGCGGTCTGAGCGATGCGATCACCTTCAAGCTCGAGGATGGCCTCAGCTGGACGATGGGTGGCAAGGAGGGGCGCACCCGCACCGAGCCAGACATGTGGCAATGGAAGGTCGCCCGTGGCGGTGCCGGGCGCATGCCGCCAACCGGGTTCCCGCGGGACAATCGGTTTGGCTGAGCGATCCGGCGTTCGCCAATGAGAAAGGCCGGAAGCGTCTGCGCGCTTCCGGCCCCCTACAGCCCGGCTATGCGGGCTCCAGCTGTTACTGCGCCTGCGCGGCCAGGGCTGCGTCGATCTGGGCGTTGGTCAGGCGTGCCATCAGACCGTGATCGGTGGCATCGAAGTGACCACGTAGCAGCGTGACCTTGTTGGTCTCGTCACCGCCGCGGGCGATGATGACGTTGTCGCCGTCGATTTCGAGGATGGTGCCAAGCGCGGCATGGTCGGCAGCCATGGCTTCCGCGCCAACGGTCAGTGCGGCATCGCGCTTGGCGGTGGCTTCGGCAAGCTGCGCGTCGACCAGGCCATTGAGCTGGTCCTTGGTCACGGTGATCGTCGGGCCGGTTTCGCCCTGGCCGTACATCTCGACGCCCAGCGGCACCTTGTGCTTGCCGGTGTCGAGCACCGCCTGGCCGTTCTCGACCGAAACAATCGTACCGACCTGGTTGCCCTGCGGGCCATAGACGGTGGCACCGGCAACAACCTGCTCGTTGGCGAGGGCAGGGGTGGCGGCGAGGATGGCGGCAGCGACGGCCAGCTTTGCGATTTTCATGATGCAACTCCGATATTCAAATTCGACACATACGGCTCCGCTACGCGCCAACGCGCAGTAAATCCGTCAGGGATGTTTAGAGCGGCGCGAATGGATATCCGCACGACCCGCAAGGCTCCCGCCAGGCGGGTGCGGAAGCTCTATTCCATGCGAAAGCCGATAAGGCAACCGCGTGGGAATCTTCTAGCAAAAGCCAGCTTAAGCCCGCCTGAAGCGGCTCAGTGCGCGGCCAGTTCTTCCTCGAGCAGGGCCTCCACCCGCTCGCGCGACGGGAACTGCTCTTCGACCCAGCGCCGTTCCACGGCACGCAGGATACGGGCGACCTCTGGTCCCTTTTCCACGCCCCGCGCCACGATCTCACCACCTTTGAGCGGTAGCTCTGGGACCTGCCATCCGTTGAGCGAAGCGGTATCGCGGGCCATGAGCAGGAGCCTGTCGACCGCGCCGTCGAGCCCTTCGCGATAGGCAAGCGCCCTTGGCGCTTCGGCATCGATTGGCGTACGCCCGGCTGCGCAAACCAGTCGTGCGCGCTGTGCTCGTGACAGGCGCAGGCGGGCAGCCACGGTTTCGGCCACGCTTGGTACGGCTGGCAGCAGCGCGGCGAGCCGGCGAATTTCGTCAGGCGCGTGGCCCTGCGCGGCCTCCTGCGCAATTAGCGCCTTGAGGCTGGCAACTTCGGACGCACGCGCTTCGGGCAGGATTACTGCCAGCACGCCCAGTTTCGCCATCAGCTCGACGGTTGCGAGTGGGTCAGGCAGGGCAAGGATTGCCAGGAGCTCCATCGCCACGCGCTCGCGGCTAAGCCCCTTGAGCGTGCCGGCAAGCGCTTCGCAGGCGCGCACGGCTTCATCGTCCAGCGCATCGCCGAACCTTGCCTGGAAGCGGAAATAGCGCAGGATCCGCAGGTAATCCTCGCGGATACGATCCTCCGCCGCGCCGATGAAGCGAACCCGGCGCGCGGCCAGGTCCGAGAACCCGCCGAAATAGTCGGAGATCTCCAGTGTCACCGGGTCGGCATAGAGCGCATTGATGGTGAAATCGCGTCGCGCGGCGTCTTCCCGCCAATCGTCGGCGAAGGCCACGGTTGCGCGTCGGCCATCGGTCGATACGTCCCGGCGCAGCGTGGTCACCTCCACCGTCCCTTGGTCGAGGATGGCGGTAACGGTTCCGTGATCGATGCCGGTCGGAACGGTGCGGATGCCTGCAGCACGACACCTGTCGATTACCGTGCCGGGGCGATGCGGCGTGGCGCAATCGATGTCGTGCGGCGCCATTCCCAGCAGCGTATCGCGCACGCAACCACCGACCCAGCGCACGGAATCCGCGCCGAGCGCCTCGACCAGCCGCGCGAGGTCCGCACGCTGCGTCCATTCCGCCTTGGGCAAGTGGTCAGCCATCGTGCGCTTCCAGCCAGGTCAGCCGGCGCGAGAGGTTCCAGCAAATTGCCGCAGTCACGCCCCAGATGCGGTAGCCGTCATGGTCCATCTCGAGATATTCGCGCATCGCGCCCTTCCAGAACACCGAGTTGCGACCCCATTGCGACGCATCCATCAGCTTGTCGAGCGGGCATTCGAACCAGCTTTCGACCTCGTGTGGGTCGGGCCGAATGGTCAGGTCGGCAGGTACGGTGGCTAGTACGGGAGTAATGTCGAATCCGGTCCCGGTCTGGTAGCGATCGGTGGTGCCGATCACCCGCACGTGTTCACCGGCAATGCCGAGCTCTTCCCAAGCCTCGCGCAATGCCGCTTCCACCGGGGTTTCGCCATGGTCGAGCTTACCCCCCGGAAACGCGACCTGTCCCGGATGATCGCGCATGGTACGTGGACGCTGGGTCAGCAGGACACTTGGACGCACACTGTCCGTTACCGCGATCAGCACTGCCGCTTCGGCTGTGTCGTCGAGATCGGCGAAACGGCTGTCGGACATTAGTTCGCCCACATCGCGTGCGTGTCCTTTGTGGAACAGGTCGGAAAGGCGATCGAACAACGCGCTCATGCCGGCAGCAGCGAGAATTTCGCCCCCCCACTGGTCACCGTCCAGTCATCGCCCGCATCGAGCGCTATCTGCGCCAGTTGTTCATAGGTCGAGCGGTTGAGCCGAGCCTCGCAGCCGCGCCGCACCGCGACATAGAGCGCGGGTGCTTCCGCATCGCCCGCTGCGCGGATTGGATTTTGCAAACCGGCAAGGACCAGTTCGTCGGTATTGAGGCGAAAGGCCAGTGCGCCTTCGGTCTCGCTGACGTCGGTCGCGACGAAGGCCGCGTCCTCGACCTCGATCGCGAGCTTCTGGAACGGCGTGACCAGCCAGTGCTTCTCGTTGTCGTCTCGCAGCAACAGCCCGGAAAAGGCGCGCACCATTGCTGGACGGGAGATGGGTGAGCCTTCGTGGAACCAGCTCCCGTCAGCGGCGATCCGCATGTGGCTGTCGCCCAACTCCTGCGGCGACCACTGTTCGACCGGCGGCAATTTGCGCGTGGCGACCTGCTCGGCGATTTGCGCAAGCGAGAGACCGGCGAGTTCAGGTGGAGGAGTATAGGGCATCGTTGGATTGCCGATGCCAGATGCGGCCTAATTCGCCAAGACCGGCGTCCACGGCCCCAGCATACCCTCGGGAGGCAGGATCGCCGGATTGCCGGTCCGCGCCAGTAGGCGATGTTTCTCGTAAGGCCCCGGGCAATGCCATCCGCCAGTATGTTCGGCAGTGAAATCCCAGCGATCGTAGTAGTCGGGATCGCCGATCATCACCTGGGGCAGCGGGGCGGCCCCATCATCGAAGCCGCTGTCGATCGCCGCGAGGCTCGCCGCCATCAGCGCCTTGCCATAACCTTCGCCCTGCCGCCCGGGCATGACTGCTACGGGCCCGACCATGATCATCGGATGCGGGCGCCCTTGCGGATCGGTCAGCGCGACCGGCCAGCACTGGATCGTGCCGACGAGGTAGTCGTCATCATCCAGCGCGGCGAAACTGAGCGCTTCCAGCCAGCCCATGCCCTCGCGAATGCGATAGGCAGTGCGCGCATGGCGACCCTCGCCGAAGGCCGCATCGAGCAGCTCTTCGACCAGCACGGGGTCGATTGCGGACAGGGGCACAAGGGTCGCCATAAGGGCGCGGCGCTTAGGCCCGCCGCGCCTTTGAGTCGATCAATTTCAGCTTAGCGCGGGCGAAGCTCCAGCAGGCGGCCATTCTGGCCGTCTTCGATCACCCACAGTGCGCCATCGGGGCCCTCGATGGCGCCGCGGATGCGGCTGTCCATGCCATAGCGCGCAACCTCGCGCGCCGTATCGCCGTCGATGGCCACGCGGACGATGGCATTGCTCAAAAGGCCGGCGATCAGCGCGTGGCCCTGGAAGCCGGGGAACAGGTCGCCGCGATAGAATATCAGGCTGCCGGGTGCGATCACCGGGGTCCAGGTGATCGCCGACTGATGGTAGGCTGTGCTGGTCGCATTGTCGGGGATTTTGGTGCCGTCGTAGTGATCGCCGTCCGAGACGCGGGGCCAGCCGTAATTGGCGCCCTTCTCGACGCGATTAAGCTCGTCGCCACCGGCCGGTCCGTGCTCCACTTCCCATAACCGGCCTTCGAGGTCGAAAGCGAGGCCCAGGAGGTTGCGATGGCCGTAAGACCAGATATCCTGTGCCTTGCCCGCTTCGCCGGTGAAGGCATTGTCTGCGGCCGGGGTTCCGTCGAGGTTGAGGCGTACCACCGAGCCAAGGTTATTGGACGTGTCCTGTGCCGGCTCCATCTTCTGGCGGTCCCCGCTCGAAACAAACAGGTATTGGCCGTCGGGGCTGAAGGCGAGCCGGTGCGAATAGTGGCCGCGCCCAGTGACCTTGTGCTGCCGCCAGATCACGTCGAGGTCCTCGATCGTACAGGCATCGGCCCGCGGACAGCTGAGCATACCCTTGCCGACCACCGCGCCGCGCGTGTCGTTTCCGCCTGCTTCGACCCAGCTGAGGTAGATCGTGCGCGTGCCCACACTTGCCGCTGCCTCTCCAGGAAGGAATGCGACGTCGCCGAAGCCGCCCTGGCCGCCGAAATCGACGCTTGGTGTGCCTGCGACGTTGCCCTGCTTGCCGCTGGCGGTGTCGACAAACTTCATCGTCCCCGCTTTCTCGGTAATGAAAAGCAGGGGGGTGCCGGGCAGGAAGGCGGCGGCCCAGGGACGATCGAAACGACCGTGTTCGGTCACCGTGAAGGCCACGTCCGCAGGGGGATTATCCCCGTCCGCGGCATTGCCGCAACTTGCGAGGAGTAGGAGGGGCGATAGGGTGGCGGTCAGGATCGAAGGCTGTCTCATGCTCTATGCAACTCCGAAAGGCGGACTTGGTGCCGCGCCGCTGGTGATCGGTGTCGATGAGGCCGGGCGCGGCCCGCTAGCGGGACCCGTAGTGGCGGCGGCTGTCGTGCTGGGGAAGCCCTGCCCTGAGGGGTTGGACGATTCAAAACGTCTTTCGTCGAAAAGGCGTGCAGCATTGGAACCGCAGATCCGCACGCAATGCGGCTGGGCGCTGGGGGTGATCGGGGTCGAGGAGATCGACCGGCTGAATATCTTCCAGGCGACCATGCAGGCGATGACGCAAGCGGTTGCTCGGCTGGTCGAGGCGCTGGGGGCGGAGCCCGGCGAGGTGCTGATCGATGGCAACATGACCCCGCTGGGTCGCCGTTCCGAATGGCGTTGGCCTGCGCGCGCGATCGTTGGCGGTGACGGGCTCGAGCCATGTATCTCGGCCGCATCGATCCTGGCCAAGGAATATCGCGACCGGCTGATGCGCGAGGCGGCCGAGCAGCACCCGCAGTACGGATGGGATCGCAATATGGGTTACGGCACCGCCGAACATCTCGAGGCGTTGCGCGTATATGGGCCGACGCCACTCCACCGCAGGAGCTTTGCCCCGGTGGCGCAAGCGGATCTGTTCGCGGCGGCCGGCTGAGCCGTCAGGTCTGGGGTTGCGCCGCCAGTTCTTCGGCGGCGGCTGCGCGTGCGGCGGCCTTCTCGGTTTCAATCTTCATGCGCTGCTTGGCCACGGCGCGGGCCTGCTTGGCCAGCCCCATCCAGGTGGCTTCGGCGCGCAGGGCGCGTTCACGCACGTTTTCAAGCGTGGCGACCTTCGCTTCGGCGGCAGAGGCTTCCGCTCGCGCGACGTAGAATTCATAGGATTGCTGGGACACATTGGGGCCTTTCGACGCTGGGGTGGTCGCCCCGCGCGGCGATCGCAAATCGACCACGCGCGGGGCGAATCCGGGATCAGTCGGCGGCCGAAAGGTTCACCGCGCTGGCCTTGCCGTTGCGGCCGGTCTCGACCTCATAGTTCAGGCGCTGGTCCTTATCGAGCGACTGCATGCCTGCGGCCTGCACGGCGCTGATGTGGACGAAGCTGTCGTCCGAACCGTCGTCGGGCTGGATGAAGCCATAGCCCTTGTCGGAGTTGAAGAATTTGACTGTGCCAGTCTTGCTCATGGTGTTTCCTTTCAAGAAACGATGGGTTGCCCCGCCGCGGAATGCGGCGAGGTCGTGCGTCAAATCGTCCGATGAAAGGAAGTCGTCGTCTGGTTTGCGCCGGGGCCCAATTGGGCAAGCGGCGGTCGTCAAAGGCCGAAGTCCGTCGCAAATTTCGACGTCAGCGCAGGTGCATTAGCACGGGATTGCCCGATTACCTAACGATGTCTTGGAAAAGCCGCCGGAACGTCCAGTGCGTTACATTCGTTCAAGCTGGAAAAGGAGGCAGAATTGGACCTGACCCAGCGATCCGGAAATCACCCCGGCAAATGGACGACTTTCTTCGCGATGATCGCGACATCGGTGGTTGCGATGTTCGTCCTGACCTATTTCAACAGTTGGCGGATCGATCACAATTTCTTCAGCCAGACCCGCATGTGGATGGCGCTTATGATGGGCATGGCGATGATCATCATTATGCTCGGCTTCATGTGGGGCATGTATCGCTCGACCATGGCGAAGGCGCTGGTGATGGGCGCAGCGCTGATTGGCGGCGCGACATTCCTCTATCTCGTTCGGAGTCAGGACACGGTCGATGACACGGCATGGATGAAGGCGATGATCCCGCACCATTCGATTGCGGTGCTGACCAGCGCGCGCGCCAATCTTTCTGATCCCCGCGTCCGCAAGCTGGCGGACGGGATTATTGCGGCACAGGTCAAAGAGATCGAGGAGATGAAACTCCTCATAGCCGATATCGAAAAGAACGGGGAGGAGGGCGATGGAAGGCCGATCCCGGCACGTGGCGCGGAGCTGACCCCGGAACTCGAGGCGGAAGCAAGGGCGGCCGCAGCGCGCTAGGCAGTGGTTCGCGTGGCAAATGAGTCCTCCGTGCCACACCCGCGAGATGTTGAGTCCCCGGAATCTGCCGAGACTCAATATCTTGTGCGGGACTCCTTTCGTTCTCTCCCAAATGCAGCGGCATGCGCCGAACAGCCTGTCGCTTTGCGCTTGACGTGGACTCGCTGAGGACTCACCCTGTGGATAACTACGAACAGGGGAATACGCATGGGGGTCATCACGACCACGAAGAACCGCGCCCAAGCGGTTGTAAAGGCAGTTGCAACGCCAAAGGAGCTGCTCCCGCTAGGCCAGATCATCCCGGGCGATTGCGTCGAAGCCATGCGTTCGATCCCAACCGCTTCGGTCGATCTCGTCTTTGCCGATCCGCCCTACAACCTCCAGCTCGGCGGCGACCTCGCGCGCCCCGACGGCAGCCATGTCGACGCTGTGACCGACGAGTGGGATCGCTTCGACAGCTTCAAGAGCTATGACGATTTTACCCGCGCCTGGCTGACCGAGGCGAAGCGCATCCTCAAGCCCGACGGCGCGCTATGGGTGATCGGCAGCTACCACAACATCTTCCGCGTCGGCGCGATCTTGCAGGACCTGGGCTTCTGGATCCTCAACGACATCGTCTGGCGCAAGGCCAACCCCATGCCCAATTTCAAGGGCACCCGCTTCACCAATGCGCACGAAACGCTGATCTGGGCGAGCCAGGGCGAGAAGGCGAAGTATCACTTCAACTACCGCGCGATGAAGACGCTCAATGACGAGCTGCAGATGCGCAGCGACTGGGTCCTGCCGATCTGCGGCGGGCAGGAACGGTTGAAGGAGGGCGGCACCAAGGTCCACCCGACACAGAAGCCAGAGGCGCTGCTCTACCGTGTGCTGCTCGCCACGACCGAGCGCGGTGACGTGGTGCTCGATCCGTTTTTCGGTACCGGCACCACCGGTGCGGTGGCCAAGCGCCTGGGCCGCGAATGGATCGGCTGTGAGCGCGAAGGCGTCTATCGCGACGCTGCGTTGAAGCGGATCGAAAAGGAACTCCCGCTCGACGAAAGCGCACTCACCACCATGCAGGCTGGTCGCGCCGCGCCGAAGGTCGCTTTCGGAGCATTGGTGGAGGGCGGCTTCCTCAAGCCGGGGACGGAGGTGTTCGACAAGAAACGCCGCTGGATCGCGACCGTTCGCGCCGACGGCTCGCTGGCGCTGGGCAAGCAGACCGGCAGTATCCACGGCCTCGGCAAGGACCTGCAGGGCGCTCCGAGCTGCAACGGCTGGACCTTCTGGCATTACGAGAATGGTGGCGAGATCAAACCGATCGATGCCGCGCGGCAGCTCTACCTGCTGGCGGTGGAGGACTGAGCATCGGCCTCTGCCTCTGTCCGGAGCTGGGGAAGTCGTGAATCCTGGCAGTCACGCCAAGAACTAAGCATTAGTAAGTTAATCGAAATCTTAAGGCTTGGAAGTTGAGATTGGCTCACTGGGCTGTGAACGACAACCACCTTGCGCGATAGCCCTTGAACCCAGGTAGCCTTGGGGTCTGAGGGTGAACGCATAGACCATGAGTTATGATTTTGAGCTGTATACGATCCGGAGGCCAGTGATCGAACCACCGCGGCTGGATGTCGGAGGGCACATTAACGTGGATGGCCCCTACAGCCTTGATCAGGACGACATCCCCGAAAACTACCTGCCGGTAATCGGTCGGAAGCGGGTGCTTTCGCGAATACAACTGGAAGGGCATTTGACGCCCTCAGATCAATCCTGCGTGGACGAATGGCTAGGACAGGTCATTCGTGAGACCAAGGGTGTGTTGATCGATCTTCAAACGGACCGGTTCGAAACGCCAACCAGATCTGGACTTTTGGAAGCTGACCACGGCCAACCTGAAAGTCTCGCGGAGATGGCGTTCTACTTCGAAGATGGTGAAAAATTCTATGAGTCAGGATTTGCTGACGTGCTTGGTGAATGTGCGCGTATTATGCCTGAGGCTCTGCCAGTAAAGTTTGGATATTACGAACCATTGCAGGGACGCATCAAGGGAGACGATTTTTCTGAACTGGTATCCTCGTTCAAGCAGGAGTCGTCACTATTCTTTATGCAAGCTAAGTCGCCATTTGGTCATATTTCCCTGAATGTTCCGTGCAAGAAAACGTTTGAGAAATACGGTAAAACGCACTTCACGCGGCGAAAATTTCTATTGGGCCACCTCCGCTTTGATCTACGCCCCTCAATATTCAGGCACCCGGTGAAGCTCGCCAAACTGCAAAGTTTGTTTGAGCAAATCTGCGTGGCTCTGGACGTTGTCTATGCCGAGATTACCGATCGACAAAGCAGGAACAGCTGGCTTTGGTATGGCCTGCCTGACAATCAGCCGCGAACCATTTGTGTAGGAAGGCGATATCAGGAAGTCTGGCCGGACATTTCGGGTTTGGGTTACAGCATCGCAGAGCATCAGAAGATCATATCAACCGATCGTTTCGGGAAGAAGCCACCCCGCCCGCCACAGGATCTGATTGCCCCAGCCCAACCTGATTTATCCGATCCGCGGCATCGAGATACGCGGGATATCCCACCAAATTATGCTGCCACCTTTCCATTCAACTTCCAGTTCGATCCGAACAATTACATCTGGTGAATGTGAACTTGACGGTCGGTACGAGGCTGGCGGCATCCACAGCCTCGGCAAGGACCTGCAGGGCGCCCCGAGCTGCAACGGCTGGACTTCTGGCTCTATGAGAGCGCCGGCGAAGTCAAACCGGTCGACGCCGCGCGACAGCCCTACCTGCTGGCGGTGGAGGACTAGGGCGCGCTCAGCGCCGTCCAGCGCTCGAATTTTGAAAGCAAGACGCGGGAAGCGCACCTGAAGAGGCGCGGCTAAACCTCCTCGATCAGTTGAGGAGTGAACGTGCGCTACATCATTGGACCTTGTGCCCGGAGCTATCGCTCGATCGGGGAAACGCCTGGTCATAGTTCGCCCCGCCGGACCGAAGCGGCTTTGGCATTGCTCTTCGGACGCAAGGCAAATTGACCGTGAAGCCGGGTTTGTGCAGCGCCCCAATGAGCGACAACCTTGACCGCTACGATTGGGGTGCCATTCACGCATCGCTTGACGCTCGAGGCTACGCGGTGCTGCCTGCACTGCTCACTGAGCGGCAATGCCGGGACATGGCGGACCTTTACCAGGATGACAGCCGGTTCCGCTCGCACATTCATATGGCACGCCACAACTTCGGGCGTGGCGAGTACAAATACCTGCGGTATCCGCTGCCAGCGCTTGTCGAAGGGCTCCGTAGGCAACTCTATCGCCGGCTCGCGCCTATCGCCAATGCCTGGTGCGCAAGGCTTAAGCTCGACCAGCATTATCCCGGATCGCTGCCCGAATTTCTTGAGCGCTGCCACGCAGCTGGGCAAGTGCGGCCAACGCCCCTTCTGCTCAAATACGGTAAGGGCGATTACAACTGCCTGCACCAGGATCTTTACGGCGAGCATGTCTTCCCGCTGCAGGCAATCGTCATGCTATCCGAACCCGGGCGCGACTTCGAAGGGGGCGAGCTCATGCTCGTTGAGAACCGGCCTCGCATGCAGTCGCTGGGGCACGTTGTCCGGCCGGGATTGGGTGATGCCGTGATCATTTCGGTCAATCAAAGACCGCAACGAGGTGCCAGAGGCGACTACCGGGTTGCGTTGCGCCATGGCGTCGCAGAGATTTCCTCCGGTGTGCGGCAAACACTGGGTATCATCATGCACGATGCGTCCTAGGAATTCGAACTTAGGACCTGCTGACCTTCCGTTGTGCCGTTCTATCAGGACAATCCAACGAAGGTCTCTGGTCAGAACCTCGTTGTGAACTCAATCAACCTCTGGGGCAGCAGGTCGAGTGCAGTTGCCTCGACTTGCTTGTCCAGGCCGGTCACCACCATCGTCCCGACAACTAGCAGCATCACGCCAAACACCGGCTTGGCGAAGCGCGAAATGGCGCGCAACGCGCCCGCCTTGCTCGCCAATGCCCTGCGTGAGCCGTAAGCGAAGGCGATGATCGACAGGGCCACGCCTAGCGAAAAGGCGAGGAAGATCAAAAAGGCAGAGGCGAGGTTTTCGCCCTGGCTTGCCGCGGCAATGGCTGCGCCCAGCGTCGGCCCGACGCACGGCGCCCACACAACGCCGAGTATCAGTCCCACCAGGAACTGACCCCTCATCCCGGTACCATCCACCGTGTCGAGCTTGTTCTGTGCCCGGTTGGAAAGCGGAGCGGCGAGCGCCGAGATCCGAGCCTGCAATGCGGGAATGAGCAGGACGACACCTGAAATCGCCAGCAATAGTCCGGCGCCGATGCGGATCGCTTGCTCGTTGATGCCCAGTTGGAAACCGAATGCGATGACGGTGAAACCAAACAGCGTGAATGACAGCGAGATTCCCGCTGCCAGTGCCAACGGCCCACGCGGATGCTTTCCGACTGCCGACGCTACAAGGATCGGCACAAGCGGAAGCACGCAGGGATTGAGGATGGTCACCAGCCCTGCAATCAGGGCCAGCGCAAATTCGCCGAACATGTGTGGGACAAGCCTACTGCGGGATTACAGTCCTGCGAGGACCGCAGCGCTGAGCTTGTCAGGACGGGTTTCCGCTATCGAACGCGCCGTTTCGTTACGCCCCTTGAAGACCACAATCGTCGACTGGCGCGGGATGCGGTGGGCGCGGAGGAAGTCCTTGTCCTTGTCGAAATTGACCTTGACGAAGACTACTCCGGCAAAGCGCTTGTCGGCGCGCATCTTTTCCAGCGTGGGCTGCTGGGCACGGCAGGTAGGGCACCAATCCGCATGGACGTCGACCACGATCGTCTTCCCTGCGGCCTGTGCGGCTGCGAAGCTTTCCGGCTCGTATGCCGTCCAACCCGATGCAGCAAGGGCTGGAACCGCGGCGACCAGGGCCACCAATGAAAGCAGGAAAATCTGGAGCTTCTTCAGCATCGTGGGGACCTCGATCACAAATTTGACAGACCCTTGTCAGGTCCCGCGGTGCTTCGCTCACCCCTACGGATCGGTTACAAATATCGCGGCTTCACGATGCGGGTTTCCTAATCTTTCAGGCGTTTATATCGGTGGGTGTATCAATCTACCCGCAATACCCTCGATCCGGTTTTTCTTCGCCATAACCCTGTTCCATGTGTTCCATCCTTAAGCTCGGCTGCTAGGAAGCTGAACGATGACAAGCTCAGTCTATATCCGCCCCATCGGTTTCGTCCCCGGTCCGCAAAGCGAACACGGCAATGCCGTCAGGCTTGCCGGCGGGATGGTCTATGCGAGCCGCTTTGCGGTTATCCTGCGAGAGGGTGGCCGGGTAGCCGAACGCTGGCTCGCCGCGCCCGATACCATGGCGCAGGTGCTGGGTGAGCTACCCGATTCCGTCGGAGCCGAGGCGGAAGCGCAATGGGCCAATCTCACGCTCGCGCACCCGCCTCTGGCACTGGGAGGGCGCACGATCCGGCTCGACCAGCCGCAGGTGATGGGCATCCTAAACGTTACTCCCGACAGCTTCAGCGACGGCGGCAAGTTTCTCGCCGACCGCGAGGCGGGCAGGGCGCATGCCGCGGCCATGCTCGAGGCCGGTGCTGCGATCCTCGACATCGGTGGCGAAAGCACGCGACCCGGTGCGAAGGCCCTGTGGGAAGGCGATGAGATCGAGCGTGTCGTCCCCGCGGTGGAGGCCTGTGCGGCTATGGGCGCGGCAGTCAGCATCGATACGCGCAAGGCGGCGGTGATGGAGGCTGCCCTGGCGGCAGGGGCGCATATGGTCAACGATGTCAGCGGCTTTGCGCACGATCCGCGCGCCGCCGAAGTGGTCGCACGCGCCGGGTGCCCGGTGGTGCTGATGCACGCACCGGGGACGGGCGACGATCTCCACGAGGGCGGCGATTACGACAGCGTGGTCTTCGACGTGTTCGACGCGCTGCGCGAGCGGCGCGATGCGGCGGTGGCGGCGGGGGTCGACCCGGCGAACATCATGCTCGATGTCGGTATCGGCTTCGGCAAGGCGCTGTCGCACAGCCTTGCGCTGGTCAACGCGCTGCCGATGTTCCATGCGCTGGGCCACCCGCTGCTATTTGGTGCGAGCCGCAAGCGGGTGGTGGGTGCCCTGTCGAACGAGGCTCCGGTCGAACAGCGGCTAGGCGGCAGCGTGACGCTGGCGGTGAAGGGCATGGATGCGGGCGTGCAAATGGTTCGCGTCCACGACGTCCCCGAGACCGTCCAGGCGCGCAATGTCTGGCGCGGTCTCAGGGATGCGGCGCTGACTGACTTTTCCGACCTGCCGGGCTAATCCCCCGGCGAGGCCGCCGAGCCTGCCAGCAGCCCGCCGTCGAGGGTAAGCTCGGCGCCGGTCATATAGCCGCTCTCGGGCGAGGCGAGGTAGACGCACAGCGCAGCGACCTCCTCGACCGTGCCGAAGCGCTTGAGCGGGGTATCGGCAACCATCGCGGCCATCCGCGCCTCGCGGTCGGGTCCATCGCCGATCAGTGCGTCCCACATAGGGGTGAGCACGGCAGCAGGGTGGATCGAGTTGCAGCGGATCGCCCAGCCGTGCTGGGCGGCATATAGTGCGACCGACTTGGTATGATTGCGGATTGCCGCCTTGCTTGCGGCATAAGCCGCCGCGCCGGGGATGCCGACGATGCCCGAACGCGAGGACATGTTGATGATCGATCCGGTGCCCCGGTCCTTCATCGCCTGCAAGGCATAGCGGCAGCCGAGGAAGGTGCCCTCGGAGTTGACCGCGTTGACCCGCCGCCATTCGGCAAGGCTGGCATGCTCCGGGTCGTGCGGGCCGGGACTGTCCTCGAACCCGGTGATTCCGGCGTTGTTGACGAGCACGTCGATCGTCGGGAAAGCGGAAGCCAAAGCGTCCCAGTCCGCCTCGTTGGCGACATCGAGCTTGCGGAACTCGCAGCCGAGTTCGCTAGCCGCTTTCCTACCTTCGTCTTCGTCGATGTCGGTGAGCACGACACGCGCGCCCTCGGCCAGGAATGCGGCACATACGGCCTTGCCGATGCCGCGTGCACCACCGGTGACGACGCACAGCAATTCATTCAGTCTTTGCATAAGTTTACCTCAGGAAAAATCAGGTGTGATCGCCGGGCGCAATGCGCGCCGGGGTCGAAAGCTGGTCCGCCTTAGCGGTGGCTCTTGTTCACCTGAGGTACTCCCGTTTGGACGGGCGCGGTGTAGCGTGGTCAGGCCACGTTGTCGATGCCGAGCTCGGAGAGCTTGCGGTAGAGCGTCGAGCGCCCGATGCCCAATCGACGAGCGACTTCGGTCATCCGCCCACGGTAATGGCCGATGGCAAGGCGGATGATGTCGGCCTCGATATCCTCGAGCGCGCGCAGGTTGCCGTCGTCGGTGTAGAGCAGGACGCCGAGCCCGCGTGCCCGGCTTTCGCCACGGTCGGGGCTGTCGCCCAGCAGCTGCGAGAGCTGCGGAAAGCTGTGCGCGGTAAGCGCCTCGCGCTGCTCGAACACCGAGGCGCGGAACAGCACTGCCTGCAGCTGGCGGACGTTGCCGGGCCAGTCGTAGGCTTCGAGCAGGGTCAGCCCGCTATCGGCGATCGAGTGGTGGAACAGTCCCGGCTGTTCGCCGATCTTCGCAAGGAAATAGCGAGTCAGCGCGGGAATATCGCCGAGCCTGTCGCGCAACGCGGGCATGTGGATGCGTGTCGCGGAGAGTGCGGTGAACAGGCGCTCGGAGAATTCACCCGCTGCAACCAGTTCCTCAACCGGAAGGTCGCTGGAGGCGAAAATGCGAACGTCGATCCGGAAGCCATGCGTGGCGCCGGTCGGGCGGACGATGCCGCTTTCGATTACGTCGGCAAGGCGTTCCTGCAAGGACAGGTCCATCCGGTCGACATCGTCGAGAAGCAGCGTGCCTCCATCGCAATATTCGAACAGGCCGGTCTGACGATCGAAAGCACCCGCAAACGCTCCCTTCTCGTGCCCGAACAACAGCGATTCAAGCGAAGTCGCGGGCAGGGCACCGCAGGCGACCAGCTTCATCGGTGCCTTGGCGCGGGTCGAGGCGGCGTGCATCGCCCGCAGCAGCATTTCCTTGCCGGTGCCGCTCTCGCCCTCGACCAGCAAATGGCCGTGCCCACGCGCGGCGGTGGCCGCCTTTGCCAGTGCGGTGCGGAAGGGTGGGGCCGTGCCGACCATGGCGTCGAAATCGAGCACGGTGGGCAACTTCTCGGTCATCGGCTGGAGCTCGTCGCGCGGCGCTTCGGCGCGGGTCGCGCTTCGCAGGGCGGCGAGCAACCGGTCGGGGGCGACCGGCTTGATCAGATAATCGGTTGCACCGGAACGCATCGCTTCCACCGCGAGCAGTGGCGAAGTACTGGCAGTGAGCATCAGCAGCGGCACATCGGGGCGTGCTGTGCGGATTTCGCGGATCAGTTCGCAAGCGTCTTCGCCGGGAACCCGCTGATCGAGCAGGACGGCGTGGACGTCGGCGCCGTCAGGCGCTGCCAGCTTGGCCAGGGCTTCTTCGCCCGAGGCGACCACGAGCGTACGCCAGCCCTCGCGGGCGGCGAGCGCACTGACAAACCGGCTTTGGGCCGGTTCGTCGTCGATCAACATCAGCAGGCGCGTCTCGTCAGTCGCCATATGATTTGCCCGGCCCCCGTTCCCAATTGGCGGAAATCCGCCGACCGACAATGCATAGGCCAAAGGAGTAAACACCCGATTAAGCCTGTTTGTCAGCAGAACAGGCCATGGGGGACTTGAGCCGGTGCCATGCCCGCGATAGACCGCCCCAACAGCAATTCCGCAGTTAGGGGAAAGCCATGGGTTCCGCCAACGACATGAAGGCGCACAGCAGCACTTATTCGTCCTTTATCAGCATGCTCAAGTGGGTCATTCCCACGCTGGCGTTGATCACGCTGCTCGTCGTCGTACTGATTTCCGACTAAGCTCGCGATTATGCGCATCGCGGTGCTGAAGGAGGGCGCGGCCGGGGAAAACCGGGTCGCGTTGACACCCGAAACTGCGAAGAAATTCGCGACGCTTGGAGCCACGGTAGCGGTCGAGGCAGGCGCCGGTGGCGCTGCTTCGATCACCGATGAAGCCTACCGCGAAGTGGGGGCTGAGGTCGGGGCGGCTGCCGCGACGGTCAAGGATGCTGACATCGTTCTGGGTGTCCAGGCGCCCGACGTCGCAGCGCTCAAGGGGGCAAAGCCAGGCGCCTGGGTGGTGGCGACCTTCGATCCCTTCCGCGAGAGGGAGCGGGTCGAGGCCTATGCCAAGGCCGGGCTGGAGGCGCTGAGCATGGAGTTCATGCCGCGCATCACCCGTGCGCAGAGCATGGATGTGCTGTCCAGCCAGTCGAACCTGGCGGGCTACAAGGCGGTGCTGGCTGCCGCGAACGAGTATGGCCGGGCCTTCCCGATGATGATGACCGCCGCCGGCACGGTGCAAGCGGCCCGCGCTTTCGTGATGGGCGTCGGTGTTGCAGGCCTGCAGGCCATCGCGACCGCCAAGCGGCTTGGCGCGCAGGTTTCGGCCACGGACGTCCGGTCGGCCACCAAGGAGCAGATCCAGTCGCTCGGCGCGAAGCCGATCTTCGTGGAGAACGTCGCGGGGATCGAAGGCGAAGGCTCGGGCGGCTATGCCACCGAGATGAGCGAGGAATACCAGAAGGCCCAGGCCGAGCTGGTTTCGGGCCATCTTGCCAAGCAGGACATCGTCATCACCACAGCCCTGATCCCCGGTCGCCCCGCGCCTCGGCTGATCAGCGATGCGCAGATTGCCACGATGAAGCCCGGCAGCGTGATCTTCGATCTCGCGGTGGCGCAAGGCGGCAATGTCGAAGGTTCGGTCCCCGACCAAGTGGTCGAGAAGCACGGCGTCAAGATCATCGGCTTTTCGAACACCGCAAGCCATCTCGCAGCCGATTCCTCGGCACTGTTTGCGCGCAACCTCTACAACTTTCTCTCGGCGTTCTGGGACAAGGAAGCGGGCAAGCCTGTGCTCGACGAGGAAATCGGCAATGCCGTGCGGCTGACGCAGGGCGGCAAGGTCGTGAACGAGAGGCTGGCGGCGCAGTAATTCCGGACCCGGGGAGGGCCAAAGTGGACTTCATCTCAATCCTGTCGATTTTCGTGCTGGCATGTTTCGTCGGCTATTACGTGGTCTGGTCGGTTACTCCGGCATTGCACACGCCACTGATGGCGGTGACCAATGCCATCTCGTCGGTGATCATCGTCGGCGCGCTCATCGCTGCCGCTACTGCGGGGAGCGAGATCGCCAAATGGATGGGTCTTGCAGGAGTGGTGCTGGCCTCTGTCAACATCTTCGGCGGTTTTGCCGTCACCGAACGTATGCTGGCGATGTACAAGAAGAAGGAGACCAAGTGATGCGTCGCCTTCTGACGGCCATGCCGTTCCTTGCCCTGGCAACTCCTGCCGCAGCTTCAAGCGGTGAAGCCGTGAACCCCTGGGTTGCGCTGGCCTATCTAGTAGCGGGCGTGTTCTTCATCCTCGCATTGCGCGGCCTGTCTTCACCTGCGACCAGTCGCCGCGGCAACCGCTTCGGCATGGCAGGCATGCTGATCGCGGTCGCCACCACGCTGGTTACCCATGAAGTCGCCAATATCGTCGAGATCGGCATCGCCATTGCACTTGGCGGCATCGTCGGCTTCGTCATCGCGCAGCGCATTGCCATGACCGCGATGCCGCAACTTGTGGCGGCCTTCCACTCATTGGTCGGCCTTGCGGCCGTGCTGGTCGCGGTTGCGGCCTTCATGAATCCAGACGCTTTCGGGATTCTCGACGCTACCGGTAATATCCTCGCCGTCAGCCGGGTCGAGATGGCGTTGGGTGCGGCAATCGGCGCGATCACCTTCTCGGGTTCGGTCATCGCCTTTGCCAAGTTGAACGGCAACATGAGCGGCAAGCCGATCATGTTGCCCGGGCGGCACGTCATCAACCTGGGCACGCTCGTGGCGATTCTTGGCGGGACCGCAGCCTACGCCATGGCCCCTGTCGCGCCTGCGGGCGAGGGGTGGTTGTTCTGGGCGATCGTGATCGCCGCTTTTACGATCGGTTTCCTGCTGATCATTCCCATCGGAGGCGCGGACATGCCGGTTGTGGTGTCGATGCTCAACAGCTACTCGGGCTGGGCGGCAGCGGCGATGGGCTTCACGCTGCACAATACTGCGATGATCATCACCGGTGCATTGGTCGGCAGCTCGGGTGCGATCCTCAGCTACATCATGTGCCGCGCCATGAACCGCAGCTTCATCTCGGTGATTGCCGGGGGCTTCGGTGCGGATGATGCGGCTATTTCTGCCGGGGATGGCGAACAGCGCCCCTACAAGACCGGCAGTGCGGAGGATGCCGCCTTCATGCTCGAGCAGGCAGAAAAGGTCATCATCATTCCTGGCTACGGCATGGCGGTCGCACAAGCGCAGCACGCGCTGCGCGAAATGACCGACCTGCTCGAGGAGAAGGGCGTCGAGGTGAAGTTCGCGATCCACCCGGTCGCGGGTCGCATGCCCGGGCACATGAACGTCCTGCTGGCCGAAGCGAACGTTGCCTACGACAAGGTGTTCGAGCTCGAAGACATCAATTCAGAGTTTGCGCAGACGGACATCGCTTTCATCATTGGTGCGAACGATGTGGTGAACCCGGCGGCGAAGACCGACAAGAGTTCACCGATCTACGGCATGCCCGTGTTCGACGTGGACAAGGCCAAGCAGGTGTTCTTCATCAAGCGTAGCATGGGCGGCGTGGGCTACGCGGGGGTCGACAATGACGTGTTCTACATGAACCAGACCGTCATGCTGCTGGCCGACGCGAAAAAGATGGTCGAGGAAATCGTCAAGGCTCTCGATTGAGGGCTGCGTTGTGAAGCGGAATATCCTGATCGCCGGTGCGGTGCTGCTAGTCCTCGGCGGCGGGTGGCTGTTGACCGGCGGGCTCGGTCGGGCGGTCGAGAACCGGATCGAAAGCGAACTCGTCGCGCGGGGTCTGACGCAACCCATGGCTGCCTGTATGGCCGAAAGGATGGCCGACCGGCTGACTTTGGCCCAATTGCGCAAGCTTGAGGGTTTGGCCCCCGAGGAAGCCGAAGCGGCAGTACCCCTGACCATGCCCGAATTCCTCGAGCGCGTGCGCCGGCTCGACGATCCGCAGGTGCTCGAGGTAACCGCCACTTCTGCCGCGGTCTGCGCCTTTACCGCGAGATAGGCGCTTCTTGCATTGTGCCCCCGATGCGGCAAGATCGGCGCGGGGGGGAAATCGCTATGAACAAGTTGGGCTTGATCGTTGCCTGTGTCGTCGGCGCGCTGGCTGCACCTACAGTTGCGCAGGACCGGGTTGGCGTCGAATATGTCGCCATGGCGCACAGCGGAAACGCGAACGCATCTGCGCCTTTCCTGCGCGGCGTCGCACTGCTGCACAGCTTCGAATACGACCGCGCAGAAGCGGCCTTCCGCGAAGCGCAAGCTGCGGATCCGGACTTCGTGATGGCCTATTGGGGCGAAGCGATGACCCACAACCATTCCTTGTGGGACAACCAGGATCGGGATGAGGCACTGGCCGTACTGGTCAAGCTGGGCGCGACGCCGGCCGAGCGCAAGGCGAAGGCCCGTTCCGCGCGCGAAGCGCAATGGCTCGATGCGGTCGAGACGCTTTATGGAGGGGGAAGCAAGGAAGAGCGCGATTTCGCCTACCTGGCGAAGATGCAGGCCATGCTGGCGCAGGACCCTACCGATATCGAGGCGCGCGCCTTTACCGGCCTCGCCATTCTCGCATCGTCGCATGGCGGCCGCCAGATTCCGGTCTTCATGCGCGCCGCCGGGGTGCTGGAAGAAGGCTTCATGGACCATCCGCAGCATCCGGGTGTCCTTCATTACCTGATCCATTCCTATGACGATGCCGACCATGCACCGCTGGGCGCCCGCGCGGCAGCGCGCTACGCCGTCGTTGCGCCGGACGCGGGGCATGCACAGCACATGGTAAGCCATATCTTCCATGCGCTGGGCGACTGGGAGTCGTCGGAGCGGGCTAATATCAACGCCGATGCGGTGGTCGATCGCCAGCGCGTGGCAGCGGGGAGGAGCCCAACCTTTTGCGGCCATTACAACGAATGGCTCACCTACGCATTGGTCCAGCAAGGCAAGGACGCGAGTGAGATTGTCGACGGCTGCCGCGCGCAAGCCGAGGCGCAAGTTGCGCAAGGCCCGAAAGACAAACTCGGCTGGGGCGCGGCGAGCAGCTACGCCGGGATAGCGCTTTCGAGCGGCGTGACGGCGGGGAACTGGCCGCAGCCGTTCGAAGGCCTCGACGATGGTTTCCTGCTGGCACGTTACGACCTTGCTTATGCGCGGTTGCTCCAGTCGTTCGGTGATGCAGCGGCGACTGCGACGGCACTTGACGACATGAAGTCGCTCGGCGCGCAGATTGAGGAGGCTCTCAAGCAGGAGGACCCGCTCAACACCTGGTTCAGGCCGTGGTACGAGCGCCAGCTCGCGCAGGGCGAGGCGGTTGTAGCGCTGTCGGCGGGACGTGGCGAGGCAGGCCTTGCCCTGCTGCGCTCAGCGGCGGAGGCTGAGAGCGCGGTTCCCGCGGTCTATGGCCCGCCGCCCATGGCCAAGCCCAGCTGGGAACTGCTCGGCGAGCAATTGCTCGAAGCCGGACGCAAGGATGAAGCGGCGGATGCGTTCCGCCGGGCGCTGGCGTTTTCGCCAGGGCGCCGGTTGTCGCTGCAGGGATTGGCTGCCGCTACGGCAAGCGGGAACTAGGCAAGCCAGCTTGCAATCGCCCTTTCTTGCGGCACTATGCGTCGCAAGGGAGAGACTCATGTTCCGAATGACACTTGCCGCTGCGCTGCTCGCCAGCTCGGCTCCTGCATTGGCCGCAACACACACTATCACGCCGGGCGAAGGCGCGCAGGAACGGCTGCAGGAAGCGCTGATCCTCGCTGAACCAGGCGACGAGATCGTACTGTCCGCCGGACGCTATGCGATTAACGACGGGCTCAGCCTCGACGTGGAGGGTGTGACCATCCGCGGCGCGGGAATGGATGGCACGGTACTCGACTTCACCGGGCAGCAGGGCGCGGGCGAGGGGCTTCTGGTCACCAGCGACAACGTCACCCTTCGCGATTTCGCGCTGGAGAACCCCAAGGGTGATGGGATCAAGTCGAAGGGCGCGGACAATATCGTCTATCACCGCATCCGGGTGACCTGGACCAATGGCCCGGCCGCCACCAACGGCGCCTATGGCCTCTATCCGGTCGAAAGCGACGGCATCCTGATCGATGGCTGCAAGGTAACGGGCGCCTCCGACGCGGGAATCTATGTCGGCCAATCGAACCGCATCACCGTGCGCAATTCGATCGCCGAGGCCAATGTTGCCGGGATCGAGATCGAGAACAGCCGCAACGCGCTGGTCGAACACAATATCGCCACGCGCAATACCGGCGGCATTCTGGTGTTCGACCTGCCCGGCCTTCCGGTGATGGGCGGCGGCAACGTCATCGTCGCCAACAATCTGGTTGTGGCCAATGATACCCCCAATTTCGCACCGCCGGGCAATATCGTTGCTGGTGTGCGTCGCGGAACCGGGATCATGGTCATGGCCAATGACCGGGTGCTGGTCGAAAACAACATCCTTTCGGGCAACCCGACCGCGCCGATAATGGTCGTCGCCTACCCCCAGCAATATGACGATCCGCGCTATGAGCCGATCCCGCGCAATGTCACGATCGGGGCGAACCTGATCGATCAGGGCGGCTACGACCCGCAGATCGAAGGCAAGGAAGCCCTGATGGCGGCATTCGGCGGCGAGTTGCCGCCGCTGCTGTGGGACGGGCTGGGCAATCCGGCGACCACGCTTGCGGTCGCACCGGGCATCGTAGGCTGGAATCTCAACCTGCAGGAACAGGGCCAAGGTCTCGGCGACGCGCAGCCGACGCTGCTGCAAAACGCGCCGCGCCCGGTCGAGGTGTTCTACCGCGAGGGGATCGGCGCGCCTGCCGCGCTCGACGAGAGGCTTAGCAGATGAGGCATGTCGCCTGGGCGGCCTGCGCCGCGCTGGCCCTGGCCGGCGCATTGGCGGTGCAGGCCAGCCCGACTGCAGTCGTAAACGAAGCGACGATCACCGAACCGGGCCTGCCGCGCACCCTGGCCGAGTTCGGCTTCTTCACGGATGCTCCCCAACAAGTCCCGGCTGAGGGGGTGATGCCCTATCGCCTCAACACCCCGCTCTATTCGGACGGGGCGGAGAAGT
Organism: Erythrobacter mangrovi; assembly: GCF_013260645.1. Taxonomy (NCBI): domain Bacteria; kingdom Pseudomonadati; phylum Pseudomonadota; class Alphaproteobacteria; order Sphingomonadales; family Erythrobacteraceae; genus Erythrobacter; species Erythrobacter mangrovi. The sequence goes on along the minus strand of NZ_CP053921.1, from coordinate 149,041 downwards.
TGCGCTTCATCTATGTTCCCAAGGGGGCAAAGGCGTTGGCGCAGGGTGAGAAGCTGCTCGAACTCCCGGTCGGCACCGCCCTGATCAAGACCTTCGCCTTCCCGGAAGGTGGCAAGCGCCGCCTGATTGAAACGCGGGTGCTGCTGCACCGTGCGGATGGCTGGCTGGCACTTCCTTACCTGTGGAACGAGGAACAGACCGAGGCACGGCTGGCAGTCGCCGGCGCGCGGCTCGATCTCGTCACCCCCAAGGGCGAAGCGATCAGCTATCGCGTTCCGAACAAGAACCAGTGCAAGGAATGCCACGGCCTCGAAGGAGCCGTCATCCCGATCGGACCCAAGGTGCGGAATCTTTCGCATGACTGGCTCGCGAGTATGGTTGCAGCGGGTCATCTCGACGCGATGCCGCAGGATGCCGACCAGTTGCCGCTGTGGGAAGAGCGTGACGGCGTGCCGGTGGTCAAGGCCGCACGCGCCTATCTCGACGTCAATTGTGCGCATTGCCACCGGCCCGGTGCAACTGCCTCGAACAGCGGGCTCGACCTACGGTGGGAACAGCAGGATCCGCATGCGCTGGGGATCGGCAAGCGCCCCGTCGCAGCCGGACGGGGAGCGGGTGGTTTCCTGTTCGACATCGTGCCGGGTTCGCCCGACCATTCGATCCTGCCCTATCGCATGTCGACCACCGAGGGGGGGATTGCCATGCCTGAAATCGGCAAGTCGACGGTCGACGAGGAAGGGCTCGCGGTGGTACGCCGCTGGATCGAGGAGATGGCCCCATGAAACGGTTTTGGCGTGTCCTGGGCGTAGTTGTCGCTCTACTCGTGATCGGTTTCTTCGCCCTTCGCGTACCCGACACCGATCCGGACGCGATGTGGGCGAAATATGGCGGCCCGCCATCGCAGAAGCTCGATTTTCCCGATGGTCGGACCTACCACATTCGCGATGAGGGACCGCGCGACGCGCCCGTGATTGTGCAGTTGCATGGCTCAAACGCCGACCTGCACACCTGGCAGAAATGGACCGAAGCGCTCGACGATCACTACCGCGTGATCCGATATGACCAGCGCGGCCACGGCCTGACCGGCGCGGTTCCCGATGATCGGTACGATATCGATGCCTTCGTCGAAGATGTCGACCAGGTGGCCGATGCACTCGAGCTCGAACGCTTCACGCTTGCGGGCAATTCGATGGGGGGCGGGATCGCCATGGCCTATGCCCTCGCGCATCCCGAGAGGCTCGACGCGCTGGTACTGGTCGATGCGAGTGGCGCACCGATCGACCGCAGGGGCGGCGGCAATATCATCTTCAATCTCGCGGGCAAGCCGGTGATCGGTGACTTGCTGAGCCAGTTTCTCCCGCGCTCGCTGGTGAAGAAGAGCTACTCGCAGAGCGTCTCCAACCAGGCCGTGGTCACCGATGCGGCGATCGACCGCTACTGGGAGCTTGCCCGATACCCGGGCAACCGCGACGCAACGCGCCAACGTTTCGGCACTCCGCGCCGCAGCTTCACCGCCGAACAAGTGGCCGCGATGAAGGTCCCGACGCTGGTCATATGGGGTGAGGAGGATGCGCTGATCCCCTTCGACGCGGCCAAATGGTACATGGCGAACCTGCCAAACGCCACGCTGGTCGCCTATCCGGGCATCGGGCACATTCCGATGGAAGAGGCCGCTGATCGCAGCGCCACCGACCTGGAGGCATGGCTTGGAAAGACTTTGGCCACAGGCAAGGATGCCAACGGGACCTGAGATTCCATCCATGGGATGCAATCCGTGCTGAGGATGGGGGCTTCCGCTGCGACTTTTCGGCGACACCGGGAATTTTTTAGCCCAAATTAACCATCAACCCCTTGTGACCTCCTTGTCTGGGTCCATGCTGCACCTTCCACTTCATGGGGGAAGGGACTCGCATCATGAAAATTTCCGTCGGGCGTATTGCGGCCGTTAGCGCCGTCGCGCTTGCCAGTGCCGGCTCGGTTTCGACCGGCACGGCCCAATCGACTGCGGCTAAGGGAGCCAAGATCGACAACGCCTATATCTGCGTTTTCAATCCGGGCCTGGTCGCGAAGAGCAATGTTCGGGCTGAAGCCGCTCGGTCGGCCAATGCCGCTGGAGGGCGCGTAGGATTCACCTACCAGAACACCATTCGCGGTTTCTCGATCAATGCGTCGGCCCAAGGCATCAGCAGGATGCAGGCGAACAATCCGCGCATCGCCTATTGCGAGCAGGATCAGCTGATGAGCATCGATGCCCAGGGCAGGGGCAAGAAGCCCGGCGGCGGTGGCGGGTCTCCTCCTCCAGAGACCGATCCCTGGGGTGTCGTGCGCGTCGGCGGTGGCCTGACCGGCATCACCAAGACCGCATGGGTGATCGATACCGGCATCGACTACGACCATCCGGACCTGAACGTCGACACGAGCCGCGCAGCCAGCTTCACGCGCGAAAGCGACGGCAACGACCTTAACGGCCACGGCACCCATGTCGCCGGCATTATCGGCGCCAAACGGGGCAATGGCATCGGGGTCTATGGCGTAGCGCCGGGGATCAAGGTCGTCCCGGTCAAGGTACTGACCCGCAACGGTTCCGGGTCGAACAGCGGCGTGATCGCGGGCATCGATTACGCAGCCGACAATTTTTCGACGGGCGATGTCGCCAACATGAGCCTCGGTGGAGGGTTCAGCCAGGCGCTCAACGATGCGGTAGTAACGGCGGCCGGCAGCGGCCTGAAGTTCGCAATCGCCGCGGGGAATGAGAGCACGGATGCGAACACCCGGTCGCCCGCATCGGCCAATGGGGCGAACATCTACACCATCTCGTCCTTTGCGAAGGGTGACAAGTGGTCGAGCTTCTCGAATTACGGCAATCCGCCCATCGACTATGCGGAGCCGGGTTCTTCGATCTACTCGACCTACAAGGACGGCGGCTACGCAACGCTTTCGGGCACCTCGATGGCCAGCCCGCATGCTGCGGGCCTGCTGCTGCTCGGCGGAATCTCGAATGGCGGACCTGTCAGTGGAGATCCGGATAACAATCCGGACATGATCGGCATCAACTAACCAGTTGGCTGTCGTAACCTGAATGGGCTGCGCGGTATCTACCGCGTGGCCCTTTCTTTTTGCCGATAACCCCCGTGGTTCGCGGTCTGTTCACGTTGTCGGGTGGCGGCCGCTCACCTAAGCCTCGCGCCACCGATGGAAAGAGCCCGCTACGCCGCTGATCCCGCCAAGAGCCGCGGGCGCGAATTTGCCGAGAACCGTGATGGCTCGCGTGGGCCGCGCAGCGAGTTCCAGCGCGATCGCGATCGCATCGTCCATTCGATCGCCTTCCGCCGCTTGCGCTCCAAGACCCAGGTTTTCATCGCGCCCGACGGCGATCACTACCGCACGCGCCTGACGCACAGCATCGAAGTGGCCCAGATCGGCCGGGTGATCGCGCGCGAGCTGGGCCTCGACGAAGATCTGACCGAGGCGCTGTGCCTGGGGCATGACATCGGCCACCCGCCCTTCGGCCATGCCGGCGAGAAAGCGCTTGAAGAAGCGATGGTCCATGCCGGGGGCTACGATCACAACGCACAGGTCATCCGCACCCTGGCGCGGCTCGAGAGCCCCTATTGCGAGCACGACGGGCTCAACCTGACCTGGGAGACGCTCGAGGGATTGGCCAAGCACAATGGCCCGGTTAGCGCCCCTAACTGGGCGCTGGCGCAGGTCGACGAGGCATTCCCGCTCGATCTCGGTGAGTGGAGCTCGCTCGAAGCGCAAGTCGCGGCGATTGCCGACGACATTGCCTATGACAATCACGACATCGACGATGGCTTGCGCGCGGGCTTCCTAGAGCTCGATGACCTGCTCACGCTCGATCTTCTGGCCGACCAGTGGCGGGCGGTCGAGCGGCGTTTCCCGCATGCCAACCGCGATCGGCAGTTGCGCGAGCTCGTCCGCACGCAGATCGGGCTAATGGTCAACGATGTGCTCACCCAGACGCGCGAGCAAGTGAAGGGCATCGGCAGCGTCGATGATGTGCGATCGGCGGGCAAGGCGCTGGCTACCTTCTCGCCCGCGATGCGTGAGCAGGAGCGGCGGTTGAAGGCCTTCATGTACGACCGGCTCTATTGCCACCCCGAACAGCTCGCGACTGCGGAGCGCGCTCGCGATGTTATTGCCCGGCTATTCGTCGCCTATAGCCAGGACGCCTCTACCATGCCGGACAGCTGGCTCGCGCAGATGCCTGCGGGCGAGCCGGAGCGCAGCCGCCATATCGCCGATTTCATCGCGGGAATGACTGATCGGTACGCCATCGACCAGATACGCCGCATCTATGGACGCGCGCCCGAGGGGCTCAGCAATGTCTGAGCCGCTGCGCATCGCACTGGTCGGCGCCACCGGCCTGATCGGCGGTAAGGTGATGGAAGCCTGCATCGGGCGCGAAGACCTGCGGCTGACCGGCATTGCCCGGCGCGAGGCACCGCTGCCCAAGGGTATCCGCATGGAGCTGTTCGTCGCCGAGCCTGATCGTTGGGGCGAAGTGATCGAGGCGGTGCGCCCGAAGGCGGTCATCTGTGCGCTCGGCACGACCTGGAAGAAGGCGGGACAGGACGAAGCGGCATTCCGGGCGGTGGACCAGGACCTTGTTCTTTCGGTTGCAAAGGCTGCCAAGGACCATGGCGTCGGGCGGTTCGTCCACGTCAGTTCGGTCGGGGCGGATTTCGCCTCCAAGACCTTCTATCTGCGGGTCAAGGGCGAGGTGGAGCGCGACCTCGCCAAGCTGCGCTTCGACCGGCTCGATGTGCTCCAGCCCGGACTCCTCCTCGGCAATCGTCCCAATGATCATCGCCCGGCCGAGCGGATGGGCATACTTGCCGCGCCCGTGCTGAACCTCATGCTGCACGGGGGGATGCGCAAGTATCGCGGTATCCGCGCCGAGACGGTGGCGGAGGCTGCGATGTCGCTGGCCAAGCGCGCGGCGCGCGGACGCTTCGTCCATGACAACGATGGGATACTGCGCGCGGCCCGCGCACTGGCCAAGCCGGAGCAGACCTAGGGTTTGTCAGAAGGGGAGGGGGCATGATCGGACTGGCGACACGGCTCTTTGCCTTCTGGACTGTCGCAGGAACGCTTCTCGCGTGGTTCGTCCCGCCGCTGTTCCTGTGGGTGGTCGATGCTCGCTTTGCGCCATTCGGACAGCCATTGGTCAGTGTGATGCTTGGCGTGGTCATGCTGGGCATGGGCCTTTCCCTGACGGTCGAAGACTTCAGGCGTGTGCTGCGATTGCCGAAGGCGGTGCTTGCGGGCGTCGCGTTGCAGTTCACGATCATGCCGCTCGCAGGATTTGCCCTGGCGAAGCTGATGGGCCTTGAGATGGGGCTGGCGGTAGGGTTGGTGCTGGTCGCTTGTTGCCCGGGCGGAACGGCTTCCAATGTCGTGGCCTTTCTCGCGCGCGCCAACGTCGCCCTTTCGGTGACCATGACCATGGCCTCCACCACGGTGGCAGTTTTCGCCACACCCTTGCTGGCAGGATCGCTTGCCGGGGTGTTCGTCGACATCGATCGCTGGGCGCTGTTCCAGTCGATGATAGCGGTGGTTCTGGTGCCTGTGGTGGTGGGTGTTGCCTTGCGGGCGTTGTTGCCCACGGTCACACGCTGGGTCGAACCGATCGCTCCCTTGGTTTCGATCCTGCTCGTCGTGCTGATTGTCGGGGCGATCGTCGCGCGTTCGAAGGACCTGATCAGCATGCACGCCGGCGTTTTGCTGGTCGCCTTGTTCCTGCTCCATGCGACGGGCTTTGCACTGGGCTATGTCCTGACGCGCCTGTTCGGCTTCGACGAGCAGGTCGCGCGCACGGCCAGCATCGAAGTAGGCATGCAGAACAGCGGTCTTGGCTCCACCCTTGCCGCCGCCCCGAGTTTCGCCGCGCAATTCGCCAACCCGATGCAGGCCGCCTTGGCCCCGGTTCCCAGCGCGATTTCGGCGGTCTATCACGTAGTCCTGGGTAGCCTGCTGGCAAGCTGGTGGCGGCGCCGAACGGAGAGAGGGACCTGATCCATGTGGGAAATTGCATTCAGTCTGGCGAATGGCTTGGCGATGATTATGTGGGCGTCGCTGATCCTCTTGCCGCGCTGGCCAGCGTTGCTCGCGGCGACCCTCTACCTCGGTGTGGGGCTGCTGTGCATGGCCTATGCCGTTGGGCTGGTCGGCATCCTGTGGGGCGTGCTCGACCCAGTCGGTGGAGGCCCTTCGGCGAACTTCAGCAGCATCGAGGGGGTCCGGGCGATCTTCGCCAGCGACGGTGGGGTAACCGTCGGGTGGATACACTATCTCGCCTTCGATCTGTTTGTCGGTGTGTGGATTGCCCGCGATGCCGATGCGAAGGGCTTTACCCGCTGGGTGCAGGCACCAATCCTGCTGGCAACCTTCATGGCAGGCCCGATTGGATTGTTCCTGTGGTTGCTGATCCGTGAAAAGCGCGCGCGCGAGCAGGGGCGCTGGGAATAGCTGGTTGCAAGACGCAACCGACATGCCATGATGCCACCCGAGGCTGAAAACAGCGGAGGGGATGAAGGTGGAGAAGCAGCGGCTGACTTTTGACGAGCTGATCGGGCATTGGGCGCAGGAGAAGCCTGATGCCACGGCACTCGAGCAGGACGGCAAGGCGATTACTTTCGCCGAACTGGAGAATCGGACGCGGCGGATCGTGGCGATGTTGGCCGCGCACGGGATCGGCAAGGGCGATCGAATCGCCTGGCTTGGCAAGAACGCCCGCCACTATTTCGAACTGTTCTATGCAGCGGCGCGCGCCGGTATCGTGATGGTCCCCATCGGTTGGCGCCTCGCGGCACCGGAAATTGCCTACATTCTTGGCGACACCGGGGCCAAGGCGCTGTTCATCGATCACGACTTTGACGAACTTGCCGCTCTCTCCTGCCAGCAGATGGAATCGCCACCCGAGGTGATCGACACTCCAACCGCCATGGCAGAGATCGCAGTTGCACCGGCCAATGATTTCGAGCCTGCCGGACCCGACGATGCGGTGCTCCAGCTCTACACCTCGGGAACCACGGGCAATCCCAAGGGTGCAGTCCTGACCAACCGCAACCTCTTCGCGCTGCGCATGCCGGCCGAAGAGGCCGGCCAACCCTGGTCGAAATGGGATGAGGATGAAGCGATCCTGGTCTGCATGCCCTGCGCGCACATTGGCGGTACCGGGCTGGGCATTATGGCCATCGCCGCCGGCATTCGCGGCATCGTGCAGGCCGAATTCACGCCGGCGGGTGTGCTGCAGGCTTTCGAACAAGGCATCACCCGGCTGTTCATCGTCCCTGCTGCACTACAGATGGTGATCCAGCATCCGCTCGCGAAGACCACCGATTTCTCGGCGGTGAAGTATGTCATGTACGGCGCTGCGCCGATCCCGCTCGATCTGCTGCGCGAGGCGGTGAAGACCATGCCGGATGCAGGCTTCCTGCAATGTTACGGCATGACCGAAACCACCGGCACCATCGCTATGCTACCGCCCGATGATCACGTGCTTGACGGCAACCAACGGATGCGCAGCGCGGGCAGGGCGGTTCCGGGAACGGAACTGCGGGTCGTCGGCGAGGACGGGCAGGAATTGCCGCGCGGCGAAGTCGGCGAACTGATCGTCAAGAGCCCGTCGAACATGGCCGGTTACTGGAACCTGCCCGATGCGACCGCTTCCGCGCTGATCGACGGTTGGATGCACACCGGGGATGCGGCCTATATGGATGAGGACGGCTACGTCTATATCCAGGACCGCATGAAGGACATGATCATCTCTGGCGGTGAGAACGTCTATCCGGCGCAGGTCGAAAGCGCGATCTATGGACACCCTGCAGTGGCTGAGGTGGCTGTGATCGGCGTGCCGGACGATACCTGGGGCGAAGCGGTCAAGGCCTGTGTCGTGCCCAAGCCGGGCGCTGACCTGGATCCCAACGATATCATCGCCTGGACGCGCGAGCGTTTGGCCGGGTTCAAGGTACCCAAGTCGATCGACGTCATCGATGTCCTGCCGCGTAATGCGAGCGGCAAGATCCTGCGCCGGGAACTGCGTGCACCCTATTGGGAAGGGCGTGACCGACAGGTCAATTGAACGCCTGAACTGAAAACGCCCGCCACAGCAGGCGGGCGTCCATGCCTTGGAGAGTTGAGCCTCAGGTGACGTCGTCGCCTGCCTGGCCGACCGATTCGATGTCGCGGCCAAGGCCTTTGACGGTATTGCAGGCGGCGGTGCCGAGGGTCATGGCGGCGAGGCCGAGTACGAGCATGATCTTGCGCATGTGTGGTCCTTTCCCGAAGGGCTCGGTCAAAAATACTATTGCGATGAAACGGCCTGTACCTCTCGCGGTTCCCGCTGTCCAAGCCGATGTTCGCGCCATGCGATCAAGATGCCGGCGCCGATCACCAGCGGCGCGCCGATCCAGGTCGTGGCAGGTGGGATGTTGGCGAAGACCAGCCAGCCGAACAGCGTGGCCCAGACAAGGCCTGTGTAGTCCATGACGATCACGCTGGCGACCGCTCCATAGCGCAGCGCGGCAGTCAGCAGCGCCTGGCCCAGCAGCCCGATTACCCCGCAAGCGAGCAGCAGGAGCCATTGCTGGGGCGTATGCGACTTGGCGACGAAGGGCATCGCCAAGGCGAGAACCGGTACCGTGAAAAGCGAGAAATAGAACACGATCGTCAGGGGGTGATCGGTACGCCCAAGGTCGCGTAGCTGGACGGATATCAGCGCAATCATGAAGGCGGCACCCAATGCGATCGTTGCACCTAGCAGCGGCAGTTCATTCCCCCACGGCTGTGCGATGATGGCCACGCCGGCGAAGCCCAGTGCGACGGCGCTCCAGCGCCATGGCCCGGTTGGTTCGCGCAACACAAGCGCCGACAGCAGGACCGCGAAGATCGCCGAACTGTAGTTCAGTGTGGTTGCAACGGCGAGCGGCAGGAGCGTCGCCGCGCCGAAGTTCAGCGCCATGCCGACCAGTCCGAAGCCGGAGCGGCGGGCATGCGATGCCGTCCGCCTGGTTTTCAGCACGTCGAGCTGTCCGCGGAGCGCAAACCACGTGAGCAGGATCGGGATAGTTGGCAGTTGTCGCCAGAACATGATCTCGGCGAGGTGGATGCCGCTCTGGCTGGCGAGTTTTACGCAAGCCAGCAGCGCCGCAAGTACGAAGGCGGAGCACAGGCGAAGCGCCAGGGCGAAGAACGGCCGGTGGTGGGGGTGTTCTCGCGTCGCCATCATATTGCTGGCGAGTAGACGTGTCAGGCGGCGATGCAAGCGAGGAGATTGCAGCCGTCAAAGTGCACGCCCATATGACGCGCCGTGCACATTCCCGACACCATCCGCTTCGCCAGCGAAGCCGACCTGCTCTCACTGTGGGGCGGCCTCTTCCTCTTGCTGGCCGCGACCTGCTCAGTGATGGAACGGCGACGGATGCGGCGCGCGCAGATCAATCGCATCGGTTGGGTACCCTGGATCGGGCTGCTCCTCACCTTCGGCGTGATTGGGTTCGGCCTGCTGGTAATATCCTTGCCGGTCGTACTGACCGACTGACCTAGCGTTGCGGGCGCGGGGCGCGGGCTCGCATTTCGGTCCAGGATTGCATCAGCAGCGCTTCGAAATGACGCTCGCGCTGGAGATCGCGCAGATCTTCGGGTCGTTGCTTGTTCGGGCTGCGGTGCGAGAAAAGTTTCTGAAGCATGACATCGTCCATTCGATGCCATGCTTCTAGCGCGATTCTGTCCGGGATGATTGTAAGGTAACGCCGTATTCCGGCGCCAACTTGCTTTATAGGCAGGCTTCCAGATAGGCTTGGTCGAAGCCGAACTGGCGAGCCTTCTCGAGCGTGTAGGGGCGCAGGCCACTCGAGCGGAATTCGCCAAGGATCTTGCCGTCCTCGCTCTCGTCGAGATACTCGAACTTGAACAGTTCCTGCGTCACGATCACATCGCCTTCCATCCCGATCACCTCGGTGATGTTGGTGGTGCGGCGTGAACCGTCGCGAAGTCGTTTCACCTGAACGATAAGGTCGACCGACTCGGCGATCTGGCGCGAAATTGCTTCCTTCGGGATCTTGATGTCGCCCATCAGGATCATGTTTTCCATACGGCCCAGGCACTCACGCGGGCTGTTGGCGTGGAGCGTACACATCGAACCGTCGTGGCCGGTGTTCATTGCGGCGAGAAGGTCGAAACACTCCGCGCCACGAATTTCGCCCAGGATGATGCGGTCAGGGCGCATACGCAGGGCGTTCTTCACCAGGTCGCCGATGGTAATCGCGCCCTGACCTTCAAGGTTCGGAGGACGCGTTTCGAGCGGCAGCCAGTGCGGCTGCTGCAGGCGAAGTTCGGCCGCGTCCTCGATCGTCAGCACGCGTTCGCCCGGGTCGATCATCTTCGACAGGGCGTTGAGCATGGTCGTCTTACCCGAGCCCGTACCGCCCGAGATGACGACGTTCATCCGGCACGCGCCGGCGATCTTGAGCGCGGTCGCCATCTTTTCGCTCATCGAACCGAAGTCCTTGAGCATGTCGATGGTGATCGGTTTCTCGGAGAACTTACGAATCGAGATCGCGGTGCCCTTGAGCGACAGCGGCGGCACGATCACGTTCACACGCGAACCGTCCTTGAGACGGGCGTCGGCCAGCGGCGTGGTCTGGTCGACGCGGCGGCCGACCTGGTTCACGATGCGCTGTGCGATCTGGAACAGGTGCTGTTCGTCGCGGAACTTGATGCCAGCGAGCTGCAGCTTACCCTTCTTTTCGATGTAGGTTTGTTCGGGCCCGTTGACCATGATGTCCGACACGTCGGGATCATTGAGCAGCTCTTCCAGCGGACCGAAACCGAGCAACTCGTCAACCAGCACCTTTTCCAGCGCGAACTGCTCGCGCCGGTTGAGCGTGACCTTGAGTTCGGCCAGCACTTCCAAGATGATCGGGCGGAATTCTTCGGACAGTTCGTCCTTGGTCAGCGTCGCCGCCGCCTCCGGATCGACGCGTTCGAGCAGGCGCGGTAGCACCTGTTCCTTGATTTTATGGACGCTCGCCTCGAACCCGCCGACCTGCGATTCGCCCGAATGGTCGGTGTTCATCCGGTCATCGAGGCGCGACATGGCGTCGGCGGCGTTCTTGGGATTGGACGTCGGCTGAGGTGCGCTTTCCGCAGGGATCGGCGGGAATTGATCACCACCTTCCGGCGCACTTGGCGCAGGCGCACCGCCACGCATGGGGCGGGCAACACCGAACTGCGGACGTGCACCGGTGGCCATGCCTGCCGGTCCGTTCTTCCGTCCGAATGCGCTCATTCCATTACCCCCGGGGAGATTCTTGATGTGTGCTGCGCCTGTCCAACCGGAAACCGGCGAGACCTGCATATCTTGCAGTGGTGAATAAGTTAGAAACCTTGTTTTTTCCTTAATTCCCACCCAGTCGAGCGGGCCGAAAACTGATCGGCGCACCTCCCGGACACGCGCCCGTAGCCGCGGGCAAGTTAACGTCCGGTCACCATCGGGGCATGGCGAGAGGCGGGATGATCCGGCAGCCCACGACAGTGCTCGAGCCAGGCACCGATTGACACGATATCATGATATGATATCGCAATATCAATGACCCGAATCCTCGCTGACCTTCCCGATGACGATATCAAGTGGCTCGACCGCCTGGCGGAAGAGCAGGGCAAGTCCCGTGCGGCGATCCTGCGTGAGGCGGTCAGCGCCTATCGCGGAGAGAATTCGACCAGCTGGCTTGAGCGCGGCTTTGGCGCGTGGAAACACCGCAGCGACATCGACGATGCCGTCGAATGGCAGCGCCTTGATCGTGCTGCATGGACGCGCCCATGGGACGAGGACTACGCTGACGTGCGCGCCGAGAATACCCAGCCGTTCGACGAAGATGATGATCGCGAACGCGCGAGACATGAGGCCTGGCTCGCCGAACAAGCGCAGGGGCGATCGCGCAAGTGACCGGCTTTACCTTCGACAGCAACATTGTGGTTGATGCCTTGCGCGGCATTCCCGAAGCCCGCTCCGAAATCGAACGGGCCCTGGGCCGCGGCGGCCGGCTCTGGATCAGTCGCGTGGTCTGGCTCGAGGTGATGTCGAAAGGCTCTGGCGAGGTCCTGCGCCGAACGGTCGATTTTCTGTCGGGGTTTGCAATTGACGAGGTCGATGAGCAGATTGCCGAACGCGCCGCGTCGCTGCGGCGTGAACGACCCCAGCTAAGGCTCCCCGACGCCATCGTGCTGGCAACTGCTCTCATCCGGGGCCGGGTGCTGGTTACGCGCAATATCAAGGACTTCCCGGCAGAGATGCCGGGTATCCGCATTCCCTACACTCTCTGACAGGACAAGCATCTCATGTGCGGAATCATCGGTATCGTCGGTAAGGAAGCGGTCGCTGATCGGCTCGTCGATGGTCTGAGGCGGATGGAGTATCGCGGCTATGACAGCGCGGGGATCTGCACCGTGCATGGTGGCGCGCTGGTCCGCCGTCGTGCCGAGGGCAAGCTGACAAATCTCACACGGGTACTCGCTGCAGACCCTGCCAGCGGGGATGTCGGCATAGCCCACACACGCTGGGCAACGCATGGGGCGCCAACGGCGAAGAACGCACATCCTCACGCGACCGATCATGTCGCGCTGGTCCACAACGGGATCATCGAGAACTTCAAGGAACTCAAGGCCGAGCTGACCGCAGCGGGGCGCAGGCTGGAGAGCGAAACCGACAGCGAAGTGGTTGCACACCTGATCTCGATGCAGGTCGAGGCGGGGGCAAGCCCACGCGAGGCCGTGCAAGAGGTCCTGCCGCGCCTCCGTGGTGCCTTTGCCCTGGCCATTGCCTTTCGCGACCATCCCGACCTGCTTATCGGCGCGCGCCGCGGTTCGCCGCTGGTGCTGGGGTATGGCAAGGGCGAGATGTATCTCGGCTCCGATGCCCTGGCGCTTGCGCCCTTGACCCAGCACATCGCCTATCTCGAAGAGGGGGACTGGGTCGTAGTGACCCACGAAAATGCCGAGATCCATGACGAAGCCGGCGAAGTGGTCGAGCGGCCGATCCAGCTATCGGGAGCTTCCGCCGCAGCGGTTGAAAAGGGCAATTACCGCCACTTCATGCAGAAGGAGATCTTCGAGCAGCCCACCGTGGTCGCGCAGACGCTTGGTTCCTACTTGCGTCAATCGGACAATTCGGTCGCGCTACCCCAGTTCGATTTCGATATCTCGGCGATCAAACGCGTTACCATCGTCGCCTGCGGCACCTCCTACTATGCAGGGATGGTCGCGAAATACTGGTTCGAGCAGTTTGCCCGGGTTCCGGTGGACATCGATTTCGCTTCTGAGTTTCGATATCGCGAACCGGTCCTTGAGGATGGCGGGCTGGCGCTGTTCATCTCTCAGAGCGGTGAGACCGCCGATACGCTCGCGGCACTGCGCCATTGCAAGGCGATGGGGCAGACCATCGGTGTCGTGGTGAATGTACCGACCAGCTCGATGGCGCGCGAGGCCGATTTGCTGTTGCCAACCCATGCGGGGCCCGAGATCGGCGTGGCCTCGACCAAGGCTTTTACCTGCCAGTTGGCGGTTCTCGCTGCGCTGGCCGCGCATATGGCCGTGAAGAAGGGGTTGATGACGCGGGCAGAGGAGCAGGAAGTCGTCGGGCATTTGCTCGAAGCTCCTGCAGCGCTCAACGCTGCGTTGGACCATGACGACGATATCGCGTCGATGGCGCACCTAATCGCACCCGCTCGGGACGTGCTCTATCTAGGGCGTGGTCCAGACTATCCGCTCGCCATGGAAGGGGCACTCAAACTCAAGGAAATCAGCTATATCCACGCCGAAGGCTATGCGTCAGGTGAGATGAAGCACGGCCCGATCGCATTGATCGACGAGGCGGTTCCGGTGATCGTCCTGGCACCCTCCGGTCCCCTTTTCGAGAAGACCGTATCCAATATGGAAGAGGTCCGAGCTCGGGGTGGCAAGATCGTGTTGATTTCCGATGCAGAAGGGCTGGAAGAGGCCGGCGAAGGTTGCCTCGCAACAATCGAAATGCCGCGCGTCCATCCCCTGATCGCGCCGCTGGTCTACGCCATTCCGGTGCAATTGTTGGCCTATCACGTCGCCTGCGTGAAGGGGACCGACGTCGACCAGCCGCGAAACCTCGCCAAGTCTGTGACAGTCGAATGACGGCCGACCCGGATACAGTACGCCAGCCGGCCCTGTAATCGCCGCGATGTGTCGTTGAAACTCTTGGTTTTTCGTGCCAAGTCGGGTCAGCTAGTCGCCCTAGCCGTCCCATGAATTTTTGGACCGAAATCGAGCGGAATTTTACGGAGGGATAACCATTGAGGGTTAACCCTGCCGATCGTGAGCGAGTTCGGTTCGGATAATTCGGCGCCAAAGCCGACACTGTCTATCAGGCAGGCTATTGGACTGGATACGCCTGCGGGTACCGATTGGGCCCGCGCGCATGGCTACCAGTACGCGCTTGTTCGAAGTCGGACCAACGTTCGGGCGGCGGCCCATACGCTGGCGTTCCTGCTTTGCATTGGGGCCCTGTGGGGCAACGTCAGTCCGCTACTTCTGACGGCATGGGGTATCGCGCTTCTCTTCGCCGTGCTCATGGCGGTTTCGGAGGACAAGGGCGCTGCTACCGCCGATATCACCCACTACGGTGTGGAGGACATGCGTCGCCATGCCGTTGCATCGGGCGCCAAGGGCGTGGTCTGGGCGATCGCCCTGATGGTTTTCGCCCACGCCGGACAGGGAGACAAGCTGGAACTCGTTTGGAGCATCGCAGCGGTGCTCGTGCTCGCATCGGCAATAAGTCGCTTCAGCGCGCCACTGAGTTCGATCGTCTTTTCCTTCGCGATTGGCGTCGGCGGCTTGGTTGCGGCCCTCGCTACATCGAACGGCACGATGGCTGTGGTTGTCCTGACGACCGTCTTCTTTGCCGTCTTTGGCCTGATCGAGAACGCCCGGGTAGCCGTCGACGCTCGTATCGGACAGGCGGCG
Source organism: Erythrobacter mangrovi (assembly GCF_013260645.1). NCBI lineage: Bacteria > Pseudomonadati > Pseudomonadota > Alphaproteobacteria > Sphingomonadales > Erythrobacteraceae > Erythrobacter > Erythrobacter mangrovi. Next base: position 134,026 of record NZ_CP053921.1, on the reverse strand, counting down.
ATCCAGGAAAAAAGTGAAGTCGTTTCCATGCTGCTGCGCGAGTTCGAGGAGAACCAGGCGGACTGGCTGTGGCAAATCGATACGCGTCGTCGGCTCCAGGCGGTTTCTCCGCGCTTTGCCTTCGCGCTTGGGAAGACCGCCTCGCAACTCGAAGGCATGTCCTTCTTCGAACTGATTGCGGGTACGAATTGGGGCAACGCCGGCAATGGCGAAGGCGTGCGTGAATTCGCCGACAAGTTGAAGCGTAAGGAGCCGTTCTCGGATCTGCTGGTGAGCGTTTCGCTCGAAAACGGGCTCCGTTGGTGGGAGCTATCTGGCACGCCCATCATCGACGAGAACGGGACTTTCCAGGGCTGGCGCGGGGTCGGTTCGGACGTCACCGAAAAGCGCGAGTCTTCGGAAAAGATTGCTTACCTTGCGCGCTACGACACGCTCACATCTCTGCCGAACCGCTTGATGATCAACGAGGCATTGGGCGATGCCCTGAAATACGCCGAGCATTGGCGTACACGCTGTGCTTTCCTGATGGTCGATCTCGACCGCTTCAAAGCGGTGAATGACTCCCTTGGGCACCTCGTTGGCGACCAGATGCTGGCGCAAGTCGCCAGTCGCCTCAAAGGCATGATCCACGAAGGTGAGATTTGCGGGCGTCTGGGTGGGGACGAGTTCGGCATTGTCATCCGCGATGCCTCCGACAAGCGGCGTATCGACACTCTCGCCCGTGCAGTGATCAAACGCCTGTCCGAGCCCTATGAGATCGAGAACCAGATCCTCTATGTTGGCGCAAGCGTAGGCTCTGCAATCGGGCCGCGCGACGGCCACACCGTCGAAGAGTTGCTGCGCAACGCCGATCTTGCCCTCTATCGTGCGAAGGATGCCGGCGGCGGTGAACATTGCGACTATGAGCCTCTGCTTCACGCCAATGCCGAGGAAAAGCGTCGGCTTGAAAACTCGTTGCGCAGCGCGCTCGAGAAGAACGAGCTACTGCTTCACTACCAGCCGGTCGTCGACGCAAAGACGGAGGAAGTCGTCGGCTTCGAGGCGCTGGTGCGCTGGAACAGCAGCGAACACGGCTCCGTAAGCCCGGCCAAATTCATTCCTCTGGCAGAGGATACCCGCCTGATCGTGCCGATCGGTACCTGGGTCCTGCAGCAGGCCTGCAACGAGGCGGCGGCTAGCTGGCCCGAGAACGTGAAGATCAACGTCAACGTCTCGCCCGAACAATTGCTCGAACCGGAATTCGCAACCACCGTGGTGCGGGCCCTTTCACAGAGCGGCCTTGATCCCAAGCGGCTTGAAATCGAAGTGACCGAGAGCATCTTCCTGCGCGATGCCAGCATTGCCCGAAAGGCGCTGGAACAATGCATGGCGCTTGGCTGCTCGGTTGCGCTCGACGACTTCGGCACCGGCTATTCCTCGCTCGGCTACCTGCGCAAGCTCAAGTTCTCGACCATCAAGGTTGATCGCATCTTCGTGCAGGGTGCAGCGCAGCACAGTCCCGAGTCGCTGGCGATTATCCGGGCCGTCGTGGCCATGGCCGACAGCCTTGGCATGACGACAACGGCCGAAGGTGTCGAGAATGATGACGAAGCCGAAATGATCAGGCAGCTTGGCTGCACCAAGATCCAGGGCTTTCACTTCGGGCGTCCGATGCCCGCTGCAGATGCTCGTTTGATCTTCGGCCGCCCGCATGGCGGGCCGGAGCGAAAAAAGGCCTGATCAGGCCTCGACCAGCGCCTTCACCACACTTTCGAACAGGGCGGCACCGTCGGTACCGCCATGCGCTTTATCGACCGCCCGTTCCGGGTGCGGCATCATCCCCAGAACATTGCCGGCATCGTTGAGCACGCCGGCGATGTCGCGCGCCGACCCGTTCACCGACTCCGCATAGCGGAACGCAACCCGGCCTTCGCCTTCGAGCCGATCGAGTGTTGCGTCATCGGCGTAATAGTTGCCATCGTGGTGGGCGACCGGGATGGCGATGGCCTGTCCCGTGTCATAGCCCGAGGTGAATAGCGATTGGCTGTTCTCGACCGTCAGGGCGACCGTCCGGCAGATGAAGTTCTGGCCCGCATTGCGCAGCAGTGCGCCAGGCAACAGACCCGCTTCGGTCAGGACCTGGAAACCGTTGCAGATGCCCAGCACTGGCACGCCACGATCTGCGGCAGCCTTGACCGACTGCATGATCGGGCTGTTCGCCGCCATGGCACCTGAGCGCAGGTAGTCCCCGTAGGAGAAGCCGCCAGGCAGGGCGATGAAGTCGAGCCTGTCGGGGAGCTCGGCGTCGGCATGCCACACGCGTAGCGGGGCAGTGCCGGAAATGCGCTCGATTGCCACCGCCATGTCGCGGTCGCAGTTTGAACCGGGAAACGTGACGACAGTGGCGCGGAAGCTCATCAGGCGGCCTTCTCTATGCGGTAGTTCTCGATCACCGTGTTGGCGAGCAGCTTGCGACACATTTCGTCGAGCGCTTCGTCGCTGGTTCCGTCGGCGACGTCCAGTTCGATCAACCGTCCCACGCGGACGTCCTCGATCCCGGAGAAGCCCAGGCCTTCGAGGGCATGATGCACGGCGCGACCCTGCGGGTCGAGCACGCCGGGCTTGAGGCTGACGTGGACACGGACTTTCATCAATGGGCCTTTCGCTTGCGCGGCTTTGCGCGCGCCTATGCCGCGAAGGAGCCTCGCATTCAAGATGCTCGCGCTCGGCCGTGGTGGATGGTTAAGATCGTGACATATAGGGAACGGCTGTAACTATAGTGCAACAAGTGCAAGAATTCCGTAGCACTGGGATGCGGCGGTGACCCCCTGACCGCGCCACTTTGCTATGCGGGTTGCGATTCAAAGACCGAATCTTTCCCTCCAAATGTCCGCGGTCGGATCGCCACGGGCTCAAGCAGGACTAACCATCCATGACCATTCGCTCCACTGCCGCTCGCTTCCTCGGGACGAGCATGATTGCCATCGCGGCTTTCGCTTCGCAGCCCGTCCTCGCCCAGGACGACGCATCCGACGATGCGGAAGCGGGCCAGCTCAACACCATCATCGTGACCGCCAACCGTCGCGAAGAGAACCTGCAGGACGTCGCCGTGTCTGCAGCAACGCTCGACGCCGACACGGTCAAGACCATCTTCGATTCGGGCGCTGAAGTAACCGCGCTTGCCGCTCGCGTGCCGGGCCTGTTCATCGAAAGTTCGAACGGTCGCGCCGCACCGCGCTTCTACATCCGCGGCCTCGGCAACACCGACTTCGACCTTGCTGCATCGCAGCCGGTGTCGGTGGTGATGGACGATATCGTGATGGAAAACGTCACGCTGAAGTCCTTCCCGATTTTCGATATCGAGCGGGTCGAAGTGCTGCGCGGGCCGCAGGGAACCCTGTTTGGCCGCAACACGCCGGCCGGTATCGTCAAGATCGACACGGTGCGCCCGGGTGACGAACTCGCCTTCCAGGGTTCGGCCAGCTACGGCACCTTCAATTCGCTCTCGCTCGAAGCGGGCCTGACCGTTCCGATCGCCCCCGGCATCGCGTCGCTGCGCGTTTCGGGGCTCTACCAGCACCGCGACAACTGGGTCGACAACGGCTACACTGATCAGGATGACGTGCTTGGCGGGTTCGACGAAATCGCGGGCCGCGCGCAGCTGCTGCTCACCCCGACTGATGAGCTGAGCATCCTCAGCTCGGTCCAGTTCCGCGACCTCGACGGCACCTCGACCCTGTTCCGCGCCAATATCCTTGGCCCGGGCAACAACGACCTCAACGAAAACTATGACCGCGACACCGTGTTCTACGATGCCGGCGGCGGCAATGAGGCGGGCTACAAGGGCTTCATCACTTCGACCAAGATCGATTACGACTTCGGCGGCGCCACGCTGACCTCGATCACCGCCTGGGCCAATAGCAGCGGTTCGAGCCGCGGCGACATCGATGGCGGCTTCGGTGCTTCGTTCCTGCCTGAGATGGGCCCGGGTTTCATCCCGTTCCCATCGGACACGCAAGACTCGATCGATCTCAACCAGTTCACCCAGGAAGTTCGGCTGGCCTCGGCTGACACGGGTGCTTTCACCTGGCAGATCGGTGGCTTCTACTTCAACAGCGGCTTCGACGTGACCACAGTCGGCTTCGACTTCCCGCCGCCGGTGACCGTCAATCACACCAACGAAAGCTGGGCGGTGTTCGGCCAGGGCACGTACAAGCTGAGCGACCGCGCCAAGCTTACCGCGGGCCTGCGCTACACCGACGACGAGAAGGACTTCGTCGTTCTGGCGGGCGCCGCGCCGCAGCCGACCCATGTGGAAGACAGCCGCGTGAGCTGGGACCTTGCCGGTTTCTTCGACGTGTCGGATGACGCCAGCGTCTTCGCACGCGTTGCGAGCGGCTTCCGCGCTCCGACGATCCAGGGCCGCGACGTCGCCTTCTTCTCAGCCCCGTCGGTTGCGACCAGCGAGAAGATCATGAGCTACGAAGTCGGCTTCAAGTCGGAACTCGCCGATCGCCGCGTGCGCCTCAACGGCGCGGTCTACTACTACACGATCGAGGATCCGCAATTCTCGGCCGTGGGTGGTGCGGGTAACCTCGTGCAGCTGGTCAACGCAGACAAGGGTCGCGGCTTCGGCTTCGAACTCGACAGCGCCTTCCAGATCACCCCTGACTTCCTGCTCACGGCCGGCGTCAGCTGGAACGACACGAAGATCCAGGACGAAACGCTGGCGGTTGGCATCTGCGCGCAGTGCACCGTGACCGATCCGACGGTCGTGCTCTCGGGCAACACGCGTGCACTGGTGGACGGCAACCCGTTCCCCAACGCGCCCGAGTGGATTGCCGACGTGACCGCGCGCTATGGCTTCCCGGTCGGCAATGACGGAGAGATCTTCTTCTTCACTGACTGGACCTATCAGGGGAAGACCAACTTCTTCCTCTATGAGAGCCGCGAATTCAATGCGAACAACCAGTTCGAAGGTGGCCTGCGGATCGGCTATGCCAAGCAGGACGGCAGCTTCGAGGTTGCGGCTTTCGTGCGCAACATCACCAATGCCGATAACGTCAAGGGCGGCATCGACTTCAACAACAACACCGCATTCGTCAACGATCCGCGGATGTTCGGCATCTCGGCCCGCGTGAACTACTGATCACGTAAGGCAGAGCGCCCGGGAAGGGGGCCGGACCGCGAGGTCCGGCCCCTTTTCTATGGGGCTTCGGGGACAACCCGGAATTCGACCGCCTGTGCCGGATCGAGATAGGTCCGCGCCACTGCCTGAAGCTGTTCCGGCGTGATCTCGAGATAGCGATCCTTGGCGGTTACGAACCGTTCGATATCGTCGGCCTGGCTCTGCGCGCGGTCGACATAGTCCATCCACCCGCCATTGCTCTTGAGGCGATTGTCGAGCGTTTCGATGATCGGCTGGCGCGCACGTTGCAGCAGGTCGGCATCGATCGGCTTGTCGCGCAGGCGGGCGACTGTCGCCAGGACCGCATCGCGCGATGCCTCAAGATCGTTCACGTCGATCTGCCCGCCCATGACGAAGGTGCCGTAACCCTTCCAGACATTGGACTGGGAACCGCCGACTTCGGGGCCGTAGGTCTTGCCAAGTTCCTCGCGCAGCGTGTCGGTCAACATGACTCGGGCGACCGATGCGAGCAGGCTCAACTGGCTGTTGAGTTCCCAGTCGCTGTCGTCGGTCGTCGGCCAGATGAACCGTAGCAGCGCCTGGTCCTCCTCGCCACCATGCGTGATCACATGGACCCTGCGCTCGGCGGTGAAGTTACGCGTGCGCTCACCCTGGTCGTAGGACCTGAAAGTAGGTTCGCGTGGTGGCAGTGCGCCCAAAGTGCGCGCGACGAGATCGATCACCGCCTGTTCTTCGAAATCGCCGACGATCCCGATTTCGACCGCGCCATGTGCCAATCGATCGCCGATGGTGTCCTTCAAAACGTCGAAGTTCAGGGCCTGATAGGCCTCGATCGGCTGGCGCGCGAAGCGCGGGTCATTGTCAGAGAGGATGGCATTGGCCGCCTCCGAGGCTGCCGAAGAGGGGGTCTTGCCCAGCCGCGCGAAGAAAGCGGGCAATCCCTGCCGCCACGATCCGAGCCCCTCCGGGCGATAGCCGGGATCGCTCAGCATGGCGGCGATCAGCTGGAGCTGCAGCTCGAGGTCGCGGGGGGTGGTGGACGCCTCGAGACCGAAGCTGTCGTCGCGTTCGCGGAACTGACCGCCGATCGTCCGGCCCGCGAGGATGGTCTGCAACTCGTCGAGGCTGTGCTTGCCGAAGCCGCCCATGGGCAGGAGGCTGGCGAGATCGGTGCCCAGAGGGTTTTCGCGCGTATCGAGCAGCCTGCCACCATCGACGCTCAGGTCCACCCGGATCCTGTCGCGCTCCAGCTCGGTTGGTTTCAGGTTGAGCATCACGCCATTGGCGAAGCGCAGCGTCCGGATGCCCAGCTTTGCGGTGGTGGTATCGGCCACCACGGTCCCCGGCGTACCGAAATCGGTATAGGCCCATTCGGTCACCGCATTGCTTGCAGCGGTATCGACGGGCATGGCGTAGGCTGCCACCACTGCCGCACGCAGTTCGGCCTCGCCACCTTCGGGTGCGGTCTTGCCGGTGAACCGGATCAGCGGGTTGTCGATCAGCGGCCAGTCTGCCTTGAGCGCCGCCAGCACAAGTTGGGGGGTAATCTTGCTTTCAAAACCTTCGAACAGTGCGAGCTGCTCCGCGGCACCATTGGGAACCATGTCGCCGCGCGCGGTGCGCAGGGCGGATGCAGCCCAGCCATCATTGCCGCGCGTCGCTTCCTGCGCGGCTGCGGTTTCGAATGAATTGCGGAAGTTGGCGACCTGCTCTGCCACTTCGGCTTCGGTGAAGCCGTCCTGGATTGCGCGCCGATACTCGGCGATCGCCGCGTCCAGCCCGCGCTTCCAGCCGCCATCCTCGGTCACGACGGCAAGCTGGGTCGAACGGGCGATGTCGAGCGTATCTCCCAATCCCAGATCTGCGCCGCGGAACGGAGGATCTTCCTGCCGGGCAAGTCGTTGCAGGCGTCGGTCGACGATGCGCTCGCCAATAGAGCGCAGCAGGCTGCGCGCACGTTCGGCCTTGGTGTCCGGGGTTTCCACGAAGGGTGCGTGGCGCGACAGGGTCACCGATTCATCCAGCGCGGGATCGAGGTGGATATCGGTGACCCCTGCATAGTTTGGATCCACCGGGCCCGCAGCGGGTTGTTCGGGCGAGGTTGCGGGGCGCCAGTCACCGAACCGCGCGCGGATCTTGCCTTCAACCTTCGCCGGATCGAAGTCTCCAACCACTACCAGCACGGTTGAGGCCGGCACGTACTCCCGTTGCCAGAACGCCTTGAGACCGGCTGCATCGGCGGCTTCCAGCGTTTCCTGGGTGCCGATCGGCAGGCGAGTGGCGATCCGGCCCTCGGGATAGCTGAAGGCCAGGCTGTCGATTACATTCTGCAGGGCATAAGTGTTGCGCACGCGGCGCTCGGACAGCACCACGCCCCGTTCGCGATCGACGGCCTCGGATGCGAAAGTGAGTTCGCTCGCGGTTTCGCGCATCAGCATCAGCGCGGTATCGAGCAATTCGTCGTCGGTGCGCGGCAGGTCGAGCTTGTATTGCGTGTAGTCGAAACTGGTCGAGGCGTTGGTATCCGCTCCGAAGGCAAGGCCCAGGCGTTCGAGCAGCTTGACCATTTCCCCCTCGGGCACATTGGTCGATCCGTTGAAGGCCATGTGCTCGACATAGTGGGCGAAACCGCGTTCATCGTCGCGTTCGTCCAGCGATCCCGCATGGACCAGCATGCGCACCAACGCGGTCCCCTCGGGGCGCTCACCCCGACGCAGAATATAGCGCATGCCGTTGTCGAGCTTGCCGAAGACCCAGCCGTCTGCGGGTTGGATATCGCTGTCGGCGAGATCCCAGTCGGCAGCATTCCAACCCTGCGCTTCGGCCTGGGCGATGGTGGAGGTGGAAAGGAGAAGGGCGAAGGCGAATGCGCGGCGGATCTTCATGGGCATAGAGGTGCCCTAATCTCGCTGCACTGACAACCTGATGAACTGGGGGATCGACTTATGGGGCCACGTCTGGAGGCAAACACGGCGGGTTACTGCCAAGCCAGACTGAATCGGTCGATGCGGGAACCGGCCGCAACTGACCCCATGCATTCATCTTGTTCGCCGGATCATAATATATGTTTGCCTTGGAATTGTCGAAATCATCGATCCGGCCATTGTCTCGTTTAGCTTTTTCAGCCGAAATTTCCGCTTCTTCGACGCGTGAACCGCGCACCATTCGGATGGTGCCATCAACACGTCGTTCCATCATGCGATAATAAAGGCGTCCGAAGATCATCGTGTCGAAAACGGAATTGAAACCCCAATTGTCGAGTGCGGTATCCTTCGGTAGCTTCACTGTGGTCGCATAACAGCTGTAGGCCAGTGTCGAATAATAGGGAGCCGTCTGATCTTGGTCGCTCGGGCGTTGCTTGCGAGTTGGAGGGTTGAAGCCGCCTCCGACCAAGCTCATCGAATAGGCGCCGTCGCCATCGTCATCCCAGTTTGCCTTACCCGTTCCTCTTATGGTCAAGATCCCGGCTTGAGTCATGCGGTCGAAACGATAGTCGACGGACTCGATTTCATCCCAATTAGGGTCGCTGGCAAGGGAGTTGCGCATTCCGGTTTCAAGTTGGTCCTTGGTCAGCGCCGAGAGCTGGCTGTGCAAGACGAGCCCGTCAACGCCACGTACGACGCGGGTCGATGTGATATGGGCAGGAACGTCGAAACCCCCGCTCGCGTCAATTTCATAGAGGCCCATTTCGAGCGGTAGCTGCGGTGGCGTTGCGGGCAACCTCTCAAGCGCGGAACCCTTTTGTGAGAGAGGCAGAACCCAGCGATAGTTCAGCAACGGCCGAACCAGCGGCGGATAGTCACCGGGGAAGGTGCCATCGAGCCACCAGTGCTTCCCGTCAATCTTGGCGCGAACCAACACATGGTCGAAGGCAGCGGGGCTCGGGAGGCGCTGGTCGAGGCCGTCGTCTAGGCCGCCGTTGTTCGCAAGCACAGCTTCGGCTTCGACACCCAATTCACGTAGAAGAGCGAGCAGCAGCACCGTCTTGCCTTTGCAATCACCGTAGCGTCGTTCCCAAGTCAGGTCGGCGCTGGCAGGTGTGATGTTTCCGCCATCCAGTCCCACGTAGATATACCGCACTTGCTCCTGCACCAGCTTCAGGGCGGCTTTGGCTCGTTCCATCGGATCGGCGCTCGCCGCGGCAATCCGCTTGACCTCTTCGGTTAATGGGGAGTCTGGTTTGAGGCGGCTTGGTGCGTTGAATATGATGGATACTTTGGCGGAAAGATCCTCCCAGCGGGCAAAATCGCTGTACTCGCTGACGCGCTGTAAAGCGTAACGTAGTGGAGCCTCTATCGGCGCCGCCAGGGGCTTGGCGTTGTCTACCCTGATATCGAAGGCGTTGGATGATCGCGTTGCGATGTCGGTCAGGGCGGGCGGAAGCTTGATGTTGGGTTCCTGGCCGTCCTCCCAGCTCAGGCCAAGCCGAATGCGTCCCGGTGGTGGTACATCACCTAGAAACAAGGCACCATAACTGAGCTCGCGAAGGCTAGGGTCCTGTGTCCGGGTGGTGGCCGCGAATTCTAGCTCATCCCCGACGCGTAGGTCCGGTACGCGCAAGACCGCAGTAAGCTTGCCATCCAGCAAAGCCTGTTCGAGCTGATCTTCTCGGCGCAGTATCTCGAAACCAGTCTTCTCCAGCACGTCGATTGTTTGACCGTCGCGGTGGATCAAAACGCGATGAACGATTGGCCTGCCGGCCGCGGGGTCCCATTCGAGTGAGATATTCCCCAATTGAAGGGCTTGGGGGTGAAGCAACTTGTAGGTTTGCCCGACGAAGTTCGATTGCCCAGCGGAATCCAGGTGCACCAAGGCATCCTGCCTCTCGATAAAGAAGAGGCCCGATGCATCTTCAGGCGCCGCTAGCCGTTCCGACTCCGTAACCCACGCAGGTGGTGGGCCGTATTCGACTGTGTCTGACTGCGCCAGCGCCGCAGTCGATGCAATTACTGATGTAAAGGCGAGATAGTACTTGAGTAATTGCATTGCGACCCCCGTTCCTGTGACTGCAGTCACAGGCCGAGAATTGCGCAAAAACTATCTAGCTACAAGGCCTACTTCTTCGGCTTGACCGGACTCCGCAGCCGTCCGCGGTGTGCATTCATGTCGAGCACTTCGCCTGGGCCACTGTCGTCATTCTGCAGGATGCCAAGACGACGCGCGACTTCCTGGTAGGCCTCGCTCTCGCCGCCGAGGTCACGGCGGAAGCGGTCCTTGTCGAGTTTTTCGCCGGTGTTGATGTCCCACAGGCGGCAGCCGTCGGGGCTGATCTCGTCGGCCAGGATCACGCGGCTGTAGTCGCCGTCCCAAATGCGGCCGAACTCGAGCTTGAAATCGATCAGGCGGATATCGATCGCGCTGAACATGCCGCACAGGAAATCGTTGATGCGGATCGCCATGCTCGAGATGTCCTGCATCTCTTCATGGCTGCACCAGTTGAAGCAGGCGATTTCCTCTTCCGAAACCAGCGGATCGCCGAGGCCGTCGTCCTTGTAGCAATATTCGAGCAGCGTGTGCGGCAGCAGTTCGCCTTCCTCGATGCCCAGCCGACGGCTGAGCGAGCCGGCGGCGACATTGCGCACGATCACTTCGAGTGGGATGATCTCTACCTGGCGGATCAGCTGCTCGCGCATGTTCAAGCGGCGGATGAAGTGCGTGGGAATGCCGATGTGCGACAGGCGGGTAAAAACGAACTCGCTAATGCGGTTGTTGATCACGCCCTTGCCGTTGATCGTGCCCTTCTTCTGCGCGTTGAAGGCGGTCGCATCGTCCTTGAAATACTGGATCAGCGTGCCCGGTTCGGGGCCTTCGTAGAGGATCTTGGCCTTGCCTTCGTAGATCTGGCGGCGACGTGCCATGGGCAGGTATTCCTTCGCGCTCAAAAGCATGCGCCCCGGTGGCGGAATCGGCTGGCGACCGCGACCCGGGGCGTTCACCCGGCGCATACAGAAGCGCGCGTGCGAAAGCAATTGCGGCGGGCAGGTGCGGTGGGTAGCGGGCGCCGGATGATTGTCGAGAGTCGCACTCACTTACCATTGATCCCACAGATTGAAGACCTGGAAGGCCTGGAAGGGTTGGGACGGCTGCGCACCCTTGCACCGCGTCAAGGTGTTGATTTTGCTTCGAACGACTACCTCGCGCTGGCTGGTTCACGTCGGCTTGCCAAGGCCGCACATGCGGCGTTGGAGCGGGGCGTGCCAACGGGGTCGGGCGGGTCGCGGCTCTTGCGGGGCAACCACCCCGAACACGAAGCGCTGGAGGTGGAGGCGGCGCGTTTCTTTGGCAGCGAGGCGGCGATCTGGTTTGCCACCGGTTTCGCCGCCAACAGCGCGCTGCTGTCGACGCTGCCGCAGCGGGGGGACTGCGTCTTCCATGACGAGCTGGTGCATGCCAGCGCGCATGAGGGACTCCGGCTGTCGCGGGCCGAGGCACGCGCGGTGCCGCACAATGATGCGCAGGCTATCGACGATGGGATCCATGAGTGGCGGCGCGCCGGAGCGATCGGAACCCCGTGGATCGTGGTCGAGAGTCTTTACAGCATGGACGGCGACCACGCGCCGCTGGCAGAGCTTGCGTGGATTGCCGAGCGGCACGGTGCGATACTGGTGGTCGATGATGCCCATGCGACCGGGGTCTTCGGACCCAACGGGCGTGGACTCGCTGCCGGACTTGAGGGGCGGGACGATGTGATCGTGCTCCATACTCTCGGCAAGGCGCTGGGCTGCGAGGGGGCGCTACTGACCGGGCCGCGCGCGATGCGCGATCATTTGGTGAACCGCGGGCGGGGTTTCATCTTCTCCACCGCGCCGTCGCCGTTGATGGCGGCTGTGGCGCGTGAGGCTTTGCGTATCTGCGCCGACGAACCCGAACGTCGCAGGGCTCTGCAATCGCTGGTCGACCATGCCGCGCGCGTGTTGGAACCCCTGGGCGCGCGGGTAAGCGGATCACAGATCCTGCCATTGGTGATTGGGGACGACAAGCGCACCATGGAGGTCGCGCGCCGCGTCCAGCAGGCGGGCTTTGATCTGCGCGGCATTCGCCCACCGACGGTGCCTGAGGGCACGAGCCGCTTGCGGATCTCCCTCACCCTCAATGTCACGCAAGCGGATGTCGATGCACTCGCGGTGGCGTTGCGGGAGGCGCTGGGATGACCGGTTTCGTCGTCACTGGGACCGATACCGACGTCGGCAAGACCATTTTCGCCGCCGCATTGGCCGGGGCGCTGCGAGGCTGGTACTGGAAGCCGGTCCAGGCCGGGCTGGAGGAGGGAACCGACGCGGCGAGCGTCGCTCGCCTTTCAGGCCTGCCCGCGGATCACATCTTGCCCGAAGCCTATCGCTTTGCCACGCCCTGTTCGCCGCATCGTGCCGCCGAGATTGACGGAGTGACAATCGCCTCCTCCCGGCTGGCGCTGCCGCCGCAGCGTCCGTTGGTGGCGGAAGGGGCAGGGGGCGCGCTGGTCCCGCTGGGTGGAGACTTGCTCTACGCCGACCTCTTTGCCCTCTGGGGCCTGCCGGTGATCGTTGTCGCGCGGACCGGGTTGGGCACGATCAACCATTCGCTGATGACGATCGAGGTGCTGCGCGCGCGCGGGTGCAAGGTGCACGGCGTGGCCTTCATCGGCGATGCGGTGGAGGACAGCGAAGCGACGATTGCGCGCCTGGGTCAGGTGCGGCGGCTGGGGCGCCTGCCGTGGCTGCCCGAGCTGAATGCCAACACGCTGGCGAAGGCGTTCGCCGATGGCTTCGACCTGGGTGATTTCGCATGAACAACTCCCCCGTCTGGCATCCCTTCACCCAGCACGGGCTGGGCGAGCCGGTCCCGCTGGTCACCCGAGCCGAAGGTGCTGCGCTGTACACCGCCGATGGATGCCGGGTGATCGACGCTATCTCGAGCTGGTGGGTGACCACGCACGGTCACTGCCATCCGCGCATCATGTCCGCGGTGTGCGAACAGGCCGAACGGTTAGACCAGATGATTTTCGCCGGCTGGACACATCAACCCGCGGAAGAGGTCGCCGCCGAGCTGTGCAGGATCATGCCCGACGAGCTGACCCGGGTGTTCTTCTCCGACAGCGGATCGACCTCGGTTGAGGTGGCGCTGAAGATGGCGCTCGGCCATTTTGCCAATCGCGGCGAGCCGCGCCACCGGCTGGTGGTGATGGAACATTCCTATCACGGCGACACGATCGGGGCGATGTCGGTCGGCGCGCGCGGCGTCTTCAATGCCGCCTATGCCCCGTTGCTGTTCGACGTCGGGCGTATTCCCTTTCCGGGTGAGGACCCGCAGGCGACCTTCGATGCGCTGGAAGCGGAATGCCGCAAGGGTGCGGCGGCCTTCATCGTCGAGCCGCTGGTTCTCGGCGCGGGCGGGATGCTGATGTATCCGGCCCACATCCTCGCCCAGATGCACGCCATATGCGCCAAGTATGGCGTGCTGTTGATTGCCGATGAGGTCATGACTGCCTGGGGGCGGACGGGAACGCTTCTGGCCTGCGAGCACGCGGGCGTGGTGCCGGATATCCTCTGTCTTTCCAAAGGCTTGACTGGCGGCTCCTTGCCCCTGGCGGTGACGATGGCGAGCGAGGCGATCTGGGAATCGCACTTCTCGCGGGACCGCTCGAAGACCTTCTTCCACTCGTCGAGCTATACTGCCAACCCGCTCGCCTGCGCAGCCGCCGCGGCGAACCTGGCGATCTGGCGGGAAGAACCGGTGCGCGAACGGATTGCCTCGCTCGCGGAGCGGCAACAGGCGCATCTCGCGGCATTGTCCAACCACCGCGCAGTCCGCAACGCACGGCAATGCGGGACGATCGCTGCGCTGGAACTGGGCAGTGCGGAAGGCGCCTATCTGTCCGACCTCGGTCCGCGCCTGCTCAGGCGGTTTCGCGAGAGGGACCTGCTGCTGCGCCCACTGGGCAATACCGTCTATGTGATGCCGCCCTTTTGTATCGACGACAGCGACTTGGCGCAAATATGGGGCGCGATCGGCGAGGCCGCGGATGACCTGGCCGAGGCCTAGTGCACGGCGCGCGACGGCGTGTCCTCTACCGCGGGAGCATGATCGTCCTTCAGCTTGGCAATCAGCCGCCCCAGCGTGGCGCGCTGGACCAGCACGCTGAACAGCACCGCGGCAAAGGTTGCGGCAAGGATCAGTTCGCGGGTTTCGCCGGGCGGAAGTGAGAGCACCAGCGCGATCGATATGCCGCCGCGCAGGCCGCCCCAGACCAGCACGCGCCCCGCGCCTTTTTCCGACAGCCGCGTCGCCGGGATGGCCTTGGTCGACAAGGCGACCGAGATGGCGCGCGCAGCCAGGGTCAGCGGGATTGCGGCGAGCCCGAACAACAGGTCGTCGATGCCCGGCGCCAGCGCGATCATCTCCAGCCCGATCAGCAGGAACAGGACGGAATTGAGTAACTCGTCGACCAGCTCCCAGAACTTGAGGACATAGTCGCGGGTCACATCGCTCATCGCAAAGGTAACCCCCTGGTTGCCGATCAGCAGGCCGGCGACCGCCATCGCCAGCGGACCCGAGACATGCAAGCTCGAACACAGCGCATAGCCGCCCATAACGATGGCGAGCGTGATCAGCACCTCCAGCGTATATTCGTCCATGCTGGCGAGCGCGTGATAGCCGACCCAGCCGAAAACCAGCCCGACCAGTACGCCGCCGCCGGCCTCCAGCGCGAACAGTCGCGCGCCTTCGGTCAGCGAGAAATCCGCCCCGGTCAGCGCCGCACCGAGCAGGATCGAAAAGACCACGATGCCCACGCCGTCGTTGAACAGGCTTTCGCCCGCGACCGCGCTTTGCAGCGACAGGGGAACGGCTTCCTCGCGCAGCACGCCGAGCACCGAGACCGGATCGGTGGGCGAGATCAATGCGCCGAAGACAAAGTACCAGATCGGGGCGATCGGCAGTCCCAGCGCCAGCCCTGCACCCCAGGCCGCGAAGCCGACCAGTATGGTCGAGACGATGACCCCGACGGTGGAGAGCATCAGCACCGGCAACCACGCTACCTTCAGCCGGTCGAGATCGACATGCAGCGCGCCGGCGAAGAGCAGGAAGCTGAGCATCCCCTGCAGCAGCGTCTCGGTGAAATTGAGCTCTGCCAGCAGGTTCGTCACCCAATCGTCGAGCGTGACGCCGGGGATGAAGGCATTGGTGGCCATCAGCCCGATAGCGGCCAAGGCGCCCATCACCGTCAGCCCGATCACATGCGGCAGCTTGATGAAATGATGGTTGAACCAGCCGAGGAGAGCCGAGGCGACCACCAGCAAGGCGGCCATGTCGAAAGCGGAGAGCGCGTCGGAAGCGGTTTCGTGCATGGCAGGTGGCGTAGCCTGTGCGACGCGGCAGGTGAAGCTTGCGCGGCCCCGGATGCCCGGGCAACATTGCCCCGCATGCACCGCTATTTCCATTCAGGCCTATCGGTCGCGTCAGAGATCGAGCTGCCCGAATGGGCCGCCTTTGCAGGTGGCGATGCAGACGAGCCCGATGTGACTATCGTCCTATCGGAGGGGCACATGCCCGATTTCCCGGCGAATGGCGCAATCTTCGCACACGGTGATACGGTAAGCTTCGCGGTCGAGGGCGTCGGCGGATGGAAGCTCGAGCGCGGATGCGTAATGACGCTCTATCCCAGCCTCGCCGCCGATCCGCGCGAGTTGCGCTTGTTTACGCTGGGCAGCGCATGGGGCCTGCTCGGCTACCAACGGGGCCATGCCATGTGGCACGGCAGCGCAGTGGAACGCGGCGGGCGCGCAGTGCTGTTCTGTGGCGATTCGGGCGAGGGAAAGAGCACCATGGCCGCTGCCGCAATCGCGAGTGGCGCAGCCCTGGTTGCCGACGATCTCAGCCGGGTCGAGCTGGGCGGGGGCGCCGCACTGCTCCACCCGTCGAGCGCGCGGATCAAGCTGTGGAGCCAAGCGATCGACCAGCTTGGTTGGCGCGATCGCGTGACGGAGCGCGACTGGATGCGCGAGGACAAGTTCCACTGTTCGGTACCATCGCACCATGCGGGCGACGACCCATTGCCACTCGCTGCAATCGTGGTGCTGGCGACCGGCGAGACGCTGGCCCTCGAGCCGCTCATCGGCGGCGAGGCGCTCAAGGCTGTGCTGGCGGGCACAATCTACCGGCCCGATGCGCTCGAGGCGATGGGCCTGTGGGGCGAGCAAGGCGCGCTCGCGGCGCGGGTGGTGGCACAGGTGCCGGTGTTCAGGCTCACGCGACCGCGCGATCTTGCTGTGCTGGACAGCGCGGTCAGGCTGGTCTGGGAAGGGCTATCGCTCGGGTAGCGAAGTGGTGCCCAGGGGCGGAGTCGAACCACCGACACGACGATTTTCAGTCGTCTGCTCTACCACTGAGCTACCCGGGCACACTGCTTCGGCGAAGGGGCTGCAAGAGCCCCGCGAGCAATGAGTGCGCGCCTATGGCGAAGGCCTGCGCGCTTGGCAAGGGGGTAATTCAGTCGTCCTCGCCCCGCAGTACCTCGCGGGCAATTTCCTCCGGCTGCGCGGGGCGGCCGGGCACGGCGTAGCCATCGCCGAACCATTGCGCCAGGTCGCGATCCCGGCAGCGGGGCGAGCAGAAGGGCGCGAACTCGGCGCTGCGGGGTTTCCTACAAATGGGGCAGGGTTTGGTCGTGCTCATAGCGGCACGCTCTGGGCCTGCGCCGCTTCGATCGCAAGTCCGGGATTGGTTTCGACGCGCGTGGGTCGACCGGTGCGGCGTTCTAGCTCCGCAAACCACTCTGGCGTGAGCTTTGCCTTGAGCGCGGGATGTACGGAGAGCAACGTCGCACCGGGTCCTTCGACCATTTCCGCGCGACGCAGCGCCATTCGCGCGGCCATGCCAACCCGCGAAGAGGCGAAGCGATGGAGGAGCGACGGGCCGTCCAGCCGTGCCACGATATGCACGAAACCGAAGCCGTTCATGGCCGTACGCTCATGCGGCCAGTCGGCGAATGCGTCTTCGAGCGCGGAATCGACTGCCTTGCGGTCTGCCTTGGCCTCGAGTGTCGGGAAATCGATCCCGATCGACCCGCCAAGGTCGAACATCGGCAACGCGCGGGCGAGCGCGGGTACGGCTGCCAGCGCCAGTTCGCGGGAGGGCAGGTCGCCGTCGATATCGACCACCGTCATTGCCGGGGTCACGCTGAACAGCAGTGAGCCACCGGGAAACGATACTTCGCCCGATGCAGCCGCATCCCAAACCTCTTCCCAGAGGCCGGGAGCGAACCGGCGCAGCGTGTTGCCGCGTTCGAAAATGTCTGCTGACCCATCGGGCGTCGCGGTGCCTGCAGATGCATGGCGTGCCTGAGGGCGCTTGAGTCGCCCGGTTTCGGCGATGGCAGCGCGGGTGATCACGGCATCGAAGCTCATACCTTCCGACAGTCCAGCGGGTAGCTTGTCCACCAGGACCTCGGTGCCTCCGGCATCGCGGGCGACCCCGCGACTGGCCCCGGTCGGCTTGGAGTACAGCGTCAGCTTGACCGGCTGCCCGGCATGTAGTTCCCCGGGCCAACGCAGTTTTGCAGCCAGTACCCTATCGCCATCGAGCAGCAACGCTCGCTGCTCGCCGATCCCGTGTTCGACGACCCACTCAGCCAATGGCGAAGCCCGCGGCCTTGAGCAGCGCGCGGGTCTCGTAGAGTGGCAGGCCGACCACGCCCGAATGGCTGCCGTCGATCCGCCGGATCAGGCCCTCGGCCGCACCCTGGATACCGTAGCCGCCGGCCTTGTCGTGCCATTCGCCGCTGGCGAGATAGGCCTCGATCTCTTCGGTCGACAGGCGCTTGAAGATGACAATGGTCTCGCTCAGCCGTTCGCGGATCGTACCATCGGGTGCACGCAGGGCGATGGCCGATAGCACCCGATGCCGACGGCCCGAAATCAGGTCGAGGCACTCGCGCGCGGTCGCCTCGTCTTCTGCCTTGGGCAGGATTCGGCGGCCGACCGCGACCACCGTGTCGCCTGCCAGCACGAAACTGTCAGACGGCGCAGCCACTTCGGCCTTCTCACGCGCCATGCGCCGCGCATAGTCGCGCGGCAACTCGCCCTTCCGGGGAGTCTCGTCGATATCGGAAGGAACGATCGCGTCCGGCGTCACCCCGAGCCGCGCGATCATTTCGCGGCGACGCAGGCTTGCAGACGCGAGGATGAGTGTGGGCTGGCCCACGCGGTCTTACTGCGGGCCGGGGCCGCCGCGACCGGGCATAAAGCGGTAGGTGATGCGCGCCTTGGTCAAATCGTAGGGGGTCAGTTCGCACAGGACCTCGTCGCCCACCAGCACGCGGATACGGTTCTTGCGCATCTTGCCGGCGGTGTGGCCGAGCACTTCGTGACCGTTTTCGAGCTCAACCCGGAACATCGCGTTCGGCAGCAGCTCGACTACCTTGCCGCGCATTTCGAGGAGTTCTTCTTTGGCCATGCAGTTTCAGGTTCCAGTAAATGTGGTGAATTCGTGGCCGCGGCCTTTAGCGGGCGGCGCGCCAAAAGGGAAGCCTCGGTAAGAAAGGTCGTTTCCCGACGGAAAGGCTACATTCATCGACCAGCGACAAAGCGATACAGGAACCGGCCTTGTGCGTGCGAATTCTATTGCGCAATGACCGTGCCGGTGGGGTGAAGCGGTTTCCTCCTTTTTGGGTTTCGTCTTGAGAACGCTTGCCATTTTTTCCGCATCGCTGATTGCCATTGCCTGGAGTGCCGGGGCGCAAGCCCAGGACACCGGGCAGGCTGCGCCGCCGATCAAGGACGAGGCGGAAGGATCGGCATATGATCCCAACACGATCATCGTCTCCGGCGAGCGGATTCGCGGCCAGCTGATCGTCGACCAGCCGCCGGTGGCGGAATATGACGCCGAGGATATCGCCTCGTTCGGCGGTAGCTCGATCGCCGACATCGTCGAGGCGCTGGGGCCTGCGACTTCGAGCGGCCGCGGATCGCGGGGTGGGCGGCCAGTGATCCTGGTCAACGGTATCCGCGTTTCGAGCTTTCGCGAGATATCCTCCTACCCCCCTGAAGCGATTGCAAAGGTGGAAGTTTTCGCCGAAGAGGTGGCTCAGCGCTTCGGGTTCGATCCCGACCAGCGCGTGGTCAATATCGTCCTCAAGGACGATTTTGCCGCACTGACCGCCGAACTCGAGCTCGAAGCCCCTGACAGCGGCGGCTATGCACGCAACCAGCAAGAGGCGACCTATCTCAAGATCGCCGATGGCGGTCGGCTCAACTTCAATCTCAACCTGCAGGACACCAGTGCCCTGACCGAAGCCGAACGTGGCTTCGTCGTTCCTTCGACCATTCCCGGGGTTGCAGACGAAGCTCCGTTCCGTAGCCTCGTTGCGGACAGCTATTCGGCAGCGGGCACCGTCAACTACGCGCGCGCCTTCATCGAAAGCGGCGCTTCGCTCAGCCTCAACGGGACGGCTACACGGACCGAGGGCACTGCGCTTTCCGGCCTGCGTTCGATAGCCGGCACCGTTTCGACGCTGCAGCGGCGCGCCAAGACTGACGCACTCTCGTTCGGTGGCGCCTACAATCGCCGGATCGGCGATTGGCAGGCCAGCCTGACCACCGATGTGGTGCTGGCCAATGCCGATACTGAGATCGACCGCCGCGGCGACACAGGTTTCGATCTGGCCGAATCGCGTTCGCGCACGATCGAGAACAAGGCCACCTTCACTGGCTATCCGCTCGCACTGCCTGCGGGTGATGTAACGACGACGTTCGACGTGGAACTCGAATGGAAGCGGCTGGAAAGCAGCGACACGCGGTCTGCCAGCGAGGTCTCGATTACCCGGCGAAGGCTGCGTACCGGTGCCAATCTGATCGTGCCGATTGCGGAACGCGATGGCGCCTGGGGCGCCATCGGTACCTTGAGTGCCAATTTCTCTGCCGGGATCGAGGATCTTTCGGATTTCGGTTCGCTGACCAGGTGGAGCGCCGGACTCAACTGGTCGCCCTTCGGCAGCCTCAACCTGCAGGCCACGCGCATCTGGCGCGAAAGCGCGCCCAGCATTTCAGCGCTCGGCAATCCGCGGGTCGATACGCTCAACGTGCCCCTGGTCGACTTCGCGACCGGGAATGAGGTCTTCGCCACCGTCGTCAGTGGCGGCAACCCGAACCTGACCGCGGAGACCCAGTCCGACTGGAAATTTGGTGCCAATTGGGAACTGCCGTTCTGGAAGGATACGCGCCTGCAGGTCGACTACGCGGTCAACCGCTCGCGCGACGTCACACTGGCGTCACCGTCCTATACGGCGGCATTCGAGAGTGCCTTCACTGACCGGGTGAGCCGCGACGGCACCGGTGATCTCCAGTTGGTCGATCTGCGCCCGGTTACGCTGTACCGGACCTCCAGCCGCTCGCTCTCCTTTGGCCTCAGCACGCGCGGCACGGTGGGCAAGGCGCGTGCACCGGAAGGGGGTGGCCAGGTCAGTCGCGGGCCGGGCGGTACCGGTGGACAGGGGCGTGGTCCCGGTTTCGATCCGGCGCGCTTCCAGCAGCTGCGGCAACAAGTCTGCGCAGCGCCCGAGGGTACCATGCCCGACCTGTCGCAACTGCCGGAGCAGATGCGCGCGCGCCTGGTGGGACCCGATGGGCAACCCGATCCGGTCAAGGTCATGGAGCTGCGGCAACGTTTCTGCAGCGAGCAGACTGCCCAGCAGTTCGAAGCCATGCGCACCGCGCTGTGCGCCGAGCCTTTCGATCCCGCCAAGCTCCCCCCTGAGATGCTCCAACGGCTCAAGGGACCGGATGGCGAAATCGACCAGGAGCGGCTTTCGCAGATGCGTGCCCGCATGTGCGCACCGGGTGGCGGCGGCGCACCTGCGGCCGGTGGAGCCGGTGGCGCGCGAGGTGGGCCCGGTGGCGTGCCCTTCGGCCGTGGCCCTGGCGGCGACGGGCGGGGGCGCTATTTCATCAATTTCAACCACTCGATCGCCCTCGAGAACGAGATCCAGCTGGCCCAGGGCGGGGCCTTGTTCGACCAGCTTGACGGTGAAGTGATCGGCGGCGGCGTGGTGCCCAAGCACACCTCGACGCTCGAAGGCGGGCTGTTCTGGAACGGCTACGGTGTGCGCCTGTCGGGACGCTACCAGGGCAAGGCGGTGCTGCGCGGCAGCGGCCTGCCTGGATCGAGCGACCTGTTCTATGGCGACATCGCGACCTTCGATGTGCGCCTGTTCGCCGACCTGGGCCAGATCCTCAAGCAAGACGGCGGCTTCCTGAAGGGTTTCCGCGTCGCCTTCGTGGTCGACAACGTCTTCGACACGCGCCGCCGGGTAACCGACGCGCAGGGCAATGTCCCCGACGCCTTCGATCCGCTCCGGCTCGACCCGGTCGGGCGTTATCTCGGCATCGATCTCAGGAAACAGTTCTAGCGCTGGCGGTCAGTGCAGGCGCGACCTCGGGAAGATGAGGTTGGCGATCCCGCGCGGAGAGAACTTGCGCCATTGCCCCTCGGGCTGCGCCAGCCGATCCGCCACGGCAAAGGCGACGGCGGGGTTGACCCCCAGGCCGCAATGGCTGGCATAGACTTCGATATTCTCGCAATGTTCGTGGTCGCCTGCCTGGACCGATCCGCGCCAATGGACCACTCCATCGGCCTTGGTCAGGATCGAGGTCGTTGGCACCGGCGGGGCCTTGCCCAGCTCGCGAAACTGGCCCTCGCGCACCGGCTCGGGCTCGTTGCCGTTGAGGTATTCGAACAGCCGGCGGGCATTGGTGTGGCCACGATCGTCGCTGATCGGACTGCCCAGGCTGATCACCATGCGCACCTTCTCGGGCGCCAGCTTGGCCAGTTCGCGCGCGAAAACGCCGCCGAGGCTCCAGCCGACGATGCTGATCTTGCCGCCGGTGCGTTCGTGCAGCGTGTCGACGCAGGCCATCATCGCCGCGATGCGGGCATTGTCGACGCGGACATTGCGGCCAAGGTTCCAGCCGACCGCATCGTAGCCGAGGCTGCTGAGCAGCGAACGCAAGGGGGCGGTCGAAGTATCGGAGGCCATGAAGCCGGGCAGCACCAGCACCCCGTGTCCGTCACCCTTGGGCAGGCGGCGCATCAGCGGGCGCAGTGCGTAGAAGCTGGCGAGTTCGCCCATCGCGCGCGGCGGCTCGGTCAGCATCAACAGCGTGTGCGGAGGACGCGCCTCAGCCTCGATCGTGGTGGTTGCGTTCACGCCTTTGGTGTTCCTTTCCCTTTGCGGGCAGCCGTCTTGCGGCTGGCGACCCGCTTGGTGCCCTTGGCGGGCGTTTTCCTGCTTGTTGTAGTCCGCTTCGTAGCGGCGGGTTTCTTGGTTACCGATGCCTTCTTGGGTGCGGCCTTCGCGGGCCCCTCGGCCTTGGCCGCGGGGGCCGCCGCATTGGCGGCTTTCGCCGCGTCGCGCAGCTCGTGGAAACTGTCCTCGATACATTGCACGTAGAATTCAGGATCGGGCAGCAGCTCGCGACAGGCGGTGAAGGAAATCGTCGCCTCGTCGGTATAGCTTTGCACCACATGGCCAAGGCCGAGCCCGTCGGTCAGGCACAGCAGGCCCATCATGCTCTCAAGCCGCGCACCTGAGGAATAGATCGGCACCGGCGGCCCGGGGACATTGGTCACCACCGTCGAAAACACCGGGCCGACCCCGCGATTGGCAAGACCGAGGCGCGTATAGAGCTGCGCGCCAAGGCTCATCCACAGGGCCGGGCTGACCTTGCTCACTTCGGTCATGTTGCGCGCGCCCATGGCGTCGGTCATCGCCTTGGAATTGGTGGTGCGTTCATGGACGAATTGCATGCGCTCGAGCGGGTCTGCGATATGCGTGCCGAGCGGCGCGATCATCGCTGCGACCTGGTTGCCCATGTCGCCCTTCTCATCCTTCGCGCGGACCGAAATCGGCGCCATAGCGGTAAGCGTCTTCTTGGGCAGATCGTCCTTGGCCAGCAGGTATTTGCGCATGGCCCCGCCGATGATCGTCAGGAACACGTCATTGACCTTGGCGCCGGGCACCGCGTTGCGGATCGCCTTAATATCGGCAAGCGGAACGCTGCGTCCTTCGACCACGCGATGGCCTGAAATCGCCCGGTTGAAGCGGGTCTTGGGTGCGATCATCTCACCCGAGACATTGAATTCCTTGGCGACCAGCCCCTTGAGCGCCTTGGCCAGGCCGGGCGCGGCCTTGGCGGCGACTTCGATCTGCTTGAGCGGGTTGATGATGGCATTGAAGTAGCTCTTGCCCAGCAGTTCGACCGGATTGGGCACTTTCTCCGGCTTCCACGAATCCGGTGCCGTGGGCGGCGCTTCGTCGGGGCTCAAGGTATGCATCGCCTCCATCAGGTCGATGCCGCTCATCCCGTCGATCGCGGCATGGTGGACCTTGGTCACCATGGCGAAGCTACCCTTGGGCACGTTGGGGATGTTCTCCAGCCCTTCGACAACGGTGAATTCCCACGGCGGACGGGTGAGGTCGAGCGGCCGGGCGAAAATCCGCGCTGCCTGGATGCACAACTGGCGCCAATCGCCCGGCTTGGGCAGCGCGATGTGGCGGACGTGGTATTCCAGGTCGAATTCCGGATCCTCGATCCAATAGGGATAGTCGAGGTCGAAAGGCACGCGCACCAGCCGCTGGCGGATCGTCCGGCTGAGCTGCATACGGCTCTCGAAGAAGTTCAGGATATCCTTGAAGCGGACGAAGCCTCCGGGCGCGGTCTCCGGGTTGTAGATGAGGATCGAGCCGATGTGCATCGGCGAATTGCGCGTTTCCAGCGCGACGAAACTCGCATCCATCCCCTGGAGCTGGCGCATAGAAGTCCTTTCGCGCTACCGCTTCGCGACTTGAGCGCAGCGGGTAAATCCTCTCCCGGCCTGCTTGTTTCAGGTCCGAATGCTGCAGAAGCTAACACAGGGGGTGGGCGGGTCAACTTGCCGCCTAGGTCAAGCACTTCCCTAGCGGCGGCGGCCTAGAGCGCCTCGCCCGCGGCGACCGCGCTGGCCCAGGCCCACTGGAAGTTATAGCCGCCCAGCCAGCCGGTCACGTCGACTGCCTCACCAATCACGTAGAGACCGGGAATTCGCTTCGCTTCCATGGTCTTGGACGACAGTTCGGCGGTCGATATGCCGCCCACCGTGACCTCGGCCTTGGCGAAGCCTTCGGTGCCGTTGGGATGGAATTCCCAGCGGCCCAGGCGCTCACTGGCGGCGCGCAGGGCCTTGTCGGTCGCGTTCCCCAGTTCTCCCGGAATCCCCAGCTTTTCGGCGAGGATGTCGGCGAGGCGGTCGGGCAGGGCGTCGCGCAACAGGCTGCGCAAGGTGGCGCGGGGGTGGGTGCGCTTGCCGTCCAGCAGCCATTCCGGATTCCGCCCAGGCAAGAAATTCACGGCCACCGGATCGCCCGGCCGCCAGTAGGAGCTGACCTGCAGGATCGCCGGTCCGGACAGGCCGCGATGGGTAAACAGCGCCGCCTCGGCAAAGCTCGTCTTGTTGGCCGTCGCGATCACCGGGGCCGAGACACCCGAAATCTCGCGAAACAGCACCTCTTCCCCGCCAAGTGTCAGCGGCACCAGCGCGGGGCGCGGTTCGACGACCTTGAGCCCGAACTGGCGCGCAAGGTCATAGGCGAAGCCGGTTGCGCCCATCTTGGGGATCGAGGGACCCCCGGTGGCGATCACCAGCGCCGGTGCCGTGTAGCTGCCGTTCTGCGTGGTGACGGTGAAATCTCCATCATGCGCGACCGAAGCGATGCCTTCACCGCAACGCAGCTCGACGCCGCCCTTCGCGCATTCTTCCAGCAACATCGCGACGACCTGCTTGGCCGAGCCGTCGCAGAACAGCTGACCCAGCGTCTTTTCGTGCCAGGCGATATCGTAGCTTTCGACCAGCTCGAGGAAATCGCGCGGCGTGTAGCGGGCGAGGGCGCTCTTGGCGAAATGCGGATTGGCGCTGAGGTAGTTTGCCGGTCCGGCACCGATATTGGTGAAATTGCAGCGCCCGCCACCCGAGATGAGGATCTTCTTGCCCGGCGCTTCCGCCTTCTCGAGCACCAACACGCGCCGCCCGCGCTGCCCCGCACGTGCCGCGCACATCAGCCCGGCAGCGCCTGCGCCCAGGACGATTGCATCGTAGCTGTCGTTCATCGTCACGATGCCTCGGGCGCGATCCGCAATTCGCGCCGCGCGATCAGGTAGAGGAGCGTTCCCGCAGCGAACAGCGCACCGAACATCGTCCATGCGGTTCGGTCGGCATGGCTGGAGATCCAGACCGATGCGGTGATCGCCAGCAATGCAACCACAAGGTGGACCACATTGACCCGGCCTTCGCGACGGTCGAGAACCGGCAGTGCGGCAGCGCTGATGATGTAGGTCAGCATGCGGGTGAGCGTACTCGCCGCGGCAAGCCCCGCGAAGCCGCCCGTTGCCGCCAGCATTGCCGAGGCGACGCCATAGAAGACGATCGAGTTTGCCGGGGTGAGGAAGCGCGCGCTCACCTGTTCGAACCAGTGTGGCAGCATGCCTTGCTGCGCCATGCCGAACGCCATCCGTGGGACCACGATCAGGCTAGTGAAATTGTTCGCCGCGATCGAAAATCCGGCTGCGACAACGATCAGCATGGCGCCCCAGTCACCCAACGCGACCTTGGCGGCGGCTGCCAGCGCGCTTTCGCTGGTATCCGCCACGGGGTCGATCTTGAGATAGGCCCAGATAATCAGCGCGTAGATCGCCGTGACCGCCAGCAACACGGTCAACAGCACGCGGGGAATATCGCGCTTCGGATCGCGCACTTCTCCCGCAGGGACGGTCACATTCTCGAAGCCGGTGAAGGCATAGAACAGGAGGAGGATGACCACCTCGGCATCGCCGAACTGTGGCAGCACCACCGGACGCCCTGCGTATCCGCCAAACGCCGCTGCCAGTACGATGACCGCCAATGGCAAGAGCTTGAGCACGGTCAGCGCGCCAAGCGTTGCCACGGAGCCGCGCATGCCCAGCAGGCTGATCGCCATCAGCACCAATATCGCGGTGACGACCACGAAGGTGGTGACCATCGGTGAACCGAGCACCGGAAAGATCGCGGCGAAATAGGCCACCATGACGTGGGTATTCGCTGCAAGCGCGGCGATCCCCGCAGCATATCGCCCCCATCCGGCCTGGAAGCCGGCAAAGCTCCCGAACGCGGCCTTGCCGTAAAGCACCGGTCCGCCGCTGCCGTCGAAGCGCGCGGCCAGCCAGGCGAATACCAGCACGATTGGGAGGAAAATGATCCCGCCAAGAATCATCATCCACGGCGCAAACGTACCGACGGCGGCGGCCAGGATCGCGGGCAGGGCGAATATGCCCGAACCGATCATTCCGTTGATCTGGAAAAGCGAGCTACCCCAGAACCCGACCGTGCGCGGCGGTGCAATAGGTTTCCCGTTCATCGGCAGGGGGATGGCGGCAAACGCGACTTTGCACAAGCGCCCGTACCGCCTATCTCCCGCCCATGTCGCGCAGCAAGGCAGGTTCTCCCCCCGATCCCAGAGGCAAGGAGCGTTTCAATGAAGAACGCGCCACCTATACGGTTGCCAGCGCCCAGCCGGACCTGGAGGCGGGGATCGCCGCGATCCGCGAAACGGTGAAGACGCTCAAGCCCAAGCCGGGCGTCTATCGCATGCTCGATACGCGCGGCGACGTGCTCTATGTCGGCAAGGCGCGCAGCCTCAAGGCACGGGTGGCCAACTACACGCAGGTCAACGGGCTGACCAACCGCACGCTGCGGATGATCAGCCAGACGCGGGCGATGGAGATCGTCACCACCAATTCCGAGGCGGAGGCGCTGCTGCTCGAAGCGCAGCTGGTCAAACGCTACCGCCCGCCGTTCAACGTGCACCTGCGCGACGACAAGAGCTTTCCCTTCATCCTGTTGCGCGCCGATCACGAGTATCCGCGGATCCAGAAGCATCGTGGCGCGCGCAAGGCCAAGGGCAATTACTACGGCCCCTTCGCCAGCGCCGGATCGGTCAACAAGACGCTGAACGCGCTGCAGAAACTGTTCCTGCTGCGTAGCTGCAGCGACAGCTTCTTCAACAATCGCGACCGGCCTTGCCTGCTCTACCAGATCAAGCGCTGTTCGGCCCCCTGTGTCGGGCGGATCGACGAGGCGGGCTATGCCAGCCTGGTGCGCGAGGCGAAGGACTTCCTCGGCGGCAAGTCCAGCGCGGTGCAGCAGGATCTCGAGAAGCAGATGGCCAAGGCCGCGGAGGAGCTCGATTTCGAGACCGCCGCGATCCTGCGCGACCGGCTGCGCGCGGCGACCTTCATCCAGGGCAGCCAGGCGATCAATGCGCAAGGCGTGGGCGATGCCGATGTCTTTGCGCTGGCCACCAAGGGCGGGCAGGTTGGCGTGCAGGCCTTCTTCATCCGCGGCGGGCAGAACTGGGGCCACCGCACCTTCTACCCGCGCAACACCGGTGACCTCGAAATGGCCGAGGTACTCTCCAACGTCCTGCTGCAGTTCTACGAGGAGGTGCCCCCGCCGCGCACCATCCTGACCGACCGTGAACTGCCCGAGCAGGAACTGGTGGCCGAGGCGCTGGCGGCCAAGGCCGGCCACGCCGTGGCGATCTCGATCCCGCAGCGCGGCACGCGGCGCAAGCTGATGGAGCAGGCGCAGCGCAATGCCGTCGAGGCGCTCGACCGGCGGCTGGCCGAAACCGGCACCAAGGCTCGCATCCACCGCGAACTGGCCGAATTCCTCGAACTCGACGACGTGCCGCAACGGATCGAGATCTACGACAACAGCCATATCCAGGGCGACAAGGCGCTGGGCGCGATGGTCGTCGCCAGCCCCGAAGGGTTCGAGAAAGGTCAGTACCGCAAGTTCAACATCAAGACCGCGCAGACCAATGACGATTTCGGGATGATGCGCGAAGTGATGGAGCGGCGCTTCCGCAAGCTCGCCGAAACCGGCGACGGCGACGATGAGGCACCGAAGGGCAAGGGTCACGAAGCGATCTGGCCCGACCTCGTGCTGATCGACGGCGGCAAGGGCCAGATGAGCGCGGTGCGCGAGACGCTGCAGGAACTCGGGATCGAAAACGTCCCGCTGATCGCCATAGCCAAGGGCCCGCACCACGGGCGCGAGGGGCGCGAGGTGTTCCACTTCCCCGACGGGCGCGAGAAGACGCTGCCGGTCAACTCGCCGCTGCTGTTCTACCTCCAGACCCTGCGCGACGAGGTCCACCGCTTCGCCATCGGCGCGCACCGCGCCAAGCGCAGCCGCGCCATCACCGCTTCACCGCTTGACGAAATCCCCGGCATCGGTCCCGCGCGCAAGCGCGCGCTGCTGCTGCATTTTGGCACGGCCGGAAAGGTACGCGCGGCGGCGCTCGAAGACCTGCAACGCGCGCCGGGTATCAGCGAAGGCGTGGCGCAGCAGATCTACGACTTCTACCACGCGGGTGGGTAGCGAGGCGGGGCAATTTACCGGCGGGCGCGTCCCACCGAAGGGCGCCGATCAGGACAGGGACCTCTGCCACCGGACGATGTAGAAGGCGATCAGCAGCAGCCAGAACGGTATCACATTGCTTGGTTTGTCGACGGTGAAGGTCGCGACCACCATGGCAATCGCCCAAGCGATACCGATGAAGGCTGCGAAGCCTGGCTTCTTGAAGAGATCCTGGCTCAACAGGTTCCGGTTCATCGTTTAACTCCTTCGTAAATAGTAACTTTCCCTGGACTCCAGATCACTGGGCCTACTGGCTCGACAAGCTCCGCGAATAGAAAGCCGCCACACCGTTGATCAGCAGCAGGAGTACAATGTGCATCGTGATTACGGCGCTGGCTGGGAGGATCAGGAGAGCCGCCAGTCCAGCTGCCGAAACGAGGCAAAAGCCGAAGCCGACGAAGCGATGCGTCTTGGCCCAGATCCGTTCGTCGGCAAGCGTCCACGGGGTTCGAAACCCGAATGACGCGCCGGGCGCGATGGTTGTAGTGTAATTCCCGATCGCCAGGAAGAAGAGCATCTGAAACGCCGCGAAGCTGGTCGTCGCGCTTGCGACGGTGCTCACGCCCGTGCCCATCAGTCCCACATAGATTTGCAGGACCAGTGCCAGGGCAGGGCCAAACAGCACGGTAATGGCCAGTCGCACGTCACCCTTGTGGAGCGCTGTGCGAGACCAGAGCTGCAGGATGCCGCGAGGACGGGCTGCGAACATTGCCGCCGTGACGATTGCACCGAAGCCGGGGATGGCGAAGGGCCATAACGCCGGTGGGATTCGCAGCCTCTCGGCGAAGCGGATCTGCTCGAGACCAAGGTACTGGAACCAGAATCCGAGCAGGACCGCTACACCAAGCAAGGCGCAACCGATCTTGAACGTGTGCCTCATGCCGGCGCCTGTTCGTCGCTTGGCTCGTTGGCGAGGTGCTTGGCGTCTTCTCCGCTGCTGAGCAGCGACATCATGGCGCCGAGGGCTTCCTCCATGACAGTCATGTTCAGTCGGTAGAGGATCGAGACCCCTTCGCGTTGCGCAATCAGCAGTTCGGCATCCCGAAGCGCTGCGAAATGCGCGGACATGGTCGGCTTGGAAACATCGTAGTGCGCGGCAAGATCGCCCGCGGACATCGGGCGCTCCCGCAAACGGGAAACGATGTCGCGACGGATCGGGTGCGACAGGGCCTTCATGACTTGTCCAATCTTCATGTCCCTTATTTAGGTACATGGCTAATTAGAGTCAAGACTAATTCGGAATCCCTGCGCCGCTTGACCCTAGAGGATCGACTCGCTAGGTCTAGGACAAGTGTCCTAATCAGGGATCGCGGCCATGCGCTCGCCAATTGCAGGGCGACCGCGGATGACGGGAAACGGAACGAATACTGAGCAATGTCGACCCGCGATGCCATTGTCGAAGCTGCCGACAAGCTGTTCTACGAGAATGGCTTCGACCACACCTCTTTCGCGCATGTCGCGGAGGCGGTCGGCATTTCCCGGGGCAATTTCTATCACCATTTCAAGAGCAAGGACGAGATTCTCGAAGCCGTGATCGATCGGCGCGTGTCCGACAGGCTGGCGATGCTCGAACAATGGGACGGGGTCGGCGAGACCCCCCAGGCCCGGCTGGAGTGCTTCGTGCGCCTGCTGTCGACCAATCGCGAAAAGATCAGGCGCCACGGGTGCCCGCTTGGAACCTTGTCGAGCGAGCTGGCCAAGCTCGACCACCCGCTCGGACCCGAAGCGAAGCGGCTGTTCGACCTGTTCCGCAGCTGGATCCGGCGACAGATCGAAGCGTTTGGGCGGATCGAGGACGCCGACTTGCTGGCACTCCAGCTGCTGTCGATGAGCCAGGGAGCGACAACCCTCGCCAATGTCTATCCGGATGAAGCCATCCTTGATCTGGAAATCCAGCGCATGCTGGACTGGATCGCTGACCTTACCCCCAAACCCACCCCCCAAGCAGATCAGAAGGAACAGTCATGAAGGTTATTCTCATGCGCTTGAGCGAGAACTCAGGCGAGGCTCCGAAGCACATGGCGGCGCACAATGAATGGATCGCGAAGGGATTTGACGACGGGGTGTTCCTCCTGATCGGAAGCCTGCAATCGGCGAAGGGCGGGATGATCCTGGCGGCCGGTGAGGACAATGACGCCTTGCAAAGGCGCATCGCGGCCGATCCCTTCGTCAGGGAAGGCATCGTCGATGTCGAGTTGCACGATGCGAAACCTTTCAGGTCCGACCCACGCCTGAGCTTCATCCTCGAAGAGGCTGCGTGAATGGCGCAGGACACGGATCTATTTGTCGGGCCCGACGGGAAGCCGCGCTGCAAATGGAGCGGGGCGGCGCCCGAATTCCTCGACTATCACGACAAGGAATGGGGGCGGCCCGTCTTCGATGACATTCGCCTGTTCGAGAAGATCTGCCTCGAAGGCTTCCAGTCGGGATTGAGCTGGCGCACCATCCTGGCCAAGCGCGACAACTTCCGCGCCGCCTTCGCCGGGTTCGACTTCGACAAGGTCGCTGCCTTTGGCGAGGCTGACGTCGCGCTATTGCTCGACGACAAGGGCATTGTCCGCCACCGCGGCAAGATCGAGGCGGTCATCAACAATGCCAAGCGTGCCAGAGAGCTCGTCAAGAGCGAAGGCTCACTCTCGGACTTTTTCTGGCGCTTCAGGGAACCCGCGGATTCCGGCGTCCCGCCCCAGTCGAGATCGACCAGTCCGGAATCGATCGCCCTGTCGAAAGAACTCAAGCGGCGTGGGTGGAAGTTCGTGGGACCGACGACGATCTATGCCTTCATGCAGGCCATGGGTCTGATCAACGACCACTCGCTCGGCTGCGCGTTCCGAGGTGATGCTGATGGGTGAGCGACTGATCGGTCCAACCGGTTGAGTAGGCGTGCACTGCGCTAGCCGCAGTCGCGCGATCACCGCCTCACCGCTCGATGAAATCCCCGGCACCGGCCCAGCGCATAAACGCGCGCTGCTGCTGCATTTCGGTACGGCAGGGAAGCTACAGGCGGCGGCGCTGGAAGACCAGCAACGCGCACCCGGCATCAGCGAAGGCGTGGCGCAGCAGATCTGTGACTTCTGCCACGCGGGCTGGTGAGGGTGGCGTAATCCGCTAACGGCTCGATTGCAGACGTTTGTCGACGAGATACGTTCGGGATGCACGTCTCAAGCATAAATGAGCTCGATTTGTCCCGATCGGCCTTGTGGGTTAATCTCACCCTAGGGATCGCGAGAGTCGGTGCGCGGCGCAACTAAGGTCGCGTGCCGCAATCGAACGTTCGAGGGTGAAGTGCCCATAGCGACCCCATCCATTGATCGAAGGTCTTTCTTAGCATCATCGTCGGTCAGCGTCCTTGCTATCGCCATCGGCGGGTGTGGCGTCTCTTCGAGCATCGACGCCAGGCAAGAACAGGCTTTGCTGCAAATGGCGCAGCACCTTTATCCCCATGAAGGCCTGGCCAGCAGCGAGTTCAAGGCTTCCATTGCAGCCCTGGTATCTTCGGTTCGATCCGACCCGCAGCTGGCCGAGCGTGTCGGACAAGGGATCACGGCGCTCGACAAGCAAGCAGGTGGCGACTGGCTCCGTGCTGCCGGGCCTCGTCAAGCCGAGGCACTAGCCAGCCTAGAGCAGAGTTCATTTTTTACAGAAGTGCAGACAAAGGTTCGCGTCGAACTCTACAACCGGCCAGCCGCTTGGGAAATCATTGGTTATGAGGGTCCCTCGGTCGAGTATGGCGGTTATCTAGAGCGGGGCTACGATGACATTGACTGGCTTCCGGAGAAGTAGGGATGGCACAGCGATACGATCTGTCCGATGACAGCGTTGTTGTCGTAATCGGTTCGGGAGCTGGTGGTGGGACCGTTGCCAATGAGCTCGCGCAACGGGGCGTCGATGTCGTTTGCTTAGAAGCAGGTTCGCGACTGGAGATCTCCGACATCAGGAACGACCCGCCCTTTATGGACCAGGTGATGGGTTGGCATGACCGTCGTGAGGGTGCTCCCGTTTGGTTGTGCAAGACGGTGGGTGGTACCACCATGCGCTGGTCGGCAGTTTCGCCCCGCTTCAAGGATTTCGAGTTTCGGGCAAGGTCCACCTATGGCGCGATGGACGATACTACTCTGATCGACTGGCCACTTGGTTTGGATGAACTCGAGCCGTACTACGAGCTTGCTGAAACGAAAATGGGTGTTTCCGGCACTGGTGGGCGTCCACCATCGGCAGAAAACAACAATTACAAGGTGATGGCTGCTGGCGCGCATCGGATAGGATACCGCGATATTACCTCGAGCAACATCGCCATCAACTCGATCCCGTATGACAATCGCCCCGCGTGCCGCCAGATTGGCTTTTGCAATGACGGCTGTGCGATTGGTGCGAAATGGTCGACGCTCTACACCGAAATTCCCAAGGCAGAGGTGACCGGGCATTTCGAACTGCGTGCAAATTGCATGGCACTGAAGATCAATCATGACGCCAAGGGCAAGGTGACCGGGGTTGTGTACCAGGACGCCTCCGGCAATTTCCAAGAACAGAAGGCGCGCGTGATTTGCCTAGCTGCAAATGTGGTCGAGACGACCCGCCTATTGCTGCTTTCAGAATCGAACTTGTTTCCGAATGGACTGGCCAACAGTTCGGGCCAGGTCGGCAGGAACTACACTCGCCATATGGCCAATGGTCTTGCCGCAGTGATGCCCAAGCCGGTCCATTTCTATCGTGGTGCGCGCCAGGCAGGTATCATCAGAGATGAGCATCGCCATGATCCATCGCGCGGCTTTGCTGGCGGTTATCTTTTCCAGACTTCCGCCGGTCCACCGGAATGGCTTTCGGAATTCGCGGGATGGGGGGAGACTGCAGCAGAATGGATGGAGCAGTTCAATCACTTTGCGTCAGTGTTCTTGGTTGGCGAAGATCCGCCGCAGGCCAGCAACTGGATTTACCTGCATCCAACGGAGAAGGACGAGCGGGGCCTACCAGTACCAGTTCTGGAGTATGCCCATCATCCGAATACCACGGCGATGCTCTCTCATGCCGATCGCAAGGCGCGCGAGCTCTTCGCCGCACTGGGCGGGAAAGACATTCGTGGCGACACGGATAAATTGGGTGGGGGATGCCACAATATGGGTGTCGCCCGGATGAGCGTGGATCCCCGCGATGGGGTGACCAACCGCTGGGGGCGCGCTCACGACGTTTCCAATCTCTATATCTCTGATGGCAGCGTGTTCACCACCAGCGCTGCACCAAATCCCACTCTGACAATCGTCGCACTGGCCATCCGTCAAGCCGAGCATATTGCCGCAAGCATGTCGCGAGGCGATCTATAGCCATGATCAGGTGGTAGGATTGGCGGAATCGGCCAATATCCGCCTTCCACCCAATAGCCGAACATCCTCACGATCTATCCGGCCCCAACTTTCCTACACCCCCCGATCCGTGCCCTAAGCTTGTGGATGAAGCATTACCTCCCGCGCACCCCGCAGGTCCGTACGCCGCCCATTGCCATCCCGCCGTTCCACGCCGTGCCAGTGCGCATTCGTGCAGACGGGTGGACGCCGCTGCGGCAGGCGGAGTTTATCGGGCATCTGGCCGCCACGCGCTCGATCGCCGCGGCGGCGCGAAAGGCGTCGATGGCGCGCGAGACCGCCTATCGCTTGCGTGATCGGCCCGGAGCGGAGGGGTTTGCGGCGGCGTGGGATGTTGCGCTGGCGCGTCCGGGATCCGAGGCGGGGAGGGCGCAACTGCTCGCGGCGCTGAGGGCGGCGCGCGATGCGGTGAAGCCTTCGCGGAAGGTCACAGTCGAGCAGCTCACATGGCGGGTCGAGACCGGGCTGTGGCAGGTGTTCCTGCAGTGCGGGCGCTATGCCGGGGTACGCCGAAACCCTGACAATTCCGCGCTTCTCGCGCTGCTTGCCCGCACCCGCCGCGCGCAGGTGGCGGAATGATGGTGGCGGAAGGTCACGCATTTCCAGCGCGCGGTTCGTGTTCCATCACGCCCCGCGCGCCTTGCCAATCCTCAGTTGCGGAAGCTCGGGTCGATCCGGTCGAGCTTGCGCAGCAGTGCCGGCCAGGCGAGCTTGTTGGCGATCGGGGCCATGCCGTCTTCGGGCGTCTGGTTCTTGACCTTCTCGGGCGTGCCCTGCGGCGGGTTGTGCAGCCCGTCGCGGCCCGCGGCGAGCATGCGGACCTGCGCATCGCAGGCGCGTTCGAGGAAGTAGAGCCGCAGGAAGCATTCGGCCACGGTCTTGCCGATGGTCAGCGTGCCGTGGTTGCGCAGGATCATCGAGTGGCAATTGCCCATGTCCTCGACCAGCCGCTCGCGCTCCTCGAGGTCGGTCGCGATGCCCTCATACTCGTGGTAGGCAAGATCG
Source organism: Erythrobacter mangrovi (assembly GCF_013260645.1). Taxonomy (NCBI): domain Bacteria; kingdom Pseudomonadati; phylum Pseudomonadota; class Alphaproteobacteria; order Sphingomonadales; family Erythrobacteraceae; genus Erythrobacter; species Erythrobacter mangrovi. Next base: position 99,073 of record NZ_CP053921.1, on the reverse strand, counting down.
CCCTTGGCGACCATCGCGGTCTGGGTGTGGTCCATCAGCCCTTCGGCCATGGCGCTGACCGCCTGGCCCGAGGGCGTGTGCAGGTGCATCACCGCATGCGCATCCTCACAATTCATGTGCAGCGCCGAATGGATGGTGAAGCCCGCGGGATTGACCGGGTGCGCGGTCGGCAGGACGGGGTTGCCGTCGACGTCGATCTTGACCAGCGAGGACGCGGTGATCTCGTCGAACATCATGTCATAGGGATTGATCAGGAAATGATGCTCGGGCCCCGGCACGCGGGCCGAAAGGTGGGTGAAGATCAGATCGTCCCAGCCATACATCGCGACGAGGCGATAGGCGGCGGCGAGGTCGACGCGGACCTGCCATTCCTCTTCGCTCACGGCGCCGCGGATATGGCTGTCGTCGGTAACGGACTGCATTTCGAGTACGGTGGCCATGCTGCTCTCCTCAGTTCTGTTCCATTGCCGACTTGTAGATGCTGCTGCGCGGCCGTTCGAACAGGCGCATCACCATCGGCTCGAAGAACTCCAGCGGTTCGCTGTCGTAGTCCGGATCGAAGGCCGGGCAGTCGTATTTGTCGATGAACTCGCGCGTCGCCTCGAAATAGGGCGAATCCCGGAAACGGTCGCGCATGTCCGGATCGAGCCCGACGAAGTGGAAGAAGTTGTTGCCCTGGAAGATCGCGTGATGCTTGACGATCCAGTGAAGCTCTTCGGAAACGAAGGGCTGCAGGATTGCCGCGGCGATATCGGCATGGTTGTAGGCGCCCAACGTGTCGCCGATGTCGTGCAGCAGCGCCATGACCACGTAATCCTCGGGCTTGCCGTCGCGATAGGCGCGGGTGGCAGTCTGCAGGCAATGGGTCAGGCGATCGACCGGGAAACCGCCGAAATCGCCGTCGAGCAGCTTGAGGTGCTGGAGGATCCGCGCCCCGCCGTTTTCGGCGAAGGGCTTCATATGCGTCATGATGATGTCCCAGTCTTCCTGGGTTCCTTCGGTCATGGTGCGGAAGGCTGCGGTCTTCTCGATCACTTCGGTCATCGGGCGGTCCTCTCCATCTGTTGCGAATCACCTTCTACGCGCGCATTGAAGCGAAGAATGCAAAGAACTTATCATTTCGCCGAAATGCAGCCCACCCGCGCCGAAGGGGACATCTTCGCCGCGCTGGTATCAATCGGGCACCGGCGGCGCTTCGCTTCGGGCACGCAGGTGCTGCACCGGGGCGATCCCGGCACGGGCTTCTGGCTGATCGAGAGCGGGCATGTGATGGCCTGTCGCTTCGGGCCGGAGGGGGAACGCACGCTCTTCGCGGTGCTGGGGCCGGGCGACCTGATCGGCGAACTGGCCTGCTTTGCCGGCCTGACCCAGCAGGTCCATGCGATCACCGAAGGCGAGGCATCGCTGGTGTGGATCGACATGGTGCAGGTCGACCGGCTGCTGGCCGATGGGCCGCATTTCGCCAAATGGATGCTCAGCGCGCTGGCCAACAAGCTGCGCACCGCGCTGGACCGGGTGGAGGGGGACCACAACCTGCCGGCGCAAGCGCGGATCGCGCGGGTGCTGGCCGATGTCGCCAAGCGCGAGGGGCCCGAGCTGGAGATCACCCAGCAGCAGCTGGCGGACTATGTCGGCGTGTCGCGCGTGACCGCCGGGCAGGTGCTCGCCCGCTTCGCTGCCGACGGCCTGGTCGAGCGTCGCTATGGCCGCCTGCGCGTGGTCCGGGCCGAAGCTCTGGCGGGCTATTCGGGTTAGGGAGCGGTCACGCCTGCGTGGCGGTTCCGGCGACGACGTAGAGCGTGACCAACAGCCCGGCGATCAGTCCCGCCGGGCGATAGCTGCCGGTGCGCTGCCAGGTGAAGGTGCCGATAATCGCCAATGCCGTCAGCACGGGGACGAATTGCAGCGCGATGACCGTGCTCAGCGGATCGAAGGCGGTGATCAGCGTCCCGGTGGTCAGCAGCACGCCGTAGATGATCGCGAGCATCAATGCGATGCCGCCGGACAGGGCAAGAATGGCGGTGACGTAACGCTTCGCCGTGCTTTCGCCCGCCAGCGTGAGGCCCGCGAGCGAGCGCATCGTGACGAGGAAGGCCAGCGTCAGCGGAACGACATAGATCGCGGAGATGCCCCATTGGGCAGCACTAGGGAATTTGATTGCCACCACCCACAATCTCAGGTCGGTGACGAACAGCCGACCGACCAGCCAGACGAGGAAGTAACCGATCGCTACTGTCGCCAGGGCGAGGGCCAGCGAGCGTAGCCAGTCGGCCTTGCGATCTTCCATCGTCCGGCGGGTGAACCATCCGATTGCGAAGCTGATGCCGGCCCCCAGCAGGGCCCAGGCGGTCACCTGCGTCGTCACAACCTGCGGCAGCGCCGGCGACGGGGGGACGAACAGGTAGATCAGCCCGAATACTGGGAAGAACAGCACGGCAGGAAGGATGCTGGCGAGCGCGAAGTCACGCCACCAGCGCTTGTCACGCTTCTCCCGCGCTTCGCGGGGTGCGGCGCGAAGAGGCGTGAAGAAGGGAAAGTGGAGCAGCAAATCGATGCTTCCCAGGATGACCATGACGAAGCCGACCAGTCCGATCCCGGTGCCCGCTTCCTTCCAGAACCAGGTCTGGTCGCTCGCGGGCAGGGGCCTGCCACCTTCCAGCGTTGCGGCGAACCAGTCGACCGCGTCACCGATCGCCTCGCGCGAGAAGTGGTCGCCCGGATGCGTCGTTGCGGGCTGGGTGAGCTTGCGCGCGGTGCCCGCGGCGATGTCGCCATAGACACGACCCGCCACCACAGGCTTGTCGGTTCCGAAGACCGCCTGCAGCTTGGCGCTGTGGCCAACGTCGCCCGCGCGGTCGACGCCCCACATGATCTGCGCAAACTCATCGTAGCGGCTGAACACCAGGCCGAGGTTGCGCGGCCATTCGGGCGAACCCTCCTGCGCGAAGGGCGCGCCGGTCGAAGAACCTTCGAGTACCACCGCCTTGTATGCATCGGGCATGGCCGCCGCGGCGGCGAGGACAGTCCAGCCGCCCATGCTGTGCCCCTCAAGCCCGATATTATCCGTGTCGACCATCGGCAACGAACGGAGATAGGCCAGTCCGTCGGGCCCGCCGAAGCCGTTGGAGAAGGCGGGCCCCTTGCTATAGCCGTGACCCGTCTGGTCGAGCGCCAGAACGACATAGCCGCGCCGTGCGAACTCGATCGCGAACCCATCCTGCGTCTCACGCGAGTTGATGTAGCCGTGGACCGCCAGAATACTGGGGGCGGGGGTCTGCGGCGTGGCATTTTCGGGGACGTAGAGCAGGGCACTCATCTGCTTACCGTCGGCGCCGGCAAAGCGAACGTCGGTGACTGTGGTGCCGCCTGCGCCGCGGATCGAAGCGGCCAGGAATCCGCCGGCCAGGACCAGCGCCAATCCAAGGATCAGCAGCCACCATTTTGGACGGTCCAGCGGCTTTTGCGAAGGCACGGTATCTGCGGTCATCGAACTCTCCCCCGCAGGGGCTTAACGAACGGGCGACTGCTTGCACAATCCCCATCCTATGCAACCCGCGGTTTGATCGACATCAATGAAGCGCGAGCCAAGCGGTCTAGTTTAAGATATATCGAGTCCCTTGAATCCAAGGAGGTTGCGGTGCGTTCGATCCTTCTCCACGTGGAAAACACCCCGGCCTTTGAGGACCGGTTCCAATATGCGCTCGACTTGGCGCGCCATTTCCGCGGGCACCTGTCGTGTTTCCAGGGAATAAGCATGGAGGCGATGGTTTCGGCCGATTTCGCCGGTGTCGGCACGGGTATGGTGCTCGACTCCCTGCGCGAGGCGGCAGACGAGCACCGCGCCAAGGTGGAGGCTGCGCTGGGGCAGGAGGACGTACCGTGGGACTGGGAAACCGCCTATGGCCGCGAGGTCGCCAATCTTCAGCGTAGGGCTGCGCTCAGCGATGTGGTCGTCATGGGGCCGCTGGGCTGGGGCAAGGACGGCAGAGGGGCCTCGCCGGTGGTCGCCGAGCTGGTGCTGGCGGTCGAAACGCCGATCCTGTTCGTGCCGCAGGGATGCAGCAGCTTTGATGCCACGCACCCCGCGCTGGTTGCCTGGAACGGCTCGCGCGAGGCCGGCAATGCCCTGCGCTTCGCCGTTCCGCTGCTGCGCGAGGCGAACGCGGTCTATCTCGCCAGCGTCGAAGAACCGAGCAAGGAAGGGCGGGTCGAACTGCCCGACACCGATGGTGCGGCCTATCTCAGCCGTCATGGCATTTCGAGCACGATTGTCGAGCTCGACCATAGCGACGGGACGGTGGCGTATACGCTCGTACGCGCCGCGAAACTGCGTGACTGCGGGCTGATGGTGATGGGCGCCTATGGTCACTCACGCCTGGCCGAGCTGCTGCTCGGCGGCGTGACCCGCAGCATGTTGGCCGAACCGACAATACCCCTGCTGCTCGCCCACTGACCAGAGCGGGCGGGGCCGGAGCCGATTACTTCGTCGGTTTGCGCCCCTTGCCCTTGAAGCCCGGCTTGGGCTTGCCGGAGAAGGGCTTGCCGCCGCCGGGCTTGCCCTTGAACGGAGCGCCGGGGCCGGGGCGCTTGCCCGGACCGGCGCCGAGCGGACGCGGGGAGACGCGCGGGCCGCCGTGCTTGCGGTTCTCGCGCGCTTCGACGCGCGGACCTTCGGGCGCCTCGACGATCGCGATCGCGTCCTGCTCGTCCTCGGGCGAGGCGGTACGCGCCACGGCATCGGCGAACTTGGCCGCGACCGGGCGCGGGATCTGGAACCAGCTTTCGTGCTGGCCGATACGGATCGCCCCGATCTCGTTGCGGGTGATGTGCCCGCGGCGACAGATCAGTGGCAGGATCCAGCGCGGCTCGGCACTCTGGCGGCGGCCCACGCCGATCTTGAACCACACCACGTCCTCGAAGCCGGGGCGGTGGCGTTCCGCCTTGGCCTGCTCGCGCGCCTCGGGGGTGTTGGCGAGCAGTTCTTCGGGCTGCGGCAGTTCGGCGCGGTGCGAATGGACCAGCGCCGCGGCGATATCTTCGGGCGGCATGCGCTTCAGCAGCTCGGCTGCCAGCTCGCGATCGTCCTCGTCGAACTCGCGCGGCTCGGTGATCCGCTCGATCAGGCGGGTGCGGTCGCGCTTGCGGATCGCTTCGGCCGAAGGCGCGTCGAGCCACTCCGCCTCGATCCGCGCGCCGCGCAGCATGCTCTCGATGCGCTTGCGGCGGTTGTAGGGAACGATCAGCGCCGCGGTGCCCTTCTTGCCCGCGCGCCCGGTGCGACCCGAACGGTGCTGCAGCGTCTCGGCATCGCGCGGAATCTCGACATGGACCACCAGGCTGAGGCTGGGCAGGTCGATCCCGCGCGCGGCGACATCGGTCGCCACGCAAACCCGTGCGCGCCGGTCACGCAGCGCCTGCAACGCCTGGTTGCGCTCGCTCTGCGAATGCTCGCCCGAAAGCGCCACCACGCCGAAGCCGCGGTTCTGCAATGTCGCGTGGAGCCGGCGGACGCTGTCGCGCGTGGCGCAGAAACAGATCGCCGTCTCGGCCTCGTGGAAGCGCAGCAGATTGACCACCGCGTTCTCGATCTCCGACGGGCCGACGGTGACGCACTGATAGGCGATATCGCCGTGCCCGCGCGTCTCGCCCGCCAGCGACAGCCGCAGCGCATCGCGCTGGTAGCGTTCGGCCAATCGCACGATGGCGGGCGGCATGGTGGCGGAAAACAGCAGCGTGCGGCGGCCATCGGGCGTCGCGTCGAGGATTTCCTCGAGATCCTCGCGGAAGCCCATGTCGAGCATCTCGTCCGCTTCGTCGAGCACCACGCCGATCAGGCCGGAGAGGTCGAGCGCACCGCGTTCGATATGGTCGCGCAGGCGCCCCGGCGTGCCGACCACGATGGCCGGTCCGCCGCGCAGCGCACGGCGTTCCTTGCTCGCATCCATGCCGCCGACGCAGGTGGCGATGCGCAGGCCCGCACCGGCAAAGAGCCAGCCGAGCTCGCGGCTGACCTGCAGCGCCAGTTCGCGCGTGGGGGCGATCACCAGCGCCAGTGGCTGTTCGCACAGCGGCGAGCCGCCCAGTTCGCCGAGCAGTTCGTCGGCGAGGGCAAGGCCGAAGGCGACGGTCTTGCCGCTGCCGGTCTGCGCGGAAACGATCAGGTCGCGTCCGGCGACCTCGGGATCGGTGACCGCGGCCTGGACCGGGGTGAGGGTTTCATAGCCGCGAGCGGCCAATGCATCGCCGAGCAGTGGCGGAAGGGATTCGAAGGACATGGATACTCGTTTTCATCGCGGCGCGGCGGTGCAGGGGGCACGGCGCAGGCGCTCGTCGAGCGGCCCCATAGCGAAGTTTGCACGATTTGGCTTGCGCTTTTTTGCAGGTGCGAAGGGGGCCTGTGGTCAGCGCCAGTCCGAGCGACGCTCAACCGCTCTTTGCATCCCAGCCGCAAGCGAGGCACGCCGCGCCAGGAGCAGAGCTTGACGTCCTTCTTCACTGCGAGTTGCCAAAGCCTTGCAAGGCCCCACCCGAGCCGACCATTCGCGGGCAAAACTCTCGGCCGCTGCTTTGTTCTTGGAGAATACTGCGGGGATGGCATGATAGTCCTTGCCGTCCCGGATGAGACCACCCTTCCGTACCAGCAAGTATCGTGGGTTCTGGATTGGCCCAAGAAGCTCGACCACCGCATCCATCGCCAGGATGTCGGCGTTGCGGCTTAGGCCATCGAAACAGAGTGTACGGCTTCCATCCAGCCCAGCCGCCACAAGGACCTGGGCGTCGCTGTATTCCTGGTGATCAAGGAACCCGGCGTTGCGCAAGCCGACTAGTACCATCTCGCCCACCTGACGCAGACTATTTTCGAGGCTGCCGTTGCGCAGGGCCAGGTACAACGCCCTGGCAAGCCTAGGGAGCGTTGCGATCGTTGCGGTAGTAGCTACTCCTGTCAGCAGTACGAGGAAGGGCTTGGTTCCGAGAGAATTCAAGAGTCCGTAGGAACCAGCCATCGCCCCGCTGGCCAATCCGGAGGTTACGACTGAGTTGATGGTATTGCGCCATACGAGGCGCCGTGGTGTGTGCCGTGGCGCGGCGACTTCGCGGACATGCGCACGCGAAGGAGCATCGCCAAGCGAAGTAGCCCAATCGCGCGCGATACCCGCGCGATCGGCTGCGCGAGCGAAGGTCGCCGCATTGGCTGCCTGAAGCGTTTCGTGATCCGCCAGTGCCAAGCGAGCCAAACCCGTCCCTATTCGCATTGTGCCATCGTTGGAGATTCCTGCGTAGGCATCAAACCGGCGTTCCAGCAGTTTGATGTCGGCGGTGACCGCGGCCCCATCGGCAATACCGCCCCATTCGAGATTCTCGACAAGCCTGCCCATCGACCCGATCGCTGAAGGGTCAGTGAGAGTCGCCAGATGCCAGATGTTGGAGACCTTGCCTGGTCGATGCGGGTCGATGCGAATGGCCCGCCCGCGCATCTGGTTGGACAGCATATAGCTCGCCGAATTGCTAGCAAGAACCAAGCTGTTGATCGCAGGTGCATCCCAGCCTTCTCCCAATAGCGCCTGGGTGCCGACGAGGACGGTAATATCTCCTCGCTGAAACAGCTCCGTCACCAGTCCGACCAGCGCTCTCTTGCCATTGCCACTGGCGGTCACGATCCGATGCGTAATGCAATGGGGGAGTGCGCGAGTGTTCAGCTCATCCCTCGGGATGCCACGATCCGCACCCAGATTAGTCAATGCATCGCTAGCTCGGACGGGAAGAATAACGAGTGTCCCGGTCAGAACCCCAATGCTCTGCCCCGGCAGATCTTTGCGTCGCAAGGTTTCGAAGATTGTGGCTACGCCGATCTTGGCGGGCTCAAACTTGGCCGATGGTCTGTTGGGCAGGTCGGCACCGCGCACATGGTCGGCCAGCACCAGCATCCGCAGTTCGTTACGACATTGTCGAGCCTCGGCTTCGGCAATGACCGCTATGCTGGTCAACTTTACACGATCGCCCGCCATCATCCTTACGATCCGCTTGGTCTCACCAAGCTTGACCCGATCGCCTTCGATCAACCCGCTTCGATGCAGCCGGTTGATCAATACTCTGCGGGCCCCGACGTCGAGAGGAGACGTTTCGCCCAAATCGTACAACAGCGCATTGAGCAGGGCTTCGAACCAACGCGCTGTCTGCATGGGTACCGATTTTACGTCGACACCAAGCAGACGCAGCGCATCCTTCGGCAACTCGCGTCCGATGGCGTGGAGATGGACGAGCATCGAGGAAAGGATCGTCGGGTTATCGAGAATCGGCTCGAGGTGATCGAGCGGTCGGAGCAACCACGGGTGGTTTTCTATGCCATCGGCAAGCGTGGCATCAGCCCTGATCATTTGCACGATATCGGAGACCGCTTCGCGGCGTGCATCGAGCAAGGCCAGCAGGTCGTCGCTGGGTCTCGACAGGACGACGTGATCCTGATGCGGGCAGAGGTCACCGTTTCGGACTAGTTCCGGGATACCGATCTCAAGATCGATCGGTCCGCATGCACTTTCGAAACGCCGCCATTCTGCAAGCGGAGCATCATACGGCGGGGTAGCGGTAAGCGAGACGACCTTTGCGTCGCCCAGCTCTTCAATCAACATGTCAAGTGCACGCCACCATTCCTGTCGCAAATGATGCGCTTCATCGAGCACTAGCGTGACAGGAGCATTCGCTCTCGCCCAAGCAAGCAAGATCTCGATCCTGTCCTTCCCGCTGTCGGCGTGGATCGCGTGGAGTGCCTGGTACGTCGCGCAGGTAATTGTGGCCGGGGCCTCGAGCGAGAATGACACGAAGCTCTCGTCCGGCCGATTGGCCATGAACAGAGGGACAAGGCGTGCGGCCCACTGATCACGGATCGTCAGTGATGGAGCGAGCACTATTGCCGGGCGACCGAGCCGCCGAACCAGTTCCAGCCCGAGTACCGTCTTGCCCGATCCGGGAGCGGCGACGATGTTGATACGATCATCTGCCAGATGGTGATCGAATTCATCGAGCACGCGTTGCTGATAGTCGCGCCATGTCCCGCTGAAATGCATCGCCTCGAGCATGATCCTTCCATGCCCGGTAAGCTGCTGGCTGCAAAGCGAATCTCTGGTTTCGGCTGCGGGTTCGGCGTTTTCCTACATTCCCACCCGGTGTTAGCTTCACATCGGCTCTTTCACACCGTCGATCCGCGCACATCGTCGCCAAGTTTGCGGGCGAAAGATGACTTCTATCGTTCACTCGCGTGAGTTTAGGCAAATTCGCGAGACTGCGTTCAGGCAGGAATTCCGTAGCCTTAACGAATCAGGGGATTCTTGTCCGTCCTATCGCTACGCTACTTGGGGACGTTCCTGCCTGTCCTATCGCTGCGCTGCTTGAGGACGTTCCTGTCCGTCCTATCGCTACGCTGCTTGAGGACTAGCCGTCCTTCTTTACCCGCTTCCGCATCATCCCTTCCTGCGCCACGCTCGCAACCAGCTCGCCCGCGCGGTTGAAGATGCGGCCGCGGTTGAAGCCGCGGCCATTGCCGCTCCACGGAGCGTCGGTGGCATAGAGCAGCCATTCGTCGGCGCGCGCCGGGCGGTGGAACCAGATCGCGTGGTCCAGGCTTGCGCCCACCAGCTCGCCGCGCATCCAGCTGAGGCCATGCGGCAGCGCGCTGGTGCCAAGCAGGGTGAAGTCGCTGGCATAGGCGATCACCGCGCGGTGCAGGGCCGGATCGTCGGGCAGGGGGGCGACGGTGCGGAACCAGCTATGCGCCTTGGGCTCGCTCGGCTCGCGGTTCATCCAGTGCAGCCGACCCGCGGTGCGCATGTCGATCGGGCGCGGGCGCAGGAAGATCGCGCGCTGTGCCTCGCCCATGCGCTCGCCCGCGCGTTCGGCGATATCGCGGCGCACGTCCATGTCGCTCTGCAGCTCCTCGGGCGGAGTGACGTCGGGCATTTCGGTGTCGTCGTGCGACAGGCCTTCCTCGGGCCGCTGGAAGCTGGCGGTGAGGTTGAGGATGGGGCGGGTGGTCCCGTCTTCCTCGGTCTGGCTGGCGACCACGCGGCGGTTGGCGAAGCTGCGTCCGTCGAAATCGCGCGCGGTGGTGTAGCCGATGTCGATGCCCTCGGTCCCGCCGCGCAGGAAATAGGCGTGGAGCGAATGCGCCTCGAGCCCCTCGGGCGCGGTCGTCTGCGCGGCCTGCAGCGCCTGGGCGATGACCTGGCCGCCGAAGACGCGGCCGACGCCGCCGGGTTGCTTGCGGCCGGTGAAGGCGTCCTCGCCCTCGCGCGAGAGGGTGAGCAGGCGGACGAGGCCTGCGACGAGTTGCTCGGGGGTTTTCTGTTCGCTCACGCGAGCGGCTTTGCGGGCGCTTTACGCTTGCGTCAAGCAGATGCTCGCCACTGGCGCCCCGAGCGAGGGCCAGCAGCTTCCCTCGCCCTCAGAGATGCCTTCCCTAGCTTCACGATCCGGCCATGCGGCGCCATGCCCGCCAGGCCAGCGACTTGGCACGGTTGTCGACCGGCCACCGGCCGGGGGCGCGTGGCGAGAAACCGAGGCGGCGGATCGTGCCATTGAAACACCGTGCGCCAGCCTCTGCGTAGCTCCATTCGCTCCGCCAGGTGATCGACAGCGAGATCGAGCTTTCCGGTCCATTGCGCACGAAATGCGGCGCCATGACCGGCACGAATACGGCCTCGCCCGGTGTGATCGGGAAAGGCGTGCCACCGGCCAGCATATGGTCGGCCCAAGGCAGTTCGCGCGGCCCGCCGAGATGGTAGCTTTCGTGGACTTCGTCGGGTGCGTAGTCGGTATCGCCGGCCGGAAACTGGGTCATGGTCTTGCGTCCGACCAGTTGCAGCAAGATGTTGTGTTCTGGGTCGAAATGGTACGGCGTCACCGCGTTTGGGCTCGAGATGAAGATGAAGCCCTGTGGTGTCAGCATCTTCCCCGTGCGCACTTCGATGACCGGACGGAGCTCTTCGAGCAATGCCAGCAGGAGTGCGCGATAGGCAGGCACCTGCTCAATGTTCTTGAGCACCGCCCAACTGTTGTTGCTTGCTATGTGACGGATCGTCTGTTCGATCGACAGGCCGGTAGCGTCGGGCTTCCCGTCGATGCCGAGTGGAAGGTCACCCCGATTATACTCGATGCTGGACTTGGGGAGCTGAGAAGCGAGGTCAGCCAAGGCATCGAGCGAGAGCCGGACATCGGCATCGAGCCGGTGCTGCAGCACATGGGGTACTTCGGGATAGGATTCGGCGAAGAGCTCTATCGAACCGGCAGGGAACACCGGTTTGGTAGCCCCGGCCAGGCGCTTGTCATGCGCAGTCATGCCCGCCGCTCCTCTCGCCACGCCTCAATTTTTGCCCACAGCTCGCCCATCTTGCGACGCAGGCCACGCCCCACGCCAATGGAAAGCCAGACCATCTCGCGCCGATCCCGCCAGATCCGTTCGATCATCGGATGGTCGACTGCGGCGCAGCTGTCGCACCACTCGAGGACTGGATCTTCGAGCAGGGCGAGGTTTTCGACTTGCAGCAGCAGGCCGGGCGAAAAACGTGCAAAATCCTCGTCGAAGCTCGTCTTGAAGGAGTAAGCTCCCGGTTCGGCGAGAAAGGTTGCGAGCATGGCGATCGGCCTGTCGCCACAATACATCGCAATGCGCTCAAGTCGGCCAAGCGCCGCAGCGCCGGCGAGCGATTGACGGAAGAGCTGTTCATTGCGTGGGTCGCTGGCCAAGGCCGAGCCGCGCCCACCCTTCCACCCGCGCAGCTCAAGCGCCAGGAACTCACCGATCCACTTGTCGAGCCGCTCTGTCCCGCGAGTTCGGCGGATGGATACCGCATCTTCTTTCTCGAGGCGGGCGCGCTGGCGGCGCAGTTCCTTGCGCTTCTTGGCGCTCATTGCCGACCGGAGGTGTTCGTCCGGCGTAAAACCGTGATTGAGTACCGCGCGGCTGCGATGCAGCACTTCGGCCACCTGTCGGCCTTGTTCGGCACATAGCGAGACGAGTGACCGGGTCACGGCGTAGTCAAGCGAGAGGAGGGGCAGGTGCAGGAACCAAGCCCGACCGCTCGTGGCGTCGGTGCGTTCGAGGTAGGATTGCCAGAAGGCTCATTCCCATCCCTTGCTTACCAGTGGCGTACCGCAGAACATGTTCGCATGCAGCCACGGTGCGATATGGACCAGCGGGCGGCCCTGATAGTTCGGGTCGGCCCAGCTCGGCATCGATCCGCGCAACTCACCGCCCTCAACGAGCATTGCAAGGGATACGTCACCCCTCGGGTCGAAAGCTTCAAGCGAGGGGGTCAGGTACCATGATTCAAAAAAGGAATTGGGGCTGGCTGCATGCCGAGCGAGATGGTCCCAGGCAGGGGCAAGTTGTGCCAAGTTAACGGCGGTCCAGGGCAAGGTATGGAAGCCGTCGGGCAAATGACATACGGATGCGACCGGCTGCACGCTGACGCATGCGTCGTCCTGCAGCAATCTGACCTGCATCGATCCCCCGTCCGCTCCGACGAGAGAGAGCTCTCCCGACCCATTCGATGCACTAAGCCGAAGGCGCTGAAAAACGCTTAACGCCATGGAAATCATGATGTCGGTCAACCGGCTTGGACTTGGACGGGAGGCAAGAGCCCCCACCGGATCGTACCGCGGGGTCTTTTACCTGTCAGTGTGATGCATAGTCCGGCAACTCTGGTCGGGCGATTGCAGCACGCCTCCAGATCAGTCGAACTTGATCAGTTTGGGCGGTTGGTCCCCATCCCCAGGAATGTAGGCCGGGTTATGCTTCTGCAGCCAGTCGTAGGCCTCTTCGATCCATTGGATATGGACGTCATCATAGGGCAGATTGTGAGTGCCCTGCTCCTGCACGATATATCGGAAGTCCTTTCCTTCGACCTTGCCCGATTTCTGGAGATTTGAAACAAGAGTTTCGGCCTGTTCCATGGGGATACGTGCATCGCGCTTGGCGGTCACGATCAGGATCGGAGCCCACGGCCCATCTGTATTGCGGGCCGAGGATATACCCTCAGGGTCTTCGGAGGTGGCCTGGAAGCCGCTGCTGAAACGACCGAGATTGCGGGCGTCCCAGCGATTCATCAGGGGCATGTCATAAACACCGGCGCCGGCCACGGCACATTTCCAAACGTTGGCGTCACGCTGGGCTCCACGAGCCGCAGCATAGCCGCCATAAGACCAACCCATGATGCACGCGCGGTTCGGATCGATGGCACCTTGCTGACCGAAATAGGTCAGTATGTCGTTGAGATCGTCCTGCATCCGCTTGCCGTATCCACCCGGCTCGCGGCCCATCTCTTCGAACTGGCGACCATAGCCGCCCGAGCCGCGGTAGTTCGGCTGGATTACCACATAGCCTTGCTCGGCAAGCGGCTGGTTCCACGGCTCGACCGAGTTGGTGGCCGAGAAGGCACCGAACGGACCACCATGCGGCATCACCACCACGGGCAAGTTCTTCTGCCCCAGGCGATGGCGTGGATAGGTGACCACCGCCTGGATTCTGGTACCATCACTTGCGGTATACCATTCAGCCCTAACCGGGTTGAGTGGTGCGTCCTTGAGGGCGCTGCGGGTCCAGTTGAGCAGCTGTAGCGAGCCACTTTTGGTGTCGAAGATGTAATAACCACCTTCGCGCTCCACTCCGCCGCCATAGACAATGAACTTGCGGTTATCCTCGGTGTAGTCGACCAGGATTGCCTCGCCCTTGCCGAAAACCTCTTCAAGCGCCTCTTGAACGGCCTTCAGCGTCGGATCGATGTAGGTGTTATGCAGAGTTCCATCGAAAGTGCGGTAGCCAACGACCTTGGTGCCGTCCTCGTTGGTGATGATGCCCTGAACATCGTAGCCTTCGACTTCGAAGATCGGTTTGCCCAGTTCGAGCGTGTTCATGTTAACGCGATAGACCCGGTCGAAGCCTTCGTCGCGCGACAGGACATAAGCCTCATCAGTACCAGGGATGAACATCCGCGGGATCGGGACGGTTGCAGTAAAGGTCTTGTCGGCCTCGTTATACACGGTCTTGAAGTTGCCGCTATCGTCCGAGCGGTAGAGCATGCGCAGTTTGCCGGTATCGCCACTCGAGTTGAAGCCCGCGCGCACTACGCCAGAGCCATCAGCCGCCCAACCGCGGACAACCGGGTTGGTTCGCTGGACCATCTTGAAGCTGCCGTCGTTGACGTCGACCTCGACGACCTCCGGAAATCCCCAGCGTTCTGTGCTGTTGGCAACGCTGTCTCGCTGCAGGAGATATTTTCCGGTATCATGATTGATATAAAGAATCTGGCCAGCATCGCCGCCAGCGTCTCGCCATGCTTGCTGGACCAGCTTGCCGCTATCAATGTCGTAGGCCACGAGCCTGCGAAAGTCGGCGAGATTGCCGTTAAGGTTCTCCCGGCTGATGACCGTCATTACAACGTGCTTGTTACCGATCCAGCGGAAGCCAGTCATAGTTCGATCGCCAGCTTCACGCGCTTCCTCCGAGGCGATGATGAGCCTGGGCGGGCGCGAAAGATTGTCGAGGTCTAGCATCACGAGGACCTCGCGACCGTTCTGGCCGGTAAGGTAGGCTAGGTGCTTTCCGTCCGGCGAAATACGCGCGTTGCTCATGTTCGATTGTTTGACGAACTCGGCCACGGGAATACGGCCGCTTGCCGTTTCGGGTACTTGGGGCGCAGCCTCTTGTGCTGCGGCCGGCTGCGGCGCAAGCGCAAGGGGGACGGTCGCAATGGCGAGTGCAACGGCACTGGAAGCACGATGTGCAAGCTTAGCTAAAGGCATAGAGTTTTCCGCGTCCCAAGAATGGTTCCCCAGGCTGGCGTCGCGATGAAAACCCCTCGAACAAATCCTTATCGGATCGACCCCCGCCCGAGGCCATAATGCAATTTGAGGGCCGAACCGCAAGTAAAAACCCCGCCCGGATCGCTCCGGACGGGGTTGAATGTCTCTCGAATTGCGAGGGTTTGATCAGCCCGCCGCCAATGCTGCGAGCAACAGCAAGGCGACAATGTTGGTGATCTTGATCATCGGGTTCACCGCCGGGCCGGCAGTGTCCTTGTAAGGGTCACCCACCGTGTCGCCGGTTACCGCGGCCTTGTGGGCTTCGGAACCCTTGCCGCCGTGATTGCCGTCCTCGATGTACTTCTTGGCATTGTCCCACGCACCGCCGCCAGCGGTCATGGAAAGGGCCACGAAGAGGCCGCCTACGATCACACCGAGCAGCAGGGCGCCGAGTGCGGCGAAGCCGTTCTCCTGTCCTGCGATCGCGGTGATCACGAAGTAGACCACGATCGGCGCAAGCACCGGCAGCATCGAGGGGATGATCATCTCCTTGATGGCTGCCTTGGTGACGAGGTCGACTGTCTTGGCGTAGTTCGGCTTGCTGGTACCGGCCATGATGCCTGGGTCGTTGGCAAACTGCTCACGCACGTCGATCACCACGTCGCCGGCGGCGCGGCCCACGGCGGTCATGCCCATCGCACCGAACAGGTACGGGAGCAGCGCGCCGAGCAGCAGGCCGACAATGACGTAGGGATTCTCGAGGCTGAAGTTTACCGTCAGGCTAGGGAAGAATTCCCGCAAGTCGGTGGTATAGGCGGCGAACAGTACCAGCGCGGCAAGGCCGGCAGATCCGATCGCATAACCCTTGGTCACCGCCTTGGTGGTGTTGCCCACGGCGTCGAGCAGGTCGGTCTTCTCGCGAACGCTGTCGTCGAGACCGGCCATTTCGGCAATGCCGCCGGCGTTGTCGGTCACCGGGCCGTAAGCGTCGAGTGCCACGACCATGCCTGCCAGCGCCAGCATTGCGGTAGCCGCATAAGCAATGCCGATGAGGCCCGCGAGCGAGTAGGCAATGATGATGCCCGCCACGATGACGAGCGTCGGCAATGCGGTCGATTCAAGGCTGATGGCGAGGCCCTGGATCACGTTGGTACCATGGCCCGTTTCCGAAGCCTTGGCGATCGAGCGCACCGGGCGATAATTGGTGCCGGTGTAATACTCGGTGATCCAGATGATCAGGCCGGTGATGGCCAGACCAAGCAGCGAGCAGTAGAACAGGTGGCGCCCGCTGAACTCGGCGCCCGGGATGTTCGCTTCCATGCCGCCAAGCGCATAGCTGGTGACGATCCAGATCAGCGGGATCGACAGGACCGCCGTGACGAAGAAGCCCTTGTACATCGCACCCATGACGTTGGTGCCGCCACCAAGGCGGACGAAATAGGTGCCGATGATCGAAGTCAGGATGCACGCGCCGCCGATCAGCAGCGGAAGCGCCATCATCGGCATCAGCAGGTCACCGAGACCCTTCATCAGCAGTGCGGTGAGGACCATGGTCGCACCCACGGTGACGACGTAGGTTTCGAACAGGTCGGCGGCCATGCCGGCGCAGTCACCGACGTTGTCGCCCACATTGTCCGCGATGACCGCGGGGTTGCGCGGATCGTCTTCGGGAATACCCGCTTCGACCTTGCCGACAAGGTCGGCACCGACGTCAGCGGCCTTGGTGAAGATACCGCCGCCAAGACGCGCGAAGATCGAGATCAGCGAAGCGCCGAAGGCGAGACCGACGAGGCCGTCGATCACATGGCGGTCATTCGCGGCATAACCAGCGGGGCCGGTCAGGTACCAGAAGAACACCGCGATCGCGAGCAGGGCGAGGCCCGCCACAAGCATGCCGGTGATCGCACCTGCACGGAAGGCGAGGGTGAGGCCCTGCTGCAACCCCTTCTGCGCGGCGGCAGCGGTGCGGACGTTCGAACGAACCGAGATGTTCATTCCGATGAAGCCCGCGACGCCCGAAAGGATTGCGCCAATTGCGAAGCCGGTGGCCGGAATTCCGCCGAGGAAGAACAGTACGAGAGCCGCAACGACGACACCGACCATGGCGATGGTGGTGTACTGGCGCTTCAGATAGGCCTGCGCACCCTCCTGGATGGCAGCAGCGATTTCCTGCATCTTGTCGTTGCCGGCATCACTACCGAGCACCTGGCGGCTGGTGACGAAGCCGTACACGATGGCCAGCAGTCCCAGCAGGATGGAAATTGTAATTAAATCCACGGAGCAGTCCCCTCCCTTTGTTTTTTGATGAATGCGACCCGACGCGGGATACGTCGGAGCATGTGGCCGAGGGGTATAAGGGGCCGATGTTGCCTGACAAGGGCGAAAAGGGATGCAATCCGCGCCTATCGGCCCTTGCTGGCGAAATGTTCAGTGGGAAAAGCCAAGCGGCTCCTGCGGAGGATGGCCGTCGAGCAATAGGGAGGACTGTCCGACCTCCTGCACAATTCCGATCTTAGTCACAGCAAATCGCGCTTCGAGACCGTCGGGGCCGGTCAGCAGCAGCTGATAATCATCCCCCCAACGTAGAGCCGCTTCGAACCTGCCAGCAGGCGCCAAAGGCCTTAGCCTGGCGGCGTCCAGCGCGAGGGTACAGCTACTCGCCTTGGCCATGCGCGCGGCATCGAGCAGCAAGCCATCGGAGATGTCCATCATCGCTGTGACGTGCGGGGCAAGGCTACGACCGAGGCTCAGCAAGGGAGCGGGGCGGCGATAGGCAAGATCTGCGACGCTTCCCGAACCGCGATCCTCCATGCCCAGCATGGCCAGGCCCAGCTGGCCGGTAACGTAAACGGCGTCGCCTGGCTTTGCTCCCCGTCGGTCGGGAACCGGTGTGCAAGTTGCCCTTCCGATTGCGGTACAGCCCCACACCCTGCGCCCTTCCGCACGGACCGTGTCACCGCCCAGCAACGGCACGTCGTATTTGCCAAGCACCTCATGCAAACCCGCGACGAAGGCCTGATCGTCCTCGCCGAGCATGTGCGAGACGAGCACGCCGAGGGGCTCTGCCCCCTTGGCGGCGAGGTCAGAGAGATTCACCGCAACGAGCTTCCACGCGATGTCGCTGGCGTCCTCATCCTCGCGGATGTGGACGCCCTGGACCAGTGTATCGTGGGTAAGGATCAGGGTTTCGGAACCGAACGGTATGACCGCGGCGTCGTCTTCCAATCCGCGCGCTGCTGGGCAGGTGGCCATCGCGCGCAGCGTGGCTACGAATTCAGCTTCATTGCTCACTGCATCACATCCATAGGCGGTGAGCAATCGCACGGAGGAAAGAGGATGTCATCCATGATGAGGAGGCTGCTTGCCGCGCTGGCCCTGACGGCCACGGCGCCGCTGGCTGCACAGGAGGCGCCCAAACCCAGCGTGCCCGAAGTATCGGCAGGCTCGATCGTCTGGTGGCCCGGTTTCGCCCCGGCAGAGGCTGTGGGGGTGGAGGATATATGGGTCTGGCTGCCGCCAAGCTACGCGTCCTCTCCTGAGAGGCGGTATCCGGTCCTCTACATGCATGACGCGGAGAACATCTTCGATCGACGTCTGTCGAACTTCGACAAGGAATGGGGGATCGATGAAGCGATTGCCCGCATGTCCGAACAGGGTGACTTGCGGGAATGGATCGTAGTCGGCTTGCGCAGCCCGAAAAACCGCTACCAGGTGATGTTTCCGCAGAAGCTCTATGGCCTCTTGCCCGAGGATTATCGGCAGCGGGTGGACGAGATCCAGTTTGCCGGGATCGAACCTGGCTATCCCCTGCGCGGGGACGATTATGTGCGATTGCTGGTCGAGGATCTCAAACCGCGGGTTGATGCCAGTTTCCGCACCTTGGCGGGACCACAGGATACGGCGGTCATGGGCTCGTCGATGGGCGGCCTGATGAGCCTCTATGCCATCGCGGAGCATCCCGAAGTGTTCGGACAAGCGGCCGGCTTGTCGACCCATCTTCCGCTGGCTGCGCCCGAAGGTGACGATGTCGAAGGGCGGGTGCGAGTGGTGACGGAGGCGTTTCGCGCCTATTTCGCGGCCTCAGCGCTCAATCCGGATCGCAATCATATCTACATCGATCACGGAACCGCTACGCTAGATGCGTTCTACCCGCCCTATGCCAAGGCTTTCGATGCAATGATGGCCGAACAGGGATGGGGTGGCGCAAGCTACCAGAGTCGCGCGTTCTTTGGGGCCGAACACGAGGAAAACGCCTGGGCACAGCGGATCGATATCCCGCTGACCTTCCTCGACCGTTCGGATCCTTGAGCTAGCGCCCGGCTTCCTTGGCAACCGCATCGAGGATGCCGTTGACGAATTTCGCTTCGCGATCGTCGAAGAAGGCCTTTGCCACGTCGACATACTCGCTGATCGTGGTGGCCTTGGTCACATCGGGGCGGGCGAGCAATTCGTAGGTGCCGGCGCGCAGGATCTGCAACATGGTCTTGTCGAGTCGCGCGAGCGTCCAGCCCTCGGCAAGCCGGGCGGCAAGCCGTTCGTCTATCTCTGCGCGACGGGCCTCGACGCCTGCGACGACATCGTCGAAGAAATCGACGTCGGCATCGGCATATTCCTCGTCTTCGACCACTTGGCCCAGGCGATGCTGGTGGAACTCGTTGAGCAGGCGAGCGAGCGTAGTGCCTTCCATCTGCTGCTGGTAGAGCGCCTGCACGGCGGCAAGACGGGCGGCTGAGCGGGCCTGCGAGCGGGAGTTCTGGGTCACTTGAGTCTCACGGAAATCGAAAGGGCATGGGCGGGCAGGCCCTCGGCATCGGCCAGCCTGACGGCTGCCGGACCGATTGCGGCCAATGCCGCATCGGAAGCGTCGATGAAGCTGGTGCGTTTCATGAAGTCCAGGACCGAAAGACCGCTGGCAAAGCGTGCGCGACGCCCGGTGGGAAGGACGTGGTTAGGACCGGCGATATAATCGCCAACGGCCTCCGGGGTGTGCTTGCCCAGGAACACGCTGCCTGCGTGGCGAAGCTTGTCGAACAGGGCCTGTGGGTCGGCGACCATCAGTTCGGCATGTTCTGCGGCGAGCCGGTCGGCGAGGGCGGGGGCCTGGTCGAGGTTCTCGACAATCACGATCAGGCCGTGCTGATCCCAGCTCGCCTTGGCGGTCGCGGCCGTTGTCAGCTTCATCAAGGCATGGTCGATCGAGTTCTGAACCTGCCGCGCCAGCAACTCGTCATCGGTGATGAGGATGGACTGACTGGTCGGATCGTGCTCGGCCTGGCTGAGCAGGTCGGCGGCGATCCAGTCGGGATCATTGTCCTTGTCGGCGATGACGAGAATCTCGCTGGGTCCCGCGACCATATCGATGCCGACGACACCATAGAGCTGGCGCTTGGCTTCCGCGACCCAGGCATTGCCCGGGCCGGTAACGACATCGACGCGGGGGATGCGATCGGTGCCATAGGCCAGCGCGGCGACTGCCTGGGCGCCACCGATACGCCAGATTTCGTCGACCCGGGCGACATGGGCCGCCGCGAGGACAAGGGGGTTCGTCTGGCCTTTGGGTGTCGGAGTGACGACGACGAGCCGTTCGACGCCCGCCACCTTGGCCGGGATCGCATTCATCAGCAGCGAACTGGGATAGGCCGCACGACCACCCGGGACGTAAAGTCCTGCCGCATCGACCGGCAACCAGCGTGCGCCAAGCCGCATGCCGATGGAATCGGTGTAATCGCGATCCTCGGGAAGCTGGTTCTCGTGATAGGAGCGGATGCGATCGGCCGCGAGGTTCAGCGCGTCGCGCAATTCCGGTTCGAGATTGTCATAGGCGGCCTTGCAGGCCTCTGGCGAAATGCGCCAGTTTTCCTCGGCGGCGAGGTCGTGGCCGTCGAAACGAAGCGAGTATTCTGCCAGCGCTTCATCGCCACGCTCGCGCACTTCGGTGAGGATGGCGGCAACGTCGCGCTGGACGTCGACATCGCTCTCGCGCCGATCACGCACGATGCGATCGAACTGCGTCTCGAAATTCGGCTCCGAGGTGCGCAATAACTGCATCAGGCGACCTTCCGCTCGGATGCGTCGCGGCGAAACGCTTCGACCAGCGCGGCCACGCGCGGATCGGTCTTGAGTGCCGCGCGATTGACGATCAGCCGGGCTGTGATGTCGAGGATATGACCGGTCTCAACCAGGCCGTTGTCCTTGAGCGTCTGGCCCGAGGAGACGAGGTCGACGATCCTGCCGGCAAGACCCAACGCCGGGGCGATCTCCATCGCGCCGTTCAGCTTGACGCATTCCGCCTGCACGCCGCGCTGCTCGAAATAGCGGCGGGTGAGGTTGGGGTACTTGGTTGCGACGCGCACGTGGCTGGCGCCATCGACGCTGGCCGCGCCTTCATTCGGTTCGGCGACGGCGAGGTGGCAATGCCCGATATCGAGGTCGACCGGTGCGTAGAGATCGGCGTAGTCGAACTCCTCGATAACGTCCGACCCGACGATGCCCAATTGCGCCGCGCCATGCGCCACGAAGGTGGCGACGTCGAAAGCGCGCACACGGATGATGTTCATGTCGCTGCGCGTGGTCGCAAAAGTAAGCGAACGGTTGGCCTTGTCGTGGAACGCCTCTTCGGGCACCACGCCGGCGCGCGCCATCACGGGCAACGCCTCGTCGAGGATGCGTCCCTTGGGTACGGCAAATGTCAGGCTGTCGCTCATGTCGCGCGCAGATAGGCAAGCGCTTGCGAAAGGGCAACGCATATGGGCGATTCCGCCAAAAGACCGAAATACGAATTCGTCGACATCAACGTCAGCGGCAAAGGCGCGGTGCGCACGGCCTTCGCCAACCAGGTTGACTACTGCGAGCACAATGGAGCGCCGATAACGGCGCGGATCGTCGCTGCAATCTGGGCAGCGATCGACGCTGGGCTCGACAATGCACTCGC
Organism: Erythrobacter mangrovi; assembly: GCF_013260645.1. Taxonomy (NCBI): domain Bacteria; kingdom Pseudomonadati; phylum Pseudomonadota; class Alphaproteobacteria; order Sphingomonadales; family Erythrobacteraceae; genus Erythrobacter; species Erythrobacter mangrovi. The sequence continues at coordinate 77,349 of NZ_CP053921.1, read as the reverse complement.
CCGGCGGATCGTCGAATGGCAGGGGCCGCCGCTGGCTGATGCGCTGCCACTGCGTGTCGCAGGCGGTATCCATGCGCTGCACTTGTCGGGCGCGGAACCTGCGCTCTCGCCAATCTATCGCGGGATCGGGGCGGACGATGCGAGCATCGTTGGCGAAGCAATGCGGGTGTACGAAGCGCCGCTCATGCCCTGGCTCGACGGTCCGCCGCAGACCAATGAGGCCGGGCGGTCGAGTAATTTCGTCGCCGCAATGTTGTGGCTCGCGAGGAAAGGATTGCCGCCTCGGTTCGCATGCCTCGAAATTGGATCGAGCGCCGGAATCAACCTGATGCTCGATCGCTATCACTATGATCTAGGCGGCGTGGAAATCGGGCCCGATCGAACTGCGATGCGTTTCGCGCCGGAGTGGAAGGGGCCGCCCCCTCCTGCGGAAGCGATAGAGATCGTATCGACTCGCGGTTGCGACGTGGCCCCGGTCGATTTGACGGATCCGGCGCAGGCGCTGCGGCTAAGGGCCTATATCTGGCCTGAGCACACCGTCCGCTTCGAGAGGATGGAAGCTGCGATCCGAGCGGCAGGCGAGCGCAAGCCTGACCTGGTCAAAGCCAATGCCGCAGACTTCGTCGAAGCCGAACTTGCCAAACCACAGGTTCAAGGCACCACGCGACTGCTGATGCACTCAATCGTCTGGCAGTATGTGCCCGAGGAGCAGCAATCGCGCATCACCGAGGCAATGGAGGCCGCCGGAGCGAAGGCGACAACGGACCGACCGCTGGCTTGGGTCTCCGTTGAAGCGGATCGCACGGTTCATCGGCATATGCTCAAGGTCCGGTTCTGGCCTGGTGGTGATGAGACCACCCAGCTCGCATGGTCGCATGCGCACGGTGCCGATATCGATTGGATCGCGGGCTAGGCCGTCCTGGCGAGAAACGCCTCCATCGCCGCGTTCACTTCCGCGGGCCGCTCCCATTGGACGAAGTGCCCGCATCCGGGCACCTGCACGATCTCGGGATCCGCGATCACCTCATCGAGCCCATCGAGGTTGGCTGGCGGCAGTGCCTTGTCGTCGAGTGCCCAGATAACCAGTGTGGGGATGGTCAGTTTCGCCAGTGGAACGGGCGTGTAGCTGGCGGGAAGCTCATAGGGCGCGTCGAGCGACAGAACTTCCATCGGGCTGGCGCGATAGTAGTTGAGCATGCCGAAGGCGGCGTCGGGGTTCGACCAGTCTTCAAGCAGTTGGGCCTGCTCCTCTGGTTCCATCACGGTCGCCAGGTCCCCACCAAATGCCTTGAGCAAGAGCGCGCCAAGACCATGCTCGCGGATCAGGGGATCGTTTGCCGGATCGCGGAACTCGCGGAAATACTGGCTTGCCTCGCGCTGCTCGCGATTGGTGTAGAGCAACTTCGGGAACAGAACCGGGTGCGGCGCATTGGCGATGATCGCGCGCGTGACGCGACCGTTCATCATGCCGCCGTAAGCGACGCCCCATGCGATCGCGCCGCCCCAGTCGTGGCCGACGATGGTGAAATGCTCCACACCCAAGGCATCGGCCAGCGCAAAGACGTCACCGATCATCTTGTCGGGCGTATAGGCGGAGACTTCCTGAGGCTTCGATGATCCACGATAGCCGCGCTGGTCGGGTGCGATGCAGCGAAACCGATCGGAAAAATGCGCGATCTGGTTGCGCCAGGTACGGTGACTCTCGGGAAAGCCGTGAAGGAAAATCAGGGCCGGTGCATCGCGCGGTCCCTCATCGACCACGTCGAGTTCGACTCCCGTCGAGAGCGCGATGCGTTTTTGCTCGGGCACGATCACCCTTCGGCCTTCATCTTTTCCATATAACCTGCTGCGACCATTCCAGCGACCTGGTCGAACAGCGCGTCGGGGGTTCGCCGTGCTTCGCCCATGGCCAGCTCCATCCCATCGGCCACAATGATTTCGCGCTCGCCCGCAGCCACCGCGTCGACCATGCGCTTCGCCGCTTCCGCTGGTGCAATGCCGCTCTCGATAACCGAATCGCTGCGCCCGCGCTTGCTCCCATCGGCAGTCAGCGCATTGCGACTGACGTCGGTCGCGACCGAACCGGGGTAGATAACATGCACGCCAATGCCGCTCTGCGACAGTTCGCCGCGCAAGGCATCGGCATAGCCGGCGAGCCCGAACTTGGCCGCGCAATAGGCGGTGCGCATCGGGACGCCGACCTTGCCCGCAATCGAGCTGATGAAGAGCAAGTGCCCGCTGCCCCGCGCGGTGAAGTGCGGCAGCAAGGCCTGCGTTGCCGCGATCTGCGCGACGAGGTCGATCTCGATGATTTCCCGGTAGACCGAGATATCGGTGTCGATTGCTGCGCTGCGCTGTGAAACGCCCGCGTTGGCGACGAAAATGTCCACGCCGGTTCCCCAAGAGGTCGCGCGTTCGGTTGCGGCGAGCATCGCGGCATCGTCGCGCACGTCGAAAGGAAGGACCAGCGTGTCCGTAGGCAAGGCACGCGCAACCTCTGCCAGGCGTGCCTCATCGCGCCCGGACAAGATAATGCGTGCGCCTCGTGCCGACCATTCATGCGCCAATGCAGCGCCGATGCCGCTGCTCGCGCCAGTGATCCAGGCGGTCTTTCCCTCGAAACTCATGCGGGGTCCTCTCACGGATGGGTGACGGTATTCGGCACCTCGGGCAGCGGGATAAATTCCTCTTCGTCACCGGGAACCTTGGGAAAGCGCCTTTCGCGCCAATCCTCCTTGGCCTGGTTGATGCGCTCGCGGCTCGAACTGACGAAGTTCCACCAAACGTGCCGTCGACTTGTAAAGGCCTCGCCACCAAGCAGCATCACTCGCGCCCCAGCGCCGCTTTCCAGGGTCATGTCGCGCCCGGGCTGGAGCACTGCCAGTTCGTAAAGCCTGAGAGGGTGGCCATCGACCGTTGCCTCGCCCCCGACCAACATCACTGCGCGCTCGTCGGCATCTTCCTCGAGCGGAATTGCTCCGCCCGCTCCGAGCACGATCTCGGCGTAGATCGTATCGGCATAGGTGGTGGTCTGCGCGCGTTCGCCCCACAATTCGCCCATGATCACGATCGCCTTGGCCCGCCCGTCCTCCACAATCGGGAGGTCGGTCACGGCTTCGAACGCCGGGTCAATCTCCTCGCGTCCGTCTGGCAGCGCGAGCCAGGTCTGCATTCCGTAGAGCCTCGGGCCAGTCTTGCGTTCCGCCGCTGGCGAGCGTTCCGAATGCACGATGCCCCGTCCGGCGGTCATCAGGTTTACCTGGCCGGGGCGTATAGTTGAAAAGCTGCCAAGGCTGTCGCGGTGCTCGATCGCCCCTTCGAACAGCCAGGTGACCGTGGCGAGGTTGATATGCGGGTGGGGCCTTACGTCCATGCCGCTGCCGATATCGAGCTGCGCGGGGCCAAACTGATCGACGAAGATGAAGGGGCCCACCATCGTGCGCGCCTTTGCCGGGAGGACCCGGCGGACCTCGAACTGGCCCAGGTTATGCGTAACCGGGGTAAGAACCAGCTCGAAATCGCTCATCTTTGACTCCTCATTCAGTGGGTGCCGTAGCATGGATGGCAAGTGCATGGACACGCTGCCCGGGAATGTCACCCAGCGCGCGATTGACCATGCGTTGGCGCTCGAGCCGGCCCTTGTCGGCAAAGGCCGTCGCCTCGATCACCACGGTAAAATGCGACTCGCCACTCCCGTCGTCGCCGGAATGGCCATGGTGCTTCGCGCTGTCGTTGATGACCTCAAGCTTGGTCGGCCGGAATGCCTCTTCCAGAAGCTTTTCCATTTCCTGCTGGACCGGACCGGGCATGGGTCAAAATCTCCTCTTGAGGGGTTTCCATAGCGCATATCGCTCCCCATCCTAGTACGAATGCGCCAGACAAGGTTCCACGGTCGATTTGAAGCCCAGGGGCGGCGTTGCGCACATCCCGCCTGCAATGCACCGGGCGAATTCCGTGCTCCGGGCGGACAAGGGCACGGCTTCGACGGGCCGGGGGAATGGCGCTGGCTATGTCTCGATCACGTTCGCGAATTCAACTCCGGCTACGACTGGTTCGAAGGTATGAACGCGGAGGAAATCTACGCGGCGCAGGCTCCTGCTGCGGGCTGGCGGACGGAAAGTCCTAGCTTTCGCCCAACGGCGGGCGTCGACGGGATGCCGCGCTGGGCGGACTATGACGATCCGCTCGAAGCCATCGCTGCCCGCGCCAACGGGATCAAGAGCCGCGTACGGCGCGAGGCGGAAATGGCGATGGATGGGCGCTTCAGTCGCGAAGAGGCGCAGGCACTGGAGACCATGGGCCTCGGCCTCGATGTCGACCTCAGGAGGCTGCGCAAGCGCTACTCCGAACTCGTGAGGCGTTACCACCCCGATCGCAACGGCGGCGACCGCCGCCATGAATCGCGATTGGGCAAGGTGGTCGATGCCTACCAGCTGCTCAGGAAGTCGAAGGCGATCGCCTGACGATCAATCGCGATTGGGCGCGCCCGGTGGGAAATACCCCCGATAGGGCCGCGCATCGTCAACACAGCGGGAAACTTCAGGTAACGCCAGCAGCTCTGCACGGAGCGCGGCCAGGCGCGGACAGTCCGCCAGAATCGGTTCCACCCAATCGGCATAGAACAGGCTTGGTGCTGCGGCGCAGGTTACGAGGCTGACGTGGGCGGGAAGCGTATTGGTCGTCAGCCAGTTTTCCAGCCAACGATAAGCCTTGATCAGTCCCGCCTTGCCCTTGGCGACTTCCGCGGGATCGGGATCGCGCAGGCCTGAGGTGCCATCGTCCGGATCGACGAAATGTGCCGAAACGACCCGTTGGAGGTTCGCCATGACATAATTGTCGAAAACGCGGTCAAGCATGCGCACGGTTACTGCCACTTCGGAATCCTGCGGAATCAGCGGTGCTTGACCGGGGTAATGAACCGCGAGATATTCGATGATGGCGGTCGCCTCGATGATCGTGCGGTCCCCGTCGATCAACACCGGGAATTTGCACGCAGGATGCAGCCTGGCGAGGAGCTTTGCCTGCTCCGCGTCGCCTGGGACCAGTTGCTTGAACTCGAACTCGGTCCCATTGGCATAAAGGCCAATCAAGGCCTTCCATGTGTAGGAGGAGAATGGGTGGCCATAGAGCGCAAGCATCACCAGGTCCCCGACTTCATCCGCGCCTGCCGTTCCTCCTCGCGCGCACTGGTGCTCGGGATCGGACCTTCTGGCGGGTAGGGCGGCAATGCGCCACCCGGTTTGTACGTGGCGATAACCGTGCCCTTGTCGGTCACCCGGTGTCCCAGCATTTCAAGCGTTTCGGCTGGCGTGCCATCCCCAAACAGGCGTTTCCCAGAACCGAGTGTGACTGGATAGGTCATCAGGATCAGTTCGTCGATCAAGCCTGCTGCGAGGAGCGCGGGGTAGATCGTGCTTGATCCCTGGATCACGAGGTCGGGCCCCTCGGTGGCCTTGAGCGAAGCGACGTCTTCGATGCCAGCGAGCCGGTGGCTGTTCTGCCATTCCAATGGCCGGTCGCCGCAGGTCAGCACATACTTGCACGCCCTGTCGAAAGCCTCACCCATCGGCTTGTTGTCACCCTCGGCATAGGGCCAGTAGGCGGCGAAGATGTCATAGGTTCGCCTGCCGAGCAGCAGGTCGTACTCACCGGAGAACAACGAATCGAGTGTTTCATCGACACCTTCGTCCCACAGTTTGAAGACCCAGCCGCCTTCGTCGAAACCGCCTGTATAGTCTTCGGTCGGGCCGCCCGGTGCCTGCATGACGCCGTCGAGCGAAAGGAACACTCCGCCGGTGATCTTGCGTCCCATCGGCTCACGCCTCCTTGTTCAGGATGACTTCGAAGCCGCCGAAGATCATCCGCTTGCCATCGAAGGGCATGCCGCTTCCGTCGGGAGGGCCGAACTGTGTTGCCATCCGTTCGTCGGCCATCATCTTCTCATGCGCAGCGTCGGCGGTTTCCTTGTCGGGCCAGGTCATCCAGCTGAAGACGACCCTTTCGCCGGGCTTGAGGTCGACTGCCTTGCGAAAGTCGGTGTGTTGACCGTCCTTCACGTCGGCTTCCCACGCCTCGACATGGCCGATGCATCCATGATCGTGCGCGATCGGCCAGAACTTTTCGGCCACATCGCGATAGGCGTCCTTCTTGTCCTCGGGCACGGGGACCACGAATCCGTTCACATACATCGGTTCTCTCCTCGAACTGTTGGCATTCAGGCTGCGGCCATTTCAGCCGGACCGCTTTCGACGGCTGCAGGGTCCATCCAGAAGACCTCCCAGATATGACCGTCGGGGTCCTCGAAGCTGCGGCCATACATGAAGCCATAATCCTGTTTCGGATTGCAGTCCGGCGTCCCGCCCGCCTTTGATGCGGTCTCCACCATCGCGTCTACCGCTTCGCGGCTCTGGCAACCCAGCGCGTTCATCACCTGTGCGCTTTGCTTGGCGTTCGGGATCGCCTTGCTGGTGAAAGTCTTCCACTTTTCATGGGTCAGCAGCATGACGACGATGGCTTCGGACAGCTGCATTGCCGCAGCGGTATCGTCGGTGAATTTCGGCTCGTTGGTGAAGCCAATTGCACTGTAGAACGCCTTGGACTTTGCGAGGTCCGCCACCGGCAGGTTTACGAATATCATCTGGGTCATCGGGCGGTCTCCTTGCCGAACAAAAGGGTGAGGTAGCGCTTGAGGTGCAGCAGGCTTTCGCGGGCCATGGCGACGGCTCGCTCATCGCTGTCTTGCGTCTTGGCGAGTATGAAGGCGCCCTGGATCACGACCTGCATATGCAGCGAGAGGCCCTTGGGATCCGCGTCGACACCGTAACTTGCGACGGCCTCTGTAAAATCCTCGACGAAGAGATCGGCATTGCCAAGGATGCTGTCGCGACAGGCCGCACGGATCGGTTCGCTGGAACGGAAGCTTTCCTGAATCATGGTTCCGGCGACGCAGCTGAAGCTTTCGGTCGGTCCGCCGATCAGTGCTATGCGCAGGTCTAGATAACCGAGAATCCGTTCAAGCGGGTCCGCAATCTGGCGAAACGGTGCGTCGGTAAAGAAGCCCGAGGTCGAGTTACTCCAGTAGCGCGCAAGCTCCGCGCCCAGCGCTTCCTTGGATTCGAAATGGTGGAAGAAGGCACCCTTGGTGACGCCGGCCTCGGCACACAACTCGCCCACCGAAGTCGCGGCGTAGCCTTGTCGACGGATGAGTTTCACGCCTGCTTCGAGCAAGCGATCGCGAGCGGATTGGGGTGCGGGGCGGAAAGACCGATTCGGTATCACGCTTGCAACATACCAACCGGTCGGTATGTTGCAAGCGTGCAGCTGGGGAGGTGCGCCAGCAGCGACGGGATCAGACGGTCAATTCTGTTTGAACGCCCAGCGCAGGGTCTTGCCCATGCCCCAGGTGGCGGCGCGCGCCGGCAAGCTTCGCAGGCCCGGCCGTTCGAGACCAAGCATCGAGCGAGCAAAAGATGGTAGGAGGGCAACCGCTTCGGCGCCGAGCAATGTCTGCAAGGCTGGCGGTGTCCCCCGGGGTTTCTGGGTCAAGACGAGCCGGGCCACATCGCGCGCTTCGGGCGATGAACGCAGGTCGGCTCTGAATTCGCGAGACAGCAGCTCCGCTTCGCGCCGATCCAGCGGGACGGGATCGGCGCCCAACTCGCGCGCGACAACGGCGAACTGGCGGTAATACTCATCCTGCATCGCGCCCGGCATATCAGGCCGGACATGGCGCAAGTACGCGGCGAGGAAACTCGTCGCTTCGGCGACATGGACCCAGGCGAGCGTTCTCGGATCGGCCGCAGAGTAGGGTGCGCCGTCCGGCAGCGTACCGCCCACCTCTGCGTGGATGCGATTGACCCGGGCGATCGCTGCCATGGCGTCGTCACGATGGCCGAACGTCGTCACCGCGATAAAGCGCGCCGTGCGGCGAAGGCGCCCATGCATGTCCTCGCGGAAATTCGAATGGTCGAGCACACCCTGCAAGGCATGGGGGTGGAGCATCTGCAGCAACAGGCTGCGGATTCCACCGACCATCATGGCCACTATGTCGGCATGGACGAGCCTGATCGGCGAGTCCTTCTCGAACAGGGCCTCATCGGAAACCGGTACCGGCTTTTCGCCGCCTTCGACATCATTGAAGACCCCGCGAACCTTTGAAACGAGTTGGCTGCGGAGATACTCCTTGGGCGAAAGCGGCGGCATGCTAAGGACTATGCCGCAACCTCAGCGTGCTGTCAGCTTGTGATGCGATCGCGCAGCGTTGCCACCGCGCGATCGAAGACCTCGATCGAACCCGACGCACGAGCCAGCAGTTGCGCGCCCTGGAGTTGTGCCAGCACCGCCAGTGCGGACGTTTCCGGCTCGTCGACACCGGCGATCGAACCGTCTTCCTTACCCTTTGACAGAATCCGTTCGAACCACCGGGCAATCGCCTTGTTGGCAGCATTGAGCGCGTCGGTGGTGCGAATTTCGAGAAGTGCGGCATCGGCGGACATGGCTGCGCACATGCACATCGTTTCACCATCGCCCAACGCGTCACGGTAAAGGTCGATAGCGCCTTCAAGCGCCCTTCCACCGGTTGGCGCGGAGGCTTCGACGGCTGCCAGTGCGTCGGCCAGCATGGCAGCAAACCGCTCGATCAGGGCGAGGGCGAGGTCGGCCTTGGTCGGGAAGTGATGATGGATGCTGGCCTTGCGGATACCCGCGTCGCGGGCGAGGTCGGCGTAGCTGAAGCCCGCGTAACCCCGCGTGCGGACAGCCTTTTCGCCGAGGTCGAGCAGCAGGGTTCGTGTCTCTGTCATCCCTATCAACTAGTAGGTTGACAGGTGTGAATCAAGAAAGTAGCCGATCGCCAACCTACTAGTTGGTAGGGAATGGAGAAAACGGTATGTTGACGATCTACGAAGTCGAAAACTTCCCCAATCCCGTGCGAGTGCGCCTGGCACTGGCCGAAAAGAATGCACTCGATCGCGTGAAGTTCGTGCCGGTCGATGTAATGGCGGGCGAGCACCGCTCCGACTCGTTTCGAGCCATCAATCCTGACGCCACCGTCCCTTGCGCCGAGCTGCCCGATGGCTCGGTGATCGGGCGCTGCACCCCGATTACGGAATATATCGACGGGGCGTTTGAAGGGACTTCGCTGATCGGCGATACGCCGCTGCAGAGGGCGACGACCCACATGATGAACCTGCGCGCGGAAGAGGGTCTGCTGGACGCGGTTGGCGCCTATTTCCACCACGCGACCCCCGGCCTTGGCCCCGATCTCGAGACCGACCAAGTGCCGGCCTGGGGGCTGCGGCAGAAGGCGCGTGCTCAGTCCACCATGCGCTATTTCGATGGCGTGCTGGCAAAGCAGCCCTTCGTGGCAGGCGCCGTCTACTCGATGGCCGACATTACCCTGCTTGCCGGTCTCGACTTCGCGGATCTTGCGGGCATCGAGATCGATACCGATCTGACGCACCTGCACGCGTGGCGCGAGAAGGTGCGCGCGCGGTACCAGGAGAACTGACATGGAAGTGAACGCCGACTTTTCCCGGCGAGTCAGCGTGGACACCAGTGCGCTGAACTGGGTTCCGTCGCCAATGGCGGGCGTGGATCGACGCATGCTTGATCGTATCGGCGGGGAGGTGGCACGTGCCACCTCCATCGTTCGCTATGCCGCGGGGTCGTCTTTTCCCGGCCATACCCATGGCGGCGGTGAGGAATTCATCGTCCTCGAGGGCGTATTCCAGGACGAGCACGGTGATTATCCGGCGGGTACCTATGTTCGCAATCCGCCGACCACGTCGCATGTGCCGGGCTCTGCGCCGGGCTGTACCATCTTCGTGAAGCTGTGGCAGTTTGATGCAGCTGATCGAAACCAGTTCAGCGTCGACATGAACGCACTCGAGCTCGTTCCAATGCTTGGCTGGGACGGGGTTGAAACCGGTCTGCTTCATCGCGACCAGTTCGAAACAGTCCGGGTCGAACGCTGGCAACCGGGTGTCGAACGTGCCCTGTCGTTCCCCGATGGCGGAGAGATCCTAGTTCTCGACGGTGCGCTGCGGACACCCGCAGGAGCCATGGAGCGCCATGACTGGATCCGCCTGCCTGCTGGCGACGCCATCCGAGCTTCCGCGGGGCCGGACGGCGTGCGATTCTGGATCAAAACCGGCCATCTCGCACATATCCGGGTCCCAGAAAGCAACTGAATTTTCTAAGACCTCGTTTTCGGGCATTGCGGGGCGGGCCCGGCTTGTCTAGGCCCGCCACCGAGATGAACGATATGACCGACAAAACCTTCGACGCCTCTGCCAAAACCGTCCTTGCTGCACCCGACACAACTGTCGATGTGCGCGAGACCTTTGGGATCGATATCAACTGGCAGGTGCCCGCGTTCAGCAAGCCGGACGAGCGCACTCCCGATCTCGATCCCGCCTATGTGTTCGACCCGGACACGACGCTGGCGATCCTCGCGGGTTTTGCGCATGACCGCCGCGTGATGGTGCAGGGCTATCACGGCACCGGTAAGTCGACCCACATCGAACAGGTCGCCGCGCGACTCAACTGGCCGTGTATCCGCATCAACCTCGATGCGCATATCAGCCGTATCGACCTCGTAGGGCGTGACGCCATCGTGCTGCGCGACGGGTTGCAGGTGACCGAGTTCCGCGAAGGGCTGCTGCCCTGGGCACTGCAGCATCCAGTGGCGCTGGTGTTCGACGAATATGACGCTGGCCGACCCGACGTGATGTTCGTGATCCAGCGCGTGCTCGAACAGCAGGGCAAGCTGACCCTGCTCGACCAGAACCGCGTGATCCGCCCCGATCCCAATTTCCGCCTGTTTGCCACCGCCAACACGGTTGGCCTGGGCGATACGAGCGGCCTCTATCACGGCACGCAGCAGATCAACCAGGGCCAGATGGACCGCTGGAACATCGTCGTTGGACTGAACTACCTGCCCGCCGAGACCGAGCAGAAGATCGTCGAGGCGAAGAATCCCGACATCGATCCGAAGATCCTGGCGGACATGATCAAGGTTGCCGACCTGACGCGGCAGGGCTTTATCAACGGCGATATCTCGACCGTCATGAGCCCGCGTACCGTGATCACCTGGGCGCAGAACTATGCGATCTTCAAGAATGTCGGCTTCGCCTTCCGCCTGAGCTTCCTCAACAAGTGCGACGAGGAAGAGCGGATGCTGGTGGCCGAATACTACCAGCGCGTGTTCGGTGAAGACCTGCCCGAAAGCGTAGTTGGCCGCTAGGCGTAGCCGGGGGTTCATCTGCAGCCCTCTATGCATGGCTGTGTTGTTCGTTTAACACAGTAGGCAATGGGCGTGTTCGATTCCTTCAGGCGCAGGCCGGCACCCGAATTCGGAGGTGCCCGCCATCGTGGCTATTACGCGCTCCACGACGGGCTCGATGATGACGACTGGGACGCTCGACTCGATCGCCTCGAGGCGGCGGTCGGCGTGCACGAGCGCAAGCACCTGCGCTGGTGGCAGCGGGCCTATTGGCAAGGCCATCGCAAGCGCTGGTGGGCGGTGCGGATCGTCGCGGCGATCATGGGCCTGTTCATCGTGTTGGTCGCCTGGCTGGCCATCACAGCACCACTTTCCAAATCGCTTGAGCCGATCGCTGCGCCGCAGGTCACGCTGCTTGCTGCCGATGGAACGCCAATTGCCCGCAATGGGGCGGTGACCGACGAACCGGTCAAGGTCGCCGACCTGCCGCCGCACGTGGTCGAGGCCTTCCTCGCGATCGAGGACCGGCGGTTCTACGACCACTGGGGCATCGACCCGCGCGGTATCGCCCGAGCAGCCTTTACCGGGACCGGTGGCGGAAGCACGATCACTCAGCAGCTCGCCAAGTTCACCTTCCTGACGCCGGAACGTACGCTGACCCGCAAGGCGCGCGAAGCGATGATCGCCTTCTGGCTCGAGGCCTGGCTGACCAAGGATGAGATCCTCGAGCGTTATCTCTCGAACGCCTATTTCGGCGACAATGTCTACGGCCTGCGCGCGGCCAGCCTGCACTACTTCTATCGCCAGCCGGAAAAGCTCAGGCCGAACCAGGCCGCCATGCTTGCGGGCTTGCTCCAGGCGCCCTCGGCCTACGCCCCGACCAAGCACTATGCGCGGGCCGAAAAGCGCATGAAACTGGTGGTCGATTCCATGGTTGCCGCCGGCTTCATTACTGAGGCTGAAGCTCGCGCAATGACGCCCCCTGCACTCGATGTACGGACGCGCAACGATCTTCCCACTGGTACCTATTTCGCGGACTGGGCGCTGCCTGAAGCGCGCGAAGTCGCCGCGGGCGGTTATTCACGCCAGACGCTCACCACCACGCTCGACAGCCGGCTCCAGAACGTCGCGCGGCGGGTGACCCAGCGTGCTCCCTTGGGGAAGGCGCAAGTGGCTCTCGTCGCCATGCGTCCGAATGGCGAAGTGGTCGCGATGATCGGCGGCAAGGACTATGAGAAGTCGCCGTTCAACCGCGCAACGCAGGCACGACGCCAGCCGGGGTCCACCTTCAAACTGTTCGTCTATCTCGCGGCGCTGCGGGCAGGGTGGAGTCCCGATGATCTGGTATCCAACCTGCCGATAGCCGAAGGCAGCTACCGCCCGAAGAACTCGCGCGAGCAGTATTCGCAGACCCTTACGCTTGAAGATGCCTTCGCCCAATCGAGCAACGTCGCGGCGGTCCGGCTGCTGCAAGAGGTCGGTAGCGAAAAGGTCATTGCCACCGCTCGCGACCTCGGAGTCACCTCTCCGCTGGTGAAGGGCGATCCCAGCATGGCGCTGGGGACCCATACGATGACGCTGATGGAACTGACCGCGGCCTATGCCGCGGTCGCCGCCAACGCCTATCCGGTCGAACCGCACGCCTTTGCGCGGCCCGAACCGGGCTTCTTCGAGAGACTGTGGGACGGCCCGTCGAGCTTCTCATCGTCCACCCACAAGGGGATGGAACAGATGCTTCGGTCGGCGATCAATCGCGGGACTGGGCGTGCGGCGATCCTGAGTGGCCCGAACTTCGGCAAGACTGGAACGACGCAAGATAATCGCGACGCCCTGTTTGTCGGCTATGCCGGCGACCTTGTCGTCGGCGTGTGGGTTGGCAACGACGACAATTCTCCGCTCGGCGGCGGGATTTCAGGTGGTGGCTTGCCCGCGCGCATCTGGCGCGATTTCATGAACGAGGCGCAAGGAGTGAAGGGCACGCCTGCCCAGGCCGCACCCTCCGACAACGACGATCCGGGTGGTCCAATCGAGCCGCTCGATGTGCCCGACATTGGCGACATTCCGCTGGGCGACGGCAATTCGCGCCTACGCGTCCGAGACGGCTCGGCGATATTCACGACCGAGATCGACGGCGTCCCGTTCGAGATCGAGCTGGGCAACGACGGCGTTGTGGTCGACGAAGCGACAATTGAAGCGGCTCGCCGCCGGGCCGAGCAGGAAGTGCGCCGTCGCGAGGAAGAGGCCGTACCGAACTGATGCGCGATAGCAGCTCAGGCGTCCGCCATGAGCACGTTCATCACCGCAGTTGCGATCGGCCGGGCCGGATCGTCCTGCCAAGCTTCGACCGTGATGTTCGCGCTGCGACGCCCAAGCTTGGTGATCCGCCCCTTGGCATAGCTCGTTCTGCTCTTGCCCGCGGATAGATACTGCACGGTGATGTTGATCGGCTTGAGCACTGCCGTGCGGCCAAGCCGGTCCAGTTCAGCGCGCAGCACACCATAGCCCGCGGTTTCGAGCAGGCCGCCGGTGGCACCGCCGTGGTAATGCTCGGGGCGCCCCTCAACGGTCGCGTCGAATTCGACGCGTAGCACGGGGATGTCGCCATCCCACCGATCGACCAGAATGCCGAGCGAGCGGGCATAGGGCGTCAGCGCATCGATGTGACCGGCCTCAGCCATTCCAACCTACCGGCACGCTGCTGGCGATCTTCATGAAGGCGCCCTGGATATGGGCCACCGGGTCGTCGGCGTCGCCGTCATGTGCGAATCCGCGGACGAAAGCTGCGCTCCGCGTGACGCGATAGCATTGCGACCGGCCGAACACGTTGGCGCCTTCGCGCGCCGGGCGGACGTAATCGACGCGCAGATCGAGGGTTGCGATGGCACTGAAGTCAGCCATAGCGCGCCAGATCGCCATGCCGCTCGCCATATCCATCAGGCTCAGGATCGGGCCCGAGGCGAGTACCTTGCCGCCTGCCTCTGCCAGCAGGTCCTGCCGCCAGGGTAGCTCGAGCTCGACCCAGTCGTCGCCGTGGGCGGAATAGCGCATGCCGAGCCAGCCTGAATGGCCACGGCTCGACATCAGTTGTACCGCGCGCCGCGGATCGAAACTGGGTCTGGTATCCGTCATGCAAGGCGCGATAGCGCCCGGTCCTTGCGCCATTCAATCAATTAATTTCAGCCAATCGAGAAGCCGCCGCCTGCCAGGGCGTCGATGGCACCCTGGAGGATGATCGCCGCGGCATGACTGTCGATTTTCTCGGCGCGTTTCGCGCGGCTCAGGTCCTGCGCGATCATCGCGCCCTCAGCGCTGGCCGTCGACCATCGTTCGTCCCACAGCAACACGGGCAGTTCCAGCGCCGCGGCCACATTGCGTGCGTAGGCGCGGCTCGCCTGGGCACGAGGCCCTTCGCTACCGTCCATGTTTCGTGGCAGTCCAATGACGACCCCGCGGATTGAACGATCCTGAACAAGCGTGCGCAAGGCTTCGCTATCCTTGGAAAACTTGCCGCGCGGCAGCGTCTTGCCTGCGGTTGCAAAACGCCAGCCAGCATCGCAGGTCGCCACGCCCAGGGTCTTGGTCCCGACGTCGAGCCCCAGCAATGCCCCGCCGTCGGGCAAGGCGTCACCGAAATCGAGAGCGCTGTCGGTTACGAGCGGCTTGCCGTCCATGCCTTCACTCGCTCGACCACGTCGTCCTGCAGGTTCTTCCAGAACAGGGGAATGTCATAAACGTGATAGTTGTCGCCCGGAAGAACGCCTTCGCCCATGACCGGCGGCTCCCCGATGTAGAGGAGGCCATTGTCGCCACAACGCGCCGGAACTGCGTCGGGGACCAGCTCGGCGCGCGCCAGCGTTTCGTTGGGCACCAGCGTGCCACGATTGGCAGCAGCTGGAGCGGTTCCACCCGTACCGCCGGTGAGCGGATTTACGCACAGGATCGGTCCGCTGCCGCGCGGCTGCCCGTCAAACCCGGGAGTGGCATCATAGCGTTCCATGATCATGATAGAATCGCCGCCTTCGGCGATGGTCGACCAGGCGAGCAGGCATCCCGTCTGCCCCGCGGCGGCGCAGGCAGGGATCGGAAGCGCGGGTAAGTCGTGCTTTACCGATAGCGGCCAGCCCGGCGCGTAGACTGCCACGATGCGCTTTTGGAGCGGTGTGCCGCCGATCTCCTCGCGCAGGAGCTGCAGGATATGCGCAGCACCCTGGCTGTGCCCGGCAAGGACAATCGGCTTGTCGGGATCGACGCTGTCGACAAAGAAGCGGAACGCCTGCAGCACGTCGGCATAGGCTGCATCGATCGCCTTCTGCGCCTCAGGTTTGTCGGTCAGGAAGGCGCCTGCCGCGGCTTGCCGGTACTTGGGGGCCCAAATCTCGTCCGCTCGATTGAACGGGCTGGCAAGCCCCTGGAGGAACAGCCGTGCGCGACCGTCAGTGGTTGGATCGTCCAGCGTAGCGTTCCAGCCACCACCCACTTTGATGTAGCTCGTCGGGGGTACGAAGAACACCGCGAACGAGGGTGCCTTCTCGCTTTCGCGGGCCAATTCCTCTGCTGGTGCCACTGAGCCTGCGCTTCTGGACATGGCGGGCTGGTAACGCGCGGGATCGCTCCTTCCGATGCCAGGGCGCGAATACCACATTGCTGGATCCTGGTAGGCATTGTCGGCGAGCGGTGGTTGTTCGACGAATTCGCCGCGAGGGACGAAGGCAATCTGTGTCGCTTCACGCGACCAGATAGATAGCGCGATCGCACCGGCGATGAAGGCGACGATGACTATCGCCACGAGATACAGGAATTTACGCGCCATTTTTCGCAACCTTCGCGCGTTCTTCCAGGCCGGCAATTTCGGCCCGTCGCTCGAGCGCAACCTTGATCATGGCCAGCAACGGATCGGCGAGGAACAGGCCGATGATGCCGAAGAGCAGCCCCATGATCAGCTGGAAGGAGAGGACCAGCGCCGGCGCTAGGTCGACCGTCTTCTTGGCGATCATGGGGATGACCACATAGCCGTCGAAGTTCTGGACGAAGAAATAGACGAAGATGGTGTAGAGCCCCATGTCGACCCCTCCCGAGAAGCCGACCATGACCATGAGTACGCCCGAAACCAGCGCGCCGAGGTTGGGGATGAAGGCCAGCAGGCCTGTGAGAATCGCGAGAAGCGCGGCCATGGGGACCGTGCCGATTCCTAGCAACTGGGCGACCAGCGTCAGCATGAGATAGGTGAACACCGCTTCCACCACCATGCCCAGCAGGCGACCGCCCATCAGCCGGCGCATCGTCAGGCTCATCCGGTCGACGACCAGGTAGAAGCTTTCCCGGCGGTGGCGCGGGAGCATCCACGCCACGCCGCGTTCATAGAGCTGGGGGTCGATCGCCAGGTAGATGCCGATCACGATGATCAGCAGCACGGTTGCGAACCCGCCAAGGATCCCGCCGAGCGCCTTGGTGACCGTGCCGATACCGCTGGTGAAGTTGACGGCATAATTCTGAATCTGCGCCTGGTTGATATCGATCCCGCGCTCACGCGCCATTGCGATCAGCTCGCCCAGCTGGCGCTCGAGTATGGCCGGGAATTGCTCCGCTTCCTGCGCAATCGTCGCTCCGGCAAAGCTTGCCAACCAGACCATGAATGCGACACCGGCGAACAGCACCAATGCCACCCGCCAGATCCGCCCGATCGGCATGATCCTGCCTAGCAGGCGGGCCCCGCCGTCGATGATCGCGGCGAAAACCATGGCGCCGAAAATGGCCAGAAGGGGCCGGGCAATGGCGACCGCCAGTGCGACGCCGCCGATCACGGCAGCCCAGACCAGCGCACGGTTCACTTCGTGGCGGAGGCGCGGGTCGCTGATGCGCGATGGGCTGGAGCCGAGATCGTGCTCGTCGAATTCGGGCATAACGGCGGCGATCCTCCCTATACGCTAGCCTAGTTGGCGGGACTGGTGCTCCGTTCCACCAGCGCCGGGCGCAAGGTCGATCCGGCACGTCCGCCGCGCAGACTGGTAAACCAACTTACCGGGTTCAGCGAAGTGGTTCCATCCAGAGAGAAGGTGATGAATTCCGCTCGTCCACCGATATTGACCAGCGGAACCGGGCCGCCCAGGCCCTTTGCCGCGATTTCCGCGCGGCTGTCTGCCGAATGGTCGCGATTGTCACCCATCACGAAGACTGCATCGTCAGGGACAGTGATCTCGGGAAAATCGTCCAGCCCCTGCGGTTCGTGATCGATGATCAAATAGGTCGCACCATTAGGCATCGTTTCACGCAACACCGGCACGCGGCAGACGCGATGACCATCCTTGTCGGTGGCCCTGAATTCGTCGGGCAGAAAGCCATCACAAGTCGAGTTGCCGTCCAGGGGCAAGTCGAGTGCGGGTTCGACCTTCTGTGGAATGGGGGTACCGTTCAGGATGATTTGCCCATTGCTCACGGCGATCCGGTCACCGGGCAAGGCGACGACGCGCTTGATGTAATCCTCGTCCCGCGTCGGATGAACCGGGATGACGATATCTCCGTATTCGGGCGTGGCTGGCCAAAGGCGCCAGCTACCGCGCGGGGCAAGGTGGAAGCTGATCGAGGACCAGTTCCATCCGTATGGATATTTGCTCACCACCAGCCGATCGCCGATCAGCAGGTTGGGCATCATCGATTCCGAGGGGATATAGAAAGGCTTGGCGACGAAGCTGTGGAAGGCCAGTACTGCCAGCAGCATGACCGCAAGCCCGCGGATCTCCGCAATCCAGTCGATCTTCTCGTCCGTCTTTTCGGGTTCTTTGTCGGTGATGTCGTTCACTGCCGGGGTGCCGGTGCTCATGCAGGAAGGGCCTCGATAATCACGTAGGCCTGCGCCCATGGATGATCGTCGGTGAGGGTAAGATGAATGCGTGCCTCATGGCCGTGCGGGACCATTTCCGCAAGCCGGATTGCGGCGCCGCCGGTCAGCGACAGGGTAGGGGCCCCACTCGGCGCGTTGACCACGCCGATATCCTTCATGAAGACGCCACGGCGAAAACCGGTGCCGACCGCCTTGGAGAAGGCTTCCTTCGCGGCGAAGCGCTTGGCGTAGGTGCCGGCGATGGTGAAGGGGCGACGGCGCGCCTTGGCAATCTCGATCTCGGTGAAGACGCGATACTCGAAACGTTCCCCGAAACGGTCGAGTGAATTCTGGATGCGCTCGATGCTGCACAGGTCGGAGCCGAGGCCGATGATCACAGTCGGGCCTCGTCCATCAGGTCGCGCATGCGACGAACCGCGGTTTCGAGTCCGACGAAAACCGCCTCGCCTACGAGATAGTGGCCGATATTGAGTTCGGCGAGTTCCGGGATGGCGGCGATCGGTTTGACGTTATCGTAGGTCAGGCCGTGTCCGGCATGCGGTTCGATACCCATCTCGCGGGCGAGGGTGGACATGCGGGCGATGCGATCGAGTTCGCGTGCCTCGCGCTCGACATCGCCGTCCAGCCCGGCATGCGCATATTCGCCCGTGTGGAATTCGACCACCGGTGCGCCAAGTTGCCTAGCGGCTTCGAGCTGGCGTTCGCTCGCCTCGATGAACAGGCTCACCCGGATGCCCGCATCCGAAAGGCGCGTGACGATGGGAGCCAGCTGGTTGTGCAGCCCTGCCGCGTCGAGCCCGCCTTCGGTGGTGCGCTCCTCACGCTTTTCGGGGACGATGCACGCGGCGTGCGGCGCATGGGCAAGGGCGATGGCAAGCATCTCCTCGGTGGCCGCCATCTCCAGGTTCAGCGGCAGGTCGGTGGCAGCCTGAATGCGCTGGAGATCGGCATCGCGTATGTGCCGACGATCTTCGCGCAGGTGCGCGGTAATGCCGTCGCCGCCGACCGCTGCGACGATCTCCGCCGCCCGCACCGGATCCGGGTGATCGCCGCCGCGCGCGTTGCGGATCGTGGCGACGTGGTCGATGTTGACCCCCAGGCGAAGCCGCGTACTCAGGACTTGCGGCTCCCAGGCTTGGTCACCGGGATGGCAGCGAGTTCGGGTGGTACTTCGTCCTCGGCGTAGCTGGGGAAGTTGATTTCGATCAGCGGGTAGAAGGGGACGCCAAGGTCGGCTGCGCCGTTCGAACGATCGACCAGCGAGCATTCGGCAATCACTTCACCACCTTCGCGCCCGACCGCGGCGATCGCCTCGCGGCTGGAGAGGCCGGTCGTGACAACGTCTTCGACCATCAGCACCTTGGCGCCCGGCTCAAGGCGAAAGCCCCGGCGTAGCTCGAAGGTGCCTTCGGGCCGTTCAAGGAACAGGGCATCTTTTCCCAATGCACGGCCCATTTCATGGCCGATGATGAGTCCACCCATCGCCGGGCTGACCACGGTGTCGATCTGCGCGCGCAGATCGCGGGGGAGCTTTTGCGCCAGGGCGAATGCCAGCCGCCCGGCGCGTTCGGCGTTCATCAGCACGCGCGCGCATTGCAGGTAGTGTCCGCTATGGCGTCCGCTGGAGAGCTTGAAGTGCCCTTCGAGCAGCGCCTCGCTCGCGCGGAATTCGTGGAGGATTTCTTCGTCTGTCATATGTGGCTGGCTCAAAGCGCTTTGCGGCGGTTTGCGCAAGCGTGAAGTGTTTATGCAGATTTTTCGTCCCTGCCGCTTGAGGCCCGGGCGACTCCTGCCTATAGGCGGCCCAAATCGCGCCCTGTTGCGGGGGTTTTCTCCGTGCGCGGCGGGTTTTGACGGGTCAATAGACCGAGCCGACAACGAGACACGAAAGAGCGTCCAGACGATGAAATTTCTTGGCTCCCGCAACGGGTTCCACCGGATCGCCGCCAGCCTGCCGATGGCGCTGGCGCTCATGCTCAGCCCGTCGCTGGTGCAGGCGCAGGATGCGCCCGCTGCCGCACCGACCGAGGCGGTTGCTGCGGCAACCGACGAGGCGGCCGCGACGGACGTAGCGCCTGCCGGCTCCTACACTCCGATGAAGCCCACCGAAGGCAAGGGCATGCCCGTTCCCGGCGGCATCGACGTCCAGCCGCAATATTCGCCCACCGGCGACTTCGCGCATGGCCTGCATGTCGGTCTGGTCTGGGTCATGGCGGTAATCAGCGCCTTCGTCCTGCTGCTGTTCGTGATCGTCATCGTGCGCTTCAACAAGCGCGCCAACCCGGTTCCTTCGAAGACCAGCCACAACACGCTGATCGAAGTGGTCTGGACCGTCGTTCCGGCGCTGATCCTGCTGGGGATCGCGGTGCCTTCGATCACGCTCATTGCCAAGCAATATGAAAGTCCGCCGGAGGACGCGATCACCGTCAAGGCGATCGGCTACCAGTGGTACTGGGGCTACAGCTACCCGGACAACGGTGACTTCGAGATCGTGTCGAATATGTTGAGCCCGGAAGAGGCGGAGAAGCGCGGCGAGCCGTCGCAGCTCGCAGTCGATAACCGGATGGTCGTGCCCGCTGGCGTGCCCATCCGCCTGCAGACCACTGCGGCCGACGTGATCCACTCCTTCGCCGTGCCGAGCCTGTGGTTCAAGCTGGATGCCGTTCCGGGCCGGCTGAACGAGAAGGTTCTCTTCATCAAGGAGCCGGGCGTTTACTACGGCCAGTGCTCCGAGCTCTGTGGTGCCCGCCATGGCTATATGCCGATCGCGGTCGAGGCGCTGCCGATGGACAAGTATAACGAATGGGTCCTGGCCCAGGGTGGTACGATCAAGGGTGCGGAAGCAGCCCCGGTCGCCGACGCCGCGGCAGCACCTGCCGAGGGTGCAGAGCCCGCTGCCGCCCCTGCCGCCTAAGAAATCCGATTAGCTCGAGAGTATAGCACGATGGCCACCACCGCCGAACACTTCGAGGCCCACCACGAAGATCACGCGCACCATGATGCCGACCACAAGCCCGGCTTCTTCGCGCGCTGGTTCATGTCCACCAACCACAAGGACATCGGGACACTCTACCTGATCTTCGCGATCATCGCCGGTATCGTCGGCGGTGCGATCTCGGGCATCATGCGTTTCGAGCTCGCTCAGCCGGGTATCCAGTATCTGCAGTTCTGGGCAGAGCTCATGGGCGGCAACGCGGATCTCGATACATCCTATCACATGTGGAACGTGTTCATCACCGCCCACGGCCTGATCATGGTCTTCTTCATGGTCATGCCGGCAATGATTGGCGGTTTCGGGAACTGGTTCGTTCCGCTGATGATCGGCGCGCCGGACATGGCCTTCCCGCGCATGAACAACATCTCGTTCTGGCTGACGGTCGCCGGCTTCTTCAGCCTGCTGTTCTCGATGTTCGTGCCCGGCGGCACGGGCCCGGGCGCGGGCACCGGTTGGACCGTCTATGCACCGCTTGCGACCACCGGTTCGCAAGGGCCTGCAGTCGACTTCGCGATCTTCTCGCTGCACCTCGCCGGTGCCGGCTCAATCCTTGGCGCTACCAACTTCATCACCACCATCTTCAACATGCGTGCGCCGGGCATGACCCTGCACAAGATGCCGCTGTTCGTATGGTCGGTGCTGGTTACCGCGTTCCTGCTGCTGCTGGCCCTGCCGGTCCTTGCTGCGGCGATCACCATGCTGCTTACTGACCGTAACTTCGGCACGACCTTCTACGATCCGGCCGGCGGCGGTGACCCGATCCTTTACCAGCACCTGTTCTGGTTCTTCGGCCACCCCGAAGTGTACATCATGATCCTGCCGGGCTTCGGCATGATCTCGCAGATCGTTTCGACCTTCAGCCGCAAGCCGGTGTTCGGCTACCTCGGCATGGCTTATGCCATGGTCGCGATCGGTGTCGTCGGCTTCGTCGTGTGGGCCCACCACATGTACACCGTCGGCCTCGACGTGAACACGAAGATGTACTTCACCGCGGCGACCATGGTCATCGCAGTGCCGACCGGCGTGAAGATCTTCAGCTGGATCGCGACGATGTGGGGCGGCTCGATCGAGTTCAAGAGCCCGATGGTCTGGGCGATCGGCATGATCTTCCTGTTCACCGTTGGCGGCGTGACCGGCGTCTACCTCGCGAATGGCGGCGTGGACGACGTGGTGCACGATACCTATTTCGTGGTGGCGCACTTCCACTACGTGCTGTCGATGGGTGCCGTGTTCTCTATGTTCGCGGGCTTCTACTACTGGTTCCCGAAGATGAGCGGCAAGATGCATTCTGAGTTTCTCGCCCATGTTCACTTCTGGGGCTTCTTCATCGGCGTGAACGTGATCTTCTTCCCGCAGCACTTCCTGGGCCTGCAGGGCATGCCGCGTCGCTATCCGGACTATGCAGAGGCCTATGCCTACTGGAACCAGATCAGCTCGTTCGGCTACACGATCATGGCGATATCGATGATCCCGTTCTTCCTGAACGTGTTCTACGCGCTGTTCGCCGGCAAGAAGGCGCCGGACAATTACTGGGGTGAAGGTGCAACGACGCTCGAATGGACGCTGTCGAGCCCGCCGCCGTTCCACCAGTTCAGCGAGCTGCCGGTGATCGAGGATCACCACCACGCCCACTGAGGAATTGCCGCCGCATCCCGCGCGTGACCGGGTGGGGAATGGCAGACATGCTTGCGGCCGGTCCCTCGTGGATCGGCCGTTTGCTTCTCGCGAAACGGAGTGAGTTATGCCGGAAATGCGCATGATCGATGTTGGCGAACTGAGGCTGCGCTGCGCCATCGAGGGAGAAGGGCCGTTGGCGATCATGGTCCATGGATTTCCGGAAAGCTGGTACAGCTGGCGCCACCAGATCGGTCCGATAGCCAAGGCCGGGTTCACCGCCTGCGCCATCGACGTGCGCGGCTATGGCGGTTCGGACAAGCCGTACCCGGTGGAAGCCTATGCGATGGAACGCATCGTCGGCGATCTGGTTGGCCTTCGCCAGGCGCTCTCACCCGAAGCGCCGGCGGTGCTCATCGGCCATGATTGGGGCGCACCCATCGTATGGAACAGTGCCCTTACCAATCCTGAGCATTTCCGCGCGGTCGCCGGCCTGTCGGTCCCCTTTTCCGGCGTCCCGCAACGACCTTTTACCGAGGTGTTCCGCGAACACTTCACCAGCCAGGGACGGTTTTTCTACCAGGAGTATTTCCAGGAACCCGGCGTCGCCGAGGCGGAGGCAGAGCGCGATCCCCGAGATTGGGTGGCGCGGATGATGTATTCGATCAGCGGTGACGTTCCGCCGGGCGAATATTGGAGCAAGCCGCTCGGTACGACCTTTCTGGAGGGGCTGCCGGACCCGCAGCCGGTGCCCTGGCTGACCGATGAAGACCTCGATTTCTACGAAAGCGAATTCCGCGCTTCGGGTTTTCGCGGCCCGCTCAACCGATACCGCAATCATGAGGCCGATTTCGAATGGCTGCAGGGCTGGAACGGCAAGCGGATCGAGCAACCCGCACTGTTCATCGGCGGGACGCGCGACCCGGCGACATTCCTGTTCGGCGGAATCACCGATCCAGTCGCATTGGTGAAGATGTTCGCCCCGCAATCTGAAGGTCACGTGCTCGAGGGCGTGGGCCACTGGACCCAGCAGGAACGGCCGGACGAGGTGAACCGAATCCTGATCGACTGGCTAAAGAGGTTGTGACGCCCTATATGGCCCCCGATTCCATGACCCAGGCAGCTCCCGTCCAACTCCCCGCGGAATGGCGCGATTTCTTCGCCCTGACCAAGCCGCGCGTGATGTCGTTGGTGATCTTCACCGGCCTGTGCGGACTGCTGGCTGCGCCGGGGCATATCCACCCGGTGCTGGGTTTCACCGCGATCCTCTGCATCGCCTTGGGCGCAGGCGGCTCCGCCGTGCTCAACCAGTGGTGGGAAGCCGACATCGACAGCGGGATGAAGCGGACTGCTGGGCGCCCGCTGCCCACGGGCCGAATGAACCGTACCGACGCCCGCGACTTCGGAATCGCCCTGTCGGTCGCTTCGGTCCTGATCATGGGGCTGGCGATCCATTGGCTTGCTGCTGCGATCCTGGCGGTCGCCATCGTCTACTATGCCGTGGTCTACACCATCTGGCTCAAGCCGCGCACGCCGCAGAACATCGTCATCGGGGGCGGCTCTGGCGCCTTCCCGCCGATGATCGGGTGGGTCGCCGTCACCGGCGATATCACGCTGATGCCGGTCCTGCTGTTCGCCATCATCTTCATGTGGACGCCGCCGCATTTCTGGGCGCTCGCGCTGTTCGTGAAGACCGATTACGCCAATGTCGGCATCCCGATGATGCCGGTGGTGAAGGGCGAAAAGTCCACTCGCCTGCAGATGCTCGCCTATTGCGTCCTGCTGGTCCCGATCGCCGCTGCGCCTTGGTTCATCGGTGGGACAAGCTGGATCTATGGCGTCGCCGCGCTGGGCCTCTCGCTTATGTTCCTTGCCCTGAGCCTCCCCGTTGCCTTCCGTACCGTCGTCGAAGGCGACAAGATGGTGCCTGAGAAGCGGATGTTCGCTTTCAGCGTATTCTACCTCTTCGCTTTGTTTGCCGCGCTCGTCGTCGACCGGGTGCTGGCGTATCAAGGAGTGATCGGATGACCCCCGAAGAAGAAGCCGAGTTCCGCCGCCGCCAGAAAAGCCGCAATCTCGTGTTCGGCGGCATCCTGCTGTTCATGGCGCTGCTCTTCTACGCGATTACCATTGTGCGGATGTGATGGACCGATGACTGCTGTAACGCTTGAAACCCGCAAGACACGTACCGCGCTCCTCGCTGCTACCGGAGCTTTGGCCATGCTCGGCCTCGGCTTTGCGGCGGTGCCGCTTTACCAGCTGTTCTGCCAGGTGACCGGTTTCGGTGGGACAACCCAGCGCGCCAGCGCGTCCGATGCGGCCAGCGCTGCCCAGGCCAGCACGGGGCAGATGATCTCGATCCGTTTCGACGGTAATACTGCGAGCGACGTGCCCTGGAACTTCCGTCCAGAGCAAGCCACCGATACCGTGGTGATCGGCCAGCGCGACATGGCGATCTATCTCGCCAGGAACAATTCGAACGAACGGATCACCGGTACCGCGACGTTCAATGTCGAGCCCGAGCAAGCTGGGCGCTATTTCAACAAGATCCAGTGCTTCTGCTTCACCGAACAGACGCTGGAGCCGGGCGAGGAAGTGCGCATGCCCGTGCTCTACTTCGTCGATCCGGCAGCGCTCGACGATCCCAACATGAAGGGGGTCGAGCAGATCACCCTTTCCTATACTTTCCACCGTTCGAAGGAATCTGCAGAGTAGGCTCTGGACCCGCGCGCAATGGCGCATTAAGGGCACCCGCAAAGCGAGTAACAGGACGCGAGACACATGGCTGGCAAGGTCAATCACGACTATCACATCCTCGAACCTGATATCTGGCCGCTGATCGGCTCGATATCGGCGCTCACCTTTACCAGCGGCATGGTGCTGTACATGCACGAGATGGCCAATGCTGGCCTCGTACTCGGTGCCGGTGTCATCGGCCTGATCGCAACCTTCTTCAGCTGGTTCTCGAACATCGTGAAGGAAGCGCAGCGGGGCGATCACACCCCGGTGGTGCAGCTGCACCTGCGCTACGGCATGATCCTGTTCATCGCCTCGGAAGTGATGTTCTTCGTCGGCTGGTTCTGGAGCTGGTTCGACTTCGCGCTGTTCCCCTCGACGATTTCAGAGGTGGTCGGCGGGCAGTTCCCGCCCAAGGCGATCGAAGCGGTGATGGATCCGTTCTCGCTGCCGTTGCTGAACACGCTGATCCTGCTGTGCTCGGGCACCACCGTGACCTGGGCGCACCATTCGCTGATCCACGGCGATCGCGAGGGGCTGAAAAAGGGCCTCTGGCTCACCGTAATCCTCGGTGTGCTCTTCACCAGCATTCAGGCCTATGAATATGCCCACGCGCCGTTCGGCTTCGGTGGCAACACCTACAGCTCGGCCTTCTACATGGCGACCGGCTTCCACGGCTTCCACGTTCTGGTCGGCACGATCTTCCTGATCGTCTGCCTGGTGCGCGCTTACAAGGGCCACTTCACCCCGCGCCAGCACTTCGGTTTCGAAGCGGCTGCATGGTACTGGCACTTCGTCGACGTCGTGTGGCTGTTCCTCTTCGTCGTCGTCTACGTCTGGGGTGGCTGGGGCGCTCCCATCCACTGATGGCTTCGGACAATCCCGAAACACGCGAAGGGCAGCCCGGCTTGGCCGAGGCTGCCCTTCTCGGTTTGTGTCCCCGCTGCGGCGAACGCAGCCTGTTCGATGGTTGGTTGGCCTTTGCTGGCAAGTGCAATGCCTGCGGCCTCGATCTCTCGCGCTTCAATGTGGGCGATGGTCCTGCGGCGCTTGTCACTCTTGCGGTGGGTGCGATCACCGTCGGCCTCGCCATCTGGTTGCAGCTGTCGATCGAACCGCCTTGGTGGGTTCACGTCTTGCTGTGGGTACCATTGACGCTGGCGCTGGTGATCGGTGGATTGCGCACCACCAAGGCATTCCTGCTCGCCAGCGAATACCGCAACGATGCCCGCGAGGCGGGTACGAAAGACCTTTAGATGCGTTTCCCGGTGATCCCCACCATCATTGTCGCCGCAGCCATTGCCACCATGATCGCGCTCGGGTTCTGGCAGCTCGCCCGCAAGGACGAGAAGGAAGCTATGATCGCGCGCTACGAGCGCGTGCAGGAGCTATCCTCGGAGGTCCCGTTTCCCCGGTCACCGGATGACTATGCCGAAGCGCTCTATCGCCATAGCCGCGTGACCTGCGATCGGGTTATCGCAAGCCGGACGACTTCGGGCCGCGATGTCGCTGGCGCGGGTGGGTTGGCACAGGTCGTGACCTGTGAACTCGATGGTGGCGGTACGGCGGAGATCGCGCTGGGCCTTTCCGCCAATCCCCGACCGGTTGCCTGGAGCGGTGGCGAAGTGGCCGGCTTCATCGGTGCGGCAGGCAAGGGCGTGCGCCTCGTGGCTTCACCGCCGGTGGCGGGCCTCGCTCCCATGGCCCCGCCAGACCCGAAGGATCTTCCCAACAATCACCTCGCTTACGCGGGGCAGTGGTTCTTCTTCGCCCTGACTGCACTGGTGATCTATATGCTCGCCCTGCGCCGGCGCGGCAGGGAGGCTAAGGGCGAATAAAGCGCCCCTTGCTTGCCCGCTCTTCCACGCAACGCTAACCGCTTCGCACGATGCAATACGTCTCAACCCGCGGCTCCGCGCCTTCGCTCGATTTTGCCGGCGTCACGCTGGCTGGCCTCGCTTCCGATGGCGGGCTGTATGTGCCCGCGAGCTGGCCGCGATCTTCGCAGGATGAAATCGCTGCGATGCGTGGCTTGCCATACGCCGAACTGGCCGCGCGCGTGATGCAGCCCTTCGTGGGTGATTGCCTAACCCCAGAACGCCTGCTCGAACTGACGACGCAGGCCTATGGCCGGTTCGCGCACAAGGCGGTGACGCCGCTCGTGCAGCTCGACGAACAGCAATGGTTGCTCGAACTGTTCCACGGCCCGACGCTCGCCTTCAAGGACGTGGCCCTGCAACTGTTGGGCCTGCTATTCGAGGAGTTCCTTGGGCGCGAAGGCGGAACGCTGACCATCGTCGGCGCGACCAGCGGAGATACGGGCAGCGCTGCGATCGACGCGGTGGCCGGCCTCGACCGGGTCGAAATCTTCATGCTTCACCCCAAGGGCCGGGTCAGCGACGTCCAACGGCGCCAGATGACCACGGTGCGCGCACCCAACGTCCACAATATCGCCATCGAGGGCAGCTTCGACGACGCGCAGGCGATGGTGAAGCGCATCTTCGCCGACGAGAGCGTGACGACCAAGCATCGCATCGGCGCGGTCAATTCGATCAACTGGGCACGGTTGATGGCGCAGGTGGTCTATTACTTTGCAGCGTCGCTGCAGCTGGGTGGGCCTGAGCGCAAGGTCGCCTTCAGTGTACCGACCGGCAATTTCGGCGATGTCTTTGCAGGCTATGTGGCCGCCCAGATGGGATTGCCTATCGAACAGTTGGTGGTCGCAACCAACGTCAACGACATCCTGCACCGCGCGCTGTCGCAGGGCGATTACTCGACCGGGTCGGTAACGCCCACCACCGCACCGAGCATGGATATCCAGGTCAGCTCGAACTTCGAGCGACTGTTGTTCGACGTCGGCGGCCGCGATGGCGCAGCGCTGGCAGAGCAAATGCGCGGGTTTGAGGCGTCCAAGGCCATGAACCTGACCAATGCACAGCGTATGGGTGCGAGCGACCTGTTCACCAGCGTCAGGGCGGACGAAAACGATACCGCTCAATCGATGCGCTGGGCCTATGAGCAGTGCGGCGAGGTGATCGATCCGCATACCGCCATCGGTCTCTACGCTGCGCGCCATGCCGCGCAGGTGCAGGGTAGCGCGATGGTGACGCTCGCAACCGCGCATCCGGCAAAGTTCAGCGATGCAGTGGAACGCGCCACTGGCATGCGTCCGTCGCTTCCGACGCGTGTTGGCGACCTGTTCGCGCGCGAAGAGGCCTATGTCGAGCTGCCGGGGACATATGAAGCGGTACGCGACCATATCGTCGCCAACGCGTCCTGATGGCTGAGCTGGTCCGCAATCCCGTGCTGATGGTGGGCGAGGGCTGGGATGCCTATCGCCTGCTCGACAGTGGGCATGGCCGCAAATTCGAGGAATATGGTCCCTATCGCTTCATCCGCCCCGAACCGCAGGCCATGTGGACTCCGCGGCTTGCCGATTGGGATGCGCATGGCGAGTTCGTCCCGGGCAGCGACGAAGATGGTGGCGGACGCTGGCAGTTCTCCAAGCAGGTTCCGCGCGATGGCTGGGAACTGGGTTGGGGAGAGGAGGCGCGCTTCACCGCGCAATGCACACCGTTCCGTCACCTTGGTTTCTTTCCCGACATGGCCCCTGTGTGGAGCTGGATGGGCGAGCAGCTTGCAGGCCTTGATACTGCCGAAACGATGAATCTGTTCGGCTATACTGGTGTCGGCACGCAAGCGCTGAGCCGCTTTGGCCGCGTGACCCATGTCGATGCGAGCAAGAAATCGGTTGCCCAGGCGCGCGAGAACGCTGCGCTGGCGGGGCTGGCCGATCGCCCGATCCGCTGGCTGGTCGACGACGCGGTCAAGTTCACCGCGCGCGAGGTTCGGCGGGAACGGCGCTATGACGGGATCATCCTCGACCCGCCCAAGTTCGGTCGTGGCCCCGATGGCGAGGTATGGCGTCTGGAAGAAGGGCTCTCCGGTTTAATCGGCGATTGCCGCAAACTGCTCGGCGCTAACAGCAGGTTCCTGTTCCTCACGGTTTATGCCGTGCGCATGAGCAGCCTCGCGCTTGCTGGCCTGCTGGAAGAGGTGTTCGAAGCGTTACCCGGCACCATCGAACATGGCGACCTCGCGGTGCAGGAGGACGGTTCGGGCCGCCTGCTTCCCACCGCGATCTTCGCGCGTTGGTCCAATCCGGGCTAGGGCGACGCAATGAATGATTCGCTGATCCTCGAAGTGGCCGATTTCGAGCACGACGTGCTAACCGGCATCTATTCGGAAGAAACCGGCCGCCCGCAGCCGCTGCGTTTCACCATCACCGCGCGTTTGAAGCCGCTGCACCGCTACGAGCCTGACACCTCGCTTGATCATTCCAAGAACTACATGGATCTCAAGTTCGCTGCCTCGGAAGCCCTGCCAGAGGGTGTGCACTTCAAGCTGATCGAGGCGGTCGCCGACCATGTTTGCGAGACGCTGTTCCTGCAAGACAAGCGGGTCGAGGCGGTGACGGTCAAGATCGTCAAGCTGGCGATCGCCGAGGCGGGCGAAAAGATCGGCATCACCCTTCATCGCGAGCGGCGCGAATGAAGCGGATCGAGGTGGATGGCCTGCCCGATGAGGCGCTGGCCGCCGCCGGCGTCTTCCACCAGCATTGGCTCGCCCATGTCGAGGACACGCTCGAGCAAGGCCAGGACGTGATGATAGTCGTCGCCCGGGCCGATCACACGCATCGTGAATGGCGGTTGTCGATCGTCGCGGGCCTTGCGCGCAAGCACTCTCCACTGCGCGTCAACATGGTGGCGGGCGAGGGGGCTGGTATCGAAGCGAGCGAAGCCTATCTCGCCGGAGCACCGGGAATTACCGGTCAGTACCTGGAGATCTGAGTCATGAGCGTCCGCATCCTGTTTCTCGGCCCATTGCGTGATCTGGCCGACGCGCCAGAGATGCTGGTCGAAGCGCCGCTTGATTGGGCGGGGCTGTTGGCAGTGGTCGGACCGGCAGTGGCGGCACAGCTCGGCGAGGCGCGGGTCAATGTCGCTTGCGGCGGCCGCGTGCTGGCGGACAAGACCGCGCTCGCGGCGCAGGATGGCGACGAGGTTGCGTTGCTGCCCCCGGTGAGTGGTGGCTGAGATTCTGCTCTCGGAACCGCTCGACGCGCGCCTGTTCGAGCAAGGCCTTCCGGCGAGCGAAGCCTTGGCCGCGTTCGGTGCCGCATATTCCGGGGCAGGGGCTTTGGTGTCCTTCCTCGGCAATGTCCGGCCTGACGAGACGGTCGAGGCGCTTGAACTGACGCATTACGAGCCCCTGACTCTTCCGGGGATCGAATCGCTTGCGCAGCAGGCGCTCGATCGCTTCGCCCTGACTGGCGTGCTTGCCTGGCATCGAATTGGTGTGATGGTTCCCGGCGATCCCATCGTGCTGGTCGCCACCGCAGCCCGGCACCGGCGTGATGCCTTTGCCGCGGCCGAGTTCCTGATGGACCACCTCAAGAGCGCCAGCTGGCTATGGAAGCGCGAGAAGCGCGCCGATGGTTGGCACTGGATCGAACCGAGGGCCGTGGACCACGACGATCGCGCCCGTTGGGCCTGATTTCAGCACCTTGATTTCGATCAAGGACGGCATTTGCCCGACTTGGCACAAATGCTCCTGCAACAAGGAGCATACCGCATGTCGAAGAATCTCCCCCGTACGCTGGTTGCCGAGCAGGCCTTTGTTCATGACCAGCTTGCCCCGCGCACCACAGTGGATCGCAGCTTCGAACTGCCCAAGGGTTTCTACTTCGCGACCGTAGGTCTCTATCTTGGTTTCCTGGCCGTGATGGCCGCGGGCCTTTCGACGCCCGGGCTGATCCTGCCCATGGTGATCTTCGCCTTCTCGATCCTTGCCGGGTTTGCGCTGCCGGTAATCTGGGCGCGCCTTGCGCCGGAGGCCAGTCAGAAGGCGCCAAAAAGCTGGGGCGCGCTGGTTCGCAACGGTATTGCCACTGCGACAGGTCGCGTGGCCGCAAGGGATGCAGCGGTGCAGGTACTGATCCTCCCGGTGCTGGTCTTCGTCTGGGGCGTCACCGCCGTCACGATCGTGGGGAGCGTGATGGGCTGACGTAGCCCGGACAAGACACGGCACCTAGCGCGGGGTCGGGCAACCGGTCCCGCGCTTACCTTATTCGGGTCAGCGAACGCGGTCGCGCAAGCGTTCGAGCGTTGCGTCTTCGATGTTCACCAGCGCAATGACCTTGCCGCGTGCGGCATCGATCGCGCTGACGTCCTCGGCCTGGACCGCGCCCGCCGCATGCAGGATGTCGAGATCGCCCAGTGCCGCCGCGACTTCGCTGCGGGCCGAATCAAGACCGGCCAGAGCCACCTGTGCGCTCGCCCAGGCCTCGCTGCCGATTTCCGCATCGTTGGCGGCGCTTGCCCGCTGTTCTGCCTCGGGAACCGCAGCCGTGAAGACGCGATGCGCCTCTTCTGCCTGCCCGACCAATGCGCTGAGCCGTTCCTGCAGGCTGCCGGAGTATGTGACCTCGACCCGCGGGACGTCGAGCTGCTCAGTCGCAACCGGTTCGAAGGTCCCCTGGACGCGCTCGATATCGCGGATGGCGAGGGAGGGATATTTGCCTGTGCCAGTGCCAGCACATCCAGCCAGAGCGACGAGGGCGAGTGGGATAAGGAATGTCTTGCGGTCGATCATCGGCATCGCCATAGCACGCGCATCGAGACGCGCCAGCGAGGAACCAAAAATCCTCATGCGAGCCGTTGACTTGGCGGGCCGTTTCCCCTAACGGCACGCTTCTTTCCGGGGCTGCCCAAGGGCGGCTCGACGGGTGTGCCGTGTATTCGCAAGGTCGCGGCAAAGCTAATTGATTGAGAGACAAGCACCATGTTCGCTGTAGTGCGCACGGGCGGCAAGCAGTACCGGGTTGCCGCCGGAGACAAGATCGCGGTTGAGAAGCTGGCTGGCGAAGCCGGCGACACCATCACGCTGGGCGACGTCCTGCTCGCCGGTGAAGGCGATTCGCTCGCCGACGCCGCCAAGGTCACCGTTTCGGCGGAGATCATCGCGCAGGCGAAGAGCGAGAAGGTGATCGTCTTCAAGAAGCGCCGTCGGCACAACTATCGCCGTCGCAACGGTCATCGTCAGCAGATGACCCTGCTGCGCATCACCGACGTCGGCACCGGCGCGGCCAAGAAGGCTGCGGCGCCGAAGAAGGAAGCCGCTCCGAAGGCCGAAGCTGCCGAGAAGAAGGCTCCCGCCAAGAAGGCTGCGCCCAAGAAGGCCGCCGCCAAGAAGACCGAAGCGAAGTAAGGAGACCCGACCATGGCACATAAGAAAGCAGGCGGTTCATCGCGTAACGGTCGTGATTCGGCCGGTCGTCGCCTTGGCGTGAAGAAGTTCGGCAGCCAGGACGTGGTCGCCGGCAATATTATCGTGCGCCAGCGCGGCACCAAGTTCTACCCGGGCACCAATGTGGGCATGGGCAAGGACCACACCCTGTTCGCGCTGACCGACGGTATTGTCCGATTCCACAAGGGCAAGCTCGGTCGCAAGTTCGTGTCGGTAGACATGATGGCAGAAGCCGCCGAATAGTCAGGACGCTCCGATAACGGGATCGTCCAAACGGGACGGTCCCAGCCGGGATAACCACCGGCAGCCGAAGAGGGAGATGGGACCGACCCGTCTCCCTCTTGTCGTTTCTCCCTCTTCAATTCCGCGGCGATACTTTCTTTCGCCATCACGCAATTGTCACGCGTCCGGCCTAGGAGCCCGGAGCGTGGATATGGGGAGAATACCGATGTTCCATGTGACGCAGAGGCTGCTGTTGCGGCCCGCCTGGCCCGAAGATTGGGAAGCGCTGTTCGGCGGGATCGCCGACAAGGGCGTGGTCCGCAATCTTGCGCGAGCCCCCTGGCCCTATCTTCCCGAACATGCCCGCGAGTTCGTAGCCCGCGAGCAAGATCCACGCATGCCGAATTTCCTTATGACCCTGCCGAGCAACAACGGCTCGCAGATTATCGGCTCGATCGGATTCGGTGCGACCGATACCGGGATTGAGCTCGGTTACTGGATCGCCCGTCCATACTGGGGTCAGGGCTTTGCGACCGAAGCCGGGACCGGCGTGATCGAAGTCGCCAAGCTGCTGGGCTATGAAAGGCTGGAAGCGGGGCATTTCCTCGACAACCCGGCTTCGGGCAAGGTGTTGCGCAAGCTCGGCTTCCGGCCGACGGGCAAGGTCACCAAGCGCCACAGCTGCGGCCGCGGGGAGGAAGCCGACTGCGCCCTGTATCGGCTCGACCTGGACGAGGTGGACCTCACTCCGCCGATGGCAGCCTGAATACGAAAGGCCCCGCGATCGCTCGCGGGGCCTTTTTTGCTCGTTCTGTCGGTGGGTTACTCGGCGGGCATCAGAGCCGCTTCGAACTCGCCCTCATGCTTGTTGATCAGCGCGCGATCGTCGTGATCCCAAGGATGGAAACTGGGCTTGAAATAGCTCAGCCATGCCGGGAAGATGCGGCGGACCACGCCGGGGGTGATGGTCAGGTACTTGAGCAGGCCCCACTTGGCCTTCCATCCGGTAATCCCGTCCTGTGCCAGCAATTCCAGCGTATCCTTCCAGCGATTGCGGAAGAAGTTCAGCGTGACGATCAGCATCATCAGGCTACGCAATTTCCAGCGGCGGAACGGGGTCCAGTCGCGCGTCGCGTGGAGATAGGTGTCGAAAGCGACGCCCTTGTGTTCGATCTCTTCGATCGAGTGCCACGTCCACATCTTGCGAACTTCGGGATCCGCGTCTTTGAAATGCTTGGGGTTCGCGAGGAACTCGTAGGCCATCATCGCGGTGTAGTGTTCCAGCGCCATGGTTGCCGCCAGGTCGACGATCGGCGGACGGCCGCGGGTGAGGGCGAGCATTTCCGCCACGCGAGCGTCGATTGCCTTGATGTCATAGCCATGCTCTTCGGCAAGGCGATTGAAGGCGATGTGTTCGCGCGTGTGGTTGATTTCCTGCTTCACGAAGGCGCGGATTTCCGCCTCGAGCTTGGGGCTGGCACCGTCGCGGTGCGCCTTTACCGCTTCGATGAAGAAAGCCTCGCCGCGCGGGAATGTGGCCGACAGGGCATTGTGCCAGGCCGTACCGAACGGCTCGCCCGCCCACCAGCGGCGCGGAGTCGTGCCGCGGTTGAAGCGTTCGTCGCGTACGGTGAGGGTGAGATCGGCGGGGGTCGGTGCGTGACTGCGGGAATTGGTATCGATAGAAACGGGGGCGTTCATAGAAGGCTCCACGAGATTAACTGACATCGATGTAAGTAGTGGTTACTGACACTACTGTCAATAAGTTTTCGTGACGGCTTTCACACGGCGCTGCGATCGGTTAACGGTTCGCCGATGGCGACCCGTAAGCGATTGTCTCCCGAAGAATCCCGCCTCGCAGCGCTGGAAGCGGCGCGTGCCTTGCTGATCGAAGCAGGTCCGCAGGCCGTGACCCTGAAAGCCGTCGCGGCGCGAATCGGGCGGACCCATGCGAACCTGCTGCACCATTTCGGATCGGCGGCAGGGCTCCAGCGCGATCTCGCACGGCACCTGGCTGAAACTGTCTGCGCGACCATCGTAGATGCCGTCAGGGCAAGCCGGGCGGGCCTGGGTAGTCCCCGCGAAGTGGTCGACCTCGCCTTCGACGCCTTCGACAAAGAGGGGGCGGGGGCGCTCGCCAGCTGGATGATCCTGACCGGCAACGAGGATGCGCTGACTCCCATCGTCGAAACGATCCACGACCTGGTCGATGAGATTGCCCCGGAAGAGGCGGCGCATGGCGCGGCCCCACTGCAGGTGCATGAGGAAACCCTGGCGTTGGTGCTGATGGCGATGGGCGACGCTCTGATCGGCAGTGCGCTGGCGAGATCACTTGGCCTGCCACCGACGGCAGCGCGCGATCGTGCCGAACGGATGCTCGTAAGCTCGATTGCCGAGTTTATTACGCAGGGCTGAGCGCCGACTGTAGCCAGTGCGGTGCAGTGCCGGGATCGATCGCTTCCACCCGCAAATGGTCGATCGCGAGGTTGAGGGCGGGGTATTCCACCTTCCGCCGCTTCTCCTCGGATTGCTCTAATGGAACCACGACCAACCGCCGGTTGACCTTCTGGCGCCAGTTCATGCGGGCAGTGTTCTCTTGCCCGACATAACAGCCCTTCGAAAAGCTGACGCCGTGGAGCTCGACTGCATTGGTTTCCAGCCAGAGGATGTCGCCAAGCTCCGCGCGCCCTTCGGGCACACCCAGCTTCAATCGGTGCGCATGCCATACGGCGTCCGCTGCATCGTCCTCCTCGGACACGGGCGCCAGCCAGCGCTGACCCAATGCCGCGAGCCGCGGATCGGCTGCGCCGCCATCGCCCGGTTCGGGCTGCCAATGCACGCCCACCGCAGGATCGACGGCGATCGCGATCTTGCGGCGCAGGCGATAGAGCGAGAGGCGCTTGGCAAGATCTTCTGCGGCCGCTGCCTCGCAATCGAGCTGGAGTTCGCCTTCGGCACCCGGCCATACGATGAAGTCGAACAGCGTCTTGCCTTGTGGTGACAGCAACCCGGCATAAACAGGCAACAGGCTGGTGACATCGTTCGTCACGAGGCCCTGGAGGAAACCTGCGACGTCTTCGCCCTCGTCTTTTGGAGTGAGGCGGATTACGGCGCGGTCGAATAGGCGGGTAGCGGTCATCGAGCCAAGCTGGGGTATTTGTCCGCCGGATCAAGAGCAGTCTGTCCTACAAGCGTCCTACAGGATAAGAGCTGCCGCCATGTTCGCCCGATGCGCCGTTTCACGACCGTATTTGCACGAATCTGGGGAGTGGTTTCGTTTTTCCCTGGACCCTGTTCCATGTGTTCCATCGTGTAGGATTGCCGCTTGCCCATGAACCGCCTGACCATCCGCCGCCCCGACGACTGGCATCTACACTTTCGCGATGGGGCGACGATGCGCGCCGTGGTTCCGTACACGGCGCACCAGTTTGCCCGGGCAATCGTGATGCCGAACCTCTCGCCGCCGGTGACGACCAGTGCGCTCGCCGCCGCCTATCGTGATCGGATCCTCGATGCCGTGCCCGAAGGTGTCGACTTCACCCCGTTGATGACCGCCTATCTTACTGACATGACCGACCCGGCCGATCTTGCCGCAGGATTTGCCGATGGCGTGCTGACGGCTGCGAAACTCTACCCGGCTGGTGCGACGACCAATTCGGACCATGGCGTAACCGACATCGCAAATATCGCCGCGGTGCTCGAACGCATGGCGGAAGTGGGCATGCCGCTCTGTGTGCATGGTGAAGTGACGCATGCCGATATCGACATCTTCGACCGTGAGGCCGTGTTCATCGATCGCGTGCTGGCCCCGCTGGTCGATCGCCTGCCCGAACTGAAAGTGATCTTCGAGCACATCACCACCAGGCAGGCCGCCGAGTTCGTCGATGCGGCGGGCCCCAATGTCGCCGCCACGATCACGCCGCAGCACCTCCACATCAACCGCAATGCCATGCTGGTCGGAGGTATCCGCCCGCACATGTACTGCCTGCCGGTTGCCAAGCGCGAGGAACACCGGCTGGCTTTGCGCAAGGCCGCGACGGGCGGTTCGGCGAAGTACTTCCTCGGCACCGACAGTGCACCGCACCATCGCCACACCAAGGAAACCGACTGCGGTTGTGCAGGGATATTCAACGCGCCCTATGCGCTGGAAAGCTACATCACCGTGTTCGACGAGGAGGGCGCACTCGACCGGTTCGAGGCCTTTGCCGCGGAGAACGGCCCGGCTTTCTACGGTCTTCCGCTGAACGAAGGCACGGTCACGCTGGAGAAGGCGCCCGTATCGGTTCCCGCCGAGGTCTCTGGTGGGGAGGCCGTCATCGTCCCCTTCCATGCGAGTGAGACACTCAGCTGGCGGCTGGTTTCCTAGACCGCGAGGCAAGGTCCCACACGAAGATCGCGGCGGCGCCCCAGATGCAGGCGAAGCAGGCGATTTCGGCGGGATGGAGCGGTTTCTCGAATACGGTTAGGCCGAGCACGAAGACGATGCTCGGCGCCAGGAACTGGATGAAGCCGAGCGTCGAATAGGGCAGCTTGCGCGCGGCGATGGCGAACAGCAGCAGTGGAAAGGCGGTCAGCGCTCCGCCCAGGACGATGGACAGGCTGAGGCCAAGATCGTGTCCGAATGACGAACCGGCGGGTTGTGCGGCATACCAGGCGATCACGCCGGCAGACGGGAGGAGCAGGATTGTCGACTCGATCGTGAGGCCCGGCAGCGAGCCGACCGGTACCTGCTTGCGGATAAGGCCATATGTGCCGAAGCTGAGCGCCAGCGTCAGGCTGATCCACAGCGTCGTCAGCGCACCTGCCAGCAGCATGGAAACGCCCAGCGCAGCGAGAGCGACTGCCGCCCATTGTGTGCGGCTCAGGCGTTCGCCCAGCAGCAGCGTACCCAGCAAGACGTTGACCAGCGGGTTGATGTAATAGCCGAGGCTCGCCGCATAGACCTCACCAGTCTGGATCGCCCAGATATAGACCACCCAGTTCACCGCGATCAGGCATGAACTCAGCGCCAGCAGCCCCATGACGCGTGGATTGCGCAGCGCGGCAAGAACGTCGGGAATCTGGCGGCGAAACAGTACGATGATGAGGCAGAGCGGCAGCGTCCACACGATCCGCCAGCCGACGAATTCGAGGGCGGGGACGCTCTTCACCAGGATCAGGTAGAGCGGCAGGAACCCCCAGATCAGGTAGGCTCCGACGGCGGCACCCAGTCCGGTGCGATCGGCAGGTGCGTGCGTCGAGGTCATCTGCGATCGCGCCTAGGCGCCGCGTTTCGAGCCCGCAAGCATCATTTCGTCGCGCGCTGCGTCACGCTTCGCCGCTTAACGCAATTCTGACTGCGCGGTTGCAGGTTGTTCAGGTTGAAGGCCTTAAACCTTAACTACATCAGCCGAGTCGCTCGGCCCAGCAAATCAGAAAAGGACACGGACCATGGCCAACTTCCTCAAGACCATCGCCCTGGCGCTGGCTACCACCGGAATGGTTTTGGCGAGTCCAGCGGCTGCTGCCCCCGCCGCGCATGCAGCGCCGGCAGCGCATGCTGCCGTCTATGGCGATCTGAGCTTTGACCACGGCAAGAAGGACAAGCGCTGGAAGCGCGACCGCGGCTATCATTATGGCGACCGCCGCGACTATCGCGATTACCGCGACGATCATCACTACCGCGATTATCGGGATGAGCGACCCTATTACATGGGCTACTCGCGCAACTACGGCCAGCCGGTCTATGCCCATACCAGGATCTGGCGGGGGCAAGACGGGCGCTATTATTGCCGACGTGACAACGGCACCACCGGTCTCCTGGTCGGCGCGGGTGTCGGTGCGCTGATCGGGCATGAAGTTGCCGGTCGCGGTGGGGATCGCACGCTGGGCGCAATCCTTGGCGGGGTTGCCGGCGCGCTGCTCGGTCGTTCGATCGATCGGTCCAGCACGCGCTGCGGCTAACTATCAAACCAGCTTCCGGTCGTGCCCACCCATGATCGGCAAGGCGGCTCCAGACGGGCCGCGAGGGCGCCGTGCGGTATCCATGGGGAGCCGGACGGCGCCCTTAAGCTTTGGTTCTCTCGCCTGTCCCGCCGTGGCGCACCTAACGAATAGGGGCTGGAAACTGCCACAAGCGCGCCTCACAAGTCTGGCCAGCTACGCTGGAGTGTATCGATGAAATTCCGCCAGATCGCCGCAGTCGCCCCGCTTGCCCTGCTCGCCGCTTGCGGGGGCGGGAGCGACGAGCCTGCGGTTGACGAGGCGATGGATCCGGCCAGCGAGCAGGCGCTCAATGACGAATTGATGACCGATCCCGATATGGCTGGTCGCAATGAGGCGAACGCGGCCCTCTCCGGCACGGGCAATGCTGCGATCCCCAATATCGACAAAAGCCCCCGCGCGATCGAAGCGGCGCGCGCCCGCGCGGCCGAACTGGTTGGCGGGGTAGACAAGCTCAAGCCGGCACCGGCACCCCGACCGCTCGCCGGTAATGAGTCCGACACCGATGCCATGCGGGCGGCGGCGATTGCTGCGATCAAGCCAGGTGGCGCGAATTGCGCCGACGCTGTGGAATACAGCGCCACATGGGCCGCCAAACTACCAGCTGCATTCCCCGTCTATCCGCGTGGTAACACACAGGAAGCGGCGGGGACCGACCAGGGCGACTGCGCGTTGAGGATCGTCTCCTACCTCACGCCAGTCGCCCTGGACGACGTGCTGTCCTTTTACAGCACCCGCGCACGGGACGCAGGGTTCAAGGTCGATCATGCGATCAAGGCCGGCGACAACATCCTCAGCGGTACCAAGGGTGCATCTGCCTATGTGGTCTATGCCCGTCGTTTGCCCGAGGGTATCACCCAGGTCGACCTCGTCACCACCAATTGAGCGACTGCTCCGGTGAAGCTTAACTGTCCTTGAGCCCGACTCCGATGGTGGCGCGTGGCTGCTCCATCTCGTTGCTTGCGACCGGATAGGCGCAATAATCCGCGGCATAGAAGGCCGCCGGACGATGATTACCCGATAGGCCGACGCCACCGAACGGGGCTGCCGATGAGGCACCATTGGTTGGACGGTTCCAGTTCACGATGCCGGCGCGAATCTCTTGCCAGAAATGCTCGAAGTCCTGCGGACTGCCGCCGATCAGCGAGGCAGACAGTCCGTAGCGGGTGTTGTTCGCTTCTGCGATCGCAGTATCGAGGTCGGGGACGCGGATCGCCTGTAGCAAGGGGCCGAACAGCTCGATGTCGGGCCGTTCCGAAATCTCCGTCGCATCGAGGATGGCAGGGGTGAGGAAGGGCAGCTTTTCGTCGGGCCTGCGCAGGTGGACGATCGGCTTGCCGCCACGGCCCATGAGCGCGACGAAGCTCTCCGACATCAGGTCGGCCGCACCATTGTCGATCACGCAGCCCATGAATGGCTGAGGTTCGGCGAACGGCTCGTCGACGATCAGTCGCTCGGTGAGCGCCTTCACCTCGGCGATCAGCGCATCGAACATCGAGTCGACCACGATCAAGCGGCGCGCAGCGGTGCAGCGCTGGCCGGCGGTGGTGAAGGCGGATTGTACGATCGTCACGGCCGCGTCCTGCAGCTTAGGCGTGTTGGTGACGACGATCGGGTTGTTGCCGCCCATTTCGAGCGCGACAATCTTGCCGGGATTGGTGGCGAGCTTGCGGTTTATGGCGATGCCCGCACGCGCAGAACCGGTGAACAGTACGCCGTCTACTCCGGCGTGCTCGACCAGTGCCTTGCCCGCATCGGCACCCCCGTGAAGACACTGCACGACACCCTCGGGAACACCGCCTTCGTGAAAGCAGCGGGTCAGGAATTCGCCGACTGCTGGGGTCTTTTCGCTCGGCTTGAACACCACGACATTACCCGCGATCAGGGCAGGTACGATATGGCCGTTGGGCAGGTGCGCCGGGAAGTTGTACGGACCAAGCACAGCCATCAACCCGTGCGGCTTATGCCGCAGCGCGGCGGTGCCCTGGAGCGCGCTGTTGAGTTTCTTCATGCCTGTGCGTTCGGCATAGGCGGTGATCGAGATCTCGACCTTGCCGATGACTGCTTCGACTTCGGTGCGGGCTTCCCAAAGCGGCTTGCCAGTTTCGCGTGCGATCAGTTCCGCGAATTGTTCCGCGTGCTTGCGTACCGCATTGGCAAAGCGCCGGATGAGCTCCATCCGCTGGGCCAGGGGCATGCGCGCCCAATCGCGCATCGCCTCGCGGCCTCGCGAAACGACGGTATCGACATCACCGGCCTCACCGCGCCAGATTTCGGCCCCGGTTGCCGGTTCGGTGGAAACTAGGCTTGTACTGCTCACGCTCGGACCTTCCGCGCCCCTTCTCGCTCTTGGCGTGCGCCTATGTGACAGGCGCTGTTGGGCGTCAAATACAGATTTGTGGTTGTCTCAGGCATGCCCCACCGGTGAAGGCGCGGGGCCATGCGCCTCGCCCATGTGGCGCACGGCAGCGATCTTGTCGACCAACGGCTGCCAGTCGTCACCATCGGCGATCGCGGACCAGATTTGCTCGACCTCGTCGATCAACATCGATTGAGGTGCGTCGCCCGACCAGTAACTGTGCGTCGATGGTTCTGCCTCATATTCTGAGAGGGCTTTGGCCAGGTCGCCGTCGGCACCGCGACCACCGCGATGTCTGAAGAAGAAGGCGTCGGGAGTCTCGCCGCTCTCGTGAAGATTGGCCTCGCAGGCGGCGAGCAAGGCAGCGTCCTGCTCAACCCCGCGTGAGGCCACCCCAAGTCTCCAGCACCAGTGGCGGCCGATCGCCGCCATGTATAGCGGACCGAAGCGCTCCATCGCCGCGATCAGCGGCGGGGCGTCTGCAAGCAGGCGCAAGGCCACGCCCAATTGCCCGCAATTCCAATGCAAAGCCTCTGGCTGGCGCCCGAAGGCGTAGAGGCCCTGATGGTCGAAATATGCGGCAGTGAAGGCAGGATCCCATCGCGGAAGGAAACGCCAGGGGCCGTAATCGAAGCTCTCGCCCGAGATATTCATGTTGTCGGTGTTGAGCACGCCGTGGACGAACCCCGCGACCATCCAGCTCGCGGCGAGGTCGGCCAGTCGCTCGACCACGAGATGCATGAGTTGCACGGCCGACTGCTCGCGTCCGGGCGCGCCGTCGGGCGGAGGCGGCCCGGGAAAAATTGCGAGGCAATAGTCGACCAGAGCCGCCATATGCTCTGGTTCATTGAGCGCGAACAACCTCTGGAAGGTCCCGATGCGAATATGCCCGTGACTGAGCCGGGTGAGTACGGCGGATCGGGTGGGTGATGGTTCGTCGTTGCGCCAAAGTTCCTCGCCGGTTTCGATCACGCTGAAGGTCTTGGAGGTATTTACGCCAAGCGCCTCGAGCATCTCGGTCGCGAGGATTTCGCGAACCGCGCCCTTGAGCGTTAGGCGCCCGTCGCCATCGCGACTCCATGGGGTCTGGCCGGAGCCCTTTGTACCAAGGTCCAGCAGGCGTCCCGCGCCGTCTCGGACCTGCGCAAACAGGAATCCGCGTCCATCGCCAATATCCGGATTGTACACCCGGAACTGGTGGCCATGATAGCGTAGCGCGAGGGGTTGCGGTAGGTTGTCGGGCAAAGGTTCGAAGCGCCCGAAATGCGCACACCATTCCACGTCGGAGAAGTGATCGAGCCCCACCGTGGCGGCGTGGCGGTCGTTTCGAAACCGTAACGTGGTCGACGGAAAATTCGCGGAAGGCACCGGGTCGCCAATCCAGTCGGCGAGGATGAGGATGGCAGGATCGGGGCGATAGCTCGCGGCTTGCGGTTCTCCTCGCATGCCGCGATAGTGGGGGGTAAGGACGCCCGACACAAGGGTGCCACGAAACCAGGGACGGGACAGTCACCGCCAGCCATGGAAACTACTTACACCGACCGCACCTGGCAGAGCGCCGACGGTCTCACGCTCCATTTCCGCGACTACACGGGCAGTTCCGACCGACCGCCGGTCGTGTGCCTGCACGGATTGACCCGCAACGGACGCGATTTCGAGGGACTTGCCGACCATATCGCAAAGCGGGGCTGGCGGGTGCTCGTGCCCGACATGCGTGGACGTGGGGAAAGCGAATACGCCAGCGATCCGGCGACCTATGTGCCACCGACTTATGTTGGCGACCTGCTAGGCCTGCTGGAGCAGGAAGGGATCGATCGGTTCGTTTCGATCGGCACCTCCATGGGTGGCCTCATGACCATGCTGCTGGCGGCATTCCAGCCCCAGCGGATTGCAGGCGTGGCGCTTAATGATGTCGGCCCGGTGCTTGAACAATCGGGGCTCGATGCCATCAAGGAATATGTGGGCCAGGGACGCAGTTTCGCCACCTGGATGCATGCCGCCCGTGCCCTGGAGGAAACGCACAGCACCTCCTACCCGCGTTTCCAGACGGAAGACTGGATTGCGATGGCAAAGCGCGGTCTGACGCTTTCGAGCAGCGGACGGATCGTCTTCGATTACGACATGAAGATCGCGGAACCGATCCTGGCGGCTGACAGCAATGCGGTTCCCCCCGATCTTTGGCCTGCCTTCGAAGCCTTGGCTGGCCGCCCAGTACTGTTGCTGCGCGGTGCGCTCTCGCAATTGCTGTCGGCGAGCGTGTTCGACGAAATGCAGCGTCGCATGCCAGAGGCGCAGGCGGTAACCGTGCCTGACAAGGGGCACGCGCCGACACTGGATGAGCCTGAAGCGCGCTCAGCGATCGACGCGCTGCTGGCGCGTGTCGCATGAGCGGCAACGACACGCCGCATATCCTGCACCTCCATTCCACCTTCGCGACAGAGGGTAAGGAGAATCGCTGCGTCCAGCTGATCAATGCATTTGGGACAAAGGCGCAGCATACGATCGTCTCGGCGGAGCCGGACCGGCTCGAAGCCGCGCAACGGATCGCAAAGGGGGTCAGGGTCACGCTTCAACCCGAATTTCCCAGCCTCAAGGGTAAGCCGCTGCCCGGGCGTCTGCAGAAGCTGGCCAAGGCGATGAAGCCGTTCGATCTCGTGCTGACCTACAATTGGGGCGCGATGGATGCGGCGATGGCGCATACGTTGTTCAAGGACGCACTCGGTCTGCCTCCGCTGATCCACCATGAGGACGGGTTCGACGAGAGCGAGTTGAAGAAGCTCAAGACCAGCCGAACCTGGTATCGCCGTATCGCGCTGGGGAAGGCGGCCGGCCTGGTTGTGCCGTCGGAGCGTCTCGAAGAGGTCGCGCTGGTCGATTGGCAGCAGCCGCTTGGGCGGGTGAAGCGCATTCCCAACGGGATCGATACCAAGGCCTTCGGCATGAGGTCCAAGCCCGATGCACTTCGCCTGATCAAGCGCCCAGGCGAATTCTGGGTCGGAACGCTGGCTGGCCTGCACACGATCAAGAACCTGCCCCGCCTGGTCAGGGCCTTCGCCCCGTTGCCTGAAGAATGGCAACTGGTCATCCTAGGCCAGGGCGAGGCGCGTGACGCGATCCTTGCCGAGGCGGACAGGTTGGGAATCAACCATCGCGTGCACTTGCCGGGTGCCGTAGCCGACCCGTCGCGAGTCATTGGTCTGTTCGACATTTTCGCCCTTTCGAGCGATTCCGAACAATTTCCGCTTTCGGTGATCGAGGCGATGGCAGCCGGTTTACCGATCGCGGCCCCCGCCGTGGGCGACATTGCCCAGACCGTTTCCGATCCGAATGCGTCGTTGATCACCCCGCCCGGAGATGAAGCCGCCCTGTCGGACACTTTGCGCCAGCTTGCCGATTCCCGTCCGCTGCGAGACACCCTGGGCGAGGCCAATCGCACCAAGGCCCGTGCCGAGTTCGACGAAGCGCGAATGATTTCTGCCTATCGGCGGCTCTATTCGAGCGCCATGCGCCGCGACCTGTAGGGAATTTCATGCTTCATTCACCCGGACGGGGACAGGGATTGCAGCCCATTGCCCTAGCCAGATGCACTGCCTAAAGACCCGCAAACATTTTTCAGCCAGCGGAGCCCGCCCAAAGTGGCCCTGACACCC
The DNA here is from genome assembly GCF_013260645.1 of Erythrobacter mangrovi. Classification (NCBI taxonomy): domain Bacteria; kingdom Pseudomonadati; phylum Pseudomonadota; class Alphaproteobacteria; order Sphingomonadales; family Erythrobacteraceae; genus Erythrobacter; species Erythrobacter mangrovi. Next base: position 32,421 of record NZ_CP053921.1, on the reverse strand, counting down.
AAGTCCGAACTCACCCGCGAAGAAAAGATCGCCAAGCGCGATGCCGCCGAACAGGAAGCGCTCCTGCGCGAAGTCGACGACGCCGTCCGGCAGGGCGATTTCGAGAGCTTCATGTCGCAATGGGGCAAACCCTTGCTGGGCCTAGTCGTTTCGGGCCTCGCAGCGTTCGGTGGCTACATCTATTGGGATCACCGTCAGGAACAGGCGCAGGAAAAGGATGCCGAGGTGCTGGTCGCCGCGCTCGACCAGATCGAGGCGGGGAACCTGCAGAGCGGCTATGACGGCCTGGCCGAGCTGGCTAGCCAAATCGATGATGGCCCGTCGGCTGCCGCGGCCATGCTGCGCGCCGGGATTGCGGCGCAACAGCAGCGACCGGACGAGGCGGCGAAGATCTTCGCCATGATTGCTGCGGATGAAGATGCCCCCCCGGCGTTCCGCGATCTCGCCAAGCTGCGGGAAGTTGCAGTGAAGTACGATGGCATGAAGAGTGCCGACGTGGTCGCCGCGCTCAAGCCGCTTGCCGTGCCGGGCAAGCCTTATTTCGCCAGCGCCGCAGAGATGCTGGCCCATGCGTACCTTGACCAGGACAAGAAGGCCGAGGCCGGCGCGCTGCTGGCGCAAATCGCCAAGGATGAAACGGCACCCGCATCGCTCAGGTCGCGCTCGCGCCAGTTGGCCGGCGTGCTTGGCGTCGATGCGATCGAGGATGTCGACAAGCTGCTCGAAGAGCAGGGCGTCACAGAAGAACCCGCGGACGGCCAAGTCGCCGCCGAAGCGCAATAGGCCACGTGGCCGGAACGGACGAGAGAATGGTAGGGATGGATCGAAAGGCGATTGCACGAACCGCATTGGTTGGCGCGCTGGCGCTGGCAATGAGCGCTTGCAGTGGCGGACTGTTCGGCAAGGGCGACAAGAAGCAAACCCCGACCCTGGGCAATCGCCAGCCCATCCTCTCCAAGATTGAAAGCGGTGCGCAGGTCGATCCGGCGCTGGCTGGGACCGCCGTCATTCTCCCGCCCGAAAAGGTAAACGACGCCTGGGCGCAGACCGGTGGGACTGCCAGCAAGTCTTATGGGCATCTCGCCCTGTCTGCCACGCCATCGCGGGTTTTCACCGTGCAGGTCGCAGGCGGCACCGATCGCCGCCGCCTTGCCGCATCGCCCGTTATCGGCGGCGGCATGCTGTTTGCCGTCGGTGGCGATGGCCAGTTGTCAGCCTTCGACGCCCAGACAGGTGGCCGCCGCTGGTCCTACGCCCTGCAGATGGAAGGCGATTTGCGCCCCTCCGCATTCGGCGGCGGCGCAAGCTACGCCGACGGCAAGGTATACCTGACCGACGGTACTGGTGATGTGGTTGCGCTTGATGCCGATACCGGCACCGAGCTGTGGAAGGTCAAGCCGGGCGGGCCGCTGCGCGGGTCGCCGACGATCGCTTTCGGAAATGTCTTCGTCATGACGCAGGACAACCAGATTTTCGCGCTCGACCAGGCCACAGGCACGGTTCAGTGGCAGCAGGCCGCCTCGACCACGCAGGCAGGTGTGTTCGGAGTCGCCGCACCTGCCGCAGGGCAGGGCACGGTTATCGCCGGTTACAGCTCGGGCGAACTGATTGCCCACCGCTACGAGAACGGCCGTACCCTGTGGGCGGACGCGCTGGCCCGCACCTCGATCTCGACTTCGGTCGGGTCGTTGACCGACATCGACGCCGACCCGATCATCGACAATGGGCGCGTCTATGCCCTCGGGCAGGGCGGGCGCATGGCCGCCTATGAGCTCGTGACCGGACAACGCATCTGGGAACTCAGCCTCGCCGGCATTTCGACCCCGGCGATCGCGGGTGAGTGGATCTTCACCCTGACAGACGATGCCCGCCTGCTCGCCATCGCTCGTACGACCGGCAAGGTGCGCTGGATTACGCAGCTCCAGCGCTGGCGGGATGAAAAGGACAAGAAGGGCCCGATCTTCTGGACGGGTCCGGTGCTGGCTGGAAACAGCCTGTGGGTCGTCAACTCGCGGGGCGAAATTTACCGCGTCAGCACCGGCGAAGGTGCGGCCAGCAAGTTCTATGACCTCGACCAGTCGGTCAGCCTCGCTCCGGTCGTGGCAAGCAATACGCTTTATGTGCTCGACGATGGCGGACGGATAACCGCCTTCCGCTGATTCACGTGGCATCCCGACCCGGCTGTTAACCATTAGTGTGTTGGACGGCCGGGCAATGAACGCCGAGGAAACGACCTCGACGGCCCGGCCGCAGAGCGATGTCTCCGCGGCGGTGGGGCTGGTCGGCCTGGCCGGGCTGTTTGCCTGGGTGCTGTTCGCGCGCGCCTATCCCGCGATCTCGGATTATTTTGCCCTTCCGGGTCCGCACGCTCCGATGGCGGGGCCGAATGCCGCGCTTGCCGGCCTGCTCGCAGCGGCCTTGCCCATGGCGCTGTGGTCGATCCTGGTCGATAAAGTACACCGCCGTCCTTCGACCGGGCTCGACTGGAGCCTCGCGCGCAGCCTCAAGCCCGATCGAACGGTAACTCTGACAAAATTGCTCGGGATTTGGGCGACCTGGGCCATTATCGCGGCGCTCTATTGCCTGTGCCGCTGGTATTGGACCGGGCAGTACGTCTTTGCAATCGACGTGCTCAAATGGGCTGCGATCCCACTCGTGATCCTGTCCGTCCCCTACCTGTTTTGGGTCGACCGTTACCTTGCCGACCAGCGTGATCACGCCTGGCATTTCGGTGCGCTATTGCTGATGCGGCGCGGCTGGGACGCGCATGAGGTCAAGGCGCACTGGCGCACCTGGATCATCAAGGGGTTCTTCACCGCCTTCATGATCTCGATCATTCCCTTTGCCTTCGAGAAGGTCGTGCTGGCCGACTTCGGCGAGATTACGAAGCGGCCAGAGCAGGTTGCGATGATCGCGATCGAGGCGATGTTCATGATCGACGTGATGATCGGCACCGTCGGCTATATCGTCACAATGCGCCCACTCGATGCGCATATCCGCAGCGGCAATCCGTTCCTTGCCGGCTGGCTGGCGGCGCTGATCTGCTATCCACCCTTCGTATTGGGTATCCTCGGCGATGGGCGCGCCATCAACTATGAGAGCGACACGCCGGGCTGGCTTTTCTGGCTTCAGGGGCATGACATGGCGATCGCCGCGTGGGGTGCGCTGCTGGTGTTTCTTACCGCGATCTACGCCTGGGCGACCTTCGCTTTCGGTCTACGCTTTTCCAACCTCACCTATCGTGGGGTGCTGACCAACGGGCCCTATCGCTTCACGCGTCACCCGGCCTATGTTTCGAAGAACCTGTTTTTGTGGTGCGCGACGCTACCGATGCTGACCGCCAGCGGATCATGGGTCGAAGGGATCCGCAACTGCTTCTTCCTGCTGGTGGTGAACGGCATATACTTTTGGCGTGCCAAGACAGAGGAGGCCCACCTTCTGGGCGAAGATGCCAAGTATCGCCAATATCATGCCTGGATGGACCGACACGGCTTGCTGACCGCGCCGCTGACGCGTCTGCGCAGCCAGCTATTGCCACACCGCGAACCGGCCATGCAGCAGCCGGCGGAATGAACTTCTAGAGCGGCTGGCCGTCGTCGGTTTCGTAGAGGCGGATATTGCGCTCGGCGCCCGGTCCTGCGGCCAAGGCTTTCTGGAATTCGGCCATGTGCGGCGACACGAAGTGTGCATCGAGCGCCGCACGATCACGCCAGCGTTCGTACAGCACAAGAGTGTCGGGATCGGTCAGGTCGCGGGCAAAAGTATAGTCGAGGCAACCGTCTTCCGCCCGACTGGCATGGGCCATCTTGATCAGAGCGTCGATGATCTCCTGCCCGGAGCCGCTGGCCAGCTTGATGGTGCCGTTGATCTGGATCATCGTTCTCTTCCGTTCTTCAAAAGCTGTATTTGTAGACTTGGCTGATGTCGCCGCCCCATTCGCCGTGATAGCTGTCGAGCAGCACCTGCGCAGGGACCTTGCCTGAATTCACGATCTCGTCGAGCGCTTCGAGGAAGCCGGTCTCGTTGTCGCCCGAAGAATTGAGCCGGGCGCGCGAGGTCAGTCCGGCACGGGCAATGGCGAGTACCTCCTTGGCCAGGTCGCGCAGGGTGCCGCCGCCGGGAATCGCGGCCCCCAGCGCCTGTTTCGGAACGGCGTTCCGCAGTGCTTCGCGCTCGTCCATCGACCAGTGCTTGACCAGGTCCCACGCGGCATTGAGCGCACCCTGATCGTAGAGCAGGCCGACCCAGAATGCGGGCAGTGCGCAGATGCGGTTCCAAGGCCCGCCATCGGCACCGCGCATCTCGAGGAAGCTCTTCAGTCGCACTTCGGGGAAGGCGGTCGAAAGGTGGTCCACCCAATCGCTGGCGGTCGGCTTCTCTCCCGGGAGGGCTGACAATTTGCCCTTCATGAAGTCGCGGAAGCTCAACCCGGCGGCGTCGATATACTTCCCGTCGCGGAACACAAAATACATCGGCACATCGAGCATGTAGTCGACGTAACGCTCGTATCCGAAGCCGTCTTCGAAGACGAAGGGCAGCATGCCGGTGCGGTGCGGATCGGTGTCGCTCCAGATATGTGAGCGATAGGAGAGGAAGCCGTTGGGCTTGCCTTCGGTGAAGGGCGAATTGGCGAACAGGGCCGTGGCAAGCGGTTGCAGCGCGAGGCTGGTGCGAAACTTCTGCGCCATGTCCGCTTCGCTCGAATAGTCGAGGTTCACCTGGATGGTACAAGTGCGCAGCATCATGTCGAGGCCCAGGCTGCCGACGCGCGGCATGTGCCGCAGCATGATTTCGTAGCGGCCCTTGGGCATGATCGGCAGTTCTTCGCGGGTCTTGTCCGGCCACATGCCGAGGCCAAGAAAGCCGACCCCGAAGCGTTCGCCGATTGCCTTGACCTGTTGCAGATGGCGGCCGGTTTCGGCGCAGGTCTCGTGCAGATTTTCGAGCGGCGCTCCAGACAGCTCGAGCTGCCCCGCAGGCTCGAGGCTGACTGTGCCGTCGGCCCCGCGCATGGCGATGACCTTGCCGTTCTCTTCGATCGGTTCCCAACCGAATTCGGTCAGGGCCATGAGGATGTCATGGATGCCTTTCGGCTCTTCGTAAGATGGCGCGCGGTGATCCTTCTGGAAATACACAAGTTTTTCGTGCTCGGTGCCGATGCGCCAGGCGTTCTTGGGCTTTTCGCCACCCTGCATCGGGGCGACCAGCTGGTCGCGGGATTCAATGATCGGATCCTCGGATCCCGATGCCTCTCTCGTGCTCATGCGAGTTTCGATAGGCAACGCAAAGATTTCAGGCCAGCCATTTATTCTTGCGTCGGCCAGTCTCCGCTAACAGCCATCCAGAGCGCCGTTGCGGCAATCGCGGCGGTCTCACCACGCAGGATTCGGGGACCGAGCGAGATGGCCCGTGCCGCCGGATGAGCGCGGATCGAGGTACGTTCAGCATCGTCGAAACCGCCCTCGGGTCCGACTAGCAGCGCCGCGGGCCCCTTGTGCTGGGAGAAGGCCTCGCTGGAGGTCGCCCCACCAAGCTCGTCGGCGAAGAACAGTGCGCGTTCGGCGGGCCAATCGGCGAGCAACCGATCGAGCTTCAGCGGTTCCGCAAGAGCGGGCAGGGCGGTGCGTGCGCACTGTTCTGCCGCTTCGGTCACGATCACGCGGGCCCGTTCGGCATTGAGCTTGTCGGCGACGCAGCGGCGCGTGATCACCGGATGGATTGCTGCCACGCCGAGTTCGGTCGCCTTTTCCAGCACCAGGTCGAAGCGGTCCTTCTTGAGCAGAGCGGGGCACAGCCAGAAATCGGGCACCGCCTCGCGCTCGCGCAGCTTCTCGCGCGGGTCGAGCACGACATGGCGCTTGCCTGCCTCAATGACTTCGGCCGCCCATTCGCCCGTGGCATCGTCACAGAGTATAACCACCGAACTGGCGACGACGCGCATGACCTTGGACAGGTAGTGGGCCTGGTTGCCCTCCACCTGCACCGGCGTCCCCATGGCGATGGGAGCGTCGACAAACAGGCGCGGCGCGCTTTTCGGTGGCCAGGCAGGGGTGGCAGGCATGGCTTTCCTGTTGGCGGCTCGGCGGTTAGGAAGCAAGCGATGAGCGATAACGCTGCCACTCCCGAGATCGTCCCCGACACCGAGCACCGCGGGCTAGTCGCCCGCCTGCCGCAACTGCCGCGCGATCTTGCACAGCTGGCGCGCTTCGACCGGCCGATCGGCTGGTGGCTGCTGTTCTGGCCCTGTGCCTGGGGCGTTTGGCTGGCGGGCGCGGGGTGGCAGGTCGAACTGATACTGTGGCTGTTGCTCGGATCGATCACGATGCGCGGCGCCGGTTGCGTCTACAATGACATCGTCGATGCCGACCTCGACCGGCAGGTCGCCCGTACCGCGGTAAGGCCGGTGGCCAGCGGTCGCGTGTCGAAGAAGCTGGCCTGGGGCTGGCTTCTGGCCTTGTGCCTCATCGGGCTGCTCGTGCTGCTGCAATTGCGCTTGCTGGCGCAGGGTGTGGCGCTGGCGAGCGTTGCGCTGGTCGCGGCCTATCCCTTCATGAAGCGTATCACCTGGTGGCCGCAGGCATGGCTTGGCATGGTCTTCACCTGGGGCCTGCTGGTCGGGTGGGCCGAGTTGCGCGCCGATAATTGGGACGCATTGGCGGCCATGTATCTAGGCGCGGCGCTGTGGGTCGTTGGCTATGACACGATCTATGCGCTTCAGGACCGCGAGGACGATGCGCTGGTCGGCATCCGTTCCTCTGCCCTACGGATGGGCAACCATGTGAAGGGTGGGGTTGCGCTATGTTACGCCGGGGCAGTCGGCCTGTGGGCGCTGGCCTTCTGGCTCTACCGGGCGGACTGGGTGGCACTGCTGGCATTGGTTCCCGCGGCCGGCCACCTTGCCTGGCAAGTTGCGACACTCGACCCGGACGATCCGGCCAATCCGCTCGATCGTTTTCGCGCCAACCGCTTTGCTGGCGCGCTGGTTGCGGCGGCGTGCTTCGTGGTGGGCAACGCGTAGGAGCAGGGCCTGATGTGCAACCTCTACCGCATGACCAAGGCCAAGGATGAGGTCGCGAAGTGGTTTGACGCGGTGAACGAGTTGAGCGGGGCGAATCTCGGTGACGAGGTCTATCCCGGCTATCCCGGGGCGGTGGTGGCAGAAGGGCGCCTGAGGCAGATGAGCTGGGGCTTCCCACTCGTCCTCAAGGGCAGGGATGGCCAGCCGCTCAAGCCGAAACCGGTCAACAATACCCGCACTGACAAGCTGTCGAGCTTCTTCTGGCGCTATAGTTTCAAAGAACGCCGCTGCCTGATCCCCGTCACCGCCTGGGCCGAAGCCGAAGGGCCGAAGGGCGCCAAGACGCGCAGCTGGCTTAGTCGCCCTGATGCGGAGGTGTTTGCGGTGGCAGGCATCTGGCGCAATTCCGACGAATGGGGCGAATGCTATTCGATGGTAATTACCGACGCAGTCGGCGCAGCTGCGGAAGTCCACACCCGGATGCCAGTACTGCTGGCCGATGGCGATCTTGCGACCTGGACCCAGGGCACGCCCCAGCAAGCCTTGGCCTTGTGCCGGCCCTGGCTGGGCGAGCTAACACTCGACCGGACGCGCGACGCGTGGTCCGGTGGTGGACAAGTCGGCTTGCTCTAGGTCCCAGAGCTTGAGCGACTCGGAAAGGCGATCTTAACCTTGTTCGCATGACGGATACCTTCGTCGCCCTTTCCGACCCGACCCGCCGGCTCCTGCTGGACCGGCTGAGTGCGGAAGGCGGGCTGACGCTATCCGATCTTTCCGAAGACTTGCCGATGACCCGCCAGGCGGTGGCGAAGCACCTCGCAGTGCTCGAGGCTGCCGAACTGGTGGCGAGCGAACGCGACGGGCGGTGCAAGCGGCACTACCTCAACCCGATGCCGCTCGCGAAGATGGCGCGCCGCTGGCTGGGGCGGTTCGAGGACGTACCGATGAACGCCATGGCCGGCTTCGCCGGCGCACGCGTCAGTCGACCAGAATCCCGCCTTTGACAACCGCGTCGACGTCGGCCAGTTCGCTGACGTCTGCCAAAGGATCGCCCGAAACTGCAATCAGGTCGCCCCAGGCACCGGGCTTGACTACGCCGACCTGACCTTCCTGCCCAAGCGCCCTTGAGGCATTGACGGTCGCTGCGCGGATCGCCTCGAGCGGGGTCATGCCATATTCGACCATCACCGCGAACTGACCGCCGATTTCCTCGTGCGGCATTACCCCGGCGTCGCTGGCAAAGACCATGCCGACGCCCGCCTTGTGAGCCTTGCGGAAGTTGTCGCGCTGGATCTGCGCGATCTCGCGATCCTTGCGCAAATTGTCCTCCAGCACGCCATTCGCCTTGCCGGTGCGCTGGGTATAGTCGGTGTTGTAGATGTCCATGCTCAGCCAGGCACCCCGCTCCTTGGCCAAGCGAATTCCCTCGTCGTCGATCAGGCTGGCATGTTCGATCGTGTCGATGCCGGCGCGGATCGCGGCCTTGATCCCACCTGCACCATGCGCATGCGCGGCAACCTTGAGGCCCCAGAAATGGGCCTCGTCGGCGATGGCGCGCAATTCTTCTTCGTGCAGCTGCTGTTGGCCGGGTTCGGTGTTGCGGCTGAACACGCCGCCAGTTGCGCAAACCTTGATCGCTTCCGCACCGTACTTGCGCTGTTCGCGCACGCGGACGCGAAAGTCCTCGGGGGAATCGGCGACGCCGGGGCTCCTGGCTTCGAAGCTCGGCGGCAGGTAGGTTTCGTCGCAATGCCCGCCTGTCGCGCCCAGCGCATAGTTGGTGGTGACGATGCGCGGACCTTGCGTCCAGCCTTCTTCGATCGCCTGATCGAGGGCTTTCACGTTGTAGTTGGAATCGCCGACGTTGCGGACCGTGGTGAAGCCGACGCGCAGCATCCGTTCGGCATTGACCACCCCGAGCACCGTCGAGAAATTGTCCGTGAACTCGAGGCCGCTGTAGCCACCATATTCGGGTCGACCGTCAAGGTGCACGTGCATATCGATCAGGCCGGGCAGCAATGTGTGCCCGGCAAGATCGACGTGCTCCGCTCCCTGCGGAAGCGCACCGCCCGACGTCACGCTGGTGATTTTCCCATCGACGATCACCACCACCGGATTGGCGAGGTACTTGCCGGTTTCGACGTCGAGCATGCGGTCGGCGGTGACCGCCACGGTTTCGGCGGAAAGCGGCGCAGCAAGCGCCAATGCGGCGGTGGCGATGAGGAATCGGTGCATGGTATCTCCCTTGGTCAGGAGAGACGATACACCAGCTTTTGCGTTTGGGAATGGGGTGTTGCCAAGGGTGGGGCTTCGGGCTCGACCTTTGGCTTGGCGTCCTGTTTGCGGCCGGCGAACATCGGTTCGCGAGGCATGATCTCATTCATAGCTGACCACCTCGAATTCGATCCCGTCCCAGTCGAAGAAATAGAACCGGCGGCCGGGTTCGTAATCGGCATGGTTGAACGGTTCGAGCCCGTGTTCGGCCACGATTGCTTCGGCTGCGTCGAGATCATCGACCAGCAGGCCGACATGGTTGAGCGGAACGCCCTTGGCGAAGCCGCCCCTGGCATTTTCGTTGGTGTAGATCGCCAGATAGGTGGTCTCGTCACCCACATGGATTGTCCACCCGCCAAGCTGCGACGGGCCGCGCCAGCGTTCGTGCCAGCCAAGCAGCTGTTCGAACAGCTTCGCGCTGCGTTCGGGATCGGTGACGGTGATATTGGCGTGTTCGAGTTGACCCTTGGGCATTGTGCATCTCCTGCTTGTGTCCCGCATCCGAGAGCGGGGGATTGGCGATGCCGATGTAGATGCAACCTCAACCTAACTTGAGGTCAAGGGTCAATTTTGCTATGGCTGTGATCGATGAAAGCGAACGATCTGCTCTCGATCGGTGAACTGGCCCAGCGAACCGGGCTCAGCGTCTCCGCGATCCGCTATTACGAGGACAAGGGGCTGGTCGAACCCTGGCGGACCGGCGGCAACCAGCGCCGCTATCCGCGCAGCGACATCCGCCGCCTGAGCTTCATCCTGATCGCGCAACGGCTGGGCCTGTCGCTGGGTGAGATCGAGGAAGCGATGAAACGCCTGCCGCAGGGTCGCACGCCCAATGCCGGCGACTGGAAGCGCATCAGCGGCGCGATCCGCCAGCGGATCGACGCCCAGATCGCGCAACTGGAGAAAGTGCGCGAAGACCTCGACGGCTGCATCGGCTGCGGCTGCCTGAGCCTCAAGAAATGCGCGCTCTACAACGCCGGCGACAAATGGGGCGAGAAGGGCAGCGGCCCGCGCGTGCTGCGCTGAGGGCTTGGCGGTCCGTTCGCGATCCGATCGCGAGCGCTCGGGATCAGGAGCCCAGCCGATGCTTTAGGGTCGATGCTATCACCACCAGTCCACCCAATGTGCCCACAAGGTAGCTTGCCGAATGCGCCCATACTGCAAAGGCAAAGGCAGGCCACTGGCTAATTGGGATTACGGTGCCCCAATCCCCCGGCAGGTCTATTAACTGCATGGCGACCAGCGACGCGCCCAGAAAACCCGAAAGCAAAGCGGCGCAGCCCGAAACCGCCATCAGAAGTGTTATCGGTCGTCGAAGTTGAATGAGCCCAAGTTTGCCATTTCGCCCGATGCGTGCGGTAGCGGCGAGCAGGATTCCGAGCGGCAAGCCAACCCACCAAGTTGCTATAAATCCCCATCCGATGGCCAGTAGAAACGGTGAATCGGTCGGGAATATTGGAGGGTGAGCAATGGTAAAATACTCGACGCAAACATGCGCAGTGACTTGATCGTGCAAAATCCCGTAAACGACGGCAGCCAAGGTGGCGAAGCCGACAATTTTGACCGTCTCCAAAATCTCAGTCCTCGTCTTATAACCTGAATTTTGCGTATCGCAGCCCAAGACTGCTTTCCACCCAATCTCGGAAAATGCTGCCCCGGCATTCGATACCCAGAAGCAGCCGATAAGCGCCTTTCAAGCGTTGCCGAGTGTCGTTCGCTCGTGGTTCGTCCGGCCAGCCCTTGTGGTGGGGCTTACCCGAGCAGTCGATTGTAGACCGCCGCGATCCCCCAGGCGATAATCCCCGCCAGAACCGACCACGCGATCAGTCCAAAGAGAAATCCAGCCCAGCTGAGTATCCAGGGAAAGTGCGCCAGATCCGCATGGACCATGTGCCCGCCGAACCGGGACATGCCCATCGGCATTGCGAACACGAAGAGGCTACAGATAACCCAGACGATTGCGAAGACGATTCCGCTGGCCAGGCCCAGCTTGATGGCATCGATTTTCATTGTTCTCTCCTCCATTAAAGAAACAAGCATAGCACAATTTGAGAAATCTCGATTGCGCCATCTATTCGTGCAGGTGGATGCGAGAGAATTCATGATCCAACCAAGTTGACTTCCGTCTCGGCCCGCAACAGCGGAGGGGCAGCTGGTGGATCGATTTCAGCCATAGCCCAATCAGCGATGCCGGCTTGTATTCTGCCTCAACATTCGCGTCGACCGTTCGGAAGTTGGCGGGAGTTTCATTGGCTTCTGTTCCGGAGATTTACCTTCGCACCGAATTGGAGTAATGCGTAGGCTCGGTGTTCCAGGAAGGAGCAGCTGTATGAAACTATCCTCATACTTCGTTCCGCTCGCATTGGCCTTGTTGGCCAGCGGAACCGCGACCGCTCAGTCGTCGCAGCCACCCGAGCAACGCTCACCGATCATCGTCGTTGGTAAGTTGCATCCGTCACCCGACGTCATCGTGCGCACCGTGTTTATCGGGGACCTTGATCTCAAGTCCGCTGCTGGCGAAGCAGAGATGGAGAAGAGAGTCGAAGGGGCTATCGACAATATGTGCAGCATTCCGTCGCCACTCCCCTTGTACGGCCCTCTGATGGAGAAACCGTGCCGAGATGAGGCGTGGGCGAGTGCCAGACCACAGATGGATTCTGTCGTGCGGAAAGCAAAGGGCGAATCGTAACGGCGGATCCTGCAAGCTGCGGTCGCCCGGAGTATCCTTTTTCCGCGCTGTTTCGGGCGGCGTGGGCTGTTTGTCGACGCCCGGTGGCTGTCCTTGAATGTCGATACTCCGGCCGCCGCCAGCCTGAACAGCGGCAATGAATTCCGAGCCGATGCGACTATATTTTTACCCATCAAATGAGCGGTGGACCGACCAAGGGATTGAGTTCTCATCCCTTGGCACCGTGAGAACGCCTGCATTATCGGCAGCTTGCAGCTGAAAGGCTTTTCGAAGCACGGGTATGTTGCCTGCCAAAGACGCTACGGCATTGCGGCCCTGAGTCTTGACAAAAAAGTGTAATGGAGCTTCAATTTCAATGGGAGCGGTATGCGCAAATGCGCAGCCGGAGAGGGAGAGGTCCATGAGAAAATTTAGTCTACGCCATAGTTGCGCGCTTGGTGCACTTACTGTTGCTGCCATTTCGGCTGTCCCTGCGCTTGCGCAAGAGGCAGCCGGGGCGTCCGATGAAGGCACAGACGAAACCCGGATCGTGGTCACCGGTTCGTATATTCGCGGTACGCCGGAGGATGCAGCGGTTCCGGTTGCCGTGGTTACGGCGGAAGAGCTCCAGAACAAGGGGATTTCCTCGCCTCTCGAACTCATCAAGGAACTGCCTTCGGTGGGTTCCGTGCTGGGCGATACCAACCAGTTTTCCGTCGCGGCACAGGGTTTCCAGGGCAACGGATCGATCAACCTGCGTGGCCTTGGCGCGACCCGTACGCTCGTGCTGTTGAACGGCAAGCGCATGATCCAGGCACCGGGTGACGGCTTTACCGACACCAACCTGATCCCCCTCTTCGCGCTTCAGCGGGTGGAGATACTCAAGGACGGCGCTGCGGCCACATACGGTTCGGATGCAATCGCGGGCGTGGCCAACTTCATTACACGCACCAATTTCGACGGGGTGGAAGTCGCGGGCGACTACACCTTCGTCAGCGGCTCGGACGGAAACTACAACGTCAGTGCACTGGTCGGGAAGAACTTCGGCGATCTGAACGTGATGGTCGGCGCAGGTTGGCAGCATCGTTCAGAACTGGCCACGACCGAGCGCGATTACACGTCACAGAGCTATGACGTGAATGCATCGGGTTATTCGGCGCTCGCGACCCCGGGGTTGTTCGCAGTCACTTATTCGGGTGCCGGCACGGTCTTCGCTCCCGACAGCGGCTGTAACGAGCTAGGCGGTTTCTACACCGCGCCGGTCTGTCGCTTCACCTACATCCCCTTCGATAACATCACGGAGGAGGAAGACCGCTACCAGGTCTATGCCCAGGCCGATGCCGACCTGTCGGACACAGTGCGTTGGCACGCTGGCGCTCTATGGGCCAAGACCGATCTCGAGAGCCTGAACTATTCGCCAGCCTTCCCGCCGACGCAGGGGCCAAAGGGCTCGGGCTTTGTCAGTGCCTTCAGCACCTCTCCCAGTAACCCAGCGGTTGCGGCGTTCCTGACCCAGAAGGGCCTCCCGCTGTCCGGCGGCGCCAACGGTACTGTCTTGGCTGTGACCAATGTCTATTACCGGCCATTCGGCTTCATCGGCAATCCGCGCGACCCCGAGCGTGGGGCGGGGCAAGGCCTTGCCAAGAACAATGCGTGGCGCGTTTCAACCGGCTTTGAAATCGACGTAGGCGACAATCTCGTCCTCAATATCGACGGGACCTACTGGCGCTCGGCACGCACCGCCTATGCTCCCGGTATCGTAGGTTCGCGTCTGCAGGCGGCGCTGAACGGCTTCGGGGGTCCGAACTGCACGGGCAGCACCGCGGGCCAGAATGGCTGCCAATGGTTCAATCCTTTCGTGCTGGCCGGACCGAGCAACCCCACGCTGGATATCGCTAATCCCTTCTACGTGCCCGGCTTCGAAAACGATCCGGACCTCGTCGCCTGGCTCCAGGTGCCGAACGGCACCTTCCAGCGCGAAGAACAATGGGTTGGTGACATCGTGCTCGCTGGCGGCACCGGGCTCCAACTGCCCGGTGGCGAAGTCAACTTCGCTGTGGGCGCGCAGTACCGGAAGAACAACTTCATCAGCCGGCCGCTGAATGATCTGTCGAACCTCAACATCAATCCCTGCTTCATCGAAGGGGATCAGAGCTGTGTTGGTACTGCGACGGATGGCGTTGGGCCGTTCATCTTCCTCGGCGGGACGCGTCCGGTCTCTCTCGACCAGAGCGTCTATGCATTCTTCGGTGAAGTCCAACTACCCATTCTCGATAATCTCGAGCTGACGGCAGCTATCCGCTACGAGGATTATGGCAGCCCGATCGGTTCGACCATCAATCCGAAGGCTGCAGCTCGTTTCGAGGCGACTGACTGGCTGACTCTGCGCGGTTCTATCGGCACGACCTTCCGCGGGCCCTTGGCCAGCAACGTCGACCCCAACTTCGTGACCGCCCTGCAGGGCCTGACGGCGACGGGCGGCAACTACAAGTCGGTCGATATTTACGGCAATCCGAACCTCGATCCCGAAACCGCATTGACCTACAACGTTGGTTTCATCGTGGAGACGGGCGGGCTTACCTTCAGCACCGACTTCTGGACCTATGAATTCAAGGACCAGATCGTCATCACACCGGCCGACGCGATCGCCAGCTTTGTGGGCAATGGCCAGACGAGCGGTACCTTGCCGGTGAATTGCTCCAGCGTGCTGGTCGACCTGATTACCTTCTCGGGCAACGCCTGTACCCAGGGAGTGACCACCGGGCTCGATATCGCGCGTGTCCGGACCCAGTACGTCAACGGACCGGACGTGACGGTTCGTGGCCTCGATTTCGCCGCGAATTACGATATCGAGGCGGGCTTCGGCCTGATCTCGATCGGCGCCACGGCCACCTGGACCCTTAACTACAAGACCGACGATTTCTTTGTGAATGATGTCCTGGTCACGCCAGCCTACGATGCGGTCGGATTCGGCAACTACTTCCGCGATCCGGGCACACTCCCTGAATGGCGTGGCAATGGCTACGTCAACCTCAGGACGGGAGAGCTCAACCTGCGCTACTCGGTGAATTACATCGATAGCGTGTTTGATGAGCGCTGCACTGGCGATCCATGCTTTGCCATCTCCGGTGTCCCGGCGGGTAGCAATTACGGCAAGAACAGCGGCAGCTACATGCAACACGATCTGGTGGCGAATTACAGCCTTCCGATCGAGGGCATGGACGTTCAGCTGACTGCCGCCGTCCTGAACATCTTCGACGAAGAACCGGCGCAGGCCTACTTGCCACTCGGCTATAACCCGTTCATCGGGAACGCCATTGGGCGCAACTACCGCCTTGGTATCCGCACGAAGTTCTGACAGACGGCATCAGCAAGATTGAGGGGGCCCGGCGTCGTATGACGCCGGGCCCCCATCGTCTCTGCCGTGCTTGACTGTGCCTTATGGGGACGCGCCAACGGTACCATTCTTGGCTGGCTGCAACTCCAGCAATAAAGGGGGGCGGCGGGCTGCGTGTCCGGTTGAATGCCGGTGGTCCGCTTGAGACCCAAAAACAGTCGCTGGGCAAATGTCTGCTGTCGCGATTGAACCATTCGTGTCACTATTTGGCGTTGGCTTTAGGGGAATTGGGACATGGGTGAGTCGCGGTGTTGGGAGGTCGATAGACTAGCGGCAAGAAGGCTATTGGGCCGACTAAAGATCGAGGCAACCCCTGCCATTGTTGAGGAGATTGGAGCCGAGTTTGCGGAGCACCGTCGAAACGCTGAGATGTGGGTTGCTGGCCGCGTTCAATCGAGGCTGATCCGAGAACTTGAGGCTCGTTCGATGCAAGAATTCGGTCGGATGGACGACTATTGGCGGAATGGCTTCATGGCTGCGGAAGAGACCGTCGCAACGCTTCCGATTGATGAGCTGTTGGATCAACCAGGTGGGGAGGCGCGATCCAAGGGGCAATTACTGCGCTCAATGGTACGAAACGCGCGTAAACGCTCGGCACTGATTGAGCGTCGTACTCGCTAGGAGCTTGCAGAACGCTTCCGAAGTGCGGCGGGCTTAAGCGTGTGCTTGCTCCCGATTCCAGACGGAAATAACCCGACGCCCGTAAGCGGTCGTCAACAGCTAGTACTCCGGCCCGAGTTCCGGATCGAGGTCCCGCGGGCGGGCGAAGTGGACCAGCACGCCGCAATCATCGCGCAGGTCGGCCCAGTCGTCGATATCCAGTTCGAACACCGCATAGGCGGCCGTCGGAAACTTGACCTTGGCCTCGTCGTAAAGGTCGTTCTCGTTCTTCGGGGAAACCAGTTCGAACAGCATGTCGCCAAGGCCGGGGTTGTGGCCCGCCAGGAGCACTGCCTTCGCGTCGCCACCTGACTCGCGCAGGACGTCCATGATCGTATCGGTCCCGGCGAGATAGAGCCGTTCGTCCCATTCGGGCTCAAGCGAAGGCACTGCATCGCACAACGTCAGCTTTACCCGTTCTGCCGGGCTGGCGATGAGCTTGTCCCACTTGATGCCATGGTCGCGGATATGCTCGCCGATCACGTGTGCCCCGCGATGCCCGCGTTCGTTCAGGCCGCGGTCGAAATCCCGCTTGTCACTATGCCCCCAGTCGGACTTGGCGTGGCGCAGCAGGCCGAGAATCTTCACGAGGGCTGGTTCTCCGTTTCGTCGGGGATGCGGTTCGCTTGTGCCTTTCCAACACCCTGCGCGACGCGCTGTAAAGCCTCTTCGAGTGTCACACGTATGACCGGCGTCCCCGGTGGGAAGGCGGATAGCAGGCGCGACGGAAAGGCAGGTGAGAGCACAACGAAGTGGCCCGCATCGTCGCGTGTGCGGATCAGGCGCCCGAATGCCTGGGCCAGCCGGGCCCGTATGATCCGGTCGTCATAGCGCTGCGCTCCGCCCTCCTGCTCGGCGGCAGCGGCGCGACGTGCGCGGTGGAGGATGGTCGGGCGTGGCCAGGGCACGCTTTCCATCACCACACAACGTAGCGAATGCCCGGGAACATCGACTCCGTCGCGCAGGGCGTCCGTGCCCAGCAGGCTGGCACGCGGATCGTCGCGGAAGATGTCGGTCAGCGTGCCGGTGTCGATCGGGTCGACATGCTGTGCGTAGAGCGGCAGGCCATTGCGCGCGAGCCGATCGGCAATGCGGCCATAGACCGCGCGCATCCGCCGGATCGCGGTGAACAGGCCCAGCACACCGCCGTCGCTCGCCTCGATCAGCCGCGCATAGGCGCCGGCGAGGGCGGGGATATCGCCCTTGCGGATATCGGTGACGATCAGCACTTCAGCCCGTGCCGCGTAATCGAACGGACTATCCGCTTGCGTGGTCCTGGGTTTCAGGTCGAGGTGCAATGCGCCGCTCTTGGCGATCGCATGCGCCCAGTCTGGCCCTGCCTCATCGCGGTCGGTCAAGGTAGCGCTGGTCAGCAGCACTCCATGGGCCGGTTCGAGCACGGTCTTGGCGAAGGGCTTCATCGGGTCGAGCCAATGCCGATGGAGGCCCACGTCGAATTCGCGCGCGTCGTTGCGATCGACCGCCAGCCAGTCGACGAACTCGGGATCGGCGGGCCCGCCAAGCCGGCCGAGCAGCGCCTCCCACGCGGCGATCAGGTCGATGCGCCATGCCAGCGAGTGGCGAGCGCCCTCAATCCGTGCACGACCCTGGCTGTCGAGCCAGTCGGGTGCATCCTCGAGCACCGCCTCGAGCCGCCCGCCAAGTTTGAGCAGGGGCTTGCGGATTTCGGCCAGGGCTTCGGCGGCGATGGTTGCGGCCTCGACCAGTTCGCCGGGTAGCTGCGACGTTTCGGTCTCGATGCCATAGCCGGCTTCCTGACCGCTTTCGTCGCGTGCGTAGGTGACGGCGCGTACCTGTGCGAGCAGCGCTTCGAGCGGGCCGAGCGGCACGCCTTCGCCGATCCGGCCGAGCCAGCCTTCGGAGGGGAGGGCCTGTGCAGCCTCGACCGCGGCCTCGACCGCCTCGCCACCCGCATCATCATAGCTCGCGATATCGGCAAGCCGGGCAGCGAGGCCTCGGCGCCGGCCGCGGCTGGTCTTTTCCGGGCCGATGATCCAGCGGCGCAGCTCGATCGCCTCGGCCCCGCTCAGCGCGGCGGAAAAGGTGGAGTCGGCGGCATCGAAGACGTGGTGCCCCTCGTCGAACACGATGCGGGTGGGGCGATTGGCGGCGTCGCGCCCGCGCGCGGCGTTCACCATCACCAGCGCGTGGTTGGCGATGACCAGGTCGGCCTGCGCGGCGGCGCGGGCACTGCGTTCGATGAAGCATTTCCGGTAATGCGGGCACCCGGCGTAGACGCATTCGCCGCGCTGGTCGGTCAGTGCCGCGATCCCGCGCTTGCGGAATAACGTGCCCAGCCACCCGGGCAGGTCGCCGCCGATCATGTCGCCGTCCTGCGAATAGGCTGCCCAGCGCGCCACCAGCTGCGCCATGATCGCGGGCCGCCCGGCAAAACCGCCTTGCAGTGCGTCTTCGAGATTGAGCAGGCAGAGGTAGTTCTCGCGCCCCTTGCGCACCACCACGGGCTGCGAGCCGTCGGGACGGGCGGCCGGCCAGGCCCGCGTACTCTCGCGTCGCAGCTGGCGTTGGAGGTTCTTGGTATAGGTCGAGACCCACACCGTGCCCCCCGACAGCCGCGCCCACAGCGAGGCGGGGGCGAGGTAGCCGAGCGTCTTGCCGATGCCTGTACCGGCCTGTGCCAACAGGATATGCGGGCGTCGCTCGCGATCGCGCGGGGCGAAGACGCTGCCGGCTGTCTGCGAGAAATCGCGCTGCCCTTCGCGCCGTTCGGCCCCTTCACCAGTCAGCCGCTCGAGCTGACCTTCGATCTCGGCTTCCTCGATCAGCACCTGTTGCGGCTGAGGCCTGTCGGGCGCTTCCTCCCATTCGGGCAGCTTCGAAAAGAGCCATTTTTCGGCCGTTTCCGGCTTGCGAATATGGGGTGCCAGCACGCCCGCCCAGGGCCAGCGCAGCCGCGCCAGTGATTGCAGCACCGACCACGCGCCCTCGCGCTGTTCCCATGCCGCGCTCTCGCAAATCGCGATCAGCGCGCCCGCAGCCTGCTGTAGTAGCAGCGGCACTGCGGCATCGTCCGCCGGTTCCTCCAGTCCCAGCGCATGAGCGAGTCCCTTGGGCGTCGGCACGCAGAATTTCGACGGATGGACGAAGGCGAACAGTTCGAGCAGGTCGAGGCCCGAAAGGTCCGGATAGCCCAGCCGGCTCGCCACCAGCGGGGCATTCATCATCAGCAGCGGAGTGTCCGCTGCCGCCATGACCGCTTCGCCCTTCGAGCATCCGCGCGTGCCGCCATTGGCATCGCGCAGCCATGTTCCGGCGTGGCTGGCGTGCAACGAGGGGAGGGGCAGGGGGGCGCTCACGCGGCAACCATGCGAGCGCAGGAACGCAAAGTAAACATGGGTGGAATCGACGTTCGCGTCTTTGTCGAAGCCATCCCCGGCAATTACGATGGCTTCTGTTCGGAGATCTTTTCGATGATCGGACAGTCGGGGCGGCTACCGCCCTGGCACTTGCTGGCAAGGTCGAGCAGGGCGTTTCGCATCGCAGCGAGTGCGGCGGATTTCTGTCCCAGTTCATCCGCTCTCGCAAGCGCCAGGGCTTTGACATCTGCGCTTGTGCGTTGGTCGTTGCCCCACAGGCTCAGCAGCTCGCGGATTTCCTCGATGGGAAACCCCAGGTCGCGGGCATTGGCGGCAAACCGCAGACGCTGGACATCGGCATCGGAATAATCGCGATAGCCTGAATCCCGCCGCACTGGCGGCGGGATCAGTCCGATGGCTTCGTAATGGCGGATCATCCGCTCGGATACGCCACTGGCACGGGATGCCTTCCCGATGTTCATAGCTTCACCCGGTTGAGGCGAAGCGCATTGCCGACGACGCTGACCGATGAGAGCGACATGGCCGCTGCAGCGATGATCGGTGAGAGCAGGATACCGAAGGCCGGGTACAGGACACCGGCCGCCACGGGCACGCCGAGCGCATTGTAGAAGAATGCGAAGAACAGGTTCTGGCGAATGTTCTGCATCGTCTTGCGGCTCAGCGCGATGGCGGCAACGATCCCGTTGAGATCGCCCTTCAGCAAGGTCACGCCGGCGCTTTCCATGGCCACGTCGGTCCCCGACCCCATGGCAATCCCAACGTCCGCTGCTGCCAGCGCAGGGGCGTCGTTCACGCCGTCCCCGGCCATGGCCACAACCTTCCCTTCACTGCGCAGCCTGGCAACGACCTCGCCCTTTCGATCGGGCAGGACGTCGGCATCGACCTCGGCAATGTCGAGGCGCCGAGCGACTGCTTCCGCAGTCGTGCGATTGTCGCCCGTCATCATGACGATCCTGATGCCCGCTTTCTTGAGCGGCGCGAGCGCTGCGGGAGTGCTCGACTTGATCGGGTCGGCAACCGCCAGGACGCCAGTGACCTTGCCATCGACGGCCACGAAGATGGCCGTTGCGCCGTCGGCACGGAGATCCTCAGCGGCCATCTCCATCGATTCGATCGAAACGCCTATCTCGCGCATGAAGCGGGCATTGCCCAAGGCCACATTGCGACCTTCGACAGTACCCGAAGTTCCCTTGCCCGTTGGGGCGTCGAAATCGGAGACACTCGGGATGTCGATCTCGCGATCGAGCGCGCCATCGACGATCGCCTTCGCCAGAGGATGCTCCGAAGCCCGTTCAACCGCTGCTGCCAGCCGAAGCAGATCGTTCTCTTCCCATTCGGATGCGGGGACGATGCGCGTGAGCGCCGGCTTGCCTTCGGTGAGCGTGCCCGTCTTGTCGACCACCAGCGTGTCGACCTTTTCCAGTCGCTCCAGTGCGGCCGCGTCCTTGATCAGCACGCCAAGCGAGGCCCCACGACCGACGCCGACCATGATCGACATGGGCGTGGCCAGTCCCAATGCGCAGGGGCAAGCGATAATCAGGACCGCCACTGCAGCAACGAGGCCGTAAGTAAAGCGGGGTTCCGGTCCCCAGATCGACCATGCGGCGAATGCCGCGATCGCGATTGCCAGGACCACCGGCACGAACCAGCCAGCCACCTGGTCCGCCAGGCGCTGGATGGGCGCGCGCGAACGCTGCGCCTCCGCCACCATCTGCACGATGCGGGACAGCATCGTATCGCGGCCGACCGCTTCAGCCCGGATGATCAGCGAACCGGTCTGATTGATCGTTCCGCCAATGACATGGTCACCCACTTCCTTGGACAGCGGCATGGATTCGCCGGTGACCAACGCCTCATCAAGGGTCGAACGCCCTTCCTCAACCTTGCCGTCGACGGGAACCTTTTCGCCCGGCCGAACGCGCAGGAGATCGCCAACCATGACGTCTTCCAGCGGCACTTCGGCTTCAGACCCATCATCGCCAAGGCGATGGGCCGTCTTGGGAGTGAGGCCAAGCAGCGCCTTGATCGCGCCGGAGGTGCGTTCGCGGGCGCGTAGTTCGAGCACCTGCCCCAGCAGGACCAGGACCACGATGACCGATGCGGCTTCGAAATAGACCGGGACCATTCCGCCCGGTCCCCTGAAGGTTTCCGGGAAGGCGTTCGGGGCCATCAGCGCAACGACGCTGTAGAGCCACGCAATTCCGGTTCCCATCGCGATCAGCGTGAACATGTTGAGGTGTCGGCTGACCAGTGATGCCCAGCCGCGCTCGAAGAATGGCCAACCAGCCCACAGTACCACCGGCGTGGCGAGTGCGAACTGCAGCCATGCCGAACGGTCCATCGGCACCAGCTGATGCAGCGCTGGGAACAGATGGCTGCCCATCTCCAGGACAAAGACTGGCAGGGCCAGGACCAGACCGATCCAGAACCGTCGTGTCATGTCCAGCAGTTCTTCGCTGGGGCCGGTATCTGCAGTGGCGATCTCCGGCTCTAGCGCCATCCCGCAGATGGGACAGGCGCCGGGGTGATCCTGCCGAATCTCTGGATGCATGGGGCAGGTCCAAATGGTGCCTTCAGGCACCGCATCCACTGTCACATCGGCCCGGGGTTCGAGCCAGCGGACCGGATCGGCCTTGAACTTCGTCAGGCAGGATGCGCTGCAGAAATGATAGTCCTGCCCCGCGTGCTGTGTGCGATGGGGGGTGGTATCGGGATCGACGGTCATGCCGCAGACCGGATCGACCGCTTTGGCTTCATGCTGTGCCGGGGCATGCCCATGGTGGCACCCGCTATGATCGTGGTGATGATGCGAATTCATCGGCTTTCTCCTTTGCCGATGTGTGAAATGCACCTTTACATCATGTCAGGGTCAAGCACAATTTTTGGCCAGGTCGCAAATTGCCGGCGGGATCCTGTCCTACAGCATCTGGGTCCCTTAGAATTCGCGTCATGCATATCTCCAGATCCACGCCCGCACGCTCTTGGATTGAAGCCCGGATGGGGATCGGCAGATTAATCGCCAGGACCGTGTTCCAAGTGTTCCATCGAGTCGGGTTCTTCGGGCACAGTTCCAACATCGGTCCAACACTTCGCACTTGCGAAAGCGCGGTCTTGCGGCAAAGGCACTCCGCATGAGCATGACTGATTTGATCGAAGCTGCACGCGTATCCAAGGCCTGGCCGTTCCAGGAGGCGCAGAAGCTTCTCAAACGCTATCCTGACGGCGTGAAGCCGGATGGGTCGCCGGTCCTGTTCGAGACGGGATACGGTCCCTCGGGCCTGCCGCATATCGGCACCTTCCAGGAAGTCCTGCGCACCACGCTGGTCCGTCGCGCTTTCGAGGCGCTGATCGGGGCGAAGCCCGAAGACGGCAAGACGCGGCTCGTCGCCTTCTCCGACGACATGGACGGCTTGCGCAAGGTCCCCGACAATATCGAGAACAAGGCGGTGCTGGAGGCTAACCTCGGGAAGCCGCTGACGCGCATCCCCGATCCGTTCGGCACGCATGAAAGCTTCGCGCACCACAACAATGCCCGACTGCGCGACTTCCTCGATCGCTTCGGTTTCGAATATGAGTTCGTCTCGTCGAGCGACGAGTACAATTCGGGCGCCTTCGACGAGGCGCTGCGCCAGGTGCTGCGCAGGAACCAGGCGATCCTCGACATCATGCTGCCCACGCTGCGCGAGGAACGGCGCAAGACCTATTCGCCGGTTCTTCCGGTTTCCCCAACCAGCGGGAAAGTGCTGCAAGTGCCGGTCGAGGTGGTCGATGCAGAGGCCGGGATCGTCCGCTTCACCGACGAAGACGGCAGCGTGATCGAGCAATCGGCGCTGGGCGGCATGTCGAAGCTGCAATGGAAGGTCGACTGGGCGATGCGCTGGTACGCGCTCGGCGTCGATTACGAAATGTGCGGCAAGGACCTGACCGATAGCGTGACCCAGTCGGGCCGGATCGTGCAGGTGCTCGGCGGGCGGAAGCCCGAAGGCCTGATCTATGAGCTCTTCCTCGACGAGAAGGGCGAGAAGATCTCCAAGTCCAAGGGCAATGGCCTTACGATCGAGGAATGGCTGACCTATGGCTCGGAAGAGAGCCTGGGTTTCTACATCTTCCCCAACCCCAAGAGCGCCAAGCAGCTCCACGTGGGCGTGATCCCGCGCGCTGTCGACGATTA
Source organism: Erythrobacter mangrovi (assembly GCF_013260645.1). Lineage (NCBI taxonomy): Bacteria > Pseudomonadati > Pseudomonadota > Alphaproteobacteria > Sphingomonadales > Erythrobacteraceae > Erythrobacter > Erythrobacter mangrovi. The sequence goes on along the minus strand of NZ_CP053921.1, from coordinate 8,874 downwards.
CTGGCAGTTCCGCAGCGCCCTGTCGACGCAGGAACTCGACAAGCAGCTGGGCAATCCGGCGTGGCATCTCCTGCGCGCCAACGGCGGGTTCGAGGCTGAGGAAGCCCCGGGTGCGGGCGATAGCCTGCCGGTGACCTATGGCCTTCTGCTCAACCTGGCGAGCGTGCTCGGCACCGAGGCGACCGAGGCGAATTTGCGCGAGTATCTCGAAAGCTACATCGGTGCGGGCAAGGTAACGCCCGAGCTCGCGGCGCTGATTGCGACCGCGGTGGCCTATACTCGCGACTACATCGCGCCGACGTTGCACAAGCGCGCGCCGGCGGCGAACGAAGCGGCAGCCCTGCGTGCGCTTGACGCCTACCTGGCGAGTGCGGCGGCGGATACCAGTGCCGAGGACATCCAGACCGAAGTCTATGAGATCGGCAAGCGCGAGGAGTTCGGCTTCGACAAACTGCGCGACTGGTTCAAGGCACTCTACGAAACGTTGCTCGGGTCCTCGCAAGGGCCGCGTATGGGCAGCTTCATCGCGCTTTACGGCATCGCGAACAGCCGCAAGCTGATCGCCGAAGCGCTGGCACGATGAAAGACGCCGAGCAGATCGAGCGACTGGCCGAGGAACTGCTCGGCCGTTCGCTCGATGAGCTCGACGTGGAAGAGCAGGAGGTCCTCTCGCGCGTCGCTGCGGGGACCTATATCGGGATCGACGCCTCGGAAGCGGCGCAGCTGCATGCCAGCTTTGGCGAGCGGATGGCCGACCGGGTGGCCGCGATCGGCGGCAGCTGGGGCTTTATCATCGCCTTTGCCGTGGTGCTGTTCGCCTGGATGCTGATCAACGGCGAGGTGCTGGAAGCGCTGGGGATTAAGCCGTTCGATGGCTATCCCTTCATCTTCCTCAACCTGATCCTGTCGATGCTGGCGGCTATCCAGGCGCCGATCATCATGATGAGCCAGAACCGCCAGGCGGCAAAGGATCGGATCGCGGCGCGACACGATTACGAGGTCAACCTGCGCACCCAGCTCGAAATCCTGCGCCTGTCGCGCAAGGTCGATCGCCTGACACGCATCGCCTTGCGAACGGCGAATGAGGTCGAGGAACGGCTGTTGGGCGACGCCGACTGACGCGTCAGCTGTGCTTGCGCGTGCGGTACCACTTGGTCAGCACGTATTTGCTGCCCTTGATCACTGGCGTGCCTGCATGCAGCGTGCCTTCGTTGGGGACCCCCTCGGGAGTGGCATTGTTCCATACCAACAGGACGCCCGGTTTAGGCTCGATCGAGGCGCCCACTTCGACGAAGTGGGTGTGCCCGCCTTCTTCGACCTCGTTGAGGAAGGCCATCGCCGTCCAGCAGCGCTGGCCGCCGCGCTTGCGCTCCATCTTCCAGTATTCCTGGTCGGTGTAGAACCAGTCGTTGTGCGGCTTGAACTCCTGCCCCGGCAGGTAGCGCTGTCCCTGGATCCGTTCACCGCATTCGGGATTGATCCCGAGCAGGTCGTCGATCCGCCGCGAGACCATTTTCACAAAGGGATCGTAGGGATCGAAATTGCCCGAATAGGAAGTACGAAACTTCGCGACATAGGCGGTCTCGTGCAGCTCGCTCGGCCGCGCAACCGCGTCGATCATGGCGATGAGGCGCTGGCATTCGTCGGGCGACAGGAAATTGCCGACCGCGAAGATTTCGGCCCTGTCGGTTGGTACCTTGTAAATCTGGGGGTCGCTTTCCAGGCGCTGGCGCACCTGCGAACCCATGCGCCTGAGCGCGTCCTTGTCGGGAATGCTTGCGATCCGAGTCATGGAGGTCCTGTTAGCAAGCTGCCGCCTCGCATCAAGTATCCGGCTTGTCGTAGCAGGCCGAGGCGCTAGTCTGCGTCAACCACACTTCAGGGGAGAGGACTATGACCGACACTGCCGCACGCCGCTATTCGACGGGGGCGATGATCTTCCACTGGCTGATCGCGATCCTGGTGATCATGAACTGGCGCATCGCCGAAACGGCTGAGCACCTGGAAGGAGCGGATAAGCTGGTCGTGTTCGGCTATCACAAGGCTTGGGGCATGTTGATCCTGGCTCTGACCGTCGGCCGCCTGCTGTGGCGCTGGTCGCATCCGGTCCCGCCGCTGCCATCCGGCCTCAAGGCCTGGGAGGCGAAGCTCGCCCGGACTGTCCACGTGATCTTTTATGTCCTGCTAGTCGCACTGCCTCTCGGCGGCTGGCTCGCCAGTTCCTATGGCGGTCGCCCGGTCGACTTCTTCGGCATGTTTACCATCCCGGTGCTTCCGGTCGGCGAGAACAAGGATCTCAGCAAGTCGATCTTCGATGCACATGCAACCGGCGGATCGATATTCATCTACCTGATCGGCCTGCACATCCTCGGTGCGCTCAAGCATACCTTCATTGACAAGAACGGCGGAATCTTCCGCATGCTTCCCTTCGGTAAGGCCTGAGGCCGGAAAGCAGGAACCCCCGCCGAACGATCGGCGGGGGTTCGCTAACTCACCAGAAGAAGTCGTAAATCACGTCGACCACTTCGCCGCTGTAAATATCGACCAGCAGCACATCGTCATAATAGCGCACCCAGCGATAGGGGCCGTAGACCGCGGGCAGGCGATAGCGCCACGGGTCGCTGATCCAGTAACGGCTGCTGAAGAACAGGTTGCCAAGGTGGAACCCGATGCTCAGGCGGCTGTAGCGATGGCTGCGATAGGGCGAGTAGTAGCGGTCGAGCCGATACAGGTCGCGGTTGTGGCTGCGATAACTGTACCAGTTGTAGCGGCGATCATCGCGCCAATGGCGGTGATCCCAACGGTTGTAGTCATGCCAGCGGCGCCCATCATGGTAACGCGCGCGGCGGTTGGCATCGCGATAGCCGTCCCGATATCCGTCGCGGCGAATGCTGCGGTCCTCGCGGCGGTCCCGCCGCGCTTCGTCACGCCGACCATCGCGATAGGCGTCGCGGCGGATGGTGCGATCTTCGGAGCGGTCGCGGCGCGCTTCATCCCTTCGGCCATCGCGATACGCATCGCGGCGAGCATCGGTATAGGTGCGGTTCCGGTCGCCTGCGTAGGTGCGATTGCGCTGATCACGCCGGGTCTCGACCTGGCGGTGCTCCTGGCTCCGATCGCGGCGGTTCCAATCCTGCCCGCTGCGTTCCTGCGCCACTTCGGCGCGGCGGTCCGAACGGTTCCAGTCGCGTCCGCTACGCTCCCCATCGCGCCGCTGCGAGTCGCGTGACACTTGGCGCGAGCTGTCAGCCTGTTGCTGGCGGCGCTCAGCACGCGCGGGAGCCGCCTGCTGGCGTTGCTCGCTGCGTTCCTGGCGCGCTTCGGTACGACGTTCCTGCCGCGCCCGTGGCTGATCGCCCGAGACGCGCTCAAAGCGGGTCTGGCGGCGATCCTGTGCCTGCGCTTCGACTGGAATAGCGGTCATTGCCATGGTGGCGGCGAGCACCCCCAGGGCCGATCCCTTCATCAGTTTGCTCATGGACATGGAGCGAGTTCCTCGTGGCTGTAAATGCCGCTCCACCACCTGCGGCGCATTGTCGATATCGCAATGTGTATCACCTTCGCCTGACCCGTAACTGAACCGTCTGGATGGCCTTTTGTTAATGTTGAATGCAATTTTACTGAACGCAACCCGCTGCATCGGCGATCACCCAGGCCCCGATAGCGAAGAACAAAAGCGCGGCGACAATCCGCACGGCCTTGAGCGACACCCGCTCGACGATTGCACTGCCGAAGTAGACCGCAGGGACATTGGCCAGCATCATTCCCAACGTGGTACCCGTCGTGACCAGCAACACGCTTTCGAACTGCGCGCCCAGCGCGATGGTGGCGATCTGCGTCTTGTCGCCGATCTCGACGAGGAAGAAGGCGACCACAGTTGTCAGAAAGGCGCCGAACCGCGGTGTCGCAGGCTCCTCGTCCTCATCCAGTTTGTCGGGCACCAAGGTCCACACCGCCATGGCCACGAAGCTCGCACCCACCGCATAGCGGAACCACGGGCCCTGCATGATTCCGGCTATCGACTGGCCAAGGAATGCCGCAATGGCATGGTTGGCGAGGGTCGCCACCAGAATACCGAGCACAATCGGCATGGGTTTGCGAAAGCGGGTCGCCAGCACGATCGCCAGCAGCATGGTCTTGTCGCCGATTTCGGCGAGGGCGACCACGGCGGTGGAGGTGAGCAGGGTTTCCATCAACTATCTCCGGGCCGGGCTTGCGACTGCAACGACACCCGACCTTCCGCCCGGCCGGACGAAAGTCAGGTGTCATTGGTCTTGCCCGGGCGGAAGAACCGCGCCCCTGCGCCACGACCTCTCGGCCGAGTATGTTGACGCGAGGGAACCGCCGAAACGGCGGGCTACTCCCCAGATGACGCGAGCGGGTTAGCGAAGGTGGGGCGAGGGTGCAAGATTGCGAAGCTGGGGAGAGGTACTGAGTCTCTGAATAGGCTGGAGTCGAAAGCCGAAGATTGGTACTGTTTAACTTCTGGTCGCATTCTAGTTTGCAAGGATGTCGACATGAGAAGCCAATCCAGACTTTTCGCGGTTCTTCTCGGGACGCTCGCCTGTGGGGGTGCATCGGCGACAGTCGCTGAGACGGTTCTATCGCCAGCAGCATTTGCGGCGCTTGATCCCACGCTGCCCGGGCGCAAGGCCTGCAGGGGCTTCAACGGATCGGATGCCGTGTTCAACGCGCGCCTTCAATTGGCCCAGGCGGTGGCTGACAGTCAGGGCTTCGGCACTGGGGCGATCGGCCTCTACTCGGGAATTGCGACTTCAGACCTCCCTTTGTCGGGTATGGACCCGCAGGCGCGCCGATACTTCGATCAGGGGTTGGCCTTCGCCTATGGTTTCAACCACCAAGCGGCGATCCGTTCCTTCAAGCGCGCGCAAGAGATCGATCCGGATTGTGCTGAGTGCTGGTGGGGCGAGGCCATGGCCAGCGGCCCCAACATCAATGCGGCGATGGATGGCAAGCAAAACAGGTCGGCACTTGCGGCTCTCGCAGAGGCGCGCCGGCTGTCGGCCGATGCCAACCCCTTCGTGAAGGCACTGATTGACGCGCAAACGGTGCGATACTCTGATGCTCCGGATGCAGATCGCGGTGCGCTCGATCGCTCCTATGCGCAGGCAATGCTCCGGATCTCTGGAAACTATCCAGAGAGCGACGACCTGGCAGTGCTTGCCGCCGAATCCGCCATGAATACCAGTCCGTGGAACTATTGGACGGACGAAGGGCAGCCTGTGCCGTTCATTGCGGAGGCGGTTGGGCTGATCGAAAAAGTGATGGATCGTAATCCAACACATCCGCAGGCATCGCACCTGTATATCCACCTTCTCGAGCTCCCCGATCCGAAGAAGGCGGAAGCGGCCGCGGACAGGTTACGCGCTGATGGGCCGAAAGCGCTGGCCCACCTCGTGCATATGCCCGCGCACATCTATTTCCGGCTGGGGCGATATGCGGACTCGATAGAAGCCAATATCCAGGCGGTTGCGGCAGACGAGGATTACCTGCGTGAAGTGGGCGACGATGGCCTGGTCCGGTATGGCTATTACCCGCACAACGTGCATTTCCTGCTGACCTCGGCCCAAGCGATGGGAGACCTCCCGACGGTCGTGAACCAGACGGCGAAGCTCGAGAGAGTCATCGACGTGGAGACGGGCAGGGATCTCTACTGGGTCCAGGCGATCTATGCTGCACCCTATTTCGCTTACGCCCAGTACGCATCTCCGGAAGCGACGCTTGCTCTGACGAGCAAGGCCCACCCTCTCGATTACGTCGAGGCCATGCGCCACTACGCCCGCGCCGTCGCCATCGCCATCAAGCCGGGGATCGGGGATTTCGAGGCCGAAGTCGGAGACATGGAGCGACTGGTCAGCTCGCCCGGTGTGAAGCAGATGGAGGCAAATGGCTTTCCAGCGCCTTTGATCATCAACCTGGCGATCGAGGTCGCAAAGGGCAGAAAGGCGCTGGCGCAGTCGAAGTACACTCAGGCAATCGCGCATTTTTCGCAGGCAGCGGAGATGCAGAAGAAGATCCCCTACAACGAACCGCCTTTCTGGTATTATCCGGTCAACCAGTCGCTCGGGGCGGCATACTTCAAAGCTGGGAAATATAGCGAAGCGAAGCGTGCATTCCGTGCGGCGCTATTCGACGCTCCGAATAGCGCCCTCGCGCTCTATGGTCTCACCCAAACGGAAGCAAAGCTCGGAAATCGCCTTGAAAAGAAGGCATCCGAGCGGGCGTTCAATGCGGTCTGGCGAGGCGATTCTAGCCAATTGGACATGAACCGCATATAGGACCCTGAGCTTAGGTTATTCCGGGCCTCGATTGGATAGTTGCTTACCAGTCTGGCCCAACGCCGCTTCCATCAAAGCCTCGCGAAGGTGGACACGATCCACTTCTGTACGAGCTTGATCGAGGGCAGCCGCCGCAGGTCGTGATGAACGAGCAGCCATGGCTGCCGCGAGGGAATCGCGAAGGGCGACGCAATTTCGATCAGGTCGGGTTCCAGCGCTGCGAACGGTATGGGCAGCATTGCATGCCCGCCCCGGCTATGGCCGCAGTCAACAGTCCACGCGTGCTGCCCGTCCGCATGGCCACCGCTTCGGCAAGGCCATGCCGCACCACCCATTCGAGTTCGGGCAGGCGGCTATAGCTGCGGCATAGATGAGCAGCTTCTCGGCGCCTAGGTCGATCGCATCTGGCGAGCGGCCTGCAAGGTAGCCGGGCGAAAGCGTGCGGGCCACCCCGGGCTCTTAGTGACGATCTACAAAACCGTCCTGAATTGGGTGGAATGCGGACATTTCAGGTCGAGCTCTGGGTGCACGTTCGCACGTCAATCCTTTCCAAGGACGATGATATGCGCTGAGCTAGGCGCTAGAAGATCGCCGCCAGGTTGCAGGAACTGCGCAGTTGCCGAAGCGAGTTTCGATATGATCCTTGCGATCTGTTCGTCCTTGGAGCTGTCCGCGGGATCGAATAAGGGGTGCATAGTTCCATCAGCTGCAGGGCGGCCTAGGAACATCAAATCGAACAGCACCAGGGTCTTCGGGTCAGGAAGGCGCACAACGCGCTCTTCCTTTGCCAGCGCAATCAAGCCCAGCTTCGAACTCTCGACAAACTGTTCAATCTCGCGTTGTGAGCCAAGCGAGAATGGTCCGAACGGCACCAAGTCAGCTCCCAGCTCTTCGGCTACGATGTCTTCGAAAGCCCCAAACACTGGATTTCCATTGCTGCCCGAAGTCCAAACAGCAAATACCGCACTTGCGCCTGGTGCGAGAAGCCGCTCGGTTTCGTTCAAGGCGGCAACCTTATCAGGAAAAAACTGCAGGCCCTGTTGGCAGAACGCCGACTGAAAGGAATTGTCCGGAAAATCAATCTGATCCGCGCTCGCTATCAGATACTTTACCGGCATCTCACCAGTCGTAGCCGCCATCGCGGCCTCTATCATTGGTTGAGCGATGTCGATTCCGACGACACTGTCTACCTTTGCTTCCGCGGCAATCCTTCGCGTCACAATACCCGTGCCACAAGCCAGATCGAGTACACGACCATGCGGCGGTGAAGCCTCAATCAATGCATCGCTCCAAGTCTCGAACAATGGAGTGAGGTAAGCCTGATAAAGTTCTGGTGGCGTCCTGCCGGCAACGAAGTCCTCGATCAGTGCCATGTATGCCCTCCGGCCCAACTCTGGCGTCTGCCAAGAACTTACTACACTAAGGTTGGCCAATCGCGAAGGAGCGCGCCAGGTATAGGATCGTTGGCGGACCGACTGCTCCTCGGAGTTGCTACGTTCGGCGATACGGTCACGGGTTGGGCGGGAAGCGAACATCACACCAACTGCCGATAATTTGACATGTGCAGTCGGGAAGGATCAACGTCGCAGAACACGTGGAGCGACTGAGGTTATCCGATGCGTCTGACCCGCCGTAACATTGTCAAATCGATCGGCGCGACCAGCCTGGCGATCGCCAGCGGACGGGTCGGCGCAACAAGTTCACAGACTTTGGACGTGGCCGTAGTCGGCGCAGGCGTCTTTGGCTCCTGGACTGCTTGGCATCTTCGGAAGCGTGGCCTGAAGGTTGCCCTCTATGACGCCTATGGCCCGGGGAATGTCAGGAGTTCGTCCGGCGGCGAAAGCCGGGTCATTCGCCTGAGCTATGGCGGCGATCCGCTCTATTCTTCGATGGCGCTTGAATCGCTGGGTTACTGGAAAGCACTGTCGGATCGCCAGAGCACGCCGATCTTCTACCCGACCGGCGTCCTGTGGTTTTCGCCCGAGCGCGACCAATACATGCAGCGCAGCCTGGCATGGCTGGAAGCACAGAAGATCAGCCACCGATCGGGGAATGCCGATTGGCTTGGCAAGAACTGGCCGCAAATCCGCTTCGACGCGAATGAGGTGGGATTCATCGAGGAAGACACGGGCGGCCTCATCGCCAACAGGGCGGTACAGGCGACGGTGCGGGATGCCGGTTTGAAGCCGGTGATTGCGCATGTCGGACCACCCCGAAACGGGCAGGCCGGCGGCTTCGAATTGCCTGACGGGCAAAGGGCGCGAAAGCTGGTCTATGCACTCGGCCCGTGGTTGGGAAATCTCTTCCCCGGCACGCTGGGAGAGCGGCTCTCTGTTACCCGCCAGGAGGTCTTCTATTTCGGCCCCCCGGATGGTGATGACCGTTTCGCCGCTGGTCGCTTCCCCGTGTGGGCGGACTTCAACGGCGGCGATATCGTCTACGGCTTGCCGGATATCGAAGGCCGAGGCTTCAAAATCGCCTTCGATCGACACGGCCCGGCAATCGATCCCAATTCGCTGGAGCGAGAGCCGAGCAGCGAGGGAATTTCCATGGCCAGGGCATTCATCGCGAACCG